>NZ_FUXL01000015.1 GCF_900167365.1 Consotaella salsifontis | reverse complement strand
CGGCGTCCTCACCTTCGATCGGCTGTCGTCGGTGTATCTGACCAACACCCATCACGAGGAGGACCAGCCGGTCCATCTGGTGGTGAAGGACATGGGGTTGCAGAAGCGCTCGGAACACGACGTCTACGCCGGGCCGTCGCAGCGCTACTGCCCGGCGGGGGTGTATGAGTGGGTGGAGAAGGACGGGGAGGCGAGCTTCGTCATCAACGCGGCCAACTGCATCCACTGCAAGACCTGCGACATCAAGGACCCCAACGGCAACATCACCTGGGTCCCCCCGCAGGGCGGAGAGGGACCAACCTATCAGGTAATGTGAGGCGAGCTGGGCGCGGTACTCATCAGCGTGACGCTTCACTGCGACGTTCATCTAGCCTCTCCAGGCTAGTGCCTGCGGCCCAATCGGCGGTTTCGGCATTCGCTTGGGCTCGGCGACCGAGGCCAAGCATTCCCGCTTTGCCGTGATGGCAAGCGCTGCCAAAAACATCGTGAGCATACCGGGGTCCGGCACCGTGCCGCTGACGAACAGGGCGGCGATTTGAGCGCTCGCTGCGGCTTGCGCTCCCCGATAGACGCGCCTGGGGCCGCCCGCGCTTCCTTGAGGGAGGGTGCCGACGAAGGAGGCGATGAAGAAGGCCGCGAGAGCGAGAGCGCCGGGAATCCCGACGCTGCCGAGAACCACAGATGCGAGACCGTTCGAGCGAAGCGAACCGACACCTGCCCCCAGGCCGTATGTTTCGTAGAAGGCGGTGATGCCACCTGCAGCCCAGGCACCGCGTTCCAGACCCGAGGTGCTGTCGGCCTTCTGGAAGATGACCTCGTTGATCACCCGCTCTCCCAGCTCCGCGATCGGGCTCATTAGCACAACACACAGTAGCGCAACGACAGCGCAAACGCTGATCAGCATGAAAAGGGTCGCCCGGCGTTCGAAGGCATCCGATGCCCTGGCAAGGACCTGCCAACCTAAAACCACACTCGCGGCTGCGATCGCGAGGAAGGCGCTCGCTGCCAGGGACGCTATGGCCATGCTGAGGCTCAACAGTGCAAAAAGCGCGTCCTTGCCCCGTCCAGAGCCGATGAAGGCTCCCGCGAAATAAGCGAACAGAACCACGGAAAATGGACCAAAGGCCGAGGGTTCCGGAAAGCCGCCGATGACCCTCGACATGCCCGCGCTGGTCTGCTCGTTCGCGAGCGCGTAGGTCGCGGTGCGGATCGGCTCCATGAGCTTGTCGAACCGAAGCATGTCGAGCATGCCGAGAGCGAAATTGATGAGAGCGACGGCGCGTAACAGCCTGTCGCCAAACGCTACGCCCCGGCGCCGCAGGATCGCGCAGCTGGCGACGAAAAATGCACAACTCAGAAGGACATAGGTGGCCTGCGACAGATTGGAGTTTCCCGAACTGAGCGGCGAGACGACGGAATTGAAATGAACGCTGACCTTAACGCCGTTGGCTGCTCGACCGAGAGAGAACACCGCGAAGTCGCCCTCGAACAATCGCACGAGAAGAGTTGCGGAAAGCAACGAATAGGCTCCGTAGGCCCCGATCATTAAGGTCTGCGCCGGTGTCTGGAGTTTTTCGCCGCGCAGCAGTCGCGCCGCCAGGTCGATCGTCATCACGCCCACTGTCAGTGCGGCCGTCATGTTGACGGCCAGAAACGACAGGCCGCCCAGCTTTGGCAGGATCAGCACGGCCATCATGCCGAACGGCAGCATGAGGATGGTGAACGAATAGGCGGCCGAGAGGCTGATGAGCGCGCAGCAAAGCCACAGTCCGAACACAACGGGCGTAACCGCGAAGGCTTCCATGACGCGCTCTATCGCACCGCCGCGCCGGCGGATTTCGTGAGTTCAGATGTTTGGCGCCCGTCATCCATCGCTTCGGGAACGGTGTGTCTCGGCCTTTCCACCACAACGGCCACCGCGTCGCCGGGAGATACGACGGAGAAGGCCGTCGCCGGAACGGTGGCGTAACTGCCGTTCTGCCAGCGACGAATGCGATAGGTGATATCCGGATCGCTGCGGTCGGCCGCGTCTGCCTCGGTCCAGCCGGTGAGCAGAACCAACTGCTCCTCGGTCGACTGCCGCTGCGCGAAGAGCTTGTCGATCTCTGTCTGCTGTTTCTGGTACTCGGCCCACCCCTGCTGCTTGCGGTTGTAGCTGGCCTGGGAGATTTGCCTGCGGAAATCTCCCAGGTTCCGGTTGGCCTGTGCGATCTGGTAGTAGATTTGGAGGAGCCGGCTGCGCGCTTCCGTGGCCGACTGCTCGCGCCGCGCGACTTCGCTGCCGGCGGTCAGCTGCCGGTCCTTGAGGATCTGCGAACGGTCGACCTCGTCCTGGAAGTACTGGATCGCCTTCTTCTGGTTGGTGGCGAGATCGTTGAGCAGGGCGATTTCCTGCTCCGCCTGGCTCACGGACGTCTCAAGCGATGCCTTCTCGCTCTGGAAAGCCTCGCTATCGACCGCGATGATCTTTTCCTGAATCTCCTTGATCTCGTCCAGGAAGCGCGGACTGACCAGATTGGCGATCCGCTCCGGAATGTCCTCATCGGCGATGTGGGGAAGGGAGTCGATCTGGGCGCGGGCGCCGGCGCTGCGCACGGCGGCGCGAGCCAGGTCGGCATCGATGGCCTCGATGCTGCTGCGCAGGGCTGTCCGCTGAAGGATGCGGCTCTGCTCGTCTCCTATCAATGTCGAGGGCCCCCCCGCCAGCGCGACCGCCTGCTCGACGGTCAAAAGCGGACGGAACGGAAACGAGCCGGGAGCGCGCACGTCCCCGAGCACGAACACCGGTCGGAACTCGGCGATGGCGAGGTTCACTTTCGGGTCGACCAGCAATTTGCGATCGATATACGCTTGGCGGATGGAGGCGAGCGCCTCGGACTGCGTCAAGTCCGCTATCTTCGTTCCCCCGATGAGCGGCAGCTGCACCCTCCCGTCATCGGCGATCGTCAGGCGCTGGGGCGGTTGGTCGTCGTCGAGAAAATCGAACTCCACGATGTCCCCAATGGCCAGTCGGTATTCGCTCTGCGCCAAGGCGGAAGCGGTGCTCAAGGCCAGCGCCGCAATGACGATGGCCGCTGCCACCAGCGTTCGGGGGAGCGATCGAGACCCGACGCCGCCGCGCTGAAGGATCGGCTCCGGATCATGACGTTGGATGTGGCGCACGACGCGTGACCTCCCTCGATAGCTCATGCCAAATCGAACGTGTCGCCGGCCCGTCGCAGATAGAATCCGCAACTGGTGCTTTTGCCCAATTCGGGATGGGAGCGGATGGAGTGGCTGAGAGACGGAATGACCCAGCGATCGGCGATGACGTAGCCGGCGCTGGCGATGTCCTGCAGGAAGCTGGCGCGATTGCGGATCTGATACGGCACATAGGCCTTTCCGATCCGCTCCAGGGTCACGACGGTTTCGCCGTCCCTGAGCGCGACCTTGTTCAAGATGACGTATGGCGGCAGGGCCGGCAGTCGGGAAAGAAAATCGGACAGGGTGCCGTTGAAATACTGGAAGAGGCCCGATGCGAGCAGGAGATCCGTCGGTTCGGCGTCTGCGAGGTTGTCGACAAAGCTCAAGGAGGCATCGAGACCGTCAGCCTCTGCCCGTTTGCGCCCCGCCGCGACGACCGGCGGCGTGTCATAGACGATCCAGCGCCAGTTGCCTTTAAGGGAAAGCAGGGGGTCGAACGCCCTGAACTTGGTGCCCATGTGACCGCCGGCGTCGAGGACGCTGGATACCCAGGGGTGCAGCCGGGAGAGCCAGAACAGGACCGGATAGTCCCAGACCATGACGCTGCACATTTCCTCGAAGCAGATGTCGGCAATCTCCTCGTGCGCGTAGCCCGAAAGATAGCCGCGCGGTACCGCTGCAAGCGCGACATCGAACGACGCATAGGCGCCGCTGAAGCTCCGTCTGCGTGGACGCAGCATGAACTCGGCGCGCCGGAAGCCGACATCGATCATGCCGGCCACTGTTGCGAGGGACCGTTTGCAGCTCTTGAGCATATCTGTTGGTCGTCCAACAGCGCTCGGCGCGCGAAGCAATGCCTGTTTCATATCGCCGCCTCTGCTGCCCTTTGTTGGCGCCACAGTGAAAACGCGATCCGCACCGCCACAGGGCGCAGCAGCCCGACTGCCGCCGCGTAGATCACCGTAGCCGCCGCGCAGGCCACCAGCGTCCGCATGATGCCTGGGAGCTCGGCAGCGAAGGTCTGACTAATGGTCTCGGCGACCACGAGCCCGAGGGCGATGGATGGCACGATGAAGAGGGAATGCCGGGCCACCAGCCCCCAGCGAACACCGCCATACCGCCTTTGAAGCCAGATCGTGGTCGCCAGAACGCCCGTTCCGGCCACCAACTCGCCAACGGCCACCGCGACCGCGTCGAACTGAGCGGCAATCGCGAGGGCCGTGATGCTGATAACGGCGTTGATAAGAGAGGCCGGCGGAAACCGGCGGACCTCTCCAAGGATCGAAAGAAGGGCCTCGGTCACGGACGACGGCACGACCAAAGCCCTGGCAATCGCGAGGATCGTGACGATCGGAGCGGCGCCGCGCCACCCTTCGCCCAGCAGGAATGCGATGACCGTATCCGCGAAGAGTGCCAACAAGGCCAGGCAGGGAAGGGCGATGGCGATGATCAAGGGCAGCATCAGCTCCGCCGTTTCTCGCACTGTCTCCCGAACCGGTAGGCCCTCGGCTTGCGCCCTGACGGCCGCGCGCCGGAGAAGGAGCCAAGCCAACATGCGCGCGGGTTCGTTCATCAGCTCCATCAACGCGCCGACCAGCCGATCGGCGGCCCGATATAGGCCCACGCTCTGCGGCCCGAGAAACAGGCCGATGAGGAAGGTGGACGCGTACATGCGCATGAGGTTTAGCCAGCGCGTCAGGAAGATGTGACGCGTGAACGCCAGAACCTCGCGGATCACCGCCCGGTCCGGCAAAGCGCGCGGTCGGGCCCCGGTAAGGGCCGCGGAGGCGACCATCTGCAGGCTTTGCTGCGCAAGACGCCCGTAGGCCAAGGAGAACAAGTCCGCACCGGTGAAGAGAGCCGTCACTGTCACCGCGAAGCCCACACCTTCCGCCGCGATCAAGATGGTCGAGAGTGGCGCCACCTGCTGTCGCCGTGTCAGGACGCCGCCCTGCGCCGAACTCAAGGTTGCCAACACGATCCAAAGCGCGAACAGCGCCATAAGATGCGCCTCTGTCGGGGACGCCATCACCTCGTCAACGAATGTCGCGCCGAGAAGCCCCAGAAGCGACATGATCAGCCCGGCGATGAGCGACAGGGTCAGCGTTGCCTCGATGAAGCTCTCATCGCCGCGCCAGCTGATGATGAATTCGCTCCAGCCGGCGTCGGCGATCCTGAGCAGTGCGTACGCCACCGCCGAAACCAGCGAGAACACGCCAAATTCAGCAGGGCCGAGAAACCGGCTCGCGATCAGGATGATGACGAACTGCGAGATCTGCGATGTGACGCGGGTAGCGGCCGTCCACCCTCCAGCATTCAAGGCGGAGAAGTTCGGTTTCAATGCCGCTCGGGAAGAAAGGGAGGGATGCATCATGGCGTCACTACGCACTTCGTGGGATCTATTGCGGCGCCGTGGACTTGTCGTGCCATCGAGGTATCGCGTCCCTTAGGTTGAGGTGCGGTGGAGCGGTGGTGCGGGGCTTCGTGCGGCGCAGGAGGGCAGGCCGAAACATTGCCGCCCAGTCTAGTCGTGGCAGTCGGTGGGCTCATCTGCGCAATCGGCGGTACGACGAACGCGCTCTGTGGGCTCTTACGGAAGCTCTTGCGCCCGCGACTCGGGTCTTCCCGCGCTGGACCGGAACCATCGCCTCGACAGGCCCCCTTCTGTTGAGAGCGCCGTGCTTTTCAAAGGCGTTGAAGGCCTAAGGACTGCTTCAAGCACCGCTGCAAGTCCCGCTGAAGTGTAATTGCGCCGCGGCAAGGGGGGCTTACGCCGAAATCGGCATAATTCTTTTTGATGGATGTCGACCCATTATTTGCACTTGAACCGGGAATGATTTCTGGATTTATGGATTTTAGTTATTCGGAAATAATTCCTGGGCAAATAACGTCATGCTTACGAAGCCCGAATACATCGGCAAGGGTTCGAACCGGAATCCCAAGATCGCCATCGTGCACGAATGGCTTGTCACCTATGCCGGCTCGGAGAAAGTCCTTTCCGAAATGCTGAAGGAATTTCCGGACGCTGACGTTTTCTGCCTCTTCGACTTCAGTGACGGGAAGTTCAGTAAATTCTACAATGGCAAGGTATTCAAGACGAGCTTCCTGCAAGGAATGCGCGTCTTTCGAAAGATGTATAGAAATCTCCTGCCATTGATGGCGCTCGCCGTCGAGCAGTTCGACCTGTCGGACTACGATATCGTCATTTCCAACAGCCATGCCGTGGCCAAGGGAGTGATCACGGCACCGAACCAGCTGCACATCTGCTATTGCTATACGCCCATGCGCTATGCCTGGGACCTTCAACACCAATATCTGCGCGAGCAGAAAATCGACCGTGGTCTGCGCGCGATGGTGGCTCGCTGGATGTTGCATCGAACCCGGATATGGGATCTGCGAACGGTCAACGGCGTCGACAGCTTCATCGCCTGCTCGGAATACATCGCCAGGCGAATCCGCAAGTTCTACCGGCGCGACGCCGCCGTTATCTATCCCGGTGTCGACACCGATTACTTTCAGATGGGCGGCGAGAAGAAGGACTTCTACCTGACGTCCTCGCGGCTGGTTCCCTACAAGAAGATCGGGCTCATCGTCGAAGCCTTCCGCCATATGCCCGACAAGAAGCTCGTCGTCATCGGCGATGGGCCGCAGTATCGCGACGCTGTAGAACGCGCCGGCCCGAACGTCTCCGTCCTGGGATACCAGGAGGACGCAGTTTTGCTGCGGCACCTGCAGGAGGCCAAAGCGTTCATCTTCGCTGCCGAAGAGGATTTCGGCATCGCGCCGATCGAGGCGCAGGCCTGCGGAACGCCAGTGCTGGCTTACGGCCGGGGCGGAGCGTCAGAGACCGTCGTGGACGGCGTTACCGGGCTGCACTTCTGGGAACAGAGCGTCGAGGCCATCTGCGATGCGGTCGACCGGTTCGAAAGAATGGTCGGCCGTTTCGACGCCGCGGCGATCCGGCAGCACGCCTGCCGCTTTTCGAATGAACGTTTCCGGGTCGAGTTCAGGGATCATGTGAACGCCCTTTGGAACGCACATTGCGCGGAGAGTGAGGTTTCATGCCCGAAGGTAGCGCTGCCAAGAGAGCATTCGTTTCAGGCGTGACAGGGCAGGATGGCGCCTATCTGGTGCGCCTGTTGCTGTCGAAAGGCTACAAGGTTGCCGGCGGCTATCGGCGAACCAGCGCCCAGACCTTCTGGCGGCTGCGGGAACTCGGCGTCGACACCCATGAGAACCTGACGCTGGTCGAGCACGACCTGACCGATCTCGGCTCCAACATTCGGGCGATTGCCGCTTTCGAGCCCGACGAAATCTACAATCTGGCTGGCCAGAGCTTCGTTGCCGTTTCTTTCAAGGAGCCGACGACGACGGCGCAGATCTCGGCGCTTGGTGCCCTGCAGATGCTGGAGGCCTCCCGCATCGTCAATCCGCGGATCCGGATTTACCAGGCATCCTCGGCGGAGATGTTCGGCCGGGTCCAGGCAGTTCCGCAGGATGAAAACACGCCGTTCTATCCGCGCAGCCCCTATGCCGTCTCAAAGCTGTTCGGCCATTGGTCGGCGATCAACTATCGCGAATCGTACGACATGTTCGTCAGCTCCGGCATCTTGTTCAACCATGAGTCGCCCCTGCGCGGGCCGGAGTTCGTGACCCGCAAGATATCCCAGGCCGTCGCGCGCATCGCCTCGGGCCTGCAGACGACGCTCTTTCTGGGCAACCTGGATGCCAAACGCGACTGGGGGTTCGCCGGAGATTTCGTTGAGGGAATGTGGCGGATGCTCCAGGCAGAGAAACCCGACACCTTCGTCCTGGCGACAGGAACGACGTCGACCGTGCGCGATTTTGCCACGATGGCCTTTGCGGCGGCCGATCTCGATCTGGAGTGGCGCGGCGAGGGCGACGACGAGGTCGGATTTTGCGCGTCGATGAACCGGCCTCTGGTGCGTATTCAGAAGGCGCTGCGTCGGCCGGCGGAGGTGGATCTGCTGTTGGGCTCGCCACGCAAGGCGAAGGAGGTTCTCGGCTGGCGGCCCCTGGTGGAAGTCCGCGAGCTTTGCCGGATGATGGTGCATGCCGATCTGGCACGCGAGACACCCAACGAAATCGAGGTGCGCGACGGACTACCGAACGGACATGATGCGACGATAAAGGAGCTCTTTCCGTTGCATCCCTGAGCAGGGCACGCGCCGATGGGCCGCCTGCGCCTACAAGGTGCGGGCGGCCTCCGATGTTGTCCAACCGTTCGCGGGTGATCGCACGTCGGCTTCCCGATCTCTGAACAGCCGGGAGACGGCATCCAATGGCCTTAAAGATCGTGGTTCGCGCTACCGCGCTCCTCCTCGGCATGCTCCCATGTGTGGGGTGGGCCGAGATGATCTGGGGCGCCAATGGGCACCCGTTCACCGCCTATTCCGGTTTGAGCTATGCCGAGCAGATCGAGCAGCTCCATGAGCTTGGCGGAACATCCTATCGGGTCGACGTCACCAGCCTCGATCAGCGCGACAAGCTGCGGTTTCTCCTGGAGACCGCGCGGGAGCGCCGCATCGACATCCTTCCCATCCTCATTCCACCCGTCCGCCTGAAGAGCAGCACCGCCGAGCAGCTTCGGACACAGAGCGCCGCGTTCGCGGAGGCCTTCGCCCGCGCCTTCCCTGATGTCGAGATATGGGAACTCGGCAACGAGTTGGAGAACTATGCCATCATCCAGCCTTGCGAGATGCGGGATGATGGGACGCAGTACCCCTGCGAATGGGGACCGGCCGCCGGCGTCGGACCCGGAGAGTACTTCACTCCCCGCTATCTCAAGGTCGCTGCTGTTCTGCGTGGACTATCGGAGGGCATCGCCGCAGCCAATCCCAAAGCTCGCCGGGCAATCGGAACCGCCGGATGGGGTCATCTCGGCTTTTTCGAGCGGCTCGCCAAAGACCACATCGCCTGGGAGATCACGGTGTGGCACATGTACGAGTACAAGGATGATACTCCCTTCAGAACCCTCGCTCGGTACGGCAAACCCATATGGGTGACGGAGTTTAACCATTCGCAGGGAAGCCATAAGGACGGCAAGGAGGGCCAGGCCGCCGGCCTCAGCGCGATGATGCGACGCTTGGTCGAATTGAACAAAGCCTATGATGTCGAGGCGACGTTCATCTACGAGCTGTTCGACGAGCCATACTGGGCGCCGAGCTTCGAGGCGAGCATGGGTGTGGTCTCCATGGTCAAGGGGAGCGGCGGACAGTGGACGGTAGGGCCGCAGAAGCCCGCCTTCGCCGCCGCCCAAGAGGTTATTCGGCAGACACGCCCGTCCGGCCGGTAGATGCCGCATCTCTTCGCCTTGCTCGCGCAATGGCGCCATCCACGCATTGGCGAAACCGCTTGCGAAACACCTCCGGCGAGAATTTCTGCGCATGGGCGGCGATCTGACGCCGATCGAACGTCGCGCGCTGGGTCTCGAAGCGTTCCACAGCGTCGATGATGGCATCGGCGTTCTGCTCGTCGAAAAACAATCCGGTCTTTCCGGCAACGACGCTCTCGCGGGCGCCGCCGCGACTATATGCGATGACAGGCACGCCGCATGCCATCGCCTCGAGCGGCACGATTCCAAAGTCCTCGAGCGCGGGGAAAACCAGCGCGCGGGCGTTCTGATAGAGCTCCACCAGCCTTTCCTGGGATACGCGACCGGTCAGACAGATGTTCGGCGAGGCTCGCCGGGCGAGCGCCGGCGCTTCCTTGCCATCGCCGACCACGACGAGCGGGAGGCGCAGCCTGTTGAATGCCTCGACCACGAGATCGGCGCGTTTGTAGCCGACCAGCTCTGAGACGAACAGGAAATAATCGCCTGTGCCGGGCTCGCGCGGCAGCGAGAAGGCGCTGAGTTCGACTGGCGGGTGAACGACCTTGGCCTCAGTCTTATAGTAGCGGCGGATGCGCTCTGCTACGAAGGCGGAGTTGGCGACGAACTGGTCCACCCGGGCGGCGGTGGCGACATCCCACGTCCGCAGGCCGTGAGCCGTCACGCTGAAGGCGAGGCGGCCGAGTGGTCCGAGTTGCTGGCGATAGGCGCCATATTGATCCCAGACATAGCGCATCGGCGAATGGCAGTAGCAGACGTGAACTGATCCTGGGGGCGCGATGACACCCTTTGCCGGTCCCGATTCCGAAGAGATGACAAGGTCATATCCGGACAGGTCCAGTTCCTCCAGCGCCAACGGCATGAGCGGCAGGAACCTAGCGTAATGCTTGCGTGCGAATGGCAATCTGCCGATGAACGTTTCGGTGATAGGGCGGTTTCGTAGCGCCTCCGACAGGTTTTCGCGGATCGCAACGTGCGTAAAGAGATCCGCCGTCGGGAAAAGCGACAGAATCTCTTCGAGGACCCGCTCTCCGCCACGCATGCCCACCAGCCAATAATGCACGATAGCGATGCGTCGAGGGCGGGGATTGTCGCGCGCAGGGATGCTTCTTGGCCGCGCAGGAGGCTGGAGCTCTGGTCGGAGCGCGCGCTCTGACGGCGCTTCGCGCAACGTTGCGGGAAGGGGCAGGGCATGCCCGTCCAGGCACACATTCTGATCAACCAAAGCGACGGCCTCCCCTCAAGGAATCGGTCCGCACGTTCGCGGGCGCTTGCGAGAGTACGGTGCCGGCAATCTGGCAATGGGAAACCTCAAGCCTGTCGAGACTATGCAGCACCGCCGAGGCTGAGGTCCGACCACTGCGCACGACAACCAGCACGGCATCCGCGCGCTGCGCCAGCAACAGCGAATCCGAAGTCGATGATGTCGCCTCGGCATCGAGAATAACGAAGTCGTATCGGTCTCTCAAAACCTCGATCAGCTCACCCAACCGGCTGGAGTGCAACCATTCGTCCTCGACGCTCTTACGCGGTGCGGCTGCGATGAGGTGCAAGCCGGTGGCTGGGTCGATCGAGACGATGTCTTCTATTGACGCTTCCCCCCGCAGGTAGGGCTCGATGGTGGGTGCGTCGTCCGCGCCGAACATTTTGGCGAGGGACGGACGGCGCAGATTGCAATCGATGATGACGGATCGATGCCCCGCGACGTGCTGGAGATAGGCCAGGGTGATGCTCGTGGTGGACTTTCCCTCGCCAGGCAGCGCCGACGTGACCATGATTACCTGTGGCGTGACGTCACCCTGGAGCAGGGCCAACGAGGTGCGCAGATCGCGCGCGGCCTCGATGAAGCGGGTGGTGGGACGTGCGACAAGCTGGCGAACCAGCCATCGCTTGTTCGTGCGCCGACGCACCGCTGGCAGTACGGCAAGCACAGGCAGACCGGTTCGGGCATGTAGTTCGTCCGGCGTGTGGAACACGGTCGAGAACAGCTCGAGACCGAACGCCAGACCCAACCCGAGAACACCGCCGGCGATGCCCGCGAGGGCCAGGATCAGCTTCTTGCGGGGATGCGAGGGGGCGCGCGGAGGCTCGGCGACGGAAATGAGCCGCGCCCCGGCCCGCTCAAGATCGGCTTGTTGGGAAGTTTCCTTGTAGCGTGCAAGGAAACTCTCGTAGACCGAGGCCGTTGCAGCCGCCGACCTTTCGAGCTGGCGCAGTTGGACGGACGATTCCGCGAGTTTCGTCAGGCGAGCCTGTGCCGTTTCGACCTCGGAGGTCAGTTGCGTCTCGCGCTTGACCGCCACCGCTAGATCATTGCGCATGGTGGCTTGTGCCTTCTGGACCTCCAGCTCAAGGGCGCGCTCGACATCCCCAATACCGGCCTTCACCTTGACCACTTCCGGATGGGCCGCGCCATATCGTTTCGACAATTCGGCGAGGTTGCGCTCGAGTTCCGCCTTCTGCTGGCTCAGCGTCAGGATGAGCGGCGAGGATACGACGCGCGACGCCGCTTCAACGCCGCCGGTTTCGAGCAGGTTCGCGACCTGCCGGTACTGCGCATCCGCAGCGGCCCTGGCGGCGCTGGCTGTGACCAGTGCGCTGTTGAGTTCTTTCAATTGCTGGGTCACGACGTCGACGCCGCCACCCTCTTCGCGCGCCTGCTGCGCGCGTAGCTTCACGACGGCCACCTCAGCCGTTTCGACCTGCACCCTCAGCCCCTCGATGCGCTCGCCGAGCCAAACAGCCGCGCGGCGGGTCGCCTCTCGGCTGCCGTCGATCTGGTCCTGTATGTAACGCTGGGCCACGGCATTGGCGACGCGTGACGCCGTGAGCGGGTCAGGCGAACTGAATGAAACCTCGATGACGTAGGCAATGCCACTCTGTCTTACGCTGAGATGGTTTTGAACGGCCTCGATGACAACGCGGCGCGCCTCGGCCTTTTTGGATGCGGCCGGCTGACGAGACCTGTCATCGGCCTCTAGTGGCCACAGGTCGGCAATCCCAACGGCCGCAAAGGCTCTTCGCAGTAGATCCTTCGCCTGGTCGGCATAGCTGGGAGCACGTGGAATCCAAGGGTCGAATTCCGGATCGTCGACGAGGTGGAGCTGATCGACGACCTTGCCCACCAACAGATTGGACATGACGACCGAAACCTCACCCGCGATGACCGAGCTGCTCACGGAAAGTTCCGACACGACTTCCTTCACATTGGTGATGTGCTGTTCGCGTGTATCGAGAAGGATCGACGAGGAGGCGGTGTAGATCGGCGTCGCGAAATGCAGCCAGGTGCCGGTCAGAGCGACCGTCGCGACGACGACGAGGGCGATGGTCCCTTTCCTTCGCCAGATGATGCGGAACAAGCCACTGAGGTCGATCATGTCTTGCGCCGGGATGGGACGATCCCGTTGCGGAAGGGGAAGGGAAGAGTTCAATATGTTCATGATCGACGACCTGTCCTGGAGGGCGACGGGCGGTTCGCGGTGTGAGCGCCGGATGGCAGAGGCGGCGCCGAAGGCCAATCGGTGCAAGGGCCGGGCCACCGCATGAACAGGCGGATGGGAGCATGCAGCGGATCGATATTTGGACCTGGGTGCTCGATCTGCCCGACCATCTGGTGGACGAGCACGTTCGTCACCTTGGCGACGGCGAACTGATGCGGCGCGCGGCTTTCGTTTTCGATCGGGATCGGCAGCGCTTCACGGTGGCGCGCGGTCGTCTCAGGATGATCCTTGGCGATGAACTGGGCGTGCCTCCGGCTGCCTTGGCGTTTACCGTGAACGCCTTCGGAAAGCCGTCGGTCGTGCTGCCGCACCGACCGGCGCCCCACTTCAACTTGAGCCACAGCGGCGAAATCGCCGTGCTCGCCGTCTCTCAGACCCTGGAAGTCGGGGTCGACGTGGAAATCGTGCGGCCGCTCGAGGAGAGCTTGGCGAGCCTGATCTTCTCGCCGGCTGAACAGCAAAGCCTCGCCAGACTGGAGGCTTCGCAGCGCGAACGGGCCATTGTTCTGGGATGGACGCGCAAGGAGGCATTTGTGAAGGCGTCCGGTCAGGGACTTTCCATGCCGCTGTCCTCTTTTGACGTGTCGCTCGATCCTGCTGAGGATGCGCGCTTCACGCGCATCGACGCAGCCCATGGCGGCCTCGAGCGATGGCGGCTGATCCATCTGGACCTCGCCGATGGCAAGGCAGTGGGCGCGATTGCCCATGCGGGCGGGGGGCAGGTGGCGTTGCGTCTGCGGCGAACGGAAGTTGCGGTCGTCGTCGGCCAACCGTTTCCCGATTGTTAGCCAGGGATTAACCATAAAGCGATAAAGTGACGCGACTTGACCTGCCGGCCCTCGAAACGTCCGCCCCATGCGCCTCACGCCGTCGTTTTGCCGCAAGCCGGTGGTCCAAAAGACATGCAGGATTTCAGCATCGCGCTTTGGGCCTGAACGAGACGACCCGATGAAAGAAGCTCCCGTCGAAGCAAGGCAGGGTATTGCCGATGGTGCGGCACCTGAGAGCCGCTGGTCCGCGATGTCCGGCGGGGCGGAGGACGACCCGTTCTGGACCGGCCGTCGTGTCCGCATAGCGGTGATTGCAGGCTGCGCCGTCTTCTGGCTGGTGGTGGCGTTGGCATTGGCGATGTAACCAAAGGTCCCACGCGGTCGCCGAACAGCGGCAGGCCGTTGCCGCCCGGTGGAGGCGTTCGACGGCAGGGTTTGGCAGCAGTTCGCAACTGACATGGCCTTACTCCGCGCAGAGCTCGATGGATCGACGATAGGCGGCCCGAGCCGCCGCGTAGGCATCCCTGGCAAGTCGGGAATAGTGGTTCGGCTCGTCCGCCAGGCGCCGGAGGGCGGCCGCGGCCGCCTCGATGTCGGGTTCGGCCCAGGTTCCACTCGAGTAGATTTTCGCTTCGTCGCGCACCGGAACGAGGCGATACGGGACGAGTACGCTATCGGCGCAGCTCATAAACTCAAGGTTCCCGGACCAGCCGGTTGCGACGACGGGGATGCCGTGCGCCATCGCCTCCAATAGCGGCAGGCCGAACCCCTCGGCGCGATGCAGCGAGAGCAGCACGTCGGTCGACTGGTAGAGCTCCGAGAGTTCCGCCGCGCCGAGATAGCGCGTGATCAGCCGCGCGTTGGACATTTTCTCGACCTGAGCGGCCAGACCGGCGACGTCCTTTCCCGTGCCGTTGAGCTTCACGAACAGGCGCGCCCTCGCATCGTCGCCGAATGCCTTGCGGAAGGCGGCGATGGCAGCGCCGGGGTTCTTGCGCGAAAGGCTGGATCGCCCGTCGGCCATTACCAAAACGGTGAAAGGCGCCGCGACATTGCGTCGGCGCGCCGTGCTTACCGGAACCGAATGAGGCGCGACGCGGATGGGAAGATCGAAAATCTGAGCCAAGCTGTCTGCCGCGAAGCGACTGGGCGTCCATATCTCCGACACCATGCCGGCGAAGGCTCGCCAGTCCTGGGGCGGGGTGGACAACTCCCATGCCCAGTATCCGATGCGCCAAGCCTGTGCGGCCATTGGAAGAACGGCATGGAGAAGATTCGCCGTCTGCGGGCCACCGCAATGGAAGACATAAGCCGAGGCGGCAGCGTGAGAAACACGCGCGATGGGATTGCGCAAGGCGGCGGTTGCGTCAACGAGTTCAACGGCTCTGCCGGCCGACTTGAAGGCCGCATATTGCAGCCGCGCGCCCTGACCGATGCCGTTTCGCCGGCCGAGCGGGGCGACGATGGCAATGGTCGACAGGTCGCGAACCGGATGATGGCGGGCGATGTGGAACGCGGCGGCGCGTCGGCATGCACCGAGCCATATCGTGCTCGCGACGCGGTGGAGGGCCGATGCCGGCCCCTTCTTGAGAACGAAGTTCATAGGCCGGCCGCCCTTTCCGGTTCCAACCGTCCTCGCAGGACGTCGCCGAGTGCTGTCATGTTGCCCCGGAGCCGTCCGCGCCGATCGATGTAGGGCTCTGGGCGGATCGACCGAAGCAGATTGGCGGAAAGGTTGCGGACGATCCGCACGAGAGCATAGCCATAGGGATAGATCCGGCCTCGCGAGTTGTGTGCGAGGTAGAGCGGATTGACGATCTGGGAGTAGCCGAGCCTGACGCCCGAGCCTCGGCCGACCTTGGTGCCGAGATGCACGCCGCGCGCTCGGCCAAGGCGCACGATTTTGCCGTGCAGGCCGAGCCGTCGCGAGAAATCGACGTCTTCCTGCCACGAATAGAACGGCAGCCGATCGTCGAACCGAATGCCGTGGCGGTTCGCCACCTCGACACGAAAAGCGAGGTTACAGCCGTATCCGCAGAAGGTTGGCGCGTCCCGGGGTTGAGCAGTCGCCGGGCGTGTCGATCTCAGCTTTCGATCGGCATCAAGCAAGACGCGCCCGTCCTCCAGCTCCAGGCCGGGGCCGCCGATCCCGTCGGCGATGACCGTGCCCGTCGTTACGACCAGTGCCGGCTCACCGAGGAACGCCTGTTCCGTCTCGGCGAGATAATCGGGCTGCATGAGAAAGTCGTCGTCGAGAAAGACGATCACGTCGCAATCCTTCGCCGCGTCGATGATTGCGTTTCTCTGCCGTGAGGCGCCCGGGGTCGAGAAGACTATGCGGGTTGATGCCGGGTCTGCCGCGAGACCCTCGACGTCCTCCGGGCGTGACGCGCAGATCACCACCAGATCCGGCAGCCGAGTCTGATCCATCAGTTCCCGCAGCGCGCCGCGCACGATCGCAGGACGGCCGATCGTCGGGATGCCCACGGCAAGGCGCATGTGGGATGTTCGCGAGCCCGTCGCACCGCTCTCCTGAAGCGGAACAGACGCTCTTTCCTCGCCTGACATCGAGCGATGGCTGGAATGCGAACCCAGGGCTTCCATCACTGTCCCTCCCTCGGGGGTATAGTTCTTTGGTTGGGGTTGCTTTCGCGGCTGACGAGACGTTGGAATTCTTGCCACCGAGCGTTTGCGGCTGCCGGGCGGCCAGGCGCGCTTCGGAGCCCGCAACGAGCACCGGCGGAACAGCGATCATGGATGTCATGCACGAGACAGGCAGAACCGCTCGACCCGGCCTCGCTCCCGTTGCGATCAACGGGCGCTTCCTTGTGCAGCCGGTCACCGGCGTTCAGCGCTATGCCGGCGAAATCCTGCGAAGCCTCGACCGGCTCGCCACACGCGGCGAGTGGCCGGCGGCGGAAGTCCTGGTTCCCGCTCTGCCCGACGAGATGCCGGCGCTGGACGCGCTGCGCCTTCGCAAGGTCGGCCGGCTGCGCGGTCATGCCTGGGAGCAGGTGGAACTGCCGCGGGCGGCGCGCGGGCGCGTTCTGCTCAACCTCGGCAATACCGGGCCGATCGCCGCCGGACGCCGACAGGTGGTCGTCGTCCATGACGCCGGCGTCTTCGATACGCCGGAATCCTACTCCTGGCGTTTCCGCCAGTGGTATCGCGCTCACCACTGGCTGATCACCCGGAGCGGCGCGAGGATCGTCACGGTTTCGCAGTTCTCGCGCCAGCGTCTGTCGAAGTGGCTGGGCATTCCGGGCGACAGGATTCTCGTCGTGGGGGAGGGCGCCGACCACATCCTGAACGTTCTCGCCGATGACTCGGTGCTGAACCGAAACGAACTGCGGCCACGGCAATATGCCCTGGTGGTGGGTAACCGCGTCGCGCACAAAGGCCTTGGCAGCCTTCGCGGGATCGCCGGAATGCTCGACGCACGCGGCATGACGCTGGCGATCGCCGGCACCGTCGATCCGGCCGTTTTCCGTAGCGGCGTCGACGGCGTCGAGTTTCCGGCCATGCGGCTCGGTCGCGTCAGCGACGGCGAGCTTCGCGCGCTGCTGGAAAACGCGGCCTGTCTGCTCTTTCCATCCCGCTACGAGGGGTTCGGATTGCCGCCCGTCGAAGCTCTCGCCTGCGGCTGCCCGGTGATCGCGGCCGGTGGCAGCGCGGTGGAGGAAATCTGCGGCGCGGCCTCCCTCGTTTACGATCCCGCTGTGCCCGGCGCGGTGGAGTCGACGCTCGAACGTTTGCTCAACGAGGTCGGATTGGCGGACGATCTGCGGCGACGCGGAGGCGAACTGGCGGCGCGCCTGACCTGGGATGTCGCGGCTCGTGACCTGACGAAGATCATCGACACGGTCGCCGCAGTCGTCTGATCGTGGATGATCGGCGCTGACGGTAATTGGCGCTATATGGGATGGTGGCTTCATGATGATCATGGCGTGGTCGCCTCCGTCGGAATCGAAGCGAGGCGAGCCTGCTTGATGGACTGAAAGTCCGGCGACCAGTGCATCGGTGCCGAGGGATCGGCACGGTCGCGAACAGAGCGATCGAGGAAGTCGATCAGCACCGAATTGAGCTCATGCCATAGCTTTATCCGATCGATCGTCCGTGCCTCCCGCAGAGCCTCGAAGGGCGGCATGACGAGCCTGTCGCAAAAGTCGAGGTGAGTGGCTATCGGGAGGACGAGGCTGAGATAGCCGGGCCGATTGGAGCGCTCGACCTGCCGCCGCGCCTCGATCAAAGAGACGCGAGCAGCGAAGCGGGTCGCCGGATCTTCACTGTCAAGAGCGCTGCGGGACGGGAAAAGCTCGCCGCTCGACAGGAAAAGGTAGGGAACGTTCAGGCCGTATCGGGCGGCTTCCGCGAATGTTGCGCCATCCATGTTGATGACGGCGCGAATGCGTGCGTCGCTGCGGCCAAGCTCGGCCGCCACCGCGCCACCGAAAGAAAAGCCGATCGCGCCGATGTGCCGGAAATCGATCATTTCGTTCCATGGAGGAAGCGCGGCGAGCGCATCGATCACGGAAGACGAGCGCTTCGCTGCCATGGTCACTCGGCGGTCCGCCACCAGGCGCGACTGCTCGAAGGCCGCATCGGAGCTGAAATCCAGGCTGGCTGTCTGCGCCTCCCGATCGTTCGCGGGCGCGTCGTGAACCACGTCGTCGAGCGCCGCCACCATGAACCCATGACTGGTGATATTGGCGAGCGTGAAGCTGTTGTCGCTCCGTTCTGAGAACCACGACGGATTGTAGACGAGCAGGGGCCAATGTCCGTGCTCTTCCCTGGCGGGTGCCACCGCCGGAGCTCGCGCTGAAGTGGGACGCAAGACGAAATCGGCGAGAGCTCTCCAGCGGCGTCTTGCCGCGTCTGGCCCCGACGCGGCCGGGTACCAAAGATCGATCGTGGTACTCCGCCCGCCGATCGCCAACTGCAGCGTTTCGCGGCCGACAGGATAGGTCCCGGTCGGCTCAGGAGCCATCGCCATCGGAAATGCAATCCGTCTCATGTGCTCTTTCAGGACGTGGTAGACTGAGGGTGTGTCCGCGACCATCGAAGTCGCGGCCATGAATAGAATGGCCAGGACCGCGAGACGCGAGCGGTTCGGCTTCATTTCGCCCGGCTCCCTCCCAGGCTCGCATCCACGTCGACGAGGGTATCTGCGACCACCTCCGCAATCGCGCGGCGTCCGCTGCCTTCGGTCGGGATGGTTCCGAGGGGCTCGACGGGGGACAGCGTCACCGGCCCGGTGAAAACACCGTCCCAGCCGAGTGTCGGATCAAACCCGCGCCCGGTTGGGCAGTCTGGCGTCAGCATCTGCAAAATCGGGCCCTCGTAGGGGGCCGGAACATACTGATCCCGCGCATGGAACAGCGTCATCAGGAAGTCTTCCTGCTCGGCCGAACCGGTTCGTGGCGGGATGGCCCTCAAAAGACCAAGCGCCCGGGCCGCGCGGAAGAGGCCCAAACGGTGTGGCAGGGAATAGTTGCCGAGGAACTGCACGAACGTCTTCTTGCCGGCGCGGACGTGCTTGAAGTTGTGGGAGACCTGGCTCAGCCGGATCTGCCAGCGTTGTTTTGAACTCAAGCGCCGGGAATAGGTCGGATGCCACATGTTGAGCGTTACGAGGAGGGCGACGTGCTCGCCGCGCCGCAACAGCTGTTGTGCGACCTCATACGCGAGAACACCATGCACGCATTCGCCTAGCAGCACATAGGGACCTTTGGGGCGGATAGCCTGCACGACCTCCAGGTAACGGCTGGCGATCTGCTCGAGCGATAGACCCGATAGCCCGTGATCCCGTCCCGGTTCGAACAGGCGGACGCAGACCATCCGGCGGTTGCGGGCGGTCGTTTTCGTGATGGCGTGAATGATGCCGACATTGTTGATGGTGATGACCGGAATGCCCGGGCCTGCCGTCTGCATCTCGACGATCCGCCAGTCCGCCGTCTCATCCGCGATCGCCGTCGAGGCTGCCGGCGCCGTTGCGGCCATGGCAGAGGCCAGCTGGGTCGTGATCGCGCGGAGCGTCGGGTTGCGGTAGACGGCGGGAAGGTCCAGTGAGCAGCCGAACTCCTTCCGGACCTGGGCTATCATCCTCACTGTTAGGAGCGAGTGGCCGCCCAGATCGAAAAAATTCGAGGCCGCTGAAACTCCGCTGACGCCGAGCACCTGTTCCCATATCTGCGCCACTTTTGCTTCCAGAGTGGCGTCAACCGGCATTGCCGGCACGCCGTGCGCAGGCAAGGTCATCGGGCGTTCGGAGGACGAAGGCTGCGGTTCGACCGGTGTCTTGCGCGGAAGGTCGTGCAGAACGCTGATCCCGTCAGGGACCTCCATGCCGTCTTCAGCTGACAGATCGGCCAACAGTCGCGCCGGCAGACCCTCTACGGGAATGGCCGCGTCGGGGGATGCCGTGACGAAGGCCTGAATGCGGCGCTGGCCGGCATTGTCGACGTAGAAGATCGCTGCGGCGTGGTCCACCAGATCGTGGGCAAGGAGGGTCTGCTCGATGCGGGCCAGTCGCTCCGCGTCGCTGATACGCGGTCGGGTTCCGATCACCGGGAAGCCCATCTCCCCGATCGTCTTCTCGGAATGCTCGAAGGCTATCGCGAATGCGCTTTGCCAGTGTTCGAGCAGGTTCTCCGCCGTTGCCCGGTCAAAGAGATCAGCGTTGTATTCCAGCGCCATGCGCCAGCCGTTCGGCCGCCCGACCATGACGAAGTTGAGGTCGTAGATCGCACCGGGAGCGTGGGAGGGGACGCTCAGCAATTCCATCCTCCCGTAGCGAGCATTCTCCATGAATGCGTGCTGGAGCTGGAAGTTGATCGACACGAGCGGTGTGCGCGAGGGGTCGCGGGGCGGATTGACGATTTCGACGAGCTTGTTGAACGGCGTGTTCTGCCTGACCAGCGCGGCCTTTACGACCGCGTCCGCATTCTTCAAATGCTGGTCGATCGACCGGTCGAGCGAGGTCTCCAGCCGCAGGACGAGGCTGTTGATGAACACGCCGATGAGACCTTCAAGATCCACGTCGCTGCGTCCTGCAAGCTGTGTACCGAGGAGGACCTCAGGTGAGCCACCGGCCACGGCGCACAACATCGCGCTGAGCACGCCGTATCCGAAGGCAAACGGCGACATCGCGCGGCGATGGGCCTCCGCCTCCAGCCGTTCGCCGAAGGCGGGTGGAAGATCAGCTGTGGCGCTGTCGCACCGGTATGTGCGCTGCGCCGTCCTCGGGTGGTCCGGCTCCAACTCGAAATAGGGGGCATCCGCCAGCTGACGGCGCCATTCCTCAACCTCTTCAGCGAAAGCGTCGCTGGCGAAGTACGCGCGCTGCCAAAGCGCGTAGTCGGCGTATTGTAGCGGCAGTTCCGGAAGCCCCGGATCGCGGCCGGAATCGAGCGCTGCAGCGATCCTTCCGAACTCGCGGCCGAGAATGCCGATGGACCAGCCATCAAAGCAGATATGGTGAGCCGTGATGGCGAGAATGGCCCTGTCGTTGCTCAGCCGGATCAGAATGGCCCTGATGAGGCCTGGACGACCGAGGTCGAAGGGCTTGGCGCCGTCCTCCATCGCGATTGCCTGCATCCTCGCCTCGCGCTCCGCAGCGGGGATGGCGCGGATATCGACCTCGGTGATCCGGAATTCGGCATTCCTCATCACCTGCTGGACCGGACGCCCGCCCTCGACCAAGAAGCGAGTCCTGAGAATCTCGTGCCGGGCGATCACGCCACGAAATGCCTCCTCGATATTGGCAGCGCTGATGGCACCCCGTATTTCCCAGCGAACCGCAACATTGAGAGCCGGGTTTCCCGGACTGAACTGGTCCAGGAACCAGAAGCGCTCCTGACTTGCAGAGCAGGGGAATGTGCCGATGACGTCGACGTCTTCTTCAAGGGCGATGTGCGCCTGGGAGATCATGCGTCCACCGTTTCGTTGCGGCGCGCGCCGTGGCGGAACGCCTTGAGGGAGGGAATGCCGACCCTTTGCGACGCCGGGCCAGCGGCGCGAGCGAATGCGGCGAGCTCTGCGATCGTCGGGTGCTGCATGAGGTGACGCGCCTCAAGGCCGAGATTGCGGTCGATCATGCGGGCGGCGATGCGGAAGATGTTGAGGGAATCGGCACCGAGCGCGAAAAGATTGTCGGTCGTGCCGATCGGCGTAATGCCGAGAACGTCGCTCCAGATCTCGACCAGTGTCTGCTCCAGCTCGTCCGCCGGCGGCGTCACGACGCGGTCAGCCAAGTTGCCGGCCGAGGATGCTTCGGCCGGGGAGGGGAGCGCCTTGCGGTCGAGCTTGCCATTGCCGGTGAGCGGCAGGCGATCGAGCTTCATCCAAACCGACGGCACCATGTAGTTCGGCACCTGTGCCGCGACATGAGCCGCGAGTGTGCTCGCGCTGGGTTCCGCCCCTGGCAGGGTGACGAAATATCCGATGAGCTGCCTGTCACCGTTTGGGTTCGCACGCACGTCCGCCGCCGCAGCAAGCACATCATTCGCCGTGCGGATCGCGGCCTCGACATCGCCGAGTTCGATGCGAAAGCCACGCAACTTGACCTGTCCGTCGCGGCGGCCGAACAGCTGGATCGTTCCGTCGGCAAGCCTGCGTCCGACATCGCCGGTTCGATAGAGCCGACGTGGCGGTCGTCCGGCCAGGGACCGCATCTGGAAGGCCGCTGCGGTGAGACCGGGTTGCCCATGATAGCCGATCGCCAGGCCGTCGCCGCCGATCCAAAGCTCCCCGACGACACCGATCGGCGCGACATTGCCGTTCTCGTCCAGAAGGTGAAGTTCGGTGTTGTCGATGGGCCGGCCGATCGTGATGCGATCGATCGGCTCGCGGATTTCGGCAACGGAAGACCAGATGGTTGTTTCCGTCGGGCCGTACATGTTCCACAGCTCGCGGCCGATCGGCGCGAGGCGATGGGCTAGATCCAGCGGCAGGGACTCTCCTCCGGCCAGGAGGAGCAAGCTCGGATCGGGCTCGAGCCCGGCTTCCAAAAGCATGCTCCACAGCGTGGGCGTCGCCTGCATGAGCGTGATCCCGCCCGCTGCAATCCGCTCGACCAGCTTGAACCCGTCCAGCACCTCGTCATGATCGGCAATGACGACCTTGGCGCCCACCGTGAGCGGCAGAAGCAGCTCGAGCACCGCGATGTCGAAGGACACGGTGGTTACGGCCAAAACCGTGTCATCGGCTGTGAGCCCCGGCCGCTCGGCCATCGAGGCGAGGAAATTGACGACCGCCCGGTGCGGGATCTCGACGCCCTTGGGCGTTCCGGTCGAGCCGGACGTGAAGATGACATAGGCGGGGTCCTCCGCCTCGACCGGCACCAGCAAGCCCTCGCCTTCGCCATTGTCGTCGATGAGCGGCTTGTCGATCCGAATGATTTCGGCGCCCCTGTCCCGGCCGAGCGCGGCGATGGCTTCGTCGTGGCAGATCAGCGCGTCGGGGGTTGCCTGCTGCAGAACGGCGCTCAAGCGCAGGTGCGGGTGTCGCGGGTCGAGCGGCACATAGGCGCGGCCGGATTTCAGAATCCCCAGCAGGGCCACGACCATATCGGGAGAACGCTCAACCGCCACCGCGACGCGGCCGGGCCGGGGCGGCAACCGGCGAGAGAGATGGGCGGCCAGTCGATCGCTGCGCTCCATAAGCTCGCGATAGGTCATCGTCCTGTCTTGGTGGACGAAGGCGGTCACGTCAGGTGCGTGAGCGGCTTGCGCCGCGATCAGATCGTGGACCCGGGCGGATCGATCATAGTCGGCCTTCGTCGCATTGACGCCATTGATGAGATGCTCGAGCTCGGCCGCCGAGAGCAGCGGCAAATCGCAGATGCGCTGCTCCGCGTCGGTGGCGATCGCCGCCAGCAGCGTGCGCCAATGCGACAGCCAGCGCTCTATCGTCTCGCGCTCGAAGATCTCGGTGTTGAAGTCGACATCGATCCGAAGACCGTCCTCACTTTCGACGACGTTGAAGAACGCATCGAAATTCGCCCGCGCCTTGGGATTTGGAACGACGGTCGTCTTCAGGTTCTGCAACACCGCGCCGGGCGCGACACGCTCAAGATTGAACTGGATCGACGTCAGTGGCGGACGATCGACGCCGCGTGGTAGGTCGAGCTTGCGGACCAGCGTGCCATAGGTGAAGTCCTGATGATCGAAGGCGCGCAAGATCCGCCGCTGCGTCTTCTTGAGGTGCTCGGCCATGGTCTCGGATGCGTCGAATGGTGAGCGGATCGGCAGGAAGTTGACGCAGTGTCCAACCAGGACCGGATCGTCCACGAGGATTTGGCCTGCGGTCGGCACGGCGAGAACGATATCGCTGGCGCCGCTGAGCCGCCCGATCAGCACTTGAAGACTTGAAAAAAGGGTCGTGAACAAGGTCGCGCCCTGCTTTGCCCCCGCCGCCTTCAGCGCCCGGCGAAGATCGGCATCGACGAAGCCCGTCGCCGTCGCGCCGCCGAAGGTGCGCATCGTCGGGCGTGGCCGGTCCTGCGGCAATTCCGGTTGCTCGGGAATGGTGGCGAACTCTGCCAGCCAATAGGCCTCTTCCTTGCCGTGCGTGTCACGCGCAGCCGCCTGGTCGAGGGCGTAGTGGGCGAAGCCGCGCACGGGCGGCAGGTCGGGCGTGGTGCCGGTGAGACGCGCCGAGTAGAGGACTGACAGCTCCTTCAACAGCGCGTTGATCGACCAGCCGTCGCAGATGATGTGGTGCGCCGTCAGCACCAGAACGAAGCGGTCGCTCGCCATCTTGACGAGCAGCGCGCGCACCGGCGGCCCGGCCACCAGATCGAACGCCGTGTCGGCGTCGTCGTGCAGAATTATCGCCAAGGCAGCGTCGGGATCGCTCTCTGAGGTCAGGTCGATCCGCTCCGGCTCCAGCCGGAACGGGGCAACCACGGTGAAGCGGTCGCCACTGGGAGAGAATCGAGCGCGGAGGGCATCGTGCCGCCGCACCAGCTCGGCTAACGCATCTTCCAGCGCGGCGATGTCCAGCCTGCCTTCCAGATGCACGGAAACCGATTCATTGAAGGCGCAGGACGCCTCGTCGCCGAGCTGGCTGGCGAGCCAGATCTCTGTCTGCGGTTCGGTGAGAGGGGCTTCGGTCGGCGCGGCCTGATCGGGTTCCGGGCCGTTCGCCGGTGTCTGCACAGCCTCGCTTTTGACCGGAGCGGCCGCGAGAATGCCGACCGCCTGAACGCTATCGATGGCGTCGCGGAACGCCTTGGCGATCTGCTCGAAGTCGGCTTCGGAATGCGCCGTCGTCAGGAAGCAGGGATAGCCCTCCTGGATGTGGATGCCGGAAAGGCGAAGCGCCGGATAGACGAGGCTGCCGAGCGGGTCGTGGGCGCCGAAGTTCACCATGAACCAGCTCGAGAACGTCTCCGCGCGCACAGGCACGCCGCGTGCCGAAAGGTCGCCGTTGATTTCGCTCACGAGAGCGCCGGTGCGCTGCGCGGTGCGCTCAAGCAGCGCGGCACCCTGATCCTTTAGGTGGCGCAGCACAGCGCGTGTTGCCGCCAGCACGAGCGGATGGCGCACGAACGTTCCGGCGAAGAAGGTGGGCGCGACCTCGGGAACCGATGCGTCGCCGTAGGACCACTGCCCGCCGTCCAGCGCGTCCATGAACCGGGCACGGCCGGCCAGGATGCCGATCGGCATGCCGCCGCCGACGACCTTTCCATAGGTCGCAAGATCCCCCTTGATGCCCCACAGACCTTGCATCCCAGCGGGATGGACGCGAAAACCGGTGACGACCTCGTCGAAGACAAGCGCGATGCCGGCGTTCTGCGTCACCTGGCGAAGCTCCCGCACAAACTCCAGCGGACGCAGCTCCGGATGCCGGCTCTGCACCGGTTCGATGATGACGGCCGCGAGATCATTTGCTTGCGCGCGGATCCAGTCGAGGCTCGCCGGGTCGCCGTAGGGAAGGACGACCATGTTGCCGACCGAGGCGCGCGGTATGCCTGGGGCGATTGGCAGCGCGGCGGGAGCGCCACCTTTCGCGCGTCCCTTCACCAGAACCTCGTCGAACTGGCCATGGTAATCGTTGGCGAAAACCACTACCCGCTCGCGGCCGGTGACGGCACGAGCGACGCGCATGGCCGCCATGACCGCTTCGGAGCCGGTGTTGCAGAAGGTGATGCGTTGGTGGCCTGTCATCTCCGCGAGGAGCTCGGCGACCTCGCCGGCCAGATCGGCTTGCGGACCGATAGCGAAGCCCGCCGCCATCTGCTCCGATAACGCCTCAAGAACGAAGTCGGGCGCGTGACCGAAGGCCGTCTGGCCGTAGCCGTTGACGAGGTCGATGTATTCGTTGCCGTCGATGTCCCAGATCCGCGAGCCCTTCGACCGGCCGGAGACGAGCGGGAAGGCCATCTCCTTCCATTCGGCGCGGAAGCCGGCCGCTGCGCGCGGGTCCGCAAGGGCCGGGCGGTGCGTGGCCGTATAGGCTTTCGACTTCGCGTTGCGGGCGCAGGTGCGGGCGGTCAGGTCGGCGATGAAGCTGTCCTGCGCGGGGGTGCGCTCGGTGGCGATCCGCGACTTGATCCGGGCCAGGGCAAAGCGCGGATTGGCATCTTCTGCGGGTTCCTCTACAGTTGGGGCAATGGCTTGCGGGGCCGGTGCGGCGGGCTGCGCGCTCGGCGCGGCGGCCGCCGCCGACGCCACTTGAGGCATGCTCTGCGTCGCCGTCTCGACATTCGGTGACGAGGCCAGCGCGCCAAGCGCCTGCAGCTGCTGGGTAAAGAGCGTCTGCATGGCCCTTACCTGCGCCTGCATCAGGGTTTCGGCGTCGGTGGACCCTCGCCCCGCAGCGGCCGCAACGGAGATGGTAGGAGTCGGCAAGAGGTTTGGCGCCGGGGAGCGGGGGGGCTCCGGTGCCATCGGTGCGGCCGTGTTCGTTGCCATGGGAGCGACCGGGGCGGCAACTTCCACAGGCATCCGGCTCTTCAGATGATCGGCGAGATCGCGCACGCTTGGGATGTCCGCCAGCAACTGGCGGAAGGTGATGGCGACCTTGAAATCGCGTTCGATCCGCTGCGCGAACTGGCCGAGAAAGAGCGAGTCGAAGCCCAATTCGAGGAACGAGCAGTCGGCGTGCTTTGCCTCGAAGCTATCGCCTGAAAGGTCGGCGAGGATCTCGAGAAGACGGGCCTTCAGCAGTTCTGTGTTGTCGGCGGCGACCGGCGCTATGGAGATTGTCATGGTGGTTTCCGTGACTTGTGAGGACGGCGCAGCGTCGGGAGTTATGGCGGGCTGATCCGCCGGGGCGGAGGCGAGGGGGGCGTCTGCCGTGGCGTAACGGGGCGGATCGATCCAGTGGCGCTTGCGCTGGAACGGATAGGTCGGCAGCGAAACGGTCCGGCCTCCCCGGTCGCTCAGCCGCGCGAAATCAACATTGGCGCCGGCGCACCAGAGATCGCCGAAGGCTGTCGCGACGGACGTTTCATCGTCGAGAGCGCGGTCGTGATCCGGCAGCGACTGGACGAGAACCGCCTGCCGATCCCGGCCGAGCGTCTGACCGGAGAAGGCGAGCAACGTCCTTCCAGGGCCGACCTCCAGGAGGGCCGGTGTGCGGCCTTCGCAGGCCGTTTCCAGCGCCTGCTGGAAGACCACCGTGGCGCGGCAATGGTGGGCGACATAGTCGCTCGACCATGGACGTTCCGGAGACACCCATTGACCCGTGGCCGTGGACACGAAGGGGATCGACGGAGAGCGGTAGGTGATGTCCCCTGCCTGATGCCGCATCGCCTCGACGACGGGGTCCATCATCGCCGAGTGAAAGGCATGGGAGGTGTGAAGCCGTTTGGCTGCGATATCCGCACCCGCCAACACCTCCTCCATGCGCTGGACGGCCTCGAACGGGCCGGCCAATACCGACAGCTGCGGCGCGTTGCGCGCCGCGATATCGATGCCGTCGACCAGGAGATCGCGCAGGGTCTCGACGCTAGCCCGCACGGAAAGCATGGCGCCGGCTGGCTCGGCCTGCATCAACCTGCCGCGAGCGGCGATCAAGCGGATGGCGTCGTCGAACCCGATGACGCCGGACAGCGCCGCCGCCGTGAACTCGCCGACGCTGTGGCCGACCATCGCGTCGGGCATGAGCCCCCAAGACATCCAGAGCTTGGCGAGGGCGAATTCCGTCAGGAACAGCGCCGGCTGGGTGAGGCGCGTTTCGGAGAGCGCGCGGGCCGCCTCGGCATCGGTCGGCTCGCCGTAGCAGAGAAGTTGGCTGATATCGCAGTCGATCAGCGGCCTCAGGATTTCGGCGCCGCGATCGATCCATTCGGCGAACGCGGGCTCGCTGCGATAGAGGCCGCTGCCCATCCCCGGATACTGCGCGCCCTGTCCTGGAAAGAGAAAGATCAGCGAGGGCGCGGCTTCCGCGGCCTGACGGGCCTTGTTCGACCTCTCGCGAAGCCCGTCGATCGCGGTCCGTCGATCGCGGCAGACGATGGCCAGCCGATTGCGGAAAACACGCCGGCCGCGTTGCAGCGTCAAAGCGACGTCGCGGACGGATAGATTTTCATCGGCCGTCAGGCGGCTGGCCAGGCTCGTCGCGAGGGTGGCGACCTGCTCAGGGGTCTCGGCCGAAAGCGGCAGAATATGCGCGGTCTCATCGTTGATAGTGTCTCGATCGACTTCCGCCGGCGGCTCCTGCATGACTATGTGGACGTTGGTTCCGCCGACGCCGAAAGAGCTGACGCCCGCGAGACGAGGCCGACCGTCGGACGGCCAAGCTTTGAGTTCGGTCGGCACGTAGAAGCGGCTGTTCTCGATGTCGATCCGAGGGTTCGGCGTGCGGTAATGCGTCATCGGAGGGATCACACCATCCCGCAACACGAGGGCGGTCTTGATCAATCCGGTGATGCCGGCGGCGGCATCGAGATGGCCGATATTGGCCTTGGCCGAGCCGAGCGCGCAGCTCTCGGCTTGCAGCCGAGGCCCGAATGCCTCAGTGAGCCCCTGGAACTCTATCGGGTCGCCCAACGGCGTCGCGGTGCCGTGACACTCGACATAGCCGACATCCGCCGGGTCGACATCGGCCATGGCGTGGGCGAGCGCAATGGCCTCGGCCTGTCCGGCGATGCTCGGCGCCGTAAACGCGATCTTGTCGGAGCCGTCGTTGTTGATCCCGCAGCCGCGAATGACGGCGTAGACCTGGTCGCGATCAGCGAGGGCATCCGCCAGCCGCTTGAGAACCACGACCCCGGCGCCGCTGCCGAACACCGTGCCGTCGGCATCCGCGTCGAAGGGGCGGCACCGGCCATCGCGCGAGGCCATTCCTCCGTCCTGGTAGAGATAGCCGCGTCGTTGGGGGAAGGTGATCGAGACGCCGCCGGCAAGCGCCATGTCGGCATGGCCGAGTGCAAGGCTCTGGCATGCCTGGGCGACCGCCGTCAGCGAGGTCGAGCAGGCGGTGTGCAGGGTTACGGCCGGACCGCGCAGATCGAGCTTGTAGGCGACGCGCGTGGCAAACGTATCGGTCAGGGCGCAAAGAAGCTGGGGGTAACACCCCACCTGATAGTTGGAGGTGAATTCCTCGATGGCGGCGCGATCCTGCATCACGTGGTGCAGGAAATAGGTGCTCATGCTGCAGCCGGCCCAGACACCTATGGCGCCAGGATAGCGGCTCGGGTCGCAGCCCGCGTCTTCCAGCGCTTCCCAGCATATTTCCAGGAATATCCTGGCCTGCGGGTCCGTCAGCGCCGCCTCACGCGGATACATGCCGAAGACGTGGGCGTCGAACAGATCGACGTCGTCGAGGATCGGGCGGGCCGGCACGTAGTCCGGAGAGGCGCGCGTTTCCGGAGGGAAGCCGTCCTCGATTTCTTCCGGTCGGAACCGGGTGACAAGGTCTTCACCCGCCTTGATCTTCCGCCAGAAGGTCTCGACGTCGGGTGCGCCGGGGAAGCGGCCGGCCATTCCAACGATCGCGATCGGCTCGTCAGCGCGGCTTGAAAGCTTCGATGGGCGAGTTTTTTCGTTGTTGTCGAGCATGTTCATCGGCTTCTCCGGGCGCGCTGGAGGCGGGCGGCCCGATCCCGCGGCTCATGCCAGCGGGTCGGCGTTGCCACTCTGTCGGCGGGGGATTGGCGCGCGGATCCGATCAACTCGGTCAGCGCGCTGGCAAGCTCGTGAAGGCGCGGGTGGCGGAACATCAGAACGACATCGAAATTCCGACCGATCGCCTGTTGGAGGACCGCATGAGCCTCGATCAGTTGCAGAGACCGCCCGCCGAGGTCGAAGAACGTCTGTTGTGGCTCGATGGGGCCGCAGCGCAGCACCGAGCGCCAGACCTCCTCGATGACCCTGGCGACGCCCTGTCGCTCCAGACGCGCGATGCTGGCGGGCATGTCCGGCAGCTTCGACGGCTGGTCTTCGAGAAGGGCGGTCAGGTGCTTACGGTCGACCTTTCCGCTGGGATTGAGCGGGAATGCTGGAACGACCTCGATCCGCGACGGGATCTGGAACTGAGGCAAGCGATCGGCGAGACGCACGGCGAGACCCGTGGCGAATTCGGGCGCCGGCAGATGACGATCGTTGTCCGTCGCCACCACGATGGCCGCGATGCGCTTGTTGCCGGACGCGTCGGTCATGGCCACGACGGCGGCATCGGCGACGCCGGCGTCCCGCCTTATGACGTGTTCGATCTCGTCCAGCTCGATACGCCGGCCCGCGATCTTGACCTGGCGGTCGGCGCGGCCAAGGAATTCGATCAGGCCATCGTTCCGTTGGCGGACGAGGTCGCCAGTCAGGTAGCAGCGTCGGGCTTCGCCATCGGGCCCGACCAGCTCGACGAACTTTTCGCGCGTCTGTTCCGGTTGCCCGAGATAGCCGATCGCCAGGCCGTCCCCAAAAGCCGCCAGTTGCCCCACATCGCCTTTTGCCACCGGGCGGAAGTGCTCGTCGATGACGGCGATGTCGCCATGGGCGATCGGTGATCCGATCGGTAACGGACCATCGGTCCATGTCTCGGCGGTCACGGGAAAGCAGCAGGTGAATGTGGTGTTCTCCGTCGGCCCATAGCCGTTCACAAAGCGGCAGTGGGGGAAGGCCTCGCGGATTTTCCGGACATGCCTCGGGGAAAGCACGTCTCCGCCAGCAAGCAGTTGGCGCACCCCCTTGAAGGCTGACAGGTGATGATCGACCATCAAGTGGAATAGGCCGGCGGTGAGCCAGACGGTTGTTGCGCCGTAACGTTGGATCGCTTCGGCAATCGTGTCGAGCGAGGGGTTGGGCTCTTCGACGATGGCGATGGAGCCGCCATTGAGGAGGGCGCCCCAAATCTCGAAGGTGCTGGCGTCGAATGCCAGCGGCGCAAGGTGCAGAAACACCTCGTCGGCAGCGAACCCTACATAGGTCTGCGCGCGGACGAGCCGCACAATTGCACGGTGCGGAACCACAACGCCCTTGGGCCGGCCTGTCGAGCCGGAGGTGTACATCACGTAGGCGGGGCTGCTGCTCTCTGCCGAGACCCGCGCAGCAGGGGCGGGCAGGACGCCGTCGCGCGATCCGATGTCGCCGAGCGGCAGCAGCTGCGCATCGGTGGGTGCGATGCTCCGGCACAATTCAACGAAGGGCTTTGCAGCTAAAACGGCCTTTGGGTGGCAGTCGTCCAGTATCCGCAGGAGCTGTTCTCGAGGATAGATCGGGTCGAGCGGAACGAAGGCGGCGCCGATCTTGAGGATTGCGATCATGGCGACGATCGTTTCAGTGCCGCGGCCGGCCATGATCGCGATGAAGTCGCCCGCGGTCGCGCCGAGGCTGATCAGCCTGGATGCCAGAGCCTCGGATCGCTCGAACAGCTCCCGATAGGTGACGCGCCCGCTCGGGCCGATGATCGCCGTGGCGTTTGGCCGTGACGCCGCATAGCGATCGAACAAGGCGTCGACGGTGATATGTGGATCGTAGGACGCGTCGTCATGGTCGGAAGACGTGCCAAGCCCATCGGGAGAGGCATGAATATTCGATGTTTCTGGACTATGCGGGGTTAGTAAGCTCCATTGCGCCATAGGACGACCCCCACGGTCTTGATCAATATTATTATGTCTGTGCTGAGAGATGCATTTTTGCTGTACTGAATATCCAAACTTACTCGTCTGCTGTAATCGGTGCAGCTTCGGCCGCTGACCTGCCAAAGCCCTGTAATGCCCGGCCTTATGGAGATGTACGCGCGCTTCCCTTCTTCGCCGTACTGCTGCGTCAACTCGTCGAGCAGCACCGGGCGGGGGCCGACGAGGCTCATCTCGCCCTTCAGGACGTTGATGAGTTGCGGCAGCTCATCGAGGCTCGACTCCCTCAGGAATCTGCCCATTGGCAGCACTCGAGGATCGTTCTTGAGCTTCTGGGAGAGGAGCCATTCCTGGCGCGCCTGATCGTCGGCCTGAAGCAGATCGGCGAGGCGTTTGTCCGCGTCGCGCACCATCGTTCGGAACTTGAGGCAGTCGAACGGCTGGCCCCCGGCTCCGATGCGCCGATGCTTGAACAGCACGGGCGCCCCGTCGGTCATCATGATCGCGACGGCGATCATCAACATGAACGGTGCGAAGAACACGAGTATCGCCAGCGCGACGATCAGGTCGAACACCCGCTTGCCAACAAAAGGCCTGGGATCGACCCCGGTTGCGCTCTCCGGCACGAGAGGCCGAGCCTGAGTGCCTGCTATGGGCATGCCGGAACCGAGAGGGGAAAAGGTGGGGGTGGTGTCCATGCCGGTCACTCCACAGGCCGACGGTCATGCGATTTCCTGGGGCATGTCGGAAAACGGGGGAGGGCGGAGCCAAACTGGTGAGCCTGGCGCGATCCCGTAGTTTTGCTTCGACGGGTCGCTCGACAGTCATCTTCAGGCATGCCTGCCTCCAACGCGCGGAGAATCTGAAAATCCTTGATGAAGAATAAATTTCTGGTTGCGCGTTAGGGCAAGGAAGAAATCGCAGGGCGTACCTTTAGAGGTATTCCTTGAAACTATAGTTTTCCAAGGAGATGCTTTGGGCTGTTTTTTGGGGAAAGTAAGCCAGTGGGTATATTCGGGCGTGAAAAAGTCCCAGTGGGTTGTCGTTCGAAAGATCGCTCGTGCTCTGGAGGCGTCTCATACTAAGAGAATCACGGGCTTCGTTGCGGCAGGAGCCGAATTTCCGGCCGACCCGTGGCCGGGTGGAGTTTTCAAGGACGCCGCACCATGAACCATGTGGCAAGCGCGACCGAGATGGAGGAGCAGTCTCAACCCGCGACCGCCCAGTGCCGGATCGCGCTTTACGACCTCCAGCCGTTACGGCGCGCGGAATTCCTGTCCTTCTTGTCGTCGTGGCAAACCGAGCAGCAGGTGGTTGTCTATGATGCGCTGGCATCAGCCGCCGGTGTGATCTCCGAGCCGGCAAAGATGGCGTTCATCAACCTTGGGGCCAGCTCGGTGAGAACGCCGCAGGTGAGGGCCTGGCTGAGCGAGCTCACGGCCATGGAGACTCCTCCGGTGATCGTCGTCATATCGGATCGCGAGGACCCCGCAGAGGTTGTCCTCGCGTTCGAGGCGAACGCGAAGGGCTATATTCCAACGTCGATCGCCCCGGAGCTCGCGCTCCAGGCCTTCACCCTCATCCTGAATGGTGGCGTCTATTTCCCACCAGCAACGTTGCTGCGCAGCTAGCAGATCACGGCGTAAAACCTTGTAACTCTACGGAAAAGCAGCCCGCCTAACCAAGGGTTGAGAGGAGGCCGATCCTTCTCGATCGCACCTCACTCCAGTGCTGCGCCACGAGGCAATAGCGGCGAGGCGAGCCGTATTCCGCTTCCGCCCTCCGCGCAATCGATTCTGAGCCGTGGTCGACGGGCTATTCATCCAAAGTGGAGTGCACGCATGAGCCGGGCCGCGACCTTCCCGCCTCATGCACTTCGTTGTCATGACGAGGGCGCGTGGCGATGAAAGAGGTCCGCTCCGCTGGACATGAAGCTCGTCCCTCCAATGAGGTGAGAATCGTCGAACGCGCCAAGTTTCTCACCTGCCAATTTCTGTTCCTGGGCTTTCACGGCAAGCAAGGCAACCTGCGTCCGGTTGGCGGCTCCCAGCTTGCGCATGATCTGGCGGACATGCACCTTCACGGTCGACTCCTGCATGTCCAGTTCCCTGGCGATCAACTTGTTCGATTGGCCCAGCTGCAGCAGGGCTAGGACATCGCGCTGTCTTTGCGTGAGATCGGCGGCAACGCCATCCGGGGCATCTGCACCATATCCTCCATCCCGTTCGCCGGATCGGCTTCCGGATTCGGACAGCTTCAGCAGGGCCACCGGCGGGAAGTAGGTCCCACCCCCCCGAATGAACTGGAGGGCTTGCTGCACGACCGTACAGTTGAGACTTGTCGGGATAAAGCCTTGTGCGCCAGAGCGCACAGCGCAAACCGCTTCGCGGGCTGTGTCGAGGTCCGAGACGATGACGATCGGTCGGCCTTCCAGGGCATCCCGCAGTTCCGCAAGACATTCCTGCACACTGCTGTGAAGCAGCGAGGTGCCGCCAACGCCGTATAGCGCCAATGAGATGTCATCCAAAGGGTGAACGCGAAGCTCAGCGGGCGCTATCGATACCGTTTCGACATCCATCGAAGCAGCCCATGAAGCGATCATGGAGACCAGTCCGGCGCGCCGAAGTTCCATGGCGTCGACAATAAGAATTTTTGTCTGCCTAACGTTTACGTTCTGCATCGCAGCCTCTCTTCTCCAACCTACCCCCGACGTAAGGCGAGGATATGCTAAGCAACTTATGGCAAAGTTGGTCGTGCTGAAAATGAGTCTTGATGTGTAACTATTTCAGGCTAGACTATGGGGAGAACGTGGAAAGGCTGACCGGGACGCAGGTTTATTCGTACCCGGATGATGCATACGGCGCGGAATGGGCTGCCTCACGCCTCACATCCCTTGACGGCTTGTCGCAGGCGCTGATGGCATGGAGAGGATCCGTCCGATGAAGTTTCTCATTGTGGACGACCACGGGCTGTTCAGAGTTGGCTTGCGAACGCTTTTGTCGTCATTCAGCGATGACGCCGAGGTTTTTGAGGCAGCAGATATCGAGCGCGCGTCGGTTATCGCCAAGGCGGCCGGCGACATCCGGATGTTTATTCTGGATTTGAATCTGCTTGGGGAACCTGTGCTTGGCCGAGTTGACCGCCTTCGGGACCTGTGTCCCTCCGCGCGTTTCGTGGTCCTTTCCGCATCGGAGGCGTCGGATGACGTGCTCGATGTTCTGTCGAAAGGCCTCCACGGCTACATCAGCAAGGCCCAGTCCGACGAAGAGATTTTGGCAGCCTTCAGATATATTCTCGACGGAGGCCTCTATGTACCGCCCTTCCTCGCGGAAGCAGCTGGGCGGAAGTGCCGCCATCCAAGTCATCCAAGCCATCCAAGCGGTGGGTTCGTTGCATCGGAACATAATGAAGAAGGCTTGACCAAGCGGCAGACGGAGGTGTTGGAGCTCGTCGCACACGGCTGTTCCAACAAGGAGATCGCGCGAAGGCTCAAGATTTCCGAAATGACCGTCAAGGTTCATGTCGCTGCCATCATGCGCGTTCTCAACGTGCAAAACCGCACCATGGCTGCCCTTGAGGCGCCGGCGTGGTTGAAGCTGAGCCGGGCTGAAATCTCTGAAGGGCGCTGACAGAAACGTCTCACCGTCTCCGATGATACCGCGTCTCCCCTGCTTTTGGCCTCGCGATTGATCGTGTCCTGCGGGTGGCAGTAGGTTCGTTCGGAGCATCGGTCACGTCAAGGGAAGCGCTAGCCGCGTCTTCCGGTTCCCTGTCTAGCCCGATCCGGCGCATGCGGGACGGCCGAGACGGCGCGCCCACGACAGCACTGTCTGTCGTTATCGATGGCGCTTTGGGGAAACCGGGCGGTGCCATCTCGTCGTTGATCGGCGAATCTGGCGCAATTGGGCAAAATCTCTTCGGAACCAACGATGTTCCGTCTGCTTCACAGCCCGCGCGTTGTCCATGGAGTGGCGGAGCGCAACGGTCAACGATCGGTCTCGGGGCAAGCTTCGGCCAACTTCCGCATATCCCTTTGGCGTATGTGAAGTTGCATCTTGCAGGCAGGGTCTGAGTCTAAATTTCTATATATGATACTTTTGATCCTGTTCAGTAGTCATAAGTTTCCCCTGCGATTTGTCGCAATTTGTAGCGGCATATCCATATAAGCACTTGTATTCATGTCTTGCCATTGAAGTGTATACTAATGCATGATTGGATAGCCGTCCCCAGGGTGACGGCGTTGGAGACCAAATTGTATCGGATTTGTTGCTCACCTGTTCTGTCGAGTGTGGTTGTGTTGTTGTATTTGTTCTCAATCGGAGGTCGTGCCGGCTTGGGCGTGGCTACGGGCGCGGCGCGCACCTCGCGACGTCTCGCATGGCCTGTTCGAAGGGAGTCGCTCTGGGGGGTGCTGGCGCCGACATCTTGGTCTGAAGCCGGGCACGGCGTCGCCAAATCTACCCGGCTCATCGCTTCCGCATAACAGAAAGCAATTCCGATGTTTGGCTACTTTGGTATAGCCGAGATCGAACCGGACAGCGAGCGCGTTTCAGCCTCGCCGCTCTTCAAGCAACTCCTGGGATTCCGCCCTCAGTCGCGTCTGACCCTTCGCCGCATCCTGACGCGGATCGACCCCCAAGATTATATTCCCGCCGCTTCCCTGAAGGCCGAGGCGATCGTTGGCGGAAAGCCGATCTTCCTGCGCGTTCTGCGGCCGGATGGACATTCCCGCTCGATCGTCATTGCCTGCGGGCGACTGGATAACGGCAAGGTGGGACGTCTTTACGCGATCGTCGCCGATGTCGATGATCTTTCGGAGTTGCAACAGGAGCGGGCGGCGCTTCGGCAGCAGCAATTCGTATTAGGAGAGCGTCTTCATCGCCTGAATAATGCGTTCCCGGTGGTCCTTTCTGTCGTCAGAGTCCTCGCGGAGCAACACGAGACGGTGACGGACTACCACGCGGCGCTGCAAGAGCGGCTGCGCGCCTTCTGGACGATACAGCAGCGCCTTCTGCGGATCAGTCTTGAGGCGCTGGATGTGGGGGATCTGCTGAGAACGGAAATGGCGCATCTGCCGCCTTCGCAAATCAGCCTCGCCGGTCCGCCGATTGTCGCATCGGGAAATGACGCCGAAGGCTTCGGGTTGATCATCCACGAACTGGTCACGAACGCCGTCAAGCACGGCGCCTTGAGCACGCCCGCCGGCCATCTCTCCGTCATCTGGAAGGTCGATGGAGAGAATTTCATTCTCGAGTGGGTCGAAACCGGCGCTCCTCCTGCGCAGACGCCGCCGCGCTCGGGCTTCGGCATGAACGTTATCGGCGGCGATGGGCACACGCCGCTCTGTGGAACGGCGGAGCTGGAATTTCGCCCCGAGGGGCTATGGTACCGTCTCACGCTTTCTTCTCTTGTTGCGGACGAGCCGGAGCAAGGAGGACTGGCGGCTTCGTAACGGTTCATGGACGGCCACGGTCGCGGTGTGACCCTTTACCCGTCCCCCTTGCTCGCGACGTCAAAGATGTGCCGCGCAGGGAAAAGGCGTAACGCGGCATATTTGATGTACAGCCGAAGGATGCATTGAACGGCACCCGTCCGGCTGCGACGCTCACTCCCGCGAGACGGCGCTCCGAACCAACATGCTCGATCGGAATGGTCGGCGACAGCGCAGCCGCTGCCGGCGTATGGCCGCCCGCGTCTTCGTCCAACCCAAAGGGAGAGATGCCGTGAACCCATTGCGCGAAGTCGTTCCGGTCATCATGGCAGGCGGTGCGGGCACAAGGTTGTGGCCTGTGTCGCGCGACAGCATGCCGAAACAGTTCATCAAGCTGCTGGACGACGGCGTCTCGCCCTTCCAGGCGACGGTGCGGCGTGTCAGCGGCAATGGTTTCGGGCGCCCCATCGTCATCACCAATGACAGTTTCCGCTTCATCTGCGCCGAGCAGCTCTCGTCCCTCGGCATTAGTGCCGATATCGTTCTGGAACCGGATCGGCGAGACAGCGCCGCAGCCGTCGCCGTCGGCGCCTTGATGGCGGAACGGCGGCAGCCGGAGGCGCTGTGTCTGGTCATGGCCTCCGATCATGTGATCAAGGACGAGCCCAGCTTCCTCGCTGCGGCCGGGCGGGCCTCCGAATTCGCCTGCAAGGGGCGCATCATGACGCTCGGCATCACGCCGGATCAGCCCGCGACCGCCTATGGCTATATCCGCAGGGGCAGGGACCTTGGAGAAGGCGCCTTCGTGCTGGACGAATTCGTCGAGAAGCCCGACGCGGAGACGGCGCAGCGCTATCTGGCGAAAGGCTATGTCTGGAACAGCGGCAACTTCGTCTTCGTCTCGAGCGTGATGTTGAGGGAAATGCAGGCGCTTGCGCCCGATGTGCTCAAGGCGGCGACGGCGGCGCTCGACAGGGCGGTCCGCGATCTCGATTTCATCCGGCTGGACGCGGCGAGCTTCGCCGCTTCGCCCACCGTCTCCATCGACTACGCGGTCATGGAAAAGACCCAGTTGGGCGGCGTTGTCGAGACGGAGTGCGGCTGGTCCGATATCGGCTCCTGGGACGCGCTGTACGAGATCAAGCAGAAGGACGGCGAGAACAATGTCCTGGAGGGCAATGTTGCGACATTGGCGACGATGAACAGCTTCGTCCACAGCGAGGACATTCTGACGACGGTGCTGGGCCTGAAGAACGTCGTCGTCGTCACCACGCACGATGCCGTCCTGGTCGCCGCAAAGGACGCGGTGTCCGACGTCAAGCGGCTGGTGGCCAAGCTGAAATCCGAGGGACGGCGGGAAGCCAGCGAGCACCTGAGGATTCACCGGCCGTGGGGTTGGTATCAGCGCGTCGATATCGGGCCGCGTTTTCAGGTCAAGCACATATGCGTCAAGCCGGGAGGGTGTCTCAGCCTGCAGCGGCACCATCACCGTGCCGAGCACTGGGTGGTGGTGTGCGGCACCGCCGAAGTGACCATCGACGATACCGTCAAGCTCTACCACGAAAACGAGGCGGCCTACCTGCCGATAGGCTGCATCCACCGCCTGCGCAATCCGGGCAAGATCGACCTGAAGCTGATCGAGGTTCAGGTGGGCAGCTACACCGGCGAGGACGATATCGTCCGCATCGAGGACGTCTACGCGCGCGGCTGATCCTGGCGGGATTGCGCATCGGGAGCGGTGCGCAATCCCCTGCTGACACCAGTCCTAGCGGGGCTTCCAGCCCAGGAGGCGCATGGCGTTGGCCGTCACCAGCACGGTGGCTCCCGTGTCGGCGAGAATGGCGGGCCAAAGCCCCGTGATCCCCATGATGGTCGTAACCAGGAACACCGCCTTCAGGCCGAGAGCGATGGAGATGTTGGTCGCGATATTGCGCATCGTCGCCCGGGAGAGCGCGATGAGGTCGGCGACATCCGAGACACGACCATGCAGAACCGCCGCGTCGGCCGTTTCCAGCGCGACATCGGTGCCGCCGCCCATGGCGATGCCGATATCGGCCGCCGCAAGGGCGGGGGCATCGTTGATGCCATCGCCGACCTTGCCGACGACCAGCCCTTCCTGCTGCAACGATCGAACGATGCGCTGCTTGTCCTCCGGCATCAGCCCGCCGCGCGCTTCGATGCTGAGGTCGCGGCCGACAGCCTCGGCGATGCGGTTGTTGTCGCCCGTCAGCATGATCGTGCGGATACCGGCGGTGCGCAGGCTCGCCAATCCCGCGTGCGCGTCGGGACGAGGTTCGTCACGGAAAGCGATGAGGCCGACCGCCTCGCCGCCGACGATCAGCACCGAAACGGTCTTGCCATCCATGTTCAATGCTTCGACCGCCGAGCGGGCTTCGGCGCTCAGCTCGGCGCGTCGCTCTGCGGCCGCGAGCGCGCCGAAAAAGGCGGTTTCTCCCCCCACATTGCCGGAGATGCCCTCGCCGGCAATGGCCGAGGCCATGAAGGCGGGAGGAATGGCGGCGCCGCTCGCCTTCGCCTCGTCGAGAACCGCCAGCGCGAGGGGATGGCTGGACCCGCGTTCCAGAGCCGCCGCCATGGAGACGACCGCCTTTTCAGAGCGCGAGAAGGCACGGACATCGGTGATCTTCGGCTTGCCCTCGGTGAGGGTGCCGGTCTTGTCGAAGGCGATCGCGGTCAAGCCGCGCAGGTTTTCGAGGACCGCGCCGCCCTTGACCAGAAGGCCGCGACGCGCCCCGGCGGAAAGACTGGCGGCGACGGCGGCGGGCGTCGAGATCACCAGCGCGCAGGGGCAGCCGATCAGGAGAAGGGCTAGCGCCTTGTAGATCCACTCGGGCCAGGGCGCGCCGAAGAGCAGCGGCGGCACGGTGGCGGCGAGGACGGCCGCCAGGACGACGATGGGCGTATAGACCCTCGCGAAACGGTCGATGAAGCGTTCCGTGGGCGCCTTGGCCTCCTGCGCTTCCTCGACCAGCCGGACGATGCGCGCGATGGTGTTGTCGGCCGCTGTCGCGGTGACGCGCACGCGAAGGACACCGGCTGCGTTGACCGTTCCGGCGAAGACCGCGTCCTTCGGTCCCTTCGACTTGGGAACGCTCTCGCCCGTCACGGGTGCCTCGTCCACTTCACCTGTCCCCTCGACGACCTCGCCGTCGGCGGCGATGCGGTCGCCCGGTCGCACCAGGATCACCTGACCGATATTGAGTTGGTTGACGGCAACCTCGCGCGCTTGGCCGTCTTCCTCCACCAGAGCGGTTCTGGGAACCAGATCGGTCAGGGCCGAGATGCTTTGGCGGGCGCGGCTTGCCGCAAGGCCTTCCAGCATTTCACCGATCAGGAAGAGCAGGACGACGGCGGCGGCTTCCTCGGTCGCGCCGATGATCACCGCGCCCACGGCGGCGACGGTCATCAGCATCTCGATGGAGAAGGGCGTGCCGAAGCGCGCGGCGACGATGGCCCGCCAGGCAACGGGAACCAGCCCGACGAGAAGCGCCAGCACGAAGGCAGCCCACTCCACTGACGGGAAGAGGTGGCCGACAAGATAGGCCGCCACGAGGGCGATGCCGCAGGCCAGCGTCGCCCGCGCCTTCTTCGTCTGCCACCAGTTCGAATCCTGGACCGGGGCAGGGGGTGCCGCATCGCCGGCCTCCGGGGCGTTGGCGCGAGCGTCGAAGCCAAGCTGCTTCACCTGCTGGACGACAGCGTCGTCCTCGACCGTGCCGTCATGGCGCACCGCCAGGGTCCCCGCCGAATAGGAGACGGACACCTCGACAATGCCTAACATGCGGCGGACAGCCGTATCGATCTTCGCCGCGCACGCGCCGCAATCCATGCCGGTCACGCGGAAGCGCGATTCCATCAATGTTTCGCTCATTTGGATCATCCCTCATCGGATCGCGAGGCTGCGAGCCGTATGGACGCCGGGCAGGGCGGCCCTCAGAGGAGTGTCGCCGCCCGCGTGATGGCGCGGCCTCACAGAGCCGGCGCGGCGCCGACGTCGAAGCCGAGGCTTTCGACCTTCGTGCGAATATCGCTTTCGGTGACGCGAGGGTCATGCAGCACGCCCAGCGTCGTGTCGGGATAGTGCAGGGAAACGTCGCGCACGCCCTCGAGGGCGCGCAGTGCGCCGTCGATCTTTCGCGCGCATCCCGTGCAGTCCATGCCGACGACGCTGAGGGTGGTGGCGGTGAGTTCCTGGTCCATTTGCGGCCTCCTTGATTGGGTGCGACCGCAGGCGTACTTCCTCTAGCGGCTAGAGGAGCAAGCGAAAAAATGATGGGTCATGGGGTTTCGATCGGAGAGGCGTCCAAGGCGAGCGGTATCAAGGTGCCGACGATCCGCTATTACGAGCAGATCGGCCTCATGCCCGAGACGGCGCGCACCGAGGGCAACAGGCGCCTCTATGACGAAGCCGACCTTCAGCGCCTGCGATTCATTCGGCATTCGCGCGAGCTCGGCTTTGAGGTCGAGGCGATTCGGCAATTGCTGGAGCTTTCCGATCATCCGTCGCGGTCTTGCGCGGACGCCGACGCCATCGCCAGGACCCATCTCGCCGACATCGACCACAAGATCGCGCGGCTCACCGCGCTGCGCGAGGAAGTCGTTCGAATGACGGATTGCCCGAGGGATACGGTCGCTCATTGCCGGGTGATCGAGGTGCTGGGCGATCACGGCGAATGTCTTCACGAGCGGCACTGAACCGCACGGCAGAGACGGCAAAGGCCGCGCTGGGGAGCGCGGCCTTCGGATTTGTCGACCTCAGCCGGGTTGAGCCGGTGGGTGTCAGGCCGCCTGGTGCAGGCGGCGCAGGAACAGCGGATTGCGAGTGAGCCCGGCAAGCGACTTCGCCCCGGCGAGAACTCCCAGATCGACCAGCGGCTCGACCAGGATCACCGTCATGTACGCCGCGCCGAAGGAGGCGATGGAGGCGAGGTTGGCGGCGGTAAAGCCGTGCCCATAAAGCGCCCAGAAGGCGACCCAGGCGACGATCCCGCCCTGATAGGACGTGGAAAGCGTCAGCGCCTGCCGATAGGTGACGTCGACATAGGCGGTGCGCGCCGGAATGATGCGCCTGGCGATGAATCCCATCGCGAACAGGGGAACGAGAAGCGTCGTCACGTTCATGCCGTACTGCGGCAGGTCGAAAGGCGCGAAGAACAGTCCCTGGATCAGCAGCCCCATGGCAAGGCCGATGGCCGCCGGCCCGGCGCCGAACATCAGATAAAGCGTCGAGCCGAGAATGAGGTGCACCTCGGACACGCCGACCGGATGGTGGGGCAGAAGCTCGAAAAACGAGAAGACGAGGGCCGTCGTGACGAGGCTGCGTCCCGCGACCGCGAGGGCGCCGTCGGAGCGGACCGTATCGCGCACCATCTTGGCGGCAAGGCCAAAGGAAGCGACGGCCGTCGCATAGCTAAGGACGATCTTGGCGCCGTCGACGACGCCGGGTTCGATATGCATTCCAAAACTCCTTCCGCACCCGCCGTGCGGACAAGGTTGAAAATTGCGCCGGACGGCGCGGTTGGCGATGGCAGGTCTCCTGGCTCGCGGGTCTAAGCGCGCGCTCGCCTTCCCGGCCGCTGGCCAGTGGCATGTGAGCGCAGGCTCGCCGCATACAGTTGCGGGGGCAGCCTCGGCTTGGGGTCGCAACCCTTCCGAGTTCCCTTTTCACGCCCGGCTGAGTCCACCGGGCGACCATCGATCAAAAGCTATAGCTTACTCCTGACGGGATCGCCAAGCCGTGCTTGCCGACGAGGCGCAGCGTGCAAACCTTCGGATACTCTCGCACCCGACCAAGCAGGGGCGCGTCGCGGCGATCATCAGGGCTTGCCGATGGGCCTTCCGGGTCTTGGCTGATAGCGGGGAAAGGACAGGCCCCAGATCAACCCCGCGCCTCTGAGAATGAGCCCCGTGCAAAAGCCGAGACCCACCGCGATTTCACGCGGCACACCAAGGCGAACCAGCGCCACGAAGACGACCGCGCCGGCCAAAGCGGCGGTGATATAGATCTCGCGGCTCAGGACTACCGGTTCCTCCTGGCCGATAATGTCCCGCAGGATTCCGCCGAACGCCGCGCTCGCAACTCCCATCGCAACGGCGATGATCGGGTCGTTGCTGGCGTTGAGCGCGCGTTCCGCGCCCACCACGGCGAAGAGGGCGAGGCCCACGGCATCGAACCACAGCAGATACTGATATCGGGACTGGGGAATATGGGCGAAGAAGAAGGTCAGGCAGGCGACGATCAGCGTCGCCATAATGTAGCTGGGATGTTCGACCCAGGACACCGGCGTCAGGCCGAGAACCAGATCGCGGAAGGTTCCGCCGCCCAGGCCGGTGACGCAGCCGAGCAAAGCGAAGCCGGTGATATCCATCTGCTTGCGAGAGGCGACCAGCGCGCCTGTCACGCTGAAGATGCAGAGTCCGAACCATTCGAGGACGGTTGTCACTGTATCGAACATGATCTGCCTTGCGACCTCTTCCCCGCTTCTCGGCACGGGTGGCAACGGCTTCGTGAACGAAGTGACGAGCCGTTCCCGCCGCGCACCAAGGCACTCAGGATTCCGCGCTCGCCATATCATTGGACAGAGACCTTGCCGAGAGGTCGGCAGGCAGGACCCGAAAAGCTCCGGCTCGGTGACCGGCTAACGTCTACTAGCGGCTACTCAGCCGGATCCGAGTCGCTGGCGAGATCCTGCTCCGCCTCCGCGAGAGGCTGGCGGGTGAAGCCTTTCAGGCCTGCGTGGAGGTTCCGGTCGCGCTCGATCTCGACCGGTGAGGTGACATAGGCGGTGATGAGTTCCGCCAGCGAGCGAAGGGCGTGGACGTGAATTCGCTCCCAGCCATGGGAGGCATCGACGCCGAAGGTGATGAGCGCCGTCCGGACGTCGTGGCCTGCCTCGATGGCGGAGGCCGAGTCGGAGCGATAATAGCGGAAGATATCCTTCTGGTAGCGGATGTCCTCCTCCTGGCAGAGGCGCACCAGCTTCTTCGTCAGATGGTAGTCAAAGGGACCGGTCTGGTCCGCCATCGCCACGGTGACGCCGAACTCGGAGGAATTTTGCCCCGGCGCGGAGGTGCCGTTGTCCACGGCCACCATGGAGGCGATATCGGGTGTCAGGATAGAGGCGGCACCGACGCCGACCTCCTCGGCGATCGTGAACAGCCAATGGATATCGACCGGCGTGACGGTCTTTTCCCGCTCCATGGCCTCCAGCGCGGCGAGCATGACGGCGACGCCACCCTTGTTGTCCAGATGCCGCGAGACGATGAAGCCGTTGTCGAGAAATTCCGGCTGGGGATCGATGGCGACAATGTCGCCGATCTCGATGCCAAGCCGCATCAGTTCATGGCGGTCGCGGGCGAGCGCGTCGACGCGAAGCTCGACATGATCCCAACCGATGGGGGCGGTGTCGATATCGAGGTTGAAGGTATGGCCAGAAGCCTTGAGCGGCAGGATGGTGCCGCGATAGGTCCCTTTGTCGGAAAAGAGCATGACGCGCGCGCCCTCGGCAAAGCGCGCAGACCAGGTTCCGATGGGCACCAGCTCCAGGCGCCCGTTGGGTTTCAGTGCCTTCACCTGCGCGCCGAGCGTGTCGACATGGCTGACAATGGCCCGCGCCGAGGCGCGGCGGCTGCCTTGCCACAAGGCCCGGATGGCTCCACGGCGCGTCAGCTCGACCGTGAGGCCCAGGCGTTCCAGCTCGCGCGAGACGTATCGCACGATCGTGTCGGTGTAGCCCGTCGGACTGGGGATCGCGAGAAGGGCCTTGAGCTGATTGGTCAGGTATTTCGTATCGATTGTCAGCCGCGGCACGATCAACTCCTCAGCCGGTTCCGTTGTGCGACACGCACTGAAGACGGGATCGACAGGGGAAACAAGAGATCAATGAATCGCTCGGCCGTCGGCTGCGGTTCGTGGTTGGCCAGCCCCGGCCGTTCGTTCGCCTCGATGAATACGTAATCCGGCTGGCGGGGCGACTTCACCATGAGGTCGATGCCGCAGACGGGAATGTTGATGGCGCGGGCGGCGGCGATGGCCGCCTCAACGAGGCGTGGGTGAACCTCTCCGGTGGCGTCGTGGATCGTCCCCCCGGTGTGGAGATTGGCGGCGCGCCGGACCTTGATCGTCGTCCCTTCCGGAAGCACGTCGTCCATGGCGTAGCCTGCGTCCTTGACACAGCGTTCCGTCTCGCCGTCCAGCGGCACCTGGCTTTCGCCATGGGTGGCGGCTGAGCGACGGCGCGAAAGACGCTCGATCAGGTCCCGGATGCTGTGCTTGCCGTCGCCCGTCACCATGGGAGGACGGCGCATGGCCGCCGCGACGAGACGGAAGTCTATGACGATGAGGCGCAGGTCGTCACCATCGAACATGGCCTCCATCAGGACCCTGTTCGAGTGCTGGCGCGCGACCGCGATCGCGCTTTTCGCCTCATCCAGTGTGCGCAGGCCCACGGCAACGCCTCGCCCCTGCTCGCCGCGCGCCGGTTTGACGACGATGGCGCCATGCTTCTCGATAAAGCGGGCGATGGCCGCCTCATCCTCGCCCGCTTCCGTCTGCTCCGGCACGACCACTCCGGCCGCCTGCACCACGCGCCGCGTCACGGCCTTGTCGTCGCAGATCGACACCGCGACACCGGAGGTCAGTTCGGAGAGGCTCTCGCGGCAGTGGATGGAGCGCCCGCCATAGGTGAGCCGGAAGAAGCCGCCGGCCGCGTCCGTGATCTCGGCATGGATGCCGCGCCGCAATGCTTCGTCGACGATGATCCGGGCATAGGGATTGAGGGCGTCGAAATCCTCGGCGAAGCCGGTGAACAGGCGCTCGTTGATCTCGTTCTTGCGTTTGACGGCAAACACCTGGATCCGCTGGAAGCCGAGCTTCTCATAAAGTGCGATGGCGGATTCGTTGTCGTGCATCACCGACAGATCCATGAAGGCGGCTCCGGCCTCCTTGAGATGCTGGGCGAGGGCTTCGACCAGAGCGCGCCCGATGCCCGGATGAACGGCCTGCGCATCGACCGCCAGGCACCAGAGCGAAGACCCTTTTTCCGGATCGTCGAAGACCGCGCTGTGGTCGACGCCCGTCACCGTTCCGATGACCGCGTTGGTCACGTCGTCCACCGCCACCAGGTGGATGAGTTCGCGGCTGGCGCGGTGGCGCCAGAAGAAGGCCGGCTCGACCTGCACCATGCGACGGCTCTGATAAATCCGGTTCACCTCCTGGGCGTCGGTCTCCGACTTGAGCCGGCGGATGGAAAAGCCCGGGGGCGTTTCCGCCGAGGGGTGAAAGCCGTGAAGGTCGAGCCGGAACGTGTGGGACGGATCGAGAAAAAGCTCCTGCGGGCCATGGCTGAGGACCACGTGTGGGTCCTTCACATAGAAGGCGATGTCGCGTCGCTCCGGCACTTCCGCGCGCAGAAGGTCGACGATCGCCGCGGGGTCATCGAAGGTCTGGCCGAAGATCAGCTTGCCCCAACCGCAGTCGAGGACCGCGCCTGGGCCGCTTTCCTTGCTGTCGTCATGCTCACCCATGGCTCAAAGCCCCTGCTGCTGAAGCCAGAGTTCGAGGAGAGCGACCTGCCAGAGCTCCGAGCCGCGAAGCGGCGTGATGTGCGCCCCGGGATCGTCGAAGAGTGCGTCGAGATAGCGCTTCTGGAAGAGATTGCGTCCTCGGGCAGCCTCGGAGCCGAGGGCGTCCTGCACCATCTCAAGCGTCGGGCCTGAGAGATATTTGAGCTGCGGAACCGGGAAGTATCCCTTCTTGCGGTCGATGACCTCGGACGGGATCACCTGGCGCGCGACCTCCTTGAGGACGCCCTTGCCCTCCTGCTTGAGCTTTTCCTCGGCGGGAACACGCGCCGCCGCTTCCACCAGCTCGTGGTCCAGGAAGGGCACGCGCGCCTCCAGGCCCCATGCCATGGTCATGTTGTCGACGCGCTTGACCGGGTCGTCCACCAGCATCACGTGGGCGTCGATGCGCAGCGCCTTGTCCACCGGGTTTTCCGCACCGGCCTGGGCGAAGTGCGCGGCGACGAAGTCGCGGCTGACGTCCGTGTCGGCCATCCATTCGGGCGAGAGCTGGCTCTTCAGCGTCTCGTGGCTGCGGTCGAAGAAGGCCTTCGAGTAGGCGGCGAGCGGATCGCTGGCCTGCCGCATCGGTGGATACCAGTGATAGCCGCCGAACACTTCGTCCGCCCCCTGGCCTGACTGCACCACCTTGATGTGTTTCGAGACCTCGCGCGACAACAGATAGAAGCCGATGTTGTCGTAGGACACCATGGGCTCCGACATCGCGCCGATCGCGCCCGGTAGATGCTCCATCAGCTCGGAGCCCGGTACGAAGATCTTGTGATGGCGGGTGCCGTAATGCTCGGCGATGAGATCTGAATAGACGAACTCGTTGCCGACCTCGCCATTGGCGTCCTCGAAGCCGATGGAAAAGGTGTTGAGGTCCTTCTGCCCCATCTCGGCCAGAAGTCCGACGATGAGCGAGGAATCGACGCCGCCGGAAAGCAGCACGCCGACAGGAACGTCGGCCACCATGCGGCGCCGAACCGCCTTCTTCAGCTCGTCAATGACCAGATCGCGCCAATCCTCGGACGAGCGCTTCTCGTCGCCGGGACGCATTCCGAAGGTCGGCGCCCAGAAGACCTCGTCGGAGAAGCTTCCGTCCACTTCGACCACACGCACCGTCGCCGGCGGCAGTTTTCGCACGCCCTTGATGATGGTCAGCGGCGGTGGAACCACCGCGTGGAAAGTCATGTAGTGGTGCAACGCCTCTCGGTCGATCGATTTGTCGACGTCGCGGGTTTGCAAGATGGCAGGCAGCGAAGACGCAAAGTAGAGCCGCTTTTCGTCCTGGGAGAGATAGAGCGGCTTGATGCCGAAACGGTCGCGAGCCAGTGTCACACGGCCGCTGTCACGCTCCGCGATGGCGAAGGCGAACATGCCGTGGAAGCGCTTGACGCAATCCTTGCCCCAGGCATGGAACGCCTTGAGGATCACTTCCGTATCGCCATGCGAAAAGAAGCTGTAGCCGAGAGCCTGCAGCTCCTGACGCAGCTCCGGATAGTTGTAGATGCAGCCGTTGAAGGCGATGGAGAGACCAAGGGCCGGGTCCACCATGGGCTGCTCGGCCTTGTCGGACAGATCGATGATCTTCAGTCGGCGATGGCCGAGGCCAATCCTGCCACGTACGATCTGACCGACACCGTCTGGCCCTCGCCGTTCGAGGCAGGCAGCCATTCGCGAGAGCGTGTCTGGGGAAGCAGGTCGGCCGTCAAACCGAATCTCGCCGCAAATTCCGCACATAAGGGGGCGTTCCCTTTCTTGACTGGGCAGTGACCTTCAAGAGCCGCAGCGGTTTTAACCGCGCGACGCGATGAAACGGGTCCGTCCAGGACAAACCCTGGCCGCACGCGCCGGAAACGGCATGCGGCACTCTCGCGGATCATATAGGCCAGCCGCCGAAATCGTTAATGCGACGACTGCTGATCTTCTCCCAGAATCTGTAACTTTCAGCTCTTGCTCGTCCTCGGGGCCTCAGGGTAGTAAAAAATTCCTTCCCCGTTTGCTGTGACGCAAAGTCAATGTAGCTTGGCCGGGGCACACCGGCGCGCCGGCACTGGGGAAAGCTTGGTCGAAACATGGATGAAGCCGCCAAGACAGCATGCCAGATCGACGCGATGGACTTCGGGTTTCTCCTTGCTGAGGTGGCGCGACACTGGAAAATTGTTTTCGACCGAGAAATTGGGGCCGGATCATCCCTAACGGAAGGCTTGGTTAGAACGCTTTTCAACGTTTTCTGGCTGGGCGACGCCCGGCAGATCACCATTGCAGAGCAGATGGGCGTCGAGCCGATGACGATTTCGGCTTATGTGAACAAGCTCGAGGGCGAGGGGCTGGTTCAGCGCCGGCGCGATCACAAGGACGGTCGCGTCAGGATCGTCGAGGCCACAACGGGCGGGGAACGTCTATTGGAGCAGGTCGCGCCATTGCACCTCGCCCTGTCGGAGAGATTGTGGGAGGGCTTCGATGAGGCCGGCCGGAATTCGATCGCAGCCGCCTTCGCTAAGATGAAAGCCAATCTTGAGGCGGGTCGAGGAAGGGAAGCCGGAGCCGCCGCTTCTCCGGATTCCTCGGACGTCAGCAACTCCATTGCGGCTGCGCCATAAAGTTGACGGTGTTAGAGATGCGAAAGCCGTGCATCGCATCCCGCGCACCTGTCCATTCCTCCGGCTTCGATCAGATCTGGAAGACCGGCCGTATCTCGTCAGCATCCGTCAAACGGGGAGAGGCTCCGTGGGATGTTCTTTCGCTTCCCGCCGCCTGATCTCATTGATGCCTTGCACCCGTTCCCTGCTCGGGCGCTCGAACGGCGGCGGAGCGATCACGTCCTCCATCGCCACCATGTTCCGGCCGCTGGCCTTGGCGCGATAGAGGGCCCGGTCGGCGGCGGCCACCAGATCGGCAACCGTTGCTCCCACCGGCGGGCAGGCCGGATAGGTGGCCGCGCATCCCACGCTTACCGTGACCACGCCCCTGGTCGGGTGGCCGCGGTGGGGCACGGCCAGCGCCTCGATGGACGAACGAATGCGCTCGGCCACCGCCTGTGCCGTCGCGATGTCGAGGCCTGGCAACACCACCACAAGCTCCTCGCCGCCGTAGCGCGCCAAGAGGTCGGTGTCGCGCACGCACTGACCGGCGGTTTCCGCCACGAGACGCAGACAGTCGTCGCCCTGCTGATGGCCGTAGGAGTCGTTGAAGTTCTTGAAATGGTCGATGTCGATGAGCAGCAGCGAAAGCGCCTTGCAGGTCTGCTCGGCGCGCTGCCATTGCATCACGGCGGATTCGTCGAAGCGGCGTCGGTTGGCGATGCCGGTCAGCCCATCGAGATCGCTGAGTTGGCGGTAACGATGTTCGTTCATGCGGCGCAGCTTGAGCTCGCGCGTCAGGCGAAAGCCGAAAGCTGCAAAAGCAACGATGAGAATCGCATAGACTGCGCCGAGCGCCCAGGCGATCTCGCGCCAGAAAGCATAGATCTTTTCCTCCGAAACCGAGGCCGTAACCACCAATGGAAAGTTGCGCACTCTGCGGAACTTCGTCACCCATTTGATGCCGCTGTAGGGATCGCGGTCGATCAGCAGACTGGAGAATTTGGAAAGATACGGCAGCAGTTCCTTGCTCGACTGCGGTATGCCGGCGGCCGCGGAGCTGCGGAACGGCGAGACCAACGCCGTGCCGTCCGCCTTGTAGAGGCCGACCGCGCTGGTTCGCGTGGCCTCCAGACCCTCGGTGCTCTCGCGGAGATAGGCCATCGGCACCACGACCGCCACGACTCCGGCAAAAGCGCCAGACGTGTCCTGCAACCGGCGGCTGAAGCCGATCGCCGGCTCACCGCTCGCGGGGTCGGTGAAGGGAGACCCAATGAAGAGGCTGTGTCTCACCGTCTCCAGGTGGCTCTTGAAGAAATCGATCTGGCCGTATGAGGCGCCTGGCGTTCCGGCCCGGCCGCCGGTCGATCCGGTTTCATCGAGGATGAGCAGGCGACCCGCTCGTGAAAGCGGGCCCGATAGCATTTGAAGCATCGAGCGGGTCTGCTCGGGCCGGGCCAGGAGAGCGCTGGTCTGCAAGGAGCGCAAGGCGCCGTCGAACATCTCGACGTCCCTCAGGACATCGCCGCTCACCGAATTGACGTGATCATCCATCGTGGTCATGGCTTGCCGCCATGCGTCCCGATGCATCTCGAACAGAAGGACGATGAAGATCGCCAGGAACGCGAAACTCAGCAGCGCCAGAAAGCCGTTGTTGAACCGCAGAGCCCAGCGAATCCAGCCCATCGGGCTGCCTTGATTCAACTCGTCCACAAGCCCCTCCCACGGCCGGCGGGCAGTGCTGGCAAGAGCACCGGGAGGAGAGCGTCGGCAGAGTGATTCTCCCCCTACGTGTAGGCTAGGCGCCAATCGTTAACGTAAGGTGAGCAGAAAGACCAATGAATCTATATTCATGAGAAAGATGTATTTAGGCGGGGAGCCAATGATAAACTAAATTAATATTTACGTATCGACTTGAGTCTTCATGCCGAAGGGTGGCCGGGCGGACGATCTGGTGCCGATCGGCCGGCCGGCCTTAACCCTTGAGGTGTCAGACGCTGGCCGAGGCGATGTCGTCGCCCGACCGCAGAACCTCTTCGGCAAAGAGGCAGGCGGAACGATGTGTGCCGCCTTCCACGGGAATGAGAGGAGGAATCTCCTTGGCGCAGACATCGCGCGCGATGGGGCAGCGCGTGCGGAAGGCACAACCCGAGGGAGGATTGATCGGCGAGGGCGGGTCGCCTTGCAGCGGGATTCGTTTGCGCGAACGAGCGACGTCGGGGTCCGGGATGGGGGCGGCCGACAGAAGCGCCCTGGTATAGGGGTGCGCCGGGCGGGCGAAGACGTCGCCGCGAGGCCCGATCTCGACGACCCGGCCCAGATAGAGCACCAGGATCCGGTCCGAGACGAGGCGAACGACCGAAAGATCATGGCTGATGAAGATGAGCGTCAGCCCGAGCCGCTCCTTCAGTCCCCGGAGCAGATTGATGATCTGCGCCTGGATCGACACGTCGAGCGCCGAGACCGGCTCGTCGCAGACGATGAGCTTCGGTTCCGTGATGATGGCGCGGGCGATGCCGATGCGCTGCGCCTGTCCGCCGGAGAACTCGTGCGGGTAGCGGTTGATCATCTCCGGCGCTAGGCCGACTTCCTCCATGGCCTTCAGGACGCGCTGGCGCCGCGTCTTGCGATCCAGCGATGGTTCTGCCACGCGCAGTGGCTCGCCGATGATGTCCGCCACGGTCATGCGAGGATCGAGCGAGGCGATGGGGTCCTGGAAGATAATCGACAGGTCGCGCCGGGCCTTGCGCATCTCTTCCGCCGAAAGATCTGTCAGCTCGCGGCCCTGCCAGACGACACGTCCCGCAGTGGGCTCGATGAGACGAAGAATGGAGCGGCCCAATGTCGACTTGCCACAACCCGATTCGCCGACGATCCCGAGAGTCTCGCCCTCCTTCAGGTCGAAAGAGACATCGCTGACGGCCTTGAGTTTCGGCGCCTTGGCGAAGGGCGAGCGGGCGCGCAGTTCGAAGACTGTCGAGAGGTTTTGGACCGAAAGTAGTGCCTCAGACATTGGCCGTCTCCGCGAGAGCGTTTTCACCGCCGGTGCCGGCCTCGGCATCAATGAAGGGGAACCAGCAGGCGGCGCGCCGACCGGCGCTAACCTCGCCGAGGGGCGGGCGCTCGCGCACGCATTTCTCTTCCGCGAAGCGGCAGCGAGGGTGGAAAGGGCAGCCCGATGGGGGATGAATGAGATTGGGCGGGCGACCGGGAATGGGCTCCACCGCCTCCGCTTCTCGGTCGACACGCGGGATGGAGCGCATCAGCGCGGCGGTGTAGGGCATGGCCGGCCGGCTGAAGAGATCGTCAACCTTGCCTTCCTCGACGATGCGGCCGGCGTACATCACCGCGACGCGATCGGCGATGCCGGCGACGACGCCGAGATCATGGGTGATCAGGACGAGCGCCGTCCTGAAGCTCTGGGTGAGATCACGGAAGAGATCGAGGATCTGCGCCTGGATCGTCACATCGAGAGCCGTCGTCGGTTCGTCCGCGACGATGAGCTTGGGTTGGCAAAGCAGCGCCATGGCGATCACGACGCGCTGGCGCATTCCGCCCGAGAGCTCGTGGGGATATTGGTTGATGCGGCGCTCAGCGTCGGGGATGCCGACCTGTTTGAGCATCTGAAGCGCCTCGCGCTCGGCTTCCCTGCGGCTCTTGCCGCGATGGATCTCCAGCGTTTCGGCAAGTTGGCGCTTGATCTTCATGGCCGGGTTGAGGGCCGTCATCGGGTCCTGGAAGACCATCGCCATGTCGCGGCCGCGCACCTTGTCGAGTTCCTTGGACGACAAGGACAGAAGATCGCGGCCAAGAAAGTTCACGGCGCCGCCCGTGCGGGCGTTGCGCGCGAGGAGGCCGAAGACGCCGTTGAACGTCTGGCTCTTGCCCGAGCCGGATTCGCCCACCACCGCTACCGTTTCGCCCGGCGCTATGTCGAGGTCGAGATTGCTCACCGCCTGAACCACACCATCAGGCGTATCGAACGCGACCGAATAATCGGTGAGGGAAAGCAGAGTTTCGCGAGTGTCGGCCATGGATCAGCGATCCTTCGGGTCGAAGGCGTCGCGCAATCCATCGCCGATGAAGGCGAAGGAGAGAAGGAGCGAGACCAGCACGGCGCCGGGGAAGAACAGGAGCCACGGCATCACCTGGATGACGCTCGCGCCCTCGGAGATCAGGGTTCCGAGCGAGGTCAGGGGTTCCTGCACGCCAAAGCCCAGATAAGAGAGGAAGCTCTCGGTGATGACGATCTCCGGGATGGTGAGGGTCGCATAGATGACCACCGGACCCACGAGATTGGGGACGATGTGCCTCAGGATGATCGGCAGGGTGGAGACGCCCGAGGCCCGCGCTGCCTCGACGAACTCCCGCTCCTTGAGCGACAGGGTCTGGCCGCGCACGATCCGGGCCATGGTCAGCCACTCCAGCAAGCCGATGGCGGCAAAGAGGAGGAAGACGTTGCGTCCGAACATCACCATCAGGAGGATGACGAAGAGGAGATACGGCAGAGCGTACATGACGTCGACGAAGCGCATCATCGCCTGATCGGTCCGCCCGCCGACGAAGCCCGCGACCGAGCCGTAAAGAACGCCCACGGTCACGGAGACGGACGTCGCGATGATCGCGACGGTCAGCGACACGCGGGTGCCGTAGAGAACGCGGGCCAAGAGATCGCGCCCGTTCTGGTCCGTGCCGAAGTAGTGCCCGCTGGCGAAGTCCGGCGGCGCGCGGAAAGCGCCCCAGTCCGGCGTTTCGTAATCATAGGGGATGAAGTAGGGGCCCAGGACCGCGAGAATGATGATCAGGGACAGAACGATAATGGCGCCGACGGCCGCCTTGTTGGCCCTGAGCCGCCGCATCGCGTCGCGCATCAGCGAGCGCGGCTTGCCGGCCGGCATCTCGGTGTCGGGGACGAGAAAGCGCTTCTCCAGCGCCTCGCGCTTGTCCACGTAAAGGGTCATCGCGTCCTCACTTTCGGGTCGAGCCACGCATAGGCGAGGTCCACGAGGAGGTTCAGAACCAGGATGATCGACATGTAGAAGACGACCGTGCCGAGAACCATGCCGTAGTCACGATTCAGCGCCGCGCCGACGAAGTACCTTCCGACACCGGGGATGCCGAAGATCGACTCGACGACGATCGACCCGGTGAGGAGGTAGCCGGCTGCCGGGCCGAGATAGGAGACGACGGGCGTGAGGGCTGGGCGCAGCGCATGGCGCAGGACGGTTCGTCGGCGCCCGATCCCCTTGGCCTTGGCGGTCTTGATGAAGTTCGCGTTCATCGTCTCGATCATCGAGCCGCGCATGAGGCGAGAGATGCGCGCGATGTGGGACAGCGAAAGCACCGTCACCGGCATGATGAGGAAGCGGATCGAGCCGTCGCCCCAACCGCCCACGGGCAGCCATGCCAGGTTGACGCCGAAGACGAGCTGCAGGATCGGCGCGGTGAGGAAGTTTGGAACCACGAGGCCCGTCATCGCCACGGCGGCAATGAGGTAGTCGCCCGCATGGTTCTGGTAGAGCGCTCCCAAGATGCCCGCTGTGATACCGAGGACCACGGCCAGGACGAAGGCGCAGGTGCCAAGCGTCATGGTGTAGGGCAGGCCGATGGTGATCTGCTGGGCGACGGTGAAGTCCTTAGTGACGAAGGACGGCCCGAGGTCGAAATGCGCGAGGCGCACCAGATAGCGGAAATACTGGACGATCAGGGGATCGTCGAGATGATAGTAGGACCGCAGGTTCGCCAAAACCTCTGGCGGCAGCGCTCGCTCCTGGTCGAAAGGCCCTCCGGGCGCCAGCCGCAGGATGAAGAAAGCCGCGGTGATGGCGATCAAAATGACCGGGAGCGTCGTCAAGAGGCGACGCGAGGCGTAACCGAGCATGAAAAGTCACCTCTCCTGGCTTGGGACAAAGGAGAACGCAGCGCGGCCGTCAATCGACGCCGCTCGATCGTTCGATCCTCCCCGATAATCGTCCGACAAGAAGCCGGGGTCTTTACCGATCATGCTTCGGTCCGACCCCACACGGGCTGCACCGCCGTGTATCCGCCTGATACTGTGCAGTCCCCCCAAGGAAATTGATATGGCGCACTTGGCACGGCGAATGGCGCGCCTTTTGCACCAGTGACGGCGAGGTGACAAGGCACCTCGCCGTAACAATCCAAGGTTTTATTCGGACTTGGTCATCCAGCGGGTGCGATGGATGTCGAACGCGTTGTCCTCGTACCCCGTGACTTTGGGGGAGACGACCTGACGCGAAACGTAGAAATAGATCGGCATGGCGGCCGATTCTTCCATGGCCAGCTTTTCCGCCTTCTTGAAGAGTTCGGAGCGCTTGGTCATGTCGGTGGTCGAGTTGCCTTCGTCGATCAGCTTGTCGTAGTCGGCGTTCGACCACTTGCCGTAGTTCATCTCGACGCCGGTCTTCAGGAGGTTCAGGAAGTTGTCCGGGTCGTTGTAGTCGGCCAGCCAGCCAGCACGGGCGATCTCGAACGAGCCCTGACGCAGGTCGGCGTAGTGAACCTTGACCTCCGTGTTGTAGAGCTCGACGGAAACGCCCAGCGGCTTCCACATGGAGGCGAGCGCCACGGCGATGCGCTTGTGGTTGTCGTTGGTGTTGTAGCGCAGGGTGATGCTGAGCGGCTTATCGGGGCCGTAGCCGGCCTCCTTCAACAGTTCCTTGGCCTTGGCGACCTTCTCGTTGTAGGGCAGATCGGCCCAGTCGACCTTGACCTGCTCGCCCTCATAGTTGGCCATGCCCGGCGGCACCCAGCCATAGGCTGGCAATTCGCCCGTGCCGAGGATCTGCGGCCCGATCACCTCGCGGTTGACCGCCATGGACAGAGCCTGGCGCACCCGTTCGTCGTCAAATGGCGCCTTGGTGGAGTTCATCACGTAGTAGTAGAGGCCCGCGAACGGCGCGACATGGGCTTCGCCGGGGCGATTCTGCTGCAGCCACTCGTACTGGTCGGTAGGAAACTCGGTCAGGATATCGAACTCTCCGGCGAGGTAGCGCTTCAGCGCGGCCGAGTTGTCCTCCAGCGTGAAGAACTTCACCCCGTCGATCTTCAGATCGTTCGTGGCGTGCCAGTACTCGTTCTTCTGGGTCAGGACATGGCTGCCCGGAATCCACTCGACCGGCTTGTAGGGTCCGTTGGTGACGATGTTGCTGATCTGCACCCACTGATCACCGACCTTGTCGATGAGGTGCTTGGGCAGCGGATAGGCGGTGTAGTGGGTGAGCGCGCCCAGGAAATAGGGCGTCGGGTGCTCCAGGGTGATCTCCAGCGTCTTGTCGTCGATCGCCTTGACGCCGAGCTGGTCGATGTCGTCGATCTTGCCGGTGTTGATCGCCTCGGCGTTCTTGATCGTGTACTGAAGGTAGGCATATTCGGCGGCGTTCTTCGGGTCCATCAACCGCTTGAACGCGAACACGAAATCATCGGCCGTCACCGGCTCGCCGTCCGACCATTTCTCGTCGGGGCGGATCTTGAAGGTGTAGACGAGGCCGTCGTCGGAGACCGTGTAGCTTTCCGCGGCGCCGAGGATAGGCTTGGCCTTGGCATCCTCCGTCATCAGGCCTTCGTAAATGTCGCCCGCGACGCGGTTTTCCCAGTCACCCGAGAGTTTCTGAGGATCGAGCGACGTGACGTCGCCCCCGTTATGGACGTTGAGCTGCACCGCGCTGGCGGTCCCGGCCCAAAGTAAAGTCGTGAGCGCCAGCGCCGCGCCGATCGATCGGAAACTCATGTGCATCGGTTGCCTACCTCGCTGTTTTAGCTGAATGTTCTCTTCAGCACTTATCATTTTCTCGTACAAAGCGAGGAGCTTTGTCTATAGGCGATAGACGCGCGTGTGGACTCGTTGACAAAAAAACGCCATCTGTGAGAGCGACGATTCGACACATGGCGTAGCCATCCGCTCGTCCTTCACAATGACACTTTGTGTGGCCGTGCGTTCTGGCGGGTTTTCCCGTAGCCGGCCGCCAGCAAGAACAAGAAACAGCAATTACAATTTTTGGGAATCGTCATGTCCGCAGAAGAAATCCTGGACGCTCTCGAGGAGCATCTCATCACCCCGGCCGAGGCTGTGGAGCAGGCTTGCGTCGAGTCGGTCGACGAACTCTATGCCGCCGCACAGCGCGAGGACGAGGTGGTCGGCTGAGGCCGGCTGCCGTGGCCTTTTCGGCCTGACATCGATCGAGGATCGATCACCGTTGTCACCAAAGCCGGCGCTCGACGCCGGCTTTTTGCTATGGGCAGGGGCGCCCTCGCATAGCGACGCGTGCAAGAAAAAGGCCGGCGTCGACGCCGGCCTCTTCGTTTCACAGAATGTGGATGGCGGAGGTTTTCTCTCCGCCGCTCGCCATCAGCGGGCGAGCAGGAGGGGAACGCGCGGGTCCTCGATCATCGCGCGCGTCACACCACCGAACAGGCGCTCGCGAAGGCGCGAATGGCCGTAGGCGCCCATCACGATGAGATCCGCGGAAATATCGATCGCCTGTTGATTGAGCGTGTCCGAGACGGGGCGGCCGGAGGAGGGGAGCCGGTCGACGCGCACCTTCGCTCCGTGGCGGGCGAGATAGGCGGCGACGTCCGAGCCGGGATCGGCGCTGGTGTCACGGCTGCTGGCATCCGGGTCGACCAGCGTGATCGACACCATATCGGCATCGCACAGCAGGTCCAGGCTTTCGCGGGTCGCGCGCGTCGCCTCCAAGCCGGCGGCCCATGCAACCATCACTGTTTTCGGCTTCAGTGTCGGATGGCCTCCCTCGGGAACCACGAGGACTGGCCGCTGCGCTTCGAAAAGCACGCCGTCGAGGACGTTGGTGCGGAGCTGTTCGTCAATGGCATAAGCAGGGCCAAGTACAACGACATCGGAAAAGCGCGCCCGGTGGCCGACCGAATGGGCGGTGCTGATCAGCTCGGGGTAGACGCCGTCGACATCGAAGCTGACGTCCGTCTTGCCCATCAAATCCTTGATATCGGAGACCTTCTCGCGGAGCGTCGTCATTTCTGCGCGGCGATCGTAAAGCCAGTCCTCCGACACGATTGCCGCGTACTCCCCGATCGGCGGCGGGGACGCAACCGAAACGACGAGAATCGACAAATGAGCACCGATCTCGCGGCACAAGTCCTTGGCGAGTTCGACATCCTTGAGTGAGTGGCTCACGCCGACCACGCTGAGCACCGTCTTGAAGCGCATCGCTTCCTCCTTTCGGCCTGAGAGTTTCGCCGCGTACCTTGCCGGGCGGGATCGAGACAAAGCCGCTTCGAAGTGCATACGAGCATAATGCATAGGGAGAGCCTTGACGGGGATCAAGGGATTCCGTCTGCGGCTCAATGGTCATTGCGCGGGCAGCAAAGGCCATGTGCCGATGATGTGAGGCTCGGATCGGATGTCGGAGCGCCAGCGAAGGTCGCGTTGCTGGCTCCATTTCAGGTTGCGGGCGACAAGGAAAACATCGCGATGACGGCCGGCGGGCGGTTCTATGGCACAGGGAGGCGCCAGACCGCATTCTTTTTGGGAAGCGCCGCGATGAAACGCCTCGTCGAAGGAAAATCGCTGTTTTTCCTCTTCTTTGAGATGAATGCGGCGGCTTGATCGAAAGCAATGACCAAAATTGATAGGAGCGTGAGAAACTGAACCTGGTCGCCGAAGAGTACTGAAGTCATGGCGCATGTTCTGTTGATCCAGGGTCACCCCGATCCCGACGCGCAGCGTCTTTCACGAAGATTGGCGCTCGCTTATCAAGAGGGCGCAGAGGACGGCGGCCACGACGTGATCACCCTCGATCTTGCCTCGCTTAACTTTCCCATGCTGCGTTCGACGCGCGATGGCGATTTCTCGCAAGCTCCCGGCATCCTGCGCTTCGCCCAGGACGAGCTGCGGTGGTGCGATCATTTGGGAGTCTTCTTTCCTATCTGGCATGGCGCCATGCCCGCGCTGCTCAAGGCCTTTTGGGAGCAGGTGCTTCGTCCCGGCTTCGCTTTCGAGCTGAGAGGGGCACGGGTGCCGCGCAAGCTTCTTGATGGGCGTTCGGCGCGCATCGTCGCCACGATGGGGATGCCGGCGCTCGCCTTTCGCCTTGTTCATGGCGCTCACGGCATTGCCGTGCTCGAAAAGAGCGTGCTGGGGGTGAGCGGCTTCTACCCCATCAGGCGGACGCTGATCGGCCGCGTGGAGGGTATCGGCGAGGCTCGGCTCGCCCGCTACCAGAAAAAGCTGAGGCGCTATGGCGAGGCGGCGTTTTGAGCATCGTGACCACGGACTTTGCGCGGTGCAACATCGAAACTCATTTCAAAGTTGTTAACGAATCATTATATTGACCTGAGGTGTCGCCGGCGTTGACGGCTGGCCGGCGCCCGACGCCGAAGGAAAGCGGATTCAGGCAGAGGAAGCCGGGTCGGCAGACTTCTTGGCTTGGTGGATGAGGTCGAAGGACCGGGGTCCACGCGAATTCGGCGAGCTACCGCGGCCCTCATCAACAAGACCGCGCCGCCTCTCAGGCTTTTGACCCGCAGGACCGGCCGGCAGTGTCTTGCGCAACAGGGAGGTTGTGGGATGACGATGCACATGCGCCATGTCGATTATGTCGTCGAACCACTCGACGATGAGTGGACGGTGTCGATGCGTGGCGAGCGCGCCGGGCGCTTTCCGTCGCGGCTCGCAGCCTTGCGCTCAGCGCTGGAAGACGCGGAACGTGTCGATCGCATGGGCTTTGAAGTTTCTGTCTGGCTGCGCCATCCGGGACGCTCTTCGAGAAAACTGCCGGATCGTTTGTTGAGCCAGGCTGCCATCGCCCGGCGGTCCCTGGGCCCCACGCTGAGGGCGTGAATCGACCCAAGACGAAGGGATCTTTCGTGGAATAGGAAAAGCGCCGGACCGGCTTGGTTCGGCGCTTCTTGCGAGGGGCCATAATCGGCATCGGCGTGGCCCCGAAGAGCCGCGCCGATGCCATTGGTGGTTACTGCCGCTTGATTGGAATGCGCTTCGTCTCGGCCTTGGCCTCCTCGGTCTTCGGCAGGACGATCGTCAAGACGCCATTCTTGAAGGAGGCGTCGATGTGGTCGCGGTCGATGCCGTCGCCGATGGCCAGCCTACGTTCAAAGCGGCCGAAGAAGCGCTCCGAAAACTGGCGCTCCTTGTCCTCGACCTCGGATTTCTTGACCCCTTTCAAGGTGAGAACGCCATTGTCGAAGAGCACCTCGACATCTTTCTCATCAAGCCCAGGGATTTCCGCCGTCACGCGAATCTCGCGTTCGGTTTCGGACATCTCCATGCTCGGCCAGCCGCTGGCAAACATGTCTCGCTCGTTCGGCGAGATGGCGAAGCGGCGCCAGGCGTTGTCGAGGAAGCGGTCCATTTCCCGTTGCAAGGTGAAGAGTGGATGGTCCTCGATGCCATACGAGGTGGGCGCGAGCTTGTCGTTGCGCGTCCACGGAATGAGGTCACGCATGCTCATGGCTGAAAAGCTCCTTCTTTGAAACTAGTCGCGAAGGCGGAAAGCGTCGCACCGAGGCGGCGCCTCCCGCCGGGGTGCTGGATCAGGCCGCCTTGTCCTCAGCGGCCGACAGCCGCTCCGTCTGCGGGCCCGCATCGGAGCGGATGGCGATCTGTCGCGGCTTCATCGCTTCGGGCACCTCGCGCACGAGGTCTATCGACAGAAGGCCGTCGGCCAGCGTGGCGTTGACCACCGATACGTGGTCGGCGAGGCTGAAGCGGCGCTCGAAGGAGCGCCCGGCGATGGAGCGGTGGAGATAGTGACCGGGGGCGTCACTGCCCGGCTTGCGGCCGCTGACGACGAGCAGGTTGGGCTGGTAGGTCAGCTCGACCTCGTCCGGCGTGAAGCCTGCGACGGCCAGGACGATGCGATAGGCGTTATCGCCGGTCTTTTCGATGTCGTAGGGCGGCCAGCTATCGACGGGCTGGGCTTCCGCAGCGCGCTCCAGAAGGTCGAACATCCGGTCAAAGCCGACGCTCGAGCGAAAGAGTGGAGCAAAATCCAGACTGGTCCTCATAACCATATCCTCCATTGAGCAACATGGATCTTACGAGGGCGCCAAAGAGCTGGCGCCCTTCGACATCCGGTCCCCTTACGGGCGATCGGATCACTGTTGATATGGTTTTGGGGAATGATGGCTTCAAGAGGCGCGGACGCTCTCGCGCGGTGACGACAGCGGCTGGGATCGCGGGCTTGAGGGCGCCGGAGCGCCCCCAAGCTTATGGCCTGTTTCTAGTTCTTCTTTTCCATCGACTTATCCATCGAGGAGTGGTCGTGCTTGCCCGACTCCTTGGCGCCGAAAGCCTCAATGGCCAGTTCGACGTCGACCGAGCCGGCCTTCTCGAACTTCAGCGTCAGCGGCACCCGCTCGCCCTCCTTCAACGGCTGCTTCAGGCCGACGATCATTACATGATAGCCGCCCGGCGCGAGCGATGCCTCGCCGCCTGCCGGAATCTCCAGGCCGCCATCGACCTCGTGCATCTTCATCACGCCGTCCACCATCTCCATGGTGTGAACCTCGGCCTTCTCGGCGATGGGGGTCGATCCGCCGAGGAGGCGATCCGCCGTCTTTCCCTTGTTCTCGATGGTCATGTAGGCGCCCCCGACCTCGGCCGAGGGAGCTGTCGCACGCGCCCAGGGATGAACGATGTGGAGGGAGCCGACCTTGTAGTCGTGCGCGGAGGCGGCGGTGCTCGCAAGGGCAAGAGCGGCGCCGAGGAAGATCGTCTTGGCAATGGTCATGTCTCATTCTTTCTCAATGGAATTCGGCTTTTCCGGGCAGCATCAGATGCTGACGGGCACTGCGAGAATCTCAGAGAGAAAGAGAAGGCGGCGCCCGCGGATCAGGGGCCAGTCCAAGCCGGTGCGGATGTTGCGCCGGATGCCCGCGCATAGAGGGCCGATGACTCGCGCGAGAGGGAAGCCAGCCGCCCTCCCAAGCCTCGGCCGGCGGCACGATGCCCGAGGAAACGACGTGGGGAATGCAGAAGTCGCAGCAGGGGCAGTCCTGCGTGCCTTGACGGCTAGGGGAGGGACGTTCCGTTCGATTCGCCCCGGCGTCTGGCGCTGAGACATGGCAGATCACGGCGTCGGCACGATGAAGGACGCCGGCCGCCATCGGCGCGCCGATGCCCGCCACCAACCCCTGGAAAAGCAGGAGCTGGGCGATCAGGGCGACGACCGCGAGGCGCGTCGAGCGCGTCCGTAAAATGTGTCTCAGCGACTCCATAAATCTCCTTGGCACGAAACCGGGCGGCCGTCATCTCCCGGCCTTTCCGTGGTGTGGCCCATTCTCCACCGCCCGATTTTGCGAAAGGGCAAACTGGACCGAGGTCAGCGTCGGGCAAGGCGGGCGGCGTTAGTTAATCAACAGTTAACCGAATTAACCGGCTTCGGCCGGAAGGCGAAATCACGACGATGACCGATGCATCCTCCAAGCCCAGCCCGGTGCGCCTTCGCGGCCGCTCGTTTCTGGCGTTGGTGCTTTCGCCCGAAATGCCATTCGGGCCGTGGCTCGATCAGCTCGACGATCTGGCGCGCCGCTCCACCGGCTTCTTCTTGACCAGGCCGATCGTGCTCGACGTGTCGGGGCTGCCGCTGACGCGGGAAGATCTGGCCGATCTCGTGGAGGAGCTTGCGACCCGAAACGTGCGAATCATGGGCGTCGAGGGGGCCAAGCCCTCGCTGCTCGGTCCCGGCATGCCCCCCGAGATGCGCGGCGGCCGTCCGGCTGGCGACATCGAGGTTCCGGATGCGCCTGCCGCGCCCATGGCTGCCGCGGCGCCGCGGCCGGCGCCCGCCGTGGAGGTTGTCCACGCCGAACATCATACGCAGGGCTCGATGCCCTCGCTTCTGATCGAGGATCCGGTCCGTTCCGGTCAGTCGATCATGTTCCCGGAAGGGGACGTCACCGTTCTCGGCTCGGTGGCCTCCGGCGCCGAAATCATCGCCGGCGGCTCGATCCACGTCTACGGGGCGCTTCGCGGCCGCGTGATGGCAGGCTCGGCCGGCAACCCGTCGGCGCGAATCTTCTGCCGAAAACTCGAGGCGGAACTCATCGCCATAGACGGACTCTACAAGACCGCCGACGACATGGACCCGCATTGGCGCGGGCAGGCCGTCCAGGTTTGGCTCGAGGGCGACGTCATCAGGACGGCCCCTCTCAATTAACAAGCAGATCAACAGGGTCTCGAACCCCTCATGAAGAAGGATGAGAGAAGCATGTCCACGGTAGTTGTGGTTACATCGGGCAAGGGAGGCGTGGGCAAAACGACGTCCACCGCTGCCCTGGGCGCCGCGATCGCGCAGACCGGCGAGAGCGTTTGCGTGGTCGATTTCGACGTCGGCCTGCGCAACCTCGACCTGGTCATGGGCGCGGAGCGGCGAGTGGTCTATGACCTCATCAACGTCGTTCAGGGAGACGCCAAGCTGGCGCAGGCCCTGATCCGCGACAAGCGCCTCGACACGCTCGCGTTGCTGCCGGCTTCCCAGACCCGCGACAAGGACAATTTGACGCCCGAAGGCGTCGAGCGCGTGATGGGTGATCTCAGGAGCAAGTTCGACTGGATCATCTGCGACAGCCCCGCCGGCATCGAACGCGGCGCCACTCTCGCCATGCGCCACGCCGACGTTGCCATCGTCGTCACCAATCCCGAGGTTTCCTCGGTGCGCGACTCCGATCGCATGATCGGCCTCCTCGACGCCAAAACGGCGCGCGCAGAGCGCGGCGAGCGCATCGACAAGCACCTTCTTCTCACCCGCTACGATCCGCAGCGGGCCGAGCGCGGCGACATGCTGAAGGTAGACGACGTCCTCGAGATCCTGTCGATCCCGCTCCTCGGCATCATTCCCGAGAGCGTCGATGTTCTCCGGGCGTCCAACCTCGGCACGCCCGTCACCATGAACGACGGCCGCAGCGCTCCGGCGCAGGCCTATCGCGACGCAGCGCGTCGTCTCCACGGCGAGGCGCTGCCCATCGTCATCCCCGAGGAGCGCCGCGGCCTCTTCGGCAAGCTCTTCAGTCGGAGGGCAGCATGAACATATTCAGTTTGTTCCAGCGCCAGCCGAGCACCGCGCCGGCCGCCCGAGAGCGGCTCCAGGTGCTCCTGGCTCATGAGAGAGCGGAGATCGGCCAGTCCGATCTCGTGGCAGTCCTGCGCGAGGAAATCCTTGCCGTCATCGCCAAGCATGTCTCGGTAGATCGCGACAAGGTCAAGGTGAAGATGGACAAGGGAGACGCCGTCTCCACGCTGGCCGTCGACATCGAGTTTCCCGCCGCGACGCGCTTGGCACATTGACGCAGGGTGGGCGCCTGCATGGCGCCCATCGTCCAATACCAGACGTAAGCCCGGCCCGGACGACCCGCGCCGGGCCTTCTCCGTTTGAATCAGCGCATCGCATTCAACATTTCGTAAACCCTATGCCCCATGATCGCCTTCGTCCGCCAGGAGTCTGGAGACGATCATGGTCTTGCGTTTGTTGTCGCGTTCCTCTCTGGTTCTCGGCCTTGTTACCCTTTCGAGCCTGAGCGGATGCGCGCTCTTTCGCCCCGAGCCACGGCTTTCGGAGCGCGACTGCATGGCGCGGGTGATGTACTTCGAATCGAATCGCTCCAGCGAGGAGGGGATGGTCGCGGTCGGCACGGTGGTGATGAACCGCGTCCAGTCGAAGGATTTTCCGGGCAGCGTCTGCGCCGTCGTCGGCCAGCGCAACCAATTCGCGCCCGGTGCGCTGACCCGCGCGATGACGGAGCCGAAGAGCCGCGAGCGTGCCTATCGCATGGCCGACTTCGTGCTGAGGGGCGCGCGCCACGCGCAGGTCGGATCAGCCGAGTTCTTCCACACGGCCGGCCTCTCCTTTCCCTATGACAACATGTTCTATACGGCGGTCGCCGGCGGCAACGCCTTCTACATCAAGCTGCGCTGACTGCGGCGCCGCCGCCTCGCGCCTTTTCCCCAAAGGCGCTTCTGGCCGTGAGTAACGAAGCCTGACGACCTTTTTTCAGTGACACGGAAGTGTCATCGCGTCATGTTACGCGGGCCGTGACTAAGGCGGCCGATGTCGGCTTCGCCATCCACAGGGGGAATCCTATGACTGACCATCTCGGCCGTGTTGGATCGCTGGCTGCGATCTTGGCGATGTCGACCAGTCTTGCCGCCGCCCAGTCGTCCTCAATGGACGATCTCGTCGCCGCGGCCAAGGCTGAGGGACAGCTCACGACCATCGCCCTGCCGCACGACTGGTGCAATTACGGCGAGATGATCGAGGGCTTCAAGGCCAAGTACGGCATCCAGATCAACGAGCTGAACCCGATGGCCGGTTCGGGCGACGAGATCGAGGCGGTGAAGGCGAATAAGGGCAACAAGGGGCCGCAGGCTCCCGACGTTCTGGACGTCGGCCTCTCCTTCGGCCCGACGGCGAAAAAAGACGGTCTGCTGATGCCTTACAAGGTGCAGACCTGGAACGAGATTCCGGACGATGCGAAGGATGCCGATGGCGCTTGGTACGGCGACTATTATGGTGTGCTCGCCTTCGGCGTGAACACCGACGTGATCAAGACCGTGCCGCAGGACTGGTCCGACCTGCTCAAGGACGACTACGAGGGCGCGGTGGCTCTGGCGGGCGATCCCCGCACGGCCAACAATGCCATCATGGCGCTTTACGGCGCGGGCCTTTCGGCCGGTGCCAAGGACGGCAAGGACATTGCCGACAAGGGGCTCGCCTTCTTCAAGGAGCTTAACGAGAAGGGCAACTTCGTTCCGGTCGACGCGGAGGCCGCCCCGATCGCCCAGGGCACCACGCCGGTTGCGCTCAACTGGGACTACAATCTTCTCGCCATGCGCGACAGCATGAAGGGCAACCCCCCGCTCGAGGTCGCCGTTCCGTCCTCCGGTGTCGTCGCCGGCGTCTACGTTCAGGGCATCAGCGCCTATGCGCCGCATCCCAACGCGGCGAAGCTGTGGATGGAGTATCTCTATTCCGACGAAGGTCAGCTCACCTGGCTGAAGGGCTACTGCCACCCGATCCGCTTCAACGCGATGTCGAAGGCCGGAAAGATCCCTCAGGATCTGCTCGACAAGCTTCCGCCGGCGGAAAACTACGAGAAGGCCGTGTTCCCGAGCCTCGATGATCAGAACGCCGCGAAGGCGGCCATCGCTGACGGATGGGACAAGGTCGTCGGCGCTGCCGTCAAGTGACCATGCGTATTTCCCCGACAGGGTGGACGGCGGCTATTGCCGCCTTCCACTATAGTGGAGGCGCCCAGTGAGCGCCGCCGACGACGCCGGGGCTGCCGTGACCGTGCGCGGTCCGGCGCGATGGCAGGGGGCACGGCTATCGTGGGGCTGGCTCGGCACCGTGCCGTTTTTCGCCTTCGCCATTCTCTTTCTGATCGCGCCGACGGCCTATCTCGTGGTCGGCGCGTTTCAGGATGCCACCGGCGCGTTCACACTGGACAATCTCGCCGGCCTCTTCTCGCCCGACATCGTCGCCGCCTACCGCATCTCGATCGAGGTTTCCGTGGCTTCGGCGGGCCTTGGCGCCGTGATCGGCTTTTTTCTCGCCTATGCCATCGTGCATGGCGGCCTGCCGGGCTGGATACGGCCGACCATCGTGACCTTTTCGGGCGTCGCCTCGAACTTTGCCGGCATCCCGCTCGCCTTCGCCTTTCTGGCCACGTTGGGGCGCCTGGGCCTGGTGACACTCTTCCTCAGGGATACGTTCGGCATCAACATCTACCGGATGGGCTTCAACGTCGTCTCCTTCTGGGGGCTCACCGTCACGTACATGTATTTCCAGATCCCGCTGATGGTGCTCATCATCGTGCCGGCGCTCGACGGGCTGAAGCGCGAATGGCGCGAGGCGGCGCTGATCCTCGGGGCGACGAAGCGACAATACTGGACCAATGTGGCGCTGCCGGTGCTCCTGCCTTCGCTACTGGGCTGCTTCCTGCTGCTATTCGCCAATGCCTTCGGCGCGGTTGCGACGGCCTATGCGCTGACCGGTTCCTCGCTCAATATCGTGCCGATCCTTCTTTACGCGCAGATTCGCGGTGATGTTCTCTACAACCCGAACCTCGGCTATGCGCTGGCCTTCGGGATGATCCTCATCACCGGCTGCTCCAACCTTCTCTATATCGTGCTGCGCATGCGCGCCGAGAGATGGCAGCGATGAAGGGATCGCGTCTCGGTCCGACGATCGTCATTCTCGTCGCGGCGGCCTATTTTCTCCTGCCGCTGATGGCGACCTTCGAGTTTTCGCTGTCGATGATTCGCGGCGTGTGGAGCTTCGAGGCCTACAGGGTTGTCTTCGCCGACCCCGAGTTCCGCCATACCTTCACCTTCTCGGTGGTGGCTGCCGTCGCGGCCATCTTGCTCGGCGCGTTGTTGGTGGTGCCAACGGCCTACTGGGTGCGGCTGCGCTTCCCGCGCCTGCGCTCCGTGGTCGAGTTCATCACGCTGCTGCCGCTGGTGATTCCGCCCATCGTTCTCGTCTTCGGCTATATCAGGATGTACAATTCGTCCTCGCTGGTGCCGCTGACCGCGACGGCGGGAGGGACGAACGTTCTGCTCGTCCTCGGCTACGTCACCTTGTCGCTGCCCTACATGTACCGGGCTGTGGACACGGGTATGGGCGCCATCGACATCCGCACCTTGACGGAGGCGGGCGAGAGCCTCGGCGCCAGCCGGGGGCGGATTCTCGCCACGGTGATCCTTCCCAATGTCCGTGCCGCCGTTCTATCCGGTGCGTTTCTGACATTTGCCATCGTCATCGGCGAGTTCGTGCTAGCGAGCCTTCTCAACCGCCCGGCCTTCGGGCCCTATCTTGCGCTGATCGGTACCAACCGTGCCTATGAGCCTTCGGCGCTGGCGATGATCGCCTTTGCCGTGACGTGGGCTTGCATGGTTCTCATGCAGTCACTCGGGGCGCGACCGGCGCACAAAGCGCGGCAACGGCGCTAGGATTTTCCAGGGAGCAGAGCCATGAGCTTCGTCGAGATCGAGGGCGTCGGCAAGAGCTTCGGACCGAACGCAGTTCTAAAGGATTTCAACCTGACCATTGCCAAGGGCGAGTTCATCTCGCTCCTCGGCCCCTCCGGCTGCGGCAAGACGACGATGCTGCGCATCATCGCGGGCTTCGAAAGCGCAACGACGGGACGGGTCAGGATCGGTGGCGAGGACGTGACGCGGCTGCCGCCGAACAAGCGGCATATCGGCATGGTGTTCCAGGCCTACGCCCTGTTTCCCAACCTCTCGGTGTTCGACAACGTGGCCTTCGGACTCAAGGTCGCGGGGCAGGGCAAGGCCGAGATCGCGCGGCGGGTGATGGAGCTTCTGGAGCTCATCAAGCTGCCGGACCTCGCCCATCGCTATCCTTACCAGCTCTCCGGCGGCCAGCAGCAGCGCGTGGCGCTCGCCCGCGCTCTTGCGCCGAGCCCACGGGTGCTCCTGCTCGACGAACCGCTGTCGGCGCTGGATGCCAAGATCCGCGTTTCCCTGCGGGAGGAAATAAGGTCCCTCCAGCGCGAGTTGGGCATCACGACCATCTTCGTCACTCACGATCAGGAGGAAGCGCTCTCCATGTCGGACCGCATCGTGGTGATGAATGCCGGATGCGCCGAACAGATCGGCACGCCCTTCGAAATCTACAATCATCCGCGCTCGCGCTTCGTTGCGTCCTTTGTGGGTACGCTCAACGCCTTGGATGGTGTCGCGGTGGGCGAGGGGGTCGCGGCCATCGACGGCCAGACGGTGGCGGTGCCGGGCTTGGCCGCCAGTCCGTCTGCCGAACAGTTTACCCTGGCGCTGCGGCCTGAATCCGTTTCTCTGTCGCCTCGGCCGGAGGCGACCAACCGCCTGAACGGCACGATCGAGGACGTGAGCTTCCTCGGCTCGGTGGTGCGAATCCGCCTGCGGATCGGCGGCAGCACGCTGTTGTTCGACACCTTCAACAATCCCGCTTCGCCGCCTCCGCCGCGCGGCGCAAACGCGACGGTTCACTTTGCTCCCGGCGACTTGCAGGTGCTGGAGAGCGGACCCGTCGTGCTTCCGGAAGCGGCGGAATAACCAGGACTTTTCGCATTTCCACCCCCTGCGGTGGCGAAAGTTCTTGGAGTCTTTCTAAATTTGTGGTTTCTATCGCTCAGGAAACGGGCGGCCACGAATTGCTCCAGGCGGCCTGATCGTAGGGCGGGTCTCCGAGGTGAGCGACGGAGAGGCTTTAAGCCATAGCGCCCGTCAGCGACTTCGCTTGATGGAGGCTCGTGATGCGTCTGACACGCCAGACGAACTACGCGATCCGTATTTTGATGTACTGCGCGGCGAACACCGAGGGTCGGCTCAGCCGCGTCGGCGAGATCGCCAGCGCTTATGCCGTCTCTGAACTCTTCCTGTTCAAGATCCTCCAGCCGCTGGTGGAAGCCGGCTTCGTGGAGACTGTGCGCGGGCGCAATGGCGGCATCCGGCTGGGAAGGCCGGCCGACGAAATCACCTTGAAGGAAGTGGTTCAGGCGACCGAGGAGAGCTTCGCGCTCGCCGAATGCTTCGAGACGGGCGCGGTGGATTGCCCGCTCATCAATAGCTGCTCGCTCAATGCCGCGCTCAAGGCGGCGCTCGACGCGTTCCTGAACGCCCTTGGCGGCTTCACCATCCAGAGCCTCGTCGCGGAGCGGGGTTCGATCCGCGCCCGCCTCGGACTGGACGGTCCGGAGGCGCCCGGTGGCGGTACTACCGTGCCGGGAGCTCTGGCGGCTGCCAGCTAAGAGCGGCCGAAAGCGGCCAGACGCAGGTCGCGGCCGGAACCGACGGGGCTCGCCAGAGAGAAGCGGGGCTTCCAGGCAGTATCGCAGGTCGGCGACGGCCCCGGCGGTGCGGCTGAAATCGCGGTAGCGGACGATCGCCCTCCCATGACATCATTTTCCGTGACGCGACAGTTTCGTCGCCTCGCGCTGTGGTCGCTTGGCGTGCGCTCCGCATCTTGTCGCCGGGATGATGCGGAAAAGTCGCAGATTTTTAACCATCTTTATGCTTTAAAAACAGGGCGTTGGATGCGTGCTCTGCGATCCTGGTCGACGGTTCTCCGTCTTCCTGGCGTGAGCTCGGAATCTTTTCATCGATGCTCGTCTAACGTCGATCACGGGGGAGGCGCGTCATCGGCGGTGGGTGAATATTGGCTGGAGCACGGAGGGGACACGACGTGCTATCTCGCAGATCCTTTCTTGTGGCTGCTGCCGCGGCGGCTTTCACGCGGCCGGCATGGGCGGGCGACGCTGTGGAAAAGAACGATGTCATCGCGATGTGGCCTGGCGATGCGCCGGGCGGCGGCGGTCCGATCGACAAGTCGGAGCGGTTGATCAACGGCGCGGTGAGCAACATCTCTTCGCCGGCGATGGAAGTGATCCGGCCGGCGCACCCCAATGGTGCGGCGATGCTGGTTTTGGGCGGCGGCGGATATCGCGAAATCTCCATGGACAACGAGGCCATGCCCGCGGCGCGGTGGCTGGCGGCGAAGGGCATTACCGCCTTCGTGCTGCACTACCGGTTGCCGGGCGAGGGATGGAGCGCGGGCGGCTTCGCGCCGCTTCAGGACGCGCAGCGGGCGGTTCGGCTCATTCGCGCCAATGCTGCGGCCTACGGGATCGACACCAACCGCATCGGTGTCCTCGGGTTCTCGGCAGGCGGGCATCTCGCGGGACTGGTGGCGACGCGGGCTGACGAGCCGACCTATGATCCCATCGATAAGGCGGATTATCTTTCGGCGCGGCCAGCGACGGCAGCCCTGATCTATCCGGTGATCACTCTTCGCCTGCCCTATGACACGACGTCGACCTACAGCATCTTCGTCGGCAAGAAGCCCGATCCGGCAAAGAGCGCCGAATGGTCCATAGACAGCCACGTTGAAAAAGACTGCCCTCCTGTCTTTCTCGTGCAGACGGCGGACGATCCCATCTGCAGCGTTCAAAATTGCGTGCTGATGCAGCAGGCATGTCAGCGCGTCGGCGTGCCAGTCGAGTTGCATAGCCTGCCGAGCGGCGGACATGGCTTTGGTATGGGCAAGCCTGGCTCTCCTTCGGCCGAATGGCCGAAATGGTATGGCTCCTGGCTGACCAAGTTCGGGACAGCCGCCTAAATTAGCCTTGCGCGAGTTTCGAGGTGCCCGCGTTTTTCCCGTCGTGATCCCGCTCGGCGCTGCGGCGGCGGTATCGAGCGGGCGCGCCGGTTTGATCTGCGTCATGGCCCGGACGATTGACAGGAATATTGACTGCAATTATCCAGTTTATCGAATTCCGATGCGAGGATGGTTGTGATGGGTTTGCTGGCGCGGCAGGCGGACTCCTGGCAGGGCGAGGGCAAGGTTCTTGCCTTTCCCTGTCATAAGGCGGGCGGTGCCTGCGAGTGTCGCTCCGGGTTCGATCTCAACCCGAGAGAGCGTGACGAGCTGAACCGGTTGCGCTGGATGGTGATGAAGAGCCGTCTCGCGCCACGTCCTGACCTGGAGCGGGCCTGCTTTCTCCTCGCGGGCGAGCCCACGGCTTCGCTGGAGCGCTATGCCGTCGCTTTTTTCCGTGGCCTGGAAGATCACGCTCCTCGCGGGCTTTCCTTTTATCGTCCGGGCGCGGAAGCCGTTTCAGACGACGAGTGCTGGCTGCTGCGGCTGATTGCGGCATGGCGGCGGGACGATGCGACTGGCGCTGGAGTCCTCATCGCGTGGCGCGTAAGGTCGGAAGGCCGGCGGTGGATGCGCTTTCTGTCTGCCGGACTCGTGAAGGGGCTTGATGTTTAGCGGAACGTTCGCGCGCGGGCGCCCTTGAAGCTGGGAGGCTTTGGCTCTAGTTTGGAATTATTCCAAAAGAGCCTGTGCCACGCTGGCCATGGCCAAGCGAGATAGGAGAGAGTCGATGGCACTGATAGCAGCGAAGATTGATCCGACCGCGAAAGAGGAACTCGTCGAGGGGCTCAGCCAGGCTTTGGCCGATGTCGCGGTCGCGACGACGAAGGCGCAGAACTTCCATTGGAACGTGACGGGCATGGCTTTTGGGCCGCTGCATGCGTTGTTCCAGAAGATCTATGAGGATCATTTCGAGGCTCAGGACGAGGTGGCGGAGCGCATCAAGGCGTTGGACGCTCACGCCGAGGGCCGCTACTCGAAGTTCCTAGATCGCAGCGCCATCAAGGAGCATGATGGTCACGCCAGCGATCGCGAGATGATCGAGATGCTGCTCGCCGATCAGGAGACGTTGTCGGCCACCTTCACCGCCCTTGCCGAAGTCTCGGACAAGCATGGCGACTGGGGCACCAACGATATGGCGACGGGCCGCATCCAGGCGCATGACAAGTTCGCGTGGATGCTGCGCTCTCATCTCTGATCGCGCATTGCTTGGCCGGCGATAGCGCGCCGAGCGATAATCCGATCGATTGATCGCTGGCCCGGCCAAATAGGCCGGGCCTTTTTGCGTTCATGCGAAGGGGCGCGCGTGCTGGCCGCGCCAAGGTAACGGTATTGACGGTCGCCGAGCATCAGGCGGCAGGCTCTTCCGCGTCTTCGGAGAGGTCCAGCTTGTCGAGAGGGCAGGGCAGGCCCTTTTTCTCGCATTTGCGACGATAGGCCGTGGCCCAGAACGCCGCTCCACCCTGTTCCGCTAGGCGATCCAGTAGCACGCGGAAGAACGCCTTCTTGGCGTCCTTTTCCCTGAGAAGGCCGAAAGCCTTCTTCTCGTCCTTGGTCATGCCGCAGCCGATGCAGCGCCCCTTGCGCTTGTATTTGCAGACATCGATGCAGGGGGAGGGGGCGTTGGCCCAGGTCTTCGCCAATAAAAGGTCTCCGCACTCAGTGCCTACCCCGACGCGAGGGGCGAACCATAACTCTGCGAGATGGGGTGCCCATCCCGCCAAGCCTGCGCCACATCTCGTGTCGCCCGATGAAAAATCAACCGCCGAATTTTGATCGCGCTGTTCTGGCGCTGGTCATGTGACCCCGGCCAAGAAAGCCAACCTCACGCGGGATTGACGAGTTCGGCTATCCGGCCCGTGCCCTTGCATTGCGGGCAAACATGCCCGTCCACCTCGCCGGTTCCTCCGCATTTCCGGCAGACAGTGTCCGCCGCTTCCGTTTCGGTGACCGTAGCCTGTTTGGCAGGCTTCGTGTGCTGCCGGATCATCACGGTTCTCCTCCACCATTCCAGGCCCGCGAACTGTCGGCGCTTCCCGGGCAACCCCTTCCAGCCAGCGCGCTTACGCCTGACCGCTCACCGCTTCTTGAACGGGCGGCTGAGAAAGCGCGAACCGGCAATGCCGAAGCGCCACGCCGTATCGGCGCCGCGCGTGATGCCAATTCGCTGCCCTATGACGATATCATGATCTGTCGCGTCTCCGGTCAAGGAGAAGGGGGGCAGGACAAGCGAGATGCCGTCGTGACTACGGTCGATTGCGAGAGCCTGGCAAAGGCGGCCGGGGCCGGAGCATAGCTTTCGCGGATCGGCGACGCCGCGCCGGCGCTCCATCACATCCAGCCCGAACAGTGGCTCGATGGCGCGAATGAGGACAGCGGCGCCGGTTCCGTCCGGTTCGCACACCGCATTCAGACACCAATGGATTCCATAGGAGCGATAGACGTAGGCTCGGCCGGGAGGGCCGAACATGGACGCGTTGCGCGCGGTTCGGCCGACGAAGGAGTGGGAGGCCGGATCGTTCTCGTCATAGGCCTCGGTCTCGACGATCCGTCCACCGACGCCATCAAAGAGCAGGAGCATACCGACGAGGTCTTGCGCGACGGATGCCGCCGGTCGATCAAAGAAAGCTTCGTTCGGAATATTCAACGGCATCCCTGGCACGGCAAGAGGAGACGGTTGGCCAACCGCGATATCATCCGAGGCAATGCGAGACGAGGTTAGACGCCCAATGCCCTCAGGCTCGCTCGCGGGCCTCCATCTCCCCTCTCGCCGCATTTGTCTCCTCCAGACGCGCGGCAATCTCGAACAGCACGGTCGGAAGTTCCGAGACAGGGCGGGGCGGGCTGAAATAGTAGCCCTGAACGGCTGTGCAGCCCTCCTGCCTCAGCATCTCGAGCTGTTCGGCGGTCTCAACTCCCTCCGCCAGCACGGTCATGTTGAGCGCGTGGCTCAATCCCATGACGGCCCGAACGATGGCGAGGTTGCCGGGGTCTTCCAGATCCCGCACGAAGGACTGATCGATCTTGATCTTGTCCATCGGGAAGCGCCGCAGATAACTCAAGGAGGAATAGCCGGTCCCAAAATCATCCATCGAAATTTGAATGCCGAGCGCCCGGAATCCTTCCAGCGCGGAGCGAACAGCCGGCGTATCCATGAGGAACAGCGACTCTGTGACTTCGAGTTCCAGTCTTTCCGGCGGCAGTCCGGCGCGCTCCAGAGCCGCCGCGACATCGTCCACCAGGGTGCGCTTACGGAACTGCAGCGGGGAGAGGTTGACGGCCACCTTGAGATCGCTGGGCCAGCCCGCGGCATGGGTCGCCGCGGTTTCCAGGACCCAGGCGCCGATGCTGTCGATCAGGCCCACTTCCTCGGCAATCGGCACGAATTCGGCCGGAGAGACAAAGCCCCGCTGAGGATGCCGCCAGCGCAGGAGAGCCTCGAAGCCCGCGATGGCGCCGGCGCTGGTGTCGATGAACGGCTGGTAGAACAGCTCGAATTCGCCACGATGCAGCGCGTTGCGCAGGTCGAGTTCCATGCGCCGGCGCTCCTGCACCTTTTCGTCGAGCTCGGCCTCGAAGAAGCGGGATGTGTTACCGCCTTCGCGCTTGGCCTGATAAAGCGCGACATCGCAGTTTTTCGACAAGAGATCCGCGGCACGCGACGGATCGGGATGCGTGATGCCGCGCGCGCCGCAGATGCCGATGCTGAGGCCAATCGAGACCTCGTGCCGATCGATGACGAAGGGGTCCTCGAAAGCCGCGATCAACCGCTCCGCGAGCTGCCGTGCCACGTCGGGCTGGCGGCGGGCGCGTTGAATGACCGCGAATTCATCGCCGCCAATGCGCGCCAGCATGTCGGTTCTGCGGATGCAGCTCTTGATGCGCTGAGTGACCTGAAGCAGCAGCTCGTCGCCGGCGGGATGGCCCATGGTGTCGTTCACCGCCTTGAACCGGTCGAGGTCAAAGCTGAGAACGGCGATCTTTTGCCGGTCCTCGATCGTGCCGAGGACCTGTTCCAGATACTCCCGATAGAGAAGACGATTGGGCAGACCCGTCAACACGTCGTGGCGGGCCATGTGGGCGAGGCGGTTCTCGGCCTGGCGTCGCTCGGTAATGTCCTCGAGGGTTGCGACCCAGCCGCCGCTTTCCATCTCCTGCCTGGAAACCTCGATGATGCGGCCGTCCGTCAGCTCATGAGAGAAGACCTGCTTGCCGTTGGGCTCCAGCAGGAGGCGAAGATCGGCGGTAAAGCCCACCTGCGCCAGGGGAACGCCGAGCTGCGGCATGCCGAACATCTGGGCAAAGCGGCGGTTGACGATAACCAGTCGTCCGGCTGTGTCGAACATGCACAGGCCCTGGGTCATGTTGTTCAGCGCCGCGTCGAAGCGCGCGTTCTGAATCGAGAGTTGGCAGGAGTAGTTTGTCTCCTGCTCGGCGAGGAAGGTTTCGATGCGGCCGAAGTCCGCCGCGATCTTCTTCTGCATCGTGTCCAGCGTGCGCAGGAGCTCGCCTGTTTCCCCGCTCCCGTGGTGCTCGACGTTCGTCTGAAGATTGCCGCTGGCGATCGCCGAAGCCAGATCCACTGCGCTCCTGAGCGGGGGGACGATCGAGCGCAGGAGGGCGACCGTGATGCCGAGGCCGATGAGCACCGCGATGGCGATGCCGATCTGGACGCGGCTCGTCAGTGAGCTCGTTTCCTCCTCGACGCGTTTGCGCATTTGGGCGCCGCCGGCCGTGAGGGTCGTCAGAGCACCGGTCATTTCCTGGTCGATCGCCGACAGCTCTTGATACAGCTCGGGGCTGCCCAGCGCGGCGCGCCCCTTGAGCAGCCGGTTGAGCCATTCATCGATGCGGCGGGTCTGCTCGGCGGCTGCCGTTGAGGTGGCGTTGGCGGCGGCGAGGCGCAGGTGCTGCGAGATCTCGCCGAATTCCGACGTGAGTTGGATAAGCGCTGCCTGCCGGTCGACAGGGACGTTCTCGCGCTTCGCCTGGGTGCGAGAGGAGACGACTTGCCGAAGCAGCGTCTGCGCTTCATTGAGTTCGCGCACGGCGTTGATCGTCTCGTCATAGGTGAGGAACGCGCTGGATGCGATCCGCCCATTGAGGACATGTGCGAATCCACCGAGCGCCACTGCCACCAGCGTGAGGGCAAGGCCGCTGATCATGAGCTTGAGGCGGATGGACATCAGCGGACGTTTCTCTTTCCTACGCAATTATTCAGCCAACCAACCGCAATATCGGATCATGTCTTTCATCGCACTTCGAGGGATCGGACGAAGGAGAAGCAAAACGCCTGCCTCCAACAGATCCACGGGTCTTTGGTGCGGCCAAACGGCAAGCACGATCGCGACGCGGCAGCGAGCACCTCATCGTCTCGATTATGAGCGCCAAACTTTAAGATGCGGTTCCGCTTGTAGAAAGTCAGCTTGACGATCTGCTCCGAGACAGGGTGGGAAGGCTCACGTCGCGCGCAGAGCAATAAACTCCATGATCAGCAATGGAGGCGGGGCTGTCTCACCTATTGCTTGGGGTGGCAGATCGCGTTGTAGCGAACGGACGAGCGCAGCGAGAGGATCACGAGCCCCGCGCCGACGAGGCCGGTTGCCACTTCTGGAATCTCGACGATGGTTTGGGCGAACATGATGATCGCGAGGAGAAGGATGGCGTAAAAGGCGCCGTGTTCGAGAAAGCGGTATTCGCCCAGCGTCTGACGCTCGACGAGAAGAATCGTCATGGAGCGGACATAGAGCGCTCCGATCGAGAGGCCGATGGCGATGACGAACAGGTTCGTGGACAGCGCAAATGCGCCTATCACGCCGTCGAAGGAAAAGCTGGCGTCGAGCATCTCGAGATAAAGAAATGTTCCGATGCCGCCCCGCTTGGCCGCGTCGATCTGCGGACGAGAGGCATCCAGAACCTGGCCGAGGACCTCCATCGCGAGGAACGTCAGCAGCCCCATCAATGCCGCGCTCATGAAGGTCAGAGACTGCGCCGGGCGCAGGAGATGGGCAAAGAGGAGGATGAAGGCGACCAGCAATCCGACTTCGATGCCCTTGAGCGAGGACCACCGGGCCAGTCGCTTCTCCAGCAGGCCGATCCAATGCACTTCCTTCTTCGCATCGAAGAAGTACTGGAGGCCGACCATCATCAGGAAGCTGCCGCCGAAGCCATCGATCAACAGGCGCGACCCTTCCATGATGTGCGCGTATTCCGACGGATGGCGGATCGCCATGTTAAAGGCGCTGAGAGGGCTGATGCCGGCGGCGAGGGCGACGATCATAAGCGGAAAGATCATCCGCATGCCGAAAACGGCGATGAAGATGCCCCAGGTCAAAAAGCGCCGCTGCCAGACGGGCGACATCCGCTCAAGAATCTTCGCGTTGATGATGGCGTTGTCGAAGGAGAGGGAAACCTCGAGCACCGCAAGAACCGCGCAGATGAACAGGACCGCCAGCATGCCGTGTCCTGAATGGGTCGTGGACCAGCCGAGCCAGGTGGCGAGGCCGAGGCCCAGGAGTGTGAACAGCCCCGTCCACTTGAAGATGCGCCAGTTTGACATGAATACCCGAGACCAACCGCCGACCGCCCGCACGGCATCTGCTGCTCGATGTGTGGGAACCCGCCGGCAAGTGCAATGGCAGGAGCAGCCGGAAGCCCGACTTTTTTGCATGATCGGAGCGGGCAGGCAGCCGTGCTGGGGCCAAATCGACGTGGCGCTCGCTTGTGGCAACAACGCGTGTTCTGCCGATAGAAAGCTTTCCTGAATATCGAGCCAACGAGAATATTAGGAAAATCTCGCACGACCTTTTCCTAAATATCGCCTACCATGGAAACAAGCTTGAAAGCAGCTTCATGGGATAATCGTGCCATCAGGTAGCCCACACTCGCAGACTGGCTTCTTCGTGGGCTTGGTTGATTGACGGGAGTCGAAGATGACCAAGATCCTGGTATGCATCGACGGGTCGGAGTACTCGAAGAGCGTCTGTGATCACGCCGCATGGGCTGCCACCGCCCTTTCCGCGGATGTTCTTCTGTTTCATGTCCTGGGTCATGGCGAGGCGACGGGCGCGTCCGTCAACCTCGCGCCCAGCCCGGATGGTGATCAGCACAAGGCTCTGGACCTGGAGCAGGCCAAGCTGGACGAGCAGAGCGACAAGCTCGCGCAGAAGCGCGGCCGTCTTCTTCTCGAAGAAGCAAAAGCGCGTCTGCAGGGCGCCGGAGTGAAGGGCAATATCACCATCCGTCTCCGCCACGGCGACGTCGCTGATACCGTCAACGAGACCGAGGAATTCACCGATCTCGTGATGATCGGCAAGCGGGGAGAGGGCGCCGACTTCGCCAAGGCCCATCTCGGCTCCAATCTCGAGCGGGTGGTGCGCGGTAGCGCCAAGCCTGTCCTCGTGACGTCGCGGGCATTTCGGCCGGTCCGACGCGCTCTCATCGCCTTCGATGGCGGCCCCGCCGTGATGAAGGCCGTGGATTTCCTGGTCGACAAATCCCTCTTGAAGGGCGTGGCGATCGACGTCGTGATGGCGGGATCGGGTGGCAGCGGAGACAAGATGCGGATGGAGGAGGCGGTCGGTAAGCTGAAGAAGGCCGGCTACTCGGTTCAATCGCTGACACTGCCGGGGGAGCCGGAGAAGGTCATTTCAGGTCGGATCGAGGCGGAGGCCATTGATCTTCTGGTGATGGGAGCGTTCGGTCACGGCCGAATCCGCAATTTCTTCATCGGAAGCACGACCACGGAGATGGTGCGCACCTGCAAGGTGCCCGTCCTGCTGGTCCGCTAGCGCCGGCGGCGCGCGGACAGGGCGGTTGCAGCTCTGTCTTCATGCTGGTTGACCGATCCAGCGAAGGTCCTCACGGCTCCGCGATCACGCGTGATGAGGATCAGATCTCACAGGCTCTTTCGGACGAGGTGCCGCGCTGCGCGCGGCGCCTGCATCTGCGCATCAAATGCACGGCATGGGCGTATCGGCCCATCCCGTTACCCAGACGCCACGGCGTCCAGCCAATCTCCCAGATGCGCCAGACTTGCGACACCGTCGCCCGCGCGGGGCTGGACGCTCGGTTTCCGTAGCCGTACAGCTTGTCGTTGTTCAAATCCGCAATGAGAATCACGCGGCGAAGCCCCGCCTTGATTAACATCAATGTGACCGACAGTGCGGTCAATTATCGCAGAAGGCTCTGATTGGAGTTATTCTAGACAATCAGAGTTCGCTCGTTCTGGGAGAGGATCCTGCCAATGAAATTTGCGACGGAGACCATCGTCGTCGCGATCGCCGCCTTCCTGGCCCTGTTGGGCGCGGCATTCGCGGCGGACGATGCGTTCAGGGCGCACGCCTATGTGCTGTTCTTGGTGTTGGCGATCACCACGGTCGTCTTTCTTCGGCGGGTGGAGACCGTGCCGTCCGAAGGTTCCAAGTTTTCAATCTTCGGCGCGCGGGATACGGGCGCCTATCTCGACAATGTAGTGCGCGCCGGCGTGATCGCAACGGTGTTCTGGGGCGTCGTCGGTTTCACCGTTGGCGTGCTGATCGCTTCACAGCTCGCCTGGCCGGTTCTCAATCTCGAGCCCTACCTCAACTTTGGGCGCCTGCGGCCTCTCCATACCTCGGCGGTGATTTTCGCCTTTGGCGGCAACGGCCTTTTGGCGACCTCGTTCTACGTCGTTCAGCGCACCTGTCGGGCCCGCCTCTTCGGCGGCAATCTCGCCTGGTTCGTGTTCTGGGGGTACCAGCTCTTCATCGTGCTGGCCGCGACCGGCTATGTCCTCGGCATCACCGAGGGGCGTGAATATGCCGAGCCGGAATGGTATGTCGATCTGTGGCTGACCGTCGTCTGGGTCGCCTATCTCGTCGTCTACCTGGGCACGATCGTGAAGCGGCGCGAGCCGCACATCTATGTGGCGAACTGGTTCTACCTCTCCTTCATCGTCACCATCGCCATGCTCCACGTCGTTAACAACCTGTCGATGCCGGTGAGCTTCCTTGGCGCGAAGAGCTATTCGGCTTTCTCCGGTGTGCAGGACGCGCTGACGCAGTGGTGGTACGGCCACAACGCGGTCGGCTTCTTCCTCACCGCCGGCTTCCTGGGAATGATGTACTACTTCATTCCCAAGCAGGCCAACCGGCCGGTCTATTCCTATCGCCTGTCGATCATCCACTTCTGGTCGCTGATCTTCCTCTACATCTGGGCAGGCCCGCATCACCTTCACTATACGGCTCTGCCCGACTGGGCGCAGACGCTGGGCATGGTCTTCTCGGTGATGCTGTGGATGCCGTCCTGGGGGGGCATGATCAACGGTCTGATGACGCTGTCGGGCGCCTGGGACAAGCTGCGCACCGATCCGATCATCCGCATGATGGTGATCGCCGTCGCCTTCTACGGCATGTCGACCTTCGAAGGCCCGATGATGTCGGTGAAGGCGGTGAACTCGCTGTCGCACTACACCGACTGGACCATCGGACACGTCCATTCCGGTGCGCTCGGCTGGGTCGGCATGATCACCTTCGGCGCCGTCTATTACCTCGTCCCGCGGCTTTGGGAGCGTCACCGGCTCTATAGCCTGCGTCTGGTCAACTGGCACTTCTGGCTCGCCACCATCGGCATCGTCATCTACGCGGCGTCGATGTGGGTTTCGGGCATCATGCAGGGTCTGATGTGGCGCGAGTACGACGATCAGGGCTTCCTGGTCTACTCCTTCGCTGAGACGGTCGCGGCCATGCATCCCTACTACATCATGCGTCTCCTCGGCGGCGTCATGTACCTCAGCGGCAGCGTGATCATGGCCTACAACATCATCCAGACGATCCGCGGCGTCGAGCGGACCGAAATCCCCATGGGCGAAGCCGCCCTGCAGCCGGCCGAGTAGGAAGAGCATCATGGCCAAGGACAAAGGGAATACGCTGGAAGGGGAATCGCCTGAGGTGAAGGCGGACCCCGTCGCCCGCGGACTGATCCGCCATCACGACAAGATCGAGCGCAGCGCGACGCTGCTCCTCGTCCTGTCGTTCCTGGTGGTCACCATCGGCGGCATCGTCGAGATCGTGCCGCTGTTCTACCTGGAGAACACCATCGAGAAGGTGGAGGGCATGCGCCCCTACACGCCGCTCGAGTTGGCCGGTCGCAACATCTACATCCGCGAAGGCTGCTACAACTGCCACAGCCAGATGATCCGTCCGTTCCGCGACGAGGTGGAGCGCTACGGGCATTATTCGCTGGCGGCGGAGTCGATGTACGACCACCCCTTCCAGTGGGGCTCGAAGCGGTCGGGGCCGGACCTCGCCCGCGTCGGCGGACGCTATAGCGACGAGTGGCACGTGGCCCATCTCAAGGACCCGCGCTCGGTGGTGCCGGAATCGATCATGCCCACCTATGCGTTTCTCGCCAACACGCCGCTTGAGGTTCCGAACATCGCCGCCCATCTCGTCGCGAACCAGCGCGTCGGCGTGCCTTATACGGACGAGGACGTCGAGAACGCCAAGGCGGACCTCTCGGCTCAGGCGACGCCGGATGCCGACACGGCGGGGTTGGAGCAGCGCTATCCCAAGGTGACGGCGCGCGACTTCGACGGCGATCCTTCCCGCATCACGGAGATGGACGCGCTGGTGGCCTATCTGCAGATGCTGGGCACGCTGGTCGACGTCGCCGCCTATAATCCGGCGCCTGGGGAGCAGCGCTGATGGACAACGCGACCTACACGATGCTGCGCCAGTTCGCCGACTCTTGGGGGCTGGCCTTCATGTTCGTCTTCTTCGCGGTGGCGATCGGCTTCGTTCTGTTAAATCCGCGCGCATCCGCGAATGCCAGGAATGCCGCCGCCATTCCCTTCAAGGAGGATCACGTCGATGGTGAATGACCCAGTCGAAGACGCCCACGGCAGGGAGGTCGATGCGGCGACGGGCACTGAGACCACCGGCCACTCCTGGGACGGGATCAAGGAGCTCAACACGCCGCTGCCGCGCTGGTGGCTGTGGACGTTCTACGGGACGATTCTCTTCTCGATCGTCTATGTGGTCCTTTATCCGGCGATTCCGCTGGTTCACTCGGCGACCTCGGGCGTGCTCGGCTGGAATAGCCGCGACGCGCTCAAGGCAGAGGTCGCCGAAGCCACGCAGGAACAGGCGCAGTTCCGCGATCAGATCGCGGCGGCCACGCCTGCCGAGGTAGTGCAGAACGCCGATCTCTTCCGCTTCGCCAGCGCGGCGGGCCGCTCGGCTTTCGCCGTCAACTGCGTCCAGTGCCATGGCGCCGGCGCGACGGGCGGTCCCGGCTACCCGAACCTGCAGGACGACGACTGGCTCTGGGGCGGGACGATCGACGACATCGTCCAGACCATCTCCTACGGCGTTCGCAGCGGTAGCGACGAAACCCGCTTTTCGGAGATGCCGGCCTTCGGGCGTGACGGCATTCTCGACGCGGAGCAGATCGAGAACGTCTCGGCCTATGTGCTAAGCCTCTCCGGCCAGAAGGCTTCGTCCGGCGATGCCACGGCCGGACAGCAGGTCTTCGCCGACAACTGCACCGCTTGCCACGGCGAGAACGGGCAGGGGATGCACGAGCTGGGCGCGCCGAACCTTAGCGACGGCATCTGGCTTTATGGCGGCAAGCAGTCCGACATCATTGCCCAGGTCACAGGGCCGCGTCACGGCGTGATGCCAGCGTGGCTGCCCCGACTCGGCGAGACGACCGTCAAGGAACTCGCCGCTTATGTGTACTCGCTCGGCGGCGCCACCGTCGAACAGGCGTCCGCCCAATAGGTGCTCGCCAATTCGTGACCCGCTGTCCGGCGGTGCCAAATGCCGCCGGACAGGACCTTTTACGAGCGAACTGCGTCCTTCTACGTATATTACCTGAGTTTCATAAAACGTCTGAACTGACCATCTCCGCAGCTCCAGACGGAGGATGTCCATGCTGATCCAGAACGAGGTGGAAAACTTCAACGTCGAGGCCGTGAACAGCGGCCTGAAGAAGAAGCGCCCCTCTCTCTACGCCGCCCGCAAGAAGATTTTCCCCAAGCGGGCCTACGGCAGTTTCCGCCGGCTCAAGTGGATCATCATGGCGGTCACGCTGTCGATCTACTATCTGACGCCGTGGCTTCGGTGGGATCGCGGCAGCTTCGCACCCGATCAGGCGGTGTTGGTCGATCTCGCCAACCGGCGCTTCTATTTCTTCTTTATCGAAATCTGGCCGCAGGAATTCTACTACGTCGCCGGCCTGCTCATCATGGCGGGGCTCGGGCTCTTCCTGATCACATCGGTGGCCGGTCGCGTGTGGTGCGGTTATACCTGTCCGCAGACTGTCTGGGTCGATCTGTTCCTGGTGGTCGAGCGCTTCTTCGAGGGCGATCGCAACCAGCGCATGGCGCTCGACAAGGCGCCGTGGACCCTCAGCAAGATCTGGAAGCGCGTTGCCAAGCATTCGACATGGCTGGTGATCGCCATCCTGACCGGCGGCGCCTGGATCTTCTATTTCGCCGACGCGCCGACGCTTCTGGGCCAACTCGTCCACTTCGACGCGCCGTCCGTCGCCTACAGCACGATCGGCATCCTCACCGCCACGACCTACATCTTCGGCGGTCTGATGCGCGAGCAGGTGTGCACCTACATGTGCCCGTGGCCGCGCATTCAGGCGGCGATGCTCGACGAGAACTCGCTGGTCGTCACCTATAACGATTGGCGCGGCGAGCCGCGTTCACGCCACCAAAAGAAGGCGATCGCGCAGGGGCTCCCGGTCGGCGACTGCGTCGACTGCAAGGCGTGCGTGGCCGTGTGCCCCATGGGCATCGACATTCGCCAGGGCCAGCAGCTGGAGTGCATCACCTGCGCGCTGTGCATCGACGCCTGCAATGGCGTGATGGAACGCGTCGGGCGCGATCGCGGACTGATCTCCTATGCGACGCTTTCGGACTACAATGCCAACATGGCGCGGGCGAAGGACGCCGAAGGCCACATCGTGCCGAGCAAGGTGCGCGACGCCACGGGCAAGCTGCGCGACGGATTCGTGCATTTCCGCTGGCGCGAGATGGTGCGGCTGAGGACGCTGATCTATCTCGGCATTTGGCTGCTCATTGGGTTGCTCATGGTGGCCTCGCTGGCAACGCGTGACCGGCTCGGAGCGGCGGTCGCCCACGATCGCAATCCGCTTTACGTGCGTCTGTCCGACGGCTCCATCCGCAACGGCTATACGCTCAAGATCTCGAACATGGTCACGGTGCCGCGAGACTTTTCCGTCTCGATCAGCGGCCTCACGGGCGCGACGCTCGAGCTGCCGGGCGTGGTGATGCGGGATGACCGTTCGGTGGTGCTTCGGGCCGAGCCGGACCGGGTGCTGACGCAGCGTGTCCTGGTGATCGCGCCGACGGAGGCGCTTGCCGAGCCGCGCCATGAATTCACCTTCGTGATCTCCGATGTGAATGGCGGTGAACGAACCACGATCGACGCCGTGTTCGAAGCCCCTGAGGATGTTGCCCGATGACCAAGACGCGTGAATTCACCGGCACCCATATGGCGGTGATCATGGTGCTGTTTTTCGGCGTGGTCATCGCGGTGAACTTCACCATGGCGTTCATCGCGACGGGAACGTGGTCAGGCCTCGTCGTCGAGAATTCCTATGTCGAGAGCCAGCTTTTCAACGAGAAGCTGGCGGCGGCGCGCCGCCAGCAGGCGCTTGGCTGGACGGCAAAATTTGACGTTCACGAGCGGCGCGTCACGGTCGACCTCAGGGACCCTCAGGGCAATCCGCCGGCGGATAAGGCGCGCATCGTGATGACGCGCCCGACGACAGACACCGACGATCATGTTCTCAACGCCGCGTTGGACACTGACGGTCGGCTGACCGCCGAAACGAACCTCGGACCCGGTCTTTGGGATGCGACGGTGGAGGCTGTCGGCCGCGAGGGGGATTCCTTCGTGACGACCCACAGGTTCGTCATCTCCAATTGACGAACTTTCCGCACCGGGTGACGGTGGTGGCGACTAAGGGGCGGGCTCGCCTTGCGCTCGCCCGTCCTTATCTCTTTTGGCATCGCATCATCCTTCGGCCGTTCATGAGGTCGTTTCGATGATGCTGACATGGAGGCCCGCATGAGCTGCTGCGGGGGATCGAGCGTCTCCGAAACCGAGCTCGCGCCGGATGCGCGGGACCTTCGGCGGGAGGAATTCCTGCGCTCCGGCATCGCCGACGGCGAGGGGCGACTGAGCTTCGTCTTCTTCGCCCCGGAAGTTCATTGCGCTGCCTGCATCACCACCATCGAGAGAGGGTTGATGCGCCTCGACGGCGTGGCGTCGGCGCGCGTCAATCTCTCGACGCGGCGCGTGCGGGCCGTCGTCGATGAAGCGATGGACGATCCCTATCGCGTGGTCGAGGCGGTGGAACGGCTGGGTTATACCGTCTCGCCGATGGACTTGTCGGAGGACGATGGCCGCTCCGATCCGGTTTTCGGCGCTCTCGTGCGCGCGCTCGTGGTCGCGGGCTTTGCCGCCGGCAACATCATGCTTCTCTCGGTTTCCGTCTGGTCGGGCGCGGAGGGCGAGACGCGGCATCTCTTCCAGTTGATCTCAGGCCTGATTGCCGTGCCCGCCGTGCTCTATGCCGGCCAGCCGTTCTACCGCTCGGCTTGGGCCGCGCTGCGGGGCGGGCATCTCAACATGGACGTTCCGATCTCTCTCGCCGTCCTCCTGACGCTCGGCATGAGCATCTACGAAGCCTTTTTCGGCGGCGGCGAGACGTGGTTCGACGCTTCGGCGACGCTGCTCTTCTTCCTCCTCATCGGCCGAGTGCTTGACCAGCAGATGCGGGAAAAGGCACGCAGCTCCATCGCCCGGCTGACGCGCATGGCCGCCAAGGGCGCCATGGTGATCGATGGAGATGGCGAGGTCGGCTACGCGCCGATCGACGAGGTGAGGCCCGGCATGCGGCTTCAGGTGCCGGTCGGCGAGCGCTTCCCCGTCGATAGCCGCCTCGTTCGCGGCCGCACCGATATCGACCGTTCGCTCGCCACCGGGGAGAGTCTGCCCGCGGCCTTGGTGCCGGGCGATGTGGTGGAGGCGGGAGCCTTGAACCTGACGGCCACGGTCGAGGTGGAGGCGACGGCGGATGCCAAGCACAGCCTGATCGCCGAGATGGTTCGCCTCATGGAGGCTGCCGAACAGGGCAAGGCCGCCTATATGCGGCTGGCCGACCGCGCCGCCGCCGCCTACGCACCGGTGGTCCATATCCTCGCCTTCGCCACCTTCGCCGGATGGATGGTGGCCACGGGCGACTGGCACGACGCGTTGCGCGCAGCCATTGCCGTTCTCATCATCACCTGTCCCTGCGCCCTCGGATTGGCGGTTCCGATCGCCCAGGTCGTCGGGGCCAGCGTTCTGCTTCAACGCGGCATCCTGGTGCGCACCGGCTCCGCTTTTGAGCGGATGGCGGAGATCCGACAGGCGGTGTTCGACAAGACGGGAACGCTGACCGAGCCCGACAGTCTCGCCGTCGCCGGTACGGTGACGGACGAGACGCTGGCGCTCGCCGCCAGCCTCGCTGGCGCCAGCCGTCATCCGCTATCGCGGGCGGTCGTCTCGTCCGCCCGTTCGAGGGGGATCGCATATTCTGCCTTCGATGCCGTGACCGAGACGGCGGGCGAGGGGCTGGAGGGCAGCCTTTCCGACGGCAGGCGGATTCGCCTCGGCAAGCGATCCTTTGTCGGCGGGATTTCGGCGCAGCACGCATCAGAAGAGGCCCCGGCCAGCCTGTGGTTGGCTGCGGAGGGGGAAACCGCGCGGCCGGTGCCGGTCGAGGGCGTGCTCCGTTCGAAGGCTGGCGAAACCATCGCGACCCTTCGCGCATCCTCTTTGCCAGTGTGGATCGTCTCCGGTGATCGGCAGGAGAGCGTTTCGAGCACCGCGCGGGCACTCGGTATTCCTGAGGATCAAGCTCTCGGCGAGCTTTCTCCTCGCCAGAAGATCGAAACCGTGGAATCCCTCAGCCGGGAAGGGGCCGTGCTCTTTGTCGGCGACGGCATCAACGACGCACCCGCGCTGGCGGCAGCGCATGTCTCGATCACGCCATCCGAGGCATCGGATGTCGGGCGGGCGAGCGCCGACTTCATCTTCACCGGCCGTTCCCTTGATGCCGTAATGACGGCGCTCGACGTGTCGCGGCGCGTTCTGGCAACAGTGAAGGAGAACTTCGCCCTGGCGATTCTCTACAACGTCATCGCCGTGCCGCTCGCCGTCATCGGCGGCGTGACACCTCTCGTCGCCGCGATCGCCATGTCGGCGTCGTCGCTCGTGGTGGTCGGGAATGCGCTGCGTTTGCGTCTTGCCTTCCGCCGGCCGATTGTGCCAGCCGAGGAGCCGCGCCGCGCCGCGCCGCAAAGGGAGGCCACCGCGTGAACGTCCTCGTCATTCTGATCCCGATCGCGCTGGGACTCGGAGCCGCCGGACTGTTTGGGTTTCTCTGGGCCTATCGGAACGGGCAGTTCGATGATCTGGAGGGCGACGCGGTTCGTATTCTCGAGGATGACGAAGAGCCGCTCCCGCCCCGCTAAGTGCGCAGGATCGCACCTTACGAAACCGTCATCTCATCGAAAAGGTCCGGTAATCTCCGTTCACCTATCTAGAGTCTCGAAGACGGCAGGCCGTTGCGCCTCGCGTCGCAGAAAATCTCTGGAAAAGGACCTCCGATGCGGAACGATGTTGAAAAGAAGAGCGGTCGCAATCGTCTGCGTGCGGCCGTGCTCGCGGCCGGAGCAGCCGGTCTCGCTTTTTCGGGAGGCGTGATGACCTCCACTCTCCCGGTTTTCGCCGACCCGGTGACGGTCGAGGCGCCGGCGCAGAATTTCGGCTTTGCCGACGTGGTGTCGAGGGTTTCGCCGGCCGTCGTTTCCGTGCGTGTCACGGAGAACGTCGACACGAACATGTCGGACGGCAGCGACTTCGACAATCCGTTCGGCAATCTGCCGCCGGACCATCCGCTGCGCCGCTTCTTCCAGTTCGGCAATCCCGACATGCCCAATGGCGGGCAGCGCCCCTCTCGCCCGCACAAGGCGATGGCGCAGGGGTCGGGCTTCTTCATCTCCGATGACGGCTATCTCGTCACCAACAATCACGTGGTTGAGGATGGCTCGGACTTCACCGTCGTGCTGGACGATGGAACGGAGCTCAAGGCCAAGCTCATTGGCGCCGACAAGCGCACCGATCTCGCGGTTCTGAAGGTCGATCCCAACGGCCGCAAGTTCACCTATGTCGAGTTCGGCGACGATTCGAAGGTGCGCGTCGGCGACTGGGTCGTGGCGGTCGGCAATCCGTTCGGTCTTGGCGGCTCCGTGACCGCCGGCATCATCTCGGCGCGCGGCCGCGATATCGGCGCTGGCCCTTACGACGACTTCCTTCAGATCGACGCGGCCGTGAACCGGGGCAACTCGGGTGGCCCGGCCTTCGATCTCCAGGGCAAGGTGATCGGCGTCAATACCGCCATCTTCTCGCCCTCGGGCGGCAATGTCGGCATCGCGTTCGCCATTCCGGCAACCGTCGCCAAGAGCGTCGTCCAGTCGCTTCGTGAGCACGGCAATGTCGAGCGCGGATGGCTCGGCGTCCAGATTTCGGCGGTGACGAAGGATATCGCCGAGGCCGTGGGGCTGGCGGAGCCGAAGGGCGCCATCGTCACCATGCCGGACAGCGATACGCCGGCGACGGAAGCGGGTATCCAGACGGGCGACGTCATCACGGCGGTCAACGGCCAGACGGTCGACGGCCCGCGCGAATTGTCGCGCACCATCGCGGCCTTCCGGCCCGGCACCAAGGTGGACATCACCATCTGGCGGAACGACAAATCGAAGACGGTGTCGGTGACGCTGGGCGACCTCGCGACATTGGACAAGGAGACCAATGCGGGAACCGACAACGCGCCCTCGCGTCCCGGCGCCGCAACCTCCTCGCTCTCGGGCTATGGGCTGACCATCACGCCTTCCGATGATGGCGAAGGGCTGGTGATCACCGATGTCGATCCGTCCTCGGCGGCGGCCGACAAGGGCATCGAAACCGGCGACGTTATCGTCTCGATCAACGGCAACGACGTGAAGTCCCAGGGCGATGTGGACAAGGCCTTGAAGAGCGCCAACGATGCGGGGCGCAAGGCGGCCCTGTTCCAGTTGCGCACCAACGGTCAGAACCGCTTCGTGGCGCTGCCCCTGTCCAAGGGCTGACGCCGCCTCCCGTCACTGGCGGGTGAAGCAACCCGTGGTTTCCTGCGGCGGCGGATCGACACGATCTGCCGCCGTTGTCGTTTCCCCCCTTGCCGGAGGGCCTTATGATGGTCTTCGCCGAATCGAAACCAGACCTTGCGTCCATGCGCATCCTGATCATCGAAGACGACCACGAAGCCGCCCAGTATCTCGTCAAGGCGTTGCGCGAGGCCGGTCATGTTGCCGACCACGCCGGCGACGGAGACGAGGGCCTGTTCATGGCCACATCCCGCGCTTACGACGTCTTGGTGGTGGACCGGATGCTGCCGAAGAAGGACGGGCTTTCCGTGGTCGCGGCGCTGCGCGGGCGCAGCGACACCACTCCAATTCTCATCCTTTCCGCGCTGGGACAGGTGGACGATCGCGTGACCGGGCTGCGGGCCGGGGGCGACGATTATCTTACCAAGCCATTCGCCTTTTCCGAGTTGCTGGCGCGCGTGGAGGTGCTCGGCCGTCGCCGCGGAGGCAGCGACATCGAAACCGTTTACCGGGTCGGCGATCTGGAACTCGACCGGCTGTCCCACGAAGTGCGACGCGGCGGCAAGCCGATCGTGCTGCAACCGCGAGAGTTTCGCCTGCTTGAATATCTGATGAAGCACGCCGGGCAGGTCGTCACGCGCACCATGCTTCTGGAGAACGTCTGGGATTATCACTTCGACCCCCAGACCAACGTCATTGACGTCCATATCTCGCGCCTGCGCTCGAAGATCGAGCGCGACTTCGATAAGCCGCTGCTCCACACCGTGCGCGGCTCCGGCTACATCATGCGCACCGACGACTGATGGCGGCGTCCGCAGACGGCGGCAGGCGGGGCTTCGGTAAGCGCCTCAAGGCGCTGTCGCGCATGGCGGCGGTGCGCCTCTCGGCGGTGTTCCTGCTGCTTTTCGCCGTGTTTGCCCTGGTCCTCGTCGTCTATGTGAACGCAACCGCGTCAAACATCCTGCTGTCCCAAAGCCGGCAGGCCATCTCCGACGAAATCGAGGATATCGACGGCATTTACCAGGCCGCCGGAATCATCGGACTTGTGCAGACGATCGCCGTGCGCTCGCGCCAGCCGGGCGCCTCGCTTTATCTCCTCACCGATCCGCTCGGCCGCATCCTGGCCGGCAACGTCCAGAGTCTCGCTGCGGGCGTTCTCGATCGTGAGGGGTATATCTCCGAACCCTTCTTCTATCAGCGCTTCGGCGAAAAGGACGGCGGGCAGATCCATCGGGCCGTTGCCCAGATCGAGGAATTGCCCAACGGCATGCACCTACTCATCGGGCGGGATCAGGGAGACGAGGAGCGCTTCAACGCGCTGGTGAAGCGCACCGTCATCTTCGCGCTCGCCCTTATGACGGCGGGTGCGTTGGCGGCCTGGCTTCTCGTCGGACGACGGGCGCTGCGGCGCATCGACCGGATGAGCGAGGCGAGCGCGCGCATCATGGCGGGCGACCTTTCGGAGCGTCTGCCCGTGACTGGAGCCGGCGACGAATTCGACCGGCTCTCCGACAATCTGAACCGGCTGCTGGCGCGGATCGCCCTGCTTCAGGAAGGGCAGCGGCAGGTTTCCGACAGCATCGCGCATGACTTGAAGACGCCCTTGACGCGACTGCGCAACCGCGCCGAGGCAGCACTCGGCGACAGCCCGGAAAGTACCCCGCAACGCGCGGCGCTCGAAGGCATGATAGGCGAGGCGGACCAGATGATCCGCACCTTCGACGCTCTTCTGATGATCTCTCGGGTCGAAGCCGGGTTCCACCCCGCGATGATGACCAGGGTGGACCTCGGTGAAATCGTCGCCGACGTTGCCGAGCTATACGAACCGCTGGCGGAGGAGGCCGGTGCCAAGCTGGTCGTCGGGGAATGCGAACCGGTGATGAGTGAAGTCAGCCGCGAGCTGTTGGCGCAGGCGCTTTCCAACCTGATCGACAATGCTCTCAAGTATGCGCAACCAGCGGAAGGGCCGACACGCATCACCCTGTCGCTTGCAAGACAGGACGATCATTGTCAGCTTTCGGTGGTGGACAATGGTGCCGGCATTCCGGAGGATAAGCGCGAACGGGTTCTCGAACGCTTCTTTCGACTTGATCAAAGCCGCTCGAAGCCTGGCTCGGGGCTGGGGCTTTCCCTCGTCCAGGCGATTGCCCAGCTTCATGGCGGCCGTGTCGTTCTCGGCGACGCAGGGCCGGGACTTCGCATAACGCTCGACTTGCCGATTAGAGGAGGAACCGAGGCTCATGAACGAAAGCGGGACGAGCCGGCTGAAGATCGGCGGACCCATCCATCCTGAGCCGCTCGACAAGGATCGGGCTGCGGAATGGCTGCGCGATCTTGCGGAGCGTGCCACAGCGGAGGACCTGCCGGCGCTTCGGCATTTCCTCGAGGCCGGGGATGAAGCGGATCGTGCGCGCCTCTCGGCCGTGCTCGATCTTTCTTCCTTCCTCAACTCGCTGATCCTCATCCACCCCGATTGGCTGGAGCGCCTGTTTCAGGAGGACGCAGGGGCGCGCATTACCGCCGTCGTCGAGGAGTTGCGGCAGCTTCCCGGCACGGAGAGTTCGGAGACGCGGCTGATGGCGCAGCTGCGCCGGCTGCGCAATGAAGCCTCGCTCCTGATCGCGTTGCGGGATCTTTTTGGCGCAGCCGACGCGCGCCGGACGACCGCCGACCTTTCCGATCTCGCCGAGGCCGCGGTGGGGGCAGCGCTTCGCTTCTGCCTGCTCGATCTCGACCGGACCGGAAAGATACGTCTGCCTGATCGGGATCGACCGGAGGAGGGAGCGGGCCTCTTCGTTCTGGCCATGGGCAAGCTGGGCGGACGGGAGCTCAACTACTCCAGCGATATCGACATCATCTGCTTCTTCGACTCGCGGGCGCCGGCCATTCTCGATCCAGGCGAGGCCGTCGACATCTATTCGCGCCTGGTGCGCCGTCTGGTGCGGATGATCGGCGAGCGCACCGCCGACGGCTATGTCTTCCGCACCGATCTGAGGCTGCGGCCGGACCCTGGCGCCATGCCCTTGGCCATCCCTGTATCAACCGCGCTCTCCTATTACGAAAGCAGCGGGCGCAACTGGGAGCGCACCGCCTTCGTCAAGGCGCGAACCATCGCGGGCGATCAGGCCGCCGCCGCCAACTTCTTTTCCGAGATCACGCCCTTCATCTGGCGCAAGTACCTCGACTTCGCTGCGATCTCCGACATCAAGGCGATGAAGGAGCGGATCGATCGGCATCGCGGCTTCGAGGGGCTGGCGGTGGCCGGCCACAACGTCAAGCTCGGGCGTGGTGGCATACGGGAAATCGAGTTCTTCGTTCAGACCCAGCAGATCATCGCGGGCGGGCGTTCGCCGCGCCTGCGTGTGCGCTCCACGGAGGATGCGCTGCACGAGCTGGTCGAGGGCGGTTGGATCGCCAAGGAGACCGCGAGCGAGCTCATCGTCGCCTATTGGTTCCTGCGCCGGGTCGAACACGCCGTGCAGATGGTCGCCGACGAGCAGACGCACAGTCTGCCCGAGGACGAGGAAGGGCTCCTGCGGATCGCAAAGCTCCTTGGTTTCAAGGACTTTTCCGCATTTTCCGCCGAGCTGATGCGGCACATGGAGGTGGTTGATCAGCGGTTTGGTGAGCTTTTCGCCGGCGATCGCGGCCCGCTGCCGGAGCACTCCCGGATCGGGCGGCTTTTCGGCGGAGACGAGGACTCACGTCTTGTCGATTATCTGACCGAAATCGGCTTCCAGCGTCCGGACGATATTGCCAGGGTCATCCGCGCCTGGGGCGTCGGGCGATATCGCGCGACGCGGTCCGACGCTGCCCGCACCCAGCTCTCGCGCGTCCTGCCGCTTCTCCTGCGCACCTTCGGGCGCGCGCGCGATCCCGACGCGGCGCTCGCGGCGTTTGACGCCTTCCTGGAAAGACTTCCCTCGGGGCTACAGTTCTTCGCGCTGATTGCGGCCAATCCGAAACTGCTCGAACTTCTCGCGCTGGTCATCACCAGCGCGCCGCGCCTCGCCGGCACAATCGTCGCGCGGCCTCATGTCTTCGATGCGCTGATCGATCCCGCCTTCTACCGCGAGACGCCGACGCGGGCGCTGCTCGCCGAAAGGCTGGAGGCATTTCTTCACGATGCGGAGGATTACGAAGACACGCTGGCGCGCCTTCGCATCTTTGCTTCCGAGCAGCAGTTCCTGGTGGGGGCGCGCCTTCTGTCGGGGACCATGCAGGGCGAAGGCGCCGGCGCGGCCTTCTCGAACATCGCCGATCTGGTCATCGCCTCGGCGTTCGAGGCGGTGGAGGCCATGTTCATCGAGCGCCATGGCCGTGTTTCGGGCGGGCGCATGGTGCTGCTCGGCATGGGGCGTCTGGGCAGCCGGGAGCTGACGGCGGGGTCCGACGTCGACCTGATGCTGCTCTACGATCACGACGACGGCGCCGAGCAGTCGGACGGCGACAAGTCGCTGCCGACGTCGGTCTACTACATGAGGCTGACGCAACGCCTGATTGCGGCCCTGTCCTCTCCCATGGGTGAGGGGGTGCTGTACGAGGTCGACTTCCGGCTTCGACCTTCCGGCAACAAGGGGCCGCTCGCCACGCACATCGATTCCTTCCGCAGCTATCAAAAGGACCAGGCATGGACCTGGGAGCGGATGGCGCTGACGCGCTCTCGACCGGTGGCAGGTGATCCCGGTTTCATCGACGAGGTCAAATCGACGATCAGGGACATTCTCGGCGAGCCGCGCGATGAAAGCTCGATCCGCAACGATATCGCGGCGATGCGGGCTCGCATTGAGCGGGACAAGCCGGCGCGCGGGGCTCTCGATCTCAAGCTGCGAGCGGGGGGACTGATCGACCTCGAGTTCATCGCGCAGTGGGCAATCCTCGAAGGGCGCGTTTCGCTTGATTTCATCGGGTGCCCGACAGTCGAGGTCATCGCGGTGGCGGAACGCGCCGGCGTCATTCCGAGCCTTGGCTTGGGGCTGTCGCTGGAAATGGCGATGCAGGCCTTCACCCGCATCATTCAGCTGATGCGTCTGGGACCCCAAGGGTGTTGGAGAGTGGGCGAATTGCCGCCGGGCCTCGCCGACCGCATCGCCGAAACGCTCGATCTTCCGAGCCAGGATCAGATCGAGACGACGACCGACGAGATTGCCGGATCTGTGCGGCAGGCGTTTCTCTCGCTCCTGCCGTTTCCGGAAAAGCCTTCGGCGGATTGAGAGCGGGAAGACGCCGCCCGTCCGATGCGGGCGGCAAGCCATGGCAGGATGCTCGGCCGACGAGGCTCAGGCCGCAGCGTCGAAGCTGTCGCCGCTATCCGTGTGACGCGCCGGGAGGCGAAGCGACACCACCGTTCCTTCGCCGACCGTCGAGGCGATGCGCAGGCGGCCGCCATGAAGCTCGATCAGGGAGCGTGCGATCGCGAGGCCTAGTCCTGTGCCCTTGTTGGTGCGGGTGAGCTCATTCTCCACCTGTTCGAAGGGACGGCCGAGTGTCTCCAGCGCCGAGCGCGGAATGCCGATGCCGGTATCGGAGATGGAGATGACCACCGCGTCACCCAGCGTTCGCGCCCGGACGGCAACGTCTCCCTCGTTGCCGGTGAACTTCACCGCGTTGGCCAAAAGGTTCAAGAGGATCTGCTTGGCGGCGCGGCGATCCGCGACGACCGAAAGGTTGTGCTCGATCTGCGCCTTGACCCTGATGGACTTCTGTTCGGCCTGAACCTTGATGATGTTCATGGCGTCGGCGATCGTATCGGCGAGATTCATCGGCTCCTGCGTCAGCAGCAGGCGACCGGCCTCGATCTTGGACATGTCGAGAATGTCGTTGATCAGGCGAAGGAGATAGTGGCCACTCTGATGGATGTCGGAGGCGTACTCGGTGTAGCGCTCGCAGCCGAGGGGGCCGAAGCTGCCCTGGCACATGATCTCGGAAAAGCCGATGATGGCGTTGAGCGGCGTGCGCAGCTCGTGGGACATGTTGGCGAGGAACGTCGTCTTGGCGCGGTTGGCAGCCTCGGCGCGCTCCTTCTCGACCACGTAGCTGCGGTTGAGGGTGGCAAGTTGGTGGGCCTTGGCCTCGGCGTCGCGCCGGGCGACGGAAAGGTCGCTGATCGTCGCCATCAACCGGCGTTCTGAGTCGCTCAGGCGCTCCTGGTGCATCTTCAGTGGCGTGACGTCAGTGCCGATGGACACGAACCCGCCGTCGGTCAGTTGCCGCTCCGAAATCTGCAGCCAGCGTCCGTCCGGCAGCAGCGCCTCCATCACCCGTTCGCCGGAGCTCAGGCTGGAGTTGGCGAGAGGCCGGTTCTCGATGGGCTTGCGGGCGCGGGCCATGACTGTGGCATAAGGCGTCCCCGGCCGTACTTCCTCTTCGGTGAGCCCGAGGACCTGCTGATATTTGGTGTTGCACAGCACGAGGCGGCGATTGCTATCCCAAAGGACGAAGCTCTCGGAGATGTTCTCGATGGCGTTGAAGAGGCGAATGTCCGCTTCTTCGCTGCGGCGTGCCAGCGTCTGCTGGTCGGTCACGTCGATGGCGATGCCGATGACGTGGATGTCGCCATCAAGGGAGCGCATCACCTCGGCTCGCGCGCGAAGCCAGCGGTATTCTCCGCTCTCGTGGCGCATGCGGAAGCTACGGTCGAGATTGGTCAGCTTGCCGGCGGCGGTGGCCCGCGCGATAAGGAGGAGATCGCCATCCTCAGGGTGGATGCGCTCGGCAACCTCGGCAAAGGAGATGATGCTTTCGCCCGGCTGCATGCCGAGGATCTCGTACATCGAGCGGGACCAGTACATGCGGCCACGCGCGATATCCCAGTCCCAAAGGCCGCAGCGGCCGCGCGCCAGCGCGGTATCGACGCGCTGGTGAGCCTCTACATAGAGGCTGTTGGATTCCCGCGCGTGGCTCATCTGACGGAAATAGCCCTGAAGGATCGCCAGCATGAGCAGGCTGGTGATGGCGTAAAGGGTGACCTCGGTGGAGATGGCGCTGCGCCAGGGGGCGAGGATGTCCGCCTCGTTCTGGATCAGGGTGATCGAGCCCAGAGGCTGATCCAAAAGGGCGTTGACGACGATGGCGTCCTCGCCGTCGAAGGTCGAATCGAGAACGCCGGCCTGGACGCCGAACATCAGGAGCGGGTGAACGCCGGGTAGCAGTTCGCCGAGACGACGACCGACGAAGCGGTCGTAGCCCGCCGTTGTGCCGATGACCTTGCCGCTTTGATCGCAAACGAGCGCGAAAATGCCGCCGGAGGTCAGCTCTGTCGGCAGCGCGCTGTTCAAGAGCGCGGAAGCCTCTGCCGCCATGCCTTCCGCCGGACGCGGAGCCGCAACGCCACGGTTCTGAAGGAGGCTGGCCGCGATCTGCAGCTTCTGCCGCGCGGCCGTTTCTGCGTCATGCTCATCCTGGATCAGCGTCGCGAACCGGGCACAGGCGAGGCCGCCCAGAAAGAGCACGACGAATATCGGGATGGAGCGGCCAAGGAAATCCGTAGACGCCAGCGGGCGAGACAGCACCCGCCTGGCGGTGGCGCGGGGCGAGACCGCGAGCCTGTTCCAGAGAGTTGCCCAATCCAGAAAATTGAGCAAACGTCTCCTAATCGGCACGCTTGACGCGTCCGCCCCCATCATCTGATCCCTCGTGTTCCGCCGCACGATCCGGAACCCTCATTCCGAATCGTTAACAATTGATCAGATGCGAATCACCTTGTCCAGACCTTGCGCCGGACTCGGAAGTGTGCCTGAGTCAACTAGCGAAGCGAACGATCCACAATATCCCGCAGGTCGACTGAAAGGTTCGGCTGGTTCGCCAAATCCTCGAGTGTTGCCTGCGCGGCAGCTCGTCTCTTTGCCTCGAAGCTGCGCCAGGAGCGGAAGGCTGTCGCCACGCGCGCCGCGACCTGAGGATTGAGGCGGTCGATCTCCAGAAGCTTCCTGCCGACCCAGCGATATCCGTCGCCGTCCGCCCGGTTGAAGGCCACCTGATTGCCGGACGCGAAGGTGCCAACCAGCGCGCGCACGCGGTTCGGCGTGGTCAGGGTGAAAAGCGGGTGGCTCTCGAGCTGGCGCACCGCCTCGAGCGTTTCAGGGCGCGGCACGGCGGCCTGAATGGCGAACCACTTGTCCATGACCAGGGTGTCGCCCTTATGGCGTTCATAGAACAGCGCCAAAGCGTCGACGCTCGCCGGAGCCTCGGGGAAGTGGTTGATCAGGACGGAGAGAGCAGAGAGCCGGTCGGTCATGTTGCGGGCTGCGGCAAACTGGCGCGCCGCGATGGCCGGGTCCTTCGCGCCTACTGCGACGTATTCGAGCGCCGCATTGGCAAGAGCTCGACGGCCGGCGCTTTCCGGGGCGGGGGAGAATGGCGCGTCATTGGCCATTTCGGCCCGCAGCGCCGAAAAGACCTCGCGGCCGGCTTCTCCGACGGCTCGCAGCATGTCGTTGCGGGCCGCATGCACTGCGTCGGGGTCGATGTTTTCCCCAATCAGGCGGGCGATTTCTGATTCGCCGGGAAGCGACAGGGTCTGGGCGCGAAGCTCGGGGTCCAGACGCCCATCGGCGGCGACGGATACGAGCGCCTCACAGATGTCGGGGTTGATCCTAGAGGCAGAGCCCGAGCTTGCACTCTCGGTGGCGCGCTTCAACTCCGCGCTGACAGAGTCGGAGAGAGCACGCCAGCGGTTGAAGGGATTGGGGTCGAGCCGGGCGAGGGCGAGGCGGTCCTGCTCCGTCTCATCGCTGATGAGCGTGACGGGCGCAGAAAAGTCACGCAGGATCGACAGCAGCGGTCGGTTCCCCAGGCCGCCGAAGACGACGCGCTCCTCGCGCCGGGTGAGGTGGATGACGTCGCCCTCGACCTTTGCCCCCGAAACCGTCTCGAAGCTCATGTCCTCGCCGTTCGGGCCGACAAGGCCGAAACGGATCGGGATATGCATGGGCTCGATGCCGGTCTTCGCCGCGCCGCGCGTCAGCTCCTGGCGCAACGTCAGCGTGAGCGTGGCTGCCTTTGCGTCAAAGGCGCTTTCCACGGTGAGCGTGGGTGTGCCCGCCTGGTCGTACCAAAGCATGAACTGCGACAGATCGACTTCGCCCGCTTCCTCGAAGCACCGGATGAAGTCCTCTACCGTCGCGGCCTCGCCGTCGTGGCGCTCGAAATAGAGATCCATGCCGGCGCGGAAGCGTGTGCGTCCGAGGATGGTCTCGATCATGCGCACCAGCTCGGCGCCTTTCTCGTAGACGGTCGAGGTGTAGAAGTTGTTGATCTCGCGGTATTCGTGTGGCCGCACCGAATGCTGAAGCGGCCCCTGATCCTCGGGATACTGATGGGCCTTGAGGGTCCGCACCGAGGCGATGCGCTTGACCGGGCGCGAGCGCTCGTCGGCGCTGAATTCCTGGTCGCGAAAGACCGTCAGCCCCTCCTTGAGGCAGAGCTGAAACCAGTCGCGGCAGGTGATGCGGTCGCCCGTCCAGTTGTGAAAGTACTCGTGGGCGATGACCGTCTCGACCCCCGCATAGTCCGCGTCCGTCGCCGTGTCGGCGTCGAGAAGCACGTAGCGATGGTTGAAGACGTTGAGGCCCTTGTTCTCCATCGCGCCCATGTTGAAGTCGGAAATCGCGACGATGGAAAAAACGTCCAGATCGTATTCGCGGCCGAACCGGCGCTCGTCCCAGGTCATAGACCGCTTCAGCGCGTCCATCGCGTAGCTCGCCCGTGGGCTCAGGCCCTTTTCAGTGTAGATGGCAAGAGCCACGTCGCGGCCGCTCGCCGTGACGAAGCTGTCGTGCAGCGCGTCGAGATCGCCGGCGACCAGGGCAAAGAGGTAGCAGGGCTTGGGAAACGGGTCGTCCCAGACCGCAAAATGCCGGCCCTCGGCGAGCGGGCCTTTTTCGGCCGGGTTGCCATTTGACAGGAGAATTGGTGCTGCTCGCCGGTCCGCCTCGACCCGCACGCGGAAGACCGCGAGCACGTCGGGCCGGTCGAGATAATAGGTGATGCGGCGGAAGCCCTCCGCCTCGCACTGGGTGCACCAGATGCCGTTGGAACGGTAGAGGCCCATGAGCTTGGTGTTGGCCTCGGGCGCGATCCGCGTTTCCACCGTCAGTTCGAACGGACCCGCGGCCGGAAGCTCCTCGATGCGAAGCTCGTCTGCCTTGGCGGCGTAGCGCTCCGCAGGAAGAGGCGTCCCGTTCAGCGCGAGCGCCGTCAATGTCAGCTCATCTCCGTCGAGAACCAGCGCCGTCGAGGGCGAGGTACCCGCCCGCCGCTCCATCGTGAGCTTGGAGCTGACTTCTGCGAAGCCCTCGAACAGTCGAACCGTCATGTCCACGCGGTGGATGACGAAATCGGACGGCCGGTAGTCCTCGAGCCGGATGATTTGTCCCTGATCGGTTTCCATGGCCTTCCTCACTTTCATAACCCTCTGCCCGAGGGATTAGCGGCGCCTCACGTGGTTGCCAACGGCGCGAAGGATGTGAGGCAACCGTTTTGGTGCACGAAATGCAGATTTCTTTCTCGACGCTGGTCGACAACGCTATAGATGAGACAGTCCGATGCCGAATGCTGCGTCGGCTCCGCCCACCTTCGCATTCTCATCCGGAGTTTCGCTGATGATCCTCGTGCGCTCGCCATCGCTGCGTCAAGCACCTTTGGCGCGCCTCGACCGCGCCGATCCTTCGCTGTCTTGCGCCCGGCCACGAACGCCGAAAGGCCCGCCGGGGACGATGTTCCGTTCCCAAGACCTGAGCTACTGACGCCCGCGCTGGGCCGCCTCTAAGCGGACGGTACGTCCTTCCGCTGTCGCAGATGGTGTTCGCCCGCGCCCTCCCGGTCCTTCCTGCCGCAAGATCAAATAGAACGATGGACTCGTCTCCTTCCTCGCCGCCGGTGACGGCGCAGCCGAACACCGCTCTCGGCATCAGCCTCAAGATCGTCTCCGTCGTCTTCTTCGTCGGAATGCAGACCTGCATCAAGGCGGCAGGTCCCGAGGTGCCGCCCGGCGAGATCGTCTTCTTCCGCTCGTTCTTCGCCCTGGTGCCCGTCGCCGCCTATCTCGGCTGGCTCGGCATTCTCAAAACGGCGTTCGTGACCAACGATCTGCTTGGCCATGTCTGGCGCGGCATCGTGGGCGTCACCTCGATGGGGCTCGGCTTCTTCGCCCTGACGCGGCTGCCCTATCCGGAATTTGTCGCGATCTCCTATGCCTCGGCGCTTCTCACCGTCGTCTTCGCCGCCATCTTCCTGCGCGAGGTCGTGCGCTCCTACCGCTGGACGGCGGTGATCGTCGGGCTTGCCGGCGTGTTCGTCGTCTCGGCGCCCAAGCTGACCATTCTGGGCTCAGGCTTCGGCAACGCGGAAACCTCGGGCGTCGTCATCGCCCTGGCGGCGGCTGCGGTCGGCGCCGTCGCGGCTATCCAGGTGCGCAGGCTTGTGCGGACGGAGCGAACGGCGACGATCGTTCTCTATTTCTCGATCATGTGCAGCGCGATTGCTCTCCTGTCGATCTTCTTCGGCTGGAAGGTGCCGACGCGGATGGAGGCGACCTACCTCGTCGCCGCCGGGCTCTGTGGCGGAATGGGGCAGCTGCTTCTCACCGGCTGCTATCGCTATGCCGACGCCTCCACGATCGCGCCCTTCGAATACAGCTCGCTCATCCTGGCCATCGGCGTTGGCGTGTTCCTGTTCGACGAGACGATCTCTCTGACGACGATCATCGGATCGCTTATCGTCATCGGCGCCGGCGTCTTCATCATCTATCGTGAGCATCAGCTCGGTATCGAGCGTAACAAGGCTCGCCGGGTGACAACGCCCAACGGTTGACCGGAAAACGCGAGTCGCATGAATCCTTTGCCGGCCGGCCTTCGAGCTCATGTTGAGCGGCCGGCGCATTCGGCTCTTCATCATATGGTGAAGGATCGGTTAATCCCCCTAACCGTCGGATGAACCAGGGAAAATCATGTAGCGATCGTGCAATATGCAGCGGCGATCGACCACCGCTGCATATGCCGACCGGAGAGGCGGCTGGCCGACATGGGCGGTGATTCAAGCAGCCCACCCAAGCAATTGGCGGCATTGAAGAAACCGCCACTGCCGCCGTTGTTGCGTCAGCGCATTTCCACGACCTGCTCGGCGGCCTCCGCGCGCGGATCGAGCACGAAAGTCGCCGGCGTTTGTGTCCGCGCGAAGGGGATCGTCTGGAAGTCTGTTCGATCCTCCTGCCGCGGTGCCTCGCGCCGGAAGGTGCGGTAGAACGGATAGATCGCGAAGGCGGCCATGGAAACGAGCGTCGCCACGAAGATGCCGCGTGGGCCGAGTTTGGCCATCAGGGCGGCCGCGAAGAGAGGGCCGCCCATGGTGCCGAAGCCATAGAGAATGAGCAGGCCCGACGAGATGGTCACGAAGTCCTTTTCCGCAGCGTAGTCGTTGGCGTGAGCGACGGCCAGGGAATAGGAGGGGTACATGACGCCGCCGATGGCAAAGGCGATCGCGAAGAAATAGGCCGAGCTTACCGAGCCCGAGAACGTGGCGATCGCCGAGACGGCCGCGCCGATCAGCCCGACGAGGGCCATAACGTAGCGCCGGTCCATGCGATCCGAAAAGCGGCCCAGGGGATACTGGAAGGCAATGCCGCCGGCCATCGTGGCCACCAGGAGGGTGGCGATCTCCGTCGTGTTGAAGCCGAGCCGTTCCGCGAAGACCGGCGCCATGTTGCTCCACGCGCTCGCCATGACGCCCGCCATGAACACGCCGACGGCGGCCGCCGGGGAGTTGTGGTAGATCATCGGCACGTCGAGTTTGACGACGGTCAGCGGCGTAGGGGCGGGGGCGCGCGACAGCGCCGTTGGAATCACCGCGAGAGCGAATAGAATGGCGCCCAGCATGAAGGGCGTGTCGAGCTCGGGCCGCGAGAGCGGCATGACATACTGACCCGCCATCATCGCGACCATGGTCACGATCATGTAGATCGAGAAGACGGTGCCGCGCGTCTCGTTGGTGACGCGCTCGTTGAGCCAGCTCTCGATGACCATGTAGGACCCGGCGAGCGCAAAGCCCGACAGGCCGCGAATCAGCACCCAGGCGATGGGATGGATGATCAGCGCGTTCATCAGCACCGCGATGGCCAGAAGCGCTGCGAGGCTGGCGAAGGTGCGCACATGGCCGGCGCTGCGAACGATGCGCGGAGCAACCAGGCAGCTCGCCGTGAACGCCACGGCGTAGCCCGTTCCGAGGAACCCGATTTCATAGGCCGACCAACCCTCGATCGACGCGCGAACCGGCAGCAGGATTCCCTGCAGCCCGGCGCCGGCAAGAAGAAAGAAGGTGGACGACATCAATGCCGCAATGGGGAGAATCGGGAGAGACATGAAGGTGGCCTGATGTTCGCGGGATGCTGATCGCGGGGCGAATTTCGTCGCTCGTTTGGGCCGACTAGCCGCGCCGTATCGCATTTCGATGAACTTGGCGAGAAGGCGCCCGGGAAAAATAACCCGCTCAGGAGGGCTGCGAGCCCTTCCCGTCGCCGTCCAGCCGCTCCTTCAGGGCCAGGAGATCGCGCCAGGCGAGGCGCTTCTGGGCGGGCTGGCGCAGGAGATAGGCGGGATGAAGCATCGGCATCGCCGGCACGATCTCCTCCTGCTCCACACCATAAGTGAAGCTCAGCCAGCGCCCGCGAAGGCGCATGATGCCCTCGTCGGTGCGAAGCACGGCCTTCACCGCCGGCGAGCCCAGGCAGACGATGATTCGCGGGCGCACCAGCTCGATCTGGCGGATGATGAAGGGGCGGCAGATTTCCGTCTCGGCCGGCGTCGGCGGCCGGTTGCCCGGCGGGCGCCAGGGCACGGTGTTGGTGACGCGCACCGCCTGCCGCTCAACGCCGATGGCAGAGAGCATCCGGTCCAGGAGCTTTCCCGAGCGGCCGACGAAGGGAGCGCCGGCTGCATCCTCCTCCCGTCCCGGAGCCTCGCCGATAAACATGAGGTCGGCATCAGCCGCCCCGTTGCCGAAAACCAGCGACCGCGCCGTGGCTTTGAGATTGCAGCCCTCGAAGCTGGCGAGAGAGGCCTCCAGCTCTTCGAGCGACGCCGCCGAACGTGCCCGCTCGCGAGCATCGGCAATGGCGACGTCGTCGGGAACCGCGACCCGCACCGTCGCAAATGCCTGGGGTGCCGACGGTTGCGGCGCGGCGCGAGTGGCCTCGTCGCCGGATGATGCTCTAGCGCTTGCGGCTTCTCTCTGCTGCGGTGCGGCCGTTTCGGCCCTGTTCTTGGCGCGGGTTTGCGCGGCGGCCTCTTGTTCGGTTTCCGCGAAGCGATTGCGTGGCGCTTCCCCGACCAGCACGTCGATGCCGGCCTCGGCGTAGAAGGCGAGAAGGGCCGCCGCCTCTCGTCCGGGTCTGCGATCCGCGCTGTTGCTCATGGCTTTGTCTTAGGGGAAGGCGCGACAAAAAGCGACCGTCCTTCCTGGACGTCCGTCGTGGCACGTTCCATCAGGCCAAATTGTTCCTGTTTTGCCGACATTTCTCAAGGCCGCTGCTCTTGCCGCACGCGTTCGGGCGCGTTAGCGCCAGGGATGCGCATAGACGATTGAAGGACTTAAAGATGAGCGACGTCGGAACGCTTCCCGAACGAGAGAGCATGGAGTTCGACGTTGTGATCGTTGGTGCCGGGCCTGCAGGCCTGTCGGCGGCGATCCGGCTGAAGCAGCTCGACCCTGATCTTTCGGTGGTGGTTCTGGAGAAGGGCTCGGAGGTCGGCGCGCATATTCTCTCAGGCTGCGTGCTCGACCCTTCGGCGCTCGACCGTCTGCTGCCGGAATGGCGCGGCGAGGGCGGGCCGGATGCGATCCCGGTCGAGGCCGAGCGCTTCCACGTTTACGGCCCGCAGGGCGGCATTCGCCTGCCGACGATGCTGATGCCGAAGCTGATGCACAATCGCGGCTGCTTCGTCGTCGAGCTCGGGCCGCTGTGCCGCTGGCTCGCCGAGAAGGC
>NZ_FUXL01000028.1 GCF_900167365.1 Consotaella salsifontis | reverse complement strand
TGCCGACGCTGAAGCCCGGCGATATCGTCATCATGGACAATCTCGGCAGCCACAAGGGCAAGGCGGTGCGCCGGGCGATCCGCGCCGCCGGCGCCAAGCTCTTGTTCCTGCCCAAATACTCCCCCGACCTCAATCCCATCGAGCAGCTCTTCGCCAAGCTGAAGCACCTGCTGCGCAAAGCCGGCCAGCGCACCAGAGACGCCGTCTGCTCCGCCATCGGCCAGATCCTCTCCACCATCTCCGCCGACGAATGCAGCAACTACCTCGTCAACTCAGGATATGGACGATCCTAATCTCATCCCGCTCTAGCACGTTTCTCAAAGGCGCCAGGCATTCGAAATCGTGCGCAGAAACAGGAACCGCAGCGACGAAGCACCAACCCCGCCGCCGTCGCTATAGGGTTCATGTGCCTCAGGCCCCCGTGATCCTCGCGCGATAGCGCGGGGATCCATGCCTCGGCGCTGATACGCCGATCCGTTGACGAACCGGCAATTCGCGCCAACGCGGCATGAATTCCGGCATTCGGCCGGGGACGACGAAGGCAAAGTCGGCACAATCCTGATGGCCAAGATTTGTGGCCATCCCGCAACGCGCCCGACAAGAAGCGGCAGCTCACATCTCAAACGCGTTTTAGTAAAAGCATCGGCAATATCTCTCTGTTAGGCATGACGGCGAGTTGACGACCCATCGTCGTATGTCGCATCGAATGGAGAGAAGTCGGAATGATCACGCGCACCACCATCTCGGCCTGCGTCTTGACCCTCCTCCTTGCGAGCGCGGCCCATGCCGCCGATATTGAGGAGACGACGGCTGTCAGCGACTATGGCGACAGCGATCTGGTCATCGACCTTGGTGTTGCGGGCGTGGCTTCGCCCGAATACATGGGGTCGGATAGCTACAGCATCACCCCTCTTCCCACCGTCAGCGTCGAATACCTGAACATTCCCGGAATCGGCTCCTTCGGCGGCAAGGACGGCCTCGGCTTCTCCATCGGCCCCTCCTTTGGCTATACCGGCAAGCGCGATGCCAGCGACCACCGCGCATTGAACGGCCTTGATGACGTCGACGCGACCTACGAGGCCGGAATCAAGCTCGGCTACGAGTGGAACGCGGCGGAGGTCTATGGCGCGGCGCGCTATGCCTTCGGCGGCGCCGAGGGCTTTGTCGGCGAGGTCGGCGCCAATGCCATCCTCCGGCCGACGCCGACGCTCGAACTGAAGGCTGGGCCGATCGCCCGCTTCGCCTCCGCCGATTACGTCGACAGCTATTTCGGCGTCAGCGCCGCCGAGTCCGCGGCAAGCGGCGGCCGGCTTTCCGCCTATGATGCCGGCGGCGGCTTCACGAGCGCCGGCGTCGCGGCTTCAGCGCGCTATGAGGTCGTCTCAGACTGGTTCGTCAACGCCGACGCGTCCTACGAGAAGATCGTCGGCGACGCCGCAGATTCGCCCATAGTGGCGGCGGGAGACGAGAACCAGTTCAGCTTCAAGCTGGGCGTGTCGCACCGCTTCCGGCTGGATCTCTTCTGATCGCCAGCAGGCAGTCATCAAAAAAGCACTGCCTGCTGACGAGACCGTCCGTCTCAGCGCGACGACCAGATCATCGCGCACCGCTCATCGCGCGGCAGGCCGGCATCGGCCTCCGCCGACAGAATGCGCAACAGCGGCGATGACAGCTCGTCTTCGTTCAAGGTCCTGAATCCCAGGGAGCGATAGAACGGCTCGTTCCACGGAACGACCCGGAAGGTCGTGAGCGTCACGGCGGCATATTCATGATCGCTCGCCCAGCGCTGCACGGCTTCCACCAGCGCCCGCCCTATTCCCATCCGCTGGCAATCCTGCCGAACCGACAGCTCCAGAACTTGCAGCCTGTCGCCCATCCTCTCAGCGTTGATGAAGCCGACCGGCTCATCGGACGGATTGGCGGCAACCCAGGATGTGCCCGCCGCGATCAGCTGGAGATGCCGCTCGACGGACTGACCGTCGCCCTCGGCGATCCATCCGAGATGAGGGATCTGGCGGAAGGCCGCGCCCGCCGATCGCTCGATTCCAGGCAATGCCTCAGCGTCGGCAACAATCGTTTTCCGGATGGTCAACATCGCCCCGTGATACCGGCTGGGTGACAGGCGTGCAATTGAAGGGGAGCGCGCTTTCCCGCCGGAATTGGGGCGATCCGCGACCGATGGCACCTTGTCGCGAGCTGGCATTACGACGGCGCGTGAAACACCGCCTCGATATTGTTGCCATCGGGATCGATGACAAAGGCCGCGTAGTAGCCGGCATGGTACTTGGGCCGGAAGCCCGGCGCACCGTTGTCCGATCCGCCAGCCGCCAATCCAGCGGCATGAAAGGCATCGACTTGCTCCTGGCTCGCCGCCGCAAACGCGATGTGGCCGGGGTTGCTCACAGCCCCTTTGCCGGCAATGAAGAAGGCGACCTTTTCCCGCCCGAAGCCTGCCACAGAGACTTCCTCCCTTGAGGCAACGAACCGCTGCTCGATGCCCAGCGGGACAAGCGCTGCCTGGTAGAATGCCCGCGAAGCCTCAAAGTCCCGGACAGTGAGACTGATGTGATCGAAAATACTCAAGCTCCTGATCCTTCATGACGGCTTGGGCAACAGGTCCGCGACACGATCGACAACGCGGTGCGAATTTCGCCTAGACGGTCGGCAGCATTCCGCCGTCCAGCCTGAGATTGGCGCCGGTGATGTACCCGGCGCGAGGGCTGACGAGAAAGGCAACCGCATCAGCAATTTCGTCGAGGGTTCCGACGCGTCCAAGAGGAACCTGGGCAAACTGGGGCAGCACCGCCTCTTCGACGACCTTCCAGGGAACGCCCTCGGCAAGTCCCTGCTTGCTGGCCGCCGACCGGAACGCGGTATCGAGGGCGGCGCTGTGGATGGTGCCCGGGGATACGGTATTGACCGTCACGCCGTCTCTGGCCACCGCCTTTGCCATGGATGCGGTCATGGCGATCATCGCGGCCTTGGCGGCGGAGTAGTCGGGCCTGTCTGGCGGCGGCATCATGGCAGCCAGGCTCGAGATGTTGATCACTCGGCCCCACTTTGCCTGCCGCATTGCAGGGAGAAGCAAGCTCGTGACGCGGACGGCCGCCAGGACATTGCGGTCGTAAACGGATTTCCAGGTTTGCGGGCTGGTGTTGGACCAGTCCTCGGACGGCCCGGAGCCGCCGGCATTGTTGACGAGAATGTCGATCCGGCCGGCCAGAGCCTGGGCCTCAGAGGCGAGCGCCCGCACCTCCTCATCGATCGTCAGATCGCCCACGACGACATGGGCGCGCCCGCCGGCCTCGACGATATCCTGGGCGACCCTGTCGGCCTGCGCCCTGTTGCGCCCGTGAACGACCACGGTCGCCTTTTCGCGAGCCAAGCCCTTGGCGATCCCTTCGCCAATGCCTTTGCTGCTGCCGGTGACGAGCGCGACTTTACCCTTAAGTTCCAAATCCATAAGCCGTGACCTAACTTGAAGCCGTTAGGCCGCAGAGTTGGACGGGACGATGCTCGAAACAAGTACGCACAATAAAGTGCCCATGGATGCGCAGGCGCGGACAGCGTGCATCGGCCCCGACGGTTCAGCGGCCCATGTCGCCAGAATGATCGCCATGATCAGCGGGCGCTGGAAGCTGCCGATCCTCTTTCGCCTTTTTGCCGAACCGTCGATGCGGACGCTGCAACTCAAGCGCGACATACCGGGCGTGTCGCAGAAGATGCTGACACAGCATCTGCGTGAGCTCGAGGACGATCGCCTGATCGTTCGGACCGACCACGACGAGCAGCCGCCCCGCGTCGAGTATAGTCTCAGCGAGGGCGGACGGAAGCTGATGCCCGTGCTGATGGCGGCGCGCCTGTTCTCGGAACAGCATCGTCCGTGAATCTGCCGAGGACCGGCCTTGTATGATCGCCCGAGGCCCCAAAGAAAGGGCGCAATCCGCAAAGACTGCCCCTTCGCCGATCCAGTTGGTGATCCGGCGGCTTTCTGGACGTCTCAGTCCTCGGCGGCTTCCACCGGCGGGCAGGAGCAGATGAGGTGGCGGTCGCCGCACACGCTATCCACACGCTCGAGCTGCGGCTCGATCATTGGCGCCTCGTCTACGCGGCAGGTCATTAGCGGGATGTCGAGACGGCAGGACGTCACGTTTTGCGACTGACGACGCAACCCGGCCTTGAGGCGCCGCCTTTATCGAGCCATCTAGAATTGTTGCAGTGGTCCGGCAGCAACTTTCAGAGGCCCCCATGCGGTCCACATTGTCGCAGGAGAACCTCTCCAATCTGATCGGCGTCATCTATGATTGCGCGCTCGATCCCGCGCGATGGGAAACCGCCCTGATGGCCGTTTCCGAAGTCATCGAAAGCGACTTCATTTCGCTGACGCTGAACGACATGCGCGAAGGCCGATATCTCATCAACAAGTCCGTAGGCTGGGAGCCGGATTACATCAAAATCAAGCGCGACCACGTCGCCGAGATCAACGCACGGCTGAAGGAGTGGCTCGCCGAAGCGTCCTCTCTCGACCGTCCTTTCGTGGCGTCGCGAAATCTCTCCGCGGATTATCTGGCCGCCTCCCCCTATGTGCGCGAATGCCTGGCCCCACAGAACATCGTCGATATCGTCCATTTTTTCCTGATGAGCACCCCTGCTCATCTCTCCGAGATTGGCATTGCCCGACACGCACGGCAGGGGTTGATCGACGAACGGGTGCTGGAAACGGGCCGCCTTCTCCTGCCCCATCTGCGGCGCGCCGTGACAATCAGCAACGTTCTGGATGTGCAAACCATCGAGCGCGATCGGTTCGAGACCGTGCTGAACGCGCTGCATTGTGCGGTCCTGCTCGTGGACGAGCGAGGCATGATTCTCCATTCCAATCGCGCGGGAGAGGAGCTGATGCGGGATCGCGGTCCGGTAACATCCCAGCACGGCCTGCTGCGCGCAAACTCGCTCGCCGCCACCAAGGAGCTCATCTCCGCAGTCGGCGAAGCGGTCAAGGACGAGGCAGCCATCGGAGAGCTGGGATTGGCCGTGGCTCTTCACCGCCCCAGCGAGCCGCCTGTCTATGCTCATGTCCTGCCGATTTCGGGCGGCAGCCTTAGGGCCGAGCTTCGGACGAACGCCACGGCAGCGATCTTCATCGGTCAAAGCCATGACCCAAAGAAGGAAGCGCAAACGCTCGCTTCCAGCTTTGGACTGACAGCGGCCGAAACCCGGGTGCTGGAAGAGGTTCTGCAGGGTCGCGGGCTGCCGGAAGCCGCGGCCGCGCTGGGCATCGCGCCAACGACTGCCAAGACGCATCTCGGCAATATCTTTGCCAAAACTGGCGTCTCGCGCCAAGCCGAATTGGTGCGATTGGCGACGCGCGCCAGTTCGCCTGCCCGAACGAATTCGGCATCCCCCAAATAGTCTGACCTAGACCGGCAGCCACCGGATACCTCTCCTCCAATTGGGGGATGACCATTCTCGCGGCCACGTCGATCCTGGCCCGTCTGGCATGGCTGTCGGCCGGCACCAGAAACGAAGCTGCTTCTGGCTCGCTTCCGCCGCCTCCAGCCCTCGATTGCTGCCCTGACGATCCTGTCGCGGAGGATACGAGATGAACCACCAAAGGAGTTCCGACGCTGCGCCCGGCGAATGGAAAGGGCGGGAGCGATGACCAATGTCGAAATGGCCGCCTTCGCTTTCGCCACTCTGAATGGCCTGCGCCTACTCGGCTATGTTCCGCAGTGGGTCGCTATACGGCGCGATAGCGGGCGCGCCGAGTCCATATCGATCTCGGCATGGACACTGTGGGCAGCCTCCCACGCCTCAACGGCGGTCTATGCGCACTCCACGGGCGACCGTCTCGTGACAATCGTCATGACGATCAATGCCTTGGCATGCGCCTCGGTGGTCGCGCTGACGCTTGTCAAGCGCCACTCGATGCCGCTGCGAAGCAGAATGCAGCCAGCGTCACTGGCTGCGATCCCTGAAGGGGAGCGCGGATAGGCGATTTCCAGCGCAACGCCGACTCAGTCTTCACAGAGCGTTGCCCCGATTCCTTACAAGAGCGGCGGCTACAACCGCCGCTCCGAGCCGTCCTCAAGAAGGCCGCGAGAAAGGCAGCCTGCTGTCGGCCCGGCGGCCTCTCAAGCCTCTCAGTCCTCGTAGGCTTCCATCGGCGGGCAGGAGCAGATGAGGTGGCGATCGCCATAGACGTTGTCGACGCGATTGACCGGCGGCCAATACTTGTCGACGCGGAAGGCGCCCGGCGGGAAGCAGCCCTGCTCGCGCGAATAGGGCCGATCCCACGCGCCCACCAGATCCTCGACCGTGTGGGGCGCGTTCTTCAGCGGATTGTTGGCCGCATCCATTTCACCCTGTTCAATAGCCCGCGCCTCCTCGCGAATGGCCAGCATGGCGTCGCAGAATCGGTCGAGCTCGGCCTTGGTCTCGCTCTCCGTCGGCTCGATCATCAGCGTCCCGGCGACGGGGAAGCTCATGGTCGGGGCGTGGAAGCCGCAGTCGATCAAGCGCTTGGCGACGTCGTCCACCGTGACGCCGGCGCTTTCCTGGACGAGGCGCGTGTCGACGATGCACTCATGGGCAACGCGTCCGCTGGCCGACTTATAGAGAACCGGGAACGCGTCCTTGAGGCGGCTGGCGATGTAGTTGGCGTTGAGGATCGCCACCTTGGTCGCCTGGGTGAGGCCCGCGCCGCCCATCATCAGGCAGTAGCTCCACGAGATCGGCAGGATCGACGGCGAGCCAAAGGGCGCCGCCGAAACCGGCCCCTCGGCGCCCCCCGTCGCGGGATGCCCCGGCAGATAGGCCGCCAGATGCGACTTCACCGCGATCGGTCCCATGCCGGGGCCGCCGCCACCGTGCGGAATGCAGAAGGTCTTGTGAAGGTTCAGGTGGCTGACGTCGGCGCCGATGTCGCCCGGCCGCGCGAGGCCCACCAGCGCGTTGAGGTTCGCGCCGTCGAGATAGACCTGCCCGCCATGCTCGTGGGTGATCGCACAGATCTCGGCGACCCGACGCTCGAAGACGCCGTGGGTCGAGGGATAGGTGATCATGCAGGCGGCGAGGTTTTCCGAGTGCTGTTCGGCCTTGACGCGGAAATCGTCGACATCGACGTCGCCGTTCTCCGCGGTTTTCACCGGCACCACCTTCATGCCCGCCATTTGGGCCGAGGCGGGATTGGTGCCGTGGGCCGAGGTCGGAATGAGGCAGACATTGCGGTGGTGATCGCCCCGCGCCCGGTGGTAAGCGCGGATGGTGAGCAGGCCGGCATATTCGCCCTGCGCGCCCGAATTCGACTGCATCGAGACCGCGTCATAGCCGGTGATCTGGCAGAGCTTGGCCGAAAGATCGTCGATGAGATGCTTGTAGCCCTCGGCCTGATCGGCCGGCGCGAAGGGATGAAGCTCGGCGAATTCCGGCCAGGTGATGGGCAGCATCTCCACCGTGGCATTGAGCTTCATGGTGCAGGAGCCGAGCGGGATCATCGCCCGGTCGAGCGCGAGGTCGCGATCCGAGAGCCGGCGGATATAGCGCGTCATCTCGCTTTCCGCCCTGTTCATGTGGAACACCGGGTGGGTCATGTAGTCCGTCTGGCGCAGCGCCTCGTCCGGCAGGCGCCAGCCCTTGCCGAAGTCGGCGATCTTGAAGTCGCCGCCGAAGGCACGCCACACCGCCTCGATCACCCACGGGCGGGTGCGCTCATCGAGGCTGATGGCGAGCTTGGTCTCGCCGACCGGACGAAGATTGATGCCGGCAGCAACCGCCGCATCGAGAATGACCCGCTGGAAGCGGCCGACATCGACGGTGATGGTGTCGAAGAAGCGCTCCGTCTCGACAGTATAGCCGAGCTTTTCCAGCCCCTCGGCCAGCATCACGGCGCGCCCATGGATCTGCTGGGCGATCGCCTTGATGCCCACCGGGCCGTGGAAGACACCGTACATGGAGGCCATGACGGCGAGCAGCACCTGGGCGGTGCAGATATTGGAGGTCGCCTTCTCGCGGCGGATGTGCTGCTCGCGCGTCTGAAGCGCGAGGCGGTAGGCGCGGTTTCCGCGCGCATCCACCGAGACGCCGACGAGGCGGCCCGGCATGGCGCGCTTGTGGGCGTCCTTGACCGCCATATAGGCCGCGTGCGGACCGCCATAGCCCATCGGCACGCCGAAGCGCTGGGTCGAGCCGACGGCAATGTCGGCGCCCATCTCGCCCGGCGTCTTCAGGAGCGCCAGCGCCAGGGGATCAGCGGCGAGAACCGCCGCGGCGCCCGCCGCGTGCAGCGCCTCGATCACCCCGGAGAAATCATGCACATGGCCATAGGTGCCGGGATACTGGAAGATCGCCCCGAACACCTCCTCGGCCTTGAGGTCGGCGAAGGGATCGCCGACGACCACCGAGAAGCCCATGGGCTCGGCGCGGGTCTTGATGACGGCGATGGTCTGCGGGTGGCAGTTTTCGTCGACGAAGAAGGTGTCGCGCTTCACCTTGACGATGCGGTGGGTCATTGCCATCGCCTCGGCCGCCGCCGTCGCCTCGTCGAGCAGCGAGGCGTTGGCGACATCGAGACCGGTGAGGTCCGCGATCATCGTCTGGAAGTTGAGAAGCGCCTCGAGGCGCCCCTGGCTGATCTCCGGCTGGTACGGCGTATAGGCCGTGTACCAAGCCGGATTTTCCAGGATGTTGCGCTGGATGACCGGCGGCGTGATGGTGCCGTAATAGCCCTGTCCGATGAGGGAGACGAGGTTCTTGTTCCGGTTCGCCGTCTCGCGCAGGGCGTCCAGCGCCTGACGCTCGGTGAGCGCCGGGCCCCAGTCGAGCGGCGCGCCCTGACGGATCGAGGGCGGCACCGTCTCGTCGATCAACGCATCGAGGCTCGGCGCGCCGATCACCGCCAGCATCTCGTCCATTTCCTTCGGCGACGGCCCGATATGACGCCGGTTGGCGAAGTCATACGGGTCGTAATCGGTGAACTCGAACCCCATCGACGATATTCCCCTCAGCCCACGAGTGCCTGATACGCGTCCTCGTCGAGCAGATCGGCGAGAGCTGCCGGATCGGCGAGCTTCATCTTGAAGAACCAGCCCGCGCCCATGGGGTCGTCATTGACCAGGGCCGGATTGTCGGCGATCGCCTGATTGACCTCGGTCACCTCGCCGGCCAGCGGCGCGTAGACCTCGGAGGCCGCCTTGACGCTTTCCACGACAGCCGCCTCGTCGCCCTTTTCGACGGCTTTGCCGACGTCCGGCAATTCCACGAAGACGAGATCGCCAAGCTGGACCGTCGCGTGGGTGGTGATGCCGACGGTGGCGATGTCGCCCTCGACCTTCAGCCACTCATGCTCTTCAGTGAATTTCAGCATGCTGGACCTTTCCGCAAAAACACGAGACTCGCTCCATGTCGCTCTATCGGAAAAGGCACGGCCGATAAAGCGAACCCGCTGTCTATCGATGGGCTCAGGCGCGTTTGTAGCGCGGCATCACGAAGGGCAGCGTCGCCACCATCACCGGATGGCGTTTGCCGCGCACCTCGGCAAAGAGCGGCGTTCCGGCTCCGCTCATCCCGGCGGGAACATAGCCCATCGCGACCGGCGCCTCGACCGAGGGGCCGAAGCCGCCCGAGGTGACGACGCCGATGGGCTCGCCGCCCTCTTCATGGGCGTAAAGCGCCGCGCCCGCCCTCACCGGCGTCTTGGTCTGCGGACGCAGGCCGACGCGGCGGCGGTCCGCGCCATTGTGAAGCTGCTCAAGGATGACGCTCGCGCCCGGGAAGCCGCCCTCGCGCGCGCCACCCTTCTTGCGCGCCTTCTGCATGGCCCATTCGAGCGCGGCCTCGACTGGCGTCGTCGTCTGGTCGATGTCGCTGCCATAAAGGCAGAGCCCCGCCTCGAGTCGCAGCGAATCGCGGGCGCCAAGGCCGATCGGCTGAACGCTCTCGTCCTGAAGCAGCATCTCGGCAAGAGCGGCGGCCTTGCCGGCGGGCACGGAAATCTCAAAGCCATCCTCGCCGGTATAGCCCGAGCGCGAGACGATCGCCTCCGCACCCAGGATATCGAACGAGGCAACATCCATGAAGCGCATCGCGACAACGCCCGGCGCGACCTTTTCGAGCGCGGCCTCGGCGCCGGGGCCCTGCAGCGCCAGGAGCGCGCGGTCTTCGAGCGGCGTCACCTCGCAAGTCTCGGAGAGATGCGTGGAAAGATGGGCGAAGTCGGCTTCCTTGCATGCCGCGTTGACGACCAGGAAGAGGTGATCGCCGCGATTGGTGATCATCAGATCGTCCAAAAGGCCGCCGTCCTCGTTGGTGAACAGGCCGTAGCGTTGCCGCCCCGCCTTGAGCCCCGCAACGTCGACGGGCACAAGAGCCTCCAGCGCCAGAGCGGCGTCGCGCACGTCGCCGGACTTCGGCCGGATCGTCACCTGTCCCATATGGGAGACGTCGAAGAGTCCCGCCTTTTCGCGCGTATGGAGATGTTCCTTCAGGACGCCCGCCGGATATTGCACCGGCATGGCATAGCCGGCGAAGGGCACCATCCGCGCCCCCAGCTTCTCATGGAGGTCAAAGAGGGGTGTCTTCTTGAGGTCGGAAAGGTCAGCCACGCGAAGATCCAGTCTTGCTTGAACGGGTCCATGCGCAGCGAGCGGCCGCACGAGCGCGCCGGGGCCGCGGGGCCGCGCCTTTCAGCCCCTGTCGCGCCGTGGCGAGCCGGAGTCAATGGCCGAGCGGTCTCGCTCTGGTGAAAAGTGCCGACGTGTCCGGCGTTTGGGACGGCCGTGGAGCGGGCGAAAATCGGCGATGGCGCGCGGCGTCAGCCTTCGTCCCCTTCCGCTTCGCCCTGCCCCTTGCGCCAATAGGCCATCGCGAGGTGCTGCTCACGGGTGAGGCCACGCTCCTTGCGCAGATGGGCGCGGATCGACTTGAAGCCGTCGAACTCGCAGGCCGTCCACACGAAGCAGGAGCCGCCGTCCTCCGGCAACGCGATCTGGCGGATGGCTTCGGCCAGGACGCTTCCCGGCTCGGCGCCATCGCGATGCAGCCAGCGGATCTCGATCCCTGTTCGGTTGGCGATCGGCTGTTCCTCCTCGGGCCCCGCCACCTCGATCAGCGCGACGCCGCACTTACGCGCCGGAAACGATTCGAGGGTGCGCGCGATCGCCGGCAGCGCCGTCTCGTCGCCGCCGATCAGGTACCAGTCGCGGTCGTCGCGGATGGCGCCGCCGAACGGCGCGAAGAGGCCGATCCAGTCTCCCTCCTTGGCACGGAGGGCGAAATCCGCGCCGGGCCCCGGATCGTCATGCACCACGAAATCGATGTCGATTTCGCCGGTGGAAAGATCGCAACGCCGCACCGTATAGCGGCGAAGCGCCGGGCGGGGCTTGTCCTCCGCCCACGAGAGCAAACCGTCGCGCCCGATGGTCGGCCATACCAACTCACCGTCATTCGGAGGAATGATCAGGGCCAGTTGCAGGCTGCCATAGGCCTCGAAGAGGCCGAGATCGGCGCCGACGAAGGTGATCCGGCGCATATGCGGGGTGATGCCGCTAACGGCACGAACCTGGGCAGGCCGGAAGTTCGGCGGCGTGACGAGGTCGCTGCCATCCCCGATCCAGGTCACTTCCGGCGCCTGCGGCCTGGCGAAATGCTTGATATGACCGGCGAGCGCCATGCGCATGTAGTAGAGGCCTGAGAGGTCCGCGGATTCCGCGCCGAGTTCGATGCGGCCTTCTTCGGCCCTTAGCGTGCCCTTGCCGAAGGGGAACGTGACCACATGGGCCGCACCGTCCCGCTCGACCTGCGCCTCATGCTCGACAAGATGCTCGCAGACCGCCGCGATAAGCGGGTCCGGATCGGCAACCGGGACGGTGGCGGTGGCGAGAAGGCGATTCATCGAAACCCTCTTCTATCTGCCCCCAAGCCGGCGGCGCGCACCCGCGCCGGGCATGAAGGACCAAGAACTGACGACCCAATCCCCGGAACAAGCCCCCGAGATTGCCACCCGCGCGCCGTGAATCGGCGGCAGCGACAACCTTGTAATTAAAGTTGAGTATTAGAGCAAGGTTTTAGCAGTGGCGTGTCGTGGAGCACATCAGCCAGCCCGTGACGCGTTCGGCGCAGGGGAGATCGCCTCGACGGAGCGCGTGGCGGAGCCGCGCCGTCCGGGCCGCAGCCACGACTGGAACGGACGCTCGATGAAACGCCAGGTCAGCGCGCTCGCGACCAGTGTCGCCGCGACCAGCGCGATGAGAACGCCGTAGGTCAGGATAGGGCTACCGGCGAAGACCTTGGCGCCATCGTCGCGGAGGATCATCAGGTGCCAGCCGGTGCGCCCCTCCACCACCGTCGCGACGTTCACCATGCGCGAGATGATGAAGGCGTGGACCATGTAGATGGAATAGGAGGCGAGGCCGAGGAACTGGAAGACCCGCGTTTTCAGCAGTCGGCTCACCGCTCCCGCCTCGTGCGCGAAGCCATAGATGGCGAAGGTGAAGACGAAGGGCGCGGCAAGCGACAGGCGCGTGTGGCCGGAGGACGTTACGAAGGACACGACTGCGGCGAGAATGGCGACCTCAGCGAATGTCCAAAGATGGCGTGTGCCGGGCGCAGGCGGCGCGGCGACGCCTGCGGGAAAGGCAAGCCGGCGCAGAAGAACGCCGCAGGAAAAGCCGACGAGACAGCGCAGGCCGCCGAACGAAACCGTCGTGTCCATGTTCGGCACGGCGAGGAAGAGAACGACTATCGAAACAGCGAGCACGGCCGCGAAGGCGGCGACCATGCGCCGGCCGGCGACGAGCGTCAGCGCCGCGAAGACGAGATAGGCACCGAACTCGGCCGAGATGCTCCAGCTCGGATAGTTCCAGCCGAGCCCGTCGACCGTGCCGAAGGCGTGCAGGAGAAAGAGATTGGCGAAGAAGGCCGAAACCGAATTCGTCCCCTGGAAGGCCGCATCGGCCCCTCGACCGGCGAACAGTGCGAGCTCGTACGCCAGGAACAGCATGAGCATGAGGAAATGCAGCGGATAGACGCGGGCGAACCGCGCCTGGAGAAAGGCGATCGCCCCGCGCCCACTGCCGATTCTCCCCTGATACGCATGAGCGATCACGAAGCCGGAGAGGACGAAGAAGAAGTCGACGAAGAGGAAGCCGTGCCGCACGAAGGGCGTCGCCACCAGTGCGTTGGCCACCGGCGCGTGGAGGAACACGACCATCAGCGCCGAGATGCCCCGCCAGGCGTCGAGCACGGAAAAGCGCGACGCGTTCTTGTTCGAGAGGGCTGGGCGTTCGGCGGCCATCGCGCGTCCTTTCCCGGCGGCCGAGACAGCCGACACATGCCGACGATTACGCGAGGAACCTTACAATCCCGTTGTTGCCGATGGTGAAATGGTCAGGGCATCGCCGATGCCTACGAGGCTTTACCCTCGCACCAGGTCGCGCGCTCGGCGAAGATGCGGGCGACCTGGGCCATGTTCTGGCTGCCCCACAGGCAGAGCGGCTCGAGCGCCTCGGCGAGACTGCGGCCGAGCGGGGTCAGCGCGTAGTCCACGCGGGGCGGGATCTCCTGATAGTCGGTTCGCTTGATGACGTTGTCGGCCTCCAGCTCCTTCAACTGCTGGATCAGTACCTTGTCGCTCACGCCATGAACCGCGCGCTTCAACTGCCCGTAACGGATCGGGCCTTGCTGGAGCAGGAAATAGAGGATCAGCGGCTTCCACTTCCCAGCGATCAGGCGGAGCGTGACATCAAGGCCGCAGGTGAAACCGGGAACGGAGGAGACTGTCTCTGACATAATTGGGTACTTACCAAAAGGTGCATACTTTTCAATAGGTGGGTGCGCGTCCACCTATGTGCGACCTTGAAGCAAGGAGCACGGATATGAAGAGACTGGCAGGAAAGACCGCTGTCGTGACGGGCGGCGGCACCGGGATAGGTTTCGCGGCGGCACAGCGATTTATCGAGGAAGGGGCGTTCGTCTATATCTTCGGGCGCAGACAGGAGAGGCTCGACGAGGCGCTGCGCAAGCTTGGAGACAACGCCCGCGCGGTGGCCGGCTCGGTGACAAATCTGGCCGATCTCGACACTCTGTTCGAGACGGTGAAGAGCGAGCGCGGCGGCCTCGATATCCTGTTCGCCAATGCCGGAACGGGCGAACTGGTGGCTCTCGGCGACATCACGCCCGAGCAGTACCAGAGCACCTTCGATGTCAACGTCAGGGGCGTGCTCTTCACCGTCCAGAAGGGCCTGCCCCTGATGCGCGAAGGCGGCTCGATCGTCCTCACCGGCTCCACCACGGGCGTCATGGGCACGCCGAGCTTCAGCATCTACAGCGCCTCCAAGGCCGCGGTGCGCAACTTCGCGCGAAGCTGGGCGCAGGACCTTCGCGGCCGCGGCATCCGCGTCAACGTTCTCTCGCCCGGACCGACGCGCACCGAGCTGGCGCTGGATGCGGTCGGCGTCGAGAACATGGAAGCAATGGGGGCGACGACGCCCATTGGCCGACTTGGCGAGCCCGCCGAGGTGGCGGCGGTGGCGGCGTTCCTCGCTTCGCCCGACAGCAGCTTCATGACCGGAAGCGAGGTGTTCGCGGACGGCGGGCTCGCGCAGATCTAACGTTGCGAAGCGCGCGGGCTGTCATCGTCCCGCGCGCTTCCTCCAGATTCCGCGTGTCCCGGCGCAAGCCCTTGCGCTTCTCCGCCTTGATCCCTGCGGGGGGGTGATTAGATCAGGAGCGAGGCCACGTCCTCACCCTCCAGGGATCAGGTCCGGGACGGCCCGGCAGCTCGAAAACAGAGGCTGTCGTGGCTTGGTTCATGCTCGTCGTCGCAGGGATGCTCGAGGTCGTCTGGGCCTTTTCGATGAAGCAGTCGGAAGGCTTCACGCGCCTCTGGCCAAGCGTCGTCACCCTCGTCGCCATGCTGGCGAGCTTCGGCTTTCTTTCGGTCGCCATGCGGTCCCTCCCCTTGGGGACGGCCTATACCGTCTGGACCGGGATCGGCGCGATCGGCGCTTTCGCCGTCGGCATCGCCGTGCTCGGTGAGGCGGCGAGCCCGCTTCGCCTGCTGGCGGGTCTTCTCATCGTCGGCGGCCTCGTTCTCATGAAGCTCTCCAGTTCGGCCTGAGGCGCGCGACGGACGATCCGGCGCCTTCTCCCGCCGGCGGCGTCCTTGACCAAATCTTCAGCCTCACGGACGAAGATGGCCGGCGAAGACGACCGAGAGTCCCTGGCGCCGAATGTCCCTCTATCCCGCATATTCCGCCGAGCAGAGCGGTGTCGACCGGCTGGTTCACGCCGGCCGCACGGTTTTCGCGGCGCTGGTGCTGACCGGCCTCGTCATGACGTTCCAGCCCTTCGCCCAGGTCTCCACGGCGACGGAGGAAGCCGGCAACGTCATCAACCAGCTTGGCTATTCGTTGCTGGCGGCCTGCGCCATCCTCGGCCATCTCGTCTTCGCGGAGCGGCGCATCACCCTCACCTATCTCAGGCCAACCTGGCTCCTGATGGTGCTCTGGTTTCTGATCTCCTCCCGCCACTCCATCGTCGGCGAGCAGGCGGTCCGCGCCGCGCTCTTCCTCTTCGCGGCCATGACGGCGGTCACGGGCGCCCTTGCCCTGCCGCCAGACGGCAGGAGCTTTCGCAACGCCCTCGCCTTCGCCGCGCTCGCCGTGCTGGCGCTCTCCTATTTCGGCGTCATCGCCCTTCCAGAGGCGGCGATCCACCAGGGCTGGGAGGAGGAAAGCCAACACGCCGGCCTGTGGCGCGGCATCTACAGCCACAAGAACGTGACCGGCCCGATCATGGCGGCCTTCGTCTTCGTCGGGCTTTATCTCTTCCGCTCGCGCCAGCGCGCGCTCGGAACCGTCATCGCCATTCTCGCCGGCTTCTTTGTCTTCAAGACGGGCTCGAAGACGACGCTGGCCCTGATGCCGGCGGTCGCCATTCTCGTGCTTTCCACTCGCGCGTTCGGCAGCCGCTATCTGCCGACCATCGCAATCAGCTTCGTGCTCATCATCATGGCCCTGTTCACGCTCGGCACAGTGGTGAGTCCCGCCCTTGACGCCGTGGTGCAATACGTCGCGCCGGGAACCGACTTCACTGGCCGCATGGATATCTGGCGCTTTGCCCTAGAGGTGCTGAAGCCGCGCCAGTGGATCGGCTTCGGCTATGAATCCTTCTGGGGCACGGATTGGCTGGACCGTCTGGAGGCAACGAGCGAACTCACCTGGGACCCCACCGGCGCGGCCAACGGCCATGATGGCTATCTCGACATCGCCATCGCCATCGGCTGGCCTGGCCTTGCCGCCGCCCTCGTGATGCTGGTCGTTCAGCCGTTTCTCGACTTCGCCCGCTGCATCGACACCGAGGAGAACCGGCGCGCCGCCGATTTCTTCCTGATGGTGCTGGCCTTCATGCTGTTCAACGCCTTCATGGAGAGCTTCTTCTTCGCGCGCGGCAATCCGATCTGGATGCTGACGTTCCTCGCTATCGCGGGGCTGCGCCTCACCGCCCGCCACAGGATCGCCGAGGCGGCGGAGCCCTGAACGGCTCCTAGAGCGGGATGAGATTAGGATCGTCCATATCCTGAGTTGACGAGGTAGTTGCTGCATTCGTCGGCGGAGATGGTGGAGAGGATCTGGCCG
>NZ_FUXL01000003.1 GCF_900167365.1 Consotaella salsifontis | reverse complement strand
CAAACCCAAGATCGGCCTTGCCGTCGTCGGCCGGGTCAATTTCGATGTCGCCTATGCCGAGGAGAAGCTCCAGAAGGCGCTGGAAACGCTGAAGCTCGTGGATGCCGACTTCATCGGCGAGCCGAAGATCCTCTTCGACGCCGATGCGGCCGCCGCTGCCGTACCCGCGCTGACCGCCGAGCCCCTCGACCTCCTTCTCATCCTCCAGGTCACGTTTGCCGACGCGACCATGACCCTCGGCCTGACCGAGGCGGTCGATGCGCCCGTCATGATGTGGTCCTTCCCCGAGCCGCGCACCGGCGGCCGGCTTCGGCTCAACTCCTTCTGCGGCGTCAATCTCGCCGCCCATGCCCTCAGCCGGCGCGGCAAATCCATCGACTATGTCCATGGCGAGCCCGACGACGCGAGCGCGGCCGGAAAGATTGCGACCGCCGCCAAGGCTGCGGCCCTCGTCCGCCGTTTCAAGAGCACCAAGCTTCTCGTCGTCGGCGAACACCCCGACGGCTTCGATCCGTGCGATTTCGATGCTGGCGAGCTTGCCTCCCGCTTCGGCATCACCGTCGATCAGCAGCCGGTCAAGGCCTTCATCGAGGAGGTCAAGGCCGCGCCCGAGGACCTCGCCGACAATGGCTGGGCGCGGCGCAGCCACGAGTTCGGCAATCTCGCCGAGATGGACGAGGTCGCCACCCGGAAGACGCTGAAGATCCACGGCTGCCTCTCGCAGCGCGCCAAGGACAAGGGCTATGCCGGCATCGCCGTGCGTTGCTGGCCCGATTTCTTCATCGACTATGGTTGCGCGGCCTGTGGCGCCCTCGCCCTGCTCAACGAGGATCGCATCCCGGCGGGCTGCGAGGCCGACGTCTACGGCGTCATCACATCGCTGCTGCTTCAATGGGCGAGCGACGATGGCGCGGTGTTCAACTCCGATCTCGTCGACATCGACACCAAGGACGACACGGTGGTGTTCTGGCACTGCGGCCAGGCGCCCATCGACATGGCCGATCCCGAGGCCGAGACGCGGGCGACGGTCCACTCCAACCGCAAGATGCCGCTTCTTTCGGAATTTCCGCTGAAGCCGGGGCGCATCACCGTGGCGCGCCTCAGCCGCAGCGGCGGCAAGCTGCGACTCATGCTGGCGGGCGGCGAGATGATCCGGCGGCCCCTCGCCTTCTCCGGCACCGCCGGTGTCGCCAGACTCGACGCCTCCGCCGCCAGCTATCTCGAAACCATCATATCCGAGGGCCTCGAGCACCACACCGCCGTGGTCTACGGCGAGCACCGCCCAGTGCTGCGCGCTTTCGCCAAGCGCCTCGGCATTCCAGTTGTCGAAATGGCGTAATAGACGGCAAATGCTCGTAAGCGGCCGGAAAAACGTCCGGCCGATCGGCTTCCAATCACAGAGAGAATGGCCAGCCGTCAGGCGTCGAGGCGCTCGCCGTCGTGTATCCGGTACGACGGATCGTACATGGTGACGATCTCCTCGGCGGCGGTCGGGTGGACCGCCATGGTCGCGTCGAACTGATCCTTGGTCAGTCGCCCCTTGACCGCGATCCCCAGAAGCTGACTCATCTCACCGGCATCCTTGCCGAAGACATGGGCCCCGACGACCCGTCGGCTCTCGCCATCGACGATGAGCTTGATCAGCATCCGCTCGTCGCGTCCCGAAAGCGTGTGCTTCATCGGCCGGAAGGCTGTCCGGTAGACTTCGAGATCACGGTATTCCTTGGCGGCCTGCGCCTCCGTCAGCCCCACCGTGCCGATCTCGGGTTGGGAGAACACCGCTGTCGGAACGCTGTCATAGTCGGGCTTGGTCGGCCTGCCCTTGAACACCGTATCGACGAAACACATCGCCTCGTGGATCGCCACCGGCGTCAGCTGCATCCGGTGCGTCACGTCGCCGATCGCCCAAATGTTGTCGACCGACGTCCTCGAATACTCATCGACGGTGATGGCGCCCCGGCCATCCAGCTCGATGCCGGCCCTGGAGCAGCCGAGATTCTCGGTGTTCGCCTTGCGCCCGATGGCCAGCATGACCTCGTCCGCGTCAACGATGTCGCCCCCGACGAGGTGGGCCTCGAAGCGTCCGTCCGGCTTCTGCACCACCTCGCGGATCGTCTCCTCGCAGCGCACCTTGACGCCCTTCTTCACCATGGCCTGATGAAGCTCGTGGCGCAGGTCGTCGTCGAACCCCTGAAGGATTTCCTTGCCTCGATAGATCAGCGTGGTCTCGACGCCGAGGCCGAGAAAGATGTTGGCAAACTCCACGGCGATGTACCCGCCACCGAGGATCGCCACAGCCTTCGGCAGACGCTGGAGGTGGAACGCCTCGTCCGAAGTGATGCAGTGCTGGGCACCGGGAAGCCCAGGATGCGGATTGGCGCGGCTGCCCGTGGCCACGAGTATCTTCTCGGCCGTGACCACCTTGTCGGTTGCGGTCAGCCGAACTTCGTGCGTGCTTTCCAGCACCGCGCGGGACTTGAGGAGGACGACGCCGGCCTTTTCCAGGTTCGACCGATAGACGTTCTCGAGACGATCGATCTCGCGGTCCTTGGCGGCGATGAGCTCACCCCAGTCGAAGCGCCGCTCGCCGACAGTCCAGCCGTAGCCGCGCGCATCCTCGAACTCTTCGCGGAACTGCGAGGCGTAGACCAGGAGCTTCTTCGGCACGCACCCTCGGATGACGCATGTGCCGCCGAAACGATATTCCTCGGCAATCGCGACCTTATGGCCGAGGGCGGCGGTGCGCCGCGCCGCCCGGACGCCGCCCGACCCGCCGCCGATGACGAGAAGATCGTAATCGAACCCGTGCTTGGACAAACCGCGCCCCTTCCATGGCTGCAAAAGAAACCGCGCGCGGGAAGCACGCCAAGCATTACGCTGGATAGGGCCGGCCCTACTTGGCCGGCGCCGCTCCACCGGCGCCTTGCGGCGCGAGCTTCTTCATGCCGTCCTGCGCCGCCTTGCGCAGATCGCGGATGATGCCCTTTGCCCAGACATCGGCCGCCTGCATGGTCTCGCGCGCCGCCATCGGCCCCTGCTTCAGCAGCTTCTTGCCCGTGTCGGACGAATAGAACGTGGCAATCTCGCCCAGCTCCTGCTCGGTGAATAGCTTGGCATAGACCCGGGCGACCTCGTTTTCGAGATCGGCTCGCCGTCCCGCGATCTTCAGCGCGCTGTCGTCCACCATATCGGAGATCTGCGTCTGCAGATTCGGATTGTTGGTGATCAGCTCGGCCTTGATCTGCGTCGCCGCGTTCAAAAGGATGTTGTCGAAGCCGTCGGTGGCCTGGATCGCCTCGATCGCCTGCCGGGCCGCGGCCAGGTGCGACGCGCTGTAGTCCTCCGCCCGGAGCGGGCTGGCCCACACCAAGCCGGCGATGGCGAGAGCGACGGCCCCCTGGCGCATCGTATTTCTGAACAACATCAGATTGATCTCCATTCATTCATCTTCGCCGTTCGCTGGCTCCTAACGGATCAGCCGGCTCGTCTGCAAGAGGCGCGACACGCTCAACGCGGCGAGACAATGGCCTCGACGCCGTCCGAAGACGCGATGAATGCCTGCCTTGCCAAGCCGATAAAAAGCCCGTGTTCAACCACGCCCGGAATCTCGTGAAGCGCGCATGACAGCCCCTCTGGATCGGGAATGCGGCCAAAAGATGCATCGAGAATATAATGCCCGCCATCGGTGACGAACACTTTGTCGGACCTTTGCCGAAGCACGATCTCACCGGACAGGCCAAGACCGGAAGCCGCCTTTTCAACCGCCCGGCGCGTCGCCCCGAGCCCGAACTGATCGACCTCGATGGGCAGGGGGAACGCCCCGAGGGTTTCAACCTTCTTGGAGATGTCGGCGATCACGACCATGCGCGCCGACGCTGCCGCCACGATCTTCTCGCGCAGGAGCGACCCACCGCCTCCCTTGATCAGCCGCAGTTGCGGATCGATCTCGTCCGCGCCGTCAACCGTCAGGTCGAGTTCGGGCGTTTCTTCCAGCGTTGACAAGGGGATGCCAAGCTCGGCGCAGAGTTTGGCGGACCGCTGGGAGGTCGGAACTCCGATGACGCGCATCCCGGCCAGGACCTTGTCGGCCAAAGCCCGAATGAAGGGTTCCGCCGTCGAGCCGGTGCCGATCCCCAGGCGCATCCCGCTCTCGACCACCTCCAACGCCGCGCGCGCGGCACGCTCCTTCAGTTCAGCGCTCATCCCAGGTCTCCCCTACCGGCGAAAGTTCAGTCGCGTCTACTACCCCCAAAGCGCGGCGCTGTCGAACCGGTGGGGGTGTCGGCGCCCATATGACGAGCCCGAGAGCGAGGACGAAGAACAGGACGAAACTGGTGTTGACGCTTGGGTGTCTTCCGCCTTATATCGCGACACCCATCCGGCGGCGCGCTGCTCCGCCACGGTCGGGCGCGTAGCTCAGCGGGAGAGCACTTCGTTCACACCGAAGGGGTCACAGGTTCAATCCCTGTCGCGCCCACCATTCTTTTCAATGACATCATTCAGCATCTCGCGAGATCGTAGCGGGTTTCCCAGAGCTTTATCGCAGCTGCAATCTTGTTCTGGTCGACTTGCGCACCATCTGCGGCCCCCAAACCGAGAGTGAGCCGATGTCAACAAGAACAGTCATTGTCGCGATAACGATAGGGATCGCCACCGCAACTCTGTCCGGCTGCGTCGACAGCGGACCGCGCTACGGCGGCTATCGCTCGCCGGGTCCGGTCATCGTTGATCGCGCCCCTCGGCCCGACCACAGGGACGATCGCGACCGCAGATGGAATGATCGTCGGAGCGACCATCGCGATTGGCGAGATAATGACAGACGTTATGGCGAACGCGGACGCGATCCACGCCATGGCTGGGACCGCTCGGAAGACCGCCGCGACATCGATCGCGCGCGCCTTGCCGCCTTCTGCCGGGACAATCCTCGGGCACCGCAGTGCCATCGCGGCCCGGCCGGCCGCCGGCCTTAAAGGATCGAGTGGCAATAGGAACGTTGTGCCGAAGGGAATTGGCGGCAAGGTCGAAAGATTGGCGACAAGCGTAGCGAAGCTGCGCTCGAACCTGACAAAGTGGTCTGCGTCGCTACGGCCGTCCGGTGCCCGAGCTTTCTCTCGGAGGAAACACCAAGGGCTTTAAGCGTAGCTTCTCCGACAACTCTTGCAATGTCATCTCCGGTGGCCGCGTAATCAGGATGTCCCGCCTGGACACGCCCAACTCGATAGCGCGCTGTGAGCGGCCGTCCTCCGATGTCGTGGGTGGGTCGTCCTGTGGCATCAGCCGGAACCTCTCCTGGATAGTCCATCGTGAACGGACATTCGGGATAGACAGGAGAATCATACTCCACAGGACCTTTCGCGAACAGCAACGCTCTTGCTCATAGCTGAGAGGTTCCGCCCCAGAACGGTCCGTGGGTCCGCCGATAAAACGCCCGAACCAGTGGAAGGATCGAAGGCAAAGCGCGCCCTAGGCAGACGTGCCCGATTCCCGCGATTTCCTCTCTAGGTATTCTTGCCGCCTCTTTTCCCAAAATTCCTTGCCCGACTCCGGCCAAGTCGCCGGGTCCAAGGGGTCGATCAGGTAATCCCGCCTGTACACGCCCAACTCGATAGCGCGCTGTGAGCGGCCGTCCTTCGATGTCGTGGGTGAGTCGTCTTGTGGCATCGGCCGGACCTCTCCTGGAAAGCCCATCGTGAATGGACGTTTGGGATAGACAGGAGGATCATACTCCACGGGACCCTTCGCGGAACAGAGACGCTCTTGCTCGTGCTGAGAGGTTCCGCCCGCGAGGAGTCCGTGCTTCCGCCGACGAGGGCGCCCGAACTGATAAACAGGATCGAAAGTGAAGCACCCTGCGCCCGAGGGCTGCCTGCGATCGGAGCCCTCTCCAACCCGGTGCCCGCGCCGAACGAAGAAGGCGCGGGCCTCCACCTCGCTTCAAGCGGCGCGTGCCGCGCGTGGAAATTCCATGGCGACGCCGGCGCGAGTGGCCTCTTCCATGATCTTGCGAACCACCTGATCGACCACGCCGTCGCTGTTGCCGCCATGCAGACAGGCAATCCGGCTCGCCAGCTCCGGAACGATCACGATGCAGCCATTGGAATGCGCCCGCTCAACCGCCTCGCGAACCGAACCTTCCATCCCTTCCGTCATTCCGCCCTCCTTGTTTGGTGTTTCCCTTATCCCACGGAGGCGGCGTGAAGTCATTGTTTTTTAAGTGAAATTAAGTGACACCTAACAATGGCGCCAGAGCTTTCGCAAGCCTCAACCTAAACGTTTGAAACCTCTGGATGAGAAGGAAAAATCGCCATCGGTCAGGGTTGCGGAAGGTCCGGATCAAGGCGCGAGCCGCCACGGCGCGACGATCCGCCGCACCAGCAAACGTCGCTCCGTGAAGCCGTTCCGCAACCAATCTGAGAAAGCGGCCTGTCGACGCCTAACGAAAGCGAATGAACGCTTTTCGCATCCCCGCATTTTGGCCGGACGTTTCAACAGTGTCTCGGCAGTCATGACAGACCAATCGAATATCGGCCTCAGGCATGGCCCCCTCTCCAACCACGTCGCGCACCTCTGCGTCGACATGCAGAATGTCTTCGCCGACGAGACGGAGTGGCAGACCCCGTGGATGAAGAGAGTGCTTCCGGTGGTGACGGAAATCGTCCAGCGCCATCCCGAGGCGACGATCTTCACCCGCTTCATGACGCCGAGGGACCCAAGCGAGGCCAGCGGGGCGTGGCGGCGGTATTTCGAGCGCTGGCACGAGTTCACGCAGAACGAGGCGGAGCCGCGTTTGCTCGATCTTGTGCCGGCTCTTACAGAATTCGTGCCGCCGGCCACGATCATCGACAAGCCGGCCTATTCCGCGTTTCACGATTCACCACTGCTCTCCGTGCTGCGGGAGCGAAGCATCGACACACTGGTCGTCACGGGCGCGGAAACGGACGTGTGCGTCCTGGCGACGGTGTTCAGCGCCATCGACCATGGCTTCCGCGTCGTCCTGGTCAAGGACGCGGTCTGCAGCTCGGCGGACGAAACGCACGACGCCCTGATCACGGTCTATGCGAGCCGCTTCAGCCATCAGGTGGAGCTGGTCGACTCGCCCATGATCCTCGACGAATGGAAATAACCGCTCCGGATCACCCGGCGGCCGCCGGCGGGATCACTCCGCCGGCACCTCGCGCTCGAGCTCCGCGATCCAGGCGCGGGCATTGCCATCGGACGGCGCCCGCCAGTCGCCACGCGGCGAAAGAGAGCCGCCGGCGGAAACCTTCGGTCCGTTCGGCATGGCCGACCGCTTGAACTGGCTGATGGCGAAGAAGCGAAACAGGAAGACCTTCATCCATTTGCGGATTGTCGCGAGGTCGTAGGCGTTCCTGCTCTCCTCCGGAAAACCTTCCGGCCATTCGCCCTTGGTGCTGTCGCTCCACGCGCGATGGGCGAGAAAGGCGATCTTGGAAGGCCGGAAGCCGTAGCGCAGCACATAAAACAGCGTGAAATCCTGGAGCTCGTAGGGGCCGATCCTCTCCTGCGTGCTCTGCGGCTTCTCGCCCTCGGCGACCGGAACCAGCTCCGGCGAAATCTCAGTCTCCAGGATGGCCTGCAGGGTCGCGCCAACGTCGGCCTCGAACTGCCCCGTCTTGATGACCCAGCGGATGAGATACTGGATCAGCGTCTTCGGAACGCCGGCATTGACGTTGTAATGCGACATGTGATCGCCGACGCCATAGGTCGACCAGCCGAGAGCGATCTCGGAAAGGTCGCCGGTGCCGACGACGAGACCGTTATGGTGGTTTGCCAGACGGAAGAGATAGTCGGTGCGCAGCCCTGCCTGGACGTTCTCGAACGTCACGTCATGCACCGCCTCTCCCTTGGCGAAGGGATGGTCCATATCGGCCAGCATCTGGCGGGCGGCGGGGCGGATGTCGAGCTCGTGAGCGGAAACGCCGAGGGCCTTCATCAGGGCGTGGGCATTGCCCTTGGTTCCCGAGCTCGTGGCGAAGCCCGGCAGGGTGTAGGCGAGAATGTTCTGGCGCGGCAGACCGAGACGATCCATGACCTTGGCCGAGACAATCAGCGCCTGTGTGGAGTCGAGACCACCGGACACGCCGATGACGAGCTTCTCGATGCCCGTGGCCTTGAGCCGTTGAGCCAGGCCGGCCACCTGGATGTTGTAGGCCTCGTAGCAGTCCTGATCGAGGCGCTGCGGATCGGCCGGCACGAACGGGAAGCGCGCCAGAGGCCGCACCAGCCCCAGATCCTCGTCCCTTGGCTGAAGCTCGAATTCTATCCGGCGGAAGGCTTCGACGCGCGCGCGGTGAACGCGGCGGTTGTCGTCGAGACTGCCGGTGCGGGCGCGCTCCTGCCGCAGTAGATCGAGATCGACGTCGGCGATCGCCTGCCGCTCCTCGGTGGGAAAACGCTCCGTCTCGGAGAGCAGCAAGCCGTTCTCATAGATCGAGGCTTGGCCGTCCCAGGCAAGGTCGGTGGTCGATTCACCAGCGCCGCCAGCGGTGTAGATATAGGCGGCGATGCAGCGCGCCGATTGCGACTGGCAAAGCAGGCCCCGCGTCGCCGCCTTGCCGATGGTGATGTTGCTGGCCGAAAGGTTGGCGAGGATCGTCGCGCCGGCAAGAGCCGCCTCGCCGCTCGGCGGCTGCGGCACCCAGAAGTCCTCACAGATCTCCGTGTGGAGGACGAAGCCGGGAACATCGGTCGCCGCGAAGATGAGATCGCGGCCGAACGGCACGGCCTGCCCGGCAAGCGCGATGGAATCGCCCTCGGTGCCCTCGCCGGAAGCAAAATGCCGCTTTTCGTAGAATTCCCGATAGTTCGGTAGATAGGTTTTCGGCGTGACACCGAGAATGCGGCCACGATGGATGGTCAGCGCGCAGTTGTAGAGCCGGCCACGGTGCCGGAGCGGAGCGCCGACGACAATCGCCGGCGAAAGATCGCGCGACGCGCCGACCAGCCGCTCGATGGCGGCTTCGACACTGTCCAAGAGAACGTCCTGAAGGAGCAGGTCGTCGATGGCGTAGCTGCTGAGGCACAGCTCGGGGAATATGGCCAGCGCCACGCCGGCCGCATCGGCACGCCCCACTGCGGCCAGTACCGAGGCAAGATTGGCTTCCGGATCGGCCAGCGCGGCGGGAAACGTGCAGGCGGCAACGCGCGCGAAACCATGCCGATAGAGACTTTGAAAATTCCGCGTCATCGCCGCCCCTTTGGTTGTTCAGGCAGTGTTGGCTATTCCGGAGGGCGATGCAAAGGCGCCCGCCCCAGCCTCCGCCCTGCAAGGATCATTGTGCGACAGAGAACGTCTTGCCCGCCAGCATGGAGCATTGCTGCCCTTCTGCGGCCAACAGACGAAACGCCCCGTTCTCGCCGCCGTCCACCTTGCACGTCATCGGGAAGGTTTCTGCGTCCATGCTGCCCTTGACGTCCGTCAACGTCAAAGTTCCGTCCTTGACCAGCCACGTTCCGGTCGCCGTGGCGGTGCCCTGGGCGGAATCGGTCAGGGCGAAGCTGCCGTCATCACGGACGACAAGCTGCGTGGTGTCGGCGCGGTAGGTACCGGGTTGCATGACGATCTGCGCCGGCTGCCCCTTCGCATCGTCCGTGGGCGCCGCATCGGCCGGCTTCGCGGACGGCTCGCCCGCACCCGGCTGGTTCGCTCCGCCATTCTGGCTCGTGCCTTGCCCACCGGACTCGGCCGCAGATGTCGCCGCAGGCTGAGGCGCGGCCGCACTCGCGGGCGCCGCGGCGGGGGGCGCGGACTGCGCCTGGCTTTCCGCCGCGGCCTTCTGCGTCGCATCGGCCAGCCGCTTTTCCACCGTAGCCAGTTCGTCGGTTCGGGTGGCCAGCGTATCGGCAAGCTTGGCGATGCCTGTCTGAAGCTCCGTTCTGTGGGTCTCCGCCGCCGCGATGTCGCTGGTCAGCTGCGAGCGCTGATCTTCGAGCTGCGAAATCGCGGCCTGGAGGTCGGTCTGCTGGCTCGTCAGGCTGGTCACTTGTGGGCGGATGGCGGCGAGACGCTCGTTGGTTTCCTTCTCGGCCTGCTGTGCGGCCTTAAGGTTCGCCTCGGCGGTGTTGAGCTGGTTGGTCAAATCGCTGGAGCGCTGTGTCAGGGTGTCCACCTGCTTCGTCATGTCCGCCAGCTTGGCCTGGGCCGCCTGCTGGCTGTTCGTCAGATCCTGCTGCTGGGCCTTAAGGTCGGCGAGCGCCTTTTCCACCTGCTGGCGCTGCTGGTCGAGCGCGGCCATCTGGCGGCGCGCCTCCGTCTGGTTCTGCTGGATCGCCTGAAGCTGCCGCTGCGCCGTCGCGGTCTGATCGTCGATCTTGGCCTTGGCGGCCTCGGCCTCGCTCTGCTTCTTCTGCGCCTCCGCGACCTGAGCGGTCAGGTTTTCCGCATCCTTCGAAAGCTCCGCCACCGCAGAGCGCGTCTGTGCCTCCTGCTGACGCGCGTCGGTGAGGCGAGCGGAAACGTCCGCGAGTTCCTTCTGGCTGGCGTCGACATTCTTGCGGGTCGAATCGAATTCGGCCTGGGCGCGCGTGAGATCGGCGGTCAGCCGCTCGAGCTCAGGCTGCGCGGCGGCGAACTGCTTCTGGACCGCGTCGAGGTCCTTTCGCCTCGCCGCCAGCTGCGCCTGGACGTTCTTCAGGTCGGCGATCGCCGTCTCCCGCTGCGGGCGAAGATCGTTCAGCGTCGCCTGGGCCTCCTGGATCTGCGCGCGCAACGCGCCGAGATCGGCCGAGGCGGCATGAAACTGATCGAGTTCGGCTTGCATCTCCGCCCGCGAACGCTGCAGAGAGGAAATCCTCGCCTCGTATTCCGCCTTGGTCGAGGAGTTCGTGAACGCCATGATGATCACGACAATCCATCCGACAACCGCGGCCACCGCCAGTGAAAGCGGAACGGGGCGGCGAAGCTCGCTCTGGATGCTATCCATCAGATGCCCTCTTCAGAAACTCCGGGACGAGGCTGTCGACGCCTCCGAACACGGGAAATGGGGTAGAAATCATACCAGGACAGGGCAACCGTTGCACCGTCTTGCCGCAAGGCCAGAATGCCGACCGGCGATCGCTCTCTACCTGCGGCTCGTGGCAGAGGAACGACAAGCCCGTCCCGACGGGCTTGTCCCCGGCAATGCAAAACTTCAAGTCGGCAGAAGAGCCCCGGGGTGCGACAATCTGTCAGCCGCTTCCCCGATGGCTCCGGCGCCCGCCGCCGTCAAAGCCCGGTCCAGGCGCCATTTCGCTTGCTCGATTTCACCGCCGCCTCAATGAAGGCGATGCCATCGACGCCATCGTCGACGCCGGGGAACATGATATCGGGCGCCAGCGGCTCACCGTCGCGCGCGGCGCGGATGGCGCGCGCAACCTCCTGGTAGATCGTTGCGAAGCCCTCGAGATAGCCCTCGGGGTGGCCGGCGGGGACACGCGTCACCCGGGCCGCTGCTTCGCCGGTTCCCGCGCCGCCTCGCGTCAGAAGCAGGCGCGGCTCGCCGAACGGCATGAACCACAGGGCGTTCGGGTTCTCCTGTTCCCACTCGATGCCCGCCTTGGTGCCATAGACGCGAAGCCGCAGGGCGTTCTCGTTGCCGACAGCCACCTGGCTGGCCCACAGCGCCCCCTTGGCCCCGCCCGCGAAGCGCAGCATCACCTGGACGTTGTCATCGACCTGACGCCCCGGCACGAAGCTGGTGAGGTCTGCGGCAAGGCTTTCCACCTCCAGACCGGTGACGAAACGCGCGAGCTGATAGGCGTGAGTGCCGATATCCCCGATACAGCCGCCCGCCCCGGCCTTGGCGGGGTCGACACGCCAATCGGCCTGCTTGGAGTGGACATCCTCCGCCAACCAGTCCTGCGCGTATTCGACCTGGACGAGGCGCAGATCACCGAGCTCGCCGGCGGCGACGCGCGCCCGCGCCTCGCGGATCATCGGATAGGCGGAATAGTTGTGCGTCAGCGCGAAGATCGCCCCGGACTTCTCCGCGATGGCCTTCAGCCGCTTGGCGTCCCTCAGATTGGTGGTGAGCGGCTTGTCGCAGATGACGTGGATGCCGCGATCGAGAAACGCCTTGGCGACGGGGAAGTGCATGTGGTTCGGCGTGACGATCGCCACCGCCTCGACACCGTCCTTCAGCCGCTTCTCGCGCCGCGCCATCTCCTCGAACGTGCCGTAGCAGCGATCCTCGGCAAGGCCGAGCGCGGCGCCCGAGCGCTTCGAGCGTTCCGCATCGGACGAAAAGGCACCGGCGACCAGCTCGTAATCGCCGTCAAGCCGTGCCGCGATGCGATGAACGGCACCGATGAAGGCCCCTTCCCCGCCGCCCACCATGCCCAGGCGGATGCTGCCGCCGTGATGTTCGCTTGTTCCCCCGATGGCCATTCACGCCCTCCCTCGTGCTTGTGTGTCCGTTCTTTCCGGTCAGCCGATGCCCAGCATCCGCTTGTTTGCCGCCGCATCGGTTCCGCCGCTGGCGAAATCGTCGAACGCCTTGTCCGTCACCCGGATAATATGGTCGGCGATGAAGGGCGCGCCCTCGGCAGCGCCGTCGTGCGGATGCTTGAGGCAGCACTCCCATTCGAGCACCGCCCAGGAATCGTAGTCATATTCGGCGAGCTTTGAGAAGATCGCGGCGAAGTCGACCTGCCCATCGCCCAGCGAGCGGAAGCGCCCGGCCCTTTTGATCCAAGGCTGATAGCCCGAATAGACGCCCTGCCGCCCCGTCGGGTTGAACTCCGCGTCCTTCACGTGAAAGGCGCAGATGCGCTCGTGATAGATGTCGATGAACTCGACATAGTCGAGCTGTTGCAGCACGAAATGCGAGGGGTCGTAGTTGATCCTGGCGCGCGGGTGGTTCCCGGTGGCTTCGAGGAACATCTCGTAGGTCGCGCCGTCGAAAATGTCCTCGCCCGGATGAATTTCATAGCCGACGTCGCAGCCCACCTCGTCGAAGGCGTCGAGGATAGGCACCCAACGGCGCGCCAGCTCCTCGAACGCCGTCTCGATCAGCCCCGCCGGTCGTTGCGGCCAGGGATAGAGGTAGGGCCACGCGAGAGCGCCGGGAAAGGTGACGTGGGTTTTGAGGCCGAGATTGGCGCTCGCCTTGGCGGCGAGCATCACTTGACGGGTCGCCCATTCCTGCCGAGCCTTGGGATTGCCTCTTACCTCGGGCACGGCAAAACCGTCGAACGCTTCATCGAACGCTGGGTGAACGGCGACGAGCTGTCCCTGAAGATGGGTCGAAAGATCGGTGATCTCGACGCCCGCCTCGCGGCAGACGCCGGCGACCTCGTCGCAATAGTCCCTGGAAGCAGCGGCCTTCTCGAGGTCGAAGAGCTGGCCGGCCCAAGTCGGAATCTGGATGCCCTTGTAGCCGAGACCCGCGGCCCATCGCGCGATCTCCGGCAGGGAATTGAATGGCGCCTCATCCCCCACGAACTGCGCCAGAAAAAGGCCCGGTCCCTTCATCGTCTTCATGCTTTTTCCCTCCGCCTGCCACCGCCAGCCGGTTTGTCATCCGGCGAACGGCGTGCTTTCTTCCCGCCGCCCCTCTCGGATCGGCCTTGTCGCCGCACCATAGAACGAACCAAACGCCATCGTCAGCCCAAAGGCGCCGATCATGTCATTTTCCGTCGATGAAATCGTTTTCCAGCGCGCGAAGTCCAGCGATGTCACGGAAATTGTCGCGCTTCTGGCCGATGACGAGGTCGGCCGGGCGCGTGAGGACCCGTCGCTTCCCCTGAACGACGCCTATGTTCAGGCCTTCCAGGCGATGGATGCCGACCCGAACCAGCTGCTGGCGGTGGCCCGCCTCGGAGAGCGCGTGGTCGGCACGCTTCAGCTGACCTTCATTCCCGGCCTTTCGCGCATGGGATCATGGCGCGGGCAGATCGAGGGCGTGCGGATCGCGGCGGAGCTGCGGGGTTCGGGGCTGGGGGGCCGCATGTTCGTTTGGGCGATCGAGGAATGCCGGCGGCGAGGCTGCTCCCTCGTCCAGCTCACGACCGACAGACAACGCCCGGATGCCCACCGCTTCTATGAGCGCCTCGGCTTCGAGGCCAGCCACCTGGGCTACAAGCTGAAGCTCTGATCCGGCGAGGTTCAGCCGGCCGCGCGGCAGTCGGCGCAGACGCCCTTCATCTCGATGGTGGTCTTGGACGGCTTGAAGTCGTGGCTCTCCGCCCAGCCCATCAAGCGGTCGCGCACCACATCGTCGGAAAATTCCCACACCTGCCCGCAGGTCTCGCAGATGCCGAAAGCGATCATGTGCGAGGCATGGCAGTGGGGATGGGCGCAGGCGACGAACGCATTCAGGCTCTCCAGCCGATGAACGAGCTGGAGATCGAGCAGCTTGTCGAGCGCCCGATAGACCTGCAGCGGCGCGCGCAGCCCGTCGTCCCGGAGCCGGTCGAGGATGGAATAGGCGCTGAGCGGCCCTTTCTCCTTTTCGAGCGCGTCGAGAACGAGCTTCTGGTTCTTCGTCAGCGATGAAGACGATGTCATGACGGCCTCATGGAACGGAGAGATCGCGCGGCAAACGAAGCGGCGGGGGTCAGGCTCGCGAGAAAGAGGACGAGAGCGGCGACCACGATCGACGGGCCGGACGGCGTGTCGAATTGCAGCGAGGCGAAAAGGCCACCCGCCGCGGCGAAGGCCCCGAGCAACGCCGCCATCCCCGCCATCGCCTCCGGTGTCGCGGCAAGACGGCGAGCTGTCGCGGCCGGGATGATCAGCAGGGCGGTGATCAGCACGATGCCGACGATCTTCATGGCGATCGCGATGACCAGCGCCATCAGCAACATGAAGACGATACGGGCGCGCTCGGGCTTCAGCCCCTCGGCGGCGGCGAGCTCGGCATCGACCGTCGCGGCGAGCAGCGGGCGCCACAGCCAAACGAGCGCGGCGATGACCAGAAGGCCGCCGCCATAGATAATGCCGACGTCGAGGCGTGAGACCGCGAGGATGTCGCCAAAAAGATAGCCCATCAGGTCAACGCGGACCCACGTCATGAAGGCGACGACCACGAGGCCGAGCGCGAGACTCGAATGGGCGAGGATGCCGAGGAGAGCGTCGGTGGCTAGCGTCGCGCGCCGCTGGAGCAGGATCAGGATGGCGGACATCACCAGGGCGATGGCGAAAACGCCAATGGTTGTCTGGATATTGAAGAGGAGAGCGAGCGCAACGCCCAGCAGAGCGGAATGAGCCATCGTATCGCCGAGATAGGCCATCTTGCGCCAGACCACGAAGCAGCCGAGCGGACCGGCGGTCAAGGCGACGCCAATACCGGCGAGCAGCGCTCGAACGAAAAAGTCGTCAAGCATGGCCGCGCGCCCGTTCCTCATGGTCGCCATGCGCATCACGGTGCTCATGCTCACGATGATGCACGGCATCACAGCCGCAGGGCGCGTCCGAGGCAGCGTCGGGCAGCGCCGTCACGCTGCCGTCGTCTCCATGGGTATGGTCGTGGTGGTGGCGGTAGAGCGCCAAAGCCGGCGACGAGCGGTGCCCGAAGAGCTGCCAGTAGCGCTCGCTCGACGCCACGCTCTCCGGTGTTCCGCGGCAGCAGACATGGCCATTGAGACAAATGACCGTATCGGTCGCCGCCATGACCACGTGAAGATCGTGGGAAATGAGCAGGATGCCGCAGCCGGTGCGATCGCGGATCGAGCGGATGAGATCGTAGAGTGCCGCCTCGCCCGCCACGTCGACGCCCTGCACCGGCTCATCGAGGACGAGGAGATCGGGCCGCCGGATCAGCGCCCGCGCGAGCAGCGCGCGCTGGAATTCGCCCCCCGACAGCCGCTGCACCTCCGCCTGCGCCAGATGGGAGACACCAACGGAGGCAAGCGCCGCCTCGATCTCCTGCCGCGAATGGCGGCTCGTCAGTGTCATCAGGCGCTCGACGCTGAGAGGCATGGTCCAGTCGATGGCAAGCTTTTGCGGAACATAGCCGACGCGAAGGCCCGCGGTGCGCACAACGCGCCCGACGCTCGGCTCGATAATTCCGATGGCAGTCTTGGCCGTGGTGCTCTTGCCCGAACCGTTGGGGCCGATCAGCGTGACGATCTCGCCGCGCCGAAGCTGGAGATCGATCCCGCGCACCAGCCACCGGCCGTCGCGCTCGACGCCGACGCCGGTCAGTTCGACAAGAATTTCCGAACTTGCCATCGCCACCTGCCCAAACCTGCCGCCTTCGGCAAGAGCTCCCGGTCGATCGATCATGACGCCGGACCAAACTTGATCCTCCCATGACAGATGTTATAGAGTAACACAACAGAGTGCCGGCGGTAATCCCACGCTAGGAGTCGCGCAGTGAGAGTGAAAGCCCTACTTTTGGCCGCGTCGGGGCTCTTGGCGGCCGCGGGTGTCGCAGAGGCCGCGCCGCACGTGGTTGTTTCCATCAAGCCGCTTCACTCGCTGGTCGCAACGGTCATGCAGGGCGTCGGCGAGCCCGACCTCATCATCCAGGGCGCCGGCTCGCCGCACGGCTATTCCCTGAAGCCGTCGGATGCGAGGGCAATCGAATCGGCCAACGTGATCTTCTGGGCCGGGCCGCAGCTCGAGACCTTTCTGGAGCAACCGCTGGAGACGCTGAGCGGTAAGGCGAGCGTCGTCGCGCTCTCCGACGTGCCCGGCCTCGTCAAGCTTCCCCTGCGCGAAGGCGGGATGTTCGAGCCGCATCATCATGATGATGGCGAGGAGCATGAGGACCACGACCACGACCACGACCACGACCACGAAGGCTTCGATCCACACATTTGGCTCGATCCCGTCAACGCGAAATTGATGGCGGAAGCGGCAGCGGATACGCTGGCGACCGCCGATCCTCAAAACGCCGCGAGCTACGAAAAGAACGCCGAGGCACTTGCCGCGCGCCTCGATTCACTGACGAGCGAAACGGAGGCGGAACTGACGCCGCTGGCGGGCAAACCCTTCATCGTCTTCCACGACGCTTACCAGAGCTTCGAGAACCGTTTCGGCGTCCGCGCCTCCGGGTCCATCACGGTCAACCCGGAAACGCCTCCCGGGGCCAGGCGCATTGCGGAGATTCGCGACAAGGTGGGCAGTCTCGGCGCCGTCTGCATCTTCTCCGAGCCGCAATTCCCCCCGGCACTGGTTGCGACAATCGCCGAGGGAACGGGCGCGCGAACGGGCATTCTCGATCCCATCGGGGCCGACCTTCCCCCCGGCCCTGACCTCTATTTCGAGCTGATCGGCCATCTCGCCTCCTCGCTCGCCTCCTGCCTTCGCGGCGATTGAGCGATCATCGCCTCGCAACATCCCGCAACCCTCAAACCGCAGCCTTTTCAGGAGCCAAAGACAGAGTTGTGACGATTGCGCGAAACAGGTGCCAATTTCCGGCAATCAAGCCTTGGCAGACGAATTTCCCTTTGCTATAGGCTCGCTCGCGCTACACGGCGTTCCCCGGTAGCTCAGTGGTAGAGCAACCGGCTGTTAACCGGTTGGTCGCTGGTTCGAATCCGGCCCGGGGAGCCACATTCAGGCGTCACGCCTCCTCGAAAGCCTCGCCAACGCGGGGCTTTCGTCGTTTTTGGCTGTTGACGTACCTTTCTCCACCGCGCCCCTGAGGAACTCATGCCCCTAGAGCGGAAGGGGCGAAGGGTGCCGCCCGTGAGACGCGCGAGGCGACCGATTCTCGCCCGCCGGGCTGGATCATGACGCCGGAACGCTGCACGATTTCTGGAACGCCGCCTTCTCAGCAAAAGTATCTGAGCGAAACTGCGATCCCAATTCATCGCATTGCGCTGCGGCGCGACCATTGCCGCGCCGCCTCCTCCAACGCGTGCCCCCCTCACCCGGCAGGCTTTAGCGCCCGAATCGCATAGCGATGCTGCACCTGACGGGCGAGCCCCTTCGCCAGCGGCATCACGCGCGCCTGCGCCCGGTGGATGGGGCCGAGCCGCTGGTCGATCACCACGTCGGCGAAGCCCGCCTCGGCGAGCATCCGCGCGACATCGCTGGCGCGGGCGCCGTCCTTGAAATGCACGCGCGAGAGGATGCTGCGATGGCGTTCGGCAAGCTCGCCTGAAAGACCAGGACCAGCAGGAGCGCCACGATTGAAGGTGAAGCGTTCCAGCTTCGCGATCAGCCGCTCAAGCGGGCTGCGGCTGACGAAGTCACCGTCGATTACCAGCAACGTTCCGCCGGGCTTCAGCACTCGCAGCCATTCGGTGAATGCCGCCGCCGGGTCGACCAGCGTCCAAACAAGGTGGCGCGTGACCACCACATCATAGCTCTCGTCGGCATCGATGATGCGTTCGGCATCGCCCAGACGAAAGGTGATGCGCCGGCCGCGCGAGGCAGCCTTGGAGGTCGCCCGTTCCAGCATCGCTTCCGACCAGTCGAGCCCGGTGACGCGAAAGCCCAGATCGTCGAGAAGATGCGACACGACGCCTGTGCCGCTCGCCAGATCCAACGCGCTGCGGCCCTGAGCCTCGCCGAGATGGCGCGAGAAGAGCGCGTGCCATGCTTGGCGCTCCTGCTCGGTAAAGATTTCGTGTCCGGGAAACTCGTCGAAGTTCGACGCGCGATCAGACCAGAAATCCCGGATTTCATCGCGCAGACCGTAGTTGCTGCCAGCTGTCATCCCGTCCACGTCCGTTTCCCGCTTCCCACTCTCGAATTGCTCTAAAAGATAATTGTTGACCGGCCAAGTCATAAAATCGAATAACGCGGCGTCAAACATCATGGGGAAATGGACCATGCGCGTTACTCGGCTTCTTGCCGCCATCGCCGCCACCGCCATCACTCTCGTCGCCAGTCCTGGCTTGGCGGAGACCGTCACGGTCACGGATGTGACCGGCCGCACGGTGAAAGTGGAAACGCCGGTGGAACGTGTCATCCTCGGCGAGGGCCGGCAGATCTATTTTGTCGCCGCGCTGGATCGCGAAGCTCCCTTTAAGCGCGTCGTCGGCTGGCGCGACGATCTCGCCAAGGCCGATCCCGAGACCTACGCGGCCTACCTCGAGAAATACCCCGAGATCGCCAAGCTGCCGACCTTCGGCGGCATGAAGGACGGCACCTTCGACGTCGAGCAGGCGGTCTCGCTGAAGCCCGACGTCATCCTGATGAACGTGGACGCCAAGACGGCGACCGAGGAGGCCGGCTACATCCAAACGCTGGAAAAGGTCGGCATACCGCTGGTCTATGTCGACTTCCGCGAGAAGCCGATGGTCAACACCGAGCCCTCCATGCGCCTGATCGGCAAGCTGTTCGGCAAGGAAGAGGTCGCCGAGGACTTCATCAAGTTCCGCAAGCAGAGCATCGCGGCCGTGACCGACGTGCTCGACCGGGAGAAGCCAAAGCGCCCGCTGGTCTTCATGGAGCGCGCCGGCGGCTATTCCGATGATTGCTGCATGTCCTTCGGCGACGAGAACTTCGGCAAGATGGTCGAGATCGCCGGTGGCATCAACATGGCCAAGGACATCATCCCCGGCACCTTCGGCACCGTGAACCCCGAGCAGATCATCGCTTCCAACCCCGATCAGGTCATCATCACCGGCGGCAACTGGGAGGGCTATGTTCCCGGCGGCGACTGGGTCGGCGTTGGCTACGGCGCCGACGTGGCGCTTGCCCGCAAGAAGCTCGAGGCGTTGACGAAGCGTCCCGCCTTCACCGGAATCAAGGCCGTCAAGAACGGCCAAGTCCACGCGATCTGGCACCAGTTCTACAACAATCCCTACCAGTTTGTGGCGATCCAGGAGATGGCCAAGTGGCTGCACCCCGATCTCTTCCGCGATCTTGACCCCGAGGCGACCTTCAAGGAACTGCACGCCCGCTTTCTGCCCCTCGACTACAAGCCGGGCTACTTCGTTTCGCTGACGGACGGCGAATGACCATCGCTGCCGCACACGCAGGAATGCGAGAGGGCCGGGAGCGTTATCGCGCCCTGGCCTTTCGGCGCATCGCGCTCCTGTCCGCCCTCTGCGCCGCCCTTTTCGCCAGCGTCTGCGTCGACATGGCGCTCGGCCCCGCGAACTATACGATCTCCGAGGTCCTCGATTCGCTCTTTCGTTCGGATCAGGTGAGCGACCAGCTTCGGGTGATCGTGTGGGACATCCGCATGCCCATTGCCCTGATGGCAGTGACGGTCGGCGCCTCGCTGTCCGTGGCGGGTGCCCAGATGCAAACGATCCTCGCCAATCCGCTGGCCAGCCCTTTCACGCTCGGCATTTCCGCCGCCGCCTCCTTCGGTGCGGCGCTGGCTCTCGTCGCCGGCACGGCGCTGGTTCCTCTCGCCGTTGGCTATATGGTTCCGATCAACGCCTTTGTGATGGCGATGGCGGCGGCCCTGTTCATCCATTTCGCCTCGACCATGCGCGGCGTCACGGTCGAGACGATCGTGCTTCTCGGCATCGCCCTCGTCTTCACCTTCAACGCTCTTTTGTCGCTTCTCGAATATCTTGCCTCCGAGCAGGCGCTCGCGGCGGTCGTTTTCTGGACGATGGGCAGTCTCACCAAGGCGACCTGGCCGAAGGTGTGGATCACGGCGGCGGTGCTCGTCCTCACCGTGCCGCTCTTCGCGCGGCAGGCCTGGGCGCTGACGGCGCTTCGCCTCGGCGAGGACAAGGCGGCCAGCTTCGGCGTCAACGTCCGGCGGTTGCGGCTTCAGACCATGCTGACGATCAGCCTGCTCGCGGCGATCCCGGTGTCCTTCGTGGGAACCATCGGCTTCGTCGGGCTGGTCGGCCCGCACATGGCACGCATGCTGGTCGGGGAGGATCAGAGATTCTTCCTGCCCGCCTCCATCCTCTGCGGCGCGCTGCTCCTTTCCGTGACGTCGGTCGTTTCGAAGACGATCCTGCCGGGGGCGATCCTGCCGATCGGCGTCATCACCGCCCTCGTCGGTGTTCCCTTCTTCTTCGTCCTGATCTTCGGCAGCCGGAGGCGCGCATGGTAGCGGTGGCACTCGAAGATATCGGCGCGTCCTACGGCAAGCACACGATTCTCTCGGGCATCGCGACGGACTTCCTGCAGGGCGGCTCACTGACGGCCGTGATCGGGCCGAACGCTGCCGGCAAGTCGACGCTGTTCAAGCGGATCGCCGGGCTGTTGGCGGGCCCTGGCACCGTTCATCTGACAGGCGCGACCAGCGGCAAGGACGCGATTCGCTACATGCCGCAGGACACCGGCGGAAACGCGGTCCTGACGGTCTACGAATCGATCCTCCTCGCCGCCAAGCAAGGCTCGGGTTGGCGAGTGAGAGACGAGGAGCTGATCGGGATCGACGAGATCCTTCGCGCGCTCGATATCCAGTCCCTCTCCTTCCGCGAGCTCGGCGAGCTGTCCGGCGGGCAGCGCCAGCTCGTCGCCATCGCCCAGGCGCTGGTGCGCAAGCCCGAGGTTTTGCTCATGGACGAGCCGACCTCGGCGCTCGATCTCTATCGCCAGATCGAGGTGCTGGCCTTTATGCAGAGGCGCGCGGCGACCTCTGGCATGGCCGTCCTGATTGCGCTGCACGACCTGAACCACGCGCTGCGCTACTGCGACCAGACGATCGTCATCGCGAACGGCCGAATGCGGGCCGGCGGGCCGACCGCCGACGTCATCACGCCCGCGATGCTGCGCGACGTTTACCGGGTGGAGGCAAGGGTCGAGCAATGCTCGCGCGGGCGGCCCGTGCTGATCGTCGACAGCACCGCCGCCTGAAGGGGCGTGCTGGCACGAAGACGTTCCGACGGCGCGGGCTTTTGCCATTGGCGCATCAGCAGACCTGCCTTCGCTCCGCCATCACCGCCCGATAATTCGAGAAGAGAATGACGGCGCCGCCGAGAATGACCCACAGGTCGATCCCTTCCTTATAGGCAAGATATCCCACGATTGCGGCAAGAGGCACCCTCAGAAAGTCGATCGGCATTACGACCGAAGCATCCAGCCGCTTCAGCGCCTGCGCCTGACAGAAATGCGCGCTCAGCGCGCCGACGCCGGCCAGGAGCATCCATGGGATGTCCGTAACATGGACCTCCCGCCAGTCGGTGAGGGCCGCGACGAGGCCGAGCGGCAGCTGGATGACGATCATCCATGCGACGATAGCGCCCGGCGAGCAGTAGCCTGTCAGCTGCTTGACAAAAATCAACGAAAGCCCGTACGCGGCGGCCGCGACCAGCACCAAGCCCGCAGCAGGATCGACCATGCCGACGCCCGGGCGGACGATCACGAGAACGCCAAGAAATCCGCCAATAGTTGCGAGAATGCGGGGCTTGGTCAGACGCTCATTGAGGAACAGCAAGGCGAAGAACGCCACCCAGATCGGCATGGTGAACTCGAGTGCGAACACCGAGGCCAAAGGCAGCATCACGACGCCGATCGTCCAGAAATACTGACCGGTAAAGTGGACGACGTTGCGCAGGACATGCAGCCGGAGCCGTTTCATCTGCCTGACTTCAGGCCATAGAGACCGGCCGAGCGCCAGAATCACCAAGAGACCGATCAAGGCGCGGAAGAACAGCACCTGGCGGATCGACAAAGTGGCCGCGAGTTCTCGCGACCCGATCGACATGCCGATGAATGACGCCATGCTCAGCGTCATCCAAACCAGTCCTTGGCCAAACTCGGACCATCCTTCCGCTTTGGCGGAAGGAATGCTTCTGGACATCATGAACCTCTGGGTGAATTCTCAAACTTCTGGTGATGCCGCCGCCGCGCCCTATCGCCCATAGCCTGTTGCTGCGCCTCGGAACCGGCCACTGGCGCGGTTCCAAATTCGGCACGATCAGCATCGAAACTGAGCGACGACGTCTCGCCCAGCACCGCTAGATCGCGGTGGGAGCCTCGACCCCATGAACGGTGAGGCGGTGAACGCGTCCGTCGCGCGCGGTCCAGTCGATCGACTGGCCGGTCGAGAGGCCGATAAGGGCGGCACCGATCGGCGTCAGGATCGATACCTTTCCCTCCGCGATGTCCGCCTGTCCAGGGAAGACCAGCGTCACGCGCCGGTCTTCTCCGAGGTCGGTGGTGAAGCGCAGCGTTGAGCCCATGCGAACAACGTCGGCAGCGACCCGTTCATCCTTCACGACGCGCGCGCGATCGAGCTCCACGAGAAGGCGATCGATGACCTCGGGATTGGGCGAAACATAGGTGTCAGCCAGCCGCGACAGCCTGTCGTGATCCGACTGGCCGATGGTGATCGAGGGGGAGCGTTGGCGCTTTCTAGCGGGAGCCGGAGCCATGGCTGGTTCCTCTCTGTCGGGCCGACGAGCACGGATGCATCTTTGGCATCGTCGCGGCCAATTTCATTCAGTGGAGGTGAGTGTCGCTTCCACGACAGCGCTTCGCATATTGGGGAAGCGCGTCGACGTCCCACGGCTAGGACGCGACGCGACCGAGCCGTGGCTAAAGGTCCGCGATGGGACAGATCCGCACGATAGTGGAAACGAAGAGCTCGGTCATGATCCGGCAACCATGCTGCGGGCGGCTCCGCGTGTCAAGCGGTGGTCCAGGCGCACACTTTTGCATCGACGGGAGCAAGCTTTGCCATCTTCCTCCGCGCTTTCAGCCAAGCGCACCCCGGCAGCCGTGCCGCCAATAAGTTGACAACGGTCAAGCGCAGTCGAGGCCGGAGGCGGGCATTCTCGGCTGCTGACAGGCTTTGGCGCATAAGGCGCGTCGGCGGTTCGGGCCCACCCTTTCGAACCGACGGCACCTGCCTGACATCGATCTTCGCCCTATCAGAATGAGCCGTTGGCGCACTGTCGCCGCCAACCGCGGGATGATATTGTCGCTTTCCTGAAGTCCGAAACCTCGCACGCGAAAGAGCCTCCGCATGGCCGCGTCTGCTGACATCCGTCGGAAGCTCGCGCCAATGGCCTGGGCCTTCGCCCTTGTCGCGCTCGCTGTCGCGCTCGTCCAGACGTCCTCCCGGCAAGCGCTGCCGGATACGCCTGAGACCGTTTGGGCTCTAACGAGCCTCACCCACAATTTCGATCCCCGCTCCGGCGATCAATTGCGCTCCTTGAGCGCGCAGTTCGTGCTCGGCCGCGTGGACCGCCGCGACGGGCCAGCCGGCTCATCTCCCTCGGCGGGCTCCAAGGCAGTATTTCGCCCGGCCATCGCCCTGCCGCAGCCGGTTGCGATTAGCCGTTCAGTGGAACGGGCGGGACGTGTGGCGCTGCCCCACGAAACCGTGGCCCATTGCTGGGCGCGCGCTCCGCCGCAACGGGCATAGCAGCGTCAACGACGCGTTCTTCCACCATCACAATCCCACTTCCGCTGCTGAGCGCCGCCCCTTCTGATGGGGCGCGTCCATGCCGCGCGTTTGGCTCGCCGTGAAGCGCCCCAGAGAAATGGGCCGCCATGGCACCGCTTGGAAGACCTTTCCAATGGATCAGAACTTCAAGGAACACACTCATATCCGCTCGGTTTGGATGAGCTGGCTTCTCTTTCTTGGGATCATCGTCGTCATTTTCGGTGGCGTGGTCCTGCTGAAGCTCGGCTGATCCCCTTTGCCGCACAGAGCCGCCGCAGCCTCGCGGCGGCTCATGCCGCCCCCCCCAATCCGATGGTTGCGATCGCCACGGCGGCTAACCGATGCTCACGAAGGTGACGTCGCGCCCTCGCGAAAAAGAGCGCGAGCGAAAGCGCCCCGAATGGCTCTGGCTCACCATTCGAGGACCTAACATCTCACCAGACATGAAAGACGCGCGGCAGGCCGAGGTTCAGCTCGTTTCCCGCACACACGACAATGGCGAAGTCACCGGTTCCTGCGGGCTGCCTGACGGAGCCTACGAACCCCAAGAGGAACGCGGGTCCGCCCCGAACAGTCCGACAGGATCGACAGACACCGCCAACGCTTTGGCTTAACTTGGACTTACAACAAAGGCCGAGAAAATCGTCCGCACTTTGCTTCAACCTTCCCAAGCCGTGCCGAAGGCGATCACGAACTTGTTTCGGCGCCACGAGCGGCAAAAGCCCCCGATTGGCGCGCGAATCGACATCCGTGCTTCATCAGCGACGGGCGCGATGCACCGCCTCGGCCAACGTCAGAAACGCCGATCGCACGTCAGGCGCGAGATTGGCGATCTGTTGCGGCTCACGGAAGACCACAACCGGCCTCGCGCTTTCCTCGTCATCGAGACCAGGACAATTTTCGAAGAAGTAAGCGATGGGAATTTGCAAAAAATTGGAAATCAACACCAATTTCGATGCAGAAATTCGGTTGATACCCTTCTCATACTTTTGTACTTGTTGGAAGGTAACGCCAATGGCATTACCGAGTTCAGTCTGAGAGACCTTCTTGCGGCGGCGAACCTGCTGAAGCTGCCGGCCGACATGACGATCGATTTCCAGTTCGATGGACATCTGAATAAACCTGAGGACGCATACATTACCGCGGAGCGAATCGCCGCAGCCCACGGCCGGTTGCAAAACCGTTTACCACTTTCACGATGCGGATGATACAACAGGAAGCATGTCGGACACCATCACTCCCTTTGAAGCTGCACAAAGATCGTTAAACAGGTCCTTCCTGGAAAACGACACACTCCTAAGTAATGCTTTCTGGGAAGAGCTGCGTATCTTCCTCGCGGTGGCAAAGGCCAAGTCATTTAACAAGGCCAGCGAAATTCTAAACATGTCGCAACCTAGGGTGAGCCGACGTGTAAAGCGCCTTCAGGACATGATGGGCGCGCAACTCTTCATCAGTACCCAACGCGGCGTTCAGCTCACTGCGCGCGGCAAGGAGGTCGCCGAGGCATGCGCGCGCCTCGACCAGTTCCTCTATTCGCTGCGCAACGACCTACAGTCCGAACAGTCACAGGAAGCGGCCATCGTGCGCGTCAGCGTCACCGACGGGTTGGCCGCGATCTTTCTGGCGCCGGCGCTGCTGGAGTTCAACGCGCGTCACCCTCGCATCCAGGTTCACATCAAGTCGCCTGAGAACCTGATCTCGCTGCGGGAGAACGCCACGGACATGATGGTGGGGTTCGCGCACGTCGCACCGTCCGACGTGACGTTGCGCACGGCGGGATTTCTGCATTTCCTGCCGTTCGCGTCGCGCGGCTACATTGATCTTTATGGCGTGCCGACGCGCCAAAACGCGCATGAACACGCCTTCGTTCAAAGCGAGTTCTATGCTGCGCGAACCGGCGTGTGGGATTCCTGGCTCGACCTTATCGCCAACGGTCGCATCGCCCATTACTGCGACAACATGTTCACCTATGGCGCAGTGGCCAAGGCAGGCGTCGGAATTGCGCTTCTGGCAAATTACAATGCCATCGAACCGGCGGCTGTACCGCTCGATCTCGACGTGCGCATCAGAATTCCGATGAGCATCGCCGCGATGACCGAGCGGCTACAGTCAAAGCCTGTCAGACTCGTGTTCGAGTGGCTGGCCGAGGTCTTCGGGCGCGATAATCCGTGGTTTGGGGAGAAGATGGTCCTGCGTAGTCAGTGCGAGAACGCCGACGCGGGCTTCCGGCAGCTCTTCAACGTGTAGTCCGTCTCTTCGCGATAGCGCTGGCTGATCTCGTCGGCGTAGCGAAGATAGGTGTTTCCGACGTCCTCCAAAAGCTCTCCCATCATCAGCGGCAGAGGCGCGCCATCCGCGAAGAGCTTCTTCATCATCTCTTCGTGAATGAGAACGACGTTACGGATGTTTTCCATAAGACAATCGACGGAAGCCGGCTCATCTTCGACAATGAGGGCCAATGACTTCATGATCTTGCCTCAAACTGGGAGGGTTCGTCCCACTGGCCTTCGATGCGGAACAGCGTGGACATGGGGGCGTCGGTTGTGATCGCGTTGGACGGCACGTCGAGATGTTTCACCAATTCGACATAAGGCTCGCCATGGCCGTCGAAGAGGAGCGGCTCCTTGCCATCCACCAGCTCGAACCCGAGATAGCGGCGCCAGACACGGGCATAGCCTGGCTGGGCATGGGTGATCAGGCGATCGTAGCCCTTGCGCGCGACATGATCGAACACGAAGTCAGAGCAACGCCTCAGGATCTCGCCGCCCCGCCACGCCTTGCGGAACGACGTGCGTTCCATCTTGGCGAAGTCGCGAAACCAGCGCAGCCGCGCGGAGCCGACGGGCTCGCCATTGGCATAGACGTTGATGTGCGTGGCCTGGAAGTCGTTGCCGTCGAAAGTCTGGTAGGCTGAGTATCCGTGCTCTTCCATGAAGCAGATGGCGCGCACGGCCAAAGTATGGAGCATTTGCTCCTGAGTGGTCACGATCTCGACACGTAGGTCGTTGATTCCGTGGGCCTTAGGTCTCGACTCCATCGCCGCTCTCCTGAATACTTGCGTGGATGGAAGGCTAGGCACTCTGCGGGGCATCGCAAACAGCGAAGATGTGAGAGCGATTGAACGAAAATGTTGAACTCCAGCCGAACCGATGGGGAGAGCCCCGGCGTCGCCATCCTGAACTCGCTGTTTCTGGCTGCGACCAGTCGGCACGGAAGCGATCTGGCCGCCGTGCTGGACGACGTGCGGGAGGGCGTTTCGGCGCTGCCGCCTGAAGACCGGAAAAAAGCGCTGGACGCGCTCAGCCTTGCGGTGCCGGTGACGGCTCCGGGTCAGTAGGCCGTTCATAGACAGGCGGCGCGAGCGCACGGTCGCACGCGCCAGCCGGAACGCCCGTGAGGTATTGATCGCGCAACGGCGGTCAGCCGTCTTCTTCGAGCGCGCTTTTCACCGCGATGGCGAGATCGCGGAGGCTGAACGGCTTGGCGAGGAAGCCGAACTTCTCGCCCTCCGGCAGATTCTTGGCGAAGGCGTCCTCGGCATAGCCCGACACGAAGATGAACTTGAGATCGGGGCGCGCTTTGCGCAGTTCGCGTAGCAGCGTCGGCCCATCCATCTCTGGCATGACCACGTCTGACACGACGAGATCGATCTTGCCGCCGAGTTCCTCCATCACCTCCAGCGCTTCGGAACCCGAAGCCGCCTCGTGAACGTCGTAGCCGCGCATCTTGAGGGCGCGCACGTTGCCGGCCCGCACCTGGTCCTCGTCCTCGACCAGCAGGATCGAGGCCGTGCCCGACAGATCGACCTTCGTGCCGTTGGCAGCCGCCCCCTCGGCGCGCGGCGCCTCGATGGCGCTCGGAATGTGGCGCGGAAGGAAAATGCGGAAGGTCGTGCCCTCGCCCATGCGCGAATCGACGAAGATGAAGCCGCCCGACTGCTTGATGATGCCGTAGACCATCGACAGGCCGAGGCCGGTGCCCTTGCCGATTTCCTTGGTCGTGAAGAACGGCTCGAAGATGCGCTCGGCAACGTCGGCCGGCATGCCCGTACCGGAGTCGGCCACCTCGACCAGGACGAAATCTTCGTCCTCCATCTCGGCATAGCCGAAGGACTTCACCTCCGTGGCAGGAACGTTGCGCGTCGAGATGGTAATCGTACCGCCTTCCGGCATGGCGTCGTGCGCATTCTTCACGAGATTGGTGATCACCTGCTCGAACTGACCGATATCGGCCATCACCGGCCATAGATCGCGAGCATGGTGACGCTCGAGCTTCACCAGGTCGCCGGATATGCGCTGCAGCAGCAGGTGGTTGTCGGCGAGAACGTCCGTCAGATTCAGCATCTTCGGCCGCATGGTCTGGCGGCGCGAATAGGCCAGAAGCTGGCGCACCAGGGCCGCCGCGCGGTTTGCGCTCTGCTTGATCAGCAGCAGGTCCTGAAAGGACGGATCGCCGGTGCGGTGGTTCAGCAGCAGGAAGTCGACGGATGCGGTGATGATGGTGAGGACGTTGTTGAAGTCATGCGCGATGCCGCCGGCGAGATTGCCGATCGCCTGCATCTTCTGGCTCTTGGCGAACTGCTCCTCCAGCGCCCGCTGCTCGGTGATATCGACGGCATAGAGGATGGAGACCTCGCCCGTTTCCCCGGTGACGTCGGAAACGGCACTCATGTAGAGCTTCAACATGCGCGTCTGGTCGCCGGCGAGCTCCGCATCGATGGGTGTGATGTCCGCCTCCCCGCGCGAGGCGGAGGCGAGGGCCTGGCGCAGCGCACTCTGGTATTCCTCGCGCAGGCTCGACAGAAGGTCGCCGCCGTCGGTGAGGCCGAAGAGCTTCGCGAAGGCGGCATTGGCGCGCAGCACCTTGCCGGCCCCATCCAGGGCGGCAATCGCCATGGGTGAGGAGTTGAAGAAGCGAGTGAAGCGGACTTCGGCCAGTTGCAACGCATCGGCACCGCCCGAATCGACGCTTCGGTTCAGCACCAGTGTGCGGCTAAGCCCTGCCGCGCCGTCCTCGGCCCGCCCCATGGAGCGCAGAAGGCGAACCGGGAGACGGTGGCCGTCCGCGGTGATGAGGTCGAGGTCGACCACCTTGGGGCCGGCATCCTCGCTCGTTTCAAGATCCGATCCGAGGAGCGGAAGCGAATCCTCGGCCACGAAATCGCGCAGCGAACGCGTCTTCGGCAGGAAGGAGGCAAGGTCGATCTTCAGCCAATCGGCGAGCGTGGCATTGATGTAGACGAGACGCCCGCGGCGATCGTCGGAGAAAAAGCCGGCGGGTGCGTGATCGAGGTAGTCGATGGCGTGCTGAAGATCCTTGAAGAAGGTCTCTTCCTTCTCGCGCTCCGCCGTGATGTCGGCGATCTGCCACGCGACCAGGGCCCCGCCTCGGCGCAGGAGCGGACGAACGGAGACGCGGTACCAGCGCGGATCGCCGTCGCTTCCGGCGAGCGGGCGCGGAAGACGGAATTCTTCCTGCCCTGCCCGGCCGTCGCGGGCAAGGCTGGCGAGGCGATAGATCTGCTCCGATGCATCAGGCTCGCGGGCGAACAGGCGCTCGATGCCCTTTACGTCGCCCGCGCCGGTCGCGCCGGTCGTCTGGCCATAGGCGCGGTTGGCGTAGATGATGCGGCCGCGGCGGTCCACGATCAGCGTGCCGATGGCGAGGCTATCAAGATAATCGCGCGAGATGCCGGCATCGGCCGACCGGCTGCCAAGCTGGACAAGGCCGAGAGCCAGGGCGAAGATCGCCACCAGGCCCACCATGGCGAGAAGCGCGAACACGGCCAGCAGCGCGAGCCCGCCGAACGCGTTGCCCGCGAGCGCCAGCCCCGCGCCAAGCACGAGCACGAATCCGCCGAGGATGAGAAGCCGGCGGATGCCGCTCGCACTTGCGCTCCGGTCCACCAGAGGCCTGTCGCTCATGTCATCCGCCACCACGTTCATGAAACTCCGATTCGAGGCCGCCGCGCCGACCGCCATTCTGGACCAAAAAGCTGGTGCAAAGCGAGTGCCCCCGACCGTCCATCACCAAGTCTGAGCAAACGCGGCACATTGGTGCCATGATCTCGGACATGCGCTCGCCACCACCGCGACGCGCGATGGCTCGCCGCGCAAGCGTCTGCACCGGCTCATTTGCGGGGCAATCTGCCGTGAACCAAACCCAAGGTCTTTCGCAGCGCCAGAGAAACTATGTCCCACCCCTGTATTCGGCTCTCAGTCCTCGCTACACCGATTGCGGATCGTGGCAAATGCCCCAAATGCTCAACGAGTCGGGCTCACCGTCCGATCCAGGAAGCGTGCCGACGAACAGAAACCATGGCCGGTGTGCTCCATGCCTTGTGGAACGACAATAGGGAATTGAGACGATGAGCGCCTGGGTTCAAGGACTGGTTCCCGAAAGTCTCGCGCCGTTCGTCTCGGTGCTGATGGCCGCGGTCATCGTCATCGCGCTTGTTCTCGTGTCCTTATGGGCTGCTCGCAAGGTTTCTTCCGGCAGCCTCAGACCGGGGCGCAAAGGCCATCTGCCGCGCCTTGCCGTCGTCGGTGTCACCAGCGTCGACCCGAAGCGCAAGCTCGTGCTGGTCCGACGCGACGATGTCGAGCACCTCATTCTCGTCGGGGGCCAGACGGATATCGTCGTGGAAGGCGGGATCGGGAAAGCCGTGCGCGCGGCACGCACCTCCTCCGCCCCATCGCCCTTCGATGAGCAGTCAGATGGCTCGGTCTTCGAACCGATTGCCGCCACATCCGCAGCGCCCCAGGGAGTGCCGAGGCCTGCGCGGCTGAAAGGTCAGCCGGCGGCCACCGGCGAAGGCCGCCGCGCGAGAAAGCCAGAGCCGGCCGAACAGGCCCCGACGCCAACGATCCTTCCGGCGGAAACCCCTACCGTCGCCGTGGAATGGCCCGTGTTCGCCTCGCCGGAGGAGGCAGCACCCAAACAGCCCGAAGAGGCCGCGCCAGAACGGGAAGCCGCCCGCGAGCCGATGAGCCAGAGCCCTTCGGTCGAGCCTGAACGGAGACGGCCTTCCCCCGTGCAGCAGCGCGGCGATCAGGCGCGGCGCGACTGGGCGCCGGAGGCTCCTGCCGTCGCAGCTCCCGAGCCCCTGCACGCCCAGGAGGCTGCTTCGCCACCCCGACCGGCCGCCCCGCCAAGACCACTCGCGACACCGACCTGGCCGCAGCGCGCGGCCACCCGGGTAGCCGCGCCGTCCTCCAGCTCGTCCCAGACCTCCTCGGAAGTCTCGCCGGACAGCCAAACATCCTCGGCAGACGAGCCGGCCAAGCCCGCTTCGTCGCCTTCGGAGGACCTCGACCTGCCCTACGGCATGCTGCGCGGCCGCGTCGAGCCCGCGTGGGCGCCCGAGGTGTCGGGGCGCGATATCTCCCTCCCGGCGGTAGAAGGCGCAGGCGCGCCACAGCCCGACGTCAGAGGCCGTGGGCCGCTTTCGGTCCGGAGCTTCGTGACGAACGTTCAGGAGAAGCAGACCAGGACCGAGCCGGCCGCCCCCGCGCCTTCCCCTGCTCCGCAGGTTTCGGCAGTAACGCCTCCCGCCCGGCCGCAAGCACCATCGCCAGCCGCCCCCGCCGTTCGCGCCACTCGGCAGGAGCCCGCGGAAGCGACTTCTGAAGCAGTACGCCAAGCCCGTCTTTCCTCCTCCACGGCCGCGCCCGTGCCTTCCGTTGAGCCGCCCCGAGGACAGGCGCCGCGGCGGGTGGACTTCGCCAGCACTCTTCGCTCCGACTTGGCGAACCTCTTCGGAGAAGACACCGCCGGTTCCCGACAGACGTCCCCAAGCTCCACCGGGCCGCGACCCGCATCGATCGAGCCGCATCCGCAGATCGAGGCTGAGCGCGCGCAATCCCCGGCGTTGGACGATCCCGCTCCGCGTGAATCCGCTCCTTCCAAGAAAGAGGCGTCGGCGCCGCACCGCATGTCGCTGGAAGAGGAGATGGAGGCTCTTCTCGGGGACTTCACCCTCGATCAGCCTCCCGAGCGGCGCTGAGTTTCCTCCACACACCAAGATCAAACGCAAACCGGGCGCCATGGGCGCCCGGTGGAGAATTGCGTGATGAAAGTAATTGACTGAGGAGGCCTACTGCTCGTCGCGATAGACCTTCTCCCGCCGCTCATGCCTCTCCTGGGCCTCCAGCGAAAGGGTCGCGATGGGACGCGCATCGAGCCGCTTGAGGCTGATGGGTTCGCCCGTCTCCTCGCAATAGCCGTAGGTCCCGTCTTCGATGCGTTCGAGCGCGGCATCAATCTTGGAGATCAGCTTGCGCTGGCGGTCGCGGGCGCGGAGCTCGATCGCCCTGTCCGTCTCCGACGACGCGCGATCGGCAATGTCTGCAAGATTGGAATTGTCGTTGGCGAGCGCTTCCAGCGTCTCGCGTGATTCGCGCAGAATCTCGTTTTTCCAATCCAGGAGTTTGCGTCGGAAATACTCGCGCTGCCGCTCGTTCATGAAGCTGTCGTCCTCGGCGAAGAGCGCTTCCTTCTCAAGAATGTTGCTCATGTCGCAATCTCCATTACCCGGCAAGGTCGAGCTTATAGCGATGGATTTCAGCTGGAACAAGCGCGTTCGACGGGGCGCCGCCTCCAGGAGGACATCAAGTAAGCCCGCGTTATCCTTGAGCTTTCGCGGGTGCCAATTAATCGGGCAGAGTGACGCGGAAATGACAGTGCGTTGCTGCGCGTTAAAGCGCGTTTAACATGGTGCGAAACTTGCATATAGGATGACGCCACGGGCCGCGATCGCGGCAGTTTTCGAAATCCTCTGCCGATAGGGCCTAAATCAAGCCTATGAGCGACCAGAAAAAGCCCCGAGTCTTCCTGCTGCGCCATGCCCACGCCTCGCCCGGCGCGGGCATTTCCGACATCGAGCGGCCGTTGGACGAGCAGGGGCGTCTGGCTTGCGCGGAACTTGCGGGCGCGATTTCCGCGGCTGGGTATCGATTCGATCGCATTCTCTGTTCGCCAGCAAAGCGCACGCGCCAGACCCTGGAACTGATTCGCCCGGCCCTGCAGGGCATGCCGGACGAGCACGAGATCGCGACGCTCTACTCTCAGGGGATGGAGGCTTATTTTCAGGCAGTGCGTAGCCATGGCAGCGAGGCGGTGCTGGTGGTCGGCCACAACCCTATGACCCACGCCTTTGCCCGATCCCTTGCGAGCGGTGGCGATGAAAAGGCCATGGCCAAGCTGGCGAAGGGCTTTCCGACCGCGGCTCTCGCCGTCATCGAATTCGACGTGCCACTTGCCGAAATCGCCACCGGAGGTGGGTGGCTGACGCGGCTCTTCCGGCCGAAAAAGAACTCGGGCGCTTTCTAGGCAAAGTCTCCACCGCTCTTTCGGGCACAGCCGGCCGCACCTATATCCCATGCCGGATCGTTGAGTTCGAGGAGTCTCCCAGCCGGCCATGCCCTCTCTTGCCGACGAGGCGCGGATCGCCCTCGACAATATCACCGATCGAACCAGCGGCTTTTTCAGTCCCACGATCAGACTTGGTGTCACCGGCCTTTCCCGCGCCGGAAAAACGGTCTTCATCAGCGCGCTCGTCCACAACCTGCTGCACGATGGACGCTTGCCGCTTTTCTCGGCCCAGGCCGAGGGTCGCATCGCCGGGAGCTACCTTCAGGAGCAGCCGGACGCCGCCGTTCCGCGCTTCCAGTATGAAGATCATATCCGCACCATGCTCGAAGGGCGCGAGTGGCCGGCATCGACCCGCGCGATCTCGGAGCTCCGGCTGACCATCGACTACGAGTCGGCGTCGGGCTGGTCGCGCTTCTTTTCCCGGGGGCGCCTCGCCATCGACATCGTCGACTATCCGGGCGAATGGCTTCTGGACCTGCCTCTCATCGACAAGGATTTCGCGACCTTCTCGCGCGAGGCGATCGAGCGGGCGCGCACCCCTTCGCGCCGCGACATGGCTGGTCCCTTCCTGGCGCTTCTCGACGCGACCGACCCGGCGGCGCCGGCGGACCCGGAACGCGCGCAGGCCCTCCATGCCGCCTTCGCCGCCTATCTCACCGCCTGCCGGGGCGACCGCACGGCGCTATCGACCTTGCCGCCCGGCCGCTTTCTCATGCCGGGCGATCTCGAGGGCTCTCCCGCCCTCACCTTCGCCCCTCTCGTTCTCGATCCCGGCAAAGCCTATTCCAGAAGCTCCCTCGCCGGCGTTCTCGAGCGGCGCTACGAGGCCTACAAATCGGTCGTGGTGAAGCCGTTCTTCCGCGAGCACTTCGCCCGGCTCGACCGCCAGATTCTCCTCATCGACGCTCTCCAGGCGATCAATGCCGGTCCCGAGGCGGTGCGTGATCTGGAGACGGCTCTCACCGATATCCTCGCCTGCTTCCGCCCTGGACGGGCCAGCTGGCTCGGCTCCCTGCTCACGCGTCGGATCGACCGTATCCTGGTGGCAGCGACCAAGGCGGATCATCTGCACCGCGAGAGCCACCCGCGTCTGGAGGCGATCGTCCAGCGTCTGGTCAACAGCGCCATACAGCGGGCGCGATTCTCCCGAGCCGAGGTTCATGTGCTGGCGATGGCCGCCGTCCGCGCCACACGGGAAGCGACGATCGAGGACCATGGCGATAAGCTGCCGGTCATCGTCGGCGTGCCCATGGCCGGCGAGACGATCGCCGGAGAAACGTTCGACGGGCGGATCGAAACCGCCGTGTTCCCCGGCGATCTTCCTGCCGATCCGGGCTTGGTCTTTGCCGAGCGCCCGGTCGATGCCGAAGCGCCCGTCAACTTCGTGCGCTTTCGCCCCCCTCGCCTGGAGCGCACGGCGGAGGGGCTGACCCTCTCCTTGCCCCACATCCGCCTCGACCGCGCTCTGGAGTTCCTGTTGGGGGATTACCTCGCATGACCCATCCGCCTCGCCGCCCCGGCGCCTTCCATATCGGCCCCTCCTCGGAAGAACAGGATTTCGTGCCGCGCGCGACTTCGGAAATCCCTGCGCCTCCTCGCAGCCCGCGCGCCATCGCCGATCTCGCCGCCGTGACGCTCGATCCCGAGGAGGCGGCGGACGAGGAGCTTTCGGCGCTCGATGCGCCGCCGGCCGTCTCGCGCAAGCGGCGCATCGGCTTCGGCAAGATATTTCTCGGGGCGCTTGGCGCGTTGTTCTCGCTCGCAGTCGGTCTCGCCATAGACAGTCTGATCCGCGATCTCTTCGCCCGCGCGGAATGGCTCGGCTGGGTGGCTGCCGCCCTTGCGGTGCTTCTCGTCGTGGGGGCGCTGGGGGTTCTCATCAGGGAGACGGTCGGCCTGATGCGCCTTTCGGCTGTCGACCGGGAACGCCGCGCCGCCCGCGCCGCCTACGAGGCAGATCTCCTGCCGGACGCCGAGGTCGTGGTCGACGGCCTGGTCTCTTTGCTGTCCGATCGGCCGGAGACGACCGAAGGCCGCGCCCGCCTCTCCTCCTGGCGCGGCGATGTCATGGACGGGCGCGATCTGATCATCGTTGCCGAGCGCGAACTGCTGGTGCCGCTCGACATCCGGGCCCGCGCACTCGTGCTGGGGTCGGCCAAGCGGGTCTCCGTCGTCACAGCCGTCAGCCCGCGCGCCCTGGTGGATGTTTCCTTCGTCTTCATCGAGACGCTGCGGCTGATCCGTCAGGTGTCGGAGCTTTATGGCGCGCGTCCCGGCGCGATCGGGCTCGTGCGCCTGACGCGCGACGTTCTCGCCCACCTCGCCGTCACGGGGTCCATCGCCGTCGGCGACAGCCTTGTTCAGCAGCTGGTGGGCCACGGGCTGGCGGCGCGGCTTTCGGCCCGACTTGGCGAAGGTGTGGTCAATGGCCTTCTGACCGCGCGTGTCGGAATTGCCGCAGTCGACCTCTGTCGGCCGATGCCGTTTCTGCGCGCGCCGCGCCCCCGGATCGGCGATTTCATGAGCGATCTCGCGGCTTTGCAGAAAAAATCCGAACGCGGAAATCGGGTTCCGGAGGAGCGCTGAGCGCGGCAGGCGGTCGCAGCAGCAAGGATGCATTAACCCTTACAGGCGATAAACGTCAGGCCCACTTCGTTGCCGACCTTGAGGTTCGCCCATGCCCCGCATCCTTGCTGCCGGTGTTGCCCTAGCCTTTGGCGCGCTTCTCGCCGCCGCCCCGGCGCAGGCAGACCAGGACGAGACGTTTTTCCGCAACGTCTCCGGCCGTTGGACGGGTCCGGGCCAGATCGTCGCCGGAAAATACGAGGGCACGAAGTTCGTCTGCGACCTCGCCGGCAAGACGCCGGCCAACGCCGCCGGCATGGAACTCGAGGGAACCTGCCGCGTCGGACTTTTCGGACAGCCCATGTCCGCCAAGGTCATCCGCACCGGCAAGAGCTACAAGGGTTCATTCCTGGACGGCGCCGAGGGCAAGGGGCTCGATATCATCTCGGGCAATGTCGATGGCGACAAGATCGTGGTCGGCCTCGACCGCAAACAGCTTTCCGGCGCCATGATCGCGCGGCTCGACGGTCACGACAAGATGAACATCACCATCTCGGTCCACGTGGCCAATCAGCTCGTGCCGGTGATCGGCCTCAGCCTGACGCGCTCCGAAGGGTCGGTTCAGCAATCCTCCCTGAACTGATCCGGCTACATCTTAACCTGGCATCCGCGACTCGCCGCTGCACCAACCTTCAGGCGCGATGCGCCTGATGCCGGCGGTGTCGGTCGCGGCGAGCCAGTCCTCGACGGTCCTGCCAGCCAGAACGAGCTTTGGCGCGATGTCGGCGAGCGGTACCAGTACGAAGGCCCGCTCGCTTGCCCTTGGATGAGGCAGATGCAGCCGCTCCGTGGCGATCTCCCGGCCCGACCAGTCAAGAAGATCGACATCGAGGGTGCGCGGTCCCCAACGCTCCGTCCGTTCCCTCTTCAATGCCCGCTCCGTTTCCAAGCAGGCATCGAGCAGTGCCTCGGGCTCCAGCGCCGTATCCAGAGAGGCGCAGGCATTGAGGAACGGCGGCTGGTCTGTCTTTCCCCAGGGTGGCGTCTCATAGAGCGCCGACACCGCAACCAGCGTCGTATCGCCTCTCCCGTCGAGCATGGCCAGCGCCATGGCCATCGCGGCGCGCGGATCGCCGAGATTGCCGCCAAGACCGATGTGAACGCGCTGCATCACCGCCCCCTGCCCGCCGCCAGCATGGCATCGCAGATGGAGAGTGCCGCGCGATTGGCCGCGACATCGTGAACCCGGAAGATCGCCGCGCCCCTCTCGCGCAGAATGACGCTGGTCGCCGCCGTGGCCACGTCCTGTTCCGCCAGCTCGTTCCTCAACCCCGCCCGCACGAAGCGCTTGCGCGAGGTGCCGGCGAGAAGCGGGAAACCAAGGGAGGCGAGTTCGCCGGACCGCGAGAGAAGGCGGAAATTGGTTGTCGCGTCCTTGCCGAAGCCGAACCCCGGATCGAGAACAATCGCCGCGTCCTCGACCCCGGCGCGCCTGGCGATCTCGATGGAACGGCCAAGGAAAAGGCGCTGGTCCTCGATAACGTCGTCGAGAACCTCGCGCTCGCGGCTGGTGTGCATGAGGCAGAGGCCGGCACCGAACTCGGCCGCGACCGCCGCGATATCCGGCTCCCGTTGGGCACCCCACACATCGTTGACGATATGCGCCCCCACTTCGAGCGCGCGACGCGCGGTTGAGGCGCGGTAGGTATCCACCGAGATCAGGCAATCGGATCGTTGCGCCAAGCGTTCGACGACCGGCAGGACGCGCCGCTGCTCCTCGCCCTCGTCGACCGGCGAAGCGCCAGGTCGGGTGGATTCGCCGCCGACATCGATGATCGTCGCCCCCTCCTCCACCATGGCCAGCGCCGCATCCACGGCAGCCTCGACCGAGGAATATCGCCCGCCGTCGGAAAAGCTGTCCGGCGTCACGTTCAGGATGCCCATCAAATGGCTCCTCGGGCCAAGCTCGAGCGTCCTGTTGTGGCCGACCCGCCAGGAGCGGGCCGCGAACGGATCAAGGGACATGACGGATCTCCAACGAAATCGATCAACCGGGCCGGCGGCAAAGCCGACGCGCGGCCAAGCGATCCTTATCACGACGGTGAAGTATCGCATGAGGTCTGGAAAATCACCGTTCCGAACCAAAGCATTGGCGCGACATGTCGATTCTGATCGACAGCGTCTCGCTCAATAAGGTGAAACGGCCCCTTTGATCGACAACCCCGTCAGGAATCGGCTGCCCGGCACCTCACACCGCGCACCAAATTGATGGCGCCGCCCAGCAGCACGCCGCAAAAGGCGCCCACCGCCTTGACCAGCGCATCATCGAGATGGGCGTGGCGGGTCGGGGAAAGGAGCTGAAGCAATTCGATACCGCCGGCCGAGGCGATCACGAAGAACGCGGCGATCCATGCATGACGTGGATAGGCGCAAACGAAGAGAGCGGCCATCGCCGCGAACGCCAGGGCACGGTCGAGGCCGACGGAGAGCGGATCGGCCGGCCGCAGCCCGATTGGGGCGACGGTGACGAAAACGATCGCCAAGAACGAGAACCAGGCGAGCACAGGAAGCAACCGATTGAACATCGTGGCAGATTAACCGGGGGACGCGAGCCCGCAAGAGCGCCAACCGCTTTCCACGCGAAAGGGTTGACGCCATGGTCGGGCAAGCTGCCCGCAAGTGTCTGACCTTCACCCTTCCTTCATTGCGACGGGAAGGCGCCTGCGAATTCACTTGTTTTGCCCGACCAATGAGTTAGCCTTATTTTCCTTAACCGGCGGGAGAGCGACTTGAGAACCTTCTTCATTCTATCTCTGACGCTCGCTGCCGCGGCCCTGTCGCTCTCGGGCTCGGCTACAGCCGGCCAGGTCAAGGAGAGCACCAAATACTTCATGGTGCGCGGCAACACCCTTGAGGAGCTCGACCGCGAGCTGGCGGCGGCCGGTCCGAAGATGGAGGACACAGGAATCCACCACCCCGCCTCGACGGAAGTGAAGTTCGACGGCCGCGTCACCTACCGCGCGACGGCGGACGGATGCAGCGTCGACCGCGCCAATCTCAGATTATCGCTCAAGCTGACGCTGCCGAAGTGGAAGCCACGCAAGCCCGCTGATGCCGCGACCACGCTGATCTGGAAAACGGTATCCAGCGACATCCTGCGTCACGAGCGCGAGCACGCGGCGATCGCCAAGGAGTGGCTGGACCGCACCGAGATGGCGATTCGCAACCTTCGGCATGAGCCGAACTGCGAGGCGATGGAGGCGAAGGTAAAGTCGGTGACGGACGACTATCTCGCCGCTCACCAGAAGGCGCAGATGGAATTCGACCTGCGCGAGGGGCGCGAGATCGGCTGGCGCCTGAAGCGCGCATTGCGCAAGGCCATCGCGGACGCCGATGGCGACGAGAGCTGATCAAGGCCCTGCCTCGCCATCACGTCATGCAGTCATCCCTGTCGCTCGGGCAGGTGCAGCACCAGACCGTCGAGGGCGTCGCTCAGCCGAATCTGGCAGGAAAGCCGCGAATTAGGCCGGACGTCATAGGCAAAGTCGAGCATATCCTCTTCCATGGGAGCTGGCGTTCCAAGACGCTCCGCCCACGCCTCGTCGACATAGACATGGCAGGTGGCGCAGGCACAAGCGCCGCCGCATTCAGCCTCGATGCCGGGCACGGAGTTGCGCACCGCGTTCTCCATGGCCGTCGAGCCTGCCGCCGCCTCCACCTTGAATTGCGTGCCGTCGGGAGCGACGAAGATCAGTGTGCTCATGGGTTCTTGCTCGACAAATCATGACGGTCTACGGCGGATTGGTTAAGAGCGCGGGCCCCGGCAAGTCAACCAGCGGTGGACGGCAACCCGCAGCCATGCCGAATTTAAGCCTCTCCATGGCTTTTGCGTGCCGAACCGCGACAAGATGGTTCGCCTTGCTGAGCGAAAACGCCATCCGGCGTTAACCTTATGTTTAAACTTGTAGACATCGTGCTGATTCACGGTTTCTTTCCCATACGCACCCCTCTAGGCTATGACGAACGGCAATGTGCTTGTACGGAGCGTTGAGAGTTTCGCTCGGGAGTAGCAACTTGCCCGGCGCCCGGCCGGCGGACCGGTGCGTTTCGGCAGTGAGGCGGCAACCAAAGCCTATCTGGAATGGTTGCCGGCCGAGAGTTTGAGGCACGACGGCGATGGCGACACCCAAGACATCCGAACCGCTTTCGGACGACGCAGTCAACGAACTGGAGGAGGCCCTGAAGGCCGACTTCTTCAGCGACGATGAGCAGGCGCCGATCGGAACGACCAGCGGCACAGCCGCCGGTCGAGTCGAGCCGGACACCCTGCCCACCGGCGAGATCGACATCGACTTCTCGCTCGACGCGTTCGACCGCAAGATCGAAGAAGCCGCGACAGCCCTGAGGCTGAGTGACGACGAGCCGATTGCCGATGACGGGGCCGCCGCCGCCGCGCGCGCCGCCGACGCCGGAGAGCGTGCGGCCGGAATCTTACGTGACCGCCGCGAGGCGGAGGAACGGCGCGCGGCCGAAGCTGCCCGCGAGAGCCAGGCTCGACGGAGCGAGGCAGACCGAGCGCCAGCCGGTGGCCGGGCGCACATGGCGCCGCCGGCGAACGACGAGGCCCGCCGCGCTTCCGTGATGGCGGAGGCGCTGCTCACACGGCGCGCGTCACGCACCCCGCTGGTCGTTGCCGCCCTCGTCTCCTTGGCCTGGACCGGTCTGACGCTTCTCGCCGCCCGCCAGCTCGTCGGCCCCTCGCTTTTCACGTTGCCCGGTGACGTTAATGGCGTAGCCGACCTGCAGGCGCAGGCGTTGGTGGCGCTCGCAGTGTTCTTGCCGGTTCTGCTCTTCTTTGCATTCGCCTCGATGGTGCGCAGGACTCAGGAGCTGCGGCTGATGAGCCGCGCCATGGCCGAGATCGCGCTGCGGCTGACCGAGCCGGAGACCGTCGCCACCGAGCGGGTGATGACGGTGGGTCAGGCTATACGCCACGAGGTTTCCGCCCTCGGCGAAAGCATCGAGCGCGCCCTGGCCCGCACCTCCGAACTGGACTCCATGGTTCACTCGGAAGTCGTTGCCCTGGAACGTGCCTATGCCGACAACGAGGCGCGCATCCACACTCTGGTTCAGGATCTCGCCGGAGAACGGGAGGCGATGCTCTCGCACGCGGAGCGCCTGCGCTCCTCGATCGTCGGCTCCCACCAGCGCCTTACCGAGGATGTCGAAAGCATTTCCCGGCAGGTGCTCGAGCGCGCCGAGGAAGCTTCGAACAGGCTCGCCGGCGTGCTCGACGAGCATGCCAACCGGCTTTCCATCACCTATGACGAGCGGAGCCGCGAGATCGTCTCGCGGTTTGATGAGACCGGCCGCAACACCCTCGAACACATCACGGCCAATTCCGAACAGCTCACCAGCCGTCTGAGCGAAACCGCCGCCGAGAGCACACGGATTCTGGAAGGACTGACCTCCAACATCGACGAGCGGGTCAACCGCGCGGCGCGTCTGCTGTCGGACACCAGCGGCCAGATCGTCACCGATTTCGATCAGCGGCTCGAGGCAGTCGAAACGGCCTTCTCGGAGCGCGGCGGCGCTCTGGTGGGCGCCATCGAGATTCGGGCCGCCGCGATCGATTCGGCGGCCAGCCGCGTTGCGGAGACGCTGGACCTCCGGGCCGGCGAGTTCAGCCGTCTGGTTTCCGAGCGCGCCAGCGAGATCGGCGACGCCTTCATCGCCGGCCAGAGCGGCTTCTCAGTCGCACTGGACGAGGCACTGGCCCAGACTTCGGCTACGGCTGATGCCAAGACAAGGGAAGTCCGCGCCGCGCTGGATCAGCGCATCGGCGCCCTTGGCACGGTTCTCGACAGCCAGTCGAGCGCCCTGACCGGCGCGCTGGATCAGCGCCTGACCACCATCGAAACGGCGTTTGACGACCGCCTCGGCATCGTTCGCGAACAGACGGAGCGCCTGGACGGCTCGCTCAACCGCGCCGTCGGCCGGATCGACGACGTCATGCGCGGCCGCATGGAGGAGGTGGAGCGCCTCGTCTCCCAGGCGGTCGACGAGTTCGCGCGCGCCTTCGACAGCAGGCTCTCGACGGCGATCGAGACACTTTCCGGTCGCTCGGAGGAGCTCGAGGCCGCCCTCGCCTTCACCCATCAGAACATGATCAGCAATCTCGACGAGAGGGGCTCTGCGCTAACCTCGGCGGTCGATGATCGCGTTCGCGCCATTCAGGACATGTTCCAGGGGGCCGAGGGCTCTCTCGTCGCCGGACTCGACCAGCGCAGCCAGACGCTGGCCACGCTCCTCGACGAGCGTTCGGTCGCTCTGCAAAACACCGTCGAGGCGACCCAGGCCGAGATGGTCGACCGCCTGGACCAGCGCATCGCCACCCTGTCCGACTTCCTCAACGAGCGCACCGGCACGATGAGCAGCGTCCTTGCCGACGGCTCGAACGGCCTCATGGAAGCGCTGGACGGATACACGGGCGACTTCAGCGCCAATCTGTCCGAGCGTCTTTCCTCGCTCCAGACGCTCCTGGAGGAGACCCGTTCGGGCCTCTTCAGCGAGCTGGAGGAACACCACAACCGCGTTCGCACCGCCATGGACGAGCGCGCGGCCGCGTTCACCGAGATTTCCGACAGGAACACGCAAGCCATCGCCAGCACCCTCGACCAGCGCGTCGAGGGCTTCGCGCGGGCTCTGGATACGCGAGCGGCGAGCTTCGGCAAGATCGTCGACCACAACGCCGCCTCGATCCTTTCGACGGTCGAGACGGCCGTCGGCTCGCTCGTTGCCGGCCTTTCGGAACAGACCAACACGCTGCAGACGACGGCCGACGCATCGCGTGAGAACATGGCCGCCACCCTCGCCGCTCAGGTCGAGGCCATCGAGGGCCTCGTGGAGCAGGCGCGCGGCGCGCTTCTCGCCGGGTTCGAACAGCGGGCCCGCGAGCTCGTCGGCGAACTGGTCACCCGGACCGAAGAGGTCACGAGGACGCTTTCGTCTCAGTCCGAAGCCGTGGTTGCTTCCGTCGAGGCAGCACGCGGTCTCATCGGCGATCGCATCTCCGGCATCCAGGCGATCTTCGACGACAATCGCACGCGTCTGCTCGAGGGTCTCGACACGCGTACCGAGTCGCTTTCCCGCACGCTGTCGGAGCGCACCGATGCCCTTCAGCGCGCTTTGGCAGAACAGGCAGGCGCCCTCGCCGACACGGTCCAGTCCGCCCAGGAAATCCTCGGCGATGGGCTGGAGAACCGTCTGTCGCACATGCGCGAGGTTGTGGAGGGGTCGAGCACGGCTCTTCTCACCGATCTCGATCAGCGGTCGCAAAGCCTGGACGCTGCCATGCGCGACACCACGGCCCGCGTCTCCGGGACGCTGGAGGCACGTGCCGAAGCGCTGCGCACGGCGGTCGAACAGGCTCGCGCCGTTCTTCTCGACGGTCTGGACGAGCGTTTGGCGGCCATCCACCAGCTCTTCGACGGCTCCGAGAACAGCCTGCTCGCCGGGCTGGACGATCGCGGCGTGCTTCTGGCGGACCGCATCGACCGGGGCGGCTCGGCCATTCTGGAGCGCCTCGAAGCACAGATCAGGGCTCTTGTGGACAATCTCGACGGCGCGGATCGCCGCCTGTCCCAGGCCCTGGAGAACCGCCGCGACAATCTCGCGGCGACGATCGACGAGGTTTCGCGCAGCGTCGCGGCCACCCTCGGCGACCGGGCAGACGATGTTCGCCGCGTCATTGAGGACAGCGTCTCCGGCGTCGGCACCGCGATGGACACCCGCAAGGACGAGCTCGTCGCGGCTCTGAGCCTCGGCACCACCACCATGACGACGGCGTTGGACGAGCGGACGGATGCGATCAGCAGCGCCCTTGATCGCGGCCTCGGCAATGTCGAGCGCACGCTCAACAACCGGACGGCGATGATCGCCGATGCCCTGCGCCAGACGATCGGCTCCGCCACGGCAGCGATGGCCGAGGAGGCCGAACGTGCCCGTCAGGGCCTGGAAGAGGAGAGCAAGCGCTTCGCCGCGAGCATGTCCGGCATCGAAGGCATCTTCGAGGGAACGGGCGAGGCAGCGCGCGCCAAGATCGCGGCCGAGTCCGACCGCCTTGCCGATCAGCTGGCAAAGGTCGCCGAGGAGCTCACCCAAAGGGCGGAACTGGCTCGCGTCGAGCTCTCCGACGAGGGTGCCCAGCTCGCCTCGGGCATCGCCGGCGCGGCAGAGATGGTGAAGACCCTCTCGGCGGAGACGCGTGCGCGTCTGGCGGAAGAGGCGGAAAGCCTTGCCCTCAGCGTCAGCGACGTTTCGGAGCGCATGCGCCGCGACGCCGAAGATGCCCGCGAGACTCTCGCCGGCGAAAGCACGGCCTTCGCCACCCAGATCAGCGGCGCGGCGATCGCCATGCGTTCGGAAGCGGACGCCTCGCGCGATCAGCTTCGCACGGTGGCGGAAGACATGGTGCAGAGCCTCTCCGGCCTCACCGGGCAGCTGCGCGAGGACGCGGCGGAGACGCGGCACGAGCTGGCGCATCAGGTCAACACCATCGCCGCCGAGCTGGCGACGGCAGTCGACCGCCTGCGCGATGCCGGCGCGGAGACGCGCGAGCGCTTCATCGCCGATGCCGGCCTCATCGCAGAGCAGGTGGAAGCCGCGGCGGCGACCATGCGCGAGCGCACCGAACTGGCTCGCGAGGCTCTGCGCGAAAATACCGATGCCTTCGCCAAGCGCCTTTCGGGAGCGTCCTTCTCCATCCGCTCGGAGACGGAGCGCGCCGCATCCTCGCTGGAGGAGCGCGCGGCGAGCTTCGCCGACGATCTTTCCGAGCTGTCGGGCCATCTCGGCCAGCTTCTCGGCTCGTCCTCGGTCTCGATGCGCGGCGAGCTCGACTCGGCCACGGCAACGATCCGCAGCGAGCTGGAAACCGCGGCGGACGCGGTGCGTGGCGAGATGTTCAACGTCGCGTCCCGCCTGCGCGAGGACGTGTCCGGCACGGCCGCGTCGCTTCTCAGCGATGCCGAGGCCGCCCGCGAGGCGATGCTCTCCCAGGGCAGCCAGATGGCGTCTCAGCTGTCCACGGTGTCGAACGCCATCCGCGCGGCCGCCGATCAGGCGCGCCGGGAGCTGCTGGAAAGCGCCAGCGCCTTCGCCGACGAACTGGCACAGCGCATTTCCCAGTCCGAGGAAGGCATCGCGGCCCGCACGCAGGACCTCGGCGTCATGCTCGAGGACCGCAGCACGACCCTCGCCCGCATCATCGAGGAGCAGGCCCGTCCGGTCATCGACCGCTTCGGCGAGAACGGCGCGCGCCTGGCCGAGATGATCGAGGGCAGCACCAAGGAAGCCGCCGAGCGGCTGCACACCGAGAACGCGGCGCTTCTGGCCGCCCTCGGCGCGCGCGCCGGCGAAGCGGTGGAAAGCCTCAGCCGCTCGTCGTCCGAGATCCTTCTCGCTCTCGACGAAAAGGCGGCGACGGCGGTCGGCGCCATGGCGGACATGCGCGACCAGCTGGCCAAGGACATCGGCGCCCTCGTGGGCCGACTGACTGAAACCAGCGGCTCGCTGCGCAGCCTTGTGGAAGAGACGTCGAGCAATCTCGGCGCCATCGATACCGTCCTCAGCGAGGCCAGCGGCCGGTTCAACGCCAGCACCGACCGCGCCGTCGACGCCATCTCGGCCTCCTCGACGCGGCTCTCCGACAACATCGCGCAGCTCGACGACCTGTCGTCCTCTGCCTTCGACAAGGTGTCGGCCATCGCCCACCGCTTCGAGGAGCAGGGCTCGATGCTCGGTCAGGCTGTCGGGCTCATCGACGCTGCCCAGCAGAACCTGCATACGACGCTGGAGGATCGCCGCTCGAGCCTGGAAGAGCTCTCGACGGTGCTGGTGGGACGGTCGGAAGAGATCGGCGGCTTGATGCGTTCCTTCGAGGAGGTCATGAACGGCCTCTTCGATCGGACCGAGCAGCGTTCCCGTCTGATCTCCTCCCAGGTTTCGGCGGAGATGGGCGCGGCCCTCGACGCCGCCGACAAGCAGATGCAGTCGACGGCGGAGCGTTCGCGCGCCATCGCCGAGGATATCCGTCGCAGCGTCCAGGCCTCCGTCGAGGATGCCTCGGGCCAGTTCGCGGGCGCTGTCGCCTCCCTGGACGAGCAGCTCGGTCTTGCGCGCCAGCGCTCCGAGACCCTGACGGCCGCCATTCGCCGCGCCGTGCAGGAAGCCGTGGAGGAGGCCACGAGCCAGTTCGGCACGACCACGGAAACGGTCGAAAGCCAGATGGCGCGGCTCTCCGGCCAGGCCGGCCAGATGGCCGAGCAGATCCGGAGCACGGTCCAGGCCGCTGTCGAGGAATCCGACAGCCGCTTCGGTTCTGCCGGCGAAACCGTCGAGCGGCAGATGACCCTCGTCAGCGAGCGGTCGAGCGCCGTGGCCGAGGCCATCCGCACCGCCGTCGAAACGGCGGTGACCGAAGCGCGCGAGCGTCTCGATGCGGCCACCCAGGCCATCGAAGGCCAGATGGGCGACGTGACCGACCGTTCCAACGCCGCGGCATCCGAGCTTCGCGATGCCATCCAGACGGCGATCGAGGAGGCGACGACGCGCTTCTCCGACGCGACCGAGGATGTTCGCCGCGCCTCTGCCGAGATCCGCCACGAGCTGGAAGCCACCCGTGGCGACATTCGCCAAGGCGTCTTCGAAATGCCGGAAGAGGTGCGCGAGAGCACCGCATCCATGCGCCGCGCCGTGGCCGACCAGATCAAGGCCCTACGCGACCTCAGCGATATCGTTTCGCAGTCTGGTCGAGCCTTCGATGTTGGCGGCCGTCGCGCCGGAACTGGAACGGAGACGCCGGCGCGTACCGAGTCTCGCGTTGCCGCGCGCGGCGCCGCACGGCAGGAGCAGGACTATCGCCAGACGCCGCGCAGAGAGGCGGAAGAAGGCGCGCCCCGTGCTGAAGACGTACGGCAGGCGGGTTCCTTCATCGCCGAGGGCAATCTCGCCCGCGACATGCGCGGCACGGCCGACATATCGAGCACGCCCCCGGCTCGCGAGCCGCGTCCGTCGGTCTCTTCGGGACCGCGCGGCGGCGGATGGGTGTCGGACCTGCTTCGTCGTGCCTCGCGCGACGACGAGGACGAGGCATCTCTGCGGCAGGGGCCGGTGCGGCCGGAGCGCGGAAATGCCACCGCGCGCCGCGAACAGACGGGCGGGGAGCGCTCGCCGGCCCATGTGGTCGACTCGCTCAACTCGCTCTCCGTCGATATCGCCCGCGCGATCGACCATGAGGCGTCGCTCGAGCTTTGGGAGCGCTATCGTGCCGGCGAACGCAACGTCTTCACGCGCCGTCTCTACACGATCAAGGGCCAGCAAACGTTCGACGAGATCCGCCGCAAGTATCAGCGGGACACTGAGTTCCGCTCGGCTGTGGATCGCTACATCACCGATTTCGAGCAGCTACTGGCGGATGTCGCTCGCCAGGACCCCGACAATTCGGTGACGCGCGGCTACCTGACCTCGGATACCGGCAAGGTCTACACCATGCTGGCCCATGCCTCGGGCCGCTTCGACTGATCGATACGCTCCGGGGCCGCTTTCGGGCGGTCCTGGTGCGGCGTTCGGCCGGAACGGGAAGCCGTCCTGCAGCCGTTACCGCCAGAAGGCTTCAGTCTCTCGGTTCAGCGGCTCAAGAAGCGACCAATGAAAATGAAAAGGGCGGGCAGATCGAGGATCTGCCCGCCCTTTTTCATGGATGTATTTTCGTGCTGCCTCGGCGTTTCGGCACGAGCCGGGGGCCGCCTATCAGATCCGCTGAAGGGTCCAGGCGACGATCTCCGACGACACTTCGTCGAACGCCTTGTCCAACGCTGCGATGCGATCGGCATTGCTGCTTCCGGCGACGGGCTGACTGGCCGTGAAAATGCGCGTGCCGCGCACCGTGCCGTTGCGATCGTTCAAAGCCTTGACAGAAATTTCGACGACGGCGCGATTGCCTTCGTAGACAGCGATCTCGAAGCGGCGAATCTCCATCACCACCTGATAATCGATGGCGAGCCCCTGCCCCGGCACGCCGACGGCGCCGACCCGGCCGCTGTTCTCGAACGCCTGCATCGTCCTCAGCTGCACCATGTGGGTCAGCCGATCGCTCCACTGGCTGTCGGCCAGATATTCCACCGTATAGGGCGACGTCTTGACCACGATCTTGTCGCCATCCAGCGTCCGCAGGGCGGTGGGCTCGGCGATGAGAATCTGGGTGCGGCTGGCTCGCGCCGTCGCGGTCACCGCCTTGGGCGACGAAATTTCATAAGTGTCGGGCGGCGTCGGCGCGGGCGACAGCACTGCGCATGCGCCGAGTGCGAGAGAGAGCGCGACGATCACCGTCGGTCTGACCATCCTCATGCCCCGGTCTCCCCCATTCGTCCGCCTGCTATCGCGCATGGTCCTGGCCATTGGTTCGAGCGCCCCTTTTGTCATCGCCGGGTGCGCCCGTCATACTGCTTCACCTGATCGCCGCCATTGAGGATGCGGCTGGGATTCTGTGAGAGCCCGGTGATCGCGTCCTCGATCCGCCCGACGGACCGCGTCACCTCGCGCGCCATGCCTTGCACCTCTCGCAGCCCCGAGCCTGTGAAGGTCTGGAGATTGCCCGCGATCGGCGCGATCTGCGCCTTCAGGGAGAGCGCGGTCTCGCGAATGGCCGCCAGGGTCGAGCGCACGTCGCCGCTCAGGCCCTCGCCCTCCCCGCCGGACAACAGCCCGTCGAGCGAGGCGAGCAGGCCGTCCAGCCGGTTCGAGGCATTGTCGATCTTGGCGCTGATGCTCTTCACATTGGTGATGATCGTGTCGATATCCTCGCGATGGCTACCGATGGTGTCGGCAACTCCCGCGATGGAATCGGCGGCGTTCTTGACGTTCTCGGTCGCCGAGGAGACATTCTCCACCGCCTTGTTCACCGTGTCGGGGTCGACCGCCGCGAGGAGATCGTCCACCCGCAGCCGGGTACCGTTGAAGCCGGTAAGCGTGGTGTCGAAGGTGCGCACGGCGACGTTGACGCCATCGACGATCTCGCCGATCTCCGCCGACTTGGCGTTGAGATTGGCGGCGATGCCGGACACGTCGTCCACCGTGGCCGCGACCTTGTTCTCGTCGATGGCCGCGATGACCCTGTTGGCCGATTCCAGCGCGTCGTTGAGCCGCGTGCTTGCCTGATCGACATTGGCGGCGATGGGGCCGAGCCGATCGATGAAGGCGTCTATTGCCTCTCGCTTGGCGGCAACCGCTCCCGAAATCTGGTCGAGATTGCGCGTCGTGTTGATGGCGGCGCTGATCGCCGCGTCGATATCGTCCTTGCGCGCCCGCACCCCGGCGGTCACGTCCGAAATGTCCGTTGCGGCCTTGGAGATGCTGTCGACTGTCCCTGAAATCTTCTCCGAATCGACCGATGCGAGCAGGCGGTTGGCCGATTCCAACGCCGTATCGGCGCGACTCGCGACGCTCTTCGCCGAGTCGGCAAACGGACCGAGGTCGGCCAGCAGTTTGTTGACGCCGTCGAGATTGCCGGCGATCGAATTGGCGACCTGGCCCAGCGTGTCCGCGACACGGGAGGCGTTCTGGACGACCCCGGCGATGTTGTTCGACTGCTCGCGCAGTGTCTTCATGGTGGCGGCGACGTCGGCGACGGTTGAATGGACGGCGGCGGGGTCCACGGCGGAAAGAACGCCCTGCGCCGAATCTATCAAGGGCGGAAGCTTTTCCGCCACCCCGTTCGCCGTTTGAGCAAGGTTGCCCACGCTCGCCAGGAATTCGTCCACCTGATCGGCGTTGTTGGCGAGGCTCGCTGTGAACTTCTTCACGTTTTCGGAAGTGTCGGCGACGTTGGCGAGGGTCACTCGAACAGAGGGACCCGCGTCGTCCACGATCTTCTCGAACTGACTGAGAATGTTATCGGCGCGCTCGGCGATGTCGCGAGCCGTCGCCAGAATATCGGTCACGTCGGACGGATTGGCCCGGATGATCGGCAGCGCCCCCTGTTGGCGCGCCTCGGTGATGATGTTCTGCTCGGAGACGTCGCCGCCCTTGAGCTCGATGAAGGCGATGCCGGTCAGCCCCTGAAAGCCGATCGTCGCCTGGGTAGAGCGCGTGATCGGGATGGACGAGTCGACCATGGTGGTGGCGATGACGACTCTGGGATTGTTGCCGTCGATGCGAAGCTGGCGCACGTCACCGACGCGCAAGCCGTTGAACAGCACCTGGCTGCCCTGCGCGAGCCCCGTTACGGAACCTTCGATCCGCACGAGCAGAGGCACCTGCTTGCCGCTCTCCGAATAGGTGGCCGACCAGTAGACGAACCCGAATCCCACGGCGAGCACCACGAGGGTGAAGATGCCGACCAGAATGTAGTTGGCTCTCGTTTCCATCTAGTGGCTCTCCTCGTAGGGTGCCCCGGCGGTGTCGTCCGTCACGATGGCGCGCGCCCGCTTGCCGTGGAAATAGGAACGCACCCAGGGGTCGTCGGAGTCGAGCATCATCTGGAGCGGCCCCTCGATGAGAACCTTCTTGCGCCCGAGCACCGCGATCCTGTCGCATGCTTGATAAAGGCTGTCGAGGTCGTGCGTGACCATGTAGACGGTCAGTCCCAGCGTCTCGCGCAATGTGCGGATCAGCTCGTCGAACTCCGCCGCGCCGATGGGATCGAGCCCCGAGGTTGGTTCGTCCAGAAAGACGATATCCGGGTCCAATGCCAAAGCACGCGCGAGCGCGGCGCGCTTGATCATGCCGCCCGACAGTTCGGAAGGGTATTTGTCCGCTGCGTCGGGCTGAAGCCCCACCAGCTCGATCTTGAGGCGCGCGAGGTCGCGCATCAGGCGCGGCGAAAGGTCGAGATATTCGCGCATCGGCACCTGGATGTTCTCCAGCACCGTCAGCGAGGAGAACAGTGCGCCATGCTGGAACAGGACGCCCCAGCGCTGTTCCACGGCGAGCCGTTCCTCGTCATGGGCGTTTTCATAGTCGATGCCGAAGATCTCTATGGTTCCCGCCTGCTTGCGGTTGAGGCCGAGGATCGTGCGCAGGAGAACGGACTTGCCGGTGCCCGACGCGCCGACAAAGCCCAGAATCTCGCCGCGACGGACGTCCAGGTCGAGTTCCTCGAGCACAGTGCGCCCGTCGAAGGCGACCGTTACGCCTTTCGCGCGGATCACGACGTCCTGGTCTGGCGCCTGCCGCGCCGTGCTGTCCTCAGTATCCGATGGCTGCATAGAAAATCGCAAAAATGCCATCCACCAGGATGACGAGAAAGATGGATTTGACGACGGACGAGGTCACGTGAAGGCCGAGACTTTCGGCGCTTCCGCCCACCTTCAGGCCTTCCGCCGAGGCGACGAGGCCGATGATGATCGCCATGAAGGGCGCCTTGATCAATCCGGCGAGAACCGTCGAGGCGTCGATCGCCTCCCGCAGGCGCTGAAGGAAGGCGTCGGGAGGAATATTGGAATAGACCCAGGTGATACCCATGGCACCAAGCAGGCTCATGAGATCGGAGATGATGGTCAGAAGAGGCAGCACCAGGGTCAGGGCGACGAGCCGTGGAAACACCAGGACGCCGATCGGGTTGAGGCCGATCACCTGAAGGGCGTCGACTTCCTCGCGCATTTTCATCGAGCCGATCTCGGCCGTGATGGCGCTGCCCGAGCGGCCCGCGATCATGATGGCCGTCAGGATCACGCCGATTTCCCGTAGCGAGAGGATGCCGACGAGGTCGACGACGAAGATTTCGGCGCCGAAATAGCGCAGCTGGAAGGCGCCCTGCTGGGCGATGATGCCGCCGATGAGAAAGCTCATCAGCGAGATGATCGGGACGGCCCGCAGCCCCATCCGGTCCATCTGGCTGACGATCGCCGCAGGTCTCAGCTTGGCCTTGCCCGTCATCCGGCGCCCAGCGCCATAGAGCGAGGCGCCGACGATGTTGAGCCAGAGCATCAGTTCATGGAAGACGGAGAACACACCCGCGCCGATCGCGGCCAGACCGTCAGCGACGGAAAAGCGGTGCCGGAGCTTGGCGGGAGGCTCCTTCTGGTCAAGCGCCCGGCGAACGGCATCGAAAAGCGGGGCATGATCGCCGAACCCTTCGGTTTCCACCGTGGCTCCCTTGGCGGAGATGGCGCGCGACAGATTTTCAATCAAAAGAGCCCCGGCCGTATCGCAGCGGCCGAGCTCGGCGCCATCGATCACCACGGCGCCGCCAAGATCCGTCTCCTCGGTCTCGCCGACCACCTTCTCGACGGAGCCGACGGTGCGCGCCAGCCAATCGCCGGAAAGTCGGAGGGCGATCTTGTGGCCCTGGCGATCGGCGGTGAGCTCCGGCGGCACGATGCGGCGGTCGCCGGTGAGAGAAAGAATGTCCTGTGCCGAGGCATGGCCCGCGGTGGCATCCGTCGGGCTCATGATGGCACCCAACCTTCGGTGCCTGAACACCCGCCCGGCTGATCGCCGAGCATGGGCTGCCCCATAAGCCCCTTCTCAGCCGATGAAACGGCGGAGACGAAGAGCGACAGGCCTATGGATAGAAGATTTGCCAACGCGGCCTTCTCTCTCGACGCAAATTACAGCGGACGCCTCGCCCGGCATCGCGGACGGACGTCACTTGGCGCCGAACCTTAGCGAGACAACCGCCGCCTGTCATGAAAGCGAGCGGTCAGCTTGAACCGGTTAACTCATTTTTAACAAGGAGTAGTCGCGCCGCAACACTTCTCGCGACCCGTGCGGGATTGGACCCAAGCGGCGAGGCAAGAGCGGAAGCAAGAGATCATGAAAGGGAGGCGGCCTCCGATGCCACACCGGGCAACCTCGCCTCGACAGTGGACAGGAAGACGTCGGCGCATGCCTTCCAGGAAAAATCATCGGCCCGACGAAGCGCTGCCGCCCTGTCCACGGACAAAGCGGCGGCGCACGCCTCAGTGAGATCATCCGAAAGACACCCCGCCGCCCCCTCGCCGACCACGTCGAGAGGTCCCGGCTCGCGATAGGCGGCGATAGGCAGTCCGCAGGCCAGCGCCTCGATGAGGACGATGCCGAAGGTATCGGTCTTGGATGGAAAGACGAAGACGTCGGCCCCGCAATAGACCCGGCCCAGCTCTTCGCCGGTCTTGGCGCCAAGGAAGTGTGCATCCGGATATCGTTGCCGCAAGGCAGCGGCAGAAGGCCCGTCACCGACGACGACCTTCGAGCCCGGCAGATCGAGATCGAGAAAGGCGCCGATGTTCTTCTCCGGCGCTAGACGCGAGACAGTCAGGAAGATCGGTCGTGGCAGGCCGAGGTCGATCCCGTCACGTGGGTGGAAAACGGCGCGGTCAAAGCCGCGCGGCCACGTCACCAGTCGGTTGAACCCCTTGTTCTCCAAGAGCGTGACCATTCCGCTCGACGGAACCAGGCAGGCGGCGGCCGGCCGGTGGAACCAGCGCAGATAGGCATAGGTCGCGCTTTCCGGGATTGGCGCCCGCCGTCGCAGATATTCGGGAAAGCGCGTGTGAAAGCTGGTGGTGAAGGCCCGCCCGCTCTTCAGCGCCGCGCGCCGGGCGGCGAGGCCGATCGGACCTTCGGTGGCAATATGCACGACATGCGGATCGAACCGCGCCATCCTCTCCGCAATCCTCGCCGGGCGCGCGAGAGCGAGGCGAATCTCGGGGTAGCTGGGGCAAGGAACCGTGGCGAAATCGGACGGCGTGACCATCTCGACCTCGGCGCCACGGTTCTGCAACTCGTTGGAGAGATTGGAAAGCGTCCGAACGACGCCGTTGATCTGGGGAAACCACGCGTCGGTGGCAATCAGGATTCGCAACGATGACATGAAGGGCGAGAACTCAGGCGGCTTCGGCGGCGCGTGCGCGGTGATTGGTTTCCAGTGACGCGCCAACCGCCTTCAGTGGCATAGCGATCGGCCCCATGACCTCGGTCCAGCGGATGAGCTCGAAGGCTCCGTCGTGACGTTCGGCGACGGCCGTGCAACTTTCCACCCAATCGCCTGTGTTGATGTAGACGATCCCGGCCCGTTCGCCGATCAGGGCGTGGTGGATATGGCCGCAGATCACCCCGTCGCAATCCTGGCGATGGGCTTCCTCGGCCAGGGCCTCCTCGAAGGCCCCGATGAAGTTCACGGCATTCTTGACCTTCAGCTTGGCCCAGGCGGAAAACGACCAATAGGGGAAACCCAGGCGCCGGCGCACGGTGTTGAAGAGCGAGTTGAGAATGATCGCCGCGTCGTAGGCCCAGTCGCCGAGATAGGCGAGCACACGGGCGTTGCGCACCACGACATCGAATTCATCGCCGTGCATGATCAGGAAGCGGCGGCCGTCGGCGGTGACATGGGTGGCGTTCATCTTCACTTCGATGCCGCCGAAGTGCTCGCCCGGAAAATCGCGGAGGAACTCGTCGTGGTTGCCCGGGATGTAGACGACGCGGCAGCCCTTGCGGGCCTTGCGCAGGATCTTCTGGACTACGTCGTTGTGGGGCTGGGGAAAGTGCCAGGATCGGCGAAGCCGCCAGCCGTCTATGATGTCGCCGACGAGATACATCGTCTCGGCGTCGTGCCGCCGCAGGAAGTCCACCAGCAACTCGGCCTGCGCGGCCTTGGAGCCGAGATGAACGTCGGAAATGAAAAGCGTTCGGAAGTGCCGTATCCCGGTCGGCTCGGTCGCCTCAGCCATCTTGCGATCCTCGTGCCTTGTCCGAGGCCTAAGTGCATGATTCTCGTATCAGCCGTGTGACGGCGGGCGAAGGAGCAGGACGCACAAGGACATTCGGCATTCAATCGATTTTCAAATCGATTGAATTGAGCAGGCTCTGTTTCTCGTGTCGATGCGCTGCAGTATGAGGAGCGCCACGGCCCCCTTCGCGGGGCCACTTGGCGTGCCCTGCGAGGCCATCCGGCGCCGCGCGAGCGCGATGGGGGAAGAAAAATCCATGACGAAATCGGAAATCAAGCCTTCCTCGGCGGGAAGCGATCTCAACGAGCAGGCTCTTTTCTATCACCGCTATCCGGTGCCGGGAAAACTGAACATCAGGCCGTCAAAGCCCGTGGGCAACCAGCGCGACCTCGCGCTCGCCTATTCGCCGGGCGTCGCCGCGCCTTGTCTTGCGATCGCCGAGGATCCGGCGACAGCCGCCGAATACACGAGCCGCGCCAACCTCGTCGCCGTCATCTCCAACGGCACCGCGGTCCTGGGGCTCGGCGATATCGGGCCGCTCGCTTCGAAGCCCGTCATGGAAGGCAAGGCCGTTCTCTTCAAGAAGTTCGCGAACATCGACGTCTTCGACATCGAGATCAATGCGCCGGACGTCGAGACCATGGTCGAGGTGATCTCGTCGCTGGAGCCGACATTCGGCGGCATCAATCTGGAGGATATCAAGGCGCCGGAGTGCTTCGAGGTCGAAAAGCGCCTGGTGGAGAAGATGGGCATTCCGGTCTTCCATGACGACCAGCATGGCACGGCCATTATCGTCGCGGCCGCCGTGCGCAACGCTCTGATGCTCGCGGACAAGAAGATCGAGGATGTGAAGATCGTCGCCTCCGGCGCCGGCGCCTCGGCGATCGCCTGCCTCAACCTGCTCGTTTCGCTCGGAGCCCGCCTGGAGAACATCACCTGCTGCGACAGCAAGGGTGTGATCTATGCCGGCCGCGAGGAGAACCTTCACTATTCAAAGGCTGTCTATGCGCGAGAGACGAGCCTGCGCACGCTTCCTGAGGCCATGGAAGGCGCCGACATCTTCCTCGGCCTCTCCCGCGCCGGGCTGGTCAAGCCGGAGATGGTCGCCAAGATGGCCCCGCGGCCGCTGATTCTCGCCCTCGCCAACCCGACACCGGAAATCATGCCGGATGAGGCGCGCGCCGTGCGCCCGGACGCCATGATCTGCACGGGCCGGTCCGACTTCCCGAACCAGGTCAACAACGTCCTCTGCTTCCCCTTCATGTTCCGCGGCGCCCTCGACTGCGGCGCCACTGCGATCAACGAGGAGATGAAGAAGGCGGCGGTGGACGCCATCGCCGCGCTCGCCCGCGAGGAGGTCTCCGAAAGCGCCGCGCGCGCCTATGGATCGGAAACTCCGGTCTTCGGGCCGACCTACCTGATCCCCTCGCCCTTCGACACTCGGCTGATCCTGAAGATCGCGCCGGCGGTGGCCAAGGCGGCAGCGGATTCCGGCGTCGCCTCTCGCCCGATCACCGATTTCGACGCCTATCTCGAGCGCCTCGGCCGCTTCGTCTTCCGCTCGGGGCTGATGATGAAGCCGATCTTCCAGATCGCCAACAACTCCGGCAAGCGCGTCATCTTCTCCGATGGTGAGGACGAGCGCGTGATGCGCGCCGCCCAGACCATTCTCGAGGAAAGCATTGGACATCCGATCCTCATCGGCCGCCCGCCGGTGATCGCCTCACGCCTGGAGCGCTTCGGCCTCAAGATCCGTCCCGGCCAGGACTTCGAGATCATCAACCCCGAGGATGATCCGCGCTACGGCGCCTATGTCGATTTCTACCTCGACAAGGTCGGCCGCAAGGGCGTCACCCCGGATCAGGCGCGCACGGTTCTTCGCACCAACCGCACGGTAATTGGCGCCGTTGCTCTGGCGCGCGGCGACGCGGACGCACTGCTCTGCGGGCTTGAGGGTGGCTTCGCGGCCCATGCGCGCGACATCATCCAGATCATCGGCGCCAAGGAAGGGACGCGCAAATTCGCGGCCCTCAGCGCCCTGATTACGCAGCAGACGACCAAGTTCTTCCTCGACACCTATTTCCAGCGCTATCCCGACGCCGAGGATCTCGCTGAAATGACGGTCCTGGCCGCCCGACAGATCCGCCGCTTCGGCCTTGAGCCCAAGGCGGCCCTCTTGTCGCATTCGAACTTCGGCAGCGACGACCTGGAGGACACGCGCAAGCTCAGGGACGCCCTCGCCCTCATTCGCGAGCGCGACCCCGGTCTGGAAATCGATGGCGAGATGCACGGCAACGCGGCCTTGTCCGAGCAGATCCGCAAGCGCCTGCTGCCCGGAACGACGCTTTCCGGCGAAGCCAATCTGCTGGTCTTCCCAAGCCTCGACGCGGCCAACATCACCATGACGACCGTCCAGGCCATCACCGAGGCGCTTCATGTGGGGCCGATGTTACTCGGCGCGGCTCAGCCGGCGCACATCCTTTCGCCGTCGGTGACGGGACGCGGCATCGTCAACATGGCGACCATCGCCATCGCCGAAGCGGTGGAAGCAAAATAACACGGCAAAGCGCGGGCGGGTGAAACGCCGCCGGCCCGCGCCTCGTCCTCGATCAGGGGCGGCGGGCCAGCGCCCGCTCCCGGCCGATCAGCGGCAGAAGCTCTTTCAGCTCCGGACCATGGTCGAGCCCCGTCAGCGCTCGGCGCAGCGGCATGAAAAGCGCGCGCCCCTTGCGCCCAGTCGCGGCCTTGACCCCGCTCGTCCAGACGCTCCACGTCTCACCGTCCCACGGCTCCTCGGGAAGAAGCTCGAACGCCTCTCGGACGAAGGTGAGATCGTCATCCGCAAATTCGGCCGGCGCGATACCCCCATAGACGACATCCGCCCAAAGCGCGGCATCCGCCACCTTCGCGCAATTCGCCCGGATCGCCTGCCAGAACGCCTCCGCCTCGCCAGAGGGAATCGGAAGCTCCGCTAGGCGTGGAGCCACCGCCCCATAGTCCATGCGGTGGACGATATCGCGATTAAGACGGTCGAGCTCTGCGGGATCGAACTTCGAAAGCGCGCCCGAAACGGCGGAAAGGTCGGCGCGCTCGCCGAGCGCGTCGAGATCGGGCGCCGCCTCGATGGAGCCGGAAAGGCCCACTTCGACCGCGAGCGAGGCAACCGCCATGGCCTCGTAGCCCTCATCGCGCAGCGTCCTCAGCGACAGGGCGCCGGTGCGCTTCGAAAGGCCCTCGCCGCTGATCGTGGTGAGAAGATTGTGGTGGCCGAAGACCGGCACCGCCAGCCCCAGCGCCTGAAAGATCGCGATCTGCACGCCCGTGTTGGTCACGTGGTCGTCGCCCCGGATGACGTGCGTCACGCCAAGGTCGCCATCGTCGACGATCGAGGGCAGCGTGTAGAGATAGCTGCCCTCCTCGCGCACCAGGATCGGGTCCGAGAGCGAGGAAAGATCGACGCTCTGCTCGCCGCGCACGAGGTCGTTCCAGCTCATCTCCGTTCGACGCGGCGAGAACGGATCATCGGCGAAGTTCGGCAGCAGGAAACGCCAATGGGGCCGGCGTCCTTCGGCCTCCAGCCTGCGCCTGTCGTCTTCCGTCAGCTTCAGCGCCTCGCGGCCATAGATCGGCGGCAGCCCCCGCACCCGCCGCAAACGGCGGCGGCGCTCCAGCTCCTCGGCACTTTCATAGCAGGGATAGAGCACGCCGGCCGCCTTCAGCCGCTCTGCGGCGGCATCATAGAGCGCGATCCGGCGCGATTGATGTTCGACGCGGTCGGGCTGGATGCCGATCCAGGCAAGGTCCTCGACGATCGCCTCGGAATATTCGCTCCTGGAGCGCTCGCGGTCGGTATCGTCGAAGCGAAGAATGAACCGGCCATTGCTCCGCTGGGCGAAAAGCCAGTTGAACAGCGCGGTGCGCAGGTTGCCGATATGGAGATAGCCGGTGGGCGACGGCGCGAAACGAACGGTGACGGTCATGAAGCTTCACTAGATCATGGGGCGGCGCTCTGGCAATCGACTCGCTTGCCCTTCACAGCGAGAACCGAACGGGTTGCCCCGTGAGAAACAGCCAGAGGAACAGGCTGAGCCCCGCAGCCAGGAAGAGACCGGCCATGACGAGTTGACGCACCGCCATCGTGCGTTCCGGTTCGAGATCGGCGCCGAAGCTCCCCTTGCGCAAGAACCGGCGATAGTCCCCCTCGCGAACCCCGTTTTCTCGCGCCTGCCACCGATCAAGCCGGCGAACCAGAAGCAGAAAGCGCAGAAGGAAGAGCCCTGCGAGAACAAAGGCGAGAGTCGCCAACGCATCCGGCTTCGGCAGGTCCATCATTCAAAAAGCCCCTCTGCGCGTCGGTGGGAGCGGCGGATCGCGGAGCGTCTTCCGGATTCGTGCCGCATTCGCCTGTCATGGAGGAGGTGGAGCTCAATTGTCTGGACGAGTAAAGCGGCGCTGACACGATTGCAACGCGCGGCGCCTGCCCCCATATCGCGTTCGTACCGGCCAAGGCTTGAGTTTCGAGCGCGCGGAGCCACCCTGGTTGCCTTTGCGCCAGACCTTGCGGAAACAAGAGCCGATATCGGACGCGAGGAGTTTACCGTTGTTGCTGTACCGTCTTTGCAAGTTCGGCAAAGGCGAGTATCGCCATCTTCATCACAGTTCGGCCCGGTCGGCCGGAAAATGACCGCGCGGAGAAAGCGTGTATCAGATCCTCGCTCTCATCAGTCAGTTTGGGCCGCTCATCGTCTTTGCGGGCACGTTCGTCGAGGGTGAGGTTTTCGCCATCATCGGCGGCTTTCTTGCCTATCGCAATGTCTACCCCTTCGAGCTGATGGCCGCCCTCGCCTTCATCGGCTCGTTTCTCGGCGATCTCGCGGTGTTCCTCTTCGCCCGATTCTTCTCCGGTCATCGCTGGGTTCGGCGCTGGAAGGCGCGGCGAAAGTTCGCCAAGGCGCTACGCCTGGTCGAGCGCTATCAAGCCTATTTCGTCATCGTGAACCGTTACATCTACGGCCTGCGCGTTCCGGGACTGATCGCCCTTGGCATGTCGCGGATCACGGTCGTTCGCTTCCTGCTCTTGAACTTCGTCGGCGCGGCGATCTGGGCCGGCCTCTTCACCACGATCGGCTACGTCTTCGGCTACTCGATCGGTTCCGTCTTCGCCCATCTCGAAATTTTGGAACGCGGCGTCGGCATCACGCTCGGCGTCATCGCCGTCGCCCTGACCCTGTGGTTCGCATGGCGTCAGTGGGGGCCGGCTCTGATCAAGCGTTCGCGCTTCCCCGAGGGCCACAGCGACGGCCGCCCGCGGTTGCGGTTCATTCCCGTCATGCGCCGCGGCAAGGAGCCGAGCCCGTTCTCTGACGACTGAGCGATGACCAAAGAACGTCACGAGTCTCCAAAAGCATAGGCGTCCATCGCGAGCGCCCCGAAGTCGTGGCTGGAATGAAGGCGCCTCACACGGCCGCCGTCCCCCGCCGCGCCCAACGCCACGAACAGCGGCATCAAGTGCTCGTCGCTCGGATGGTTCTCCACCGCGAAAGGCGCCCTCGTCCGATAATCGACGAGTGCCTCGGTATCGCCGGCCTCGATCTTCTCGCGCATCCAATCAGCGAACTCGACCACCCAGTGCGGCGCCTCGGCGTCGCGCCGGCCGCCACTCATGGCCGTGAAGGCAGCCCGCAGATTGTGTGTGAAGGAGCCCGAGCCAATCACCAACACGTCTTCGGAGGGCAGCGCCGATAGCGCCTGACCGAGTTTCAGATGATGCGCAGGCCCCGCCATGGGGTCGACGGACAGCTGAACGACGGGAATGTCCGCTTCAGGGTAGGCCAGGATGAGTGGCACCCAGGTGCCGTGGTCATAGCCGCGCTGGCGCACCGCCGCCGCGTCGAAGCCGACACCGCGCAGTCGCCGCGCCAGATCCTCCGCAAGCTCCGGATCGCCGGGCGCCGGATAGCGCATGTCATAAAGCCGCGGATCGAAGCCGCCAAAGTCGTGAATGGTGTCCGGCTTCGCGTCGGCGCTCAAAAGGACGCGGTCCGATTCGAAGTGCGCCGAGGCGACGACAATCGCCTTTGGTCGTGGCAGGCTAACTGCGAGGTCCCGCAGAAAGCGCGTCGCCGCCGTCTCTGCGATCGCCACATCGGGCGAACCGTGAGAGAGGAAGAGTGTTGGCAAGCGGTTCATGGCTATCTCCTTCGACCAGAAAGATAGCCGGCACGCGCATTGCCGATTAGCCGCTCAACGAGCGAACGGAGCGTTCATCGCCCGTTGCCGTCCACCGCCGGTAACGCGCCGGCGGACGGCGGGAGTATCAGAAGTTCGCCGCCTTCTGCGTTGCCGGCAGCATGCGGTGGCTCTTTATCAGCTCGGCCACCAGGAAGGCGAGCTCCAGCGCCTGATTGGCGTTGAGCCGCGGATCGCAGTGGGTGTGGTAGCGGTCCGAAAGATCCTCGGCCGACAGCGCATGGGCGCCACCGGTGCATTCGGTCACGTCCTTGCCGGTCATCTCGATATGGAGGCCGCCGGCATGGGTGCCCTCGGCGCGGTGAACGTCGAAGAAGCTCCGCACCTCGGAGAGGATGCGGTCGAACGGCCGGGTCTTGTAGTGGTTGAGGGTGATCGTGTTGCCGTGCATCGGATCGCACGACCACACCACCCGCCGCCCTTCGCGCTCCACCGCCCGGATGAGCTTCGGCAGGTGCGACTCCACCTTCTCATGCCCAAACCGGGCGATGAGCGTCAACCGCCCGGCCTCGTTGGCGGGATTGAGAACATCGATCAGGCGCAGAAGGTCGTCCGGCGCAAGGCTCGGGCCGCACTTGATGCCGAGCGGATTCTTGACGCCCCGGCAGTACTCGACGTGGGCGTGGTCGAGCTGCCGCGTCCGATCGCCGATCCAGATCATGTGGCCCGAGGTCGCGTACCAATCGCCCGAGGTCGAATCGACGCGCGTCAGCGCCTCCTCGTAGCCGAGAAGCAAGGCTTCATGGCTGGTGAAGAAATCCGTCTCGCGCAGCGCCGTATGCGCCTCGGAGGTGATCCCGATGGCCTTCATGAAGCTCATCGTCTCCGAGATGCGGTCGGCGAGCGCCCGGTAGCGCGCCGCCTGCGGGCTGTCGGACAGGAAGCCGAGCATCCAGCTGTGGACGTTTTCCAGGTTGGCATAACCGCCCTGGGCGAAGGCGCGCAGAAGATTGAGCGTCGCCGCCGACTGGCGGTAGGCCATCTCCTGCCGCTCGGGATTGGGCAGGCGCGAGGGCTCGTCGAAGTCGATGCCGTTGATGATGTCGCCACGATAGGAGGGCAGCGTCACGCCATCGCGGGTCTCCGAGCCCGACGAACGCGGCTTGGCGAACTGGCCGGCGATGCGCCCGACCTTCACCACCGGCGAGGCGGCGGCAAAGGTCAGCACCACCGCCATCTGCAGGAACGCACGAAAGAAATCGCGAATATTGTCGGCGCCATGCTCGGCAAAGGATTCGGCGCAGTCGCCGCCCTGAAGCAGGAAGGCACGTCCTTCGGAAACGGCCGCGAGCGACTGCTTGAGCTTTCTCGCCTCGCCGGCGAAGACCAGCGGCGGATAGCTTTTCAAGCGCTTCTCGACGCTCTCCAGCACTTGGAAGTCCGGGTAATCGGGAACCTGCTGGATCGGCTTCCCTCGCCAACTGGTGGGGGCCCACTCCGTTGCCATCGTCTTTCTCCCATCGCGCCTGCATCGGCCGTCACTGCAGTTCTTGCGCGGCTGACACCCGTTCTCGCGGAGCAGCCCTGCATGATCGGCTTATAAGATGTTGATGGGAAATATGGAACAGTCTTGAGGCGCCGAGACGCGCTCCGAGGGCCTCAGAGCCCGCATCCACAAGAATTGCGCACCGAACCGCCCGCGCGGCGGCTCAGACAAATCTCTCACATAAAAAAGACCCCGCCGAAGCGGGGCCTCTTATGTGACTTACATCCACTCGTACTCGGATGGCTGCACCAGGCGCAACCCGGTCAATTGGCAGGGCGCGCAGACACGGAACCGTCCGGGCGCTGCGCCCCAACCGTCATGGCAGCCAGCGCCGCCTTGGTCAGAATGGCACGGAGCTCAGGAGACAGTCTCGGCACGTTCATGCTCTGCATCATCAACCTCCTTAACGAATGATTTATGCCTTCTAAATGTACGAAGGCCCGGAAGGTTGCAAGGAAGTTTCTACTTTAGAAGGACAATACGATTAACGACACAACTGCGGATTCACCGGAATCACCGAAGATTCATGCAGTTAAGAACTTCCATACTAATAAGCCTGCATCTGACGCATCGGACCCATGCGGCTTATGCAACATTCGAGAAGTGAACCTCGAAATGTGTAAGGCGTCTTCGTCGAGAACGCCGCGCGCGACAAATCGGCCATCAGCATAGGCTCCACGTCCAGTTGACCACATGCCAAGTATGAGGAATCTATCGGTTCATCATACTGTATGAGTCGTACCGGGAGCCCTCCTTGCTCAGGCCAATCCTCGCAGGCGCGCTGATCGCGCTGTCTATCGCTGCCCCACTTCCCGGCGTCGCATCGGCCGGCGAGCGGCTGAACTTTTCCTGGCCGGTCAATGTCGGGTCGCTCAACCCACACCTCTATTCTCCGAACCAGATGTTCGCGCAGAACATGGTCTATGAGCCGTTGGTGCATTATCGTCCTGACGGAACGATCGAGCCCTGGCTGGCCGAATCCTGGGAGGCCTCCCGGGACGGCCGTATCTATACCTTCAAGCTGCGCGAGGATGTGACCTTCTCCAACGGAGAGGTGTTCGATGCGGCCGTCGCCAAGGCCAATTTTGACGCGGTGCTCGCCAATCGGCAGCGCCACGCCTGGCTGGAACTCGCCAACCAGATCGTCTCGGCGGAAGTGGTTGCCCCTTTCCGCCTGCGCCTGACGCTCAAGGATTCCTATTATCCGCTTCTCCAGGAACTGGCACTGCCCCGCCCCTTCCGCTTCGTCGCGCCCTCTCAGTTCAAGAACGGCGGGACAAAAGAAGGCATCGCCGCGCCGATCGGTACGGGCCCGTGGGAACTGGCGGAGACGAAGCTCGGCGAAGAGGACGTCTTTGTTCGCAACGACACCTATTGGGGCAAGAAGCCGGTCTATCACGAGATCGACGTCAAGGTCATTCCCGATCCCAACACACGGGCAATCGCGTTCGAGACAGGTGAGATCGACCTGATCTACGGCACGGACGGGCCGATCTCTCCCGACACCTTCGACCGATTCCGCCAGACAGGAAACTATACGGCCGCCCTTTCCGGGCCGCTTGAGACGAAATCGCTCGCGCTCAACACCAACCGCGGGCCAACATGCGATCTTGCCGTGCGCCAGGCGATCAACCATGCCGTCGACAAGGACGCGATGATCGCGACCGTCCTCTATGGGACGCAGCTTCGCGCCGACACGCTGTTCGCGCCCAACGTTCCCTATGCCGATCTCGGCCTCAAGCCCTACGATTTCGATCCGGCCGAGGCAAAACGCCTTCTGGAAGAGGATGGCTGGCACACCGCCAGCGACGGCGATATCCGAACCAAGGATGGCCAGCCGCTATCCATCGAGCTCTGCTTCGTCGGCACCGATGCCGTCAGCAAGTCCATGGCGGAGATCATCCAGGCGGATCTGCGCGCCGTCGGTATCGATGTGAGGCTGCTCGGCGAGGAGGAAAGCAGCGTCTTCGCGCGCCAGCACGACGGCCGCTTCGGCATGATCTTCAACCGCACTTGGGGCGCACCCTACGATCCGCACGCCTTCGTCAGCTCGATGCGCGTGCCATCGCATGCGGATTATCAGGCCCAACTCGGGCTGGCCGACAAGGCCGAGATCGACGCCGAGATCGGCAAGGTTCTGGTTTCGACGGACGAGACGGAGCGGCAGGAACTCTACCGGGACATCCTGACCCGGCTGCATGAGGAGGCGGTCTATCTGCCGCTGACCTATGTAACGGCGATTGCCGTCGCCAAGCCGGAAGTCGGCGAGGTTCCTTTCGGCGCCATGTCGAGTGAGATCCCCTTCGATCGGCTCCAGCTCCAGGCCCGATAAATCAGATGGCCTCCTTCATTCTGAAGCGGATTCTCCTGCTCGTGCCGATGCTGCTGGGCGCCTCGCTCGTCATCTTCCTGATGCTGCGGCTCGGCCCCAGCAATCCGGCGATGGACTATCTGCGCCTGTCGCGCGTGCCGCCAACGCCGCAAGCCCTGGAACACACGCGGGAGATGCTGGGCCTCGATCGGCCACTGGCGGTGCAGTATTTCGACTGGCTGGGCAAGGCGGGGCGCCTCGACTTCGGCACCTCCTATGCGCTCCAGCGCCCGGTTCTGCCCGATCTCCTGCATTTCCTGCCGGCGACCCTGCAGCTTGCCGGCGCCGCGCTGGCTCTGACCTTCGCTCTCTCGGTGCCGCTCGGCATGCTGGCGGCGCGCTGCCGCGAACGCTGGCCGGATCAGGCGGTTCGCTTTCTCGCCTTTCTCGGCGTGTCGATGCCGAACTTCTGGCTCGGCTTCCTCCTGGTGCTGCTCTTCTCGGTCCACCTCGGCTGGCTACCCGCCATGGGGCGAGGCGGCCTCGCCCATATCGTCATGCCGGCCGTCGCCATTGCCTTCATGTCGCTCGCCATCAACGCCCGCCTCCTGCGCGCCAGCATGTTGGAGGTCGCCGGCCAACAGCACGTTCGCTACGCGCGACTGCGCGGCCTGTCCGAACGCCACGTCGAGCGCTCGCATGTTCTGCGCAATGCCTGGCTGCCCATCATCACGGCCATGGGCATGCATGTCGGCGAGATGCTGGGCGGAACGCTGATCATCGAGAGCATCTTCGGCTGGCCGGGAGTTGGGCGCTATGCCATCTCCGCCATCATGAACCGCGACTACCCCGTCATCCAATGCTTTACCCTGGTGATGGTGGCGGTCTTCCTGCTGTGCAACCTCGCGGTGGATATCCTCTATGCCCTCGTCGATCCGCGCATCCGCCTCTCCGCGGAGGGGCAGCAATGACTGAAGCAGTCTTGCATTCCCCGTCGCGGCATCGCCGTCTTGCGGGACAGATCAGCCTCAGGCTCGCGACCTTCGTCGTAGCGCTTCTGATCGTGGCGGTCATCGCCGGGCCCTGGATTGCGCCCTATGATCCCAACCTCGTTGAGCTGAGCGAGCGGCTTAAATCGCCGAGCCTCGCGCATTGGCTTGGCACCGACCATCTCGGGCGCGACATCCTCTCGCGCCTCATCGTCGGCACGCGCGTCTCGCTCGGCTCGGTGGCCATCACCCTCGCCGTGATCCTTGTCCTCGGCATCACGATCGGCGGGGCATCAGGCTTCATCGGCGGACGCATCGACCAGATCATCATGCGCGTCGCCGACATCTTCCTTACCTTCCCGACGCTCGTGCTCGCCCTCTTCATGATCGGCATGCTGGGCACGGGACTCGTCAACGTCATCGTTGCCATCGCCCTCTCCCACTGGGCCTGGTACGCCCGCATAGTGCGCGGCATCGTCCTGTCGCTACGCCATCGCGAGTTCCTGCTGGCGGCGCGCCTCGCCGGCGCCAGTCGGATGCGCGCCTTCGTGGAGCATCTGTTGCCGGCAACCCTCTCCCAGCTCGTCGTGCTGGCCACGCTCGATATCGGCCACATGATGCTGCATGTCTCCGGCCTCTCCTTCCTGGGCCTCGGCGTCACGGCACCCACACCCGAGTGGGGAGTCATGATCAGCGATGCGCGGCAGTTCGTCTGGAACCAGCCGATGCTGATTTTCTGGCCGGGCCTCGCCCTCTTCGTCAGCGTCATGGCGTTCAACATCCTGGGCGACGCGCTGCGCGATCGTCTCGACCCTCACCTGCGGGCGGAGCACGTCCATTGATGCCGACGTTTCTCACCATCGAGGCCATGACGGTCGCCGCCGCCGGCGCGCCTCGTCCGCTGGTCGAGAACCTTTCGCTGACCATCGAGCGCGGCCGGGTCCTGGCTCTGGTGGGCGCCAGCGGCTCGGGCAAATCCATGACCTGCCTTGCGAGCCTCGGCGTCCTTCCTCCCGGCGTCTTCCAGACAGGCGGAGAGGTGCGGATCGACGGCAGGTCGCATACGTGGCAAGAGCTTCGCGGGCGCCATGTCGCGGCGATCATGCAGAACCCGCGCGGCGCCTTCAATCCAGTGCGCACCATGCGCGATCATGCCGTCGAGACGCTGAAGGCATTGGGCCGTTTCGATAGCGACGCCGACGATAGGATCGCGTCCGCACTGATCGAAGTCGGCCTTAAAGAAGTCAAGCAAGTCCTTCCCCTCCACGCCTTCGAGATGAGCGGCGGCATGCTTCAGCGCATGATGATCGCGCTCGCGCTCCTCAGCGACGCGCCGTTCCTCTTCGCCGACGAGCCGACGACCGACCTTGATCTTGTCGTGCAGATGCGCATCCTCGATCTTCTGGAACGGCTGGTGGCGGAACGCGGCCTCGGCGTGCTCCTCGTCACCCACGACATGGGCGTCGTCGCCAGGCTTGCGGACGACGTCGCCCTGATCGACCACGGCCGACTGGTGGAAGAAGGGCCGGTCGAAGCGATGTTCGCCTCGCCCCGCCATCCGGTCACGCGCCTTCTCGTGAACGCGCATCTTTCCCTCTACGGAATGGAACTCGCCTGATGTCGCTGCTTCAAGCCGAGGCGCTGACGCGGCGCTATCGCACCCATTCGCTCGTCGGCGCCGGTGTCGCGCGCACGGCCCTGGAGGATGTTTCGCTGTCGATCGCCGAGGGCGAGACGGTCGCCCTGCTCGGGCGCAGCGGCTGCGGCAAGAGCACGCTCGCTCGTCTTCTCGCCGGTCTGGAAAAACCGGACGCCGGCAAGGTGAGTTATCGCGGCACGCCGCTGTCCATGCTGGATCGTCCGGCGCGACGGGCCTTCCGCCGCGATATCCAGATGGTCTTCCAGGATTCACCGAGCGCGGTGAACCCGCGCTTCACGGTGAGCGCCATCATCGGCGAACCGTTGCGCCATCTGACGGAGCTGGATGCGGCGGAGCGCGAAGCCCGCGTCAGCGAATTGTTGGAGATGGTTGAATTGCCCGCCTCTATCGCGACGCGGTTGCCCTCGCAGATCAGCGGCGGCCAGCTTCAGCGCGTCTGCATTGCTCGCGCCTTGGCGGCGGGACCCAAGCTCATTATTCTGGATGAAGCCGTCTCCAATCTCGACATCCACCTCCAGACGGCGGCCCTTGATCTGCTTTCGCAGCTACAGCGAAGCGAGGCCATCGCCTATCTCTTCGTGACCCATGACCTGAGGTTGGTGGAGCGCTTCGCCGCCCGCGCCCTGGTGATGGACGAAGGCCGCATCGTCGAGGAGGCCGGAGCCGACGGCCTTGCCGGCTTGAAACATCCGGCTTCCCTGCTTCTCAGGCAGGCAGTGCTGCCCGCCTTGCCACGGCGCATGGCGGAGCACGCAAAAGTTCAGCCCGCTTCGACCAACAAGGCCGACGCTCTTGATCCAGTTTGACGAGGATGGCGTCGAGTTCTCGGCAATGGCGGCCGCGTCAACGGGATGCGTTGAGCCTGTCGCCGCGTCCGGCCCCGAATACTGTGAGCGCCATCAGGCGCAGATCGTTCGTCAATGACATGTTGTCGAGATAGGTCGCATCCAGTGCCGCGAGCCGAGCCGGATTGGACATATCCACACCCTTGACCTGCGAGACGCCGGTGATGCCCGGGCGGATTGCATCGAGCCCATAGGCACGGCGGGCCTCGATCAGTTCGGTCTGCGAGGGCAGACAAGGACGGGGCCCGACAAAGCTCATTTCGCCAAGGAGGATGTTCCACAGTTGCGGCAGCTCATCGAGCTTCGTGCGCCGAAGCACCCGGCCGACAGACGTAACACCCGATGATCCAACCTCGTGGCTGGGAGCGTTCAGGGTGTCCGTCCGCATCGTGCGTAGTTTGAGGCATACGAACGGCCTGCCTTCGCGCCCCACCCGCACCTGCCGGAATATGGCGGGCCCCGCCGTGGTCGAACGTATCACCGCTGCCAGTACGAGGACGATCGGCAAAGCGAAGGGTAGCAGCAGCAATGCCAGCACCAAGTCGAAAGTCCGCTTCATCAAAACTCCCAAACCCGGCTATTAGCCGAGCGCTGACTGGGTTCATTGGCAATTGGGTTCAGGAGCCTGGCGCGAAATGTTGGCGCCCGGCCTTGATTTGGTAGTCCCTGCCGGCCATCCGGATCGCCTCTGCGAGCGAAAGGGTCGGCGTAAATCCGAATGTCGAATAGAATCGGGAGGGATCGATCCTGAGAGATCCGGTCAGACCCGCGACCTGCCTGCTGCGTCCCGTCAGTTTGCCCATGAGCTCGAAGGCGGCAGGCGGGCAGAAGAAAATGCGCTGTGGCAGATCCATGCCGACGCGCAGAAGCCTGATGACTTCAGCAAGAGACAGCGGCGCCGGATCGGCAATGGCGTATTCTCCCGACGCCTCGGCCGGCCAAGCGCGGCCGCAGAGGAGCACGATAGCCTCGGCCAATGTCTGCACGCTGATGAAACTGCGCTCGTTGCGGACAGATGCAAAAGGCAGCGGCCACCCCGTCGCGGCGAGCTTCATCAAGCTGCGCCAGTTGCCTTTCGCCTCCGATCCTATGACTAAAGGCGGCCGAAGAGAGATTGCGAATGCTCCCCGGTGAGCAAGGCCTTCGACGCACTTTTCGGCCTCTCGCTTGGTTTGGCCGTAGAGGTCCAGGGGCTCTTCATCCAAGGCGTCATCGACGACACCCCCCGAGCTGTTACCGACAATTGCCCTAACGCTGCTCATGTTGACGAAGGAGCCGACCTCAAGCGTCGTGGCCAACTTCACAAGCTGCCGGGTGAGCAGAATGTTCGCGCTCTCGAGTGCCTTTCGCGGCTCCGGCTCCCCTCTAGGAACAGCCGCCAACCCGGCGAGATGAACGATCTGGTCTACCCCCTCGAAGAGCGAGACATCCAGCTCATCGAAACCGTCCGGGATCGTCTGGACGGTCGCGGTCTTCTGGAAATTCGCGGGGACGAGAGAATTGGAACCAACCGCGAGAACGATCTCGCGACCCTGCTCCAGCAAGGCGGCCACCACATGCCGGCCAATGAAGCCGGTTCCGCCTGTGACGAGGATCCGGCCGCCTCGTTTCTCATTTCGCGCCACGCAGACTTCCAATGATCGAGCTCCGACCGAGAAGCGCCAAGCGTATAGACGACTCTCGACCATCCTGCCAATCCGGGGCAGGAGCGCGCGCCGGACCGATCGTCGCCTTTTTTCTTGCGGCAGCCATTGCGACGACTGCAGGCGCGGTCTTCGCCCGCAGGCGATGGTCCGTCTCGCCCCGAGCCGCGTTCGGCAGATGCCTTCAACTCATCGAGCGGCTTTCGTCATGGCACGGCCTGCCAGCCCCGCATCGGTCTGATCAGCGTCGGTACACGATCCGTCCTTCGGCCACCGTTAGGACCACTTCGATGGCCGCGAGCGCCTCTGGCCTCGCCGTAAGCACGTTGGAGTCCAACACCGCAATGTCAGCCCGAAGCCCTGTGACGAGCGCGCCTGTCTCCTGTTCTGTGCCAAGATCCCAGGAGCCGCCGGCGGTCCACGCTCGCAAAAGCTCATCGGGGGCCAGGGTTCGGCCGTCGACGAGTGCCGCCCCTCCGTCGGCGAAACGTCCCCAGCAGGCGTGGTCCACGGAGGCGGGGATATCCGGGATCAGCAAGGGCAGGTCGGTTGCGCAAGCCAGAACGACGCCCGCCTCAGCCATCGCGCGCCGCTGCCAAAACCGGTTGCGCCTCTCCGGGCCAACCTTGGTGTCCAGCAGCTCGGCAGCCTGCTCGTGTGTCCGGCGCGACGTGATCTGCGGATAGACCTCGGCGACCGCGCCGAGCCGCCCCATACGAGCCAGGTCGACAGGGTCGGTCATCTCGAGATCCGTCAGGGCGTGCCGCAGTAGCAACCGCCCCGACTCGTCACGGCGGCAACGCTCCAGTAGGTCAAGCGAGCGGCGAACCGCACGGTCGCCCTGCGCATGGAGCGCAACTCGGAATCCCGCGTCGTCCGCAGCCAGAACGGCCTTCTCGATAGCCGGCCAATCGACGACTGGACCAGCCACGCCATCGACGTAGGGCTCCAGCAGCTCCGCCTCATGATCACTGAGCGAGCCGTCGGTCATGATGTTGAAGCCGCTGAACCGCACCTTCGGACCGGTCAGCAACGCATCGAGACGCCGGCCCGTGTCGAGGTCGAGAGGTGCATCGACCGGCTGGGACATCACATGCACATTCAGGCTCAGCGCACCGTCGGATTGAAGCGAAGCCAGCAGCTCCGGAATGCCTCTCTCCGCGTCGAAGGTCATCTCCTTCACCGTGGTGACGCCGCGGCTGTGCAGCAGCCGCTGGTAGGCGGCGAACCCGTCCCGCACCCCTGCAGGATTAGCCAACAGGGAAGGGTCGTCGATCGTTTTACCTTCCCGCTCGGCGAGCCATCCGACGAAAAACGTATGCACGTCGATGAATCCGGGAGCCACCAGGTGCCCGGTGAGGTCAAGCACCTCGGCAGCGGAAGCAAGGAGCCTGGAGTCCGGGGCTCCAGGGCTAACGGCAGCGAGCCGGCCGTCGGCGACGGCGACATGACCATCGATGAGGCCGGAGGGCGTGAAGATCAGATTGGAGCGCAGCAGAAGATCGATTGTCGGCAAAGTCATGGCGAAACCCAATGTCTCCCCCAGCCAGGGGGTCAGCGGCGAAAGTGGATGACGAAGTTCGCGCGGTCGCTGCGGGTGTACGTGCGGGTGAACTCGACGACCCGGTCGTCGGCGTCCCGGCTTGTGCACTGAAAGAGCAGGACCGCGGTATCGGCGGTAATGCCGAGGGTGCGCGCATCCTTCTGGTCGAGGCGCGTCAGCTCGACCGTCTGCCACGCCTGCGATAGCGTGACGCCGTAGAAGCTGAACAGCTCGTAGAGCGAGAAGACCTGGAGATCCAAGGCATCCAAGTCCGGCAGGAGGTTTGCCGGGAACAATATCTCCTCAAGAGAGAATGGCTCGCCACCGGCAAGGCATAGGCGCTTGATCAGCACCAGATCATCGTCCTCGGCGATCCCGAACGTGGCCGCATGCTTGGGACCGGCCGAACGCAACGCCTTGGTCAACACCTTGACGGACGGTCGAGCATGCCGCTCGGTCATCGTCCGAGTGAATCCGTCGAGCGTCTCGAGCTCGCGGGCGACGGCCTCGCCAACCACGAAGAAGCCCCGGCCGACCACCGGCTTCAGCACACCCTCGCCCACCAGCGGCTCAAGAGCCTTGAGGACAGTGAGGCGATTCACGCCCCGCTCGGCCGCGAGCTCATTAAGCGAGGGGATCGTAGATCCGGGCTGGAACGCCCCCTCCTCGATCTGCCGGCGCAGCCAGCGACGCAGCTCCAGATACCGGGGCAATGCGGGGCCGTCAGTTCCCAATTCCGTCCTCCCCGAACACCCGGTCACCAAGCCCCGTCGAGCAAGAGGGTGCGCGTCGCCGAACGGGTGCCGGCCTTCATGCAGTCCGCAATTGAAGCCCCAGTGACCATAGCCCAGCAGAAAGCTCCAATATAGCTGTCTCCGGCACCCATGGTGTCGACCACTCGAGTTGGCTCGGCGGGACAGGTGATCATCCTGCCTTCCGTCCAGGCGGCCGAGCCATACTCCCCGAGCGTCGCGACGACCAGCCGAGGCCCCCGGGCAGCGAGTGAGCGAAGCTGATCCCGAAGCGCGTCGTCCGGCGCGCGGTCGGCAGAGAAGAAGGCGACGTCGACCGAGGGGAGTGCAACGTCGACGATCGCGTGACCCGGTTCGGTGGCGCAGTCAAACGCAATGGGAACATTGAGCGCGCGGACAGCCGCCAGGTCATGCTCGACATGCCCCCACAAGCCCGCAGTCAGCAGGTCGTGCTGAGCGACGAATGCAAGGTCGCTGTCGGTAAGCCGAAAGTCGGCCTGCACCCCGTCGTCATACTCGCCCAGCACCCTTTCCCCGTTGTCGAGAGAGACCTGGGTGACAGCTGTCTTGCCCGGCGCGATACGCACGTGGCTGATGTCGACGCCTTCGTTGCGCAGAGCATCGAGCAGCAGCCGGCCGTGGTGATCGTCGCCGACGACGCCGACATAGGCCGCCTGGCCCCCGCAACGAACCACGTTCACTGCGACGTTGACGGCATTGCCGCCCGGACGGGCGGCGTCGAGCGCCGCGTAGTAGTCAATGCAGTTGTCGCCAACTGCGACGATACTGGTCATGAAGGGCTCCTAGGAAGCAATATCACCGTGCGGCCAGGGCCGGGCGGCACGAGGTTTGAGGGTTGGAAACTCGGACGCCAGGCTCAGACACGAGCGACATCCAGAGTGCTGGCGAACGCCACCAGGTCGGCGCGGACCCGCGACGTAAAGAACTCGACAGGCGCGCCGTTGGCATCGTCGGCAACACCCGTCAGGCGGAACACCGCCTCTCCAACCGGGAGTTCGAGCAATTCGGCGTCCGCCTGGTCGGCTGCACTGGCCTCCAGGCGCTGATATCCGCAGTCCACGTCGATGCCGTAGCTCTCGGACATCATGTCGTAGAGGGAACGATCCGCGCTCACCTGCTCGTCGAGGGCGGGAAAGCGAAGGACGCCGAGATAGGAGTCCTCCACCGCGGCCGGCTGGCCGTCGATAAAGCGTCGCCGGCGCAGATGCCACACCCGTTCGCCCGGATCGAGATCGAGACGATCCGCGAGCTGCATGTGGGCGTCCACGGCAGTGCAATGTAGCACCTCAGTGCGCACGGTTCGGCCCGCATCGCTGACCACCTGTGTAAAGGGGCGCAGGTCGCGGAGGTTACGCAGCACCCGGGGCGTGGCGACAAAGGTTCCTGCCCCGTGACGCTGACTGAGCACCTGTTCCTCGGACAGCGTGCGGATCGCCGCACGCAAGGCCCCCCGGCTGACGCCCCACCGTTCAGCGAGCTCTCGCTCGGCGGGCAGGCGATCGCCGGGGCGCAGCCCCTCGCGCCGGATGTACGCCTGCAGCAACTCCTGTACCGCTTGGGCGGGTCGTACTGTGAGTCGCTGCATGGTTCTATCCTCCGGTCGCGCTTGTGAACGCTCAGCCTTCCGCGCGGGCGTCCGCCGTGGCAGGCCCACGCACCATATCGGCGTTGTGACGCGACCAATAGTAGTAGGCTGGCAGGCCGGTCGCGATGGCGACGACCGCGGCGACCAAGCTCGGCACCGGTGCCCAGAAGAACGTCGACACGATCAGGGTCCCGGTCATAAACATGGCGATCGCAGCCATGAGATAGCCGAAGGGCATGCGCCAGCTCGGCTGGTAGCCGGGCACCTTGCGGCGCAGAACGAAGATCGTTCCGAAGGTGAGGAAGTTCTTAACCAAAGCCACGAGCGTGAAATAGCCAAGCAGAGCCGTCAGATCGGAGGCAAAGATCAGCACGATGGCGACGGCACACTGCATGATGATCGAGACGTGCGGCGTGTGCCAGCGCGGATGCACCTTGGCGAACGAGCGGAAGAACAGACCGTCCTTCGCCATAGCGTATTCGATGCGAGGCTGGAACATGATGCAGCTGGACAGCGATCCGATGATGACGATGATGGCCATGACCGCTGTGACAGCGCCGGCGGCGTTGCCGATAAACGGAATCTTCGCGGCAGCGTCCGCCACGGGGGCAGCGCTGGTCCCCAGCGCATCGATCGGCAGCAGTCCGCCCGCCACCGTGGAAAGCAGCACGTATAGAGCCATCACAACGATAACCGAGATGATCAGCGCCCGCGGCATGGTCCGCTGCGGATCCTTGATCTCGCCGGTCATATAGCAGACCGACGCCATGCCGTCGTAAGACCACGTGGTGGCAGACACACCCGCAAGCAGGGCCATGATCCCGATCGGCGCGCCGACCGCCGCTTCGGCGAACAGGTAATCGCCCTTCATGAAGAACATCCCGACACCGATCAGCAGCACGAAAGGAATGATCTTGAAGGCGGTGATGATCGTTTGGAAATGCCCGCCACCCTCGACCGAGCGCAGATGCACCACCATAAAAACGAGGACGAAAGCGGTGGCGACGAAGGCACCGACGAGCGGCGTCATTCCGACGAAGTAGCCAATGTAGTTGACGATCGCGAGGGCCATGATCGAGATTGAGGGCGGGTCGGTCGCCCAGAAGCTGATCCAGCCGGTTAGGAAGGCCAGCGGTCGAGATCCAGCCTCGCGAAAGTAGATATACTGGCCTCCGTCCTCGGGGTAGGCGGTGGCGAGCTCCGCATAGCAGAGATTGGCCGGGATCTGCATAATCCCCCCGATCACGAACGCCAAGATAACGAACGTGGCGGTGCCCGCGGCACCGGCGACTGCGCCGAGCGAGGAGAAAATCCCGGAGCCGATCGTGGTGCCGACCGAGATCGCCACCGCGGCCGGGAGTCCGAGGCGTCGGGCGAGGTGCCCGGTATGTCCGTCATGCGCTGCGCTGCTTGTCATGGACGTGCTCCTTGTCATGGACGAGCCCATTGCGATGTGGGCCAAGAGGTGCCGCGTGCCGTCCCCCCAAAAAGCGGACGCAGGACGGCGCAAGGCTCGTTCAGTCGCGCATCAGTGCGCGCAGGTTGGCCAACGCACGGCGAGCGTAGAGCCGGGGCTCGTGGAGGTAGTTCGTGACGAGCTCAATGGTGGCGGTGCCGGCGTATCCGGCCTCCGCCAGCTCTGCCATCAGCTCTCGCAGCGGCAGGGCGCCTTCACCGGGAACAAGGTGAGTGTCGGTGACGCCGTCGGAATCAACGATGTGGAGATGCGCCAATCGGTCGCCGAGCCGATCGAGCGTGCCGGTAATCGGCTCGTGCCGGAGGAACGGCGGGACGATGTCGCACATCGCTGCCAGCCGGGGTGAGCCCACGGCGTCCAACACTTCGACCAGGTCATCCGCCGATGTGCACGAGTTCGACTCGGCGGGTGTCAGTGCTTCGAGCACCAGCAAGTGATCCAGCCGTTCGGCATGATCGGCGAGCTCGCGGAGGGAGCGAACCAACCGCTTGCGTACTTCGACACGCGGAGTGGCGTACCCCGCGTGACCGGCCGAGATCGTCGTGCAGCGAGCACCGAGCGCGTGACCGGCCTCGAGGCAGGACCGCAAGTAGGTGAGCGCGTCCAGCCGCTGGCTCTCCGAGCCGATCATGTAGTTGTAGGGATATGCATTGTGCTCGGGCGTATAGACCTCGACGGGGACCTGGTAGCGTTGAATCAGGTCCAGAATCCCCGCCAGATCGCCGGCGAGCAGGTCAGGCGCGAAAGCGTGAGGCCGCCCTCCCCACAGCTCGACATAGTCGTAGCCGAACCGCGCCGCGTCGATGAATACGTGGTCCAGCGGGTTCCGCTGGTACCCCGATGTGAACATTCCGATGCGCATTACCGCCTCCCACGGTCGCAGCCCGTCAGTACGCGACGAGCCCGCCGTAGTACCGGCGATCGTCCGGGTTGTGATTTTTGCCGAGAGACATGTGCAGGTAGAAATATTCCAGCGGGACGAACAGCGCGATCGGGTCCAGCGCCTGGTGGAGGCCGGTCTTCAGTTCGGCCGCGTCAAACACCAGCACGTCGTCGGTCAACTTGGTGACGAAGTCGATGCAGCGTTGGGTGGTGTGCCGTGAGCCGTCGGTGCCGAGCAGGAAGATGTAAGGAACACCCTGTTCGACGACTTCCAGAGGGCCATGCCGGAACTCGGAGGCATTCAACGCCGCGCCGTGCGTCCAGGTGAACTCGAGCATCGTGATGACGCCCTCTTTATAGCCCAGTGGCACCAGGTTGCCGCCAGCGACGGTATAGATGAACGACCAGGGCACAGCGCGGGTCGCGAGTTCCTTGGCGGGGGCCTCCTGCTCAGCTACAAGGCGGCGCAGAAGCTCGGGAAGCTTGGGCAGGTCCGCCCGCAGGGCGTCGATCTCCGGATGCCCGCCGTGAGAGTCGATGACGGCCATCACGATCGCGTAGCAGACGAGGCAGTGCAGAACCCAGATTGCGGCGCCACCATACGCGACGACGTGCTCGGCGGCTTCCGCGACCCGGTTGCCCGTCGCGTCCTTGGTGACAGCGACAGTGACAGCGCCGGCTGCGCGTGCTGCGGCAAGGCTTTTGGCGACCTCTTCGGTGTTACCGGAGTCGCTGACCCCGACCACAAGGGTCGTCGCGTTGATGCCGGCCGGAGTGCGGTCAAGGAAGTCCCAACCGGAATACGCGGCGCACGGCACCGTCGAGTATTGGGCCAGCAACATCGCGGCGGTCTGGCAGGCGCACAGCGGCGAGCCGCAGGCCACGAACACCACCCGTTCGATCCGCCGGTCCCCGCCTAGCGATGCGAATATGGCGTTCACCTGAGAAAGGCCGCTCGAGAGCAGATGCTCCGCCTCGTCAGCCATGGTCTCGGTGACGAGGAAATCGATTTTGGTGGTGTCAATGTCAAGCAACGTATCGGTCCTTGGAACGGGCGGATGACGCGTTGCCATCCGACAGGTGCGGGCACCGACGACCGCGGCCGAGGAGTAGAACACCAAGGCGCTTTATCGGGCCAATCGATAGCGCGACCATAGAGAGGTTCTTTTTTTCGGTCAACCGGTCTCTATGTTTTGTGTACCTTTTCCGCTTGCCGATGCTCATGCTCAAAGCCAGCAGGGATGGACCCCGCGCCGGGAATACGGGCGTTTGGCCGGTCGCTCCGCGCGACGGCAAAGGCATTGAGCGACAATCTGCCCCACCGGCTTTGCATCGCCCGGCCTCCTCGAGGAGGATCATCGCCTCGTCCCACTTGGTTCGATCGCGTTCAGCGGGTGTCGCAAAGAGCGGACCCTGCGCCTCTGTCGAACGCTGAACTTGATCAACGCTATCTACATCCCCGACCGAGCTATTCATGCGATGCGCAGTTCCCGCCCACGTGCGGCCGACAGGGTCTCGGAGCGCATCGCGAATGCGGCGAGGGATAAAGGCGTCGATGGGGCGCGAGAATCGAGCCCATCGAGCCCAACAGCCATGGCAGAACGGCTGTTGCGAGAGCTTCGGGATGAGACTTCGCGACGAACGTCTGAACAGCGAGGCGTTACACGCTCTCGCCGGCACCTGGGCGCAATTTAAGAAAGGCCGCCCTTGCACGAAGATTTGCCCGACTCGATCGTAGAGGCGGCCCACAAGCATGCCCGCGCGGCGCTTACGAAGGGACCGTCACTGAACGTGTGGTCGATGAAGATCGGCGCGGATCGAAGGCGTGGACCGGATTTGCCGGAGGCGGATTGATCCCGGCAAGGCGACCCAGTCGGTTTGATCGAGGAAACGCTGGAAGCGCAAGCGCTCTGTCCGACGCCTCGGGCTCCTGCCGCGTCAGGGCACCACATTGTCACCGCACGGCGGATTCTCGCTCACGCGGTTTGGCGGAAACACACCGAGAAGTTTCCGCCCGAGCCACAACTGCGGCGTCAGGATCGACAGATACGAGGGGAATGTCGTGAAGGATCACTCAAGCCATCATTGATTCTGTCAGTGGCTTGAAATGGTCGGAGCGAGAGGATTCGAACCTCCGACCCCCTGAACCCCATTCAGGTGCGCTACCAGGCTGCGCTACGCTCCGATTTCGCGCAGACTTATAGAGAGCCCGACGCGGGAGTTCAACATGGTTCGCGCAGCTAAAGGAGAAAATCCACATCCGCGGAACCGGGGCCGTCATCGAAGCCGAAAAAGGTCGTCAGGAGCACGCAACAAGAAATGTCTTGCGAGGCTCCGGCAGCGAACGTCGACATCGGCCGGCTAAGGGCCTGATCACCGCACCTGGTCGAGCAGGCGCTTGCACTCCAGAAGCTCCAGGATGGCCTCGTTGAGCTTCTTCTCGTCGGGCTTGTTGAGCCCCGCGATCTTATCGTTCGTCTCGTGATGGCGGCGAAGCGAGGGCAGAAGACCGGCGATAGGACGCGGCGAAACGCTCTCGCCAACGATCACGTCATCCTCATCCTCGGTCTGCGCGTCTTCCGGGGTAGCCGAACTCTGCGCGCGGCCCGCCGCCAGACTATCAAGGCCACTGAGATCACCCGAACCGATGGCGATCACGAACCGATTTCCATTTTCCTTGAGGATGCGCTGGACGCCACGAATCGTGAAGCCCTTCTCATAGAGGAGGAACTGGATACCCTTGAGGAGTTCGATATCGTCGGGGCGGTAGTAGCGCCGGCCGCCGCCGCGCTTCAGCGGCTTGATCTGCGAAAAGCGGGTTTCCCAGAAGCGCAGCACATGCTGCGGCAATCCGAGATCGTCGGCCACCTCGCTGATGGTACGGAAGGCATCGGCGCTCTTGTCGGTCATCGAAAGATCGCGACGCGGCCTACTCGGCCGCGGCCTTCATCGGTTCGCGAACGACAGCCCCGGTGCGCTGGCGCTTGCAGTGGGCGGACAAGATACGGTCCTTCATCACATTGGACGGCTTGAAAACCGCCACCCGGCGCGGCGAAATCGGCACTTCCTCGCCGGTCTTCGGGTTCCGGCCGATCCGCTCGTTCTTGCTGCGAACGACGAAGGAACCGAAGGACGAAATCTTGACGGATTCACCTCGAGCGATGGTCGAGCAGATCTCTTCGAGAACCGTCTCGACAAGGTGGGCAGACTCGGTCCTGGACAACCCGATCTTGCGAAAGACGGCTTCCGCCAAATCGGCTCGAGTGAGCGTTTTGTCTCCCATCCGCGTCCCCTAATTTCCTTTAGACCTCAAGAGGAGCCCCTCAACCGCCTCCGGTCACAGAGGGCCTTACAATACCGAAAGACCGTGATGAATCAAGCGATAACGCTCACCAGCGGATGACGACGGAGCCCCAGGTGAAGCCGCCGCCCATCGCCTCGAGAAGCACGAGATCGCCCTTCTTGACGCGACCGTCGCGCACCGCCGTATCGAGCGCCAGGGGGATGGACGCCGCCGACGTGTTGCCGTGGACGTCGACCGTCACGACCACCTTTTCCGGGGCGATTCCGAGTTTCTTGGCTGAAGCATCGATGATGCGACGATTTGCCTGATGCGGTACGAACCAGGAGATGTCGGACGGGCCGATACCCAGCGCCGAGAACGAATCCTCGATGACATCGGTGATCATCGCGACCGCGTGTTTGAAGACCTCGCGCCCCTCCATGCGGAGCTTTCCGACCGTGCCGGTGGAGGAAGGTCCGCCATCGACGAAGAGTTTCTTTTCGTGCGAGCCGTCGGAGCGGAGCCGCGAGACGAGAATGCCGCGATCGGAAGAGGTGCCCTCGCCCTCACCGGCCTCGAGGACGACCGCCCCCGCGCCGTCGCCGAAGAGCACGCAGGTCGTGCGGTCCTCCCAGTCGAGAATGCGCGAGAAGGTTTCAGCCCCGATCACCAGCGCCCGGCGCGCCATCCCGCCCCGGAGGTAGAGGTCCGCGGTGGTGAGCGCGTAGACGAAGCCGCTGCACACGGCCTGCATGTCGAAGGCGAAGCCGTGGCGGATGCCGAGCCTCTCCTGGACCTGTACGGCGGACGCCGGAAAGGTGTTGTTCGGCGTCGCCGTCGCCAGGACGATGAGGTCGATCTCCTCGGCGGAAACGCCGGCGGCGGCAAGCGCCTTCTCGGCGGCTTCCACGGCGAGCGAAACCGTGGTCTCGCCCTTACCCGCGATCCGACGACTGACGATGCCGGTGCGCTGGCGAATCCATTCGTCCGACGTTTCGACAATTCCGGCGAAGTCATCGTTGGTGAAGACGCGCGCAGGCAGAGCCGAACCCGTTCCTCTGATCAGCGACCTTGCGACGCTCATGCGCTCTTCTCCGACTCGTCGGCCGCGACATCATCGGAGATGCGCAAATGGAAGCCGTTCAAGTCCCTTTCGATCTTGTCTCTCAAACCGTTTTTCGCCATGGCGTAGGCGAGGTCGATCGCCGCTGCGATACCCTCGGCGTCCGTTCCGCCATGGCTCTTGATGACGATGCCGTTCAGCCCGAGGAAGACCCCGCCATTGACCTTGCTCGGGTCCATCTTGTCCCGCAAGCGCTGGAACGCGCTCTTGGCCAAGAGATAGCCGAGCTTGGCGAGCAACGTGCGCTCCATCGCAGCCCTGAGATAGCTGGCGATCTGCCTGGCCGTGCCCTCCGCCGTCTTCAGCGCAACATTGCCAGTGAAGCCCTCGGTCACGACAACGTCAACCGTCCCCTTGCCGAGATCGTCCCCCTCGACGAAGCCGTGATAGTCCAGCCCCTGAGTCTCGGCGACGCGAAGAAGGCGCCCGGCCTCACGAATCTCGTCCTGACCCTTCACTTCCTCGACGCCGATGTTCAGGAGGCCAACGGTCGGGCGCTCGATATGAAAGAGCGCGCGGGCCATGGCCGCACCCATCACGGAAAAGTCGATCAGCTGCTGAGCATCCGCGCCGATCGTGGCGCCAACGTCGAGCACGATGCTTTCGCCGCGAAGCGTCGGCCAGATCGCCGCGATGGCAGGCCGCTCGATATTGGCCATGGTACGAAGGCAGAACTTGGCCATCGCCATCAGGGCGCCGGTGTTGCCGGCCGATACGGCCACGTCGGCCTCGCCGGACTTCACCGCCTCCAGCGTTCGCCACATGGACGAGCGATAGCGCCCTTGGCGCAGCGCCTGCGAGGGCTTGTCGTCCATCCGAACGGACAATTCGCAATGGTGGAAGACCGACTGCTGCTTCAGGCGCGGCGCCTGATCCAGCAACGACCGCGCCACGGCCTCATCGCCGAAGAGCACGAAGCGAAGGTCGGGATGACGCCGCAAGGCGAGCTCGGCCCCAGGAATGACCGTGGAGGGTCCGTGATCGCCCCCCATGAGGTCGAGAGAAACCGTGATAGCGGAGGAAGAACTCAATATTCGCTCGCTTTCGTCCCATGACGGGCGCTCGCCGCGTCTGCGGCGCGCAAGATAGTCATTCTGGCGCCTGTGACAACTGCAGCCACGCGCTCATTCCGACTTGCCGCCGGTGCCGGAGCCCAGCCCCTTGAGGACCGCGAAAGGCGAAACCGTATCGTCCTCGCCGTCCTCCTCCACCTCGAAGGCGGCACCGGGCGCACGGGGATAGGGATCGAGCGCCACGGCAAGAATCTCCGTGGCGAGGCCGCCGACGTCGATCGTATCGCCCGAGAAGATTTCCGGTGTCTCGTCGCCCTCGGGGTCCACTTCCACCTCGGTCTCGGCCTGCGAGCGCTCGAGCCGCTGGGCGAGTTTCGACCCGACCGGCACATAGAAGGCATCGACCGGCTCGTCGATGATCTGTGGAACGGGTTCGAGGGTGACGACACAGGCTTGCTGGACAGACGCCGTGAGTCGCCCCTCGATCCGCACCCCCTCGCCTCGCCACGACGAGGCGGCGAGATCGAGCGCGAAGCTCTCCACCTTCAAGATGTCGAGATAGGTTGCCAGCGCCTCCAGGGCCTTCTGGTCCGCCTCCCAGGCAATCGACAGCTTATCGCGATGGGGCCGCCCCGGCACGGGAACATGGATCGGCGCGGCCGCGCTGTTGTTCGACAATGACATGGTGAGGACCTAAGGTGACAGCTCGCCACGGAGAAAATTCTCCGCAGCCAAAGCTTCATAGCTCGACTTCCTGGTCAGCATGTAGTCGGCCAGGCGGTCAGCGGCATCCGCACAAGTTGCCTCGGGCAGCGCATGAGCGGCCAGGGCCTGCCCCAGCGCTTCACGGTCGCCCGCGACGATCGCCGCGTCATAGGCGGCGACGCGCTTGTAGAACATGCCGGCAAAGTGGCGCATCTTCTTCGGTACAGAAAGATCGCCAACCCCTAACTCACGCATCGATCGATCGAGATCGGCGATAAAGCGGTCGACCAGGTCTTGCGCCAATGCCTGCAGAGATGGTTCGCCCCGGCAACGGGCGAGAATCAGGTAGACATGGATCGTGAGCGCCTCGAATCGACCCATGACCGTATCGGCCAAGCCCATTTCGATATAGAGAGCCGGTTCTCGCGCTGCTTCGACAATCTCGGCGTACAGCCGATCGACGATCTTGCGATTTTGTTTTCTTGCCTCGAAGAGCCTGAACATCGCCCTGGACGTTTTGCTTTCCCAAGCCTGCCCCTGACACAGCATCGACGCGATTGCAACGTTTGGCGAGGTGCTTTATCGAGGGCACGCCGAAAACTGCGGTTGAGACGCTAAACCGCCGCATTTTGCGGCGCAGCCTCGAATCTTCTGCATGTCCGCAGAGAAGGAGTTGTCGCGTGATCCGTTCAGCCCGTTTCCTCCGCCCCGTCGCGGTCTGTGCCATGATCGGCACGAGCGCGATCGTCAGCGGCTGTCAGACCGGCGAAGTCTTGAACCAGGGCTATATCATCGACGAGAAGACGCTGGAGATGGTGCCGGTGGGTTCCAGCCGCGAGCAGGTCCTTCTCGCGCTCGGTTCTCCCTCCACCACGGCGACGTTCGATAACGAGGTCTTCTACTATTTCTCGCAGAAGCGGGTGCGCCCCCTCGCCTTCATGCGCCCGAAGGTGGTCGATCAGCACATCCTCGCCATCTACTTCAACAAGGACAATCAGGTCGGGCGGATCGCCAATTACGGCCTGAAGGACGGCAAGGTCTTCGATTTCGTCTCGCGCACCACGCCCACGGGCGGCGCCGATTCGAGCTTCCTGATGCAGATCCTGTCCGACACCGGCAGCGCAGGTGGCGCGGGCAACGCGGCCAAGGGCATCTTCGGCGGCTGACGCCAGCTCACAATCAAGACCCATACCGAAGCCGCCGCGCCCATCGCGGCGGCTTCGTCGTATCTGGACTTCCGTTTCGCACTCTCGTTCAGCGAAGCGGCCGTCGGCCCTCGCTGCAGGCAGTCGCCCGAAGCCCCATGCGGAAAAGAAAGACCCGGCGCCACGATTGTGACGCCGGGTCCAAAGGTCGATTGTCGCCGGTCCAGTCTGGACCGAAGGCCGCTTAGAGGTGCGCGAGAACCGCGAGGAGCAGCAGGGCGACGATGTTGGTGATCTTGATCGCCGGGTTCACCGCCGGACCAGCCGTATCCTTATAGGGATCGCCCACCGTGTCGCCCGTCACCGAAGCCTTGTGGGCGTCGGAGCCCTTGAAGTGCTTGACGCCGGCCGAATCCACGAAGCCGTCCTCGAACGACTTCTTGGCGTTGTCCCAGGCGCCGCCGCCCGACGTCATGGAAATGGCGACGAAGATGCCGGTGACGATGACGCCGAGGAGCATCGCGCCGACCGCCGAGAACGCCTGGCTCTTGTCGGAAATGGCATAGACCAGGAAGTAGACCACGATCGGAGCCAGGACCGGCAGAAGCGAGGGAATCACCATCTCGCGGATGGCGGCGCGGGTCAGCATGTCGACGGCGCGGGCGTAGTCAGGACGCTCGGTGCCGGCCATGATGCCCGGCTTTTCCTTGAACTGACGGCGCACCTCGATGACGACGGCGCTCGCCGCGCGCCCCACGGCGGTCATCGCGATGCCGCCGAAGAGGAACGGGATGAGACCGCCGAGGAAGAGGCCGATCACGACGTAGGGGTTGGTCAGCGAGAAGTCCGGCGCAACGCCCTGGAAGTAGCTGAACTCGCCGCTGCCGTTGCCCGCCGAGGCCTGCTCGACGAAATAGGCAAGGTCGGAGTTGTACGCGGCGAAGAGCACCAGGGCGCCGAGGCCGGCCGATCCGATGGCGTAGCCCTTGGTCACGGCCTTGGTGGTGTTGCCGACGGCGTCGAGCGCGTCGGTGGACTTACGAACGTCCGACGGCAGGCCCGACATCTCGGCGATGCCGCCCGCATTGTCGGTCACGGGGCCGAAGGCGTCGAGCGCCACGATCATGCCGGCAAGGCCGAGCATGGTGGTCACGGCGATGGCGATGCCGTAGAGGCCGGCGAGCTGATACGTCGAGATGATGCCGGCGACGATGACGATCGTCGGCAGCGCGGTCGACTCGAGCGAGACGGCCAGGCCTTGGATCACGTTCGTGCCATGGCCGGAGACGGACGCCTGGCTGATCGAGCGCACCGGGCGATAGTTGATGCCGGTGTAGTACTCGGTGATCCAGACGATGAGACCGGTGACGGCAAGGCCGATGATGCCGCAGAAGAAGAGGCTGAGGCCGCTGATCTCGAGGCCCTTGGCGGTCTGGCCAATGTCGCCGAAGCCGACCGTGCCCCAGGTGGCGATGGCAAGGCCGACGATCGACAGGAGCGTCGAGGCCCAGAGGCCCTTGTAGAGAGCGCCCATGATCGTGCCGTTCGGCGACAGCTTGACGAAGAAGGTGCCAGCGATCGAGGTGATGATGCAGGCGCCGCAGATGGCGAGCGGCAGCAGCATCACGCTGTCGACGACAGCAGTGCCGGCAAAGGTGATGGCACCGAGGATCATCGTCGCGACGACGGTCACGGCGTAGGTTTCGAAAAGGTCGGCCGCCATGCCGGCGCAGTCGCCGACATTGTCGCCCACGTTGTCGGCGATGGTCGCCGGGTTGCGCGGATCATCCTCGGGAATGCCGGCCTCGACCTTGCCGACGAGATCGCCGCCGACATCCGCACCCTTTGTGAAGATGCCGCCGCCGAGACGGGCGAAGATGGAGATCAGCGACGCGCCGAAGCCGAGCGCGACCAGCGCGTCAACGACGGTGCGGTCGGAAACCGCGAGGCCGAGAGGCCCGGTGAGGACATAGAAGTAGACCGAGACGCCGAGAAGGGCGAGGCCGGCGACCAGAAGGCCGGTGATCGCGCCCGACTTGAAGGCGACGGAGAGGCCGGCGGCAAGCGAGCGCGAGGCCGCCTGCGCCGTGCGGACATTGGCGCGCACCGACACGTTCATGCCGATGAAGCCGGCGGCCCCCGAGAGCACCGCGCCGATGGCAAAGCCGATGGCGGCATAGATCGAAAGGAGCCACCAGCTGACCAGGAAGACGATGACGCCGACGATGGCGATGGTCATGTATTGGCGGGCAAGATAGGCCTGCGCGCCCTCGCGGATCGCGCTTGCGATCTCCTGCATGCGCGCCGTGCCCTGGTCCGATGCCAGCACGGAGCGGGTAGCCCAGATCGCATAGGCGATCGAAAGCACGCCGCATAAAATCACCAAAAGCAGAACTGTCGTCATGCCGTGTCCCCAACCTGCCGGCCATGGCGCCGGTCTCTTCTAACAGCGCACGAAGCCCGCTCCTTGCGGAGCAGGCGCGCGTGGCTTCCGGTGACGCTCTTTATATCAGGTCGCCCATCCGTCAAGCGCCGGGGATGCCCGCGAAGCCTAATCCTCCGCTAAACCGCGACGATTCGTCCATGCAAAAATAGAAAGAGCGATCAGGCACAACGCGACCACCGGGAAGACGATGATGTTCATCGTCTGCCAGCCCGAACTCGCCAGCACCTGTCCCGAGAAGAAGGAGGCGAGTGCCACCGCGCCGAACAAAATGAAGTCGTGGAAGCCCTGCGCCCGCGCCTTCTCGGCGATGCCATAGCAGTCCGTCACCATCGCGGTGGAGCCGATGAACGCGAAGTTCCACCCGGTTCCGAGAAGCACAAGGCCGAGCCAGAAATTCCAGATTTCCGTCCCCTGCAGCGCAACGCCCGCGCTCGCCGCCACCATGACAAGGCCAAGGGCAATCATCGGCACCTTGCCGAACCGCGCGATCAGCGCGCCGGTGAAGAAGCTCGGCGCATACATGGACATGACGTGCCACTGGATGCCGAGGGTGCTGATGTCCTCGGAGTAGCCGCAGTCGATGATGGCGAGCGGCGCGCCGGTCATGACGAAGTTCATCATGGAGTAGCTGCCGACGCCGCAGATCAGCGCCACGAGGAAGCGCGGCTGGCTGACGATCCGAAAAAGGGAACGCGGCGGTGCCGTATCATGGGAAACCGGCGCGGCGGGAGCCTCGGCGATGTGGAGGGTGGAGAGGATGGCGGCGCCGATCAGCCCCAGAACGGCGATGCCGAGATAGGCGCCGGCAAACTGGATCGGCAGAAACGCGTTCTGCGTCAACCGGACGATCTGCGGCCCGATGACGGACGCGAAGACGCCGCCGGCGAGCACCCAGGAGATGGCCTGCGGGCGAAACGCGGCGGGCGCGCCGTCGATGGCGGCGAAGCGGTATTGCTGAACGAAGGAGCCGCCGGCACCAACCACCGCCATCGCCAGGACGAGCAGCCAGAACTGCTGCTGAAACAGCGCCATGGCGCCGAGAAGGCCCCCGGCCGCCGTCACGAGCGCCCCGCCCATGAACCCGTTCTTGCGGCCGATGGCGCGCATCAAGGCCGCGGCCGGCAGTGCCATCACCGCGACGCCGACATTGAAGCCGGTCACGGGGAGCGTCGCCAGGGTCTTGTCGTCGGCCAGAAGCCAGGAACCGGCGAGCGAGGCCACGGCGAAGGCCGCCGGAGTGCCGCCACCGACAATCGCCTGGGCCGTCGCCAGCACCAGGGCGTTGCGGCGCGTCTGCCGCATGGCTGTGGAGCGGACCGCCGCGACGCTCAAGAAGCGCTGTCCTCCGAGCCCTTCCTCTCGCCCCTGCCCTCGCCGCGTACGTCGCGCGAGATGCGGTCGAGCACGGCGTTGACGAGGCGCGGCTCCTCTTCTTCATAGAAGGCGCGGGCGATATCTATGTACTCGGTGACCACCACCGCGACCGGAACGTCCCGCCGGTTGAGGATCTCGTAGACGCCGGCCCGCAGAATCGCGCGCAGCGTCGCGTCGAGGCGCGAAAGCGGCCAGTCCGGCGTCAACGCCCCATGGATCAGCGGATCGATGTTCTTCTGCGCGCGCACGACGCCTGAAACGACGTCGCGGAACCAGGCGGCATCTGCGTCCCGGTACGTGTCGCCGTCCAGCTCCTGGCCAAGACGAAATTCCTCGTACTCGGCCACGGTTTCCAGCAGCGCCGTGCCGCCGACGTCCATCTGATAGAGCGCCTGCACGGCGGCGAGGCGCGCGGCACCACGCTTGTTGGCTGTTCGCGGCTGTCGTGCGTCGCTCATGCGTCAGGCTCCCAGTTCGTCCTTGAGGGCGATCATGGTCAGCGCCGCCTCGGCGGCGGCGGCGCCCTTGTTCTTGCGGTCGGGCCGGGCCCGCTCCAGCGCCTGCTCCTCGTTTTCGACGGTCAGGATGCCGTTGCCGATGGCGACGCCGCTTCCGACGGAAAGGTCCATCAGCGCCCGCGCCGACTCGCCCGCGACGATTTCGAAATGATAGGTCTCGCCGCGAATCACGCATCCAAGGGCGATATAGCCGTCATATTCGACGCCGTCGCCATCGGCCGCATTCATGGCGAAGCTGATCGCGGGCGGAATTTCCAGCGCGCCCGGAACAGTCACGACGTCGTAGGTGACGCCCGCCTCCTCCAGCCGCGCCTTGGCGCCTTCCAGAAGGAAATCGGCGATATGATCGTAGAACCGGGCTTCGACGATCAGAAGATTCAACGAGGACGACATGGGGACGACCTTGAGGTGACGAAAATGAACGGGCGGAGCTTACTGTCCTTCGGCGCGAAGCCCGTTCCTGGAAACGACCGAAGCGGGGCCGGACTGTAGAGGCGTTCGGACCGCCGAGCCAGCCTCAGGATTGCCGGACGGCGGTGCCGAACAAGCGCTCCGCATACCGCGCAATCTGATCCACCTCAAGATTGAGCTCGTCGCCGACCTCACGTTCGCCCCAAGTGGTGACGGCGAGAGTGTGCCGAATGATGAGAACATCGAAGGTATCGTCATCAACGCCGTTGACGGTCAGCGAGGTGCCATCGAGCGCGACGGAGCCCTTTCGGGCGACGTAGTGCTTCAGATCGTCCGGCACCTTGATGGTGAAACGAACCGCCTCGCCCTCCTCGGCGCGCCCGACGATCTCGGCCTTGCCGTCGATGTGGCCCGAAACCAAATGGCCGCCGATCTCGTCGCCCATCTTCAGCGATCGTTCGAGATTGACACGCCCGCCCGTCGCCAGCTGGCCGAGCGTCGTCAGCCGAAGAGCCTCCTCCCAAGCCTCGACCTCGTACCAGTGCTGGTTCGAGCCCGGCTCGCACAGGGCGGTAACAGTGAGGCAGACACCGGCATGGGCGATGGACGCCCCGATCTCGATGGTCGCCGGATCATAGTTTGTCATGACGCGAAAGCGGCGCCCCTCCGCCAGGGGCGTCACCTGCTCGACGGTTCCGATATCGGTTACGATTCCACTGAACATTCCGGCCCCCGCCGTTCGAACTCGATCATCTCGTCGCTTCCATAGCGCGCCCGCCGCACGAGACGATAGCGGCGAGCCGCCGCATCCGGCATGATCGGCGCGGGAACGCCCTCGGCGAGCGCCACTTGACCGAGATGGAGGACCAGGCGATCGACGAGATCCTGGTTGAGAAAGGATTTGGCGGTCATCGCCCCACCCTCGACGAGGACGGTGGAGAGTCCACGCGCCGCCAGATCCTCCAGAAGCTCCGGCAGCGCAATGCGGCCGCTTTCGGGATCGGCCTCGCAGGCGAGGATCGTACAGCCGGCGCGGCGCAGCGCCTCATGGCGAGACGGATCGATCTCGCCGAGAACGGCAAGCATGGTCGGCACCGCCGCCGCCGTGCGCACGACGGCCGCCGTCTCGGGAATCTTCAACCGGGGGTCCAGAACGATTCGGACGGGCGAGCGGTCGAACAGCCCCGGCAAGCGGCAGGTCAGCTGCGGATCGTCTTCGATCACCGTGCCGACGCCGACGAGGATCGCGTCGGCCCGCGCCCGGCGCAGATGGGTCTGCGCGTTGGCAATGGGGCCGGTGATGGGGATCTGACCCGCGCCAAGACGGCCGATGAAACCATCAGCAGACACTGCCATCTTGAGCGTCACCAGCGGCCGGCGCCGCGTCTGGCGCGAGAGATATCCCGCCATCGCCCGCTCGGCCTCGGCGGCAAGAACGCCAGCGTCGACAGCGATGCCGCCGGCCACCAGGATCGCATGGCCTCGCCCACTGACGCGGGGGTCGGGATCGGCGGCGGCCGTGACGACACGGGCGACGCCCGCCTCGACGAGCGCCTCGGCGCAAGGCGGCGTGCGGCCATGATGGGCACAGGGTTCAAGGGTCACATAGGCGGTGGCCCCACGTGCCCGCTCGCCGGCCTCAGCCAGCGCCATGGTCTCCGCATGGGGACGTCCGCCCAGTGCCGTGATGCCGCGCCCGACGATCACCGGCTCGCCATGCTCCTCCCTGACCAGGAGCGTGGCGACCGACGGATTGGTGCCGGTGCGCCCGGCGTGGCGCTGCGACAGGCGGATCGCCGCCGCCATCATGCGGCGGTCGAAGCCGGCCGTCTCGAAGGAAAAGGTCATGACGGAGCCTTGGTCGTCGCCTCGGCGGCCCCGCCTTCGCCCTCTTCCGCCAGACGCAAGGTACCTTGGGCGATGCCGGCACCGGCGAGCTCGCCCACCATGTCGGCGAAGTCCTTCGCCTCACGGAAATCGCGATAGACGGAGGCAAAGCGCACATAGGCAACGTCGTCGACGCCGCGCAGCGCCTCCATGACGAGGCGGCCGATCTGCTCCGACGTCACGTCGGCCTCACCTGACGATTCGAGTTGGCGAACGATGCCGGAGATCATGCGCTCGATGCGCTCGGCTTCCACCGGGCGCTTGCGCAGCGCCACATGGACGGAACGGGCGAGCTTGTCGCGATCGAAGGCGACCCGGCGGCCACTCTTCTTGATCACGGTCAGCTCGCGCAACTGCACCCGCTCGAAGGTGGTGAAGCGGCCGCCGCAATCCGGGCAGACGCGGCGACGACGGATCGCGCCGCCGTCTTCCGCGGGACGCGAGTCCTTGACCTGACTATCCTGCGATCCGCAGTAGGGGCAGCGCATGAGACGTGCTCAACCGAGCCCCGGATAGATCGGGAAACGGTTGGTGAGCTCGCGAACGCGGTCGCGCACGCTGGCTTCGACCGAGGCGTTGCCCTCTTCGGAATTGGCCGCCTTGAGCCCGTCCAGAACCTCCACGATCAGCCGGCCGACCTCGCGGAACTCGGCGACACCGAAGCCGCGCGTCGTCGCGGCCGGCGTACCGAGGCGCACGCCCGAGGTGATGGTCGGCTTCTGCGGATCGTTGGGCACGCCGTTCTTGTTGCAGGTGATGGCAGCGCGCCCGAGCGACTTCTCGGAAGCCTTGCCGGTCAGCATCTTCGGCCGAAGGTCCACCAGCATCAGATGGGTGTCCGTGCCACCGGACACGATCTCGAGCCCGCCCTCGCGAACGGTCTCCGCCAGCGCCTTGGCATTGTCGACGACGGCGGCGATGTAGTTCCGGTAGGACGGGCGCAGCGCCTCGCCGAAGGCCACCGCCTTGCCCGCGATGACGTGCATCAGCGGTCCGCCCTGAAGACCGGGGAAGATCGCCGAGTTTATCTTCTTGGCGATGTCCTCGTCATTGGTCAGGACAAGCCCGCCGCGAGGCCCGCGCAGGGTCTTGTGGGTGGTCGAGGTGACGACGTGGGCGTGGGGGAACGGGCTCGGGTGCTTGCCGCCCGCGACGAGGCCGGCGAAATGGGCCATGTCGACCCAGAGAATCGCCCCGACTTCGTCGGCGATCTGCCGGAAGCGAACGAAATCGATCTGCCGGGAATAGGCCGAGCCCCCCGCCACGATGATCGTCGGCTTGTGTTCCTTGGCGAGTCGTTCCACCTGGTCGTAGTCCAGGATGCCCGTCTCCAGGTCGAGACCGTACTGGACGGCATTGAACCACTTGCCGGAAAGGTTCGGCCGTGCGCCGTGGGTGAGATGGCCACCGGCGTCGAGGCTCATGCCGAGAATCGTCTCGCCGGGCTTGGACAGCGCGAAGAGGACGGACTGGTTGGCCTGGCTGCCGGAATTCGCCTGCACATTGGCGAATTCACAGCCGAAGAGCTTCTTCGCCCGCTCGATGGCCAGCGTCTCGGCGATGTCGACGAACTCGCAGCCGCCGTAATAGCGCCGCCCCGGATAGCCTTCCGCGTACTTGTTGGTGAGCACCGAGCCCTGGGCCTCGAGCACGGCCCGCGACACGATATTTTCCGAGGCGATAAGCTCGACCTCGTGCTGCTGGCGGCCAAGCTCGCCGCGCATCGCCTCGTAGAGTTCGGGGTCGCTGTCGGCGATCGTCGCGGAAAAGAAACTGTCTTCGGGGAGAACCCCGGTGCGGGCGGCATCAGACATTGGCGGGCTCCAACCTGTCGGGCGCGAAACGACGGCGGCCCGATCGAGAATTGTCAGGATCGGTCGATAGCACAGCCAAGGCGGCGGCGTCACCCGTCACAAATGCAAGCGGCGGCCGAAGCCGCCGCACGAATTCTGGAGATGGCGCTTCGCCCTAGAAGGGCATCTCCGCCGACTGCCCGCCGTTCGCCGAGGGCGGCGCCGCGTTGAGGTCGTTCATCGCCAGCTGATCCGCGCCGTCGCGATGATAGATGTCGTCGCGGAACTGGATGACGCTCGGATCCGTCGCCCAGGCGCTGATATAGGTGAAGTAGACCGGCACCGGTGTCGTCAGATCGATATCCTGGCGCTGACGCGAGGCGATGACCCGCTCGATCGACTGCCGGTCCCAGCCCGGCGTGTCGCGCGCGAGCCAGACGATGAGGTCACGCACGTTCTGGACGCGCACGCAGCCCGACGAATCGAATCGCAGGAGCTCCGAGAACAGGCTCTGCTGCGGCGTGTCGTGCATATAGACGGCATAGGGGTTGGGGAAGTTGATCTTCACCGAAGCCATGGCGTTGTTCTTGCCTGGGTTCTGCCGGAAGAGATACTTCACCGCCTCGTTGGTGTTCCAGTCGATGGATTGCGGCGGGATTTCCGTCCCGTCCGGCGCATAGATATGGATGTCGGACTTTTCGAGGTAGGTCGGATCCTTCCGCATCAGCGGAATGATGTCCTTCTCTACGATCGACGCCGGCGCGTGCCAGTACGGGTTGAGGTTGAGATTGGTGATCTTGGAGTTGAGGATCGGCGTCTGGCGGTCGATCTTGCCGACGATGGCGGTATGGCGCTGGACGACCACACCGTTCTCCACCGCCTCGATGGAGGCGGCCGGAATGTTGACCATCACGAAGCGGTCGCCGAGATAGCCCGACATCGACTGAAGACGCACGAGATTGGTCTGCAGCTGGCCCAGGCGGATGCCGGCGGGAACATTCAGCGCCTTGAAGGTATAGGTCGAGGCGACACCATCGGCCGGCAGGCCATGACGCGCCTGGAATCTCTTGACCGCCGCGTCGACGAAGGTGTCGAAGGCAGTCGAAACGCCGGCGCTCTCCGGTAGGTCGCCGGATACGATCAACCGCTGACGCAGTGTCGCCACGGACGGGTGCTGAACGCCGAGCTGAAGTTTGGCGTCCTCCGGCACCTCAGGCCAACCGCCATAGGACACGATCTGCTGGTAGCGGGCGATCGCCTCCTCGGTCGCGGCAACCGTCATCGGCGAGAAAACCGGCTGATTGGTGGCGACCGTCCGCGCGCCTGTCGAGCGCGTGTCAAACTGGTCGTCCCATTTGCCACGCGTCGGAGCAGCGAGCAGGTCGTTCAACGCGCTTTGGGCAAAGGCCGGCACCGCTGCGAACGACCCCGCAAAGGCCGCGCTCGCGAGAAAGGTGCGGCGGGACAGCGTGGCCTGCTGTTTGCTGCGACGAGCTTCGTTCATCATGATCCTCGGACGTGGCGGCCCGCTGGGTGCCTCGGGCAGCGTTCAATCAAGCGATGGCTTTCGGGCATCGCGCCGACACCTTCTCCACCGCTTCAGTCATCGTAGATACCATCCAATATGGCCAAAGCATGAAGATTGCCAACATCCAGGATCACAGCGGCGTCAACGCATTAGGCGCACGGCAAGGTTCGGGCAAGCTCTCCGGGGGGCCAAATCGAAACGGCAGCGCCCCGGAACGTTGACACGTCCGGGGCGAGGCTGGCTCTTGAAATGTCCGACCCGAGGCGCTGGAGGTCGCCTGAGGGGACTAGAGCCGGTAGAGGATCTGATCGTTCCAGAACCGGTCGAGGCGCTGCAAGGCCTTGTTCATCTTCTGGAATTCCTGCTCGTCGAGCCCGCCGACCTTGTCGATCGAACCGATGTGACGCTCGTAGAGCTCGGCCACGACACCAGCGACCTCGCGGCCGGCCTCCGTCAGCTGCACCCGAACCGCGCGGCGATCGACGCGCGAGCGCTGATGATCGATGAACCCGAGATCGACGAGCTTCTTCAGATTGTACGAGACGTTGGAGCCGAGATAGAAGCCGCGGGAGCGCAGCTCGCCAGCGGTCAGCACCGCATCGCCGATATTGAAGAGGAGCAGCGCCTGGACGGCGTTGATGTCGGTGCGGCCGTTGCGATCGAACTCGTCCTTGATCACGTCGAGCAGGCGCCGATGAAGACGTTCGACGAGCTGAAGCGTTTCGAGGTAGAGATTCTTGAGTTCGGTCTTCTCTTCAGTCGGCTGCTTCGGCTCGGGCTTCGCCTGAACGTACTTCATAGTATTGTCTCCGCTGTTGATCGTGATGGGGATTATTTTTTTGGTCCCATCTTGATCACGACATTAGCCCTCGCCTCTAAAATTCGACTTAAACTCCAGGCTTAACAGGTTGTTACGTTTGGCGGATCACATCTCGTGCTTAATATCGGGTATACTGCTGGGGCGGGATTTAAGCCGTTGCGCAGCCTCCAGCTCACCCACGAGTCGAAGAACGCCGAGCATCGCCAGCCCAAAGAGGTGAAAACCCAGAAAGAAGAGCTTGCCACTGAACAGGAAGGGCAGACCGATATGCATAATCGCCTCGGCGCCGGCCACCAGCAGCCACATCACGGGCCCCCAGGACATCAGCGTCCAGAGGCCGATGCCGGCGACCGGATAGAGCACCGCGAGCGCCGGCGCCGCCACCTGCCAGGCGAAGGGCATGAGATCGAAGCGCCAGAGAGCACCGTCGAAGATGCCCACCAGCCGGACCCAGTAGTAGATCCCTCCCCCGAACAGGAAGAGGCCGAAGCCCCGCTTGAGGACGGTGGTGAGAATGCGGTTCAGAGCCGCAGCCTTGTCGCCGGGGCGCACAGGAACGGTCATCGGCGCGGCGCTCCCTTTTTGGATTTTTTGTTTCAACGGGCGTTCGCTTCCTTTTGCCTCAATGTCTCCGATATCTTGCGCACGTTGTCGAGCCTCGCCTTCGGGCCTATACCCCACGCGTTCGCGGATCAGGCCGTGACCGACCCGGTCTGCGCCGCATCAACTCAAGCCGGCCGGCGGGGCCGGTTATCCGTCCGCCCGGCACCACACAATTCCTTCAAAATAGAGGCCGCACCTTATGGACCGTATCGAGGGCAAAGCCAGCGAACTCACCCAGCGCATCGACACGGTCACGGGCGGGCGAAGAATGCGACGGCTCCGGCGGACCGACTGGGCGCGCCGGCTGGTCAGGGAAACCTCGCTATCGATCAACGACCTGATCTGGCCGATTTTTGTCGTCGACGGAAACAACATCGTGAAGCCTGTCGCCTCGATGCCGGGTGTCCATCGCTATTCGGTGGACCGGGCCGTGGATGCGGCGCGCGAGGCGGCCGATCTCGGCATTCCTGTACTGGCCCTCTTCCCCTACACCGATCCCTCCCGCCGCGATGAGGCAGGCAGCGAAGCCTACAACCCCGACAATCTCGTTTGCCGCGCGACGCGCGCCATCAAGGCCGCCATTCCCGACATCGGCATCATGTGCGACGTCGCCCTCGACCCCTATACGAGCCACGGCCACGACGGTCTCATGGAAGGCGAGACCATCCTCAACGACCCGACGGTCGAGGCGCTTTGCCGCCAGGCGCTGGTCCAGGCCGAGGCGGGATGCGACATCATCGGCCCCTCGGACATGATGGACGGGCGCGTGTCCTTGATCCGGGAGACGCTGGACGGCCACGGCCTGCGCGACACGCTCATCATGTCCTACGCGGCCAAGTACGCCTCAGCTTTCTACGCCCCCTTCCGCGACGCGGTGGGTTCCGCCTCGATGCTCAAGGGTGACAAGCGCACCTATCAGATGGACTACGGCAACGGCGACGAGGCATTGCGCGAAGCGGCGCAGGACATCGCCGAAGGCGCCGACATGATCATGGTCAAGCCGGGACTGCCCTATCTCGACATCCTGACGCGCCTCAAGGCCGAATTCTCCATGCCGACCTTCGCCTACCAGACCTCCGGCGAGTACGCGATGATGATGGCCGCGGTCGGCAATGGTTGGCTCGATGAGGAACGCGGCACCATGGAGGTGCTGACGGCCTATAAGCGCGCCGGCGCCGACGGCATTCTCACCTATTTCGCTCCGAAGGTCGCCGCCCGGCTCAAGGCGAGATGACGACTCCGGCGACGCTTTGAAATCGGAGGACGCGCTCACCATCTGAAATTGCGGGACCCGAAGGCGAGGTCCCGCAACCGGAGACAAGGATGATGAGCGACCAGGCGGCAGGCTTCGTTTTCGACACGCGACTCGACGAGCCGCGCGCCTATCGCGGCGTGCGCCGGCGGCGGATCGTCTCGTTCCTCCTCGACTATTTCTTCATCGCGCTCCTCACGATCCCGGCGTCCATCATCGTATTTCTGCTGGGAATCCTGACGCTAGGCCTCGGCTGGATGCTGTTTGCCGTCCTGGTGCCGCTGGTCGCCGCGATCTATGTCGGCTTCACCATGGGCTCGCGAGGCCACGCGACCCCTGGCATGCGCCTCGCCGGCATCAAGATCGAGCGCCTTGATGGCGGTCCCATCGACCCGCTCTTCGCCATCCTCCACGGCGTCCTGTTCTGGGCCGGCAACGTGATTCTCACGCCCGCCATCCTGCTCTTCGGACTGCTCACCGCGCGCAAGCAGCTCGCCCATGATCTGCTGCTCGGCACGGTGATGATCCGCGACGAATAGGCGTAAGCGCAAGCGGCGGAAACGCATCCCGCCGCAGCCGGGGCTTGCGGTCGGGCCGTTCTTCGGGGGATGAAGGAGACTTCACGGGGGACGGCACGCAGGCAATGCACGGCATTCATCTCTGGCTCACCTATCTCATCCTGGCGGCCAGTGTCGTCGGCTATTCAAGCGATCGATTTTCGGTGGAGGCAGTGGCGGGGTGCTCCCTCGCCGCCTTCCTGCTGCTCTTCGGCCTCTTCCCCTATGCCGACCCCTCTGGCGCCCTTGTTTCGCCGGCCGATCTCTTGGCCGGGTTTGCCAACCCCGCGCTTATCACGGTCCTGGCGCTGCTCATCATCGGCCAGGGTCTCTTCGCCACGAATGCCATGGCAGGCCCCGCGCAGGCCCTGACGCGCTTCGGCAACGCGGGCGACGCCGGCGGCATCAGCATCGTCCTGCTGGGTGCGGCGGCCTTGAGCGCGGTTCTCAACAACACGCCGGTGGTGGTGATCTTCATCCCGATCCTCACCATGTTGGCGGCCCAGCGGAACATCGCCTCGCCGCATGTCTTCATGCCGCTGTCGTTCCTGACCATCCTCGGCGGCATGACCACCCTCATCGGCTCATCGACCAACCTGCTGGTGGCCGGTGTCGCCGCCCACGCGGGGATCAACATCGGCTTCTTCGACATCACGCTGCCTGGTCTGTGCATAGCGTTGGTCGGAGGGGTCTACGTGCTCGGCGTGATGCCGCGCATCCTGTCGCCGCGCGACAGCGACGAGCAAAGCGCGTCCGCGCTGTCCGGCAAGCAGTTCATGGGAGAGATCGTCCTTGGAGAGAACCATCCCTTTCTCGGACTTTCGGCCCGCGCCGGCCTTTTTCCAGGGCTCGGCGAACTCACTCCGCGCATGATCCTACGCGGCGAGCAGCCGATCCTCCCCCCTTTCGACGAAATCACCTTGATGGCAGGCGATCGCCTGATCGTGACTGCAACGCGCAAGGCGATCACCGGGGCGCTGTCGCGCGGCAATTTGACGATCCGCGCCATCGCACCGGCGGGCGAGGCAGCGACCGAGGAGCGCATCGGCCCCGATACGGTGATGGTGGAAGCCGTCGTCGCGCCGGGCTCGCGCTTTGCCGGGCGGACGATGCAGTTCTCAGGGCTCAGGACGCAATTCGGCATCACGCCCTTCGGCCTTCAACGCAAGGCGCGTATGGCGCGCGCCGCCCTTTCCGACATCCGCCTGGAGCCGGGTGACACGCTTCTTCTGTTCGGCAGGCGCGAAAACATCTCGCGATTGCGCGGCAACCACGACCTCCTGCTGCTCGAATGGTCGGTCCAGCCGGTGCCACAGACGACCAAGGCCAAGCTCGCCGTCGCGATTTTCCTGGCGGTGGTGCTTCTCTCGGCGTTGCGCGTGTTGCCCATCGAGGTTTCGTCCGTCGTCGGCGCTGTGGCGATGATGGCGACGGGATGCCTCACCACCGGCGAAGCGGCCCGTGCGGTCGACCGGCAGATCTTCATGCTGGTGGGGGCGTCGATCGCGGCGGCGACGGCGCTGGAGCGCACGGGAGGAGCCGCGCTTGTCGCCGAAAGCGCGGTGACTGCCCTTTCCGGCCTGCCGGTGGCCTATCTTCTGTCCGGCCTCTTCCTCGTCATCGCCGTCCTGACGAACTTTCTGTCCAACAATGCCACGGCGGTGCTGTTCACGCCCATCGCCCTCGACATGGCAAGGCGCCTCGGCGCACCGCCTGCGGCATTTCTCTCCTGCGTCATTTTCGCCGCCAACGCGTCCTTCGCGACTCCCATCGGCTACCAGACGAACCTTCTGGTGATGGGACCAGGGCGCTACCGCTTTTCCGACTTCGTCAAAGCGGGTGTTCCCTTGGTCATCCTGGTGTGGTTAACATTCTCTCTCGTCAGTCCTTGGTTCTATGACCTCTGAAAAGGATTAGCGCGTTCATGACAGCGCACGCCCAGGCGCCGCAGTTCTTCCTGACCGCACCTTCGCCGTGCCCCTATCTGGCAGGCCGGCACGAGCGAAAGGTTTTCACCCATCTGATCGGCGATCGCGCGCCCGAACTGCTCGACCTTTTGACGCAGGGCGGCTTCAGGCGCAGCCAGAACATCGCCTATCGCCCCGCCTGCGAGCGTTGCCAAGCCTGCGTCTCGGTGCGAATCCTGGTCGATGACTTCCTTCCCAGTCGGTCAATGAAGAGGGTTCTTGCGCGAAACGCCGACATCAGAGCCGAGATGCGGCCGGCCAGCCCGACGAGCGAGCAGTACAGCCTTTTCCGGCACTATCTCGACGCCCGGCACACGGGCGGCGGCATGTCGGAAATGAGCGTCCTGGACTTTGCGATGATGGTCGAGGACACTCAGGTCGCGACCCAGATGATCGAATACCGCCGCGATGATCCGAATGATCCGGCGGGCGGGCGCGGCGAGTTGATCGCCTCGGCACTGACCGACGTCATGGGCGACGGCCTGTCGATGGTCTATTCGTTCTACGATCCGGACTTCGAGGACCGCAGCCTCGGCAGCCTGATGATCCTCGATCATATCCGGCGCACCAAGGCTCTCGGACTGCCCTACCTCTATCTCGGATATTGGGTCGAGGGCTCGCGCAAGATGGCCTACAAGATCCGCTTTCAGCCCCAGGAGCACCTGACACCCCACGGATGGGAGCGCTACGAAGGCCGCTGACCCCGACGGACCGCCGAGCCGCCAAGCCCGGCTACTGCAACCAATCTCCCCGGCTGCTATCCGAACTTTCCGCTCTTCGGGAAGCCCTTCGGCACCATTCGCCCGGCCTGCGCCCGATCACCACGCCATTCGATGAGGTCGTCCTCGGAGCGGCGGAATTCGCGCCCCGCCACATCGTGCCAGATGAGCCCCTCGCCCATGGCGAACGTCTTGACGTCCGAAACCCCGCCATCCTTGTAGCGCTGCAGGCGCACGCCGCGGCCGCGCGTCATTTCCGGCACCTGGATCAGCGGGAAGACCAGCATCTTGCGATTCTCGCCGACGATGGCGACACTGTCGCCCGTCACCGGCACACAGGCGACGAGACGCATCTTGTCGCCGACATTCATCACCTGCTTGCCCTTGCGCGTCGAGGACAGCATCTCTGCCTCGCGGATGACGAAGCCGGTGCCGTCCGAAGAGACCAGTAGACGCTTCGCCTCAGCCGAGGCGGAAAAGCCGGTGACGACGTCCTGCTCGTTCTCCATGTCGAAGGCGAGGCGGATCGGCTCGCCCTGCCCTCGCCCGCCGGGAAGCTTGTCGGCGCCGATGGTGTAGGCCCGTCCGCCGTTCGTCAGGAACACCAGCTTGTCGGTCGTCATCGCCGGAAAGGCGACGCGAAGCGCGTCCCCTTCTCGGAACGACAGTCCCGAAAAGTCGGAGAGATGACCTTTCAGGCCGCGCAGAAACCCTTTTTCCGAAAGGACCACCGTCACTGGCTCGCGCTCGATCAGCGCCTCGGCGATCTCTTCCATGCCGCGATTGGGCGCCTCGGCGAAGAGCGTGCGCCGGCGCCCGAGCTTGGTCTTCTTCGAGAAGGTCTCGCGCACCTCGCGCACCTCGCCCGCGACGCCCTCCCACTGCTGTTCCTCAGAGGCGAGCAGCGCTTCCTTCTCTGCCTTCTCGATCGTCAGCGCCTCGTGCTCGCGCTTCAGCTCCATCTCCTCCAGCTTGCGCAGCGAGCGCAGCCGCATGTTGAGAATCGATTCGGCCTGAAGATCCGTCAGCTCGAAAACACGCCGCAACTCGGCCTTGGGCTCATCCTCCTCGCGGATGATGCGGATGACCTCGTCGAGGTTCAGGAAGGCGATCAGATAGCCGGCGACGATCTCCAGCCGGCGCTCGATCTGGTCGAGCCGGAACTGGGTGCGCCGAACGAGCACCTCGCGCTGATGCGCCAGCCACTCGGTCAGCACCTCCTTCAGCGAAAGCACCTTCGGCACCTTGCCGCCGGAAAGCACATTCATGTTGAGCGGAATGCGGCTCTCCAACTCGGTGAGCCGGAAAAGCGATTCCATCAGGAGCTGCGGATCGACGGTCCGGCTCTTCGGCTCGAGAACGATGCGCACGTCCTCCGCCGATTCGTCGCGCACGTCGGCGAGCAGAGGCAGCTTTCGCGCCGAGAGCAGATCGGCGATCTTTTCGATAAGGCGCGACTTCTGCACCTGATAGGGGATCTCGGTGACCACGACGACATAGCCGCCGCGCCCCGCCTCCTCCTTCTCCCAGCGGGCGCGCACCCGGAAGGCGCCCCGGCCGGTGGCATAGGCCTCGCGGATTTGTGTGGGGCTTTCGACGACGACGCCACCAGTCGGGAAGTCGGGCCCCTGAATGTAGCGCAGGAGCGTGTCGATATCGGCGTCCGGCTTTTCGATCAGCTTCAGGGCGGCGTCGCAGATTTCCGCGACATTGTGCGGTGGAATGGCCGTCGCCATGCCGACCGCGATACCGGAGGAGCCGTTGGCGAGAAGGTTCGGGAAGGCGCCGGGAAGAACGACCGGCTCCTTGTCCTCCTCGTTGTAGGTCGGACGGAAGTCGACGGCGTTCTCGTCGATGCCGCGTAGCATCAGGACGGCGACGTCGGTCATGCGCGCTTCGGTGTAGCGCATGGCGGCGGCGCTATCGCCGTCGATGTTGCCGAAGTTGCCCTGCCCGTCCACCAGCGGGTAGCGCACGGAAAAGTCTTGCGACAGGCGCACCAAGGCGTCGTAGATCGAGGCGTCGCCGTGGGGGTGGAACTTGCCCATGACGTCGCCGACGATGCGCGCGCATTTCTTGTAGCCTTCGCCGGGATCGAGCCGCAGCACGCGCATGGCGTGGACGATCCGCCGGTGGACAGGCTTCAAGCCGTCGCGCACGTCCGGCAGCGCCCGTCCCATGATCGTGGAGAGCGCATAGGCGAGATAGCGCTCTTCCAGCGCCGTCTTCAAATCGACGGCTTCGATGTCCCCGCTCGGCGGATCTGCGTCTTTCCCCATGGCCGTCTGTTTACGGCACACAATCACCGGGAACAAGGCCGGAACAGAGTTGTCCAGAAGCTTGACGGGCAGCTGTTAACCCTAGCTTCTCATCCCGCGACATAAGGCAGCCATGAATTTCGGGCTCGGCTCTTGCCGCGGCGCGACAAATCGCCAAATGGCGGGCAGGCCGGCTGTTGCCGCGCACTTTACCATCGACCCGACTCCGCCTCTGAGGAAAACATTATGAAGACCCCCATCCGACTGGCGCATCTCGTGACCGGCACCGCGCTCCTCCTCGTCTCGGGCGGCTCCGCCCTGGCTGCGGACGCGAATGCCTTCGCCAGTCGTCTGACGGCCGTCCTGGCCAAGAGCCAGCTCACCCTGACCTATTCCGACGCCAAGGCCGATGGCGACGACGTCATCCTCTCGGGCGCGAGCGTCGCGGCCAATGACGAGAAGGTGGACCTCGGCGATCTTACGTTCTCCGGCGTCGAGGGCTCGCCCGAGGAGGGATATACGGTCGCCGAATTCGAGAAGGACATGACGGGCAAGGATTGGTCCGTCGAGGGTCTGAAGATCCAGGACCTGACGATCGCCGGGACCTCGACCGACCCGAAGTCCGCGCCGGCGGCCGACGTCTTCTTCAGCGACCTGACGCTCGACCAGCTCGAGATCAAGGACGACGGGCGCACCGCCTTCACGACGAAGGACGCCAAGATCACCAACACGACGAGCGACAGCGCCATCAGCAGCGAGTTCGATCTCGGCACGATCGACATGGACGTGCCGGAAGACTCCGACGCGAGGGCGGCCGGCACGTTGAGAGAGATCGGCTACGACCACCTTTCGGGCAATATCTCCGGCAAGGGCAGCTGGACCAAGAGCAGTGGCGAGCTGACGCTTCAGCCCCTCACGATCAAGGCGGACGACGCCGGCACGTTCAACTTCTCCTACAAGGTGCTTGGCTATACGCCAGAATTCATCGCCTCCCTGAGCCAGCTCCGCCAGCAGATGCAGAGCCAGCCCGAGGGCCAGCAGGCGGCCGGAATGGCGGTCATGGGCCTGATGGCCCAGCTCCAGCTGAGCCGGATCGTCCTTTCCTACGAGGATGACTCCCTCGCCAACCGACTGCTGGACTTCTATGCCAAAAAGGCCGGCCAGCCGCGCGACCAGTATGTCCAGACGCTGACGGGCAGCCTCTCGCCTATGCTGGCATCGCTCAAGAACCCTGATTTCCAGAAGCAGATCGAGGACGCCGTTTCGACGTTCCTCAAGGACCCGAAGTCGCTTTCGATCCAGGCAGAGCCCGCGCAGCCCATCGCCGCGGCCCAGATCATGGGCGCCGCCATGGCCGCGCCGCAGACCATCCCGACCCTCTTGGAAGTGAAGGTCGAGGCGAACCAGCCCGTAAGCGAATAGAACTCCTGAGGAGTTGAAGAAAAAGAAGCGGCGGTGGAGCTCTCTCCACCGCCGCTTCTTTTTGGAATGGCCTTTTGGGGGAACGGGTCTTTCGACCCGTCCTGGCCGCTACTTCGTCTGCGGCGCGATGCGCAGGCCCAACTCGCGGAGCTGAGCGGGCGTGGCCTCGGCCGGGGCGCCCATCAGAAGGTCGTAGGCCTGCTGGTTCATCGGGAAGAGCGCGATCTCGCGCAGGTTCTTCGCCCCGCACAGAAGCATGACGATGCGGTCGACGCCGGCCGCCATGCCGCCGTGAGGCGGCGCCCCATACTGGAACGCGCGGTAGAGGCCGCCGAAGCGCTCCTCAACGGTCGCCCGGTCGTAGCCGGCGATCTCGAAGGCCTTCACCATCGTCTCCGGCTGGCTGTTACGGATGCCGCCCGAAGCGATCTCGAAGCCGTTGCAGACGATGTCGTACTGGAAGGCCTTGATCGAGAGCGGGTCCTGGTTCGTCAGCGCCTCCATGCCTCCCTGCGGCATGGAGAACGGATTGTGCGAGAAGTCGATCTTCTTCTCCTCCTCCTGCCATTCGTAGAAGGGGAAGTCGATGATCCAGGCGAGTTCGAACCGGTCGCGATCGACGAGGTTCAGCTCTTCGCCGACCCGCGTGCGCGCCGCGCCGGCGAAGGCCATGAACTTGTCGGGGCGTCCGGCGACGAAGAAGCAGGCGTCGCCCGCCTCAAGCCCGAGCTGGGTGCGGATCGCATCGGTGCGCTCTTCGCCGATGTTCTTGGCGAGCGGTCCCGCGCCCGCCACGGCGCCGTTTTCCTCGCGCCAGAATATGTAGCCGAGTCCCGGCTGCCCCTCGCCCTGCGCCCAGGAGTTCATGCGGTCGCAGAAGGCGCGGCTGCCACCGGTCTTGGCCGGAATCGCCCAGACCTCAACCTTCTCGTCATTCGCGATCATGTTCGCGAACACCTTGAAGCCCGAACCGGCGAAATGCTCCGTCACCGCCTGCATCTCGATCGGATTGCGAAGATCCGGCTTGTCGGAGCCGTATTTGCGCATCGATTCTGCATAGGGAATGCGCCGGAACGTTTCGGAGACCGGCTTGCCGTCCGCGAAGGCCTCGAAGGTCTTGCGGATCACCGGCTCCATGGTCTGGAAGATATCTTCCTGCTCGACGAAGCTCATCTCCACGTCAAGCTGGTAGAACTCACCATAGAAGCGGTCGGCGCGCGGGTCCTCGTCGCGGAAGCAGGGCGCGATCTGGAAATACCGGTCGAAGCCGGAGATCATCAGAAGCTGCTTGTACTGCTGCGGAGCCTGGGGCAGCGCATAGAACATGCCGTTATGGAGCCGGGAGGGCACCAGGAAGTCGCGCGCGCCCTCGGGCGAGGAAGCGGTCAGGATCGGCGTCTGGAACTCGGTGAAGGCCGCTTCCTGCATGAGCGTGCGCATCTTGGTGATGATCTGCGTGCGCCGCACGATGTTCTTGTGCAGCGTCTCGCGCCTGAGGTCCAGGAAGCGGTACTTCAGTCGGATATCCTCGGGATATTCCGGCTCACCGAACACGGGCAGCGGCAGCTCCTTGGCGGCCGAAATCACCTCGATGCTGGTGGCGAAGACTTCGATCTCGCCGGTCGGCAGCTTGGGATTGACCGCCTCCGAGGCGCGCGCCTTGACCTCTCCGTCGACCTTAATCACCCATTCGCCGCGCACCAGCTCGGCCGTCTTGAAGGCGGGAGAATCCGGGTCGATGACGATCTGCGTCAGGCCGTAATGGTCGCGCAGGTCGATGAACAGAAGGCCGCCATGGTCGCGGATGCGGTGGGCCCATCCGGAGAGGCGAACCGTCGCTCCGACATCCTCCTGGCGCAGTTCCGCGCAGGTATGCGTGCGATAGCGGTGCATGGGTCTTGTCCTGAATCTGTCGGGCCGCGGCGAGGACGCCGCCAGCCGTTCCTGGCGCATTGAAATCGGGGTCGGACAAGCGCACGCGCGCCCCGGGATGTCAAGGTTGCTGGCCGGGCGAAGCGCAATAGGCGTGCGGCGACCGGTGGTTTTCGCGGGAACCTCCACGCGCGCCGGACGGTTAAGCGCGCCGAAGGAACCATTCAGTCAGGAGAACCTCTCCATGAGAATCAGCACGATCGCCGCAGCCATCGCTCTCGCGGGCGCGGCGGCCACCCCCTCGCTCGCCCAGACGGCGGTATCGGCGACGACCGACCTCAACGTGCGCGCCGGCCCCGGCCCGACCTACGACATCGTCGGCGTGATCCCAGTGAGCGGCAGCGCCTCGCTGATGGGCTGCACCGAAAGCGGCTCCTGGTGCCAGGTGAGCGCCAACGGCGCGCAGGGCTGGGTCTATTCGAAGTATCTGACCACCGACATGAGTGGCCAGACCGTGGTCATCACCGAGCACCGGTCCGATCTTCAGGTGCCGGTCGTGACCTATGAGAACGACCAGGGCGCCAGCACCACGGCGGGCGCGGCGAGCGGCGCCATGGCCGGCGCGATCATCGCGGGCCCGGTCGGCGCGGTCGTCGGCGGTGCAGCGGGCGCGGCCACCGGCGCAGCGCTCAACCCGCCCGAACAGCGCATCGAATATGTCCGGAGCAACCGGGTCGACCCCGTCTACCTGGAAGGCGAGCCCGTGGTGGGCGCGACGCTGCCCGATACCGTCGTCCTGCATCAGATTCCGGACTACAGTTACCAGTATGTCTACGTGAACGGCCAGCCGGTCCTCGTCGATCCCGGCTCACACCAGATCGTCTACGTCGTGCGCTGACCGCCTCGACGTCTTCCAAGCCCCGTCGCCTGGATCAGGTGGCGGGGCTTTTTTTCTGTGTCTGATTCATCTTTTACGGCGCGGATCGTTTTCCAAGGTCCGCGACATAGGCTAAATCGGGCAAATGGACCCGATCACCACCACCGAGGGCCTCGATGAGGCGTGCCGCACCCTCACCAAGGCTGATTTCGTCACCGTCGACACGGAGTTCATCCGCGAAACGACCTTCTGGCCCGAGCTCTGCCTCATTCAGGTCGCCTCGGACGAACTGGCTGTCCTGATCGACCCTCTCGCGGAGGGGCTCGACCTGTCTCCCTTTTGGCGTCTCATGGCGGAGCCCCTGGTGATCAAGGTGTTTCATGCCGCGCGGCAGGACATCGAGATCATACACAAGCTCGGCGGGTTGATCCCGGCGCCTCTCTTCGACACCCAGATCGCCGCGATGGTCTGCGGCTTCGGCGAATCGATCGCCTATGACGCGCTGGTCGCCAAGACCACTGGCGAGCGTATCGACAAGACGTCGCGCTTCACCGACTGGCGCCATCGTCCGCTCTCCAAGCAGCAGCTCGACTATGCCCTGGCGGACGTGACGCATTTGCGCGACGTCTATCGCGCGCTGAAGGGCGAGATCGAGCGGGAGAACCGCGTCCACTGGCTGAAAGAGGAAATGGCGGTTCTCTCGGCCCCCGAGACCTACGATCTCGACCCGGAGAACGCGTGGCAGCGCCTCAGGATGCGGGTGCGAAAGCCCATAGAGCTGGCCGTCCTCAAGGAGGTCGCGGCATGGCGTGAGCGCGAGGCCCGGTCCCGGAACCAGCCGCGCGGCCGCATCCTCAAGGATGAAGCCATCTACGAGATTGCCCAGCAGCAGCCGAAGGACGAGGCCGCCCTCGCCCGCCTGCGCACGATCGCCAGGGGGGTGGAACGCTCTCAGACCGGCCGCGAGGTTCTCGCCGCCGTGGCCCGGGCCGTCGCCATTCCGAAGGCAGATCTGCCGCCCGTGCCTCGCCAGCCGACGCCTCCCGAGGGCGCGGCGGCCGCCGTCGAGCTTCTGAAGGTACTGCTGAAGATCGCCGCCGACGAACATTCGGTCGCCGGCAAGATGATCGCCTCGTCCGACGATCTGGAAAAGCTCGCGGCCAAGGGCGCCGAAGCCGACGTGCCGGCCCTGTCCGGCTGGCGCCGGGAAATCTTCGGGAATCGTGCTCTGGAGCTGTTGAATGGCCGGGTCGCGCTCTGCTTCCGCAATCGCCGGGTGGCGTCCGTTTCGCTTGATGCGTGACGCGCCGGCCGGGCCTGCCCGCCTTCGGAGCCGCGAGCGATGACGACGCATGAAGGCCCGATGCAAGCGGGACAGCTGGCGCAGCCGTGGCTGCGTTGGCCAAGGCTGGCGCTTGCGCTGTTCTGCCTAATCCTTTGGCTGCCGGGGCTGTTCAGTGTGCCGCCCATCGATCGGGACGAGGCGCGCTTCGCCCAAGCCTCCAAGCAGATGATCGAAAGCGGCGACTATGTCGACATCCGCTTTGGCGAGGAGCCGCGCTACAAGAAGCCGGTCGGCATCTATTGGCTCCAGGCGACGGCGACCCAGATCGCCGGCGGGGGGCATCTCAACCACATCTGGACCTACCGCCTGCCCTCCCTGCTCGGGGCCCTTTCCGCCGCACTTCTCGCCTTCTGGTGCGCGCGGGCCTTCGCCAGCATCGAAACCGCATTCTGGGCCGCGCTGTTCTTTGCCGCTTCGCTGCTCCTCGCGGTCGAGGCGACGCTTGCCACAACGGACGCAGTCCTGACGGCGGCGATCCTCGTTTTCCAGGGCTTTCTCTTCCGCCTGCACCAGTCCGCGCGTAGCGCTCTCGCGCCTCCGGGACGAGCGATGGCCGCCGCCGCCTGGGCGGCGCTTGGCCTCGCCATCCTCGTGAAGGGCCCCGTGGCGCCGGCGGTGGCGGGCTTGACGGCGCTTGCCGTCTCCCTTTGGGATCGCGATGCGAAGTGGCTGAAGCCCGCGCGCCCGTTGATGGGGCTCGCCATCGCCGCCGTGATCGTGGCGCCCTGGCTCATCGCCATCGCCGTGAAGAGCGAGGGCGCCTTCTTCCAGAAGTCGCTCGGCCACGATTTTCTCGCCAAGGTCGCCTCGGGGCAGGAGAGCCACGGCGCTCCCCCCGGCTACTATTTCCTCCTATCGGGGGCGACGTTCTGGCCGACGACGCTGTTTCTGCTGCCGGGACTGCTGGCCACGTTCCGCCGCCGCGCCGAGCCGGCGATGCGCTTTCTCCTCGGCTGGGCGATTCCGACCTGGCTGATGTTCGAGCTCGTGCCGACGAAGCTGCCGCATTACATCCTGTCGACCTATCCCGCGCTGGCGATGATGGCGGCCGTCGTTCTCGCCGAAGGGGCGACTAGAGCCGAGAGGGATCGCTTGTCGCGATGGCTCTGGACCCTTGCGGGTCTCGAATACGGACTCGCGCTGGTCGGCTTCGCCGTTGCGGCTCTCGTGGTGCCGCTGTTCTACGGTGACGGCTTTCCCTATCTGCTCGTGCTTCCCGTCGCGCTTTTCGTCGCGGCCGGGGTGCTCGCGCTCGCCGCGTGGCGGGGGGGACGTTTCCGCCGCTCAGCCGGCTTCGCCGTCCTCTCGGCCTTCATCCTCTATCCCACGCTGACGCTCGGCCTCGTTCCCGCTCTCGACCGACTCTGGGTGAGCCCGCGCCTCGCTGAAAGCGTCGGGACCGCATCGACCCCGAACGCCCCACCTCCCGCCGCCGTGGGCTTCACCGAGCCCAGCCTGCGCTTTCTCCTTGGCACAGGCACACTCCTGTCCAACGCCGATGACGCGGCCGACAGGCTTGGGGCCGGCGGTCTCGCTCTGGTCGAGCAAAAGAGCCTTGATAAGTTTCAGGAGGCCCTTGCCGCGCGAGGGCTTAAGGCCGAGCAGATCGACAGCGTCGACGGCTTCAACTATTCGCGCGGCAAACCCGTCACCATCGACGTCTTTCGCCGCGCCCCTTGAGGGCCGGCGAGCTGACGCCGGCGAACGTGACTGTCAGCGCGCCTCCAGCCTTAAGGTCCGTTCCACCAGCTTGGCGAAGTTCTGAAGCCGGTTGTCGACGCGGGAACCGATCAACCCTCCCAGCTCCGGCGGAACAGCCAGGGTGAAGCCGCCGCGCGGGTCCTGGACCCAGCGCAGCCGCTCGAGCAGGCCGGGCGTCGAGGTCGAAAGCAGGTGGGTGAAGCGGAAAAGCGACGCCAGGACGTGGGCCCGGTTGAGCAGCCGCGCATCCACCAGCCGCTCGAGATCCGGCATCGCAAGCCGCTCAAAGCTGCCTTCATGGCGATAATAGTTGGTGAGGCCGAGATAGGCGCGGCCCGGATGGTCCACCGCCGGAAGCGAGGCATGGGCCACCACCGAGAGACTCTGCGTTCCCCGGTAGTCGGGATGGGCGCGCCAACCGATATCGTCGAGCAGGCAGGCGGCATGTCGCAAGCGCTCCTCGTACGGCGTCTCGTCGATACCAAGGGCGACCATCGTCCGGGTCGTCCAGTCGATCAGTTCCTCGGCATGCCGGGGAGCGCGGGTGCGCAGGATGGAGATTTCCTTCGCCGCGACGATCAGCGGGTCCTTCGCGCGCTCCTCCTCCGACAGCATGGCGTGAAGGAAGCCCTCGCGTACGCCGAGGGCAGAGAGATTGATCGACGATGGCTGGATGTGGCGGATGACCGCCCGCAGCGCCACCGCGCCGAAGGCCAGAAGGGTGCGCCGGTTCTTGGATACGGCGGCAATGCCCGGCAGCTTCTCCGGGTCGTTGGCGATGACCGCGTCGAGAAAGGGAACCCAGACATCCGCCGGCTGCGTATAGGCATGCATCACGTGCAGCGGATAGCCGGTCTGCTGCATCAAGAGCTTGGCGAGGTTTCGCCAAGTGCCGCCGACCGCATAGAACGGCAGCCTCTTGCCCTGCCCCTGAACCGCGATGGAGCAGGTCGAGATGTGGCTGTCGGCGATGGCCTTCGCCGTGGCGATGGAATTGCCGGAGAGATCCTGAAGCCGGATGCCGCCGAGAGGCATGGTCATGCCCTCGTCGATCTTGCCATCGGCGACACGGACCACCTCCAGGCTTCCGCCGCCGAGATCACCCACCACGCCGTTGGCGGCATAAAAGCCACTGAGAATGCCCTGCGCCGCGTAATGGGCCTCGTCCTGTCCCGAGAGGATGGTGATCGGCCGGCCGATCGCCTCCTCGGCGGCAGCGATGAATTCCCTTCCGTTCTCCGCTTCGCGGGCGGCGGCCGTGGCGATGGGATAGACCTTTTCTGCACCGGACTGGGCGGCGAGCGCCTTGAAGCGCTTCAGGGCGGCGAGAGAAAGCTCCATCGCCTGGTTGGAGAGGCGATTGGTCTGCGCCAGACCACGACCGAGGCCGCATAGCGCCTTTTCGTTGAACAGCGGCGTCAGCGCCAGCGTGTGGCCCTCGTAAATGACGAGGCGCACGGAGTTCGAGCCGATGTCGACCACCGCGACAGGCTCGCGCCCCGGCAGGCGTCCCCTTGCGTCGGAATCAATCGAATCGGCCATGTTCGGCGCGCTGTCGGGCGATGAGTTTTGGGGCATCCGATTTTACTGCCTTGCCGCGCCCCGAAAGGCTCGGGTTTGTCATGAAATAGCGCTGTGCGTTGAAGGGGCGTTCGCCCTCGGTGGGAACGATCCGCCGCGAGGTGCCGTCGGAAGACAGCGACCAGCTCTGCTGGTTGTCGAGGATGTTGGCGAGCATGATCTGCGACAACACCTGGCTGTGGACCGTCGGGTTGGTGATGGGCACGAGAGCCTCCACCCGCCGGTCGAGATTGCGCGGCATCATATCGGCTGAGCCGATATAGACCAACGCGTGCTCGGACGGCAGACCGTGGCCGTTGCCGAAGCAGAAGATGCGGCTGTGCTCGAGGAAGCGGCCGACGATGGATTTCACCCGGATGTTGTCGGAAAGGCCGGGCACGCGCGGCCGAAGGCAGCAGATGCCCCGCACCACGAGATCAATCTCGACCCCCGCCTGACTTGCCCGGTAGAGCGCGTCGATCACCTTCTGATCGACCAGCGAATTCATCTTCATCCAGATCTGGCCGGGTCGGCCGGCCTTCACATGGGCGATTTCCTGCTCGATATGCTCGAGAATGCGCGGCCTCAGGCTGATCGGAGAGACGGCGACGCGCTGGAGGTCGGTCGGCTCCGCATAGCCGGTGATGTAGTTGAAGATCAAGGCGACGTCCCGCGCGATCACCGGGTCGGCGGTGAAGAAGGACAGGTCCGTGTAGATTCGCGCCGTGATCGGATGGTAGTTGCCGGTGCCGATATGGACGAAGTTGGTGAGCCGCCCCTCGTCGCGCCGCACGACCAGCGAGAGCTTGGCGTGGGTCTTCTTTTCGATGAAGCCGAAGACGACCTGGGCGCCGGCACGCTCCAGATCGCGAGCCCAGCGAATGTTCGCCTCCTCGTCGAAGCGCGCCTTCAATTCCACCAGCGCAGTCACGGACTTGCCCGCCTCGGCGGCGTCGATCAGCGCGCGCACGATGGGCGAGTCGTTCGAAGTCCGGTAGAGCGTCTGCTTGATGGCGATGACGTTGGGGTCGAATGCGGCCTGGCGCAGGAACTGAACCACCACGTCGAAGGACTCGTACGGGTGGTGGATGACGATGTCCTTTTCGCGGATCGCGGCAAAGCAGTCGCCGTTATGCTCTCGGATACGCTCGGGAAAGCGCGGGCGATATGGCGTGAACTTGAGGTTGTCGAGGGGCAGCTTCACGATCTGCGACAAGGAGTCGAGAGCGAGCATGCCCTCCATCACCGCGACGCGGTTCTCGGGAACCTCCAGCTCGCTTGCGACGAAGTTGCGCAAGCTTTCCGGCATTACCGAATCGAACTCGATGCGGATCACCGACCCCCTGCGTCGCCGCTTCAGCGCGGTCTCGAACAGGCGCACCAGATCTTCCGCCTCTTCCTCCACCTCGATGTCGGAATCGCGAATGATGCGGAAGGTGCCGGCGCCGCGCACCCTATACCCCGGGAAGAGCCGGTTCGTGAACAGCGCCAGGGCGCTCTCGATCGGCACGAAGCGCGCCTCGCCGCCCTCGCCGATCGGCATCTCGATGAAGCGCTGAAGCGCCACCGGCAGGCGCAACAGCGCATTCATGCTCTGGGCGCCGCCCTCCTTCACCAGGGAGAGCGCGATCGAGAATCCGAGATTTGGGATGAAGGGAAAGGGATGGGCCGGATCGATGGACAGCGGCGTCAGGACCGGAAAGATCGTCTCGTTGAAGTGCTCTTCGAGCCAGGTCTTGTCAGCTCCCTTGAGCTCCCCGGCGCCGACGATGTGGATGCCGGAGGCCCTCAATTCCTTGACGAGATCGGCCAGCGTCGCCTGCTGCTCGGCTTCGAGCTCCACCACCGCTTCGAGCACCCGTTCGAGTTGCTCCTGAGGCGTCAGCCCGTCCATGCTGCGCACCGCGATCTTCTCACGCACTTGCCCGGCGAGACCGGCCACGCGCACCATGAAAAACTCATCGAGGTTGTTGGCCGAGATCGACAAGAACCTCAGCCGCTCGAGCAGCGGATGGTCGGTGTTCTTGGCCTCCTCCAGCACGCGGCGATTGAACTGGAGCCAGGAAATCTCACGGTTGAAGAAGCGGTCCGCCGGCAATTCGGCGAGAGCGGCCGAGGCTTCTGGCGCGGCGGCCGGCTCGCAATGGCTCTCGGCAAGCACCGCCGGCATGTCCGTGACGATCGGACCATCGCCCGAAGCGGTGGGCTCATCGTTGTTACCGATCCTGGACTCGGTCGCCTCGGCAGGCTTGGACGTGGTCGATCGGCGCGGCGCGCGTCGGCGCCGGGGAGCGGTTCGGCTGCTCGATACCTTTTCGTCCAAAGCGTCAACTCTCCGTTTTCGGGGAATGGCTCGCTTCCTCGCTTCTCTCATAGCCGTCGTCGGCAACAGAGTCGAACGAAGAAGAAAATTCGGCCAGGATTTGTTGCAGAAGCGGACGCGAAATCGTCCGTTTGGCGGCGAGCGCCTGACGATCGACAGCCGCCACGAACCGGCGCGCGGTGTCGAGCGAGCGCTCGATGCGCGAGCCGATATAGGCGATGAGTGACGGAGAGATGACAAGCTGGCGATCCGCGAAGAGCTTGGCCAGCACCGCCTGGAGCAGAGCGTCGTCCGGCGCTCCCACCTCGACGATGGTCGCCGCCTGGAGGCGTGATTTGAGATCGGCCAGATGGAGCGGCAGATCGGCGGGCCGCGAGCGCGCCGTGACGAGAACCGTGCCCTCGCCCATGCGCGCGGCATTGACGAGATGGAAGATTGCCTCCTCGTCGGCGAGCTGCGTTTCGAGATCGTCGATCAGGACCGCGAAGGGCTGGCCCCCTCCGCCTCGCGGCGCACCACCGCCGGAAAACAGCGTGGCGTCCGCGCGCTCCCGCCATGCGCTGGCAAGATGGGTCTTGCCGGTGCCGGGCGGGCCGACGATCACCGTGACCGGGTGCGGCCAGTCCGGCCAGCCGTCGATGGCGGCCGCGGCCAGCGCGTTGGAGGTCGTGACGATGAGGTCGTCACGGGCAAGCGAAGGCGCGTAGGGCAGATCGAGCGGCAGTTGCCGGTTTCCCTGGGTCATGCCCCCTCGTTTCCTTTGGGGGTGAACGTCTTCTGGATGGCGCGGCGAATGCCCGCGTCCTCGCCCTCGATTCGTGGAGGCTCGTCGGCGAACAGCGGTTCCGGCCCGCGATACATCTCGCTTTCGAGATACTGGCCGATGGCAAAGCGCGCGAGAACACCGATGGCCGCCGAGGCCGGCACGGCAATCAGCAACCCGACAAAGCCGAAAAGCGCGCCGAAGGCGAAGAGCGCGAACATCAACCACACCGGATGCAGCCCGACCGAGGCGCCGACGAGCTTGGGCTGAAGAATGTTGCCCTCGATGAACTGGCCGACGAAGAAGACGCCCGCCGTCGCGATCACCCAGATCCAGTCCGGCCAGAACTGCACCAGCGCAATGCCGACCGAAAGCACCAGCCCCAGCATGGAGCCGATATAAGGGATGAAGGAGACGAAGCCCGCGAAAAGGCCGATGAGGAGGCCGAAATTGACGCCGACGAGCGAAAGGCCGACGGCATAGAAGGTGCCAAGAAGCAGGCAGACCGTGCTCTGGCCGCGAACGAAACCGGCCACTGAGCGATCGATCTCGCGAGCCAGGCGGCGCACGGTGACGACGTGGGGACGCGGCACCCAGCCGTCGATCTTCGCCAGCATCGCATCCCAGTCGATCAGCATGTAGAAGGCGACGACTGGCGTCACCACGAAGAGCGAGGCGAAATTGACCACCGCCATGCTCGACGTCCAGAGCTGGGCAATGAAGCGCGTGACGATGCTCGCGCCGTCGCTGGCCAGCTTGGCGAAATTGCCCTGAATGTCGCTGTTTCCGCTCTCGAACAGCCAGGCGAGCCGGCCGGAGCGCAGCGTCGTGATCAACTCCTGCAATCGCCGGATATAGTCCGGCACGCGCTCCAGGAATCCACCCACCTGATGGGACACGACGGGCACGAGAATCACGATCACGGCAATGAGGATGATGGCGAAGACCACCAGGATCGCGACGGTCGCCAGAACGCGCGAGAGGCCCCGCCGCACCAGCCAATCGGCAACCGGATCGAGGAAATAGGCGATCGCCATGCCCAGGACGAACGGCAGGAGAATGCCGCTGAACACCCAGAGCAGCAGCACGAGAACAACGGCGGCAAGACTCCAGAACAGAATCTGGCGCCGAATCGAAAGGGCACGATCCGTCGTCATCCCTGATCCTTGTCTGCCGGGATCTCTCCCGTTGCCATGTGACGAAGCCAATCGATGAGATAGGCGCCCGCCGAAAGCACCGTCAAGAGCGCCGTCAGCCATATCAGTCCGACGAACACGGCGCCGGTCGAGAAGTCGAAGGCGGGATGAGCCAGAGCGAGGGTCGCCGACGCCATCTGCGCCGCCGTCGTCGCCTTGGAGACCAAAAGGGGGCGCACCTTCATGGGCAGCCCCATGACGAAGGAGAGCATCACCGCCGCGACGATGAGAATGTCGCGCGAAACGACGACAATGACGAGCCAGGCCGGCAGGCCGCCGACAATGCCCAGAACCACGAAAACGGCGCCGAGCATCGCCTTGTCGGCGATCGGGTCGAGATAGGCGCCAAGCTGGGACTGCTGGTCGAAACGCCGAGCGATGTAGCCGTCAATGCCGTCGGAAAGGCTGGACAGGACGAAAAGCGAGAACGCCAGAAGCCACTCGCCGGCGATGAGAGACCAGACGATGGCGGGCACGCATAAAAGCCGGGCAATCGAAATGAAATTCGGTATGGTCACGGGGTGTCCGTCGCGCTCCTATGCCCCATCGGCGGGGCTCCGGTCGGTCGACGCGGAAAAGGGCCTTGCCGAGGCGGGCCGATCATGTCAACTCCCAGAGAAAAGGTGCGATGAATGATCGGCGAAAACAAGAACTCGCTCTCCTACCGCGACGCCGGCGTCGATATCGATGCCGGCAACGAACTCGTCCGGCGCATCAAGCCGCTGGTCAAGGCCACAGCCCGGCCAGGCGCCGACAGTGAGATCGGCGGCTTTGGCGGCCTCTTCGATCTCAAGGCCGCCGGCTTTACAGATCCGCTCCTGGTCGCCGCCAATGACGGCGTCGGCACCAAGCTGAAGGTCGCGATAGACATAGGGCAGCACTCGACCATCGGCATCGATCTGGTGGCGATGTGCGTCAACGATCTCGTCGTTCAAGGCGCCGAGCCTCTGTTCTTCCTCGACTACTTCGCCACGGGCCGGCTCGACGTCGAGCAAGGCTCGGCGATCGTCTCGGGCATTGCCGAGGGCTGCCGGCAGGCGGGCTGCGCCCTCATCGGCGGCGAAACGGCGGAAATGCCGGGGCTTTATGGTGAGGGCGACTACGATCTCGCGGGCTTCGCGGTCGGCGCGGTGGAGCGGAGCCGGCTCCTGCCACGAGGCGACATCCACTCCGGCGACATGATTCTCGGGCTTCTTTCGTCGGGCGTCCATTCCAACGGCTATTCGCTGGTGCGGCGCATCGTCGAACTCTCCAGCACGCGGTTCGATGATTCCGCCCCGTTCGACTCGGCGAAAACCCTCGGCGAAACTCTCATTGCCCCGACGCGCATCTACGTGAAGCCGCTGCTGGCCGCGCTGAGGCAGGTGGAGGACATCAAGGCCCTCGCCCACATCACCGGCGGTGGCCTTCTTGAGAACATCCCCCGCGTCCTGCCCGACGCGATGCGCGCCGACATCGATCTTTTCGCCATCGACGTTCCGCCGGTCTTCGGCTGGCTCGCCCGCGAGGGCGGCGTCGAGGAAGCCGAGATGCTGCGCACCTTCAATTGCGGCCTCGGAATGGTGGTCATCGTCTCGGAGGCAGAAGCGGCGACCGTCAGCGCCATTCTTCAGAGCGAGGGCGAGCATGTCGTGCCGCTGGGCCGCATCCGCCCCCGCCGCGACGCCGCCGTCACCTTCAACGGCAACCTTCATCTGAAATGAGCCAGACCGCCAACTCGCGCGAGCGCAAGCGCGTCGCCGTTCTGATCTCGGGTCGCGGCTCCAACATGAACGCGATCATCGCCGCGGCGATGGACCCGGCCTACCCCGGACAGGTGGTCGCGGTGATCGCCAATCGGCCCGAGGCACCAGGGCTGGAAGTGGCCGCGCGCCATGGCATTGCCGCGATCGCGGTGGACCAGCGCAGGTTCTCCGACCGCCCCAGCCACGAGGCGGCCGTCGCCGCCGAGCTCGACCGGTTCTCGCCCGACGTCGTCTGCCTTGCCGGCTATATGCGGCTTCTGACCGAGCCCTTCGTCCAGCGCTATCGCGGCAGGCTCATCAACATCCACCCGTCGCTGCTGCCGCTCTTTCCCGGTCTCGACACCCACAAGCGGGTGCTGGCGGCTGGCATGCGCGTTCACGGCTGCACCGTCCACTTCGTCACCGAGCGCATGGACGAGGGGCCAATCATTGCCCAGGCGGCCATCGCCATTCGCGGCGAGGATACGGAAGAGACGCTCGCGGCCCGGCTTCTTCACGCCGAGCATCGCCTCTATCCCCATGCGCTGAAGCTGGTGTTGGATGGGGACGCGCGCCTGTCGGGCGGACATGCCATATTCCGCCCGATTCCCCCCGCCGACGCCGAGGACGATACGTCTTCGGCCGCGCCGAGAATCCTCGTCTCTCCCGATCCCCGGCGCGACTGATTCTCAGGAGGCGCGGCGCAGCCACACCCTAGTGTCGTGGAACGCCGCCCCGCCATAGGGCGCGACAGGATCGGCGCCCGTCAGGGTGTTGATCCCCTCCCCCCGCTCGAACGCCGAGTTCGGCCACAGCCCCTCGTGAACGAGAACGCCCGGCTTCACCTTCTCCGTCACCTTCAACGGCAGGACCACCTCCCCGCGTTCGTTGCCGATCTCGACCCTTTCGCCCTCGGCGAGCCCTAAGCATGCCGCGTCCTCGGGGTGGATCATCAGCACCGGACCGCCCTCCGCCCCGCGCGAGCCGGGCGTTTCGGAGAAGGACGAGTTCAGGAAATGGCGGGCCGGCGACGTCGCCAGCTTGAACGGGTGGCCGGGGTCCGCGACCTCGATGAGATCGACATGATCGGGCAGCGCCGGCAGGCGCTCCGCCGGTCCCTGGATGCCGAGCGAGGCCGGCGGGCGCGTCGACGCCGGACTGCCGGTCCAATCGGGACGGAAGCGGAACTTGCCATCCGCCCACGCGAAGCCGTCAAGATAGTGGGCCTCCTCGAACGACGGCTGACAATCGATCCACCGCCCTGCTTCGAGGTCAGCCAGAGAGCCATAGCCGCTTTTCGTCAGCATCCGGTCGATGAGCTCGCGCTCGCTGAGGCCGAATCCTGGACGATCCCCGACGCCGAGACGGCGCGCCAGCTCCTCAATGACGAAGTGGTTGGTGCGCACGGTGTCGGGCGCATCGATCAGCTTCGGCCCGAGCACGATGTGGCTTTGGCCGCCGCCGCGATAGATGTCGTCGTGCTCGAGGAAGGTGGTCGCTGGCAGCACGATATCGGCGATTCTGGCCGTATCCGTCATGAACTGCTCGTGGACGCAAACGAAGAGGTCCTCGCGTGAGAAGCCCGCCCGCACCTTCCTCTGGTCAGGCGCGACATTCATCGGATTGGTGTTCTGGATGAGCATCGCCGTTACCGGCGGGCCGTTCGACAGGGCATCGGCATCGCCCATCAGCACCGCGCCGATGCGCGATTGGTCGAGATGGCGCACAGAGGGATCGGCGAGCGTCTTGCCGGTGATCTCGCCCTTGTCGAAGGAGAAGATCTGGTCGTTGTTGTGGAAGGCACCGCCCCCCTTATGGCGCCAATGGCCGAAAACCGCCGGCACGCTGAGAGCCGCGTGCATCGCCACCGCACCGTTGCGTTGGCGGGTGAAGCCGTAGCCGAGACGGAAATAGCTCTTCGGCGTGTGCCCGACGAGCGCGGCGAACGCCTCGATCTCCTCGACCGTCAGCCCGGTGATCTCCGCCGCCCATTCCGGCGTGCGCGACTTCAGATGTTCCTCGAGCTCGGCCGGAACGTCGGTGTAGCGCGCAAGGTAATCGCGGTCGGCCGTGCCGTCGCGGAATGCCACATGCATCAGCGCGCAGGCGAGCGCCGCGTCCGTCCCCGGCCTGAGCTTCAGCTTGAGATCCGCCTGCTGCATCGTCGCGTTATCGTAGATGTCAATGACGACAATCCGGGTCCCGCGCCGCTTGCGGGCGCGGGTGGCGTGGGTCATCACGTTCACCTGGGTCGCAACCGCGTTGGTGCCCCAGATGACGATGACGTCCGCCTCTTCCATCTCGCGCGGATCGACGCCGGCGATGCGCCCTGTGCCGGCGAACCAGCCTGTCCAGGCGGGGTTGGTGCAGATGGTGCTGAACTGGTTGGAATAGTGCTTGGCGTGGCGCAGGCGGTGGATGCCGTCGCGCTGCACCAGGCCCATGGTGCCGGCGTAGAAATAGGGCCAGACACTTTCCGGACCGTAAGCCACCTCGGCGGCGAGAAACTTCTCTGCCACCAGGTCCAGCGCATCGTCCCAGCCGATCTCGCGCCAGCCGCCCTCACCTTTGCCGCCAACCCTCTGGAGCGGCTTCAGCAGACGGTCCTTGTGATGGACGCGCTCTGCATAGCGCGCGACCTTGGCGCAGATGACGCCGGCCGTATAGCTGTTTCCCTCCGCTCCACGAACGCGGCCGATCGTGTTGCGATCGATGATCTCGACATCGAGCGCGCAGGTCGACGGGCAATCGTGCGGGCAGGCGCTATGGCCGAGGGCGATGGGGAGCGGCTTGTTCATCCCCTGGATTTATCCGAAACGCCCGGCGCCGTCACATCGCTTTTTTCGACACGAGGATTCCGCGATTTGCCTCCTGATCCTAAGCCCTCGCGCCGGGAGAGACACGCAGAGGAGCGCGGACCAATTCCAGCGCTTGCGGCAGCGCCATTGGCCGACCGAGCCCGAACCCTTGGCCGTAGGAGACGCCCAGAAGACGAAGCGTCATCAGCTCTTCTTCCGTCTCGACGCCCTCGGCGACGATGGCGCAGCCTGTCTCTCGCGCGAAGAACACCAGGGCGGACGCGAGCGCCCGCCGCGCGGCATCGGTGTCGATGCCGCTGGTCAGGCTCATGTCCAGCTTGATCTTGTCAGGGGCGAGCTTGACGATGTGCTGCAGCCCGGAATAACCCGCTCCCGCATCATCGATCGCCAGGCGCACGCCCGCCTTGCGCAGAGGAGCCAGGGCCTTGGCAAAGGCCTCGTAGTCCTCCACTTCGGCATGTTCGGTGATTTCGAGGAGGATGCGCTGGGGACAATAGCGCCGGGCGGAAAACAGCTCCGGCAGGCGCCCTGAAAGGACCGTTTCCGGCGAGGCGTTGACCGAGACGTAGATGGCGGCTGGTAAGTGGTTCAGGGCCGTTAGCGCTCGCCGAATGGCCTCGATCTCAAGATCGACGCCCATTCCGATATCGAAGGCTTCCGCGAACCACTTGTCCGGCGAGCGGTAGGGCTCCGCGGCAAAGCGCGAAAGCGCCTCAAACCCGCGAACGGTGCGCCCGCTCAAGGTCCAGATCGGCTGATAGACGATCGTCAAGCCGTCGCCGGCCAGGATGTTCTCGATCCGACTCCGTGCATAATCGCGCAGCTGGCGCTCGGCGATCGCCTCCGCCAGAGGCTTGCCCGCCATCTCCGCGAACACTCGCATCACCTCGACGTCGCGCTCGTTGAGGCTGTGGTCGGGGCGCGTGCTGAGACAGCAGAACATGCCGAGGGCCGTGCCATCCGGCCCGTTCACCGGCACGCTGATATGCGCGCCGATCGGCAGCGCGCTTGTGATCGGCATCTGCCGCGCGAGTTCATACTCGCCCGTGTCCGCCATCAATTCCGGTAGCCGGCCGGCGAGGATGTGCCGGCAATAGACATCATCGAGGGAAAAGGATGCACCGGTCTGCGCCACGGCTTCGAAGCCGGGCGCGTCCACTGCACGCAAGACCGAGCGCTCACCGACGAATTCGGAGACATAGGCGACCTCCATACCAAGATGCTCGCGGATCGCCCGAAGGGTTCCGACGAGCTCGTCCGGCGTATGCGGTTCCTTAATGGCAAGTTGCGGCATGCAGCCTCTTGGACGATCGTCGCGGGAGAACAAGACCCCGCTTCCCCGTTAGCACGATCTTCCGGAACGAAGTCTGAACTTGCCCCGAAAACCCTTAAAGATCAGCGGCGCAGGCATTTGGGCCGGGCGACGTGACAGCGCGGCAGTGATGCGCCGATCCCGTCGTTTTTTGCCGAACGGACGACAATCCCGCATCGCCTTCTCAAGCCTCCCGATGAAAATTTAGACAGTCTTCGATATATCGATATTGCATCGAACGGCGAGCAGGATTAATTGGGCTATGATATTTCGATATATCGAAGAAGGAACTAAGACATGATCCATCATGACAACCACCACGAGGGCCATTGCCGAGGCGGCCACGGTCGCGGTAGGTGGCAGCAGCGAGAGCACGATGAAATGGAGGGTTTCAGCCCCGAGATGGACGAGCGCGAGGACGAGACTTTTCCCGGCGAAGACGAGGACGAGCGGCAGGCCACGTCCGACCATGAGGAGCCACGCTTCGGCCGTCGGCGTTCCCGTGGGGGCCCAGGGTGGGACCCGCGGCTGCGCCTGATGCGCGAGCGTTTCGGCGCCGGCTTCCCAGGGATGGGCCGCGGCCGTGGCGGCCGGCCGCTCGCCCAGGGCGACCTCCGGTGGCTGGCGCTCGATCTCATCGCCGCCCAGCCTCGCCACGGTTACGAGATCATCAAGGCCGTCGAGGAGGCGTTCGGCGGCCAGTACAGCCCGAGCCCCGGCGCCATCTATCCGACACTGACACTGCTCGAGGAAACCGGCCTCATCGCTGGCGAGACGCAAGGCTCCAAGAAGCTCTATTCGATCACCGAGGAGGGCAAGGCCGAAATCGAGGGTCACATCGAGGAAGTGGGCGCGGTTCGTGCCCGTCTCGACGAGGCTCGCGAGCGCTTCGGAGATGCCCCCCGGCCCGAGATCCACCGCGCCATGCACAATCTGCGCGCGGCTTTGATGGTCCGTCTGTCCAAGGGAGACATCTCTTCCGAGACACTTCAGGCGATCACCGGCGCGCTTGACCGGGCGGCGGGCGAGATCGAGCGGAGCTGATCCTGCGGCGTCTCTGACGAACAAGATAAAAGGGGGCAGGACACGCATGTGCCCTGCCCCCTTCGCATTGCATCTTCCAGCTTCGAAGCGATCAGGCGCCCGGCGCCAGACGCGCCTTCTCCTCCGGCGTCAGCGCCGGATAGTCGATGTAGCCCTTCTCATCGCCGCCATAGAAGGTTGCCTCGTCCCAGGGTGCCAAAGGCGCGTTCAGGGCAAGACGGGCGACAAGATCCGGATTGGAAATGAACGGCCGACCGAAGCACACGATATCCGTCAGCCCCTGCTCCACCCGCTCGACCGCGAGGTCGTGGGTATAGCCATTATTGGCCATGTAGAGCCCGGAGAAGCGCTCCTTGAGCGACCATGGCTTGAAGCGCGCCGGGTCACGATCGCCCCGCGTCGCGCCCTCGATTACGTGGAGGTAGGCAAGTCCGCGCCTGGAGAGTTCGTCCGTGTAGGCCGTGAAGACGGCGCCGGGATTTGAATCGGCGACGTCGTTGGCGGGACTGACCGGCGAAATGCGGATGCCCGTGCGCTCGCCACCCCATACGCCCAGCACCGCATCCACCACCTGGAGCGGAAAGCGCATGCGGTTTTCGATCGAGCCGCCGAACTCGTCGTCGCGCTTGTTGGTCTTATCGCAGAGAAACTGGTTGAGGAGATAGCCGTTGGCGGAATGAATCTCGACCCCGTCGAAGCCCGCCGCCTTCGCGTTCTCCGCCGCCTTCACGAAGTCCTCCACGACACGCGGCAGCTCGCTGGCGTCGAGCGCTCGCGGCGTCGGGATATCCTGCATCCCCGCTTCGGTGAAAGCCTGCGCCCTGGGCTTGATCGCCGAAGGCGCGACCGGCAGCGCCCCGCCCGGCTGAAGATCGGGATGCGAAATTCGCCCGACGTGCCAGAGCTGGAGGAAAATGCGGCCGCCTTCCTGGTGAACCGCGTCCGTGACCGGCTTCCAGCCCTCCACCTGCTCCTGGGAATAGATGCCAGGCGTCCAGGCGTAACCCCGGCCCTCGGGGCTGATGTTGGTGGCTTCGGCAATGATCAGGCCGGCGCTCGCCCGCTGACGGTAGTATTCGGCGTGCATGGCCTTCGGTACGCCGTCGGACGTGGCGCGGCTGCGGGTCAATGGCGCCATGGCGATCCGGTTTTTCAGCTTGATGGGCCCAAGATCGATCGGCTCGAAGAGCTTCGGGGCAGTCATCGCTCCGTCCTTTCAGATTGTCGGCAGATGGCAGGGGCCGTGAGCGGCCCATGGGGAGAAATCCGCGACAGACATAGGAGTCACCGCGCAGGCCGGCAATCGGGTGCGGCAAACCATTCATGGTCGCCGGCTGCTATTTTGCGTATCGCTCGCGGCTTGCTTTTCTCCCCGCTCCGGCCCTATCGCTGCACAAAATCCCGAGGAACGCGCCGTTGAATTATCGCCACGCCTTTCACGCAGGCAATTTCGCCGATGTGGTCAAACACGCGCTTTTGACTCGGCTCGTCCTCTATCTTCAGCGCAAGGACCGGGCGTTTCGCGTCTACGATACCCATGCCGGCCGGGGCCTCTATGATCTCTCAGGCGATGAGGCGCTGCGGACGGGGGAGCATCTTGCCGGCATCGACCGGCTGATCGGATCGCTGGTGGCATCGGAGCCCCTCCTGGCCGATTATCTCCGCGTGATCGAGGAGGTACGCCAGGAGCACGGGGCGCGGGCCTATCCCGGTTCTCCCCTCCTGGTTCGCCGTCTGCTGAGACGCCAGGACCGGCTTTCCGCCTACGAGCTTCACCCGCAGGATGGGCAGGCTCTTGCGGCGCTTTTTGCCGGCGATGTTCAGGCCAAGGCGATCGCGCTCGACGGCTGGCTCGCCCTCGGTGCCCATCTCCCACCCAAGGAAAAGCGCGGCCTCGTCCTGATCGATCCGCCCTATGAGGAGTCGGGAGAGATCGAAAGGATGGTGGGCGCACTTGAAAAGGCGCATCGCCGCTGGCCTGGCGGCGTCTTCGCGCTCTGGTATCCCATCAAGAGGGCGAGCGAGCGCCAGCGGCTCCATGATTTGCTGAAGGCGTCCGGCATTCCCGACATCCTCGCCGCCGAGTTCTTTCGCGAGCCTTTTTCGGACGACGAGCGCCTTGTCGGAAGCGGCCTGGCCGTCGTCAATCCGCCCTTTACCTTCGGCGCCGAGGCCGAAACGATTATGGCCGCGCTGCGACAGGTGCTTGGAGAAGGAGGGCGCCTCCCCCCTTCGCTCGTTGCGATTGCTGCCGAGACGCCCTAATTTCATTCGCGCTTCGGCCGATGCGTCGAAGTCCCGCGCCATTTTTGATCAAGGCGCCATGGAGAGGGAAAGATGATTCTGAAGCGCCTTGCCGTCCTCACCCTTGCCGCCGCGGCCGCGGCGTCGTCCGTGCCGGCTGCCCGCGCGGCCGATCTTCTTGTCGCGCCGGTGGCCATCGGCCCTTGCGGCGACGGAGATGTTTTGGCCGATGTGGAAGACCAGTTCGAATATGGCGCCCCGCGTACCCTTGGATCGCAGCTCCAGATCGTCGAGTTCAGCAATCTGCGCGAGCGTGGCTATCTGCCCCGGACAGAGACGTCCCCCATCGAGCGTCATTACTGCCAAGGTCAGGCCCTGATGTCCGACGGACGCTACCACATGGTCTATTATGTCATCGAAGATCCGATGGGCTTTGCCTCCATGGGCCGGCGCGCGGAAGGCTGCGTCCTGGGGCTCGATCCCTGGCACGTCTACGGCGCAAACTGTCAGTCTCTGCGCCGCTTCTAACCGGTCAGAACAGGCGGCGGGCTAAGGCCGGCCGCTTCTTCCTGCAGGTCTACTCTCTTGTTCAGAAGGTTTACGGGAGAACGGAACTTCTGACAGCGCCCCGTCGGCCCGGCGAGAAAATCTGACGCGACGAGGCCGACAACCTTACATCCTCCGCGCCGACCCGGCTTGAACTTTCTCCCAAGCAGCGTCTTCTACCTAATACGACTTCTTGCCTTTTTGAACGTTTTCAAGCAGGACATCATATATCTTCCCAACATCATTCATGACATCGCGTTCGGTAAAGCCGTTTCGCACACGCTGGGCTGCTGCTTCGCCCATCTGGCGCACAGCTTCGCGATCTGCCGCGAGCGCCTCGATTACCCTGGCGAACGCTTCAACGTCATCGACCGGGAGCACATATCCGTCGATTCCATGACGGACGAAATTTCGGCATCCCGGGACGTCGGTCGTGAGCGAAAGGCGGCCCGACGCGGCGGATTCCAACAGTGTACGCGGCAACCCCTCCCCTCCACGAGAAGGAAGACAGGCCACGTGACTGGTGGACCAGACGGATCGGATATCGCTGGTTTGACCATGATAAGTGATCGCGGGATCTTCAGCCCACTCCTCTAACGTATCGAGCGGGATAAACCGAGGATTTTGAGGATCAGGAGTACCATAAAGCGCAAGCTTGACCGCAACTCCTCGCGACCTGGCAAGTTTAACCGCTGCGACCGCCACATCTATGCCTTTGGACCAAAGCATACGCGATACGACAGCAATCCTAAGGGTATCATCCTCCGGCAAAGGGAGGGCCGGAAATGCCTCGGGATCAACGCCGGCGCCGCCGATGACTACGACGCGGTCGGAAGCAACATCGATGCCCAGGATCTTGGCGTCATCGACGTTCTCCATAAGAAAAATGGTATTCGCGTTCGCCAAGATCCGCCGCATCAAAAGGCCCAGCATCGCTCGCGTCAAACGCGCCCGGACATCTTGACGAGCCCCGAGATAACCTAATCCCGTCACCGCGAAGATTCGTCCTGGAATGCCCACTATCGCGGAAGCAACCCCGCCTATCAGAATCGACTTCATGCCGATGCAATGAATGATCTTTGGGCGCTCGCGCCGTAGGATTTGACGTAGGCGCGCGATGATGGAAATCAGATAAAGTGGACCGTTCTGCCGCCGATCGAATTCCAGGGGTTCCAACCGAATCCCGGTAGCCTCGATGGCTCGACGGTGGTTTTGCACACGTGCAACGAGCATCGGGGCGAGAGCCATCCCTGACGCCTGACGGCCCATCGGAAGAAAATGGGACGCGAAAAACCAGTCCTCCGTAATAAAATAGACTAATTTTGCCTGCACGAGATCTCCATCAGACGAATTATGTAAATTCACCCTACGATGATGCGACGCGATTGAATGATAAATTCTGTTTTCCCTACTATCCTGTAGGTTCTCTCTTCAGACAATTGCGCCGATTGGCGCATTCGCGCACCGCGGACAGTCGCAGATGAGGCGGCGCGGACCATTGATCGAGGCCGTTGCGAAAAATCAACCGGCCCTTGCCTCGACCGTTCGCGCATTCCCTCGTCTTGGTTCACGGGTGGCCGGGCGCAATTGGTCAATGCTCAATGCTGTCCTCGTCACGAAGGCTCGGCGATGTGACGGTACAGATCATCCGAGACTCGGGGAGCGGTTGGACGCCCGCGGTTCGGACAGCGGATCAACGGCAAAGCGCGGGCGACAGGCCGAACCTGCACGGCTGGCAGCCCCGGGTTCTGACCGAAATGATCAATCACCGCCCGATGCAGGCGATCCACGACGCTGTGCGCTAGCGGCGCCGGGATCTGTCACGCGGGGTCTTCGACGAGCCGCGCATCTCTTTGGGCGCGATGGCGGGCACGAACTGAGGCCCATGGTCATTTCCAAACTGTCCGCCTGCCTAAGTCGTCGTGCCCACAACCAGTTTTAGGTAGAGGATTCAAAAACTTCCCAGCCGTGGTCATAGCAAGGCCAAGCAAACGGCCATTCACAGCGCTTCGTCGGCAATGCGCGCGAGATACTTGCCATAGCTGCTTTTGCCGAGTTTCCTCCCCAGTTCGAGAAGTGCCTCCCGGTCGATAAACCCGCTGCGGTAGGCGATCTCTTCCGGGCACGCGATCTTGAAGCTCTGGCGGCTGTCCAGCGTCCTTACGAATTCGGCTGCCTGCAGGAGGGATTCGGGCGTGCCGGTATCGAGCCATGCATAACCGCGTCCCATCGTCTCAACCGCAAGGCATCCCTCTTCCAGATAAACGCGATTGAGATCGGTAATTTCGAGTTCACCGCGGGACGAGGGCTTCAGCGTCTTGGCGATCTCGGGCGCGCGACCGTCATAGAAATAAAGACCAGTGACGGCCCAATTCGACTTCGGCTTTTCCGGTTTTTCTTCCAGGCTGGTTGCCCGCCCCTCCTGATCGAAGGCGACGACACCATAACGTTCGGGATCATTGACCTGATATGCGAATACGCTCGCCGTGTTTTCTCGCGCGGCGGCGCGGGCGAGCAGGTTTGGCAGACCGTGGCCGTAAAAGAGGTTGTCGCCGAGGATCAGCACAGACTTCTTGCCGTCGACGAAGTCCTCACCGATGAGATAAGCCTGCGCGAGACCGCCCGGATGTGGCTGCTCGGCATAGCTCAGTTCCAGACCCCATGCCTTGCCATCCCCCAGCAGCTGCTTGAAGTGGGGCAGGTCGTGCGGGGTCGAGATGATCAGAATATCCCGGATGCCGGCGAGCATCAGCGTCGAGAGGGGATAATAGACCATCGGCTTGTCGTAAACCGGCAGCAACTGCTTGGACGTGGTCAGTGTCATGGGATGCAGGCGCGTACCGCTACCGCCCGCCAAAATGATCCCCTTCATCAACGACTCCATCAGTTGATAAAATGTGTCTTGCTGGTTCTTCGGCGCTTTTATCTCGGCACTGCGCTGAAATCCAGAGGCGTAGGGCGATGCAGTGAGGCCGCGCAGCGGGATTGTACGCCTCCAGCGCTGCTAGCTCGGGCGCCCTGGCGTTGACGCCGCCAGCTATGTCTGCGGCGGCTTTCCCATGATCAGATTGCGGATGAAGTGGCGAACCGGCCGTGGTAGGCGCAGCAGCGCCTGATGGGCGAAAGGCACCCAACGCAGGACGAAGAGCACGAGGCGCGGCGGCTGCCATGCATGCTCGCTGATCGGCTGGTTCGCGACTGCCTCGTGCGCCTCGCCCGCAGTGCGAAGGGTGCCCGCCGCATCGATCAGGTCGACCGGCAGCGCAACATAGCCGCGGCGCTCAGCCGCTAGAGCGAACATCCGCTCTAGCGCATGCGCGGCCGTGGCATCGAGCTGAGCCGCTTCCGCCTCGAACTCGCTGAAGAGGCGCTGGGCGGAGAGGTCTTTCAGCGCGTCGCGGCGAAACCAGAACATCGAGCCGGCGGGGAAATAGCCCTGCCGGATCTCCCGTCGCGTAAAGGCCTTCCCCGTAGCCCTGCCGACGCGGCGGATCGACCCGCGGTTGTCGTTGAGCCTGTCCCGGAGCGGCAGGAGCAGCCCCCGCGGCGCGACGAGGCCGAGATGGGGCTGATGATCGAAAGCGTCGACGATCGCCGCAGTTTCCGGCGCCGAGGGCAGCAGTGAGCGGATGATCGAGCGGCGCCACGCGCCGCCGTCGGCGCGGTGCGGCGAGTGCTTGGTGTGCAACTTCAGGCCAATCTCGAACCCCTCGCCCTCCGCCTCGAGCGCGAGCAGGAACGGAAGAACGTCGCGACCGCGATTTTCCACCTGCCGCACAGCCTGCGACACCAGAAAATCGGATGGCACGACATCGATTTTCTGTGGGTCGTGCGGCGTGGTGATCACCACCCGGAAGGGAACACGCACCGTCGCCGCGACGTGCGCGGCCATCTCGGTCCAGATGTCGGGATAGAAGACGTGAACGAAGAGCACGAAGGCCGGCCGCACACCGTTCCCGCCTTCGGCCATCATGGTCTTCGCCCGCTGCTGCGGACCATCATTCGGCAAGGAGCGCATCCATGCAGCGCGAAAGGCCGTCTCGCCAAGCCGGCAGGGTGTGGTCGAAGGTGCGCTGGAACTTGGCGGTCGCCAGCCGCGAATTCGCGGGCCGCCGGGCCGGCGTCGGATAGTCCGCCGTAGTGATTGGCTCCACGCGAGCCGACGGGCCGCCACGCCGAGCCGACTCGGCAAAGATCGCCTCGGCAAAACCAGCCCAGGAGGTCTCGCCCGCGGCAACCATGTGGAAGATGCCGCGCCAGTCCGCCCCCTCCGGTTCGGCTGCCACGCGCGCGAGCACGGCGGCGATGCCCGCCGCGATGTCGGGCGCATAGGTTGGCGTGCCGTGCTGGTCGGCGACCACGCGCAGCACGTCGCGCTCCTTGCCAACCCGCAGCATCGTCTTGACGAAGTTGGCGCCGAACGGGCTGTAGACCCAGGCGGTGCGCAGAATGACGTGAGCCGGATTGGCCGCGGCCACGGCGCGCTCGCCCGCGAGCTTCGAGTGCCCGTAAACGCCCTGCGGTTCGACCGCGTCGGTCTCGTCGTAAGGCACGGACTTGGTGCCGGAAAAGACGTAGTCGGTGGAGATGTGGACGATCGGTATGCCCGCTTCGGCGGTTGCCGCCGCAACGTTGCCCGCGCCGTCGCGATTGACCGCGAACGCCGCCTCCTGATCGCTTTCCGCCTTGTCGACGGCGGTGTAGGCGCCGGCGTTGACGAGCGCGGCCGGCGCCAGCTCGGCGATGGCCCGGCGCAGCGTCTCCGGCTTGGTCACGTCCAGCTCCGGCCGGCCGAGCGTGACGAACTCGATGGTCTCCGACGACAGGGCCGCCAGCGAACGGGCAACCTGACCGTCGCGTCCCGTGACGATGATCTTCATACCGTTACCCGTCGGCCCCGACGCCGAGACGCTGGCCGGAATATCGGCCGTCGCGGATCGGCCGCCACCAGCTTTCATTGTCGAGATACCACTGAATGGTCTTCGCCAGCCCGGTCTCGAAGGTCTCTTCGGCGTGCCAGCCCAGCTCATTTTCGATGCGGCTCGCGTCGATGGCGTAACGCAGATCATGTCCCGGCCGGTCGGTGACGAAGCGGATCAGCTCCCGCCGCGAGCCACCGCCACGCATCGGCGCCAGCCGGTCGAGCGTGTCGCAGATCGCCTGCACCACCGTCAGGTTCGAACGCTCGTTATGGCCGCCGATATTGTAGGATCGGCCAGGCTTGCCGCGTGTCGCAACCAGTTCCAGCGCCCGCGCGTGATCCTCGACATAGAGCCAGTCGCGCACGTTCTCGCCCTTGCCGTAGACCGGCAGATCCTTGCCTTCCAGGCCGTTGAGGATCATCAGCGGAATGAGCTTCTCCGGGAAGTGGTACGGCCCATAATTGTTCGAGCAGTTCGACAGGACCACCGGCAGACCGTAGGTTTCGTGCCAGGCCATCGCCAGATGGTCGGACGCGGCCTTGGAGGCCGAATAGGGAGAGGACGGCGCGTAGGGCGTCTCCTCGGTGAAGAGCCCGCTGTCAAGCGGCAGCGCCCCGTAGACCTCGTCGGTCGAGATGTGGTGAAAGCGGAATCGCTCCCGGCGATCTGTCGGCAACCCCGACCAGTAGCCGCGGACCGCTTCGAGCAGCTGATAGGTGCCGACGATGTTGGTCTCGATGAAGGCGGCGGGGCCATCGATGGAACGATCGACGTGGCTTTCGGCGGCAAGATGCATAACAACATCCACCGCCTCTTCCTTCAGCAGGTCGAGCACCAGATCGCGATCGCCGATGTCGCCCTGCACGAAGCGGTAGCGATCATGATCGGCGATCGGCGCAAGGGAATCCAGATTGGCCGCGTAGGTGAGCTTGTCCAGATTGACGACGCGATGCTCGGTTCTGGCGATCAGATGGCGGCACACCGCCGAGCCGATGAAGCCGGCGCCGCCCGTGACGAGAATGTTCATCGGCCTGCGGCCTCCGTCGAATAGTGAAAGGGTGTGGCCACCTCCGCCAGACGCGGCGCCGCGCGGTCCTTGTCGGATAGCGTCGGCTGACCGCCGCCGAGCGGCCATTCGATGCCGATGTCGGGATCGTCCCAGCGGATCGAGCGGTCATGCGCCTTGGAGTAGGGAGCCGAAACCTTGTAGAACACCTCGGTGTCCGGCTCGAGCGTGAGGAATCCGTGCGCGAAGCCGGCCGGCACCAAAAGTTGGTTGAAGGTTTGGGCGGACAGTTCGACGGCCACCCATCGGCCGAAGCTCGGCGAACCCGCGCGAATATCGACGGCCACATCGAAGATCCGACCCTTGAGAACACGCACAAGCTTGTCCTGGGCGAACGGCGGTTCCTGATAGTGCAGGCCGCGCAGGGTCAGCGCCGCCGCCGACAGCGATTGGTTGTCCTGAACCCAGTCGAGATCGATTCCCGCCTCGGCCAACTGTGCCCGATTGAACGTCTCGGCGAAGAAGCCGCGATCGTCCCCGAATTTTTTCGGCGTGATTTCGATAACGTCGGGCAGACCCAATCGACGCACGTTTATCATCTCGTCAACTCCGTCGGCTGCACTTTCGGCAGAAACACCGACCTTCTGCGCGATCTTGAATGCTGAAGCAACGCCAATTCGAGTGACACACTGCGATCGTCGAAGGCCTCCAGCGGATCGCCAGGATCAATCAAGTATCAAGCGGTCACTGAACCGAAAAGGCAGACGCCGTTCCGTCTTCGCGCCTCCGGCCCGACCGGAGACCGTGGATCATTAAACGCCAATAAAGGCAGTGTTTTGGGAACACGCCAGCATCCCCTCCCCGCGCGAAGCAGCTCGGATCAGCTCAGGAACTTCAGCACCTTCTGCATGTCATCCGGGGGGAAGGCCTCTTCCCAGCTCGTAGGCCAGTTGACCTTCGATCCGGCGAGGCGCCCGTCGATGTCGTCGACTCGCGATATGGCATCGACGAGACCGGCGCGAATGCCGTCCAGGGTCGGCTCGACGCCGATGATGTTGGTCGAGATCTCGCGCAACCGATCGCTGGTCTTGTTGGCGAAGGTGTTGGTGACGGTCCACATGCCTGCCCCCGCCATCTCGAGCGGCACAAGGCTCGGATGCGGCGTCAGCATCAGCGACAGGCCGACGTCGTGCCGCGGCAGCGCCTTCTGGTATTCGGTCAGCCCCGTCTTGGGCAACATGTGCAGCCGCTTGCCGGGCGCCAGCAGCAGCGAGGATGCGCCGCCGATCGATCCCATGCCGTAGAACGACCAGTTCGACAGGTCGAGCGTCGGATCACGGGCGATGTCGGACAGGGCCTTGATGCCCAGCTCGAACATGTTGCGCGCCGCATGCGCCTCGGGCCGTGCGTAGAAGACAAGCTTACGCTCGTCGCGGATGAGATCCTCCCGGGTCGGGTCGAAACCGAGCACCGCATTGGAGAAAATCGCTGAATTCTCCGCTCCTTCGGGGTGAGCGAACACGCCGTACTTCTCCTGCTTGAAAAAGTCGCGCAGGATCGCCGTCGAGAAGAGCTGGAACTGCGGAAACTGATAGGACTGCAGGAACAGCGCGCTGATCGTGTTCATCGGCAGGAAGAACGGCTCGTACTCCTGCACCATATAAAGGAAGCGTTCGCGCGTGAGATCCTTCATCGTCGCGTGCGCCACATGGGCGCCCCAGCCGTTGGTCACGACGAAGCCATCGTCTGGATTCATCTCGACCGGCTCCGACCGGTCGTAGCGGTAGATAACCTCCACCTCATCGAAGAGCGTGGTCACGCCTGGATAGTTCTTGATCTCCTGGCGCCAGTTGTCCGGCTGGAAATCCGTCTTTTCCAGGAGAACGATCCGAACCTGATGCCCCTCGCGTGCCAGTCGCAGAGCGAGATTGAACATTCCCAGATAGCCGCCGAAGACATATTTGAAGTCGATCATGCCCAGAAGCATGTTGATCCGCCGCGGATAGCGCTCCGACACCTTGGTTTTCAGCGGCTCGAGGTTGTGGAATATCCACTGCAGCCCCGGAAGCTCTACCGCTTCGGGCTCGCGCCCCGTGGTTGCCACAGATGCCAATTTCACGGCTGTCGTCTCCACCGGCGCCAGCGCTGGCTGCTGCAAGAGCGGTTGGCGCTGAATGGCAGCCAGACGTCGACGACGCAGCCGGTGATAGAACGTGTAGCCACGATAGCTGACCGAGGAATGCAGCAGCAGGCCGTCTACGTTGAGCGTCGGCCTGCGCCGTACGATCGACTCGATCCTGTCTGCCAGCGCCTGGCGTGTTCTTCTATGGTACTGAGAGAATTTAAATAGGCGGCGGCGCATACCTTCGGGCATCGCCTTGTTCCGAAGCAGCAGCAACCTGGAAAAATAGGCTGTCCGAATGACATAGCGATAGTTCGCCAAGCCACTACTTAACGACGACCGAAAACTGTGCAGCGCCCGTCGCGGCCGATGCATCAGCCGAAGAACCTTGTAGGAGTGCGAAAGCAATCCGAGGGAGCGATGGTCGTAGTGCCCGATGACGTTTCCGCTGTGTTGGACATATTCGTAGAGAGGCTGCTCGACATAGCCGATGCCGCCATTCACGTAGGCCACCAGAGCGATCCAGTGGTCGTGGTAGGCGTCGCCGATCCGCTCCGGCAGGGGCAGTATCTTCGCAAGCAAAGAAGCCCGGAACATGCTGGCCGCGCCGGTTATAGTATTGGCGACGAGCAGCGTCGGCAGATCCTTATAATTGTTGCGGCGGTTATGCCAGAACGTCGACGAGAGCACGGTTCCCGCCTCGTCGACGATACGCGCATCCGAATAGACGAGCGCCGTATCGTCCGTGAACGCCTGCAGCAACCGTTCGAGCTTGATCGCATCCCACTTGTCGTCCTGATCGCAGAGGGCGACGTACTCGGCGTCGTCGGGCACGAGCGACATGCTGCGCGCGAAATTTCCGTAGAAGCCTAGCCGCTCAGGATTGCGTGACAGGACGAACCGCTCGTCCTTACCGAGGACCCGCTTGATCTCCTCAAACTTTTCTGCCGGCGATTGATCGTCGGTGACGATGCACACCCAATTCTCGTGCGTCTGCTGCCGGAGGCTTTCGATCTGGCGCTCGAAAAGGTCGATAGGCGGATTGTAGGTCGCCATGCAGATGGCAACCCGATCCCCCTGTGACGGCCACGTCACTGCGGCCTTTTCGATATTGCACGAACTGGTCAGCTCGATCTCGCCGAGCTCCTGCTCCACAATGGCCCCGCCTGCGGTCTCGGCCCGCATGATCAGGCGCTCGGTCTTCCTCGCCGTCGCCATTTCGACCGGAATCATCGCCCAGAAGCCGCTGAAAAAGCTGTCGCCGCTCGGATCCAGCGCCGATTCCTGGTTGAAGAAGACGTCGACGCGCGCCTGCGAATGTTCTTCTGCTTCTACGACCTGGTCCGCGAAGACGAACGACAGCCTGCGCAGGGCAACGCCTGGACAGTAGGCCCACCCGCGCAAGAGCAGCACAGCGCCCTCGCCAACCTCGATAACCCCCGGCAGCGGTGTATCGAGATAATACCGAAGCTTGGTCTCGACCTCAGCGCCCAAACTCGTATCCAATGCCGTCTACCCTTCGAAATATCGGTCGCTTCCCTAGCGCCGCGCGCGGGAACGCGCGCTTGGAACCGAGAGCGCGCATAGAACATAGAAACCTGTGACGCACGCGAGAGCGTCGCATACAACGTGGCATAGAATATAATAAGCCAAGATGCTGTTGCAGCCACACCACAGGACCGACCCCATGGGCCCGCGCAGGAGCATCTGCATCGCTCGGAGAGGAGCGCCACTACCTGTCGCGCCGCAGCCGTGACATGAATGGCCTCCAATCGCAAGCCATATCGGGGAAATCCCGGACCATGAACCGAAGCCGGATCAAAAAGATCTTGCTGCGTTCGACACCTCTGGCCTGCGCCGGGGACGCTTGATCATCCGCGGGCATCAAACTATTACGGTCGCCATTCAGTGATAGCGAGCTTCCCTATTATGAAGACTAGTCGGCGCGTGCCGTTCAACGATGTCGGTCGCCTTTACGAGCGATACGGGGCAGCGATCGAATCCGCGGTCGTCGCCACCCTGCGCAGCGGCTGGTGGCTCAACGGCGAGCGGGCAGAGTCCTTTGCCCGAAACTTCGCCGCAGCCATCGGCGTCGCCCACTGCATTCCCGTCGCCAACGGCACGGACGCGCTGGAGATCGCGCTAAAGGCAGCCGCCTCGGCGCGGCCAGGCCGGCGCGAGGTGATCACCGTCGCCAATGCCGGCGGGTACACCACGACGGCCCTTCGCGCCGCCGGTCTGGTGCCTGTCTATGCCGACATCGAGGAGGCGAGCCAACTCCTCGACATCGACAGCGCCCTCTCCTGCCTCTCGGATGAGACGCTGGCGATCGTCGCTACGCATCTGTACGGCGGCGTGGTGGATGTCGCGGCGCTGCGCGAGCGGCTCGAGAGCCTCGGTCGGTCGGACGTCGCGATCATCGAGGACTGCGCGCAGGCGCATGGTGCAACGAGCAAGGGCCGCCCTGTCGGCTCGCTCGGCGACATCGCCGCCTTCAGCTTCTATCCGACCAAAAATCTCGGCGCCGCCGGCGATGCCGGTGCCGTGCTGACCTCGTCCGAGGCGCTGGCCGATACCGCGCGCGCCTTGCGGCAGTACGGCTGGTCGGCGAAGTACCGCATTTCGAGCGCCGGCGGCCGGAATTCCCGCATGGACGAGGTTCAGGCGGCGACGCTCGACGTGCTGCTGCCGAATCTTCAAGCACTCAATGCCGAACGCGCCGAAGTGATGGCGCGCTTCGCCGCGGCGTGCCCGAGCCACGTTCACCCGCTCGTGCGCGCGCCGGGTTCGGTGGTCCATCTGGCGGTGGTGCGGAGCTCCCGGCGCGACGCGCTGCGGGCCTTCCTTGCAGAGCACGGGATCGCCACCGACGTTCATTATCCGATTCTCGACTGCGATCAGGAGGGCTGGCAGGCCCTGCCCTCCCGCCTGGCGCCGAATGGCCTTCCCGTCTCGCGCCGCAGCGTCGGCGAGCTGCTGTCGCTGCCCTGCTTCATCGCCATGAGCGCCGAGGAGGTGGATCACATCGGCGCGGCCCTTGCGGAGTTTCCCGCCGCATGACGACGCGATCTCTCGTCGTTCCAATCTACCGGAACGCCGAAAACATTCCCACTCTCATCGCGGCGCTCGAGACACTGTGGCGGGATCTCGATCAGGATCTCGAGGTGGTGTTCGTCGTCGACGGCAGCCCCGACGAATCGGGTCGTCTGCTGCTCGAGGCGGAGTGCCGGTTTCCCTGCAAGGTTGTCTTCCACAGCCGCAATTTCGGCGCCTTCGCCGCCATCCGCACCGGCATGGAAAAAGCCTCCGGGGAGTATGTGGCGGCCATGGCGGCCGACCTGCAGGAGCCGCCGGAGCTGGTGCTGCAGTTCTTCACGATCCTTGGCGCTGACGAGGCCGACGTCGTCTTCGGCGAGCGCATGGCGCGCTCCGATCCGCCGGTGCGCAAATTCCTGTCGAACGTCTTCTGGGGGTTCTACCGCCGCTTCGTTATCCCGGCGATCCCCAAGGGCGGCGTCGACATCTTCGGCTGCAACCGCAAGGTCGTCGACAGCATCCTGTCGATCGAGGAGCGCAACAGCTCGCTCGTCGCCCAGCTCTTCTGGGTTGGCTACCGGCGGCGCTTCGTCAGCTATGCGCGGCGCGCGCGAGAGCACGGCACCAGCGCCTGGAACCTGTCGCGGCGCTTCCGCTACATGATGGACAGCATCTTCTCGTTTTCCGACCTGCCCATCCTGGTCGTGCTCTGGCTCGGCGCGCTGGGCACGATCTTCAGCATCCTCGTCGGCGTCGTCACGGTGGTGAGCTGGGCGCTGGGCTATGTCCGCGAACCCGGCTACACGACACTCGTCGTCCTCATGGCGCTCTTTGCCTCGCTCGGCTTCCTGGTGCAGGGGATTCTCGGGTGCTATCTGTGGCGCGCGCTGGAGAACACCAAGCGGCGCCCACTGCGCATCATCAGCCACATCGTTGAACGGCCGGCCTCATGACCTCATTCTTCGTCCACGACCGCGGCATCTGCGAGACGCAGGACGTCGGAGACGGCAGCCGGATCTGGGCGTTCGCCCACGTGCTGCCCGGCGCCAAGCTCGGCGCGAACTGCAACATCTGCGACGGCGTTTTCATCGAGAACGACGTCGTCGTCGGCGACAACGTCACGGTGAAGTGCGGCGTTCAGCTCTGGGACGGCGTGCGCCTCGGCGACAACGTCTTCGTCGGCCCGAACGCGACGTTCACCAACGACCGGTTTCCGCGCTCGAAGAAGTACCCGGAGAAATTCTCCGTCACGACCTGCGAGGACGGCGCATCGATCGGCGCCAACGCGACCATTCTGCCGGGCCTGACCATCGGCCGGAACGCCATGGTCGGGGCGGGCGCGGTCGTCACCAAGGACGTGCCGCCGAACGCCATCGTCGTCGGCAATCCGGCCGAGATCGTCGGCTATCAGACCGAGACGCCCCCTGCCGCGGCGCGCCACAGCGCAAGCGGACTGAAGGCGGACGAGACCGTCACGGAGCTTGCCACCGGCTGCGCCCTGTGGCGCCTGCCCCATTTCGCCGATCTCAGGGGCGAACTGGCGCCGCTGGAATTCGCACAGAATCTGCCCTTCGTTCCGCAGCGATCCTTCATCGTCTACGACGTGCCGACCGCCAAGGTGCGCGGCGAGCACGCGCACCACGCCTGCCACCAGTTCCTCATCGCCGCGCACGGCCAGCTTTCGGTGGTCGTCGACAACGGCCGGGTGCGCGAGGAGGTGGTCCTCGACCAACCCGGCCTCGGCTTGCACATTCCGCCAATGGTGTGGGGCATCCAGTACAAGTTCCGCGCCGATACGGCGCTGCTCGTCTTCGCCTCGCTGCCCTACGACGCGGGCGACTACATCCGCGACTATTCCTCGTTTCTGCAGGCCGTGGATGCTGCCTCGGCTTAGGCGGATCGGCCCGGACGCCGTCCGCTTCCTGATCGCCGGCGGCATCAACACCGCCATCACCACCGCCATCTATTTCGCCGCGCTGACCGTGCTGTCCCCGGCCTTGTCCTATGCGCTGGCCTGGGCGGTCGGCATCGTCTTCGTCGCCGTGGTCTACCCGAACAAGGTCTTCGTCGGCGGACGGCGCCAGCTGCGCGATCGCCTCGCCGTCGGCGCCGTGACGATCGCAGTTTTCCTCGTCGGCATCGTCGTCGTCGACGGGCTGACGCGCGCGATGCAGGCTCGGGTGGTCCCCTATCTCATCACGCTGTGCCTCACCACCGCGCTGAACTTCATCCTCGCACGGACGGTGCTCAGGAGATAACGACTTTGCAGAGCCAAAACCCCGTTCAACGCGCCGTCACCTTCCTGTTCTTCCCGATCCCGAGTTTCGGACCTTCTCCTCGCTGATCAATTCTTGAAGCGTCAGAAAGCTCCGTAATAGCCGGGAACGTCGCCGAGCTTAATCATAACAACGCCATCATGAAGTTTGACGCTGCCCTGTGCCGGCCAAGACGGCATAGCCGCGTAGAGTGGCTTAAGCTCAGCCCGTTTGCTATCTGTCAAATATTTAATGTTCGTATACCCAAGAACCTTCATGTATCGCACTATCCTATACGGATTTCCACCATCCCACGAAAAGAAGCTACCGTCCGCACTCGATGTTAGAGCGACATCATAATAGCGGGGCACCTCCAGACGGCCAAAAAAATCAACCTTTTGAATATTTCTTAGGTCTGTTAACTCGGAAATCCGTTCGTAGATCATTCCCGCCATTTCCTGATCGTGCTTAGCGATAAAATGACGCTCCGTCTCATATTGGCTTACGGCCGAAACGCTTTCGAGAATCAAAATTACAGATACTACCGTTCCGAACCATCTGACATAACGGCTACGATGGTTGAGCAGTATGGTTGCGCAGAGCCAAATTGCGACTGGCACGCCGATTAATATCCTAAGCGGCAAAAGGCCTCCATTAAGAAGGACCATTGGGAAGGGGCTCAAAAGCGTCGCGATTAGTATCATAATGCGCCGGAATTCGCGAGACACTACCACCGAGATCATCGCCACGACTACAATAGCAGCCGCACCCCAGACCCCGACACCATAAATGAACGGCGCACCACTGTAGACAGATATTACAACCCGCATAGTCTCCGTGATAGCAACAATTGGATGACTTATAATTATATCTGTATTTAAAAATCCACTAATGTAGTCTTCATTCATGCCACTTATATGCAGAGAAATTCTATTTATCAAAAAATACACAACCAACGCCGCAACGGTAACTCCCGCCCCGTCCACCAGGATGCGAACCCATCGCTCTCGAAAGAAAGCCAAGCAAAGCACCGCTGTCACAAAAATAAAAGAGAATGCCTGATAGGCGCCAATCGCAAGCGTCACCAGAACTATCTCTGATATTGTTCTCAGAACATTTGGGCCATCGACACCCATACCCCAGTCTTTTCGCGACATTGAATAAGTCGCCGCACCAATTAATACTAACGCTATACCTGATGACGGTGTATTCGCAGGGAATTCCAACAGCAATGACCAGATCGGGAATCCGATAAATATACCGAATCCAATCAAGCTCGATCTTCCCTCACCCAATTCGCAAGCCTTGATCAGAAGCCAAAACGCAGTGGCTGCGCAGAGGCCGAAAAAGGCAAGCGTCCAGTATTGTATAACTGGATCGGGAAATAGGAATCTCTGTATCAGATACGCAAACCAGCGGCCCTGGGGCAACCACAAGGACGGATTCTCTTCGATGATGGCAGTCTCAGCATCGATAGTCAGCAACGGCCGCGTAAGCATTGCAAAGTATATTACTACAAAAACAATGAATGCTCGGGGGAGAAATTGTAGGTTTCGGTCTCTTTCTACCATTGCGCCCTCACTGAACTCACTAGCGCGGCGATGCACGCAGCGTATAAAATGCGTCAAGTACGCGGCGGAGAATGCCCCCCACGTTTAGCCCGTATTGCGCCGACCACGCCCCGCAGACAAGAGCTAAGAGGCTATGCTCCCGTCTGTCATCTTCCGCCAGACGCTGCCGTCGGAATAGACCGGACCAGGGCCGCCAGCGAGGTCCGGCACGAAGGCGAACGCACCGGCGCCCGCCGCGCCGGCCCCCGGCAAGGCGGACACGGCCACACTGCCCATGCGCATCAGGCCGCGCACGTCGAGCGCCGTGGCCGGCGTCTCGGTGCCGATGCCGACGGCGCCGGAGGCTGTCACCGTCAGGCGCTTCTGACCGTCGGTGTAGAGACTGATCGGCGCGGCTTCGCGATTGATCAGCGATATGCCGCCGCCGCCGCGATTGTCGACCGTGAAGCGGCCGTTCGCGCTTTGCTCGCGGATGAAGCGCGCCGAATAGTCCGCATACTCGTCGCAGGCATGAAAGTCGAAATAGGCGTCGCGGTCGCCGCTGCCGTAGTACATCACCTCCATGGCCGCGCCGCCCGGACTGGAGGTGGCAGCAAGCAGGTGCCAGCCGAAGCGTACCGTGCCGCCCTCGACACGCAGCCGGCAGTCGGGCGCGGCGTTGATCCCCACATTGCCGGTCGCGTTGTCGATCGTCAGAGCTTCCGTCCATGCCGCGCCGTCCGCGCTGACCTTGAAGGCCAGGCTGTCGCTGCCGCAAAGCCCAATCTCGGCGCGGCCGGAATAGGCATCCTGGAAGACGGCGCTCGCCGTGTCGGCGGGAGCCGCCTTGTTGACCGCCAGCCGGTGATCGGCGCCCGCGTGGGTGAGCAGTGTCGCCGCGGCGGCGACCGTCAGGCGGTTGGTGTCGTCCGCCGTGGCATTGACGCCGAGCCGATCGGTGGCGCGAACCGGGGCGCGCCAGCCGCTGCCATCGTAAAGCAGCACGAGCGCTTCTGCCTCGACATAGACGAGAAAGCCGGCTGACGGCCGCAGGAAGGCCCAGTCGCCGGCCTGGAAGGCGGCGATCGCCCCCTCCTGCCCCGTCCAGGCGCCGGTCGCGCCAGGGGCCACGAGATAGCGCTCGCCCTCGACCGGGGCCTCCGGCGGCGCGGAGCGGCTGCGATCCACCACCGCGCATTGGACGAGCGCATCGAGGATCTCCAGCGCCTCGTTGTGCGTGACGTGCTTCTGCGCCTGGGCGGGCAGAATGAAGGGCATTGCGAGATTGGCTGTCTTGTCCATGGCGGGCCTCCTGTCGCTGCTCAGGAAAGCATGCCACCATTTCCTCGGCCGGGGACAACCGGCGGGGTTCGAAAGCATCGTCCCCACACTCACGCTGCGGTCGTTTCTCCGCCCAGCCAGCCACCTTCAGCAGAAAGGGGCGCTCTCGTCGTTGCTTCCGGGCGTCAAGGCATCCGCCCCATGCGCCGTGCCGTCCACCGCAAGGGCGGGGACTGCCTGGCGGCCTTCCCGGAGGCCAAACTGGATGTAGTGCAACAGAAGATTGAGCGTGGTGCCCGCCAAATCCGGATTGCGCGAGGCATAGAAGGTCGGGTCAAACTCCGACGATGGATGAAGCCCCGCTTTTTCTCCCCTGGTGATATAGTGGCGGGCAAGCGAAAGCCGGTCCATCTCGCTTTGTCCGCTCACACTGCGGTAGAAGTCCTCATCGAAATAGGGACTGGCGGCGATCTCGTATACGGCCGCCTCGGCTTTCTGTACCGCCGGATCGTAGCCGAGCTGATCCACGAAAATGTGCAAGAGATAGTCCGTCCGGCTTCTCAAGCTATCGCGCCGCTCACGCAGCAGACGTTCTTCATTAATGACGCGGGCCAGCGATTCCTCGACCTCCTCCTTGGCCACCAGATGCTCAACCATGATCGCCGAATGAGCCTCCTGAACAAGAGCGTTGCCGAGTCGACCAAAATAGGCCTGCGGTGAGTTGCTGTTGACGTCAGGGCGTGCATGCAAAAGAGCGTCCACCAGCGGTGGAACGCGCTCACCGACCCTGATCACGGCTAGCCCGTGCGAGTGCTGAAATTCGAACACATCGTATTTCTGACGCAGCTCGTCCACCAGCTTGTAGACGCCGAAGTCTCCCCGCCGGACAGCACTATCATGCAAAAGAACAACGCCCCTTTCGCTCATCTTGGGGAGCCAATTCTCAAAATCATGCTTGACGGCTTCATATGTGTGCAGGCCGTCGATATGCAGAAGATCGATGGTCCGCTCCTCGAACGTCCCAGCAGCGTCGTCGAAGCTGCTGCGCATCAGCTTTGCCAGTCGTGGAAATCGCGCCTGGAAGTACTGCTTCAGGCTCTCGTAGATCTGATCCCCATAGAAGCCGGCCTGTTCATCACCACGCCAGTGGTCGATGGCGTTATACTCCCCATCCAGGCCCAAGGCGTCTGCGGCCTGGACAAAAGCCGCGAAGGAATTGCCGCTGTGGGTGCCCAGTTCGACAAAGCGGCGAGGCCGCAGCGCATCGATGATCCAGAACGCGAAGGGAATGTGCCCCACCCACGGCGGCGGCTCCACCAAGCGTTCCGGACGCATCAGCGTCACCGGAAGGGCATAAGAGAGGACGCGATCCTCCTTCGCTCGTCCGCCTCTTCCTTCCTTTCCTTCGGCAACGTCAGCACCCTCAGCAGGATTAGTTGTCATCAGGTATCCATTATTTCGATTATCGGGAGCTCCGGCCTCAAGACGATAGGCTCCCCCCACTACCGCCTCCCATAGCGCGCGCACGGCCCTCACGGCTCTACTGGCGATCGATTCTAACCTCATGCATCGGGATACCGATCAGACCGCGAGCAACATGGCTTCCTTCGCATCGAAAGAGCATGGCCTCATCCAGCCAATGGTGATGAATATGGTCATGCTGGGTTCCCTCCGCCAATGCGACCACCACCGAATAGTCGCCGGTGGGTAAATAGGGCATCCGAAAGCCAAAACGCGCATAGAACGTTTCGCCTTCCGCGACCTGCACCATTTCGGAGGCATATGTGAGGTACGTGTTGTCTCCGAACAGGTCCTGCCCAAGCCGGTCTCTGATGTAGAATCCGATGATTGGCCCGGAAATAGGGCGGTTCGCGCGGCAGGTGATTTCCAGCGTCAGTTCCTCGCCGCCTTCGATGACCGAAATGTCGTCGTTCTTTTCGTCGACAAAGCGGACATTGACAATGCGCCCGCCGCCTTGACCGAAGGCTGGCGCCTCCGCATCGAATTCGAACACCTCGATCACGTTGCGCTTGTCCGACGCGGCGATCAGGTCGTGGCGGAAGTCCCGGTCGGTCTTCGCGTCCGGCATTTGCCGACGGCGGCCCGAAATGGAAAAGCCGGCGCCGTCTCCCTCCTCTTGCAAGGACGCCTGATAGGCAAAGCTGATGTCCTTGGCCGGGCCGTCGCCGCGTACCTGTCCACGGTCGAGCCATATCGCCCGATCGCACAGCGCGTTCACCGCAGCCGTGTCGTGCGAAACGAACAGCAGCGTGCCGGTCTCCTTGAACTTGCGGATGTAGCGCATGCATTTCTGCGTGAAGGCGGCATCGCCCACCGACAGGGTCTCGTCGACGATCAGCACGTCGGCATCCACATGCGCCGAGACCGCGAAGGCAAGCCGGGCATACATGCCCGAGGAGTAGCTCTTCACCGGCTGATCGATGAAATCGCCAAGCCCGGCAAAACCGACGATGTCGTCGAAGCGCTCGCGCAGCTGCGCCGCCGACAGGCCGAGCACCGAGGCAGCCAGCTTGACGTTCTCGCGACCGGTGAATTCCGGATTGAAGCCCGCCCCCAGCTCCAGCAGCGGTGCGATCCGACCATTGACGACGACCTCGCCCGCAGAGGGCCGCAACGTTCCGGCAATGACCTGGAGAAGCGTCGACTTGCCCGAACCGTTGCGGCCGACGATGCCGACCGTCTCGCCGCGCCGAATCTCCAGGTCGACGTTCTGAAACGCCCAATACTCCTCGTAGAACTTGCGGCGCCGACGCCAGAACATCTGCTTCAGACGGTCCTCGGGACGGGCATAGATCATGTACGCCTTGCCGAGATCGCGAGCGCTGACGACAACCTCAGATGACATCGGCAAAGGCCTTCCTCGTCCGGGCGAACCAAGCATAGCCCAAGGCCGCGACGACAATGCCGGCTGCGGTGTAGATGCCCCATTCCACCGGCGATGGCACACGCCCCCAGAAGATCACGTCGCGTGCTTCGCTGACGCCGATGGTGATCGGATTCATCGAAATCAGAAACTTGAACTGGGCCGGTACGGCATCGAGCGGATAGAACACAGGCGACAGAAAGAGCAGAGCGGTCGTGATCATCGGCACGAACTGGCGCAGGTCCCGAAGAAATACGCCGAAGGAGGCAAGGAAGTAGGTCAGACCCAGCGTGATCAGCGTCACAGGAATCACCACCAGCGGGAGCAGGACGATCGTCAGCGGCGGCAGGCCATAGAACACGACGAACAGGGCCAGGAATACCAGAAAGGCGATACCCGCATTGATCAGCGAGCTGACGACCACCACCCACGGCAGGATATCGAGCGGAAAGACGACCTTCTTCACGTAGGAGGTGTTCTCGAGCATCAGCCCTGGCGCCCGCGCGAGCGCCTCGGAAAAGACCCCGAAGAGAATGAAGCCGCAAAACATGAGCATTGCAAAACTGTATACCGAATTTTCAGCCCCCGTCTCCGCCGTCAACCAGCGCGTACGCATGATGTTGCCGAATACAAAGGAGTAAATGCCGATCATGATGAGAGGCATCAACGCGGCCCAAGCGATTCCCAGGAACGACCCCTTGTAGCGCGCCTCGACCTCACGGCGGGAAAGCCGCAGCAGAAGAGTCCTGTTGCACCACGCCGTCGTCAGAAAACCAAACATTGTCTATCCGCCACCTCGAACGTACTCACGACGCACCTTTGCCTGCAACCGTCGACACGGGGTGGATTGCAATCAGTCCCGGACAACCCGAGACCGAAAGGTGAAAGCGGGGCCCGCCTTGCCGCCAGATTGTTCGCTTCGTGCCCGCATGAGAGCTGCGTGTACTCGTATCCTGCGCGAACATCAATCGCGCTTCTGCCATGCTCAGGACAGCGAACTCAAATGACGGTGGGCGACGCGTTGACCCCAGAAGTGGCCGCCTAAACCATTCCGCCGATGTCTAACCGGACCTCTCACGAAAGCAGGAGCCCCGAGATCCCGACCCTGGTAGGTTCTTCTGCAACAAAGGCTCGCCCACGGACCGTTCGAGAAAGACATTTTGCGCACGGTTTCATGAAATGGCCCTTTTGAGACGATCTTGACGGCCCGGGACTGCGCAGGCTGGCAACGACGACAAAGGATGCCGCCCAGGTCTGTTTTATGACGTGACTGACATCTGCGATGGCGGCTCGCGCAGCAACGACGCCCAACTCGGCGATGTGATCCTGCAGACCATCCAAGATAGGTGGTGATATTCAACGCCAGCCCCCGATGCCGGCGATCCACGGCGTCGTGCGCTGGCCGCGCAAGGATCTGGCCGCTGATCCTCGGGGGGTTCCGCATCTCCTTTGACGAGACGCGGGTCGGGCGCGAGCTGAAGGCCAAGGGCTTCGCTCCTGTCGGCCCGGCCGCCTCGCCATGTCGGCAAGTTGGCGACTATCACGGCCAACCTTCACAACGCACGCAAGCCGAGCTCCAGCGGGCAGATGGGGCGCGCATTGGCCGGAAGGTCGTTCGGCATCGGGTCAGGCGCCGCACACATCCCTTGCCCCCGCGCGACCAACACACTCCGCGAGCCTACATCTTCAGCGCCATCTACCCGACGAAGAGCAAGGGCGCCGGCCCTGTTCTGCCTCGTTGCGATACCGCATCCATCAACGAGCGCATGACGGAGATCGGTCTGCCCATCGATCCCGGCGGGCAGGCTGAGTTCATTCCCGATCGGGCCGTTGGCACATCACGCCGAAGCTCAAGGTGCCGGACGACATCACCCTGATGTTCCTGCCGGCGCCCCCGATTCGAACCCGATCGAAGCCGTCTGGCAGTTCACACGCTATAACTCGCCGAAGAACCGCGTCTTCCTCGACTGCGACGACATCCTCGTCCGCTGCCGCGAGGCCTGGAACAAGCTCGCCGATCAGCCGAGTAAGATCATCTCCATAAGCGCGCATGTTTGGGCGTACGAGTTCTGATCAGCGCTGATACTCCGATGATGCTTCCATGCTAACCAGCCAAAGGCTGCAACGCCCAACAGGCGCTACGGCGCAATACAGCGGATCAGAGAGAGCAAGGCGGGGCTCTTCTCTCGAATGCCCCGCCATGACATGTTGAAGCCAAACACTTGGCGCGCCCTGATAATAGACTTACGCGGCCATCAGATCGTCGGTGCGACCTTCCGCGTAGCCGGCGTGGATGAAGTGCAGCAGCGCCGCCTCCTCGTCGTAGCCGCCCGCCCCGTCCGCGAACGCCGCCCGCAGGTCGTCGTAGTTGGCCAGATAGGAATCGACGTCGAAGTCGGCCTCGCGGCCCTCCGACCAGCCACCGGACTGGTAGTGGACGAGACCCGCCTGAATGATCTGCGCCTCGTTGCCGCTGCCGAACGCCTCGATCAGGTCGCCATAGCTGGCGATGTAATCCAGCGGGTCCTCGGCCAGACGGTGCTCGCCATAGCCGGCATTGATGTAGTGTGCCGTCGCCGCGTCGCCGTCGCCGCCGAACGCCGATTGCAGATCGCCGTAGTTCTCCAGGTACTGACCGACATCGAAGTCGATGCCGCCCCGCCGCCCCTCGTCGAAGCCGGCCGCCCGGTAGTGGTTGAGACCCGCTGCGACCAGATCCGACTGACTTTGGCCGCCGAACGCCTGAATCAGGTCGCCATAGCTGGCAATGTAGTCCAGCGGGTCCTCGGCCAGACGATGCTCGTCGACCCCGCTCGCCAGGAAGTGGTTGCGCGCCGCCTCGTAGTTCGTGCCGAACGCCGCCTGCAGATCCTGATAGTTGGCCAGATACTGCGCCGCGTTGAACGTCGCCTCGCGGCCCTCGAAGTAGCCGGTGCCGACATAGTGCGACAGCGCGCTGTTGTAGTCGAACCGGAACACCTGGGCCAAATCGTTGTAGGACGCCGCATAGACCAGCGGATCGAACCCTTCCACCGCGCCCAGGCCGATCGTCTGCCCCACCCCCTGGAACTGCTCCACATTGGTGATCGTGTCGAAGGAATGGTCGCGCAGGTCCAGCGCATAGACCACCCCGCCGAACTGAAGCAGATCATGCCCTCCGCCGTTCAGGCCGCCCAAAACAACCGTATCCGTGTCCGCCCCGCCGTCCATGCGATCGCTGCCGGCACCGCCGTAAAGCGTGTCGTTGCCCGCATTGCCGAAGGCATAGTCATCGCCATCCCCCAGCACGAGAGTGTTCCCATGCGTGCCGCCGTAGACTTCATCGTCGAATTCGGTCGCGATGATGTTACGGACGTCGACAATCGTGTCGGTGTAACCGAAGGAATCGATGACGGTATCTGGCGGAAGACCGCCTTGATTCCCGTTGCCAAGCTGATTGACCCTGATGCCGTGAGTAGCGCCGTAGAGGACATCAAGGCTGTAGTCCGCGGTGTCTCCGTCCGCCCCGCTCCCCACCAGGACATCGTCACCGGCAAGACCCCGCATCAGGTCGGCCCCGCCGGCCCCGTCGAGCGTATTAGCGCCCGCACTTCCGGTCAGGACGTCGTTGAAGTCCGTGCCCCGCACGCCGTCGATATTGGAGAAGCTTTCGACGTTGCCGAAGCCGTCCGTACCCGTTCCGGCAGCCAGATCAACCGTTACGCCGCTGGTTCCACCGTAGCGCGCGTCGCGGTAGAAGTCGATCATGTCGAAGCCGGACGCACTCCCCGTATAGGAATCGACGCCATCAAACCCGCGAAACCGGGCAAAGCTGCTGGATTCGTTGACGAACGTGTCGCCGAACGCCGTTCCGAACACCGCCTCGACATCTACGAAAGTATCGGTGAATTCACTTCCCTCCAAGACGTAGCCCGAGAGATCGCCCGTGAAATGGGCGACGATGGCCTGAGTGGCATCGTTGTACTGGATCGAATCGGAACCGGCTCCGCCGTCGAAGGAATCCGAACCGCCCGTCGCTCGCATGTCGTCATTGCCGCCCTCGCCGCGGAACTGATTGTCCCCGTCGTCGCCGATGAAGAAATCGTCCTGCTCGGTGCCGCGAGCGCCGTCGATATAGGAGAGACTCTCCAGGTTGCCGAAGCCGTCGATCGCGGTGCCGCTGCGAAGATCAACCGTGACGCCGCCCGTTCCGCCGAAATTCGCATCGCGGAGGAAGTCGAGGAAATCAAAGCCGGTTTCGCTGCCATTGTAGGTGTCGATGCCGTCAAGACCGCGGAACCGGGCATAGCCGCTGCTGCTGTTGGTGAAGACGTCGCCATATTGGGACCCGACCACCGACTCGATACCGGTGAAGCTGTCGGTGTCGATCGCATTCTCCTCGACGGTGCCCGAGCCTTGGCCCGTGAACGTGACGACGACTCCCTGACTGTTCCCGACATAGCGAATCGAGTCGTAGCCATCGCCGCCATCGAGCGTATCCGACCCACCAAGCCCGGACAGATCGTCATCGCCATCCAGCCCGGAGATGACGTCGTCCGCTTCAGTGCCGACCAGCTCGTTATTACCCGAATCCCCTGTGATAACCGGCATTGATCTTCTCCCAAGATTCGTTGACGCTGCAGCACACTGTTTCTGTATTTAGGGAGCACGCTGGCCACGCGTGCAGCCCCGCTCATCCAAGGGGCGTTCCTCAGCGCGAGAACGCGCTTACTTTTCCTGACGGAAATCTTCGCAGATCCGCCACTTTCCGCGCCCGATCATGATCGCGTGAAAGTGTTTTTCATCGATCACGCTCTACCAAAGGTGGACGTTGTCCCCTCTGGCTTCGGCCACTTGTGCTTCATTCCAGTTTTGTGAATGTATACTTGCCAAGCAAGAGATCGATGTCAACATCCTCTTAGGAGGAGATAATCAGAATGAATCTATCCGGCGAGATCCTTGCGGCAGTGGCGGAACCTGCCAGACGCGGCTCGAAACGTTTGGGTTCGATCGGCAGCTTGCACCATAAACCTGCGCAGGCCGCATGCTGTACACATAATGACGTCCACGAGAGCTCGATCCTGCTACTTCACCGCTCCGCCGGGTTGATCTATCCGCATCGCAATCCGCATGCTGTGGCTTTGCCAAGAACGTCACCGACGGATGCGGCTTAAAAAGACGCCGCGTCGCAAGGAGCGTCGGAACAGAGCGGAGAGGCTTCCGGCGAGGATGGGGTTGCCGTCGGGCGCGAGCGCGAGCGCGAGCGCGCGGCTCGCATCGCAGCGCCTGTCAGCCGTCGACCCTGCGCATGGTGATCCAGCCTGAAGGCATGAGGGCCAATGACAGCATGACGGCGGCTTATGCCGAGTGCGCCGCGCGGTCACCCGCTGCAGATGTTGTTTGGTGACCTTCGCGCGGGCCGCCGCGACGAGGCCAGCCGTGACCGTCTCCACCACTGCCAGTGCGACAGAAGTCGCGACTTCCATAAAACGAGGACTGTCTATAGCCTCGACTATACGGAACCACCTATCACGAGGCACAGAAACTGACGTCTGCGCCTGTCAACCAACTTCTATGTCTTTAGCCGCCTGTCGTTACCCGCCTCACCACTTGGTGCCCGCTTCGCGATTATGGACGGCTGAACGGCCGACTTGACGGCGGCCCAAAGGCGAGCCGGCGTTGGCGGAAGAACCCGGGCGGACGGGTGAGGCCGCCCTTCCATCTCAATCCTCTCGAAAGGCACGGCTGAAGCTGTCGGCGATCGGCTTGACCAGATATTCGAGGAAGGTCCGCTCGCCGGTGGCGATGTAGGCTTCGACCGGCATGCCAGGATAGATTCGGTCCGCATCGAGGCCGGCGGGTAGTGCGTCGGCGATCTTCAGGCGAGCGGTATAGAACGGCTGTCCGGATTTCTCGTCGACCAGCCGATCGGCCGAGACATAGGTGACCACGGCTTGCGCGGTCGGTGTCGTGCGGGTGTTCAGCGCGCTGAAGCGCAGACGCGCCGGCTGGCCCACCGACACCAGGTCGATATCCTTGGGTGGGACGTGAGCCTCGACCAGCAGATCGTCGTTGGTAGGGAGAAGCTCCAGCAGCCCCTGGCCGGGCGAGACGACGCTGCCCTCGGTATTGACCTTCATCGATATGACGATCCCGTCACTGGGAGCGCGAACGACCAGCCGTTCGAGGATGTCCTCGGCGGCGCGCAGCTGTTCGTCCACGTCCGCCGCCTGCTCCCTGGCTTCATTGAGCTGGGTCAGTGCGGTCTCGACACGTTGCGTGCCCAGGCGCGTGAGCTGCTCCTCCGCTTCGGTCAGTTGAGCCTTGGCCGAGAGAATGCTGGAGATTGTTTGTCCCGACTGCCCTACGAGATCCGCCTCGCTGCGAAGCAGCGCCGTATACTCTGACCGGTTGGTCAGTCCCTTCGCCAAAAGCGATTCCTTGCGCGCGGCTTCGTCGCGGACCAGCTTGAGCTGCTGCTCGATCGCGACGTCCTGCGCGCTCATTCCGTCGATCTGGTCGTGCAGCGAGTTGATTCGCTGCTGCATGATGGTCTGTTCCTGCTGATGTCGGCTCAGGCGCGCCACGAACTCTCGTTCCTGCTCGGTCAGGAGATCCTCTACGCCCTCCTTCCGAGCCTTCTGAATCAACGTCGGAGGAAAGGCCAGCTGACGCAGACCATCGCGCTCCGCGATCAGACGCAGGATCTTACCGGCGAGGCCGATCTGGTGTTTCTGCAAACGATTGCGACTGGCCTGTGCCGAGGTCGCATCCAGCACGAACAGCGGCTCGTTCGCCTTGATCCGCTCGCCTTCTCTCACCAGGATCTGGCGCACAATACCGCCTTCCAGATGCTGAACCTGCTGGTTACGCCCCGCGGCCGCGACGACGCCGGGAGCCACCGCGGCTCCCGCCAGCGGCGCGAGCGCGGCCCAGACGCCGAAGCTGCCGACGAAGACGCCGGTCGCGACGAAGCCAACAGCGGCGAACGGTCCGATTCCGGTCCTGACCTTCGTCGCCCATCCATCGTTCGCGCCCGCCGTGTCCATTCTGCCTCTCCGTCCTCCGTGCCAGTCCGGCTTATTTCAGCGCTATCGCTACAATGGATCGAACTGCCGGCCCGTTCTGACTTTCGGCGCCCGCTGGGTTGTGGTCCGGGGTGACCGACCTGCGCTGCAAGCAGCGCGGTCACATGATCGCCGTCCTCACTCCGCAGCCGCGCGTCCGGTCGTGGCGAGCGTTGGGAATCGAGCGGTAACGACGGTCGAAGCAGCAGCGGGCCGTAAGGGCGCGGAAGCAGTGGGCGCCTGCCGCGATTGGGCTTTCTGCGCCTGCCGCTGCAGCACCTCCTGGCGCGGCCCGAAATCCTCCAAGGATCCGTTCTGGAGGATCATCAGCTTGTCCGCGCCATCGACCACCTGCCGTCGCTGGGTAACGATCAACACCGACACCTTCCGCGCGCGGGCATCCTCCAGCGCCTGTTCCAGCGCGAGTTCGCCATCGCGATCGAGGTTGGCGTTCGGCTCGTCGAGCACCAACACCCTGGGAGAGCCATAGAAGGCGCGGGCAAGGCCGATGCGCTGCCGTTGCCCCCCCGAGAGTTGAAGGCCCATTGGACCGATCACCGTGTCGTAGCCGCGCGGAAGCCGCTGGATCATCTCGTGCACATGCGCCCGGACCGCCGCTTCGACGATCATCTCGTCGCGGCGCTCCGGATCGAAGCGGGCGATGTTCTCTGCGATCGTCCCCGGCAGCAGTTCGGCTTCCTGCGCCAGATAGCCGAAATAACGCCCGAGCTTTTCGCGATCCCAGTTGCGGATGTCGGCCCCATCGATCCGGATGGTGCCGGATCGAATTTCGATCGCGCCGGCGATGGCCCGCATGAGCGTCGACTTTCCTGCGCCGGAGGGGCCGATCACCGCCACACGGTCGCCGGCCGGGATGTTGGCGGAGATCATCTTGACCAACGGCTCTCCTCCCTGGCTATGCGGCGCGCCGATAAAGACCGCCTCCAGCGAAAGATGCCCCTCGGGCGCCGGCAGTTCGGTCGGACGGCCGCTCGATGCGACCGCTTCCAGCGCCGTGGACAGGCGCTTCCATGCGTTCTGCGCGTCGGAGAACCCTTTCCAGCCGCCAATCACCTGGTCAATCGGCTGCAGTCCGCGTCCGCCGATCAGCGACGCAGCAAAGATCATCCCGGCGGACATTTCCGACGACAGAACGAGATAGGCGCCGTAGCCGTAGATCGCCACTTGTAAGCCCATGCGCAGCGTACGGGACAGGCCGGCCCACATTGCGTTGGTTTGCAGCAGGCGATCCTGCGCCGCCAGGGCCTCCGCCTCGGAGCGCCCCCACACCCGAATCGCATTGCCGACGATGCCCATCGCCTGCAGGCTTTCTGCCGACCGGGTGAAAGCCTGCGCCGACAGCACGGCTTCCATCGAGCGGTCACCAGCCGAACGGGCGGACGCGCGCGTGGCCCGTTGATTGGCGAAGGCCATCAGCGCCAGGATCGCCGCTCCACCAACGGTCATCCAGAAGATCCCAGGATGGATGAAGTAAAGGATGCCGATGAAGAACGGTACGAAGGGCAGATCGAGAAAGGCGAGCAGCGCTCGCGACGAAACGTAGTTCCGGACCGTCTGGAGGTCGCGGAGAGGCTGCACGTCCCCCAGCGAAGCGCGCGGCGCTCGCATGGCGGCGGCAACGGCGTCGGCGCCGAGTTCAACCTGAAGCCGTGCCGCGATGCGACCGCATATGATCGCCCGTACCGCATCGACGATCCCGAGCAGGATCAACGCTGCCGCGGCGAGAATTGAGATGAAGGTGAGCGTATCGAAAGACGCCGACGTCAGCACCCGGTCGTAGATCTGCAGCATGTAGATCGGCTGCACCAGCACGAGCACGTTGACGACGAAGGTGAAGAACGCCAGCACCAAGAGGCCGCTCGTCGCTTGCAGAAACAACTTGCCGCGACCGGTGGCTGGCGAGTTCCTCTTGTTCATGCCCATACGCACTCCTGGCTCCACGGCGGAGGATGGCAAGCGATGGTCCCTCCATCCGAAACAAACGCCCCCGGCACCTGCGGTCGGGGGCGAAGCCGGCTGAAAGACGGTTCAACAGCCTAACGCCAAGCGACTTTTCGCCTCTGAACAGCAAGCGTCGGCACAGGAAAGCCCGGAATGCCCCCTCCGCCGACGCCTGCCATCTTTACTTTACACCATAATCAGATCGTCGGTGCGACCTTCCGCGTAGCCGGTGTGGATGAAGTGCAGCAGTGCCGCCTCCTCGTTGTAGCCGCCCATCTCGTCCGCGAACGCCGCCCGCAGGTCGTCGTAGTTGGCCAGGTAGGAATCGACGTCGAAGCTCGCCTCGCGGCCCTCCGCATAGCCGCCGGACTGGTAGTGGACGAGGCCCGCCTGGATGATCTGCTCCTCGTTGCCGCTGCCGAACGCCTGGATCAGATCGCCGTAGCTGGCGATGTAGTCCAGCGGGTCCTCGGCCAGCCGATGCTCGAGATAGCCGGCATTGATGTAGTGCGCCGTCGCCGCGCCCTCGTCAGCGCCGAACACCGATTGCAGATCGCTGTAGTTCTCCAGGTATTGATCGACATCGAAGTCGATGCCGTCCCGCCGCCCCTCGTCGAAGCCGGCCGCCCGGTAGTGGTTGAGACCCGCTGCGACCAGATCCGACTGACTTTGGCCGCCGAACGCCTGAATCAGGTCGCCATAGCTGGCAATGTAGTCCAGCGGATTCTCGGCCAGACGATGCTCATTCACACCTGTCGTCAGGAAGTGCTCCGTTGCAGCCGTCAGATCATCGCCGAACGCCGTCTGCAGGTCCTGATAATTGGCCAGATACTGAGCGGCGTCGAACGACACCTCGCGACCCTCGAAGAAGCCGCTGTTGAGGTACTGGTCAAGCGCGCTGCCTGTGTTGGTTCCGAACGCCTGGGCAAGGTCGTTGTAGGAAGCGGCGTAGGCGAGCGCGTCGAAGCCCTCCACGCCGGCCAACCCGATCGTCTGCCCCACACCTTCGAAACTTTCGACATTGACGATGGTATCGAAGGAATGATTGGCCCGGTCGAGGGCATAGACCGTGTCGTCGACCCGGATGATGTCGAAGCCCCCACCGTTCAACCCCCGCAGCACCGCGATGTCGTTGTCGGCACCACCGTCCAGGTGATCGTTGCCCAGCCCGCCCTGCAACCGGTCGTTGCCGGTGCCGCCGTCGAGCGTGTCGTCGCCAAGACCGCCGTTCAACACGTCGGCACCGCCGCGGCCACGCAGCGTGTTGGCCGCGTCGTTGCCAAGGATCACGTTGGCGACGTTGTTGCCCGTGCCGTTGATGGCGTCGTCGCCCGTCAGCGTCAGGTTCTCCAGGCTGGCGGCCAGCGCGTAGGAGATCGAGGACTCCACCGTGTCGGTGCCCTGCCCCGGCAGCTCGAACACCAGATCGCTTTCGTCGTCGACCACATAGGTGTCGTTTCCGATGCCCCCCTGCATCATGTCGATGCCGGCGCCGCCGTCGAGCAGATCGTCGCCGGCGCCGCCGACAAGCATGTCGTCGCCGGCGTCACCGTAGAGCGCGTCGTTGCCGACCCCGCCGGTGAGCACATCATCGCCGCCGGCGCCGTGGAAGGTCACGCCGAGGCTGATGTTATCGTAAACGCCGTCGGTCGGGACCTCCATATGATCGTTGAAGACCGTTCCCGTGACCTCGGATGCGCCGGCGGACCGGATCAGCACTTCGGGCGTGCCATCGCCCGAATAGGTATTCAGGCCGATTACGGTCGACAGGTCGGTGGTGCCCGAAGTGCGCAGCGAGACGCGGATGTCGTTCTCGTCGCTGTTGACGAAGACGTTGCCGCTGACGTCGCCGACGCTCGGCCCGGCTTCGAAGATCAAACCCTCATCGTTGTTTGTGAAGGTGTTGTTGGTCACCACCACATCGTGGTCGTCGTTCGGATTGACGTAGACGCCGTAGTGGAAACCGGTGATCGAATTGCCCGACACAGTCAGCCCGTCGATCCCGGTGCTGTGGACGATGCCGGTCTCCGCCGCGGTGTCGGCCGTGACGATGTTGTTCAGGATCGACGCGTCGTCGCCCTGGACGAAGATGTTGGAGTTCTCGTTGCTGGCGATCGACCCGTCGATGGTGAAGCCGTCGATGGTCACGCCGGCCGCACCCGTGATGCGGATGCCGCCGTGGATCGCCGACTCTTCGCCCCGCACGCCTGAGGCCGAGACGCCGGCATTGGCGCCGACGATCGTCAGCCCGGCAGTGCTGATCGAGACATTCTCCTCGTAGTCGCCCCCGAGCACGTAGATCAGGTCGCCCTCGCCGGCCGCGTCGACGGCGGCCTGGATCGAGGTGTACTGGCCGAACGTGCCCGACGCGTCGACGATGCGGACGGTCTGGCCGTTGAACCGCAGCATCTCGACCGAATCGAGGATATCGGTGCCGCCGGACTGGGTCGTCACCGTGATCGTGCCCGCATTGGCGTCGAAGACGAGGGCGTCCTTGGCGAAGGCGTCGGCAAAGACGGCCGTGTCGGTTCCCTGGCCGCCGCGGAAGACATCGTTCGCCGCGCTGAGAACGAAGGTGTCATTGCCGTCGCCGGCATTGAAGGTCACGCCGGTCGAGCCGGTGAGGCCGGACGCATCGACCGAGTCGTCGTCTTCCGTCAGCTCAGGCGCAGCAACGGGAGAGCTTTGGCGGGCAGCAAACTGATCGGCGTTGACGGTGATGGTGGTAACGCCTGCCGCCCCGAGATCGCCGCTGAGCGTCAGATGATCGGCGCCCGAGCGGAGATCGATATTCAGAGTCTCGATGTTCGTGGCGGTAACTTCCGGCCCCTCGGCTCCGATCGACGCGACATCGACCTCCACCGCGCCGGTGCCGTCATTGACGGAGACGGCGATGATCGAGCCGGGCTCGGAGGCGATGTTGGACACTAGGGATGGGGTGAAGACCGGCTCGTCGACGAGGAACAGCGTGTCGCTGCCGGCCCCGCCGTCCATCGTGTCCTGGCCGCTGCCGTAGTCCGCCGCGACGCGGAAGTCGAGGGCTCCGAAGGTGCTGTATACGAACTGGTCGTCACCCTCGCCGCCAAAGAGCGTGTCGTAGCCGGCACCGCCGATGAGCGTGTCATTCCCGGCGTCACCGTAGAGCACGTCGTTGCCGACCCCGCCGGTGAGCACATCATCGCCGCCGGCGCCGTGGAAGGTCACGCCGAGGCTGGTGTTCTCATAGGTGTCGTAGGTCGAGACCTCCATGTAATCATTGAAGACCGTTCCCGTGACCTCGGATGCGCCGGAGGACCGGACAAACACCTCGGTCGTTCCGTCGCCTGAATAGGTATTCAGGCCGATCACGGTCGACAGGTCGGTGGTGCCCGAAGTGCGCAGCGAGACGCGGATGTCGTTCTCGTCGCTGTTGACGAAGATGTTGCCGCTGACGTCGCCGACGCTCGGCCCGGCCTCGAAGATCAGCCCCTCGTAGTTGTCCGCGAAGGTGTTGTTGGTCACCACCACGTCGTGGTCGTCGTTCGGATTGACGTAGACGCCGGCGCTGAAGCCGGTGATCGAATTGCCCGACACCGTCAGCCCGTCGATCCCGGAGCTGTTGACGATGCCGGTGTCCGCCTCGGTATCGGCCGTGACGATGTTGTTCAGGATCGACGCGTCGTCGCCCTGGACGAAGATGTTGGAGTTCTCGTTGCTGGCGATCGACCCGTCGATGGTGAAGCCGTCGATGGTCACGCCGGCCACACCCGTGATGCGGATGCCGCCGTGGATCGCCGACTCTTCGCCGCGCACGCCTGAGGCCGAGACGCCGGCATTGGCGCCGACGATCGTCAGCCCGGCGACGGTGATCGTTACGTCCTCATTGTACTCGCGCGCGGCGACGTTGATCGTGTAGTTCTCGCCCGCGGCGTTCACCGCCTCCTGGATGGTGGCGTAGCTGTTGACGAAATTGCCGTCCGCGTCGAACACCTGGACGGCGCCGAGCACGGAGACGGTCGTAGTGTCGCCGAAGGTCAAGCTCTCCACGCCGGAGAGCGTGTCGGTGCCGTCGTCGCCGTCGTTGGCATTGTTGTCCGTCACCGAGGCGAAGCTGACCGCGCGACCGCTGTCGTCGAGCGTGACGGTGAACTGATAACCGCTCGCTGCTCCCTGGTAGACAGCTGTGTCGTTGCCGTCACCGCCGCGGATATCGTCGTTGCCGCCGCCGCCAGCGATCTGATCCTCGCCACCGCCGCCGGAAAGGGTGTTGGCCCCGTCATTGCCGAGGATGATGTTCGCCCCTTCGTTGCCCGTGACGTCGATCGGCGCCGATCCGTCGAGATGGAGCGATACGATGTTTTCGCCGAGAACGAGGTCGAGACCGGTCGCGCCGTCCGGGCCGCGGAAGGTGAGGCCTTCCGTAGCGACCGTAACCGCCCCTTCGGCGGAATAGTCGCCGGCCGCGAGATCGACGATGTTGCCGCCCTGCGCATCCTCCAGCGCATCGGCGACCGTTGCATAGCTGTCGAGGATCGTCGAACTGTCGACCGACTCCTGCGTTCCCTCGCCCAGCACGAGCTGAACCGGGTTGGTGTCGAGCGTGGTGAGCGTGATGTTGTCGACGCCGATGCCGCCGTCCACGTTGATATCGGTGAACCAGAGATAGCGGTTGCCGCCCGCGAGGTCCGCGACCAAATCGTCCGGCGTGTTCAGAACCTGCGAAAAGACGAAGCCCCCGTCCTGATCATAGACGTTGATCGCGACCTCGAGAGCGCCGTTTGCCCCTTCGTACATCCCCCACTGGAAGGTGTACCAGCCCGCTTCGGTGACCACGCCGTGATTCATGGTCTCGAGATTCTCAAGCGGAGCGCCCGAATTGTTGCTCGCCCCGATGAGCAGCTGCTCGGTGCTCGCATCCGCCGCGACATGGATCACATAGTCACGCAGAAAAGTGCCACTTTGCCGGTTCGCCGCCAGCGAGACGTCGAAGCCCTGGCCCGGCAGCCAGTTGGGATCGAGATAGACCTGCATGGTCGTCTGCAGACCGCCGCCAAGATCCAGGCGGTAGCCGTCGAACTTGGAAAATGGCCCTGAGCCGCCGCTCTCCTCCAGGATCGCGAAGGCTCCATCCAAGGCAGGAATGCCGTCCGTGCCGTTGGACACGGTCAGGTTGCCATAGCCCTCACCCGTGAAGAACGATCCGCTGCCCGACCCGTCGCTAAAATCCTCGGTGAACCGCAACAGGCCGGCGGAATAGTCAGGGCTGTTCGCGTCGAGACCATAGACGATGCCCGGCTCGCCGCTAAACCGCACGCCCTCGATGCCGGTGAGGGTGTCCGTCCCGTCAGCGCCGGTGATCGTGTAGCCGCCGTTGCCGTCGGCGGTGATCGTGTAGTCGCCCCGCGCGCCTGCGAATTCCGCCACATCCTGGCCGGCGCCGCCGTCGATGGTATCGTCGCCCGTCCCGCCGAACAAAGCGTCGTCCCCGTCAGCCCCAGTCACCGTGTCTGCTCCGTCGAGCAGATCGGCGTAGAACTGTTCGGTGCCGTTGTGGCTGAACACGCCACCGGGGCCGGCCAACGCATCGTCGAGGCCCGAGATGTCGACCGCAAGATCGCCTTCACCGTTGAAGATTTGGATCCCGGTCACCGTGCCGCCCGTCGGCGTATTCCCGGTGTAGGTGAATCCGGTTCCGGAAATGGCCACCTGATTGCCGCCGGTCGTGGTGTAGATGAACAGAGTGCTCGAATGCAGATCGGTACTCAGGTAGTCATGCAAATCTGCATTGCCGATGCTGAAGAATGTGCTGTCCGAAACGGTGAAGGTGGCCACGGCAAAGTCTCCTTGTTCGCCTGGATCCGTTGCCGGACGCCAGTGCCGATCCCGGTGCGAATGCACCCCGTATTGCTCTCGTCAGGGTAAGGCTGATCAGCTGGCGCGGAGGAGGCATGCCTCCGCGCCAGATATTGCTATTTATGATTGAGCATCAGCAGGCAGTCGACGCAGCGCTTCCGAGTCCTCCATCCGCAATCGCCGCCAGCCTGACACCTCCCAAATCGTGTCGTTGGCCAGACTAAGGGTGATGGAACCGTAACCAAAAGGTACAAATGTACTATAAGATGGGCAAAATTTGCCCCAACTTACCGATCAGGCGCATCAATTCGGCCTGCCGCCGGGTCTCCGTTTTCTCGAAGACGGCGGCGAGCTGGTTGCGCACGGTGTTGCGCGACAACTGGCTGCTCTTGGCAATTTCACCAAGCGTCTGTCCCTGGGCAAGCGCGACGGCAACCCGCGCCTCGGCCGGAGAGAGTCCGAAGGCCGATTCCAGAACGGTTCGCGGAACGATCGATGTTCCTTTCAGCTCGGTGATGAATGCGACTGCCAACGGGTCTCCCCCGAAGCGATCGAACGGCGTTGTCGGGCTTGCGGCACGATCCAGAGGTAGGCGCGCCACGACGATGCAAAGCCGCGCGCTTTCCGCCGCTTGCGCCATGACGAATCCTGGCTGGCGGCCGGGATCTTCGTTGCCACTGCACGCCTGTTCCACGAGTTGGGCGAATTGATCGTCGGCTTGGGGCGGGCTCAACACGAGCCTGTCCTGCCGAATCGCCAGGATGCCACGTGCGGCTAGATTCTCTGCGACAGGATTGGAATGAACGACTTCGCGATTCGCCCGAAGGATGGCGGCCGGCTGCCGGAGTTGATCGAGCGTGACCTCCGCGCCCATCAGGAGTTCGGCATGTCCGAGTCGGCGACGCAACTCGCTCGCGCGGCGAAGGTGCGGCAACAGGATCTGCGCGAGCTCATGGACGGGCCTTCGTTCGTTGGCGCCGCCGCCGATCTGGCCATTCTGTTGCAGACGGCGCCCTCCGGCTCGGTGTTCGTCCTTCTCGAGGTTCTGACGCGCGACGCGCTCATCCCGATCATCCCTCGCCGCCATGGACTGACGTGTCGGACGAGTCGAGCTAACGGCGTGATTGTATTCCGCGCATCGCGCGACGACAGCCTCGTCGGATTCGTGGGCCGAGATCGCCTCGCCGGCCGCTTGGGCGGGGTCCCAGCCAAGAGCGCATCCCTGGAAGCGCAGCGCATCGAGCGCTTCCGGCGCCACATCGGCAAGCCTATCGATGACTGGCTGAAAATTCCCGTTCAGAGCGCCGTCGTAGATCGAGTCGATAAGGGCAGCGACGGCCCTCCACTTGGCCCGATCCATCGCGCCGATCTCTCTTCATAAGCGTCAATTAGGACTACTATCTGAGAATTCGTCGAGGAGAGTCAACCGCAACTTGCATCATGAGGAAGAAAGTCTTGTGTCAGACAGACTTCCGTTCGGTCGCCTTCCTGGCCTGATTGCAATGAACAGGCCCGTTGTTTGGTCAGCGCCGCAGGTCACTATCTTGAAGAAGTGAGGCTATCCGACACACTCACGCGAGCAACACCGCCATTGGATTGCTGGCAAATAAACGGCAGGCCCATCGCATACCCCTCTCGTCCTCAAGCGGAGCGAAACCCGACTCATTGCGGGCAAAATCCGCGAGGAGGGCAAGCTTCTTACGATGAAGTCGAAGGTAGTGCGGCGTTCGGCAAGCCTGCCCAGGAACGCCGTCGACGTGCCGGGAGACGTTCTGACGCCAATTCAAGAAAGCACCACCAATTGATGATGCGATGCTGCCGAAACGGGTCGGCGTAGCGCCGCCAACAATTTCTAGCCGCAGGCCCTTGCCCCCGAAACGGGAGCGGTTGCGGAGTATGCCAGCAGCTTCGCGGCCATCGCCTTCGTCAATGCCGCCAAAGACGCCGAATAACTCTCGAGGATCGGTCCGGTAACCGTCAGGGCAGGAAGAACACCGCCCTCAGATCCTCTGAGACCGGGCTGTTGTCGGGATTGGCGGGCATCACGTCGGCCATGAAGGCCCACCAGCGCTGGCAAACTTCGGTCTTGGCGACGGCCGCCCAACGCTCCTCCGACTCGATCTCGACGTGCGCGAAGAGAAGGCTGCGCTTCGCGTCCAGCCAGATGCCGTAGGAATGGGCGCCGTGCTCCTTGAGGGTACGCGCGAGGTCCGGCCAGATCGCGTCGTGTCGCCGTTCATATTCCTCATGCCTGTCGGGAAAGACCTGCATGACGAAGGCTTTGCGGATCATCGTCCTCTCCTGTCGAATGGTAGGCGGCACGAGCTCGCGCCCGGGCCGCTTCGCGCATCGGCGCGAGCCTTCCAGTGAACCTTTGAAAACGCTGCTTCAAAGGTTCGCCGGTATCATTCGCCGGCGAGTTTCCACTTCTCCAGGGCGATCGCTTCCGGCATCGGCTGGACGGCGAAGCGCTTGCCGAGGTCGATGAGGTTCTGCGTGGAAATTGTCTGGCGCGGCCCACCCATCGAAAGCACCTTGACCAGCACCTCGGAGGCCTTCTCCGCCGTGTCGATCAGCCCGAACGCTTCGTCGAGGCTTGCCCCGGTGCCGAAGACGCCATGGAAGGGCCAAAGGACCAGCGTGTGACTCGCCATCTCTCCGGCCGTCGCGTCGCCGATAACGTCAGTGCCGGGCACCAGCCACGGCATCGTGCCGACCCCTTGCGGGAAGACGACGAGACATTCGGTGCTCGCCTCCCAGAGGGCGCGCGTCACGTTCACCGGGTCGAGGTCGAGCACGTAAGTCAGCGCCAGGAGGTTGGTCGCGTGGCAGTGCATGATGACGCGGTCGGTGCCGCCGCTCACTTTCTGGCGGGTGCGGTGCGACTTGAAGTGCGAGGCAAGCTCGGAGGTCGGGCCGCCGCCGTCGCTATAGCCCCATAGGATCTCGACTGCCGCACCGTCCGGCCGCACGCGGACGACGCCAAGATTGGCTTCCGGGTCGAGCTGGACGTTGCGGAAGTATTTGCCGGTGCCGGTGACGATGAAATACTGGCCGGCAAGCTCGGGAACGGGCTCTCCCAGCGGTGAAAGCCGCGTGCCGCTCCAGGAGGAGAGATAGGGCTCCACGTCCTCTGGCATCAGGCGCATGGAGACGTTGCCGCCGTTGCGCTCGTCCCAGCCCTTCAGCCACATGTCCGACGTGGCCTTGACCATGCCGGCAACGAACCAGGATTCTTCGGTATGCAGTGCCATCGTCATGCAGCCTTCCGCTTGCTGAGCACGGTTCTTTCGTAAGTTCTGATCGGTTCGAGCCAGTCGAGCCCGACGGGCACGTTCCGGCTGAGGCAGTAGAAGTCCCAGACGGCGCCCCAAGGCATCGACTTCATCTCTTCCATGGTGGCGAGGCGCGTGGTGAAGTCACGTTCCGCCTCGGCCTTTCTCAGCGCCGTCGTCGGATCGAGAAGGGCGCGCAGAAGCGCCTTTCGCATGTTGCGTGTGCCGATGACCCAAGCCGCCACGCGGTTGATCGAGGCGTCGAAGAAGTCGAGGCCGATATTCACCCGGTCGAGCGCGCCGCCGCGCACGATCTCAACGGCGATCGCCTGGAGCTCGTCGTCGAGCAGCACCACATGGTCGCTGTCCCAGCGGACCGGGCGGGAGACGTGGAGCAGCAACTCGGGGACGAACTGAAGGGTCGAGGAGATCTTGTCGGAGATGACCTCGGTCGGATGGAAATGGCCAGCGTCGAGACACAGAAGGATGTCGCGGCTCGTGGCATAGCCGAGCGCGAACTCGCCCGAGACGACGGTGTAGCTCTCGAGCCCCAGGCCGAAGAGCTTGCTCTCGATGGCATCCTTGTGGTGCTCGCGCGGCAGCTTGTCCGCGATGACGGCGTCGAGCGCGTCCGCCATGCGTTCGCGGGGTGCGAAGCGGTCGGCCGGCAGGTCCTTCATGCCGTCCGGCAGCCAGATGTTCATGACCGAGGGCGTGCCGAGCGTCTCGCCGAAGAAGGCACTGACCTTGCGGCTCGCCTGACAGTGGGCGATCCAGAAATCGCGCACTGCCGCGTCGGGATGGCTCAGCGTCATTCCGTCCGCACTCAAGGGATGGGAGAAGCAGGTGGGGTTGAAGTCGAGGCCGACCTTGCGCTCCTTCGCCCAGTCCACCCAGCCGGTAAAATGCCTCGGCTCGATGGCTTCCCGCGCCACCGGCGCCTCGCTCTCCAGATAGATCGCGTGAAGGTTCAGCCGCTTCGCGCCTGGGATCTGCGCCATTGCCAAATCCAGATCGGCGCGCAGCTCGTCGGCAGTCCTTGCCCGACCCGGATAGTTTCCCGTCGCCTGAATGCCGCCCGTCAGCGGCCCGGCGCCCTTCTCGAAGCCGAGTACGTCGTCGCCCTGCCAGCAATGCATCGAGATCGGGATGGCGTCCAGGCGCTCCAGCGCCCCTTCCACGTCGATCCCGAAAGCGGAGAAGCGCTCGCACGCCGAACCATAGACGGATTCAATGGTCTTGTTGTCTGTCATCGAAGGTTGCTGATCCCTCATTTCTTCGCAAGCGAACAAAAGCGATGCCAGATCTCGTCCGGCACCGCCTCGCGCGGCAGGAACTGTCTGGGTGGAAAGGATTCGAGAACGATGGCCCGCGCCTCGTCGAGAGACGCGATGCGGCCGAGCGCCATCAGCTGAACAGCGAGATTGCCGAGCGCCGTCGTCTCGACCGGGCCGGCCGTCACCGGCACGCCGCACGCGTCGGCGCACAGCTGGTCGAGCAGCTCGTTGTGGCATCCACCGCCGACGATGCGCACGCGCCGCAGGCTCTGCCCACGCAACGCCTCGATCTCCTCCTTCACCCGGCGATAGGAAAGCGCCAGACTGTCGAAGACGCAGCGCGCCAGGGTCGCGGCATCGGCCGGCGGCTCTTGCTCCGTCTCGATGCAGGCCGCGCGGATCGCCTCAATCATGCTGTCGGGGTTGAGGAAGCGCTGATCGGCGGGATCGATGATCGCGGCAAAGGGACGTGAGGAGGCCGCCGAGGCGACGAGATCGGCATGGCTTGGGCTCCCCAACTCGGCGCGCACGCGCTGGATAAGCCAAAGGCCCATGATGTTTTTGAGGACGCGAAACCGTCGCTCCGCGCCGCCTTCGTTGGAGAAGTTGAGCGCTCGCGCCTGTTCATCGAGGAAGGGAACGCGGCTCTCGAAGCCCATGAGCGACCACGTGCCCGAACTGATGAAGGCCTCGTCGGCCGACATCAGCGGTGTGGCGGCCACCGCCGACCCGGTGTCGTGAGTGGCTGGCGCAATGACCTTGATCGCGCGCCCGCTCGCCGCCGAGACGAATTCGCCGAGAGTAGTGCCGGCCTCGACGGGCCGGCTCATGAGCGGTCGGCGGACGCCAGCCGCGGCCAAAAGCTCTGAGTCCCAGTTGTCGGTCGAAACGTTGAAGATCTGTGTCGTTGTCGCGTTGGTGTACTCGTTCGCCAGAACGCCGCAGAGACGGAAGTGGAGGTAGTCCGGGATCATCGCGAAGCGGTGGGCCCGCGCCAGCCATTCCGGGTGGGTCTCGGCTGTCGCCGCAAGCTGATAGATGGTGTTGAACGGCATGAACTGGATGCCCGTGCGCCGGTAGATGTCGCCGGCCGACAGCCGCTCCACCATCCTTTCCATGACACCGTCGGTGCGGTGGTCGCGGTAGGACACCGCCGGCCCGACCGGATTCTCCGCCGCATCGAGAAGCACATAGTCGACGCCCCAGGTATCGATGCCGACGCTCTCGACCGGCCCGAGCCTTTCGGCGGCCGAGATGCCGGCGCGGATCTCGGCTTCGATCCGCACGAGATCCCATGACTGGAGACCCGTTGCAGGGTCCCTCACCAGAGGCGTCTCAAAGCGGTGGGTTTCGGTCAGGGCAAGGCGGCCGTCGACCAGATGGCCGAGGATAACCCGGCCGCTGCTGGCACCAATGTCGACCGCGACGCTTCCCGATGTCATGTCTGCCCCGTGGGTTCTTCCCTACGTGGCGACAATGGCCGCGCGGCGCGCGGCGCGCCTTGAAGATGCGGCCAAAATCCCCCCGGCCCTCGCGCGCAAATCGAAGATATCGACGGGGCCGCGAAATTCGGGCACAATCACTCACATATGAAGCCGACGGGATAGAAGAACGGCTGTTGGGCGGAGGAGGAGATCAGCGGCATCGCGCGGTGCCGGCGCCCCTTCCACGACAGTCGCCGCGAGTCCCGCTCCAGGGGTCCCCGTGGGTTCGCAATGAAGCTGCTGGCCAGAGAATTTTTCGAGTCCGACAGGCAATCCGTCGTTGTCGAACCCAGAGCGCCGCAGGACCCGTTCCCGCTTCACGATCACGAGTTCTACGAGATCATGATCGTGCTTTCCGGAAACGGCTGGCACATCCTCAACGAGCAGCCGCACTTCATCACCTGCGGCGAACTCTTCTATATCAAGGCGGACGACCACCATTCCTACGAAAAGGTGAGCGACCTCTACCTCACGAACATCCTCTTTAGACCCGAGCGCACCCCCTCGCCCGATTTCCTGCGCGTGATGCTCGGCGCGCCGGCCGGCGAGGACAATGTGCGCCGGCATTGGCAGGTGACGGAGGACGTGCTGGGCGAGATCGCACCACTGATCGCCGCCCTTGAACGCGAAACCCATTCATCGAGCATCCATGCCGAAGTGATGGCGCAGGCACTGTTCAGCCAGCTCGCGGTGCTTCTGTCCCGCGCCCGCTTCGCGGACGACGAAACCGGCATCCCTCAGAGCGCGAAACTCGGCCACATCCTCAATTACCTGCGGCACAACTGCACCGAGGATATCGATTTCGACGATCTGGCGCGCCGGTTCGGCTATTCGTCGCGCACCTTCAATCGGCTGTTTCGCGATGCGACCGCGACGACGCCACACAACTATCTCGTCAAGCTGCGCCTCAGCCGGGCGATGCGGGCTCTGCGCAAGAGCGAGGAGAGCATCACCGACGTCGCCTTTGCCTGCGGCTTCAACGACAGCAACTACTTCTCCTACAGTTTCAGCAAGATGACGGGCATGTCCCCGAGCGAATACCGACGCCTGCCGCATCATCTCGATTCCTGAACGCCCCATTTTCGGTTTGATGGGTCACGAGGAGACGACGGCCTTGGCTCGTCTCATTGGCATCTCGCATGCCCGAAGCACCGCCTCCCTCTGAATACCACGCCGCGACAAGCAGCCCGCGCTCCGGTCCAACAAGGTCGTTCGCGTCACATTTTCAGTGACGCCTCCGATTTTCTGCCAGCAGGCCTGTCGCGGGTGACAGTTTCACGAAGGCTGGCGATGCAGCGGCAGGCTAGAACGTTTTCCTAGAATTGCCTGGACGTGGTTCAGCCTCGGTTCTGACGGGAGTTCGCCGGCGAGATGCCAGGGGCTTATGCCCTTTGGCCAAGCTCGGCGGGCGGCATCGATCCGCCCCTAGGCCGGCCTATCCCGCCCGCAAAGGCTCAGGCATTCGTCGGACGCTGCGTTAACGGAGGTTTGTTGCGTGCCCTTGCATCCACTTCTCAGACAGAAAGAGCACTTCGTTTCCCGTGGTGAGGTTGTCAGCCTCATCGGACGGTTGGCCGACAACCTCATCAACATCCGCGACGAGACGGGTGAATTTCTCCTTCGCCTGGAGGATGGCCGCGTCATCGACACCAAGGGCTGGGCCGGCTGGGAATGGACCCACGGCATCGGGCTCTATGGCCTGTTCAAATATTACGAGCTGACCGCTGATCCAAAGGCGATGGCGATCATCAAGGATTGGTTTGCCGCTCGCCTTGCCGAGGGAACGCCGTCGAAGAACATCAACACGGTCTGCCCGTTCCTGACGCTCGCCAATCTCTACGAGCACACGCGCGACCACACCTACATCCCCTATCTCGAGGCTTGGGCCGACTGGGTGATGTACGACATGCCCCGCACCCGCGAGGGCGGGCTGCAGCACATCGTCTACAACAGCGTCAACGACCAGCAGATGTGGGACGACACGCTGATGATGAGCGTGCTGCCTCTCGCCAAGATCGGAATGCTGCTCGGCCGACCCGAATATGTCGAGGAGGCGAAGTATCAGTTCCTCCTCCACATCCAGTATCTTGCCGACCGCCAGTCGGGCCTCTGGTTCCATGGCTGGACCTTCGATGGCAACCATAACTTCGCCAAGGCGCTCTGGGCCCGCGGCAACAGCTGGATCACGATCGCCATTCCCGAGTTCATCGAGATGATCGGCCTTGAGCCGGGGGATGCGACGCGCCGCCATCTCATCGCGACGCTGGAGCGCCAGGTGGCCGCCCTCGCGAAGTTCCAGGACGAGAAGACGGGCCTCTGGCACACGTTGGTCGACGACAAGGGCAGCTATGTCGAGGCGTCCGCCACCGCCGGCTTTGCCTACGGTCTGATGAAGGCAGCGCGCAAGCGTTACATCGGAGCCGATTATCAGGCGGTCGCGGAGAAGGCCGTGAAGGGGATCGTCGCCAACATCAACCCGGAGGGCGAGCTTTTGCAGGTCTCCTTCGGCACGGCGATGGGCTCTGACCTCGACTTCTACCGCAACATCAAGCTCACCTCGATGCCCTACGGACAGGCGATGGCGATCCTTTGCCTATCGGAATACCTGCGCAGCTACCTTTGAGCGAGAAGCGCCCGCTACGGCGCGTGGCGCCATGGCAGGCATGAGGGATGTCGGGCGGCGCGATCAACGCCGCCCAGTGGTCAAACACCCGCACGGCCCCATCGGCCGCTGCGTTTCCAAACAAGACGGAGGAAAGAAATGACGAAAATTCTGATGACGCTCGCCGCGTCCACATGCGTTCTCGCCGTTTCGGCCATGTCGGCCGACGCGGCGTCGGTGAACCTGCGCTTCGCCTATGCCAGCAACGCCACGCCCACCAAGGAGGCGATGGCAAAGTTCGGCGAAATCCTCTCGGAAAAGACCAATGGCGAGGTGACGGTCAGCTACTTCCCGGACAGCCAGCTCGGCGGCGAGCGCGAGTTGGTGGAGATGGTCCAGAGCGGCCTTCTCGACATGACCAAGGTTTCGGGTGGCTTGATGGAGAGCTTCTCGCCGGTCTACGGCGTCTTCTCGCTGCCTTATCTCTTCGACGACCAGGATCACTACTACAAGGTCATGGACGACCCGAAGATCATGGAGCCGATTTACCAGTCGACGGCGGATCGCGGCATGATCGGCCTCACCTACTATGACTCCGGCGCGCGCAGCTTCTACACCTCCAAGAAGCCCATCGAGAAGGTGGAAGATCTCAAGGGCCTGAAGATCCGCGTCTTGCAGAGCCCGACCTCGATTCGCATGGTGCAGATGCTGGGCGCTGCGCCTGTCGCCATGAGCCAGGACGAGGTCTACACCTCGCTCCAACAGGGGGTGCTCGACGGCGCGGAGAACAACGAGTTCGCCATGACGGTCGCCCGCCATGCCGAGGTTGCCAAGTTCTACACCTACGACGTCCACACCCGCATTCCGGACGTGGTGCTGATCGGCACCGCGGCCATGGCCAAGCTCTCCCCCGAGCAGCAGCAGGCCGTCCGGGACGCGGCGAAGGAGTCCACGGAATATCATAAGAAGCTATGGAACGACGCCGTCGCCGAGGCCAAGAAGGAGTGCGAGGAGAAGTTCGGCGTCAAGTTCATCTACCCGGATGTGTCCGAGTTCCAGAAGGCCGTCCAGCCGATGTACGACGACCTGAAGGGCAACGAGACCATCTACCCGGTGTTCGAGTCGATCCGGGCCGAGGCCAAGTAGGAAGACCATGAGATTCGCACGGCTAGTTCTTGATCGGTTGGCCGGGGGCCTTTGCTGCGTCGTGCTGGCGATCATGATCGTCGTCGTCACGTGGCAGGTGTTCAGCCGCTATGTGCTCAACGATCCCAGCACCTTCTCGGAAGAACTGCTCCGCTTTGGCGTCATCTGGCTGTCGCTGATCGGCGCAGCCTATGTCACCGGCCGAAACAAGCACATGTCCGTGGATCTCCTGAAAGAGATGCTGGGCGGCAACGGACGGAAAGTCCTCAACCTCGTTATCCAGGTTGGCTTCTTTATCTTCGCCGTTGCCGTCCTCATCGTCGGCGGCATGCATGCCGTCAACATCGCTGGGTCCCAGTACACGGCAGTCCTTCAGGTCCCGATGGGCCTGATCTACGCGGCCTTGCCGACGAGCGGCGTCCTGATGGCGGCCTACAGTGTGCTCAACCTCGTCGACGAGCTGACCGGCAAGCCGATGCCTGAGCCGACGATCGAGAAGAACAGCGTTATGGGAGAGTGAGCATGGCCGCCCAATCGAGCCTCGTCCTTCTCGGCGTCTTCCTCGTCCTCGCTGCCCTCGGCATTCCCCTGGCCCTGTCGATCGTGGCGGCGGCGATCGCCGGCGTGCTTCTCGTTGCGCCCTTCGACATGGCGCTCTTCACCGCCGCGCAGAAGATGCTGGCCAGCCTGGATGCCTTCTCACTCCTGGCGGTTCCTTTCTTCATCCTGTCCGGCGTCATCATGAACTCCGGCGGCATCGCCATCCGCCTCGTCAATTTCGCCAAGCTTATCGCTGGGCGCATCCCGGGTTCACTCACTCAGACCAACATCGCCGGGAACATGCTGTTCGGCTGCATCTCAGGCTCGGCCATCGCCGCTTCGACCTCCATCGGCGGAGTCATGATCCCTCTTCAGGCAAACGAGGGCTACGACCGCGAGTTCGCGGCCGCGGCCAATATCGCCTCGGCGCCGACCGGAATGCTCATCCCACCGACGACCGCGTTCATCATCTATGCGCTGGTGAGCGGCGGCACGTCGGTGGGCGCTCTCTTCCTGGGCGGCGCGGTGGCCGGCTCCCTCTGGGGCCTCGGCCTCATGATCGTCACTTTCATCATCGCCAAGAAGCGCGGCTACTCCGTCTCCACCCCCGTGCGTCCGTCCGAGGCCGTCAAGATCGTGGTGGAGGCCCTGCCGAGCCTCTTTCTCATCGTCCTCATCATCGGCGGCATCGTGCTGGGTGTCTTCACCGCGGTGGAAGCCTCGGCCATCGCGGTGGTCTACACGATGGTCCTCGCCTTCCTCGTCCATCGAACCGTGCCATTCGCTCGCTTCCCATCCTTTCTCCTGGAAACGGCGGAAATGACCGGCGCTATCATGCTGCTGCTGGCAGCTTCGGCCGCCCTCTCCTTCGCCATGGCCTTCACCGGCATTCCGGCGGCCGTGACGAGCCTCATCCTTGGCATCTCCGACAATCCGTACGTCGTCCTGCTCATCATCAATGTCGTGCTGCTCGTTGTGGGCTGCTTCATGGATATCGGACCGGCCATCCTCATCTTCACGCCCATCCTCCTGCCCATCGCCATGAAGGTGGGCATGGACCCAGTGCAATTCGGCGTGGTCCTGATCTACAACCTTGCCATCGGAACCATCACCCCGCCCGTCGGCACGGGCCTCTATGTCGGCGCCAGCATCGGCAAGGTGAAGGTGGAACGCGCGGTCGTCGCGCTGCTGCCCTTCTATGTCGTCATCTTGGCGATCCTGCTGCTCGTCACCTATGTCCCCTCGGTGACGATGGCCCTGCCACGTTATTTCGGCATGTGAGAACAGAGGGATGGCCGGGGCGGATACGCGCCTCGGCCGCTCTTCGCGCGCCAACGACAACACTGGGAATAAGGCCTTGCAGAAAGACGGCTCGGACGCTGACGATAACGCTCCCCGGCCCGACGTCGCCGTCCTGGCCGAGGGGCCGGAAAACCGGCTTAGCGGCCAGTGGCCCGACAGGATGATGCGCCGGATCGAACGGCCCGAGCTGCACAGCTTCCGGGTCTCCCAGCCCCGCGGACAGGCCATGATCTACGCCGGCGGCGGCTATCTCGAACTCGTCTACGACAAGGAAGGCATCGAAATCGCGCGCTGGCTGAACGGCCTTGGGCTCGACGCCCACGTGATGATCCACCGACTGCCGGGCGCCCCCGGCCCAGACGGCGCTCCTCTTCCCTTCGATATCGCGCTGCGCGACGCGCTTGCGGGCCTCGATCACCTGGCCCAGGACGAGAGAAGCCTGCCGCTGATCCATGTCGGCCTGTCGTCGGGCGGTCATCTCGCCGGCGTCATGGCCTGCCAGACGAACGCGCCGAGCGCCGTGGGTGCCATCATCGCCTACGGCCCGATCAACGCCAATCACCGCGAATACAAGGCGCCGGCTGGCAAGCCGGATTATCCTCCGGCCGAGAAGCAGGCGTTCTACGATGCCTGGCCCGTCGGCATCCGGGCGCATCCGCACGCGATGCCGAAGGTGCCGCTCTTCATGGCCTATGCGCTCCACGACCGTTCGGTGCCAGTCGATCACGCACTCAACCTCGCCCGATCAGCCGCAGAAACAGGGCTCGACGCCGACCTTCACATTTTCGGCTGCGCGCCGCACGGCTTCGCCCTGCGCGATCATGGCGGCACCCATGACGCTTGGCCCGGACTCGCCAACGCCTGGATCGATCGCCTGCTTCCAAGCGTCGGAGCCGTCGGCTGAGCCGGTAACGGCCCTTCGGAGCAGATGTAGCCACTTAGCCGATGCTCGGGCTCCGCCGCCGCGATCCAGGCCGGCCGGAACATTATAGACGAGGTTGGCCGCCACCAACCGCATCAGGCCGAGCTGACGGCAAAAACATGCCCTGAGAAAAGACGTTGGGCGGTGCGTTTCACGCCGGCATGCTCGCCCCCAAACATGCCCCAGAGCTGCCAGTCTCCTTTCGGCCCATCCTGAGTGCCCCCAAACATGCCCCGTCAGGGTGGAAGCTCTCAGTCCGGATTCGACCATGCCGAGCCATAGCGGATAAAGCACCTATTTCGTTGGAGAGTTCGCTTTTTCGAGACATCAGCTATTAAAGGGTGTTCTCCCGCCCGTGCCGGGTCGGGCGTTACGCTCATCAAGACTGCCCCTTATCAAGGATGCAAAGACCTCGGCGGCTTCGCTCCTTCGGAGTTTGCCGCGCACCACCGCTGCCGAAAGCGCCTCGCCTGCCCCGACGAGGCCGATGCAACGCTGCTCCAATTCCTCCGACGGCGAGGCGGCGTGAGGCTTGAGGACTGCGACGAACATCTGGACGGAGTGGTCGAGCAATTCCTGGAACACCGCCGCCTTTTCCTCGCTGCCGGCAAGGGCGGCGCCGACGGAATGGAACTCGTCGGTCATGTCGGCAGCACAGTCGATGTAGGCGGAGGCGAGCAGACCCGCCGTTTCGTCGAAACTTCGGCTTCCCGTGGCCATGGCGTCGCGGAACGCGTTCACCCGCTCCGTGTCGATCCAACGGTAGAGTTCGATGAGCAGGCCCGATCGGGTGCTGAAATGATCGTAGGCGACCGGCTTGGAGACGCCTGCGGACTCGGCAAGATGGCCCAGAGTGAGCCGATCCGCTCCCTCCGTCCGGACGATCAGGAGCGCCGTATCGAGCAGCTGACGTCGGCGCTCGGTCTTCGACAGCCTGCGCGAGCCCTTTCCTCCCGTCCCGTTTCCTCCCGTTCCCTTTCTGATCCCAACTGGCATCCGCGCGCCCCATTTGCATAACCTACCAATAGTAGGTAAAGAATATTCTACCTACCTTTTGTAGGTTATATATCGGGAAAGGAATATTGTCATGTCACCGGATCCGATCCTTCTGATGGGAGGCTACGGCGCGATCGGGCGCCTTGCCGCTCGAGAGTTGCGGTCCCGCTACCCCGATCTCCCGCTGTTGATCGGCGGTCGCGATCTCGCCAAAGCCCGGGAAGCGGCCGCCGAGTTGGGCGAGGCGGAGGGCGTCGTTCTCGACCCGGGCGCGGATGATCTCGGCCTCGGCAAGCGCCCGGCTCGTGCCGTCGCCGTCTTCTATTCGGACGATCGCCTTGCCGGATTAAGGTTCGCTTTGTCGCGCGGCGTGCCGCATCTCGGCATTTCCTCAGGTGTCTACGAGATCGCCCCCGAAATCGGCAGCTTCATGCTGAAGCCGACGGCATCACCCGTCGTTCTCGGCTACGAGTGGCTGGTCGGAGCGACAACGGTTGCGACCCTTCAGGCGGCTAGAGCGTACGATCGGATCGACGACATCGTCATCGGAGCTCTCGTCGACGAAGAGGACGGCGGAGGTCCAGCCGTGGCTGAGGACTTCGAGCGCCTACACAGGATGATGCCATCCGCGCTTACGCGGCGTGACGGCGCCTATCTCTGGCGCGGCGAAGAGGATGCCGTGGCCTCGTTCCAGGCCATCGACGGCACCAGGATGGAAGCGTCCGGCTTCTCGTCCATTGACGTCGTCGGCCTGGCCGCCGCGACCGGCGCGCCCAACGTCCAGTTCAATATCGCAACTGGCGTCAGTTCCAGCCGCCGCCGCGGTGAGCCGAAATCGACGGAGATCATCATCGAGCTGAGTGGGCGGGATCATTTGGGCCAAACACTTCGCACCCGTCATGCGGTTTTCCATCCACGGGGAGCGGCACCGCTGACGGCGCTCGGAGTGTCAATGCTCCTCGAACGACTGACGGGGCTTGATGGGAAACCACCGACGTCGCCCGGACTGTATTTTCCGTTCCAGGTGCTTGACCCGGCCGTCTATCTGTCGCGGCTGGAGGCCGGGGGTGGTGGTCTTCTGAAACTGGAGGCGCTTTGATGGGCTTACTGACCGCTTCGGTCGCCCGGACGTTTCTCTGCAGATCGTCGCGACCGGCACCGCGCGGTCGACGAGTGCGTGGCGCTCCTGGCCTTCTTCGACTTTCCGGTCGAGCATCGGGATCATCTGCCCACGGCCATTCCCATCGAGAGCATTTTTACCGTCCGGGATCGAACGGTGCGCGCCAAGGGCGCCCTGTTGCATGACACCATCTGCCTGATAGGCTTAGCCCATCACGGCCGCCGGCAAGACTACTGAAAGGCGAAAACCGCGTCCCCCGCACCCTCGGGGACTGCCCGCTCAAAGAGAGGGTTGAAGAAATAAGGGTCGGTTCCCCGTGTGCTTTCCGCCAGAGCCCACGCCTCATCCGTCAACCTCGTGGCGATCAGCGTTTCGCCGACCGCGTCGACCGCGATGGTCAAAGTCGCCAGCGGTCCTCGGTCGGCAGCGCAGATTGCTTCGCTCGGACCATCCTCGCGTGTTCGAAGGCTCATCTTAATATGGGCGAGACCGATTCGCCGCGCGAGGGGGTCAGGCAGGCGCTTGCGCCAATAGTAGACCGCGCCCCGTCGCTCGAGCCCCATTCCGATCGCCATTCGACACCCCGTGTCCCACGGTTGTGTCGCAATCCTGTGTCCCACTCGGGGGCACATGCGCCCCAGCTGGAAATGACCTCAGTAAAAACAAGGACTTGGACGATATGGCTGGGGCGCCAGGATTCGAACCTGGGAATGGCGGTACCAAAAACCGCTGCCTTACCACTTGGCGACGCCCCAAGAGCCGCGATGCGAGCGCTCTATAACCTCTTGCGAAGCCAAGCGCAAACCGCCTCCGCGCTTCCCGCGTCAGAATTTGTCTGGCTGGATAGTGGCCGGAAAAGCCTCTCGAGGCCGGTCCATTCCAGTGCGACCTTCGCACAAGTGGCGTCCCGCTCTTGAGCGCGAGGCGCGCTGCGGATATTCGAGCACGATCAACCATGGATCGGCTGTGAACTCGGAGTTCCCATGAAGATTGCGATGATCGGCTCGGGCTATGTCGGCCTGGTGTCCGGGGCCTGCCTAGCGGATTTCGGCCATGACGTGGTCTGCATCGACAAGGCGGACGACAAAGTCGAGGCACTGAAGGCCGGACGCATTCCGATCTTCGAGCCGGGCCTGGACGAACTCGTCGCCAAGAACGTCAAGGCCGGGCGGCTGACCTTCGAGACCGCTCTCGCAGAGCCGGTGGCCGCGGCCGACGTGGTTTTCATCGCGGTCGGCACGCCTTCGCGGCGCGGCGATGGCCACGCTGATCTGTCCTACGTCTATGGCGCGGCGCGCGAAATCGCCGCCTCCATTCGCGGTTTCACGATCGTCGTCACCAAGTCGACGGTTCCGGTCGGCACCGGCGACGAGGTCGAGCGCATCATCCGCGAGGAGAACCCGCAAGCCGATTTCGCTGTCGTCTCGAATCCCGAATTCCTGCGCGAGGGTGCCGCCATCAGCGACTTCAAGCGGCCCGACCGAATTGTCGTCGGCATCGAGGACGAGCGGGCACGCGATGTAATGACCGAGGTTTACCGGCCGCTCTATCTCAATCACTCGCCGTTGCTCTTCACCGAGCGCCGCACCTCGGAACTGATCAAGTACGCGGCCAACGCGTTTCTGGCCATGAAGATCACCTTCATCAACGAGATGGCCGATCTCTGCGAGGCCGTGGGGGCCGACGTCCAGGCCGTGGCGCGCGGTATCGGCCTCGACAACCGCATCGGCGGCAAGTTCCTTCATGCCGGCCCTGGATACGGCGGCTCGTGCTTTCCCAAGGACACGCTGGCGCTGGTGAAAACGGCCCAGGACGCGGCGAGCCCGGTGCGCCTCATCGAGACGACCGTCGCCGTCAACGATCAGAGGAAGCGCGCCATGGGGCGCAAGGTGATGGCCGCTTGCGGCGGCAGCGTCAGGGGCAAGACGGTTGCCGTCCTCGGCCTCACCTTCAAGCCGAATACCGACGACATGCGCGATGCGCCGTCGCTGTCCATCATCCAGGCGCTGATCGACCAGGGAGCCGAGGTGAAAGCCTATGATCCCGAGGGCATAGACCAGGCGAAACCGCTTCTCGATGCCTCGGTGGCCTTCGCTTCCGGCCCCTATGATTGCGCCGAAGGGGCGGACGCGGTGGTGATCGTGACGGAGTGGGATTCCTTCCGCGCGCTCGACCTTTCCCGTCTCAAGTCGGTCATGCGTCAGCCGGTGCTCGTCGATTTGCGCAACATCTATCGCGAGGACGAGGTTGCCCGCTTCGGCTTCACCTATACCGGTGTCGGGCGCCCCGCGACGGCCAAGGATTCGCCCCTCGGAGCCTGACCTGCGGGATTTGCGCCGGCAGCGCGGATACGTTTTGAAACTGGACTTTGCCCGGCGCGCGGTGGTTACCTCCATCGCAGGATGAACACCATGACCGCAGAGACGCGCGCCGCCCGCCACGCCGGCGACGCCGAGCAGACACCACGGCTGGACGCCTCTTCCGCCGAAGAGCGACCAGAAACGGGCGCCACCGTGCAAGACATCCCGGTTGGCTTCAAGCCCTCCCCCGTCGCCAGTCCCAGCCCGGAAGTCAGGCGGCCCCCACGGCGCAAGAAACCGTCGCGCGGGCGCCGTCTCCTCATCTTCCTGGTCCTCCTCCTGCTCGTCGCCGCCGGCGGCTGGTATGCGAAAAATCGGTATTATCCGGCCACGACAGCGCCAAATGTCCTGACGGCCCCCGTCACCGTCGGCACAGTCGAGGAAACCGTTCTTGCGGACGGGACGCTGAAGCCCTTGAAGCTCGTGGCCGTGGGCGCGCAGGTGTCCGGCCGGGTCGTGTCCGTGCCCGTGGTCGTCGGCCAGAAGGTGAAGGCGGGCGATCTTGTCGGCCAGATCGACCCGAAGACGCGTGAGAACGATCTCAAGACCGCCGAGGCCTCCCTCGCCCAGATCAAGGCCGAGCGCGACGAACGGGAGGCGACGCTGGCGCTCAATGTGGCGACCCTGGCGCGCCAGCAGAAGACGGCGGCCCTACAGGTTTCGACCGCGGCGGACCTCGACACGGCGCAGGCGGCCGTCGAGACCACGAAAGCGCAGATTGCCGCGCTCGACGCGGAGATGGCCAAAGCCGAAGTCGCCGTGGCCACGGCCCAACTCAATCTCGGCTACACCCATATCACCGCGCCCATCAACGGGACGGTTCTCGCGGTGGTGACGCAGGAGGGGCAGACCGTCAACGCCACGCAATCCGCCCCGACGATCGTCATTCTCGGCCAACTCGACACGATGATCATCCGCGCGGAAATCTCCGAGGTGGATGTGACTAAGGTCAAGCCCGGTGAGGAGATCTACTTCACCATCCTCGGCGATCCCGGCCGGCGCTTCGAAGCCAAGCTGGAATCCATCGAACCCGCGCCCGAGTCGATCAAGAGCGACAGCGCCGTCACCTCGTCGTCATCCGCGGCGAGCAGTTCGTCGTCCTCATCCACCGCGATCTATTACAACGGCGTCTTCACGGTGCCGAACCCCGACGGCTACCTCAAGACCTACATGACGGCAGAGGTTCACATCGTCGTCGGCAAGGCCGAGAACGTGCTCACCATTCCCTCCGCCGCGCTCAAGCGCCGAAACCGGGATGGCAGCTATGAGGTCGACGTGCTGGAAGGGGATCAGGTGGTTTCCCGGTCCATCACCGTCGGGCTCAACGACAACGTCACGGCCGAGGTGAAGAGCGGCCTCCAGGCCGGCGACAAGGTCGTCACCGGTCAGGCGAGCGGAGGGCCAAGGACGAGCTCGTTCGGCGGACGACGCGGCCCGCCTATGGGATTCTGACATGAACGCCCCTCTGATCGTCCTCGACAAGCTGCGCAAGGAGTTTCCGGCCGGCGAGGAGACGCTGGTCGTCCTGAAAGACGTGGATCTCGTCATCCAGGAAGGTGAGATGGTGGCGATCGTCGGGGCTTCCGGCTCAGGCAAGTCGACGCTCATGAACATTCTCGGCTGTCTCGACCGCCCCACCTCCGGCAGCTACCGGATCGGCGACCGCGAAACCGCGCTGCTCGATCCCGACGAACTGGCCGAGCTGCGGCGAGAGCATTTTGGCTTCATCTTCCAGCGCTACCACCTGCTTGCGGAGCTGACGGCGGTCGGCAACGTCGAAATCCCGGCGATCTATGCCGGCGAGCCCCCCGCGGTCCGCGACGAACGCGCCCGCGCCCTCCTCGAGCGCCTTGGCATGGGCGAGCGCACGGAGCACCGCCCCGGTCAGCTCTCCGGCGGCCAGCAGCAGCGTGTCTCCATCGCCCGCGCCCTGATGAACGGCGGCAACGTCATCCTGGCGGACGAGCCGACGGGAGCGCTCGACAGGCATAGCGGCGAGGAGGTGCTGCGCATCCTCGACGAACTCCACGCCGACGGCAAGACGATCATCATCGTCACGCACGACATGGCGGTGGCGGAGCGCGCCGACCGCATCATCGAGATCAGCGACGGCGTCATCGTCGGCGACCGAAGCAAGCCGGCCGCCCTTTCGGCGCCGGTGCGAGCCGAGAGCCCCAACCGGCGCCGGCGGAGCGCCGTCGGCGCCTTCGCCGACCGGCTGCGCGAAGCGCTTCAAATGGCGCTGCTCTCCATGGCGGCCCACCGGCTGCGCACCTTCCTGACGATGCTCGGCATCATCATCGGCATCGCCTCGGTGGTTTCCGTCGTGGCGCTCGGCGCCGGCTCGCGCGCCATGGTGCTCGCCAACATCTCCAGTCTCGGCACCAACACGCTGGAGGTCTTTCCGGGCAAGGACTTCGGAGACATGCGCTCCGGCAAGATCCAGACGCTGGTGATGGGCGACGCGCGGGCGCTCCAGCATCAGTCCTATGTCGCGGGCGTCACACCCACCGTTTCGACATCGAGCAGCGTCCGCTTCGGCGGCAAGGAGGCCAGCGCGCTCGTCAACGGTGTCGGCGAGCAGTATTTCGAGGTCCGCGGCTCCAAGCTCGCGGAAGGCCGCTTCTTCGACCAGCGCAGCGTCACGCGCATGGCGCAGGAAGTGGTCATCGACGACAACACCCGCACGACCTTCTTCGCCGACGGCGCAAGCCCGATCGGCGAGGTTCTGCTCATCGGCAATGTGCCGTGCCGCATCGTCGGCGTGATGCAGGCGCAGCAGGGCGGCTTCGGCTCCTCGCGAAACCTCTCACTCTTCCTGCCGTACACCACCGTCCAGGGCCGTTTCACGGGCTCGCAGTCCCTGCGCTCGATTACGGTGCGCGTCGCCGACAACGTCTCGCCCGATCTCGCCGAACAAGGCGTGACGCAGCTCCTGACGCTGCGCCACAACACCAAGGACTTCTTCATCCTCAACACCGACGACATCCGCCAGACCATCACCTCGACCACGGAAACGCTGACGCTGCTGATCGCGGCGATCGCCGTCATCTCGCTGGTCGTCGGCGGCATCGGCGTCATGAACATCATGCTGGTGGCGGTGTCGGAGCGGGTCAGCGAGATCGGCGTCAGAATGGCGGTCGGCGGGCGGCGCGGCGATATCCTTCAGCAGTTCCTGATCGAGGCAGTTCTGGTCTGCCTCATCGGCGGCCTCGCCGGCGTCGGCGCGGCGCTCGCCTTCGGCGCCGTCTTCTCCTTCTTCAGCCCGACCTTTCACCTGATCTATTCGACGACCTCGATCGTGGCGGCCTGTGCCTGCTCGACAGCGATCGGCATCGTCTTCGGCTATCTGCCGGCACGCAACGCCTCGCGGCTCGATCCGGTGGTGGCGCTCGCCCGCGATTGAGGTCTGGCCTCCCGCAGCGTCAGGTTGTGACAACAGCTCCCTGGACATTGTTCGCGTGCGGGGCTTTCCTCAGCCATCATCGCGCTCCACAGGGAGAAACACATGCGCGTCGGATGCCCCAAGGAAATCAAGAACCACGAATACCGCGTCGGCCTCACGCCCGCAGCCGCGCGAGAGTATGTAACCCACGGCCATACCGTGCTGATGGAGCGCGGCGCCGGCGCCGGCATCGGCGCTTCGGACGATGCCTATCGAGCCGCGGGGGCGGAGATCGTCGATGCGGCCGACGCGGTTTTCGCCACGGCCGACATGGTGGTGAAGGTCAAGGAGCCTCAGCCGGGCGAGTGGGCGCAGCTGCGCGAGGGCCAGATCCTCTACACCTATCTCCATCTCGCGCCCGACCCCAAACAGGCCGAGGGACTGCTCGCCTCAGGCGTCACAGGCGTCGCCTATGAAACGGTGACGGACAATCGCGGCGGGCTGCCGCTCCTGGCGCCCATGTCGGAAGTGGCGGGGCGCCTCTCGGTGCAGGCCGGCGCGAGCGCGCTGGAAAAGGCCCATGGCGGGCGCGGTCTTCTGCTCGGCGGCGTGCCGGGTGTCCCGCCCGGAAAGGTGGCGATCATCGGCGGCGGCGTGGTTGGAAAGGAGGCCGCGCGCATCGCGCTCGGCGTCGGAGCGGAGGTCACCATTCTCGATCGCTCCATCCCCCGATTGCGCGAGCTGGACGAGCTCTTCGGCGGACGGGTCAAGACCGTCTATTCAACGCCGACGGCGGTGGAGGAGACCGTGTTCGAGGCCGATCTCGTGATCGGCGCGGTCCTGATCCCCGGCGCGACGACGCCCAAGCTTGTCACCCGCAAGATGCTGTCGGGAATGAAGAAGGGCGCGGTGCTTGTGGATGTCGCCATCGACCAGGGTGGCTGCTTCGAGACCTCCCACGCCACCACCCACGCCGAGCCGACCTACGAGATCGACGGTGTCATCCACTATTGCGTCGCCAACATGCCGGGCGCCGTGCCGATCACCTCGACCCATGCCCTCAACAACGCCACCCTGCCCTTCGGCCTGGCCCTGGCGGACAGGAGCTTTGCGGCGCTCGTCGCCGATCCGCATCTCCTGGCGGGGCTCAACGTCCATCGCGGCTCCATCACCAATCGGGCGGTCGCCGAGGCGCTGGGCAAGAAGTACGTGGACCCGCGCGAGGCGCTCCGCGCCTGATCTGGATGCGCTGGAGTACCGCTTCCAAAAAGCAAAAGGCCCGCCAGAGAGCGGGCCTTTTACCAATATGGTTGCGGGGACAGGATTTGAACCTGTGACCTTCAGGTTATGAGCCTGACGAGCTACCGGGCTGCTCCACCCCGCGTCATGGCCGGACGAAGCGTCCGGTGACGTCGATATAAGCGAGACGGGCCGATATGAACAGCCCCTTTGCAAAGATTCTGTGACAGGATTTTCGAGCCCCGCGCGTCGCGAGCGGAACAGCACGCTAACGCTCCCTCTCCCGGCCTTATTGCGCACCGAGACGAGCCAGAACCTCCGGCGGAATGGCGTATTCGCGAATGATGTCGCCGTGGCGCCGAAAGCCGCAGATCTCGCGCTGGATGAAGTAATGGTGGACCGCATGGGCGGCGGCACGCAAAAGCGCCGGCCGCTCCTCCGCATCGGGCGCAGCCTCACGCAAAGCGGCAAGCGCCCGCTCCACCTTCTGGCCGGCGCGGCCGAGGGCGGAGGCCTTCTCGGACAGGATCTCCGCCTCAAGATCGAGCGGGCGGCCGAGCAGGGCTGAAAGGGCCTGCCGGTCAACCGTCAAGGTGAACCGCGAGCCTCGAGGAACGATCCATCGTCATTGCGTCAGCCCCCCGCATACCACTCGTAATCGGCGACATCCTCCCAGAAACCGCCCTTGCCGCCACCGATGCCGGAAAGGACCGAGACGAGTTCGATGCGCATGATGAACTTCGCCTGTTTGTATCCGAGCTGGCGCTCGACCCGCAAGCGCAGCGGCGCGCCATGCCCCTCGGGCAACGTCTCGCCGTTCATCGCATAGGCAAGGATCGTCTGGGGATGGAAGGCATCAATAAGATCGATGCTCTCATAGTAGTTGATGCCGCCGAACTGGTCGGCGCAGCGGAAGACGACGAAGCGGGCCGCCGGCTTCACCTTGACCTCCTTGAGCAGCGCCGCGAGCGGCACCCCGGTCCAGCCGCCAATGGCGCTCCACCCCTCGACGCAGTCATGACGGGTGATCTGTGTGCGCGCCGGCATCGCCCTTAGCTCATCCAGCGAGAAGCCGCGCGGCGCTTCCACCAGCCCGCTGACGTCGAGACGCCAATTGGCGAAGCCATCGGCGATATGGCGGCGATAATCGGGGGCGGCGATCTGGTTGTTGCCGTTGGTGCGAAAGAACGGCGATTTCTCCGCTTCGGAATATTCCGGCGCAAGCCGGTCTCCCGCGAGGAAACGCTGAACCCGATAGGCGAGACGCTCGCCGCCCGTGAGGATAGTGTCGTGGAAGGTTTCATTGCTGCCGAGGTCGTCGCAGCCGGAGAGCGCGAGCGAGGTCGCGCCAAGACCGCCGGCGGCGAGGACGCGGCGGCGCGAAAAGAGCGGACCGGTCATTGGCGCTTCTCCTGCGGCAGGCGGTAGCGGCCGGTGATCATGGAGCGGACTTCGTTGATGGGTCCGGCGAGCACGACCATGGCGAGGTGGACGAGAATGAATAGGACCAGCAACCCGGCGGCGATGAAGTGGATCGAACGCGCCGATTGTCGTCCGCCGAACAGGTCCAGCAGCCACGGCCAGGCGGCATCCATGGCGGGCGACATGGTGAGGCCGGTCAGGACCATCGTCGGGATGAGGACGATGAGAACGCCAAGATAGGCGAGCTTCTGGAGGATGTTGTAGCGTCGCGCCGCCTCGCCTTTCGGAAATCGCAGGAGAGCGTGGTTCCTGATGTCGCCGGCGATGTGGCGCGGCGCGAGTTCGGAGCGGCTCGGCGCAAGGTCGCGCCAAAGATGCCGGTTGGCAAGGCTCCAGATCAGGTAGAGCAGGATGCCGGCGGCGAAGAGCCAGGCGAAGGTGAGGTGCCAGCGGCGCGCCAGCGCGAGGTTGTAGTTCGAGGGGATGGTTGCCCAGCCCGGAAAGGCGGTCCTGTTCCACCGCCCGTCGCCATCCTGCCAGAGGCCGAGCACGCCAGTGGTCTCCACGGTCAGCGAACCGACGCGCAGAACGCCCGCCCCGTTGGTGGAGCCGATTTCGAGCCAGGGATGATCCTGATTGGCACCGTAGGCACCCCAGTAAAGGCGCGGATGGGCGTTGAAGATCATCAGCCCGCTCATCAGCATGACGACCAACGTCACGACGTTGGTCCAATGCCAGAGGCGGGTCGAGACGCGGTGGCGGTAGACGACGGCCGGTGCCGCCGGAGCGGATTCAGCAGCGGCCATCTCGCGGTCGACTGCGGTCATGACAGGGTTCTCCTCCGGTTGGGCACCATTCCGGGACGATATGGCGCGGCGCCGGGCGGCGTCGCGCCGCTTCGCCGCCGCCAGCCTACATGGCGCTCTCGTGCATGGCGTCCTTGACCATCATGTCGGGATGGCCGTCGCACGCCTTGGCGACCTTCATCGCCATGTCCTCGTCGGACATCATGGCACCGGACGTATTCGTGCCCTTCGCCATCGCGTCCTTGGACGCCGAATCCTTGTCCGCCATGTCGCCGCCACTCATCATGCCGGTGTTCATGGCGTGGACCGCCGACATTTGACCGTTGGAATCCATGGCGGTGAAACTGGCGCAGGTCATGTCGTCGGCAGCGAACGCGGAGTGCGAAAACGCGCCGAGGGCGACGGCGGCGACGAGAAGCATCTTCATGCGTGGGACCTCCTCAAGGGGTTGCGACGCTTGCCGGACCACTCGACGCGGATCCCGGCAGCGACGGCCTCATCATCCTTCGGAGTTCAAGAAGAGGAAAATGCCTTTGCATCATATCTTCAGCGAACGAACGTGAGCAACCGGGACCATCTTCCTCGCCCAGGCGATCCGCGCACATCCCCGTGATGTCGCTCGACTTTCCGCCACGGCGGCTTTCCTCGACGAAAACCGGCGCGGACCGGTATCATCACGCACCCTGACGCTGCATTCACGCGGCGACAACGACCCCGTGAAAGGCATGGGTGCAAACGGCGGCCGAGCGGGGAGAGGCGGCGCAATCCGCCCCTCCCCGGCTCGCGCGACCCTACGCCGAGACGGCGATGCCGCTCGGCTGGGAGAGCCCCTTCACCAGTTCCATCGCCTGACGCTCAAAGAGCCTGCGATAGATGCCCCCGGTGCGCTGCGCGAGGGGCTCGTGGTCGCCCTCCTCCACCACTCTGCCTCGGTCGAAGACGAGGAGGCGGTCGAGCGCCCGGACCGTCGACAGGCGGTGCGCGATGACGATCGTGGTGCGTCCCACCATCAGGCGCTCCATCGCCTGCTGGATCAGCATCTCGGATTCCGAGTCGAGGCTCGACGTCGCCTCGTCCAGAACCAGGATCGGCGCGTCGGCGAGAAAGGCGCGCGCCAGGGCGACGCGCTGGCGCTCGCCGCCCGAGAGCTTCACGCCCCGCTCGCCCACGAGCGTGCCGTAGCCGTTCGGCATGCGCGCGATGAAGTCGTGGGCGCTGGCAAGCTCCGCTGCCTCGGCGACTTCGTCCATCGTCGCGCTCGGTCGACCATAGGCGATGTTTTCCGCCAGCGAGCGGTGGAACAGGATCGGCTCCTGCTGAACGATGGCGATCCTGCCGCGCAGCGACGCCTGTTCGACATCGGCGATGTTCTCGCCGTCGATCAGGATGCGACCGCCGGTGACGTCATAGAGACGCTGAACCAGCTTGACGAACGTCGTCTTGCCCGAGCCGGAATGGCCGACCAGCCCGACGCGCTCCCCCGCTGCGATCTTCAATGAGAAATCGCGGTAAAGCGGTTCGGCGTGAGCGCCATAGTGGAAGGTGACGCGATCGAACACGATCTCGCCCCCCTTGACCGCGAGGGGCTTCGCGGCCGGTCTGTCGAGAACACCGAGCGGATGGCGCTGAAGTTCCACCAGCTCCTCCATGTCGTTGACCGAGCGCTGAAGGTTGCGGATGTGCATGCCCATCTCGCGCAAATAACCCTGGAGAATGAAGAACGAGGTGAGGACGAAGGCGAGATCGCCCGCGTCCGCCTGCCCTCTCGTCCACAGAACCAGCGCGAGGCCGATGAGCAGCGCACGCAGCGCCAGCAATGCGAAGAGCTGGGCCGTGCCGTTGATTGTGCCGCGCATCCAGGCGCGCCGCGTGCGACGCCCCCATTTCTCGGTGATCCAGGCGAGCCGGCCGTCTTCGCGCGTTTCCGCCCCGAAGGCCTTGACCACGCTGTTGCACGAGATGGCGTCGGCGAGAGCGCCGCCGAGCCGCGTGTCCCAGGCGTTGGAAAGGCTCGCGGCCGGCGCGACATAGCCGAGCGAGAGTGTGACCGTGAGGCCGAGATAGGCCAGCGAGCCGAGGCCCGTCACCAGCCCCATCACCGGCCAGTGCCAGCCGAGAAGGGCTGCGGTGCCGATCAGCATGGCCGCCGCCGGCAGGAGGGCGATGAGCAGCGTGTCGTTCAAGAGGTCGAGCGCCCACACGCCGCGCGTCACCTTGCGCACCGTCGAGCCGGCGAAGCTGCTGGCGTGCCAATCCGTCGAAAAGCGTTGGACGCGGGCGAAGGCCTCGCCGATCACCACGCGCATCATCTTGATGGTGAACGCGACGAGCACGGAAAAGCAGACATAGCGCATGACCGCCGCCCAGAGCGCCAAGGCGACCAGGATGGCGAAGGCCGACAGGGCTGCCGAGACCGCCGCCTCGTCCGTGGGTCCGCCCTTGGCGATGGCGTCGACCAGGCGGCCGGAATAGAGCGGCGTCAGGATGTCAGCGAGCGTCGCCAGCCCCATGGTGGCGGCGATGGCGAAGGCGCGCAGCCGTTGGGCACGCCAGTGAGAGAACGTGAAGCCGAGCACCGAACGGAACGCGGTGGCACGGCCGGCGAAAAACGAGAAGGCCATGACGAACGCGCCGCGCTTCCGATCGAAGCCGCGACGCCCCCTAAACTTGAAAGCCGATGATCCAACGATGCGGCGTCGCGCAAAGGCGCGGCCGGATTGTCAGCGAAATGCGTTGGAGGATGGAAAAGGCCCGGCGGTCAGGCGGGCGGGCGCGGGATGATTAGGCGCGCGCGGGACCGGATACGAAGTCATTCTGCATCATGCACTTCTCCTCCGGTTCGTTGGTCAGGGCATCGGCCATTAGCCGATTTGCCGAAAAGAAGCAAGAGAGACGAACAAATCAGGCTTGCCACGCCGCGCCTGCCGGCGTCAGGCTTGGCCGACCGTCGCTGATTGCTTTGGGCGCGCGTTGGCGGCAATGGAGGCCGCCTGGGGGAAACGCAGCGCCACGGTGAGACCCGACGCAGCAAAATTGCGTTCGATACGGCCACCCAGCTCCCGCTCGATGTTCATCTCGATGAGCCGCGTGCCAAAGCCTTTGCGAACGGGCTCGGATCGCTCCGGTCGTTCGGCGCCCTTCTCCATCCACTCGATGGCGATCTCGCCCGCCGTGAGGCTCCAGACAACCGTCAGAGTTCCATCGTCCTCGGCGATCGCTCCGTACTTCAGGGCGTTGGTCGCCAGCTCGTGGAAGGTGAGGCCAAGCGCCTGAACCGCCTTCTCGTCGATCTCAACCTCGGGTCCGCAGAGCTCGCAATTTTGGAGGCTTCCGCCGAACACTTGACCAAGCTCGGCCTCGAGCAATTCCTTCACCGTGGCGCCGCGCCGGCCCGAGCGGGTCAGGATCTCCTGGGATTTGGCCATGGCGCCGAGCCGCGCCTCATAGGACATCATGAATTCGTCCATATCGCTCGAATGCCGGCTGGTCTGACGCGCCATCGCCAGCATTCTCGTGATCGAATTCTTGATGCGATGGTTCATCTCGCGCAGGAGAAGATCCTTCTGGGCGAGGCTTTCAGCGCTTGCCGCCGCCAGCGCCGCGACAGCCTCGGCCCGGCGCGCCTGGAGAAAGGCGAGCGCCGAGAGCAGAATGGACAGCGCGACACCAAGCACCGCCAGGAGCACCGCCGGCAGGTCCGACGCCGTGCGGGAGAAATCCTCTCCCGGCGCCAAATCGACGATCCAGTTTCGGCCACCGAAATCGATGCGCCTGAACGTTCTGAAGTCGCCCGTCGTTTCGAACGGGCCAGCTCCGGTGCTGTCGAAGAGAAGCTGCTCAGGGGCAATGCGACTGTCATAGAGCCGCAGCTTCAGAGGAAGCGCGCTGCCGGAGGACAGCGCCGCCGTGATGAAGTCGCCGGCGCGGAATGGCGCATAGACGAACCCTTTCGCCAGGAGGACCGCCTTGCCCGCATCGGCGGAAGCACCCTCCGTCTCGAGTGGCAGATACACGAGAAATCCGGCTTGCCGGTTCTCATCGATCTCCTGGACGAGCTCAACCGGGCCGGTGGCGGCGAAGGTATCCTCCCGCGCCGCCCGGACCATGGCCTCCCGCCGAACCGGATTCGACAGCATGTCGTAGCCCATCGCCGCCTGATTTCGGCGGTCCTGCGGCTCGAGCAGCAGGATCGGCGTGCGCACTGGCTGGTCGGTTTCAGCCGGCCAGACACCCGTTTCGATGTTGTAGGTCGAGCTCAGGAAGGACGCGGCTTCCGCCGTATCGCCTGCCCTCACCGCCTCGGCATAGCCGATGCCCTGGATGCCTCCGTAGCGGTGGGAAAGGTCGAGGCCGGACACATAGGCGGAGAACGCGTCCTTGTTGCGCAGCTCGTTGGTGACGCGCAGATGCGCGCGCGTCGCCTCGAGCAGCGACATATGGAGCGAGATTCGGTTTCCGATCCTGCCGACCGCGTCATCGGCAAACCCGTCGAAGCGCAGCCGGTCGCCATCCGTGCCCGAGCGCCACACCAGCGCCGCGAGGGCGAGAGCGAAGGCACAAGAGACGACCAGGATGGCCGCAGGAACGAGATATTTCCGCACCGACCGACTTCCGCTGACGAGCCTTGAGAGACCGCCAGGCAACCGGAAGCCTCACACCGAGGCAGAAAACAGCGCGATCCGGCACATCGGCTCGCGCGCTCTGCCTCCACACACAAACGTGCCCGTCGCATCCTTCAGCGAAGAGCCGCATCCTATCTCTGCGGGCGGGGCGCCAAATTCGTCCCGCCTCCTCGTTCAACAGCCGACCTGATTCGTTTTTTGCACTTTTAGATTGCCAAGGTCCAGCCCGATCGTCGGTCTCTGAAGGGCGTCGTCACCATTCGAAGCGAAAATGCTACCACCGGTGGTGAACGTGTGGTGCGATCTTCGCCTCGTAGATGGCGCGCACCTTTTCCATCGCTTCGGGCAACAGAGGCTCAAGCGCGCTGGCGGCGACATTGGCTTCAGCCTGGGCGCGATTCTTGGCGCCCGGAATGACCACGGAAACGGCCTCCTCCATGAGAATCCACTTGAGGGCCATTTGCGCCATCGTCGCGCCCGCCGGCACCAACGGCCTCAACTCCTCGACCGCCGCCAGCGCGACGTCGTAGGGCACGCCCGCGAAGGTTTCGCCCACGTCGAACGCCTCGCCGTGGCGGTTGAAGGCGCGGTGGTCATCGGTGGAGAACGCCGTGTCGGCCTTCATCTTGCCCGTCAGCATGCCGCTTGCCAGCGGCACGCGCACGATCACAGCCACATTGCGCCGCTTGGCTTCCCTGAAGAACAGCCCGGCGGGGCGCTGGCGGAACATGTTGTAGATGATCTGGACAGAAACGACGCCGGGATACTCGATCGCCTTCAGCGCCTCCTCGACCTTCTCCACAGAAACGCCGTAGTGACGCAGCTTTCCGGCAGCGACGAGGTCGTCGAGAGCGGCGAAGACCTCGGGCCGATAGAAGACCTCCGTCGGCGGACAATGAAGCTGGACGAGATCGAGACAGTCGAGCCCGAGATTCTTTAGGCTGCGATCGACGAAGGCGGTGAGGTTCTCCTTGGTGTAGCCGTCCGCCACGTGCGGATCGAGGCGCCGGCCGGCCTTGGTGGCGACGATTGGCCCCACCCCGCCCCGCGCCTTCAGAACATCGCGGATAATCTTCTCCGAACGCCCGTCGCCATAGACATCCGCCGTGTCGATGAAGGACACGCCGGCATCGAGCGCGGCGTTCAAGGCGTCCTTGGCCTCCGCCTCGCCGACGTCGCCCCACGAGCCACCGATCGCCCAGGCGCCGAAGCCGATCTCCGACACGGTCCAACCGGTGCGCCCAAAGGCGCGTTTCGCGATCGTCATGGTTTTCCTCCTTTATCTCCGGTCAATCACGCCATACAGCACTTCCATGAGCCGTGCGAGACGAGAGGCCAGCGAACGATCGGTGGTTCTTGCCTCCCCTGTCGCGATGGCGGCACATTCGGCTCAATCGAAGCCGTGGAAACGGAGTTCCCATCATGCAGCGTGTCACCATCACCCTCGACGAGGATCTTCTTGCCGAAGTGGATCGGTTCGCGAGCGAGCGCGGCTATCAGGGCCGCTCGGAAGCGGTGCGCGATCTGGTTCGCGACGGCCTGCTCCAGAAGTCTGACAGCACCGCTGACGAGGGGCCGGGCGTCGCCGCGCTGGTTTATGTTTACGACCACGCCGCCCGCGAGCTCTCCAAGCGCCTGACGCGGACATTCCACAGCCATCACCATTTGTCGCTTTCCTCGCTCCACGTCCATCTGGATTCCGACACCTGCATGGAGGTTTCCGTGCTCAGGGGCGAGCTGGCGGATATCCGCGACATGGGCGCGCAGATCATCGCGGAGCGCGGCGTTCGATATGGCCAGGTGGTGGCCGTGCCGCTTGAGCGCTCAGTGGAGAGTGAAGGCAAAGGCGGGCACTCGCACCACAACGACCATTCCCATGAAGACGGCTCCTCCCATTCGCACTCGCACTCGCACGGACAAACCAAGGACGATTGATCCCTGTCGTCCCCTGGCCGGCGAAACGCGGACGCTGCGACAATTTTTGTATGACGTTCTCTGAAACTCGTCTTATTATCGTGGCATCTTGTCCAGCAGAGTCATGTTGCCATGCGTCTTGCCGTTTCCGCCCTTCTCCTTGCCCTCGTCGCCACGCCGGCCGCCGCCCATTTTCAGGAGATCCTGCCGTCGGACGACGTTCTGCCGGAGGGCGGAACCGTCACGATCGATCTTGTCTTCACCCATCCGATGGAGCGCGGGCCGACCATGGACATGGCGCGGCCGGCACGCGTCGGCGTTATGGCCAATGGCGCGGTGCGCGACCTGACCCCGGCTATCGAGGAGAAGAAGGTCGACGGCAAATCGGCATGGACACTCTCCGACACGCTTCAGGAGCCCGGAGCGGCCGTCTACTTCGTTGAGCCCCAGCCCTACTGGGAGCAGGCGGAGAAGAAGTGGATCACGCATTATTCCAAGGTGATCGTCGATTCCTACGCCTCCGGTGAAGGCTGGGACGCAATGGTCGGCCTGCCGGTCGAGATCGAGCCCCTCGTTCGCCCGACGGGGCTTTGGACCGGCAATCTCTTTCGCGGCATCGTCCGGAACGACGGAAAGCCCGTACCCTTCGCGGAAATCGAGGTCGAATGGGTCAATGACGGCTCGGTGACGACGCCCAACGAGGCCTTCATCACTCAAGTCATCAAGGCCGATGGGAACGGCGTCTTCGCCTATGCCATGCCCCATGCCGGCTGGTGGGGCTTTGCGGCGTTGATCGACGGACCAAAGACCAAGGCCCCCGACGGCAGCGAGGCGGACAGCGAACTCGGCGGCCTGATCTGGGTCAAGGCGAGCGACATGTCGGCGGCGTCAAAGCTGCTCATCAAGCAATAAGGGCGCGACGATGGCGCATATTCCCGACGGCATTCTCTCGGCGCCTGTCCTGATCGGCGGTGGCGCGCTCTGCATCGGCGGGCTGGCCCTTGCCCTCAAGGGGCTCGACGAGCGCGATATTCCCAAGACGGCGATCCTGTCGGCGGGTTTCTTCGTCGTGTCGCTCGTGGCGGTGCCCATCGGGCCGACCAGCGTTCACCTTCTCCTCGGCGGGCTCGCCGGCTTGATCCTCGGCCTCGGCGCCTTCCCGGCGATCTTTGTCGGCCTGCTTCTCCAGGCGCTGTTCTTCGGCATGGGCGGGCTGACGAGTCTGGGCGTAAACACGGTCAACATGGCCCTGCCGGGGGTTCTCCTGGCGCTCGCCGCACGCCCGCTGATGGCGCAGGCGCCGACGAGCCGGTGCGTTGCTCTCGCCGGCATGGTCGGCGCCCTGTCCGTCCTCGGCACGGCCGCGCTGCTCTGCCTCTCTCTCTGGCTGTCGTCGCCTGCCTATGCGCCGACGCTTGCCATCATCGCCGCGACCTATCTCCCCCTTGCTGCGGCGGAAGGCGTGATCACCGCGCTCATCGCCGGCTATCTCGGCAAGGTGAAGCCGGAGGCTCTCTTCGCCGGAACGCTTCCGGAGCCCGCCGAATGAGACCGCTGTCGCGCCTCGGCGCGCTCCTCTTGCTATGCCTACTCGCCTTGTCGGGCCTGACGGCGCCAGCCAGCGCGCACCGGCTGAAGCTGTTCGCCACCGTCGAGGGTATGACCGTCTCCGGCTATGCCTTCTTCATCGGCGGCGGTCGCCCCCAAGGCGTCGCCTTCACCGTGAAAGCTAAGGATGGCGGGGAGGTCTACGTCGGCAAGACGGATGACGCGGGCGGCTTTTCCTGGACCGCGCCGTCGCCCGCCGAATACGTGCTGACGGTCGACACGGGCGAAGGACATTTCGCCAGCGAGACGGTTTCCGCCGAGCGCTTCTCCGGCGCTGCGCCGGCTGGAGCAAAGCAGCTTGTAGCCTCTCCCAGCTCGGTTTCCGCATCATCCAGTTCGAACGCCGCGCCCGATCCCGCCAACCCGGCGCCGATCACCGTCGACCCGAAGACGCTTCAGGCGATGATCGACGCTTCGGTGGATGCCGCGGTCGAGCGCCAGACGCGCCCCCTGCTCGAAGCCTATGCGCAAGCCGATGGACGCCTTCGCTTCAACGACATCATGGGAGGCGTCGGGATGATCGTCGGCCTCGCCGGGTTCGGCGCCTGGGCCATGGCGCGGCGCAAGGGAAGCGCCCACCGGTCGGACCCAAGCGCGTGAGCGAGACGTTCGGCTCCCTGAGGCTTAGTGGCAATGCCCGTCTCGACGCATTGGACGCGCGCACACGCGTCCTTGCCGCCTTCGCCGCTATTGTCTGCGTGCTCGTCTTGCGCTCTCCGCTTGCGCTCCTTTGCGCGCTCGCCATCAGCCTTGCCCTGATCCCCCTGGCGGGCTTATCCATCGGGCGCGTCCTCAGGCGCCTTGCCCATGTCGAGGGCTTCCTCGTCATCCTCGTCGTGCTGCTGCCCTTCACCGTCGCGGGTGCGCCAATCGCCCATATCGGCCCGCTTGCCCTGTCGCAGGAAGGGCTTCATCTCTCCGTCCTTCTGCTGCTTCGCGCCAACCTCTCCATCCTGATCCTCTTCACCCTGCTGTCGGGAATGGAACCGGTGAGCTCCGCCCATGCCCTGGCCCGCCTCGGTGTCCCGGCCAAGCTTGTCCATCTCGTCCTGTTTTCTGCGCGCTATGTCACGCTGATCGGCGAAGAGGCACGGCGGCTTCACGACTCGCTGCGCGCGCGGGCTTTCGTTCCGCGCACCTCCCGCCACACGGCAAGGACGCTCGCCCACTTCTTCGGCCAGCTTCTGGTCAAGGCCCTGGAACGGGCGGAACGGGTCGATGAGGCAATGCGCTGCCGCGCCTTCAACGGCCGCTTCCCCCTGCTGTCGACCTCGACCTTCGGCGCGCGCGATGCGGCCTTCGTGGGCCTTCTCGCGTGTGCCCTCGCCCTCATACTCCTTGCGGATCGGATCGCGTGACAGCCCTCTTCTCCCTCGACGACGTCACCGTGTCCCGTTCCGGCCGCGTCGTTCTCGACCGGATATCGCTGACGCTCGATCCGGGCGAGCGGCTGGCGCTGGTCGGAGCCAACGGCGCGGGCAAGACGACTTTGCTCAGAACCCTCGTCGGCCTCGAGAGCATCAAGAGCGGGCGCCTGATCGCATTCGGAGCCGAGCGCCGCGTCGAAAAGGATTTTCGCGAGGTTCGGGCGCGGGCCGGCCTGCTCTTCCAGGATCCCGACGACCAACTCTTCTCACCGACGGTGATGGAAGACGTTGCCTTCGGCCCGCTCAATCTGGGGCTCTCCCTGCCCGATGCTGCGCGGCGCGCCGAGGAAACACTGGAACAGCTCGGCCTGCTCCACCTGAAGGAGCGGATCACCCATCATCTTTCGGGCGGCGAGAAGCGGCTGGTCAGCCTCGCCTCCGTCCTTGCCATGAAGCCGGAGGCCCTACTCCTCGACGAGCCGACGAATGCGCTGGATGAAGCCCATCTTCGCCGCCTGACAGAAATTCTTGCGGAAACGCAGGTCGCCATGTTGATCGTCTCGCACGACCATAGGTTTCTGGAAGGGCTGACGACGCGGGCGGTACTGCTGGAGAACGGAAGCCTCACACCCGCCCGGCTCCACCGACATCGGCACGTCAGCGACGAGGTCCACGTTCATCGCGGCGAGGATGAGCACAACCACCCCGAGCGCTGAGATGCGCGCCGCCTTCCAGGGACAAGTTTCAACAGTTCGTCCACTTTGACCGGGATCAAACGAGCCTCGGTGATTGCCTCTATGGTGCGCGAGAGGGACGGGCAGGAGCGGTGAGGATGTCGTCCTCACTGCTCCGAAACCAACCCGAACATCGGCCGCAGGCGCGTGGCAAGCTCACTTCCAGCACCAAGGCGACCGACAACATGCGTTCGGCCGAGGAGCCGAACCGGACACGAAAGACGCCGAAGAGCGGCTGCGCCCCTCGGGCGGAGGAATGGAATGACCTGTTCGCTGATCGACCGGTTCGGTCGTCACGTCACTTATCTTCGCGTCTCCGTCACCGACCGGTGCGACCTGCGTTGTGTTTACTGCATGTGCGAACACATGACCTTCGTGCCGCACAAGGAGCTCCTGTCTCTGGAGGAGCTCGACCGCCTCGCCACGATGTTCATCGAACGCGGAGTCAACAAGCTGCGGCTGACCGGCGGCGAGCCGCTGGTGCGCAAGGGCATCATGAGCCTCATCCAGTCGCTGTCGCGTCACCTGAAATCCGGCCGGCTCAACGAACTGACGCTGACGACCAACGGCACCCTCCTCTCGCGCTACGCCGAGGATCTGGCGCAGGCCGGCATCAAGCGCATCAACATTTCGCTCGATACCCTCGATGCCGACCGCTACCGCGCCCTGACGCGGCGCGGCTCGTTCTCCAACGTCATGGACGGGCTCAAGGCCGCGAAGGACGCGGGCCTCAAGATCAAGCTGAACGCCGTCGCCCTGAAGGACTCGACGCCCGAGGAAGTCGACGACATGATCGCCTTTGCCCATGGTCAGGGCATGGACCTCACCTTCATCGAGACCATGCCGCTCGGCGAGATCGAGGCCGATCGGGCAGATCAGTATCTGCCGTTGACGGACCTCGTGCAGACGATCGAAAAGCGCTGGAGCCTCACGCCCCTGCCCGACCGCACCGGAGGGCCCGCGCGCTACATGCGGGTGGCGGAGACCGGCGGGCGCATCGGCCTGATCACGCCGCTCACGAGCTGCTTCTGCGAAGGGTGCAATCGCGTCCGGCTGTCATGTACCGGCGAACTCTACACTTGTCTCGGCCAGGAGGGCTGGGTCGATCTCAAATCTGTCTTGCGGAACTCGGAGAGCGACGGGCCGGTGATGGCGGCCATCGATCGCGCGATCGGCGAGAAGCCGGAAGGCCATGACTTCGTGATCGATCGAGACGGCCAGCCGGCGCTGGCCCGCCACATGTCGGCTCTGGGCGGCTGACAGCTCCGGCGACCTTCCGCGCCGTATCCGGCAGCCGCCGGACGAAGGAAGGATACTGCTGCTTGGCTGTCCGGCCCCGCCGGAACGCCCGGCGCGGCCGCAATGACAATGAGAAGGTGAAGACACCCATGGCGCCCCATCACATCCTGGTGGTTGAAGACGATCCCGTCGCGCGCGAAATGCTGACCGCCTACTTCAGTGCCGAAGGCTACCGCGTGAGCGCCCTCGACGATGGCCAGGGAATGGCCGAACTGATGGCGCGCGAGCCTGTGGATCTCGTTCTTCTCGACATCCGCCTGCCAGGGGTCGATGGTCTCCATCTCCTGCGGGACATCCGCTCGGTCTCCGAGGTCGGCGTCATCATGGTGACGAGCAAAACTGACGTCATCGACCGGATCGTCGCGCTCGAGATGGGCGCCGACGACTATGTCGTAAAGCCTTTCAACGCCCGTGAACTTCTCGCCCGCTCGCGCAACCTTCTGCGCCGCACCGTCGCGGCGCGGGCCGCGGCCGCCGACATGGGCACGGGCAGCGAGAAACATTTCGACGGTTGGGTCCTGGACCTCTCCGGCCGGCTGCTCTTCGCCCCGGACGGCACCGAGGTGAAGCTCACGCGCGGCGAGTTCGAGCTGCTCAGCGCCTTTCTCAACCGTCCGGGCCAGGTGATGAATCGCGACAGTTTGCTCGACTGCGTCAGCCACCGAGACTGGGCGCCCAGCGATCGGACGATCGATGTCCTTGTCGGGCGGTTGCGCCGCAAGATCGAGGAAGACCCCAAGAACCCGCACCACATCGTGACAGTTCATGGCGTCGGCTATGTCTTTGCCGCGCCGTTGCGCTCCAAGGAGATGAACGGCAACCGCTTCGCAGGAGTCCGGCGCCCGGCGCCGACTTCAATTCCCCGCAAGCGCGGCCCAGCAGCGAGAAAGCTCGTCCAGCGATAGGCTGAGGAGCGCCGAGAGGCCTTCGGCCTGCGCCCGCGCCTCAGACCCAGCACCGCTGCCGCACGCCGCCTCGATGGCTGCAGCGCGGCTCGCAAGACGCCTCAGCCCCAGATTGGCGCAAGCGCTCTTCAGACGGTGGGCCTCGCGCCCCGCCTCACTCAATCGCCCGGCAGCCACCTCCCGGCCGATCGTCTCCACCATGGGCGGAACGGAGACGCGAAAGACCTCGATCACGCGCAGCATCGGCGCCGCCCCAAGCATGGCGGCATGTTCGCCGAGAAGCGTCATGTCCACCATCGGCTCCGTCTCTTTTCCCTCGCCGGCCGCCCCGCCGGTATCATGGGTCCTTTCCGGCGCTGCCTGCCGCAAGGCGGCGCGTAGCTCCTCCGGCGCGAACGGCTTGCCGAGCGTGGAGGCGCCGAGAGCGGCACTTGCGCCGACCAGCGCCTCGTCGCGCTGCGCCGTGCAGAGGACGGCGACCGCCGGCACGAGCCCTTCCCGCCGCTCCCGCTCGCGCAGTTCGGCGAGAAGCGTCAGGCCGTCGACATCAGGAAGACGGAGGTCGAGCAGCACCGCGTCGAAGGTCTCGACTGCAAGGCATTGCCGCGCTTCGGTGCCGTCACGCGCAAGCGTGGCGCGGTGGCCGAAGCGAGTGAGAAAGCCCTCGGCCACCATCAGATTGATATCGTTGTCGTCGACGATCAGAACCGAAAGCGAAGCATCGTCCGTTGCTGGCGCGCCGGAGGGCGCTGCCTCGCCCCGGTCATCTTGAGGGGAAGCGCACTCCACCACAGCCGTCGCGTGAAAAATGCTTCCCCCGTCGGGCCGGCTCTCAGCCCAAACCGCTCCGTCCATGATCGCCACGAGTTGCCGGCAGATGGCGAGCCCCATCCCGGTTCCCCCGAAGCGCCGCGCGATGGAAGCATCGGCCTGAACGAAGGGATCGAAGATCGTCTCCATGGCCTCCGGCGGGATGCCGACGCCATTGTCCTCGACCGTCATGTGAAGCCGAAATGCATGAGCGCCCTGGTCCTGGCCCGACAGCCGGATCACGACGGCACCGCGCTCGGTGAACTTCACGGCATTGGAGATCAGATTGATCAACACCTGCCGCAGCTTGGTGACATCGCCCCGCACCCGCTCCGGAACCTCCGGCGCCACCGAGGAGGAAAGCGAAAGGCCCTTGCCGAGCGCAGGAGCCTCGAACGGGGCGAGAGCCTCGGCGAGCAAGGCCGATGGCGAGAAGTCCACCGGGTCGGGCTCGATGGTGCCGGCCTCGATCTTGGTGAAGTCGAGAATATCATTGACGGTGGCGAGCAGAGTCTTCGCCGAGGTTGCTATCGCATCGACATGGTGTCGGCCGCGAGCTTCACCGAGGTTGTCGCGCATGAGGCGGGAGAGGCCGAGAATGCCGTTGATGGGTGTGCGGATCTCATGGCTGATGGTGGCGAGGAAGGCGGATTTGGCGCGGCTCGCCTCTTCCGCGCGGTCGCAGGCGGTTTTGTAGTCGGTGACGTCGGAGAGAATGACCACCTCGCCGGAGTATTTGTGCGAGACGTCCATCATGGCCTGACGGCGAACCTCGAAGCATCTGAGGCCGGCGGGCGTGCGCAACATGCATTCGATGCGCCCGTCTTCCGAGGTCGGTCGGCGTGTCTCCAGGAGGTGATTCAGCGCCGCCCTGACCTCTCCGGGAAGGGGGCCGCCGTAATAGGCGGCACCTGGGCGGGCGGGAATGCCGACCAGCGCGCCCGCCGCCGCATTGAAATTTTCGATCTCGCCCTGTTCGTTGAGAAGAACCACCGGGTCCTTCAGGCTCTCGAAAATCGTCAGATACTTGTTCTTCTCGTTGACGACCGCCCTGTTGCGCTCGCGCAGCGCGGCGATATCCGTCTCATGATCAACACTCGCCCAGCGTGAACAAAGCCCGGCCTCGACGCGGTCGAAATAGTTGTCGACCCGCTCGCGATAGCCGCGGCGGACAGCAGCGGGAAGATCGCATTCGGCGACGAGATCAAGGAACGCCTGGCGGCTGATCTTCAGCGAGCCGAGAAACAGGGCGAGGTCAACGCCACGGGCGCGGTGGCGCTCGGCCACCTCTATGCCGTATCCGGCAACCGGGTCCTCGGCGTAGTTCAGACGGGCGAGCAACGGCCCCACTGGCCCGTTCTTCGCCTCGGCCGCCTCCAGGGCGTCGATCAGGCCCACCACGGCGGCGCGCCAGGCTTCCTCAAGGGTGGAGACGAAGCCGAGATAGTTGCGCTTCTTGTGGTGCTCGATGGTGCGCCGGACGAGCCACAGCTCGTTGTCGCGCAGAAGACGATGCAGCGCGGCGACCGGCGGCACGGAGCGCAGCGGAGAAGAATGACGGCCATGGCGCGGCGGTGCCGAGATCCGTATAGCGATGGCTGGTTCGTTTCGTTCCGGCGCGCCGTCCCCTTCGAACGTTACCCGTGGGTGATCAAACACGGATCGCCTTTCGCTCCACAGTCGCCTTGACGGCCGCCTCGCACCATGCCCGCACCACCTCGGGCTCGGGCGGCAGATATTGGGCGAGGCCGCTCTCGAAGGATGCCCATGCGTCGAGATGACTCGTCTGCACCGTGACCAGCGTCGGAATGCCGAGTTCGATGGCCTGACAGATCAGATCACGGAGTCCATGCCCCTCGGCTTCTACCTTGCCGAACCGGTTGATGAGGAGAAGCTCCACGCCGGGTTCGATCTGCTTCTCCAGCAGCCCGGAAACCTCAGCGAGGCGGCGCGTGTCGAGACGGCACGAATGAGATTCGTGCCCCAGAAACTGGGTGATGGGGATGAGTTCGTCGCTCGCCAGATCGCGCACCGCGAGCTTGGAGCAGTCGCAGTCGCTGTCGTCGAGGACAGTCTGAAGCAGACCGATGATGCGCGCGCCACGCCCCTTCATCTCGGAGAGGATGACGCCGAGCTGTCGGTCGAGGCCGGCACGGTCGTCCGTGGCGATTGCTCCCAGCCAGACCTCGCGACCGCTGTCGAACGGCCCGCGCTCGAACATTAACGGGAGGGCGGGCGATGACGTCTCGGCGGAACCGGGCGAAACCTGTGACGATGCCGACATGGGTTTACCTTCCCTGGGTTCGTTTGGCGCTGGAGCCTGCGCCTTGGCGCCCGCGCCCGCGTTGACCTTGATCAACCAGCCACGGATGGCGGGCGCCTAGCGCGGCGCGCCGTCGCACCCGGCATGCCATTTTCATCTCATTTACAACTTGGCGCTCGCGTTTACGCCCGCCCGAAATGTCATTTACACCGCCGCGCCATGTTCGCCACCCGAAGAAGGATGCTTCAGGGCCCGGGTGACGACCGGTGGTCCTGGCAACAGGAAGACCGGAAAGAATCGATGATCAAACGCGCATGGAAGGCGTTCTGGCGCCCTAGCATGAAGTGGGGCCTCGGCGTCCTTCTCATTGGCGGCATCTTCGTCGGCGTCCTCGGCTGGAACGGCCTGCACTACGCGATGGAAAAGACCAGCGGCCTGGAGTTCTGCGTGTCGTGCCATTCGATGCGCGACAACGTCTATCCTGAATACGTCCAGTCCATCCATTTCAAGAACCCGGCCGGCGTTCAGGCCGAGTGCGCGGACTGCCACGAGCGCAAGACCGGCCTTGCCGCCTATGTCGACAAGTTCAATGCCTGGCGCGACATCTGGGGCGAGATCCGCGGCACCATCGACACTCCGGAGAAGTTCGAGCAGAACCGCCTGCGTCTGGCCAAGCAGGTGTGGAAGCACATGGAGGAGACCGACTCCGCCACGTGCCGCAGCTGCCACGACTTCGCCCACATGGATTTCGACAAGCAGAAGCCCGAGGCGGCCAAGCAAATGCAGACCGCTATGCAGAACGGCGACACCTGCATCTCCTGCCACAAGGGCATCGCCCACAAGCTCCCCGACATGGCCGCCGGATACAAGGCGCTGTTCAACGACCTCGTCGCCGCGTCGAGCGACTTTTCGCCCAAGACCGGCGACGTCGTTTATCCGCTCGAGACCACCGAGTTCTTCCTCGAAGAGCCCAAGGATGGCAAGGGCAAGGCGGCCGGCAAGGTTCTTTCCGCGACCCCGCTCAAGGTGGTGGACAAAGATGGCGACTGGCTGAAGGTCGAAGCCGAAGGCTGGCAGCAGGAAGGTGCGGAGCGGATGCTCTACGCCAATCAGGGCAAGCGCATCTTCGCCGTCGCCCTCACCCCAGCCGCGGCCAACGAGGTCAAGAAGGGCGAGACCAAGCCGGATGCCGATACCGGACAGAACTGGACCGACGTCATCGCCACCGGCTGGGTCAAGAACGAGAAGATGACGGCGGACGCGGACAAGCTCTGGGACTACGGCTCGGAGATGTACAGCGCCTCCTGCGGCAGCTGCCACGCCCTGCCCGACACCAAGCATTACCTCGCCAATCAATGGATCGGCACGCTCAACGCCATGAAGCGCTTCGCGCCGCTGGACGACGAGCAGTTCCGCTTCCTTCAGAAATACGTCCAGCTCCACGCCAAGGATATGGAGGGCGGCCATGAATGAGATTTCCATCGCCGCCGCTCCCGCCGACGTCGGCGGAGCGGCGGGCATCACCGAAACGCTCGAAGAGAGGCTGCTGGTGCTGCGCTGGTTCGCGGGTCTCTTTCGCGAGGCGCCGACGGAAGAGACCGTCGCTTCGCTCGTCCACGGTCCGGCAGCCGCCTTTCTCGAGGGCCTCTCCAAAGACCCCGCGCTCGGCCCCGACATCAACTATATGCGCGGCCTTCTCGCCGCCAAACCGGATGTGAAGGCCCTCACAGCGCAGCTCGGCGTCGCCTTCTCGCATCTCTTCCTCGGCGTCGGCGGCTTCAACACGGTCGCGCCGTACGAGTCCTGCCACGTGGGAGAGAGCGACCGCACCTTCGGCCAGCCGACCATGGAAATGGACGCGCTGCTCCGCCACCTCGGGTTATCCGTGGTGTCCGATTTCCATGAACCCGCCGACCACATCTCGGTCGAACTCGAAATTGCCGCGCTTCTGACGGCCACCGGAGATCCGCAGGCGCGCGCCATGCTCACGCGGCTGGATCGCTGGATTCCGGCTTTCGCGGATGCCTGTTTCTCGCGTGATCCGTTCGGCTTCTACGCCGCGGCGGCATCCGCCCTTCGCGCCTTCCTTGCCCGCGAGTGCCGGGCAGCAAGCGCAATCGCCCATTGACGTGAAATGGTGAGGAGATTTGCCATGACGATGATGATCAAGAATACGTTGGCGAGCGGCGTTTCGCGCCGTTCGTTTCTGAAGACCAGCGCCATGCTGGGAGCCGCCGGCCTCGTCGGGCCGTCGCTCCTGACATTCGGCGCGCGCGCTGAGGGCGCCGATGGCGAAGTGATGACCGGTTCGCACTGGGGCATCTTCAAGGCCAAGGTCGAGGGCGGCCGCGCCGTCTCCATCGCCGCCTGGGACAAGGACCCGAAGCCGAGCCATCAGCTTCCGGGCGTTCTGGACTCCATCTACTCCCCGACCCGCATCCGCTATCCCATGGTGCGCCGCGCCTATCTGGAAAAAGGCCCCGGCGCCGAGCCCGAGACCCGCGGCAAGGGCGATTTCGTGCGCGTGTCCTGGGACCAGGCGCTCGATCTCGTCGCCAAGGAGATCCAGCGCGTCGAGAAGGATCACGGCCCGGCGGCGATCTTCGCCGGCTCCTACGGCTGGAAGAGCCCCGGCAAGCTGCATAACTGCCGGACCCTCCTCAGCCGCATGATGAATCTCGCCGGCGGTTTCGTGAACCACATCGGCGACTACTCCACCGGCGCCGCCCAGGTGATCATGCCCCACGTGATGGGCACGCTGGAGGTCTACGAGCAGCAGACGGCGTGGCCCGTGGTCGTCGACAACACGGAAGTCCTCGTGTTCTGGAGCGCCGACCCCTACAAGACCAACCAGATCGGCTGGGTCATCCCGGATCATGGCGGCTTCGAGGGCATGGAAGCCTTCAAGAAGACCGGCAAGACGGTGATCTGCATCGACCCGATCCGCACCGAGACGGCCAAGGAAATGAATGCCGAGTGGGTCGCGGTTCAGCCGCAGACCGACGTCGCCATGATGCTCGGCATCGCCCACACGCTCTACACCGAGAAGCTCCACAACCAGGACTTCCTCGACACCTACACCACCGGCTTCGATAAGTTCCTGCCCTACCTCATGGGTGAGAGCGACGGCACGCCCAAGACCGCCGAATGGGCTTCGGAGATCTGCGGCGTTCCCGCCGACAAGATCAAGGAACTCGCCCGCCTCTTCGCCTCGAAGCGCACGATGCTCGCCGGCGGCTGGGGCATGCAGCGCCAGCATCATGGCGAGCAGGCCCACTGGATGATGGTGACGCTGGCCTCCATGCTCGGCCAGATCGGCGAACCCGGTGGCGGCTTCGGTCTTTCCTACCATTATGCCAATGGCGGTGCGCCCAGCGCCGACAGCCCGGTCCTCAGCGGCATCACCGACGGCGGCAAGGCGGTGAAGGGTGCCGAATGGCTCTCCACCAGCGGTGCTGCGGCGATCCCGCTGGCCCGCATCGTCGACATGCTGGAGAACCCCGGCAAGGAGTTCGACTTCAACGGCACGAAGAACACCTATCCCGACATCAAGATGGCCTACTGGGTGGGCGGCAATCCCTTTGCCCATCACCAGGACCGCAACCGCATGGTCAAGGCGTTCCAGAAGCTGGATACGTTCATCGTCCATGACTTCCAGTGGACGCCGACGGCGCGCCAAGCCGACATCGTGTTGCCGGCAACCACGTCCTACGAGCGCAACGACATCGAGCAGGTTGGCGACTACGCTCTGAAGGCGATCCTCGCCATGAAGAAGGTGATCGACCCGGTCTACGAGGCGCGCTCCGACTTCGACATCTTCGCTGAAATCTCCAAGCGTCTCGGCAAGGAGAAGGAATTCACCGAAGACAAGGACGAGATGGCCTGGCTGAAGTCGTTCTACGACGCGGCGCAGGAGCAGGCGAAGCAGCGCCAGATCGACATGCCCGACTTCGATACCTTCTGGAAGGACGGGATCGTCGAGTTCTCGGTGCCGGACGAGGCCAAGGCCTACGTGCGTTACAGCACCTTCCGGGAAGACCCGCTGCTCAACCCGCTCGGCACGCCGTCCGGTCTCATCGAAATCTTCTCCAGCAATATCGAGAAGATGGGCTATGACGACTGCCCGGCGCACCCGACCTGGATGGAGCCAGTGGAGCGCGCCAACGCCAAGGGGGCCAAGTTCCCGCTGCACGTCGATACCGCGCACCCGATCTCGCGCCTCCACTCGCAGCTTTGCGGCACGAAGCTGCGCGAGACGTACTCGGTGGCGGGCCGCGAGCCCTGCATGATCAACACCAAGGACGCCGAGAAGCGCGGCATCGCCGATGGCGACGTCGTGCGTGTCTTCAATGACCGTGGTCAGGTGCTGGCCGGCGCGCTCGTCTCCGACGACATCCTGCCGGGCGTCATCCGGCTCTCGGAAGGTGCCTGGTACAGCCCCGTCGAGCCGGGCAAGCCGGGTAGCCTCGATGCCTATGGCGACCCGAACTGCCTCACGGTTGACATCGGAACCTCAAAGCTGGCCCAGGGCAATTGCGGCCACACCGCGATTGCCGATGTCGAGAAGTTCACTGGCGACCTTCCGAAGGTGACGGTCTTCGAAGCGCCAGCGGGCGCCGCCGAATAAGGCAGGCTCTCCCATGATCAACGCCGGCCGCTTCGGCGGCCGGCGGCAGTTGCCCGGTCGACCATCGGGCCTTTTGGGCACGGCGATTCATCGTCGTGCCTTTTTTTTTCGCGGTCAGCACTGCGGAACGTTGACCGCAAGCCCGGCGAGGCTCGTCTCCTTGTACTTGGAGTCCATGTCACGCCCCGTTTGGCGCATGGTCTCGATGCAAGAGTCCAGCGGCACGCGATGGGCGCCATCGCCCTTGAGCGCCAGCGAGGCGGCGGTCACGGCCTTCACCGCGCCGAAAGCGTTGCGTTCGATACACGGGATCTGAACCAGCCCCGCCACCGGATCGCAGGTCATGCCAAGATGATGCTCAAGCGCGATCTCGGCGGCATTCTCCACCTGGGCAGGCGTGCCGCCCATGACCGCCGTCAGGCCCGCCGCCGCCATGGCCGACGCCGACCCCACCTCCCCCTGGCAACCGACCTCGGCGCCGGAGAACGAGGCATTGCGCTTGATCAGACCGCCAATGGCCGCCGCCGTCAGCAGAAACTCGCGCACCGCCTCCCGGCTCGCGGTCGGATCGAACTTCAAGTAGTAGCGGACGACGGCCGGAATGACGCCGGAAGCGCCATTGGTCGGAGCGGTCACGACCCGCCCGCCCGCCGCGTTCTCCTCGTTCACCGCCAGGGCATAGACCGTCAGCCAGTCGTTGGCCGAGAGCGGCGAGAGCATGTTCTTCTGCCAATCGGCATCGAGCCGGCCGTGGATCGCCGCCGCCCGGCGGTTCACCCTCAGCCCGCCGGGAAGCTCGCCGCGCGCCTTGAGGCCGCGATCGACCGACTCATCCATCGTGTTCCAGATGACGTCCAGCTTCGCCTCGACCTCGCGTCGCGGATGCCGGCTTTCCTCGTTGGCCGCCTGCAGCGCGCCGATGGACAGCCCCGCACGGGCAGCCATCTCCAACGCCTCGGCGGCGCTGTGGAAGGGAAAGGGAACATCGTCGTCGCTCTGCTGTGGGCGGGCGGCGGCGATTTCCACATCGTCGGCGACGAAGCCGCCACCGACCGAGTAGTAGATGCGCTTGAGGATAGCGACGCCCGCCGCGTCCAGGCCTGTGAAGGTCATGCCGTTGGTATGCCCCGGCAGCGTCTCCTCAAAATCGAAGATCACATCGCGCGCCGGATCGAAGTCATACCCAGGATGGCCCGGCGGGTTCACGCGCCGCTCACGCTCCACCCGCTCCAGGACGGCGGGAATCGCCTCGGGATCGACCGTCTCGGGATGCTCGCCGCAAAGGCCCAGCACGACCGCGCGATCGGTCGCATGGCCCTTGCCCGTGAAAGCAAGCGAGCCATGAAGCGACACCACGATCCGGGCCACATGCGCGCCGCGCGGGCGGGGCCACTCGCCGTGGATAATCTCGTCCAGGAAACGCCGGGCGGCGACCATGGGCCCGACCGTGTGCGAACTCGACGGACCGATGCCGATCTTGAAAAGGTCGAAGACCGAAAGAAACACTCTCACCTCCCATGCACGTGGCCTGCCTTGCGGGCAGGCAGATTAGCTCTTTTGGCCTATATGGTCGGCAAGCGCCTCGATCGACATGACATAGCCAAACGGGCCGAAGCCGCAGATCATGCCGAGCGCGACCTTCGAGATGTAGGAGACATGGCGGAAGGCTTCGCGCCGATGGATATTGGAGAGGTGAACCTCGGCGACCGGCAGCTCCACGGATGAAATCGCGTCCATCAGCGCGATGGAGGTATGGGTGTAGGCGCCCGCATTGAGGACGATGCCTGAGTGCCGCCCCTTGGCCTGGTGAATCCAATCCACCAGGACGCCCTCGTGATTGGATTGGCGAAACTCGATGGCAAGGCCAAGGCGCTCGCCGGCGGCGCGGCACATGGCCTCGACATCGGACAAGGTGGTCGAGCCGTAGACCTCCGGCTGGCGGGTGCCAAGGAGATTGAGATTCGGGCCGTTCAGTACGAGAAGACTCTTCGCCATTTTCAGCGCATCCTCCTTCGCGATAACATGTCTTGACCGCGAGACATGCCCCGGTGGGGCGGAAAAGTCGAGCATGTGCCGCCGGAGACTGTCCGCGCCTTGCCGACGGCCGCGCCTGCCGCTATAAGCGCCAGCGTCCGCGCAGACACCCTTGGAGGCAGCGCGGAGGAGAGCGGCCCTTCCAGGCCGCTTTTCGTCGTGTCCAAAGGCATTGCCGGGCGGCGCGACCACCTCACGAACCAAACGAAGGACTTTCAGCCATGAGCGAGACCTACACGGTCAAGGCCGAGCTGCGCGAGAAGGTCGGCAAGGGGGCCGCCAGACACCTGCGTCGCACCGGAATGGTGCCCGCCGTGATCTACGGCGCCAAGCAGGACCCTCTTCCGATCGCCATTCCCTACAAGGAAACCTTCATGAAGCTCCACGCCGGCGGCTTCATGACCACGATCGCCACCGTCGAAGTCGACGGACAACAGATCAAGGTCCTGCCCAAGGACTACCAGCTCGATCCCGTGCGCGACTTCCTGATGCACGTGGACTTCCTGCGCGTTTCCGAGACGTCTGAAGTCACGGTGGAGGTGCCGGTGCACTTCGCTGGCGAGGACGCCTGCCCGGGCATCCGTCGCGGCGGCGTGCTCAACGTCGTTCGCCATCAGGTCGAGATCCACTGCCCGGCCTCGGCGATCCCCGACAGCTTGACGGCTGACGTCTCCAAGCTCGACATCGGCGATTCGCTCCACGCCTCGGAGGTGACGCTGCCCAAGGGCGTGCGCTTCACCATCACCGACCGCGACTTCACCATCGCCACCATCGCGGCTCCGGCGGCCCTCCTCTCCGAGGAAGCCGAGGCAGAGACGGCTGAGCCCGAGGTCGTGACGGCCAAGACCGAAGAATAACCCGGTCGTCGACACAACACGGGGAGTCCGGGACATGCTTCTGATCACGGGATTGGGCAATCCGGGCTCCCGCTATGCCGCCAACCGGCACAATGTCGGCTTCATGGCAGTGGACGAGATCGCGCGGGCGCATCGCTTCGGCCCCTGGACCAAGAAGTTCCAGGCTGAAATCGCTGACGGCACCATCGCCGGCGAAAAGGTGCTTCTCATGAAGCCCGCGACCTTCATGAACAATTCCGGCCAGGCGGTGGGCGAGGCCGCGCGCTTCTATAAGCTGACCCCGGCCGACGTCGTCGTCATCCATGACGAGCTCGATCTCGTTCCTGGAAAGGTGCGGGTGAAGGCCGGCGGCGGCAATGGCGGCCACAACGGCCTCAAATCCATCGATGCCCATCTCGGCAAGGACTATCGGCGCGTGCGGATCGGCATCGGCCACCCGGGCGTCAAGGATCTGGTCAGCCCTTACGTGCTGTCGGACTTCGCCAAGGCCGACCAGGAATGGCTCGCCCCGCTGCTGGACGCCATCGCCCGCCATGCCGAGGTGCTGGTGAAGGGCGAGGACGGGCTCTTCATGAACCGGATCGCGGTAGCGACGAGTTCGGAAGAACCGCCGTCCGCCAAGGGATCGGCCGTCGCGCCGGCCATGCGCGAGACGGCGCAAAAGGCGCCGGCGAAGGGCCAAAGCCATGTCTTTCAGGCAAGAGCCGCCGCCGCCAAGCCGAAGGTGCCGGCGAAAGGGCCGATGGCGGATATGCTAAAAAAGCTCTTCGGCGGCGCCAGAGACTGACAACGGTGTCCGGCGCCTTGACCGGATTTTCAATTGCACGGCCGTCTCGGCGGCAAACAAACGCAGATCAACAGGGAAGTTGAAATGGGCTTCAGATGCGGAATCGTCGGCCTGCCGAATGTCGGCAAGTCGACCCTCTTCAATGCGCTCACCAAGACCGCCGCCGCGCAGGCCGCGAACTATCCCTTCTGCACCATCGATCCCAACACGGGCGATGTCGCCGTTCCCGACAAACGCCTCGATACCATCGCCAAGGTCGCCAAGTCGGCCCAGACCGTGCCGACGCGCATCACCTTCGTCGACATTGCCGGCCTCGTGCGCGGCGCCTCGAAGGGTGAAGGTCTCGGAAATCAGTTCCTCGCCAACATTCGCGAAGTGGACGCCATCGTCCACGTGCTGCGCTGCTTCGAGGACGACGACATCACTCATGTCGAGGGCCGCATCGACCCCGTGGCGGACGCCGAAACCGTGGAGACCGAGCTGATGCTCTCGGATCTGGAGAGCCTGGAGCGTCGCGTCGTCGCCACGCGCAAGAAGGCGAGCGGCAAGGACAAGGACGCCATCCAGCAGCTCCCCGTCATGGAGGCGGCGCTTGCCAAGCTCCAGAACGGCGAACCCGCCCGCACCATTCTGCCCGATCTCGATCCCGAGGGGCGGCGCGAGCTTCGCAACCTCAATCTTCTGACCTCCAAGCCGGTTCTCTATGTCTGCAATGTCGCGGAAAGCGACGCGGCTGCCGGCAATGCCTATTCGAAGGCGGTGGAGGAGATGGCGGCGCGCCAGGGCGCCAAGAGCGTCATCATCTCGGCGGCGATCGAGGCCGAGATCGCCCAGCTTCCAGACTCGGACGTGCCGGACTATTTGGAGGCCATGGGCCTCGAGGAGCCGGGGCTCGACCGCCTGATCCGCGCCGGCTACGAGCTGCTCGACCTCATTACGTTCTTCACGGCCGGTCCCAAGGAGGCGCGGGCCTGGACGGTGAAGCATGGCGCCAAGGCGCCGCAGGCGGCCGGCGTCATCCACACCGACTTCGAGCGTGGCTTCATCCGCGCCCAGACCATCGCCTATGACGACTTCGTCTCGCTCGGCGGAGAGGTCGCGGCGCGCGAGGCCGGAAAGGCGCGCGACGAAGGCAAGGAATACCTCGTCGCCGACGGCGACGTGATGCTCTTCAAGTTCAACGTCTAAGGACTATCCGGCCGCACCCGGCTTCTGACGGATCATCTTCCCCCTTCATCCCCGTGTTTGCCACGGGGATGACGGAGAGGGAGGCGGAAGGAGCGGAGGGCATAGCGCACGAGCGCCCTGCCCCGCCTCCCGGCCTATTTCGCTGGCGCCTTCGACGTCCAGCCGTCGAGAGCCTTCACCTTCATCGCCCGGCGCTCCTCGTTCGAGAGCTTGTAGTTGTCGCCGAAGGCTGACGATTCCCATGAGCCATAGGTCGGGTTCGCCAGCATGAACCAGTCCTTGGTGAAGTGGTCCTTCAACTCATCGAACGCCTTGGCGCGGTCCTCGATCGAGCCGCCCTTGGAGGTGAAGTCGGAAAAATTGTCGCCCACCATCGCGATCACCCGGTAATCCTTGACAACGTACTGGCGGCGCGTCTCCTTGTCGGACTTCCAGTCGTCCTTCTCACCCTTGGTCAGGAACACGTCGACATTGCCGCCCATCGGAAAGCCCATCGCTTCCATGTTGTCGCGGGTCGCCGCCTCCTCCTTCGACGTGCGGTTGGACACGTAGAAGACCTTCACGCCCTTCGAATCGGCATACTTGATGTAGTCGAGCGCGCCGGGCACCTCCTTGGCCTCCTTGGCGTCGGTCCATTCCGTCCAGGTCTTGGAGCTGAAGTCGGTGTTGGAGGTGATCAGGCCGGCCTCATAGGCCGAATTGTCCATCACCGTCTCGTCGAGGTCGAGGATAATGGCAGGCGGAAGGTCGCCGGCGTCCTTCTGGTCCAGTGCGCTGGCGCTCTTGTCCGCGAGCGCCTCGTCCAAGCGGAGCTTGGCGAGAGCGTAAACGGCCATCGAGTTGGCCTTGTACTCCACCGAGGTCTGCATCCACAGCGTCGCGTTGAGCAGATCGTTCGGCCCAGTAGCGGCTTCGGCGGCCTTATCCTCAGCCGAGGCGAGCGATGGCATGGCGAGAGCGGCGGCGCCCAGCGCGGCGAGGAGGACGTGTCTCTTCATGGGAAAACTCCTGGTGGAATCGGCAGGAAAGCCCTGCTCCGAATGGCGCGCCACCGGAGCAACCAGCCAAGAGTTGCGCGCTTCGCCGCCGGCGTCAATCGCCCTCGAACTCAACCAAGGTGCGCACCGGCACGCCCAGCGCCTCAAGCTTCTTGCGGCCGCCGAGGTCGGGCAGGTCGATGACGAAGCAGGCGGCGACGATCTCGGCGCCCAGCTGGCGGAGCAGCTTGACGGCGCCTTCGGCCGTTCCGCCGGTCGCGATGAGGTCGTCGGTGAGGATCACCTTCTCGCCCGCCTTCACCGCGTCGCGGTGCATCTCGATCTCGTCGAGCCCGTATTCCAGCGAGTAGGCAACGCGCACCGTCTCATGGGGCAGCTTGCCGCGCTTGCGGATGGGCACGAAACCGGCCGAGAGCTGATGGGCGAGCGCACCGCCGAGGATGAAGCCGCGCGCCTCCACGCCCGCCACCTTGTCCGCGCCGATATCGCGGAAGGGCGCGACCAGCCGCTCCACCGTCTCGCCAAACGCGACGGGATCGGCAAGCAGGGTCGTGATGTCGCGGAACATCACCCCCGGTTTCGGATAGTCGGGAATGGTCCGGATCGCCCCGGCGAGATCGAACTGTGCGTCTGCCATCGACGTGTTCTTCCTTTGCAGACAGGAAAAAGGGGCCGAGAGGCCCCTTTGCTGATCGACAGGGAGTGGCGCCGCCTCAATGAGGCGTGTTGGCCCAAACCCGCTTCTTCACCAGATACACCAACGCCGCGAAGATGAGGAGATAAAGCATGACGACGAAGCCGGTCGCCTTGCGTTCGACGAGGTGGGGCTCGGCCGCCCACATCAGGAAAGAGGAAACGTCCCGCGCATACTGATCCACAGTTCCGGGCGTGCCATCATCATAGGTCACGGCGTCGGCCGACAGCGGCGGCGGCATGGCCAGAGCCGGCCCGCCGATGAAGTAGGGGTTGAAGTGGGTTCCCGGCTGGATGACGGTTCCCGGCGGCGGATTCTGCCCATAGCCGGTCAGCAGCGCGTGGATATAGTCCGGGCCGGCTTCCTGATACTGCGTGACGGTATCGAAGACGAAGCGCGGGAAGCCCCGCTCCACCGCACGAGCCTTGGCGATCAGCGACAGGTCCGGCGGCGCCGCGCCATTGTTCGCGGCAGCGGCCGCCTCGGGGTTGGCGAAGGGCGACGGGAAGTGGTCCGAAGGAATCGCCGGACGCTCGAACATGTCGCCGTCGCCGTTCGGCCCGTCGGTGACCGTGTAATCGCCAGCGATCGCCTTTACTTGGTCCTCGCTGTAGCCAAGAGCCTCAAGGTTGCGGAAGGCCACCAACTCCATCGAGTGGCAGGCCGCGCACACTTCCTTGTAGACCTTGTAGCCGCGCTGAAGCTGCTGGAGATCCCAGTGGCCGAAAGGTCCGGCGAAAGTCCAGGCGAGCTCAGCGGGCCGCTTCAGCGGGTAATGGGGGGTCTCATGTTCCCCCTCCTCTGCCGCGGCTTCATCGCCGGCGACATTGGAAGTCACCTCGCTCTCGCTCGGGGCGGGTGCGGCGGCCTGGGGCGAGGGCGAAGCCGCTTCGCCCTCCTTGTCCTGTGCATGGGCCGCCGGAATGATCATCAGTCCGCCGGCGAGCAGGGCTGCAAGAAGCTTTTTCATCTCAAGTCGCCCCCTCAGCGATTTTCCGGTGCCGATACCGAGCCCGATGGCGGCGCAGCCCCGGCGGCGGTCCCGCTGGCATAGTTCGGTCCGAGCACGGCCTCTGCGATGGAAGCCGGCAGCTTCCTCGGCGTCTCGACCAGGCCGAGCACCGGCAGGATCACGAGCCAGTGGGCGAAGTAGTAGATGGTGCCGATGAGCGCGAGCGTCGGATAGATGCCTTCAGCGGGGCGCGAGCCCAGCCAGCCGAGGAAGATGGTGTCCACCACCAAGACCCAAAAGAAGATCCGGTAGATCGGCCGGTAGACGGCCGAGCGGACGCGGCTCGTGTCCAGCCAGGGAAGGAAGAACAGGACGATGATCGAGCCGAACATCACCAGCACGCCGCCGAGCTTGGAGTCGATCGGCCCGATGTTGAAGGTGATGGCGCGCAGCATCGCGTAGAACGGCAGGAAGTACCACTCCGGCACGATGTGGGCCGGCGTCTTCAGCGGGTTCGCAGGAATGTAGTTGTCCGGATGCCCTAGGAAGTTGGGCATGTAGAACACGAACCAGCAATAGAAGAGCAGGAAGACGACCATGCCGAGACCATCCTTGATGGTGGCATGCGGCGTAAAGGGCACCACGTCGTCCTTGGTCTTGACCTCGACACCCGTCGGATTGGTCTGCCCGGTGACATGCAGCGCCCAGATGTGGAGGATCACCACGCCGGCGATCATGAAGGGCAGCAGATAGTGCAGCGAGAAGAAGCGGTTGAGCGTGGCGTTGTCGACCGCGAAGCCGCCGAGCAACAGCTGCTGGATCGGGTCGCCGATGATCGGAAAGGCAGTGAAGAACCCGGTGATAACCGTGGCGCCCCAGAAGCTCATCTGCCCCCAGGGGAGCACGTAGCCCATGAAAGCCGTGGCCATCATCAACAGGAAGATCACGACGCCGAGAATCCAGAGAATCTCGCGAGGCGCCTTGTAGGAGCCGTAATAGAGACCCCGGAAGATGTGGATATAGACGGCGACGAAGAAGAACGAGGCGCCGTTGGCATGCATGTAGCGCATCAGCCAACCCCAGTTCACGTCGCGCATGATCTGCTCGACGGAATGGAAGGCCAGCGCCGAATTGCCGCTGTAATGCATCGCCAGGACCACGCCCGTGACGATCTGAATCCCCAGCATCAGGGAAAGAATACCGCCGAACGTATAGGCGTAGTTCAGATTGCGCGGCACCGGAAAGGCGACGAACGAATCGTAGACCAGACGCGGCAGCGGCAGGCGGGCATCCACCCACCGCATGAACCGGTTTGTCGGCACGTAGGAAGAATGACCGCTCATGTCTTCAGCTTTCCCCCTCGTCAGCCGATGCGAAGCGTGGTGTCGGAAGTAAACTCGAATGGCGGAATCGCCATGTTCTCGGGCGCCGGGCCGCTGCGGATGCGGCCAGCGGTATCATAGGTCGAGCCGTGGCAGGGGCAGAACCAGCCATCGTAATCGCCCGACTGGCCAAGCGGGATACAGCCGAGATGGGTGCACACGCCCACCATCACCAGCCAGTTTTCCTTGCCTGGCGCGGCGCGGTTCTCGTCCGTCGCCGGCGCGTCGCTCGGCAAATTGGCGTTACGCGCGACCGGGTCCTTGAGGTCGCCGAGCGGAGCGCCCTTGGCTGCCTTGACCTCCTCGTCGGTGCGCTGACGGATGAAGACCGGCCGTCCCCGCCACTTGGCGGTGATCGACTGTCCCGGCGCGACCTGACTGACATCGACCTCGATCGAGGCGAGCGCGAGCGTGGCGGCATCCGGGTTCATCTGATCGATGAACGGCCAAATGGCCGCCGCCGCGCCGACGGCCGCGACGGCACCCGTCGCGATTAAGAGAAAGTCCCGGCGAGTCGGCTCGATGGGATGATCGACACTCAATGAACGGCCTCCTCTCGATCGTGGGCGTTTTGTTTCACGCCTGATCCTGTGGCAGCTGGAAGTTGTTGTCAGGTGCGCTGTCTTGCCGCAACTCCCCGGCGTGTCCTCTTAGTCGGGCCACCAAGCGATGTCCAGCCGCAGAAGAGCTGCGGCACGGGGCCCGGCCACTGGATAGTGGGGCGTTCTGTTGCAACGGTAAGGCAGTGCTGGACACTGATGGCGGGAACTCGATTTAGAACGATTCTCGGTGTTTAGCGGGTTATCAATGCATTCGTCCAGGCGCGACGGGACACACCGGCGCACTTTTGCCGCCAATCGCGATTTCGACAAACGAAGTTGACAGATCGTCGCACCCTTCAGACGTCGGACTGGGGCCCCGGTTCGGCAGCGGGAACGCGCTGGCGTTCCTCCAGCCAGGGCAGCTTGAACGGCGAGATGATGAAGGTGTGTCCGCTGTGGATCTGCTTCCAGACGAAGCCGTAGATGAACTGTCCCTCATGCGGCAGCCAGAAGACGTGCGGCTTCGCGCCGTCGCTGTAGCTGCCTTCCCAGCCATGCTCGCGCGCGAGCTCCCGTGCCTTCTCGAAGTCCGCGAGGAAGGTCGTGGCGGTGCCGACGTCGCTCTCTTCGCCGTAGCCGTCGATCATTTCCGCCGCCTCGGTCTTGGCGAACTCCGACGCCACGTCCGCGACCGCGGGAAGTAACGACCAGCCGAAGTCGATGGGCGCGGTGCAGTAGACGTACCAGTCCATGCTTTTCTCCTGCGTGAAGAACCTGACGAGGGCGTGAGCCGATACCGTCGATCACAGGAGCCTTGCCTACCAACTAAACCTTAAGGTCCTGCTTCGACGATGCCTTGCTGCGCGATCTGCATGCTTCAAGCCGCCGCCCCTATTGTGCGGCCTCGGCGCCGATGAAGCCGCCGGATTGGCGCTCCCAAAGCTCGGCATAAAGCCCGCCGGCCGCCACCAGCTCGCGATGGCTGCCCGCTTCGACGATCCGTCCCTTGTCGATGACGATCAGGCGATCCATCGCCGAAAGGGTCGACAGGCGGTGAGCGATGGCCAGAACCGTCTTGCCCTCCATCATGGTGGAGAGGTTATCCTGGATCGCGGCCTCCACCTCCGAATCAAGGGCCGACGTCGCCTCGTCGAGAATCAGGATCGGTGCGTTCTTCAGGAGCACCCGCGCGATCGCGATTCGCTGGCGCTGCCCGCCGGAGAGCTTGATGCCGCGCTCGCCGACATGGGCGGCGTAGCCTTGCCGGCCGCTCGGATCGCGCAGCGAAGGAATGAAATCCTCCGCGTTGGCCCGCGCCGCGGCTTCCAGCACCTCGTCGTCGTCCGCATCGGGGCGGCCGAAGGTGATGTTGTCGCGAATCGAGCGGTGAAGCAGCGAGGTATCCTGCGTGACGACGCCGATCGCGGCGCGCAGCGATGTCTGCGTGACGCCGGCGATATCCTGACCGTCGATGAGAATGCGCCCGCCTTCCAGGTCGTAGAGGCGCAGGAGCAGGTTGACCAAGGTTGTCTTGCCCGCGCCCGAGCGACCGACCAGACCGACTTTCTCGCCGGAGCGGATATGGAGCGAGAAGTCATCGATGATGCCGCTGCCCTTGCCGTAGTGAAAGGTGATACCCTCGAAGCGGATGTCTCCGGGGCCCCGCCGGAGCGCCACGGCGTCGGCGCGGTCCGTCAGCGCCGGCGCGACGGCGATGGTCGAGACGGCATCCTGGATCGTGCCGTAGTCGCGCACGAGGCCGTTGATGTTGAACATCATCCAGCCCGACATCTGGTTGAGGCGAAGCACCAGCGAGAGCGCCGTCGCCACGCCGCCGGTGGAGACGGTGCCGGCCCGCCAGCCGATCAGCGCGGCGATGCCGACACCGGTCATCATCAGGCCGTTGAGCGCCGTTACGGCAAAGCGCACCGTGGTGATGGCGCGGGTCAGACGACGCACCGCCTCGACATAGCGCGCGAAGCCGTCCTTGACGAAGCCGTCCTCGCTGCGGCTGGCGTCAAAGAGCTTGACGGACAGGATGTTGGTGAAGCTGTCGACCACCCGTCCCGACCAGACCGAATTGGCGTTGGCGCGCTCGCGGCCCCTTTGGCGAATGCGCGGCAGAAGACGAGTGATGATCCAGTAGTAGCCGACGCACCACAGCGCGAGTACGCCGGTCATCCAAGGATCCAGCGTGGCGAGAATGGTGCCGGTCAGCACGACGAAGGTAAGAAACGACCAGAAGGACTGGAGCAGCGTCGTGACGAAGTCGCCCGTCGCCTGCCCGACCTGCTGCACCTTCTGGGCGAGCCTCCCGGCAAAGTCGTTCTGGAAGAAGGTGTAGGGCTGGTCCATCAGCCGCCGATAGGCCTGCCAGCGGATAAGGTTGATCAGGCTGGGCGAGATCACCTGCTGTTCGAGGATCGAGGCGGCAAGGACGACGACGACCCGCACCACCAGGACGAGGAGAGCAAGCCCCGCCAAAAGCCAGCCCTCGCGCCGAAGCAGCTCATCCGGCGGCACCCGTCCCAGCGCGTCGACGATCCAGCCGACGCCGGTGAACATCCCCGCCTCGACGGCGCCGGAAAGGCCGCCGGTAACGAGAAGGCCGATGAGCGGCCATTTTGCCGCCAGCGAAAAATGCCAGATGAAGCGGTTGGTTTCTGACGGAAGCGGCGTCAGATGGCCCGTGCGCTGCGAGAGCGCGTCTCCCTCCGGCGCACCATCGCCGAAGGGATCGATATGATTCTCGAAGCGCTCGAGAAAACGGTCCATCACTCCGCCGCCGAACGGGCCGGCGCGCCATCGGCCTCCTCATCGCCAGGATCGATGAAGCCGCCCGCCTGCCGCGCCCAAAGCTGGGAATAGAGCCCCCCCGCCGCGATCAGCTCGCCATGGGTGCCTTCCTCGATGATCTGTCCCTTGTCGAGCACGACCAGGCGATCGAGAGCCGCGATGGTGGAGAGGCGATGGGCGACGGCGATGACGGTCTTTCCCTCCATCAGGCGATAGAGATTCTCCTGGATCGCCGCCTCGACCTCCGAGTCGAGCGCCGAGGTCGCCTCGTCGAGAAGCAGGATCGGCGCATCCTTCAGCATGACGCGGGCGATGGCGATGCGCTGGCGCTGGCCGCCGGAAAGCTTGACGCCGCGCTCACCCACCTCTGCCTCGAGCGCGCGATTGCCGTGGCTGTCCACCAGTTCCTTGATGAACTCGCCGGCGCTTGCCCGCGCGATCGCCCGCTCGAGATCCGCCGGGTCGGCATCCGGCCTGCCATAGAGGATGTTCTCGCGAATGGAGCGGTGGAGCAGCGACGTATCCTGCGTCACCATGCCGATGCGGCTGCGCAAGGAGGTCTGCGTCACCTGCGAGATGTCCTGGCCGTCGATGAGGATGCGCCCGCCCTCCACGTCGTAGAAACGCAGAAGCAGGTTGAGCAGCGTCGACTTGCCGGCGCCCGAGCGACCAACCAACCCCACCTTCTCGCCAGGGCGGATATCGAGCGAGAAGTTCTTGATCACCCGGTCGGAGCCGCGCTTCTTGCCATAGGCGAAGGTGACGTTCTCGAAGCGGATCGCCCCGTCCTTGACGTCCAGGGCCTTGGCCTGGCTGCTGTCCTCGATCGCGTGGGTGCGGGCGAAGGTGCCCATGCCGTCCTGGACGGTGCCGATGTTCTCGAAGAGCTGGGCGACCTCCCACATGATCCACTGCGCCATGCCGTTCAGCCGAAGCACGAGGCCCACGGCGACCGCGACGGCGCCGATGGTGATGAGGCCGTTCACCCAAAGACCGATGCCGAAGGCGCTGACGGCGAAGAGCAACAGGGCGTTGAGGGCATAGAGGCTGGTCTGGAAGCCCGTGACCATGCGCATCTGGCTATGCACGGTGCCGAGAAAGGTGGTCATGGAGTCTTTGGCGTGGACCGCCTCGCGCTCGGTATGGGCGAAGAGCTTGACGGTGGAGATGTTGGTGTAGGCGTCAACCACCCGCCCCGTCATCGCGGCGCGCGCGTCGGCCTGCCGCGCGGCGATCTTGCCCAGGCGCGGCACGAAATAGCGCAGCATGACGACGTAGAGCGCGAGCCAGCCGACAAAGGGCAGAGCCAGACGCCAGTCGGCGGCGGCCACCAGCACGAGCATGCCGGTGAAATAGACGCCGATATAGACGAAGATGTCGACCAGCTTCATGATCGCCTCGCGCAGGGCGAGGGCCGTCTGCATCAGCTTGGTCGAGATGCGACCGGCGAACTCGTCCTGGAAGAAGGCGATGGACTGGTCGAGCAGCCAGTTGTGGACCGTCCAGCGGAAGCGCATCGGGAAGTTTCCCGCCAGCGACTGGAAGGTCACGAGCGAGTGCAGGAAGGCAACGCCCGGCAAGATCACGAGGATGACGAACGCCATCCCCGCCAGCGTCCAGGCCTCATCGGCAAGGAAGGTCTCCGGATTGGCCGAGGACAGCCAATCCACGAGACTGCCCAGGAAGCCGAACAGCGAGACTTCGAGAACCGAGATGACGGCGGAGGTCGCCGCCATCAGAGCCAGCGCCGGCCAGACCGGGCGGGCATAGTGCCAGGCGAAGGCGAGAAGCTTGGCGGGCGGCCGATCCGTGCGGTCGTCGGGGAACGCGTCGACCCAGCGTTCGAAGAATTGAAACATCGATGTCTTTCCGAATTCGTCTTGCGCCGGTGCGTACCGGCCGATGCGAGCGCACAGGCGGCGAACACGCTCCAGCCCGGCACATATAGGGAACATTTCAGCGGTGTCACGGCACAGGACTTTCCGCGACGAGGCGAATCATTCATGGCCAGTCGTCATGGACCTTCGCATAGCGTTGTATCAGCCGGATATCGCCGGCAACACCGGCACCATCATGAGGCTCGGCGCCTGCCTCGAAATCGGCATCGACGTGATCCTGCCGGCGGGCTTCGATCTGTCAGACCGGGCACTGCGGCGCGCGGGCATGGATTATCTCGATATGGCGCGCCTCACCCGCCATGTCGATTTTTCCGCCTTCGACGCGTGGCGGCGGGCGGAGGGCCGAAGGCTGGTTCTCTTCACCACCAGGGGCGCCCTTTCCTACACCGACTTCGCCTACCAACCATCGGATGTGCTTCTCTTCGGACGTGAGAGCGCCGGAGCGCCGGAATGGCTCCACGAAAGCGCCGACGCGCGGCTCGTCATCCCGATCAGCCCTAAGGCCCGTTCGCTCAATCTCGCGGTGGCGGCGGCCATGGCCGCCGGCGAGGCGCGCCGCCAAGTCGGGGCCGAAGGGCAACAGGAATAAACAAGTCTATCGTCGCAGCAATAAAAATTTACTCGCAGTGGAAGATCGCCGGGAACTTGCGGCGCCCGCTGCGCTTTATTGCGTCACCCACCGGGAAACCGGGATAAGTTTTACGATGGACAAGCATCATGAAAGCTAAACTCCTGGCATTGGGGCTCCTCGCCGCCTCTTCGGTGATCGCCTCCCAGCCCAGCTTCGCGCAGGGCATCGAGATCGGCCCCAACGGGGTTCGCGTCCTTACACCGGAAACCCGGGACCGCGATCGGGACATGCGCCGTCCCATGCGGCAGGAACGCGAGATTTCCGAGCGTCAGGCTGTGCGCATCGCGCGCAGCGAAGGTCTTTCCGAGGTCGATAGCGTCACCAAGACCCGCAGCCAATATCGCGTCGCGGGCGTCGACCGGCGCGGCGACGACATTCGCGTCGATATCGATCGCTTCACCGGCGAGGTGCTGCGCGTTCGCTGATCGCTTCGGCAGAAAACAACTCGGCATCGGAAAGGGGGAAAGGCCGTTCGGTTTTTCCCCCTTTTCTGTTTGCCACTCCTTTTCCCACGCTCCCCTTGCCGTATGATCTGGGCAATCTCTTCTTTTGGGTTCGAGGGATAAGGAAATGAGTCTCGAGTTTCTTGTCACCGCCCTGGTCGTCGTGCTGCTTCCCGGCACGGGGGTGATCTTCACCTTGTCGGCGGCCCTGACGAGGGGCTTTCGCGCCAGCCTTCTGGCCGCCTTCGGCTGCACGCTGGGCATTCTGCCCCACATGGCAGCCGCGATCACCGGCCTGGCCGCCCTCCTTCATGCGAGCGCCGTCGCCTTCGAGGTGATCCGGTATGCCGGCGTCGTCTATCTGCTCATCATGGCCTGGAAGACGGTTCGCGAAACCGGAGCTCTTGGCATGTCCGCGCGACAATCCGAGAGCTCGTCCAGCCGGATCATCCTCTCGGCGATCCTCGTCAACATTCTCAACCCGAAGCTCTCGGTCTTCTTTCTGGCGTTCCTTCCGCAGTTCATCGCGACGGACGCCTCCCACCCTCTGCTTCAGATGGTGGAACTGGGCGTCGTCTTCATGGCAATGACCTTTGCGGTGTTCGCGCTCTACGGCGCCTTTGCCGCGTCGGTGCGCAGCCACGTGACCTCGCGGCCGAGCGTGATGACCTGGCTGAGGCGAAGCTTCGCCGCCGCTTTCGTCGGATTGTCCTTCAAGCTCATGCTGGCCGAGCGCTGATCAACGCCTCGCTTCACGCAGGCGAGAGCCTAGTCGGCGCTCGGAAGCCGGCGCATGGTGAATTCCACCTCGTCGTCGGGCAGGACACGCCAGCTTTCGACCGATGTCCAATAGGCGGCCTTCGGATATCGTTCGAACCATTCCTTGGCCTTCACGCGCGCGGCCTCGCGCGGCAGCGTGTAGGTCTGGCGCACGAAAATGTCCTCTTTGGTTTGAGCGACCGCCCTGCCCCGACGAAGCTGGCGTCTCAGACCGTCGAGAGGCGGTGAAGGAAGGCGCGTCATCCTGCGTTCTGCCGTCCGGTGATGGGCTGCGATGATCGACGACAAGATAGCGCGAGCGATCGGGGAATGCGAATCCCGCGCCCCGTCCGGGGCTGCTTCAGCCGCAAGCGCGAACGATATGGTCGTAGGCGACTCCATCGCTTGAAAAGCCGCACTAGGTGGTGGCACCAGCGGAGGAAAGTGACCAGCCGCTTGCTGTGCGTTCCGCGTCTCGCGTCGGATCAGCACGGTTGGAATAGCGTATGAGAGAGGACGCCCATGGAACGCCCCGACCTGCCGGAAGGCTTGCCCGAGGAGATCGAGGAGAAGAAAGGGCGCGCCCGCGCCTGGTTCGAGGAGCTGAGGGACAGCCTCTGCGCGGCGTTCGAATCGCTGGAGGATGAACTGGCAGGCGAGGAAGGTCTTCCCCCCGGCCGTTTCGAACAAACCGAATGGGCGCGTGAGGGCGGCGGTGGCGGCCTCATGTCCATGCTGAAAGGCCGCGTCTTCGAGAAGGCCGGCATCCACACCTCCACCGTCTTCGGTGAATTCTCGCCCGAGTTTCGCTCCCAGATTCCGGGCGCGGAGGAGAACCCGGCTTTCTGGGCCTCGGGCATCTCCCTCATCGCCCACCCGCGCAATCCGAACGTGCCGGCCGTGCATATGAACACCCGCATGGTGGTCACGACCCGGCAATGGTTCGGCGGCGGAGCCGACCTGACGCCCATGCTGGAGCGGCGGCGCACCCAGGAGGATCAGGACACCGCCGCCTTCCACCGCGCCATGCGCTTCGTGTGCGAGCGTCATCAGGACATCGTCGACTATGAGCGCCTGAAGACGTGGTGCGACGAATATTTCTTCCTGCCTCATCGGGGCGAGCCGCGCGGCGTCGGCGGCATCTTCTACGATTGGCTGCACTCGGGCGAGGAGAGCGGCGGATGGGAGGCGGACTTCGCCTTCACCCGCGACGTCGGCCGCGCCTTCCAGGTGGTGTATCCTCATCTCGTGCGCCACAACGCCGCAGCGCCGATCACCGAGGCGGATCGCGAAGAGCAACTGATCCGCCGTGGCCGCTATGTGGAGTACAATCTTCTGTACGATCGCGGCACGATTTTCGGCCTCAAGACCGGTGGTAATGTGCCGTCAATCCTTTCTTCGCTCCCCCCAATCGTGAAGTGGCCATAATCCTCGTCTTCAACTCGAGGGCGAATAGCACTATCTTCGGTACATACGAAACGGGACGGGAGGCGTCTTATGTATGAACTCAACTGTGCTGGTGTGATACCGGGCTGCAGCCGCGTCATTCGCGCGGACAGTCAAGCGGAAGTGATCCGCCGGGCCGTCGTTCAGGCGAAGCAGCTCGGCATCGAGGAAATCACACCCTCGATGATGGATTCGTTCCGCACAAAGACAACCGAATTCCGCGCTGGCGCCAACGACACGTCGCATTGACGTTTTCGGACGCGGATTGAGATCGGGCGGGCCGTTCGCGGCCCGCTTTTCTTTTGTCGCCGGTTCAGAGAACCGTCAAAGACGCTCAAGAAGGCTCTTCTTCCCGAGCACGAAGCCGCTATCGACCCAGATGCGGGTGAGCCGCTTCAACGTCTCGCCCAGGACAGGCCCAGCAGAAACCCCCGACGCCAAAAGATCATTGCCGCTGAGCGGAAAGGCCGGCGGCGAGAACTTTTCGGCGGTCGTTAGCATGCGATGAAGGGCAGCCACCTCGGCGAGCTTGGCCATGTCCTCCGCCGCCTTCACCCGCGTACCTGCCAGCGCCAGACGCAGCCGGTCGACAATGGCCGTGCGGTCGCCGAAATAGAGCCGAGCGCGGAAAACCGCCTCGCTCTCGTCCGGCCGTGGCGCCTCGGCATTGGCAAAGGCGAGGAGGCGATCCCGGTCGGCGTTGGAAAAGCGCAGACGCTGGGCCATGGCGGCGAGACGTGCCGCGTCCGGCGGCACGATCGCGGCGAGGCGCAGCATCGCATCCGCCTTCCAGCCAAGATCGGCCTCTGCGGCAATCAGGCCCGGAATGGCGTCGATGCCCCACTTCTCGGTTTCAGGCAGAGCCTCGGTCAGAACGCCGGTCTGGCGCATCCAGAGAAGCGCGCGGGAGGGGTCCGGCGCAGCCAAAAGCTTTTTCAGTTCCGCCCAGACGCGCTCGACCGAGAGACGCTTCATACCGCCGCGAAGGCGCGTCACCGCCTTAAGACCGGCGGCGTCCGGGCGCCCTTCCCCGTACCATGCGAAGAACCGGAAGAAGCGAAGGATGCGCAGATAGTCCTCGGCGATCCGCTGGTCGGCATCGCCGATGAATCGCACCCGCCGCGCCGAAAGATCCTCCAGGCCGCCGACGAGGTCGATCACCTCGCCCGACGCCTCGCAGTAGAGCGCGTTCATGGTGAAATCCCGCCGCTCGGCATCGGCCCGCCAATCGCGGCCGAACGAGACGGTGGCATGACGGCCATCGGTGGCGATGTCCCGGCGCAGCGTCGTCACCTCGTAGCCGCGCCCGTCCGCGACCACGGTGACGGTGCCGTGATCGATGCCCGTCGGCACCACCTTGAAGCCCGCCGCCCTGGCGCGCTCGGACGATTGCTCGGGTAGCGTCGTCGTGGCGATGTCGACATCGGTAACGGCAAGGCCAAGCAGCGTGTTGCGGACGGCGCCGCCGACGACCCGAGCCGCCTCCCCGCCATCCGACAGCGCGAGCAGGAGGCGCTGCAACGCCTCGTCCTTCAGCCAATCGGCCTCGATCCTCTGTGTGCTCACGTGTAGAGCCTTTCATAAAGCAGGCGGATGATGCCGGCGGTCACGCCCCAGATCCTGTGAGGGCCATAGGGCATCTCGTAGAAGAACCGCTCCTGTCCGTTCCAGACGCGGCTCTCCTTGCGATGGTTCGCGACGGTCATCAGGAAGCCGAGCGGCACCTCGAAGATGTCGTCGACCTCGTCCTCGTTGCGCGTCAGCGTGAAGCCGGGGCGGGCGACGGCGAGCACCGGCGTGATCTGGAAGCCCGACCCGGTGAAATAGCGCGGCAGGCGGCCGAGGGTTTCAACGAACGCCGGATCGAGCCCGGTCTCCTCCTGCGCCTCGCGCAGGGCCGCCGCCTCGGGCGAGGCATCCCCGGGCTCGATCCCGCCGCCCGGAAACGCGATCTGCCCCGAGTGCTGGCGCAGATGCGCCGTCCGCTTGGTCAAAAGCACGCTTGCCGCCTCGCCGCGATCGACCACAGCGATGAGCACCGCCGCCGCCCGCGCGCTGGCGCGGTCGATCAGGCCGTTGAGGCTCGGATTGAGCGTCTGGTCGCCATGCTCGGCGTCGAGGCCAGAGCTGCCGCGCAGCGCCACCCGGCGGCGAAAGTCCGAAGCGTCGTAGCCCTTGGGTGAATAAGGCGCCGCGTCAAGCTGCTGGCTGGCCGAGAACAAGGGCGAGGAAGGATCGAAAGCGTGCATGTCGCCTCTCTTGGCAGATCGAGCGGGGCCGCGCCACCCTGGGCGCGCGTCTGAGACAGGCCTCTTCGCGGCTAACGACGATGCCGCTCACGAGTTTCTGACTTCGAGAACGCAAGGATTGACCAGCGATCGGGCTCGGCGCCGCGCGCCAGTCACATTTTGGCCCCGTGTTCATGGTCACGAATATGTGGTGGCCCATCGCGCCCTTTCTCGCGTTCGGATATGGCTTTTTGAACGACACCCCTTCGAGTCGATCGTGGTCGCGCTTTGCCGATCCGGCTCCCGCCATTCATGGAGAAGACAAGATGACGCTGATCGCGCCGCGGGACTCCGCCCTTGATAACGCCGCGATCGTCGCCCTCGCGGAAGAGGCGCTTTCCGACGTCGCCGACGTCAAGGCGTCCATCGGGCGCGTGATCTTTGGTCAGGAGAGCGTCGTCGAGCAGTCGCTGGTGGCGATCCTGGCGGGCGGCCATGCCCTCCTCGTCGGTGTGCCCGGCCTCGCCAAGACGAAGCTGGTCGAAACGCTCGGCGTCGCCCTCGGCCTCGACACGCGGCGCATCCAGTTCACGCCCGATCTGATGCCCTCCGACATCGTCGGCAGCGAGGTCATGGACCAGGACGAAAACGGCCGCCGCTCCTTCCGTTTCGTGCGCGGGCCGGTGTTCGCCCAGCTTCTGATGGCGGACGAGATCAACCGCGCCTCCCCGCGCACCCAGTCGGCGCTGCTGCAATCGATGCAGGAGTACCACGTCACGGTGGCGGGCGAGCGTCACGACCTGCCGAGCCCGTTCCACGTCCTGGCAACACAGAACCCGTTGGAGCAGGAAGGCACCTATCCCCTGCCCGAGGCGCAGCTCGACCGCTTTCTCATGCAGGTCGACGTCTTCTATCCCTCGATCGAGGCGGAACGCCGCATTCTCCTGGAAACCACCGGCAGTCAGGAACAGGCGGCTGTCGCTGTGCTTTCCGCCGATCGGCTCAAGCAGATCCAGGGGCTCATTCGCCGCATCCCGGTGGGCGAGAGCGTGGTGGAAGCGATCCTGTCCCTCGTCCGCTCGGCCCGCCCCGGCAACGGCAACAAGGAGGCCGACGCTCATGTCGCCTGGGGGCCCGGCCCCCGCGCCTCCCAGGCTCTGATGACCTGCGTCCGGGCGCGCGCGCTGTTCGACGGTCGCCTGTCGCCCTCGATCGACGATGTCATGGCCCTGGCCGAGCCCATCCTCCAGCACCGGATGGCGCTGAACTTCTCGGCGCGCGCCGACGGCATGAGCGTGCGCGACGTCATCGCGGCGCTGAAGCGCGCCGCCGCCTGAGACCTGAGAGCCGAATGCCCCCGATCGGACAGACCGTCTCCCCAACGCCAAGCCGCGACGCCCTGAAAAGGGCGCGCCAGCGCGCGGCCCTCCTCCCCGATCTTCTGGTCGAGGCGCAGCGGGTGGTTTCCTCCACCATCTCCGGCTGGCATGGACGCCGCCGGCGCGGCGCGGGCGAGAACTTCTGGCAGTTCCGGCCCTTCGTCGATGGGGAATCGGTGGCGCGGATCGACTGGCGCCGTTCCGCCCGTGACGACCATGTCTATCTGCGCGACCAGGAGTGGGAAGCGGCGCAGACCGTATGGCTGTGGGCCGATGCCTCGCCCTCCATGCTCTACCAGTCGCGCGGCGCCAGCGTTTCGAAGGAATCGCGCGCCCTCGTCATCGTCCTTGCCCTCGCCGAACTGCTCGCACGCTCGGGCGAGCGCATCGGCTATCCCGGCGTCATGGACCCGGTCATCTCGCGCAACGCGGCGGAGAAGATCGCCGCGGCCTTGATGACGATCGGCCAGAAGCCGGGATTCCCGCCCGACGATCGCCTGCAGCGCTTCAGCGAGATCGTGCTCGTCAGCGATTTTCTCGATCCTGTCGACGAGGTGCTCGGCCACATGGAACGCCTCGCCCGGCGCGGCGTGCGTGGCCATCTCGTCGCGCTGGCGGACCCGGCCGAGGAGACCTTCCCCTATGCCGGCCGCACCGAATTTCGCGATCCTGAAACCGGCGCGCGGCTCACCGCCGGACGTGCCGAGACGTTGACCGAAGATTACCGGCGCGTCTTTGCGGCCCATCGCGAGGCTTTGGCAGATACCTGCCGCAAGCTCGACTGGGGCTTTCTCGCCCACCGCACGGATCGCCTCGCCTCCGAGGCGCTGGTTGCCGTCCATGCCCGCCTCGCGGGCGGCCTCCACGCCAGCGGCAGGCGCATATGATGGGCGGCCTGTCGCTTTCCTTCGGTGCGCCTTTGGTGCTCTTCGGCCTCCTGGCGCTTCCGGCGATCTGGTGGCTGCTGCGCCTGACGCCACCCAAGCCACAGACTGAAACCTTCCCGCCGCTGGCGATCCTGCGCTCCGTCCTCAAAACCGAGGAGACGCCGCAGAAGACGCCATGGTGGCTCGTGCTGCTGCGACTTCTTCTGGCCGCCGCGGTGATCTTCGCCCTGGCGGCGCCGACGCTCAACCCGCGCGATAGCATCCTTTCCGGCTCCGGTCCGCTGGCGCTCATGATCGACAACGGCTGGGCGTCCGGCCCGGATTGGGACGATAGGCAGGCGACCGCCGAGGCGCTGATCGGGGAAGCCAAGGACGCCGGAAGGCCGGTCGCCCTCGCCTTCACCGCGGAAGGCTCGTCCGACGATGCGACGCCGGCAGAGGCAGACGAGGCGCTGGTTCGCCTGCGCGCCGCCGAGCCTCGCCCCATCCCGACCGACCGGGCGGCGGCGGCGACCCGTCTTTCCACCGCCCTCAGCGGAGGCGCGCAGCCGAGCCTCGTCCTCCTCACGGATGGGCTCGACAGCCCCCGCACCGACGATGCGCTGCAGACCCTCGCGGGCCTTTCGCCGGAACAGGCGGTGGTCTATCGCCCGCCACTGGACGGCGTCGTCGGGCTCACTTCGGCCGATAATTCGACCGAGGCCTTGGTCGTCCAGGCCGTCCGGCCGGAAGGCAGCAGCCAGGGCGCGAGCTTTACGGTTCATGCTCTCGACGAGCAGGGCCGCGAGCTCGGCCACGCACCGCTCGATTTCGCTGCGAACGCGAGCACGGCGGAAGCGCGCTTCGATGTTCCTGTGGAACTGCGCAACGACATCGCCCGCCTTCAGGTCGAAGACGGCCTTTCCGCCGGCGCCGTCCGCCTCGTGGACGACAGCTTCCGGCGGCGGCGCGTCGCGCTGATCTCGGGCGAATCCTCGGATCTCGCCCAGCCGCTGCTCTCGCCGCTCTATTACATCACCCGGGCGCTCCAGCCCTTTGCCGACCTCGACCCGGCGAAGTCAGCCGATCTGGCGACCTCCGTGCCCGAACTCCTTCAGCGTCATCCTTCCGTCGTCGTGCTGGCCGACATCGGCGTGCTGCCGCAGGCGGCGTCCGAGGCGCTCCAGGCCTATGTCGAAAACGGTGGGACGCTGCTACGCTTTGCCGGTCCGCGCCTCGCCGCGCAGACCGGCGAGGACAAGCTGGTGCCCGTGCGCCTCAGGCGCGGAGAGCGCCAGCTCGGCGGCGCGCTCTCCTGGGCCGAACCCCAGCATGTGGCACCGATGGCGGCCTCGAGCCCCTTTGCCGGCATCGCCATTCCCGACGACGTGACCGTGTCGCGACAGGTGCTCGCGGAGCCGTCGTCCGACCTTTCCGAGAAAACCTGGGCCAGCCTCGCCGACGGCACGCCGCTGGTGACGGCCGAAACCGTGGGCGCCGGCTCCATCGTCCTTTTCCACGTCACCGCCGAGGCGACGTGGTCGAACCTGCCGCTCTCGGGCGCCTTCGTCGGCATGCTGCGCCGCGTCGTATCGCTGTCTCGGGCCGGGGGCGGAAATGCGGGAAGTGAAGCGGGGGGACGCACCCTGCCCCCCTATCGCGTGCTCGACGGACGCGGCCGACTGACGACGCCGGGGCCGGATGTCGAGCCGCTGACGGTGGGCGCGGGCGAGGCGCCGGCGGTCGGCCGCGCCCATCCTCCGGGGCTCTACGGCACCGAGGATGGCTATGCCGCCGTCAATCTTCTCTCGCCCGACGCGACGCTGCGCCCGCTGCCCGACGTGGACCTCGGCGCGCCGGTCGAGGCCCGAGGCTATGGACGAAGCGAGTCCCTGGATCTCATGCCCTGGCTGTTCTCCCTGGCGCTCATCCTCTTCGCGCTGGACGCTTTGGCGCTGCTCGCGCTCAACGGCGGGCTGGCGAGGCTCCGACGCCGGCTGTCGGGCGGCTCCGGCGCGGCGGCGGGACTGTCGGTCGTCCTTCTGTCGGTTCTCGTCGTCGCGACGCTGATGGCTTCGCCCGTCAATGCCCAGCAGATGAACGACAGCGCTCCGCAGGCGGGTCGGCTCGACGTGGACCAGGCCATCGAGGCGACCCGCACGACACACCTTGCCTATGTGGAAACGGGCGAGGACGCCGTCGACGAAATCTCGCGCGCCGGGCTGGAAGGGCTGACGCGCTATATCGCGGCGAAGACGTCGCTGGAGCCGGGCCACCCGATCGGCGTCGACATCGCGGCCGACGAGCTTGCCTTCTATCCCCTCCTTTACTGGCCGATCGAGGCGAGCGCGCCGATGCCCGACGCCGCCGCCATCAGCCGCGTCGACGCCTATATGAAGAACGGCGGCACGGTTCTGTTCGACATTCACGACGATGCGCTGACCGATCTTTCAGGCGCTGTTTCGCCGGCGCAAAAGCGCCTGCGCAACATTCTCGCCGATCTCGACATTCCGCCGCTGGAGCCGGTGCCGCCCGATCATGTGCTCACCAAGTCATTCTACATGATGGAGCGCTTTCCCGGCCGTCACTCAGGCTCCGAACTCTGGGTGGAGGCTCTGGCGGCCGATCCCGAGGGCGCGGCGCGACCGGCCCGGGGCGGCGACGGCGTCTCCTCGCTCATGATCACGTCCAACGACTTCGCCAGCGCCTGGGCGATCGATGATTCCGGGCAGTTCCTCTACCCCACTGACAATGCGGACCCGCGTGAGCGCGAGCTGGCCTATCGCGCCGGCGTCAACATCATGATGTATGTGCTCACTGGCAACTATAAGGCCGATCAGGTGCATCTGCCGGCGCTGCTCGAAAGGCTCGGCCAATGAACTGGTCCGTGCACTTCTCGCCGTTCTTTACCTGGCAGATCATCGCCGCGCTGGCCGTTCCGGCCGTCATCCTGGCGCTCATCCTGGCCTTTGCTGGAACGCGGGGATGGCCGCTGCGCATCCTGGCCATCGCCGCGCTCATTCTCGCGCTGACCAATCTGGTCGTACTGCGCGAGGAGCGCGACCCGCTGAAGAGCGTCGTTGCCCTGGTGGTCGACGACAGCCAGAGCCAGACCATCGGCGAGCGCACGCGCCAAACCGAGGAGGCAGTCGCCGCACTGAAGGAGCGCATCGGGCCGCTTCGCGAGTTCGAGCTTCGCACGGTCGAGGCACGGTCGGCAGACGGCAACCTTTCCGGCGATGCCTCGACCGCGCTGTTCTCCGCCCTTCAATCTGCGCTGCACGACGTCCCGCCGGCGCGGGTGGCGGGCGCGATCATGGTGACGGACGGGCAGGTCCACGACATCCCGAACAATGCCAAGGCGCTCGGCTTCGACGCTCCGGTTCACGCGCTCGTCACCGGCCAGCCGGACGAGTTCGATCGCCGGGTCGAGATCGTCACGGCGCCGCGCTTCGGCCTGGTGGCGGACGAGCAGCACCTGACCTACCGCGTCATCGAGGACGGTCCGGCGGCCTCCGACCAGCTGGTGGATGTGACGCTCTATCTCAATGGCGACCTCATCCACCGCGAAAGGGCGCGCCCCGGCGAGACGCGAACCGTGCCCTTCAACCTGCCGCGCGCCGGAAAGAGCATCCTCGAGGTCGCGGTGGCGCATGATCCGAAGGAGATCACCAACGTCAACAATCGGGCGATCGCCGAGGTCGAGGGCATTCGCGAGAACCTGCGCGTCCTGCTCGTCTCGGGCGAGCCCCACGCCGGCGAGCGCACCTGGCGCAATCTTCTGAAATCGGACGCCTCGGTGGACCTCGTCCACTTCACCATTTTGCGCCCGCCGGAAAAGCAGGATGGCACGCCCATCAACGAGCTGTCGCTCATCGCCTTTCCGACGCGCGAGCTGTTTGTCGACAAGATCGACGATTTCGACCTCATCATCTTCGACCGCTACCAGCGGCGCGGCGTGCTGCCGACGCTCTATTTCGACTACATGGCGCAGTATGTCGAAAAAGGTGGCGCCATGCTGATCGCCTCGGGCCCTGAATATGCGGGGCCGGATTCGGTGGCCACTACGCCCCTCGAATCCATCCTCCCTGCCCTGCCCACGGGCGGCGTCGAGGAGGTGCCATTCCGCCCCATGCTCTCCGACCTCGGCCGCCGGCACCCGGTGACGCGCGACCTTCCCGGCTCGGAAACAAACCCGCCGGCCTGGAGCCAGTGGTTCCGCAGCATCGACGTCGGGCCGGTCAAGGGCGAGACGGTGATGAACGGCCCCGATGGAAAGCCGCTGCTGGTTCTCGACCGGGCTGGCGAAGGGCGCATCGCACTGCTCCTTTCCGACCAGAATTGGCTGTGGGCCCGTGATTTTCAGGGCGGCGGGCCGCATGTCGCCCTCTTCCGCCGCCTCGCCCACTGGCTGATGAAGGAACCGGAGCTGGAAGAGGAGGCGCTGTCAGCCGAAGCGCGCGGCGAGGAGCTCGTGGTCACGCGCCAGACCATCGGCGACGATCCGGGCGAGGCCACCGTCATCACGCCGTCCGGCGCCGCCGTGCCCCTTGCGCTGGAACGCAGCGAGCCCGGCCGCTGGGAGGGCCGCCTGAAGGTGAGTGAACTCGGCCTCTACCAGATCGGCAACGGCGATCTGAGAACGCTTGCCAATGTCGGCCCGGCAAACCCGCAGGAATTCCGGGGCGCGGTGTCGACCACGGAAAAGCTGGCTCCCATCGTCGAGGCGACACGCGGCAGCGTGCGCCGGCTCGCCTCCGCCGAGGGCGAAGCTGTCTCGGTGCCGCGCATCGTGCCGGTGGCGGGACGCGCCAACACTACGGGGCCGGGATGGATCGGCCTGCGCACAACCGACGAGACGGTGTTGAGAGGCGTCGACAGAACTCCGCTCTTCGCGGGGTTCCTTGGGCTCGCAGTGTTGCTGCTCGCGTTCTCGGCGACGTGGTATCGCGAGGGGCGGTAGACGGCCGCCCCTGTTGCGGCTCAGCGCGGCTGCACCCGTCCTTCAAGGCCCACCAAGGCCCCTTCGACGAGCGGCAGCGCAAGGATGCGGGTAGGATCGACAGGCCTCGGCATGGTGACGCTGCCGATTGCGAGGCGTCGGTAGCCGAGTGGCCCGTAATAGGGCTCGTCGCCCACCAGGAAGATCACCGTTTCGCCAGCGGCTTTCGCAGCATCGGCGGCCATCCTCATCAGCGCCTTGCCGATGCCGCGGTTCTTGTAGCCAGGGCGCACCGCCAGTGGCCCGAGCATCAGCACCGGCGTCTTCCCGATCGCAACCGGCGTCAGGCGCACGGAGCCAACGACCGCCCCGCCCTGAATCGCGACAAACGATAGGGCGCGGATGTGTGGCGCCATTTCGCGCACGCGCTCGGCGGCGCGAACGAAACGGCCGGGGCCGAACGCCTCGTCGGTGATCGCGGCGACGGCGTCGTCATATTCACTGCTGTCCAGAAGGTACAGGACGTCGGAGATGGCATCCATGGAGGGGGTCCGTTGCGGCTGTCGCGCCGCCCGCACCCCTCAAGGCGACGGAACGGCGTTAGATCGGTCGGTAAGCGGCCAGGATCTCGGTTCGTCGTCGCATCGGAAGGCCCTTCGCTCTCATCCAGGGTCGGTTGAGATTTGCGATTAGCATTCTTCTCACCAGCCGTCTATCGGGCATTTGCGCCAGCGGCGACGCACTGTTCGCCGAACCGACCCTGGAACGCGGCGCGGCACACCCGACTTGTTTCTCGAAACGGCAATGAGAGCATGGGGCAGGCACGATGGGACTTCTCGTCGACGGGAAATGGCAGGACAAGTGGTACGACACCCAGTCGACGGGCGGCCGCTTCAAGCGCACGACCACGACGTTTCGACGCTGGATCACTCCTGGCGGCGAGCCCGGCCCTGAGGGCCAGGAGGCGCTTCCCGCCGAACGAGATCGCTACCACCTTTATGTCTCCCTCGCCTGCCCCTGGGCGCACCGCGCGCTGATCACGCGCAAGCTGAAGAAGCTCGACGATGTGATCTCGCTCTCGGTAGTCGACTTCCACATGGGCGAAGAGGGATGGGTCTTCTCCGGCCGGTCGGGCGCCATCCCCGACAGCGTCAACCACAAGACGCGGCTCTACGAGGTCTATCTGGCCGCCGATCCGCACTATTCCGGGCGGGTGACGGTGCCTGTCCTTTGGGACAAGAAGACGGGGACGATCGTCAACAACGAATCCGCCGAGATCATCCGCATCTTCAATTCCGCATTCAACGAGTGGGGAGATGCATCTCTTGACCTGTCTCCGAAGGAGCTCTTGCCCGAGATCGACAAGATCAACGACAGGGTCTACCACGCCATCAACAACGGCGTTTACAAGGCCGGCTTCGCCACCACACAGGAGGCCTACGAAGAGGCCTATCGCGAGCTTTTCAAGGCCCTCGACGAAGTGGAGGTCATTCTCTCGCGCCGGCGCTATCTCCTGGGCGATCGCTTGACCGAGGCCGATATCCGCCTGTTCACGACGCTGATCCGCTTCGATCCGGTCTATTTCGGCCACTTCAAGTGCAACAAGCGGCGGATTGCCGATTACCCAGCGCTCTTCGGCTTCATGCTCGACATCTATCAGACGCCGGGCGTCGCCGAGACGGTCAATTTCGACCACATCAAGGGCCACTATTATTCGAGCCACAAGACCATCAATCCCACCGGCATCGTGCCTCTCGGCCCGGATCAGGACCTATGGCAGGCGCATGGGCGGGAGAAGCTGAGCGCCTGACGCCTTACCAGCGGTCGGCGAGCGGAGCGCCGTGAAGAAGTTCGGCAAGGCGGCGGCGCGTTCCAGGCGTCGTCCCTTCCGGCAAAGCCTCGGGGTGGAAGAAGCCCGCTTCTGCAATTTCGTAGTTCGGGCGAAAGGCCTCGGTCTGCTCGGCGCCCTCGCAGCGATAGAAGAGGACGTGATCGCGGGGCGAGGCATGGTCATTGAGGTAGACGCCGAAAAGGCGCCGCTCGCCGCTCAACGTGATCCTCCCCTCCTCCCACATCTCGCGAACGAGAGCCGCTTCGGCCGTTTCAGCCCGGTCAACGCCGCCGCCCGGCATATGCCACCCCGAAACATAGGTGTGGCGCACCAGGAAGACGCGCCCTTCGGCATCGAAGGCCGCGCCTCGCACGCCCAGTGTCATCGGCCGCCGCAGAAGGTGGGCGACGTGCATGAGACGCAGATAGATTTTCGACGCGCTCGCCATTTCCCTTCCCATGCGGGTCGGATCGTATAGATGTCAGACGATGTTTCGCCTTGCCCACCTCTCCGACATTCACCTTGGTCCTCTGCCGGCACTGTCTTGGCGCCAGCTCGCCTCCAAGAGGATCATCGGCTACGTCAACTGGCAGCAGAACCGCAAGCGGTTCATGTTCGGCGATACGCTGATCTCGCTGGTGGCCGACCTCAAGAACCAGCACCCCGACCATATCTGCGTCACGGGGGACCTCGTCAACCTCGGCACTCTACAAGAGGCCGTGGCGGCGCGCGCGTGGCTTGAGGATCTCGGCACGCCCGACCGTGTCTCGGCCATTCCCGGCAATCACGATGCTTACGTGCCCGGCGCGCTGAAGCGCTCCTATGGGGAGTGGCACGACTACATGGTGGGCGACAGTCCCCTCGCCTCGGTGCGCGGCTATTTTCCCTATCTCAGGGTACGCGGCCCGATCGCCATCATCGGCCTGTCCAGCGCCGAGGCGACCGCGCCGTTCTTCGCCACCGGCACCTTCAAGCGCCGACAGGCGATTGCCATGGCCCGTCTTCTCGACGACTGCCGGACAACGGGTCATTTCCGCGTCGTCATGATTCACCATCCGCCGGTTCCCGGCGCTGCGGCCTGGGCCAAGCGCCTGCACGGAAAGCAGATGTTCTCCAAGATCATCCGCGAGGTCGGCGCCGAACTGGTGTTGCACGGCCATACCCACCTCGACACCATCTATTGGCTCGACGGCCCCAACGGCAGGGTACCGGTCGTCGGCGTTCCATCGGCCAGTCAGGCTCCCGGTACGGACAAGCCGGCGGCGCGCTACAACATCTTCGAGATCGAGGGAGAGGCAGGCAACTGGTCACTCACCCAGCGCGAGCGCGGCCACCGCGAGAGCGGCCAGGGCGTCGACTGGATCCGCGAGCGCGCCATTCTCGACAACGGCACGACGGTCAATGCCAAACCGCGAGCCGACGCGCGGCCAGCGCGCGAGCCGGAGCAGGAACGGCCGCTCTAACTTCCGCATGATCCCGGACGGTCGCGAGCGCAGGCGCGATTCAGTCGGACGCCATGTCGCTCTGGTCGGGGTCGATGTCGGCGATCCGAAACCGCTCCATGGCCTGGGCGAGCACATCGCTCAGCGAACCATGATCGGCATCAAGCCAGAACTCGACCGCCGCGTGAATCGCCGCCACGACCGTCGCAGCGGCAATGCGGGGCGCCAGGCATGTCGCCGGATCGGTACGTGTCCGTCGGCCGACTTCCCGCGCGATGCTCTGTTCGACGGCAAGGTCAGCCTTCGCAGCCTCGGCAAACAAGGAGGGCTCGGTGCGGATCAGCCGCGATCGCGCGATCCAGTCTCGATCGGGTTCCGCCTCGAACACCTTCAGAACGGTGGCACAAAGCGCGTCGTGCAACGGCATCTCGCCGGGCTGCCGGCTGAGGATTTCACAGAACTGGTCCGAGCGGATGGAAACGCCGCCGACAATGGCCGCTTCCTTGCTCGGAAAGTAGTTGTTGAAGGTGCGCGGTGAGACGTCCGCTTCCGCGGCGATGTCCTCGACACGCACCTGCGAGACGCCGCGCTCCAGCGCATGGCGAAGCGCGACGGCACTCAGGGTCGCTCGCACCGCGCGCTTCTTGCGCTCGCGCAGGCCCATATTGGCTTTGTCCATGCTCATTCGTTCGAATTACACATCGGCGGGCGCAAAGACCACGGGCGCAGAGGCCTATCATCGGGTTTCCGGCAACAAACAATACCGGTGAGCGGCCTTGAAAGGAACAGGTCGCGCGCCAGCCCCTCTGGTCGCACTCTCGCGACTATGAACGATAGCCACGGCTTCGACTTCACCAAACGTCGCTTGGTAGGTGCAAAGCGCGCCCAGGCGATGCGGTATCGATCTCTCACAATTAGTTCACAACAGGCAAACTTGCGTGTTGCGAAAAATTATGGGATCGTCCCTTGGCAAATGCGCCTCGCGATGTCCCGGCATGGCGCTTTCTTGCAGTCCCGTGCCGCAGGCAGCACGAACCGGGCCGTCATTCAGGCCCCTGCGGAACGGCATACGTTTGCCAAAGGAGCAGAAACGGTGACCATCGAATTCAGCCGCTGGCCGGCGAACTACGGAAAATCCTTCCAGGTGACCAAGATCCTGGGGCTCGCATCCCTCGGGTTCGCCGACGCCACGGAGATCTTCGCCGCTTGCAAGAACATCGATCCCGACAACGACGAGACGTGGGTCAAGGAATGGCTGGCCACGGCCGAGACCGTCGAGAGACACGGCAGGCAGGCCGAGGCGGTCGGCAACTGGTACGCCGCGCGGGACGCCTACGCCCGCGCCTGCAACTACACCCGGACCGCCGAGTTCATGGTGAAGGACGACGAGGCCGAGAAGGTGCGGCTCATCCGCAAGTCGACGGAGCTGTTCGAGAAGGCCGGGCGGTACTTCGACGTCCGCCCCGAGAAGGTGCAAGTCCCCTATGAAGATGCCATGCTCGACGGCTACTTCTTCTCGCCCGACTGGATCGAGGGCCCGAAGCCGACCCTGTTCGCGCTGAACGGCGGCGAAGAGCACTCCACCGAGAACTACTTCAATCTCGGCCCGGCCTTCATCGAAAGCGGGTACAATTTCTTCGTTTACGACCAGCCGGGAACCAGCCTTTCGCTGTACGAAAAGGGGAAGACGCGACGCGCCGACAGCGAGGCGTTCCACTCCAAGGCCATCGACTTCCTTCTCACGCGACCGGAGGTTGATCCGAACAAGATCATCGTGTTCGGAGAAAGCTTCTCGGGTTACGACTCTCTGAGGTTCGCCTCGTTCGATCAGCGCATCGCCGCGGTAATCTCCGACGGCGGGACGCACAAGTTCGACTGGGCGGCGATGCTCCGGTGGATGCCCCCCAGCCTCGCCGCGCACGGCCTGCGCATCCTCGGTGCCAGCAGTCTCGACGAACTCGCGAACGATCCCCGCTTTGCCTACGACCTCGAAGGCGTCCTGCACCGGATCGAGTGCCCCCTGCTGGTCGTTCACGGCGCCGAGGAAGCGCTGGTGCAACCCACCCCGCTTTGGCAGGCTCTGACCAACTATGAACAGGCTGGATCGAAGAACAAGACGTTCCTGCCGATCGAGGATCGCCGGCTGGGCGGGCTGGAACACTGCCAGGTCGACAACAAGCACGTCACGCGGGAAGTGGTTCTGAACTGGCTTTGCTCGATCGGGCTCGGACCGTCAGCGCCGCGCTCCACGAAAGCGCGCCCTGCCTGATTTTAGGCTTGGCCGGCCGGGATTCAGCCGAAGGCCGGCCCTTGTATCCACGAGCAGCGGCGGCGGTACGCCACCCTCGCCGCTCCGCAGTCGCCCGCAAGCCAGCCCTCGGTTTCAACGTCAGCGCGGCGGAAGCAGCCCCTGCCAGGCGGCAAAGGCGTAGAGCGCCGCCACGCCGATCACGATACCGATGATCATCCAGGTGAAGGCAATGACGAAGTCGGTCGACCTCGGCCGCGCCGGCGGCCCCACGCGAATTGGATCGGCGGCGGCGGCGCGCGGCTGCCTCGCGCGCTCAGCGATGCGTTCGCCGACCCCGTCGTTCAGCGCGAACGCCTTCTCCCGCTCGATGATCCGCTCCGCCACGTAATCCGTGATGCGGTCGGCGATGACGCGCGGCTCCTGCGCCTCGGCAAGCGTCAGACGTCCAAGCCTCGTCTCGCGCACGAAACGGTAGGTGCGCCGGTCGCGCGCCATGATGACGTTCGCCGTCGCATCGATCCAAAGGCGAGGCTGCGGTCCCCCGGATAGGGCGAAGTCGAAGAAGTCGTCGTCCGCCGGCAGGTCCTCCAGCAGTGGCTGAAGCTCCTCGGAAAGGATTTCCAGCCGGGCGCGATCGGCTTCACGAATGTCGATCACCACGTCGGAACGTTGCGCGGCAGCGATCTTGGCGGCGCGCACGGCGTCCGCAAGGCGATGCGATGGGGCCGGGATTGCCGGCATCGGTCTGTTCTCTGCCATGGCGGCCTCGTCGGAAAGCGAACCAGTCGCGTCGATTATGACGCGTTCAGCTTTCGTTAACCATAAGGCGCGGCCATGCAAGACAAAATCGCGCCGCGGCCGCAGCAGGCGGACAAAGCGCCGCTGATCGAGGCAAGGCCGCGTCGGAGAATATCCGGCGCGGCCGACGTGATGGAAAGTGCTCAGCCCTTGGCGAGGTCGAGCACACGGTTCGCCGCCGCCACGATGCCCTCGAGCGAAGCGGAAACGATGTTCTTGTTGACGCCTGCGCCGAAGAGCTTACCGCTCGGATGCTCCACCTCGACATAAGCGATGGCGAAGGCATCGGAGCCGCGCTGGAGCGAATGTTCGGAGTAGTCCGCGACGGACATCTCGATGCCGAGATAGGCGGACAGAGCGTCGATGAACCCGTCGATCGGCCCGGTTCCCATGGCGCGAATGGTCTTCTCGACGCCGTTGTCTAGGATCGTCGCCTCCACCATGCGCTCACCCTTCACGTCCATGCTCGGGCGCGTGAAGTGGTCGACGAATTTGATCCGTGCGCCGGGCTGTTCGACGTAGAGTTCGAGGAAGCGTTGATGAATACGCTTCGAGGGCAATTCCTTGCCTTCCTCGTCGGTGATCCGCTGGATGTCCTCGCGGAACTCGATTTGCAGGTTGCGAGGCAGGTTGAGCCCGTAGTCGGCCTGCAGAATATAGGCGATCCCGCCCTTGCCCGACTGGGAGTTGATGCGGATGATCGCCTCATAGGAGCGCCCGACATCGCGCGGGTCGATGGGCAGGTAAGGCACCTCCCACAGTTCCTTGTTGGCGCTCTTGATCGCCTTCATGCCCTTGTTGATCGCGTCCTGATGCGAGCCGGAAAAGGCCGTGTAGACCAGTTCGCCCACGTAAGGGTGCCGCTCGGGAATGGCGATCTGGTTGCAATGCTCGTAGACGTCCTTGATCCGGCCGACATCGGAAACATCCAACCCAGGATCGATCCCCTGGGTGAACATGTTGAGGGCCAGCGTCACGAGGTCGACATTGCCCGTCCGCTCGCCGTTGCCGAAGAGCGTTCCCTCGACGCGGTCGGCGCCGGCCAACAAGCCGAGCTCGGTGGCGGCGATGGCCGTGCCGCGATCGTTGTGCGGATGCAGCGAGACGATGATCGACTCGCGGTTGTCGAGATTGCGGCACATCCATTCGATCTGGTCGGCATGGATGTTGGGCGTCGACATCTCGACCGTCGCCGGCAGGTTGATGATCAGCCGGTTCTCGGGCGTCGGCCGGACGATCTCGGCGACCGCGTTGCAAATCTCCAGCGCGAAATCGAGTTCGGTCCCGGTGAAGCTCTCGGGCGAATATTCGAACCGAAAGCCGCCGCCGGCCGCCGCCGCCATGTCCGTCACCATCTTGGCGGCATCCGTCGCGATCTGCTTGATGCCCGCGCGATCCTTCTGGAAGACGACCCGGCGCTGCAATTCGCTGGTGGAGTTGTAGAAATGGACGATTGGATGCTTCGCCCCCTCCAGCGCCTCGAAGGTGCGGCGGATCAGCTCCGGCCGGCACTGCACCAACACCTGGAGCGACACATCGTCTGCGACGTCACCTTCCTCGATGCACCAGCGGGCAAAGTCGAAGTCGGTTTGGGAGGCCGAGGGAAAGCCGATCTCGATCTCCTTGAAGTTCATCGCCTTCAGGAGCGCGAAGAAGCGCGCCTTCTTCTCGTGCCCCATGGGATCGACCAGAGCCTGGTTGCCGTCTCTGAGGTCCACCGAACACCAGATCGGCGGTTTTTCGATCGTCTGGCTCGGCCATCGGCGATCCGGCAGATCGACGCGGGGATAGGGCTGATATTTGATGCCGGCCTTGGACATCACGGCAGAAGTGTCGGGCATGGGATGTTTGCCTGTGCGCTGACCGAAACACTCGCCCGCGGTTCCATCGACACGAGCGGTCTTTCGCTGAATTGATCCATCAATGACGTAAGCGAAGGGGCAAAGCGCGCGGGGCGCGCCTGGGCTCGACCGCCGGACGCCCCTTGATCAGCAGGTCCGACGATCGCCGCTAAGGAGCGTAAGAAGAAGCGCGTCAAGGCGAAGAACGCGGCCGAACGGCGCGAAAGGCGCAGCATCGATCAGCAAAGAGGCGTTCATCCTGTTCATGGAAAGGCAACGTAGCCGATTCGATGCCAAGTTCAAGCGCTGATTTGCTTGTCGTCCTGGGTGAAGCGCAGCTCGCACACAGCGCCCCCGTCGTTGAAGAAGGAGACCCTGCCGCCGATCTGCTGAGCCAGAGCCTGAACGATACGCATGCCGAGATTGCGCGACTGCCCGATGGCGAAATCAGACGGCCAGCCTGGCCCGTCGTCAACCACGCGCAGCACCAACGACTGGGGCTCGGAAATCGCCGCAGGTTCGCAATAGAGCTGAACAGAGAGACGGCCGGGGCGCCCGTCGGCGAAAGCGTGCTCGATGGCGTTTGAAATCAGCTCGGTGGTAATCAGCCCCAGCGGCACGGCGAGTTGGGCGGAGATCGCCACGGCTTCGGCCTCGACCTCATATGTCACGTGATGCGCGCCAGCCGCCTCGATGAGGTCCGGTCCCAGGCCTTCCAGATAGGGACCGAAGTCGACGCTCTGCCGCGCCGGATCATGGAGCTGGCGCTGGATCTTGGCGACCAGCGCGATACGCGCCGAAGCCTGTGCGAGAACGGCTGCCGCCTCGCCGCCGAGCGCCCTGCCCTGCCCGTTGAGAATGGAGGAAACCACCGCGAGGTTGTTCGACACGCGATGCTGAAGCTCGCGGAAGAGCAGATCGCGCTGGCGGGCAAGCTGTGCCGCCGTCTCCCGCTCTACCACCACGCGGTCGAGCGCCAGATGCATCCAGTGAATGAGCGAGATGTCGACGGCAACAATGAAGACGTAGAAGAGAAGCGCCAGCAGTCCGCCGCCGCTGAGTGCGAAGGAATTGAAGGGAGCGATGAAGAAATACCAGGCGGCAAGGCCGCAGCCTATGGCCACCGCGATGCCCGGCCCAAGGCCGACGAAGAACGTCGTCAGGATCACTGCCGGAAAGAAGGTGAGATACGGGAAGCCCGCCGGTAGATCGCTATCGAGCCAATAGCGCAGAGCGAAGCTCGCAAGGATGGCGAGCAGAGCGGCACCCCAGCGCTCCAGTCCGCCCCGACGGAAGCGATCGGTCGCGCCCAGAACGACCTGGACCAGCCGAAGCGGACCGGAAGGGTTCGCCACGCTGCCGCTGCCACCGACTATATCAACCACGTGCTGCCTCGCTTCGTCCTCGGCGCACAGGTTCTATGGTCGTGGCCGTCGGCGGCTATAGCAGGATCGAATCGGCCCCGTCACGCAGTTTGCGGCGGTCGCCGAGCAAATCTTCAGGCGAGGTAAAGCGGCCTCTCAAAGCACCGGAACGCCGGTTTGTTTCGCCTCGTCCTCAGGCTCGACATGGATCGACACGCGCGCGCCCTGGAACGACGCCTTGAGCGCATCCTCGATCTTGTCGCAAATGCAGTGGGCCTTTCCGACGGTCATTTCGCCGGGAACGACGAGATGAAATTCGATGAAGATGGCACGGCCCGCCAGGCGGGTCTTGAGGTCGTGGACCTCGATGGCGCCGTTGGCGCTGGCCGAGATGATCTCGCGAACCTGCTGCTCCTCGGCCGGATCGATCGCCTGATCCATCAGGCCGCTGAGCGAATTCAGGACAACCTTGTAGCCCGCCATGAGAATGTTGACGGCCACGAGCGCGGCAAGCAGCGGGTCGAGGATCGTCCAACCCGTCGCCGTCGCGAGAAGGAGGCCGGCGAGGACGCCCACGGACGTGACGACGTCGGTCATCAGGTGATGACCGTCTGCCGACAGGGCCGGAGAGCGTTTGCGAGTGCCCGTGCGGATCAGATAAATGGCCCAGCCAAGGTTGATCAGCGTGGCAAGCGAGTTGATGGCCATGCCTTCCATCGGCTGGTCCAGGGTGCGCGGGTTCTGCAGGGCTTCCCACGCCTGCTGAAGGATCAGCAGCGCGGCCACCACGATGAGCACCCCCTCGACCACGGCGGAGAAATACTCCGCCTTGTGGTGGCCGAAGGGGTGATCCTTATCCGCCGGCTTATAGCTGAGGCGCACGGCCCAGAGAGCGATCACCGCCGTCACCAGATTGACGATGGACTCCAGCGCGTCCGACAGCAGCGCCACCGACCCAGTCATCGCGTAGGCCACGTATTTCAGGGCCATCACGCTCAGCGCGACAAGGATCGAGCCGAGCGCCACGCGCTGGATCAGGACGGCGGAACGCATTGCCATATCAGTGGCCCTGGCCGCTCTTTTCGCGCGAACGGCGGGCGAGCCGCGCGACGATGTTCTCGACCATCCTCATGCCGGCCGAACCGCCCAGAGACATGATCGACTCGGGATGAAACTGCACGGCCGCGACCGGCTCGCTCTTGTGCTCGATGGCCATGACCACGCCGTCCTCCGTCTCGGCGGTGACTTCGAGGTCGCGCGGCAGGCGCACCGGATCGGCGATGATCGAATGGTAGCGCCCAACCGTCACCTCGCGCGGCAGGCCATCGAAGATGATGCCGGGATGCGAAACCCGAACGCGCGAGGGCTTGCCGTGCATCGGCACGCGAAGCTGGCGCAGTGTTCCGCCAAAGGCCTCCGTGAGCGCCTGAAGGCCGAGGCAGACGCCGAAGATCGGCGCCCCGCGCTCGCGCGCCGCCGCGATCGTCGCCTTGCAGTCGAAGTCCGAGGGACTGCCCGGCCCCGGCGACAGCACCACGAGATCCGGCGAGACCCTATCGAAGACCTCGGCGGGCACCGGCGTTCTCACCGTCGTCACCTCGGCGCCGGTCTGGCGGAAATAGTTGGCGAGGGTGTGGACGAAGGAATCCTCATGGTCGACGAGAAGGATCTTGAGCCCCTCCCCCACGCGTGAGCCGGGCCGCACCGTTGCGGCTGCTTCTTCCTTGCCCGCTTCGCGAATGGCGGCGAGCAGGGCCGAGGCCTTGAGCTCCGTCTCCGCCTCTTCCGCCTCAGGATCGCTGTCGAAGAGCAGCGTCGCGCCGGCCCGAACTTCGGCAATGCCGTTCTTCAGGCGGATGGTGCGCAGCGTCAGTCCGGTGTTCATGTCGCCGTTGAAATGCACCATCCCGATCGCGCCGCCGTACCAGGCGCGCGGGCTCTTCTCGTTCTGCTCGAGAAAGCGCATCGCCCAGAGCTTCGGGGCCCCCGTCACGGTGACGGCCCAGGCATGGGAGAGGAAGGCGTCGAAGGCGTCCATGCCCTCGCGCAGCCGTCCCTCGATATGGTCGACCGTGTGGATGAGGCGCGAATACATCTCGATCTGACGCCGGCCGATGACCCGCACCGAGCCCGGCTCGCACACGCGGCTCTTGTCGTTGCGGTCGACGTCCGAGCACATCGTCAGCTCGGCCTCGTCCTTCTTGGAGTTGAGCAGCTTGAGGATCTGCTCCGAATCCGAGATCGCATCCTCGCCGCGCCGGATTGTGCCGGAGATCGGGCAGGTCTCGACCCGGCGCCCGGACACGCGCACGAACATCTCCGGCGAGGCGCCGATCAGGAACTCGTTCTCGCCGAGATTGATGAAGAAGGAATAGGGCGAGGGATTGATGGTCTTCAGGCGGCGGGAGATCTTCGACGGAGCGGTCTCGCAGCGCTCGAAGAAGGTCTGTCCCGGCACGACCTCAAAGAGATCGCCGCGCATGAACTTTTCCTTCGCGGCCTTCACCAGCTTGGCGTATTCGCCGCGCTCATGGTCGCTGCGCGGCGGCGTCATGTTGGACTTCAGGAACGGCGCGTCCTCGCCGCCGCCGGCAAGCCCCTCCGTCGAGGTCCCACCCTTCTCGAAATCGTAGCGCTCGACATAGGCGCGGGCCGAATAATGGTCGACCATCAGGATCTCGTCCGGAAGGAAGAGCACGAGATCGCGCTGGTCGGCCGGACGCTCCAGAAATTCCCGCACCGGATCGAACTGGAAGGCGAGATCGTAGCCGAAGGCACCATAGAGGCCGAGATCGGCATCCTCCTCGGCGTGGAAGAGATCGGTGATCGCCCGCAGCACCGAAAACACGGTGGGCATGCGTGAGCGCTCTTCTTCCGTGAAGGTCCGATCAGGGCGCTTGACTGTCGCCTCGATCAGCTCCTCGGAGACGGTTTGTTCGGCAAGGTCGGGGTGGCCGGCGAGTGCCTCGCCGATGAAGCGCAGGATAACGCGGCCGCGCGGGTTGAGTGCCTCGATCCGAACCTTGCGGCCCGCGGCGGTGACGACCACCGGAGGATCGGTGATGGCGGTATCCCATCGCGTATAGCGGCCGGGATATTCGTAGTTGGAGGAAAAAACCGCGCCCCGCCGGCTGTCGAGCCTGTCGAGATAGGGTTCCAGCGCCCCCTCGTAAGGTGTCGCCTCGCGGCGGCGGGTTACGGCAATGCCGCCCCGGGTGACGTAACGCTCGGCACCGTCCTTCAGCACTTCCAACGTCATGATTCCGCTCTTTCCGAAAGGCCCCGGACACCCGTCGGCGCATGTGAAAAAGGCCGCCGGGGGTTCCGAGGCGGCCTTTGGCAGAAATAATCCTGCGCGCAATGACAAGGCCGCTAGATGCGCACCTGCCACCACTTGTTGCTGTCGATCATTCTGCTCATGCCTCGATCGATAGCGGAGGACGACGGAAAGGGCAACGGCAAAACCACCTCGCGGGCGTGGGTTTCCGCCCTCGCCGAAGGCCAACAAGAATTGCGATTAACGCATGCCTGTGATGCTTTATATGCAAGACTGGCCAACATGGCCGCGAGATCGTCGCATTTGCCGGCTCATGAAGCGACGCCCCATTCACCGTCTTGGGGAAATGTTGCGTCGCAACGTCTTGCGCTTGGCCCTCGCAAGGAGATTCTGCGCCCGTCTATCGGCCGCGTCCTTGCGTCAACCTCCAGAACGACGATGTTTGATCTCACCCGACGGGATATCCTCACTCAGTTCGCAGCGCTTGCGCTGTTTCCATCCCTGGCGCGCGCTAGCGACACCAAGTCGCCGCTCCAGTTCGACCCGCCTGAGCCCTTCTCCTTCGACCTTCTGGTCGAGCGGGCGCGGGAAATGGCGAGCCGCCCCTATCACCCTGAAACGGTCCGCAACGGAGACGTTCTCCAGCGGATCGACTTCGACGAGCATTGGAAGATCAAGTACCGGCCCGAAGCCACCCTCGAGATCGCGGATGGCAAGGCGCCTGTCCGCTTCTTCCACCTCGGCCGCTACTTCCAGCTTCCGGTCAACATCCATGTGGTCGGTGGCGACACCTCGCAGCGGCTGATCTACGACCCCTCCCTCTTTTGCATGCCCGACGACAGCCCAGCGCGCGAACTGCCGCACGATATCGGCTTTGCGGGCTTCCGCGTCCTCGATCCCGGCAAAGAGACCGACTGGCTGGCCATTCTCGGCGCCGCCTATTTCCGCTCCTCCGGCCAATCCGGGCAGTACGGGCTTTCAGCGCGCGCCGTCGCCCTCGATACGGCGATGCCCACGGCCGAGGAGTTTCCGCGCTTCACCGACTTCTATCTGGCGCCGTCCGAGCATGGAACGATCGTCATCAACTGCCTCATCAACGGCCCCCGTATCGCCGGCGCCTTCCGCATGGACTGCAAGAAGGACGGGCCGGTGGTGATGGACATCTCGGCGCGCTTCTTCGCCCGCCAGGATATCCCCCGCGTCGGGCTGGCGCCGCTGACTTCGATGTTCTGGTATTCGGAGACCGATCCGTCGAGGCGCAAGGACTGGCGTCCCGAAATCCACGATTCGGACGGCCTCGCGATCTGGTCCGGCAACGGCGAGCGCTTGTGGCGGCCGCTCAACGATCCCCACAGGGTGATGACGTCGTCCTTCATGGACACGAGCCCCAAGGGCTTCGGCCTGCTCCAGCGCGACCGCAACTTCGAGAACTACCAGGACGACGGCGTTTTCTACGACAAGCGTTCCAGCGTTTGGATCGAGCCCAAGGGTGACTGGGGCAAGGGCGCGGTTCAGCTGGTCGAAATCCCAACCGATGACGAGACGTCCGACAACATCGTCGCCTATTGGGTCGCGGAAAAGCCGGTGAAGGCCGGTGACGAGCTCGCGCTGGACTACCTGCTGACGTGGAGCGACGAGGAGCCTCATCTCTCCACCATGGGCCGCGTGGTGGCCACCCGGCTCGGGCGCGGTGGCCGGCCCGGCCAGGAACACCCGGAAGGCTTCGTCAAATTTGTTGTCGATTTCGATGGCGGTCCCGTCGCCGAACTGCCGCGCTTCGCCGAGGGCATCAAGGCAGTCGTCACCGCCTCACGCGGAAAGCTGACCGACATCTCCTGCTACTCGGTCAAGGTCGGCACGGCGTGGCGCGCGATGTTCGACCTGACGGTCGAGGGCACGGAGCCGGTGGAGATGCGCCTCTACATGACCCAGGACGGCAAGACGCTCACTGAAACCTGGGCCTATCAGTATCTTCCGGAATCAGCGCCGGCGGACAAGTTCGGCAAGGGCTGAACGCCTCGCCGAGACGCAGCCTGATAAAGAAAAAATGGCCCGGGCGAGAGATCGCCCGGGCCAGATCATTCCGCTTCATCGCCGGTGTGGGAGGATCACCGGGACGGCGGCCTTGCCATTCAGTCTCAGCGGCGTCCTGCGGACAGGGAGGAGAAATCCGCGATCGCCTTGCTTCGACCAAACAAGAGATAGCGCAACTTACTGGTGTGGGGCTTACGCACATTCCCGTGATAATGCACCGCCCTAATCCTCTCCCATGGCGACAAGCCCGGCATTGCCGCCGGCGGCCGCCGTGTTGACCGAGACCACCTGCTCTCTTGCGAAGCGCGCGAGATAGTTGGGTCCTCCCGCCTTCGGCCCCGTTCCCGACAGGCCCGAGCCTCCGAAGGGCTGGGAGCCGACGACGGCGCCGATAATATTGCGGTTCACGTAGATGTTGCCGGTGGTCATCCGCTCGCTGACGACGCGAATGGTTTCGTCGATGCGGCTGTGGATGCCCAGCGTGAGCCCATAGCCGGTCGCTTCGATGGCCTCGCAGACCTTGTCGAGTTCGCCCGCCTTCCATCGCACGATGTGGAGGATCGGGCCGAAGACCTCCTTATCCAGCGCCTGCGGCTTGTCGAGGGCCACGATGTGCGGCGCGAACCAGTGTCCGGCACCCGGCAGATTGCCCGGCACCGATCCGGCGTAGACAACTTTCTGCTCGCGCGCCATGCGCTCGGCGTGTTCCTTCAGCATGCGAAGCTGCCCATCATCGATCACCGGCCCGATGTCGGTGGCCGGATCGGCCGGGTCGCCGATCGTGAGTTCTCGGGCGGCCCCCGCGATCATCCTGGTCATGGCGTCGGCCACATCGTCCTGGACGAAGAGCAGGCGCAGGGCGGAGCAGCGCTGGCCGGCCGAGCGGAAGGCAGAGGCGACGGCATCGTCGGCCACCTGTTCGGGGAGCGCCGTCGCATCGACGATCATGGCATTGATGCCCCCGGTCTCGGCGATCAGCGGGGCGATCGGCGCGTTTCGCGCCGCCAGCGCCCGGTTGATGGCAAACGCCGTCTCCGTCGAGCCGGTGAAGGCGACGAGAGCCGTCGCCGGATGGGAAACGAGCGCCGCGCCCGTCGCCCCGTCGCCCGGCGCGAGATAAAGGATCTCTTTGGGGAAACCCGCCGAATGGAGAATGTCGATCGCCTCGGCAGCGATCAGCGGCGTCTGCTCCGCCGGTTTGGCGATCACGACGTTGCCCGCCGCGAGCGCCGCCGCGACCTGCCCGGTAAAGATCGCAAGCGGGAAATTCCACGGCGAGATCGCGACGGCGACACCACGCGAGCGATAGACGAGGCGGTTGTCCTCGCCCGTTGGCCCAGGCAGGACCTGCGGCACGGCGAACAGCCGCTCGGCCTCTCCCGCGTAGAACCGGCAGAAATCCACCGCCTCCCGAAGCTCGGCGAGAGCATCGTCCAGCGTCTTGCCGCCCTCGCGGGCGAGCAAAGCGAGAAGAGGACCGCGCCGGCGCTCCATCTCGTCGGCGGCGCAGCGTAGCGCCGACGCGCGATCACGCGCGGGGATTCTTTCCGCTCGCGCCACATGGCGGCGCGCCTCGTCGACCAGCTGTCTAGCCTCCTCCGCGCTGAGGACATGGGCGGCGCCGATTTCCGCGCCGTCCACCGGCGAGCGCACGACCTCGCGCCGCCCGGTGATCCCGGACAGGGCGCAGCGGGCTTCGATGCCCCCCACGCCGCCCCGGTCCCGCGCCGAGAGAAGCGCGGCGAGCGCCTTGCGGTCGCCGAACTCCACGCCTGCCGAGTTCGATCGGCCCGGAAACAGCGCCGCCGGCTGGCTGACATTGGGGTTCCGCGCCGGCTTTCCCTTCAGAAGGGTCTCGGGCAGGTGCAGCAGTTCATCGACCGGCACGTCGTCATCGCCGACCTTGGAGACGAAGGAGGAGTTGGCGCCGTTCTCCAGGAGACGGCGAACCAGGTAGGCCAAAAGATCGCGATAGTGGCCGACGGGAGCATAGATCCGGCAGGGAACCGTCACGCCGGTTTCGCGCAGCGTCTCGTAAAGCGACTCGCTCATGCCGTGGAGGCGTTGGAACTCGAATCCGCTATGGTCGCCGCCGGAAAGTTCGAGAATGGTCGCGACCGTCAGCGCGTTGTGTGTGGCGAACTGGAGATAGAGCCGCTCGCGCCGGTCGAACATCGCCTTGGCGGCGACGGCATAGGAAAGGTCCGTCGCCGCCTTGCGGGTATAAAGCGGAAAGCCGTCCAGGCCACGCTCCTGGGCGCGCTTCATTTCGGTGTCCCAATAGGCGCCCTTCACCAGACGCACCATCATGCGCATGCGGTTCGCGGCGGCCAGGCTGTCGACATGGTCGATGGCCGGGACAATGCGCTTCTGGTAGGCCTGCATCGCAAGACCGAAGCCGTCCCAGCCGGAAAAGTCGCCCTTGCGGACAACGGCGTCCATGACATCGAGCGAAAGCTCCAGACGGTCAGCTTCCTCGGCATCGACAGTCAGGTTGAGCTGATAGCGGCTGGCCCGCTCGCAAAGGTCGGAAAGGCGAGGCACCAGCTCGTTCATCACCCGGTCGCGTTGGGTGGCGACATAGCGCGGATGAAGCGCAGAGAGCTTCACCGAGATACCGGGGCGATCCGGCAGAGGGCGGTTGCCGGCGCGGGTCCCGATCGCCTCGATGGCGCGGGCATAGGAGGCGAAATGGCGCTCGGCGTCCTCACCGGTCCGCGCGCCCTCCCCCAGCATGTCGTAGGAATAGCGATAGCCCTTTTTCTCCATGCCTTTAGCACGGCCAAGGGCATCCTCGATCGTCTCGGCAAGAACGAACTGACGGCCGAGAAAGCGCATCGCCTGGCGCGTCGCGGTGCGCACGGTCGGCGCGCCGAGCCGCTTCACCAGCGAGCGCAGAATGCCGGACGGCGTCTCGCCCGGCCGGATCACCCGCGCCGTGACGCCGAGCGCCCAGGCGGACGCCGCGATGAGCAAGGGTTCTTCGCCATCGCTGACGCGCTCGTCCCAGCCGCCGGCGCCGATCTTGTCCTCGATCAGCCGGTCCTGGGTGCGGGCGTCTGGAACGCGCAGCAGCGCCTCGGCGAGGATCATCAGCGCCAGGCCCTCACGCGTCGACAGGCCGAACTCGCGCATGAAATCCTCGACGGCGCCTATGCCGCGCGCCTTCTTGCGCATGCCCAGGATGAGCTCCCGTGCCCGCGCCTGCGCCGCCGCCCTGTCGAAGGGCAGCGCCTCCGCGCGGCGAAGGACATCGGAGACGGCGGCTTCGTGATCGGGGGCATAGGGGGCGGCGAAAGGGGGCGGCGTGTCGCTCATCTTCGTCTTTCTCTGGACAACGGATCAGCAAAGGATACGGTGAAAGCCCGACGCGATTCTCACTAAAGATTGCCCCTCAAGGCGCATCCTTCGCCATTCAGGAACCTCGAAACAGAGAACATGACAGCGATTGATGAAAAAGACCGCAAAATCCTCCGTGAGCTTCAGAGCAACGGCCGGCTGACAAATCTGGAGCTGGCGGAGCGGGTGCACCTTTCGCCGACCGCAACGGCAGATCGCGTCCGCCGCCTGACGCGCGACGGCTACATCCTCGGCTATCGGGCGCGGCTTTCGCCCGACAAGCTCGATCGCGGGCTCATCGTCTTCGTCGAGGTGAAGCTAGAGCGCACCAGCAACGAAGTCTTCGCCGACTTCGCGCTCGCCGCCAAGGCCAATCCCGACATCATGGAATGCCATATGGTGGCCGGCGGCTTCGACTATCTGGTCAAGGCACGCATCAAGGACATGGACGCCTATCGGACCTTTCTCTCCGACGCGATTCTCTCGATGCCCGGCGTGCGCGAAACGCACACCTATGCCGTCATGGAGGAGATCAAGAACAGCTCCGCCCTCGTGGTCTGAGAGCGAAGCCCTTCCTCACATCACCAAGAAATCAGCAGCAACGGAAGCCGCCGCGACCATCGCCGCCATAGCGGGCGTTCTGGCGGTCTCGGAAGAACGCCTCGTAGCTCATCGGCTCCTGATCGGGATGCGTCGCCCTCACATGGGCGACGTAGTTGTCATAGTTGGGCATACCCACCATCAACCGGGCGCTGTCGCAAAGACAACGCCCGATCGCGAAGAGGCGACCCGCGACGGTGGAAGAAGAAGCGGTTTCCTCCATCATGCCTCCTTATTCGGCGGCCACGGCCGAGGACGGCACTTCGTTCGCCGTCCAGGTGGGCTCGCGCATCGCCTTCATGCAGGCTCCGATGCCGTAGATGACGATGCTGGCCACGACCAGGATGAAGAGCACGGACAGCGCCGCGTCCACGTAGTCGTTCATGATGACCTGGTTCATCTGCGCGATGTCCTTGGCCGGTGCGCGCACCTCGCCCCTCGCGAGCGCATCCGAGAAGATGCGGGCATGGGCGAGGAAACCGACCTTGGGATCGGAGGACACGACCTTGAGCGCACCCGCGGTCAACGTGCAGAGGACGAGCCAGATGGTCGGCAGGATCGTCACCCAGGCATAGCGCTGGCGCTTCATCTTGAAGATCACCACGGTGCCGAGGACAAGCGCGACGGCGGCCAGCATCTGGTTGGAGATGCCGAAGAGCGGCCACAGCGTGTTGATGCCGCCGAGCGGGTCGGTCACGCCCTGATAGAGCATGTATCCCCATGCAGCGACGCACAGCGCCGTCGCCACGATGCTCGGCACCCAGCTCGATGTCGAGCGGAAGCTCGGCGCGAACATGCCGATGAGGTCCTGCAGCATGAAGCGCCCGGCGCGCGTGCCGGCATCCACCGCCGTCAGGATGAACAGCGCCTCGAACAGGATGGCGAAGTGATACCAGAAGGCCATCATAGCCTTGCCGCCGATGGTGTTCGACAGGATGTGGGCCATGCCGACCGCAAGCGTCGGCGCACCGCCGGCGCGCGAGATGATGGTCGTCTCGCCGACGTCGGACGCCGTCTGCGTGATGACGTCCGGCGACACCGCGAAGCCCATCTGCGTGACGGCGGCGGACGCCGTTTCGGCGGTGGTGCCGACGACGGCGGCGGGGCTGTTCATGGTGAAGTAGACGCCCGGATCGATGACGCTGGCGGCGACCAGCGCCATGATGGCGACGAAGGACTCCATCAGCATGCCGCCATAGCCGATGAACGGCGCGTTCCTCTCGTTATCGATCAGCTTCGGTGTCGTGCCGGACGAGATCAGGGCGTGGAAGCCGGAAACCGCGCCGCAGGCGATAGTGATGAAGAGGAACGGGAAGAGCGAGCCCGACCACACCGGGCCCGTGCCGTCGACGAACTTGGTCAGGGGCGGCAGCTGAAGCGGCGGCGCGATGACGAAAATGCCGATGGCCAGCGCCATGATGGTGCCGATCTTGAGGAAGGTCGACAGATAGTCGCGCGGTGCGAGCAGCAGCCACACCGGCAGGATCGACGCGACGAAGCCATAGACGATCAGGATCCAGCAGAGCTGTGTGCCGGTGAAGGTGAAGAGGGGCGCGAGCGTCGGGCTGAGCGCCACCGACTGGCCGTAGACGATCGCCAGCATGAGAAGGATGAAGCCGATGATCGACACCTCGCCGATGCGGCCCGGCCGGATGAAGCGCGTATAGACGCCCATGAAGATGGCGATCGGAATGGTGGCGGCGACGGTGAACGTGCCCCACGGGCTGTTGGTCAGCGCCTTGACGACGATCAGCGCCAGAACCGCCAGGATGATCACCATGATCATGAAGGTGCCGAACAGCGCGATGACACCGGGGATCGGCCCCATTTCGGAGCGGATCAGCTCGCCCAGCGAGCGACCGTCGCGGCGCATGGAAACGAAGAGAACCATAAAGTCCTGGACGGCGCCGGCCAGCACCACGCCGGCGATGATCCAGAGCGTACCCGGCAGATAGCCCATCTGCGCGGCCAGAACGGGTCCGACCAGCGGGCCGGCGCCGGCGATGGCCGCGAAGTGGTGGCCGAAAAGCACGTACTTGTCGGTCGGAACGTAGTCGAGGCCGTTGTTGTGGCGCACCGCCGGCGTCACGCGGGCGGGGTCGAGGCGCATCACCTTTTCGGCGATGAAGCGGCTGTAGTAGCGGTAGGCGACGAGATAGATCGAGATCGCCGCGACGACGATCCAAAGCGCGTTGACCGGCTCGCTTCTTTGCGTGGCGACGACGGCAAGACAAAGTGCGCCGACCACGCCAAGCAAAAGCCATGGCGCGTGTGTTTTCACACCAGACATCTTTTCAGGTTCCCCGTAGGGAGATGACAACTCTTGTTGAGCGCTGCTGTGAAGCCCCCACCCCGGACGCCCTATCTCCCCAGGCATGCAGCGCCGGGTCGATAGCCAATAGAGCTTAACTTGAGGCGTACCGCAAGTGTTTCGAACAACCATGAGACGCATGGACGCTCTGTGATCACTCACCTACAGGGCAAGATCAGCGCGATTTCCGCTGCTTTTCCTGTAGCTGGCAAAATATACACCCGAACATCCGGGCATCGGCCAGCCGAATCTGTCAAACGGCTGATCCCCGCTTTGCGCGAGCTGAGACGGGCACCCGGTATAGGATGCCCACCTAGCGTGTTTCTCGAAGCATGCGTCCGTCGAGCGTTACAAGCCCCTGCCCCGCTTCCGCGAGAGATCAGGCGCGCGGCTCGGGCGTCTCCACCACCGCGGCGTCGGGCGGCGGCAACCGCCCCTCGTCGACGGCGAAACAGGCGACCATTGTCTTGCCGTGCTGCGTCAGCTCCGGGCGCTCGCGCTTTGTCCGCTCGTCGGCGTAGGGGCAGCGGGGATGGAAAGCGCAGCCCGTCGGCGGATTGATGGGCGAAGGTAGCTCGCCGGTCAGCCGCTGGCGCGCCCCGCGCCTTCCCGGCCGGGCGGCAGGCGTCGCCGCCAGCAGCGCGCGCGTGTAGGGATGCAGCGGATTGGCGTAAAGCTCTTCCACCGGCGCGATCTCGACCGGCCGGCCGAGATACATCACCATCACGCGCGTCGCCACATGGCGAACCACGGAAAGGTCGTGGCTGATGAAGATGTAGGTCAGTCCCAGCCGCTCCTGCAGCTCGGCGAGGAGGTTCAGGATCTGCGCCTGGATCGACACGTCGAGGGCCGACACCGGCTCGTCGAGCACCAGGATCTTCGGCTCCAGCATGATGGCGCGGGCAATGGCGATGCGCTGGCGCTGTCCGCCGGAGAACATGTGCGGATAGCGCCCGTAATGCTCCGGCCGAAGCCCCACCTCCGCCAGCATCTTCTCGGCCCGCTCGCGGCGCTCGGCCGCCGACAGGCTTGTGTTGATCTTCAGGGGCTCCTCCAGGATCGCCCCCACTTTCTGCCGTGGGTTGAGCGCGCCATAGGGGTTCTGGAAGACGATCTGGACGATCGAGCGCAGCCGTTTCAGATCGCTGTCGCTGGCCTCGGCGATACGGATGCCGTCGATCGTCAGCTCGCCCTCGGTGGGCGGCTCGATCATGGTCAGCATGCGCGCCAGCGTCGACTTGCCGCAGCCGGATTCACCGACGATGGCAAGGGTTTCCCCCTGCTCGACCGTGAAACTGGTTTCCTTGACCGCCTTCAGAGCCAGCGGCTTGGCGAACATGCCGCGTTTCAGCTCATAGATCTGGCTGAGATTCTTGGCGGTGACGATGGCGGTCATCGGGCGTCTCCCGGCACTTCCGGAGCGATGGTCGAGGCGCGGGCGCCGCCTTCGAGAGGCTGGCGCGAAAGCGGCCCGAACCCGGGCGGGATGGCTTCGGGCGGACGCGGGTCCGCCCCAACCGGATAGTGGCAAAGGGCCTCGCCCAGCTCCGCCGGCTGGCGCGGCGGCACCACCGTGCGGCAGCGCTCGTCGGCCTTGGGGCAGCGGGGATTGAAGAGGCAGGCGGTCGGCCGGTCCCCCTGCCCCGGCACGACGCCGGGAATGGTGGGCAGGCGGCCGCCGCGCGCCCGCTCCGGCATCGCGGCAAGCAAAGCGGAGGTATAGGGGTGGCGCGGCGTCTCGAAAAGGTTGGCAACGCTCTGCCGCTCCACCTGCTGGCCGGCATATTGCACCACCACGCGCTCGGCCGTCTCCGCGATCACGCCCATGTCGTGGGTGATGAGGATCATCGCCATTCCGCGCTCGCGCTGAAGATCGAGCAGAAGATCGAGGATCTGGGCCTGAATGGTCACGTCCAGGGCGGTCGTCGGCTCGTCGGCGATCAGCAGCTTAGGCTCGCAGGCGATGGCCATGGCGATCATGACGCGCTGGCTCATGCCGCCTGAGAGCTGATGCGGATAGGCCGTCATCCGGCGCTCGGGCTCGGGGATGCCGACCTGGCTGAGCAGCTCGATGGTGCGCCGGCGGGCCGCCTTCTTGTCGAGGCCGAGATGCGTCTTCAGCGCCTCGCCGATCTGGTAGCCGGCGGTGAAGCAGGGATTGAGGCTGGCGATGGGCTCCTGAAAGATCATGGCGATGTCCTTGCCGATGATCTTGCGGCGCTCGCGATTGCTCATTTTGAGCATGTCGCGCCCCTCGAACGAGATGACGTCCGCCGTAACCGTCGCAGAATCCGGCAGAAGCCCCATGAGGCCGAGCATGGCAACCGACTTGCCCGAACCGGACTCGCCGACGATGCCGACGACCTCACCCGGAGCGATGGTCATGTCGACCCCGTCCACCGCGCGAAACGGACCGGAGGCGGTGGCGAAGGTGACGGAGAGGTTCCGAATGGTCAGAAGAGACATTTCGCTCAGCTCCTCTTCATTTTCGGATCCAGCGCATCGCGCAGGCCGTCTCCGACGAGGTTGATGGCGAGCACCGTGATCAGGATGGCGACGCCAGGGAACGTCACCACCCACCAGGCGCGTAGGATGAATTCCCGCGCCTCGGCCAGCATGGTGCCCCATTCCGGCGTCGGCGGCTGAGCCCCCATGCCGAGGAAGCCGAGAGCCGCGGCGTCGAGAATGGCGTTGGAGAAGGACAGCGTCGCCTGGACGATGAGCGGGCCAAGGCAATTGGGCAGGATCGTCACCACCATGAGCCGAATCGGCCCCGCCCCCACCACGCGCGCCGCCGTCACGTAGTCGCGCTGCTTCTCTGCCATCACCGAGGCGCGGGTCAGACGCACGAAGTGTGGCTGGAGCACGAGCGCGATGGCGATCATCGCGTTGGTCAGTCCGGGTCCCAGCACCGCCACCAGAACGAGCGCCAGGAGCAGCGAGGGAAAGGCGAGGATGATGTCCATCACACGCATGATGACGGTATCGACCCAGCCGCCGACATAGCCCGCGATGAGGCCGACGGCGATGCCCAGCGACACCGCGATCACCACGACGATGACGCCGATGAAGAGGGAATAGCGCGCGCCGAAGATGAGGCGCGATAGAATGTCGCGGCCCACGGCATCCGTGCCGAGAAGGTAGCTGAGGCGCCCGCCGTCCTCCCAGAAGGGGGGAATCAACAGCGCGTCGCGATTCTGGAGAGTCGGCGAATGCGGCGCGATGATCGGGGCCGCCAGCGCGATGATCACGACCAGCGCGAAGACGCACAGGCCGATGACCGCGCCCTTGTTCTCCGAGAAATAGAACCAGAACTCCGCCAGCATCTGCCGGCGCACGGATTTTTGCGGCGCTCGATCGGGAAGGCTCTCGCCCACGCCCGCTTCAGCTTCCTGGGCCTCGATATGGCTCATGAGGGTCCTTCCGCTTGAGCTAGCGCACGCGAACGCGCGGGTTGATCACGCCATAGAGCAGATCGACCACGAGGTTGACGAACATGATGACCATGGCGATGAGCAGCAGTCCGCCCTGGACCACCGGATAGTCGCGCTTGAACACGCTATCGACCATCCACTTGCCGATGCCGGGCCAGGAGAAGATGGTCTCGGTGAGGATGGCGCCCGCCATCATCACGCCCACCTGAAGGCCGATGGTCGTGACCACCGGGATCAGCGCGTTGCGCAGCGCATGGATGCCGACCACGCGGAAGCGTGACAGGCCTTTGGCCTTGGCCGTGCGCACATAATCCTCGCCCAGCACTTCCAGCATGGCCGAGCGCGTCTGGCGCGCGATCACCGCGAGCGGGATGGTGCCGAGCACGATCGCCGGCAGGATGAGGTGCGAAAGCGCCGACCTCAGCGCGCCCTTCTGCCCCGACACAGCGGCGTCATAGATCATGAAGCCGGTGCCCTTCGGGAAGAAGTAGAGCAGGTCGATCCGCCCCGAGACGGGCGTCAGATGCCATGTGCCCGAGAACAGGATGATGAGCAGCAATCCCCACCAGAAGATCGGCATCGAATAGCCGACGAGCGCCGCGCCCATCACCGTCTGGTCGAACCAGGAGCCACGCTTGACCGCCGCGAAGACGCCGGCCGGAACGCCAAGGGCGACCGCAAAGATGATGGCGCAGAAGGAGAGCTCCAGCGTGGCCGGGAAGAGCTTGAAGAACTCTCCGATAACACCGCGCTTGGTGACGATCGACGTGCCGAAATCGCCGTGGAGAAGGCGCCAGATATAATCGAGGTACTGCATGATGATGGGCTGGTCGTAGCCCAGGGCATGCATGATTTCGGCGTGCCGCTCGGGCGAGACGACGCGCTCGCCCGCGAGCATCTGGACCGGATCGCCCGGCAGAAGCCTGATGAAGGCGAAGGCGACGATCGACACCCCGATGAAGGTGGGGATCAGAACCGCCACGCGAGACAAAAGAAACTTGAACATGGCCTCCTCCGCGAGTTCGGCCTACCATACCGGCTTTAGGCCGGTGTCTGCCGCAGCGCGAGGCTTCCTGCAAGGGGCCAGAGCAAGTCTTTCGGTGAAAGACCGTGAAGGTCCGGCGGGCCCGGCTCTTGTGCGGCAGCGGTGCGGCGCGCGATTGGCTTCTTTCAAAGCAGAAGGGGCGAGCTTGAAGCCCGCCCCTCCGGTTTTGCTATTGCCGTCCTATTCCTCGATGTCCACGCCGTCGAAGCGGTGGTAGCCAAGCGGATCCTGGACGAAGTTCTTGACCTTCTTGCTCATCGGCATGAACACCACCGAGTGATCGAGCGTGTTCCAGGGAGCCTGCTCCTTGAAGATGACCTGCGCCTGCTTGTAGAGCTTGGTGCGCTCGGCCTGATCGGAGGTCTCCTTGGCCTTCGTCATCAGATCGTCGAAGTCCTTGTCGCACCACTGGGCGCGGTTGTTGCCGCCGACGGCGTCGCAGCCGAGCAGCGTATCAAGGAAGTTGTCCGGATCGCCGTTGTCGCCAGTCCAGCCGAGCATGACGGCGCCGTCACGGTCCTTCGCCTTCGAGCGCTCGATGTACTCGGCCCACTCGTAGGTGACGATCTCGGCCTTGACGCCGATCTTCTCGAGGTCCGCCTGCATCAACTCGGCCGCACGGCGGGCGTTCAGCATGTAGGGACGGCTCACGGGCATGGCCCAGAGCTTCATGCTGAGATCCTTGACGCCCGCGTCGGCCAGCATCTTCTTGGCCGCCTCGGGATCATAGGGGTCGTCCTTGACGTCGTCGTTGTAGGACCACATCGTCGGCGGAATCGGGTTCTTGGCGACAGAGGCCGCGCCCTGGAACACGGCGTCGACGATCGCCTGCTTGTTGACCGCCATGTTCAGCGCCTTGCGCACTTCGGGCTTGTCGAAGGGCGGCTGCGTGACGTTGTAGGCGAGATAGGCGACGTTGAGGCCGTTCTGCTGGAGAACCGTCAGGTTCGGGTCCGACTTCAGGGTCGCCACGTCCGCCGCGTTCGGATACGGCATGATGTGGCACTCGCCGGCCTGCAGCTTCTGCATGCGGACGGAGGCATCGCTGGTGATGGCGAAGACGAGATCGTCGATCGGCTGCTTGCCGCCCCAGTAGTCGGGGTTGGCCTGGAAGCGGATCACCGCGTCGGTCTGGTAGGCGACGAACTGGAACGGCCCGGTGCCGAGCGGCTCCTGGTTGAGCTGGTCCTTGTTGCCATCGGCCGCCAGCTTGTCGGCGTATTCCTTCGACAGGATCGAGGCGAAATCCATGGCGAGATCGGCCAGGAAAGGCGCCTCGGGCCGCGACAGGACGAACTTGACCGTGAGATCGTCGACCTTCTCAATCGACTTGATCAGGTCGGGGAAGCCCATTCCATCCGAATATTCCCAGCTCGCGCCGGCGACGTACTGGTTCCACTCGTTGTCCTTCTTGAGCTGGCGCTCGAAGGAGAAGATGACGTCGTCGGCGTTCAGCTCGCGGCTCGGCGTGAAGTACTCGGTCGTCTGGAACTTGACGCCCGGACGGAGCTTGAAGGTGTACTCCGTGCCGTCGTCGGAAACCTTCCAGGATTCGGCGAGGCCCGGCTCGACCTCGGTCGAGCCGTGCTTGAACTCAACCAGACGGTTATAGGCCGTGCGCGAGGCGGCGTCGAAAGTGGTGCCGGTGGTGTAGAGGCCTGGGTCGAAGCCTTCCGGAGAACCCTCGGAGCAGTAGACGAGAGTCTTTGCGGAAGCGGCGGAGCCAAGCGTCACCGCCAGGGCGGTCGCCGCGAGGAGCTTCATCGTTGTCTTCATCTAGAACGTCTCCCTGAATTTCGGGAGAGCCGGCGGGCTCTCCGAAAAGAGGCATCCCACACATTTTCGCCATTGTTGCAAGCCCAAACAATGGGCAGCTACTCAAAGACGATGCGCGGCCCGCTGTCCCGGCCGACCTCGACGCGGTCCAATTCTGCAAGCGTCTTGGCCGCGATTTCGCGATAGATTGCGGCGTGAGGCCCGTCCGGCTCCGTTGCGACCACTGGTTGCCCCGCATCGGATTTTTCACGGATCGCCATGTGAAGCGGCACCTCTCCGAGGAAGGGAGCGCCAAGCCGCTCGGCCTCCGCCCTCGCCCCGCCATGACCGAAGATGTCGGAACGCGTGCCGCAGGACGGACAGAGGAAATAGCTCATGTTCTCGACCACGCCGAGCACGGGCACGTCCACTTTCTGGAACATGGCGATGCCCTTTCGCGCATCGAGAAGAGCCAGATCCTGGGGCGTGGAGACGATCACCGCACCGGCCAGCGGGACCTGCTGAGCCATGGTCAGCTGAGCGTCGCCGGTGCCCGGAGGCATGTCCACCACCAGAAGATCAAGATCGCCCCAGGCGACCTCGCGCAGAAGCTGGGTCAGGGCGGACATGACCATGGGACCACGCCAGATCATCGGCGTGTCCTCCTCCACGAGAAGGCCGATGGACATGGCCTTGAGCCCGAACGCCTCCTTGGGGAGGAGCACCTGCCCCTCGGACGCCGGCGCTCCAGAGAGACCGAGAAGGCGCGGGATGGACGGGCCGTAAACGTCCGCGTCCAGAATGCCGACCTTGAGCCCCAAAGCGGCGAAGCCGAGCGCGAGATTGACCGAGGTCGTCGACTTGCCGACGCCGCCCTTGCCGGAAGCAACGGCGATGATGGACTTCACGCCGGGAACCTCCGGCTTGGCGCGGGCAGGACGGCCCACCTGCGGAACGGCCGCCGGGCGCGATGGCGGCGTAGCGCCAGCCTGCCCTGCCTCACGCTCGCCCGTGAGCGCCACGACGGCAGAGCGAACCCCCTCGACCGTACGCACCCGCTCTTCCACCGCACGGCAAAACGGCTCGAACGCCGCTGCCTGACCAGCCGGGACCGTCAATGAAAAGAATGCCTTACCGTCGGCAACGAAGATTTCTGAGACCATGCCTCGAGAGACGACGTCGCCCTTCCCGTCGGGGGGATTCATCTGACGTAGAATGTCGAGAATGGATTGGCGCACTGTGTCGGACACGATACTTCTCCCTTGCGGCGAGCCACTTCAAAACCAGCTATAGACCCTCTGCCAGGGGGAAGGTCAAACCACAGCGAGGATGATGATGACAAATCCGCCTGACGACGTGCTGCGCAGCCTCGACGATGACGCGCGCCTCATGGCGCAAATTCTTCTGCGCACAGCCCGTCACGCCTCCCTCGCCACGGTCGAGCCCGAAACTGGCTATCCCATGGCAAGCCGCGTCGCCGTCGCGACTGACGCGGACGGAGCGCCGACTCTCCTCGTCTCAAGCCTCGCGCCCCATACGGCCGCTCTCGCCAATGATTCGCGCTGCTCGCTCCTATTCGGCGAACCTGGCAAGGGAGACCCCCTCGCCCATCCGCGACTAACCGTGTCGGGCCGCGCCGAGCTCCTCGCCAGCGGCGACCCGCGGCATGCGCGTGTGCGCCGCCGCTTCCTCTCTCGTCACCGCAAATCCACGACCTATGCTGATTTTGGTGATTTTTCCTTCGTTGCCATCGCCATTGAGCGCGCCCGCCTCAACGGCGGCTTTGCCCGCGCCTATGCTCTTTCGCCCGATGATCTGTGTGCGTCTGTCGAAGAGGCGCTCGCAGAGGCGGAGGCCGACATCATAGACCGCCTCTCCACGGCGCCAGACGTGGCGGCAAACTTGGCGAGCCGCCTCCTGCGCTCCGACGAACTCGGATGGCGGGTGGCGACGCTTGACCCGACCGGTTTTGAGATGATGTTGGGCGATCGGATCGAGCGCATCGTCTTCTCTCGCCCTGCGCGTACGCCCGACGATTACGACATGCTCTTCAAGCAGTTGCTGGACAGCGGCGGCGAGGAAGCCTCCGAATAGGCCGCGAGCCCGCTGTAAGCTCACTCTGTCAAGGGATTTCGTAGCCGTCGGGACAGGCAGCCTTGAACCGCCGACCGGCCGTGTCGTTATAGATGCATGAGCCGGGATCGTTGGCGGCTCCTCCGATGAGGTGATCGCGCGCCGAGACCTGACGCTCGGGGATTGTGCCGACCTCATGGGGAACGGCCCGAGCATTGCGGAGACCAAAGACCGCATTGAAAACCGGAGGAAGGTCGCCGCCGCCGGTACACCCGGAAAGAATGCCGACGCAGCTCAAAACAGCCAGTCGGGCCGGAAGGCGAAGGCACCGCCGCGCTCGTCCACGGCGCTTTGGCGCCGAAGCGACAACATCGGCAGCGAGCATGGCATCCCCCTTTACGAAAAGGCACCGCCCGCGATCGCAGACGGTGCCCCGATGTCTCACAATACTGGCGGGCTTAGCGCGGGCAAGCCGCCACATAACGCCGACCGGTGCGCGGATCCTGATAGATACAGTCACCGCTCTGCGAGCGCCCGACCATGTTTCCAACCACGGCGCCGCTCATGGCGCCAACGGCACCACCGATGACCGCGCCCTTGGTGTCGCCCACCGCAGCGCCGATCGCGGCACCTCCGAGGCCACCCACCACCGCGCCGGTGCCAGTGGCACGGTCTTCCGCGGTGCATCCGGCAAAGCCGAGTGTCAGGGCAGCACACCCCACGACCAGCAATTTCTTCATGTCAGACGCCTCTCTTAAACTTTCGTCCCAGCCGCACAATGCTCAACAGCCGGCCGCGTTCCAAGTAGGCGCGCGAAAAATGCAGTCCATCCTAACTCGGTAAGATTTTCAAAAAGCCTTAACGAGATGCGACCCTCTGGGGCTCGCGGTTGTGGTCGGTTTCGACATCCACGATCAGGCGCCCGTCCCCGCTGATCTCCCAGGCCACCGTCGCGGCCTCGTGGAACATACGCGAATCGATCTGAGTGCAGGCACCGAACATCTTCGGAGCCGGCGACCCGCTCAACCGCATCTGCAGGGAAAGATCCGCCCGGCAAGCGTCGACGGATTCATAGGCGGCGACGGGAACAGGCACCTCGGTGCACGTGCCAAGATCGGAAGAACAACCGACCAGCAACATGAAAGCAGCAATCTGTTCCATGATACCTCTCCTTTGCCTGAACAATGTCGGAGAGGAAGTCTTGTTCCCGTCTTAACAACGAATGGCACTTGACGACAGCGTGAACGACGGTCAACGGGAACGGATCAAATGCCGCGAATCATCGCTCGCTAGCTCGCGGCCTTCTCATCGATCAGCTCGAACTGAGAGTCGGGAACCAGCAAAGTGTAGCGAATGCCTTCCGGCAGGTATTCGAGCCGCGCCTCGCCCCCCACAGAATTGGGCACGATGCGCTCAAGGGTCGAGGTGCCAAACCGCGCGTCGCGATCGGCTTTGACACGAGGGCCGTTTGTCTCGACCCAGGACAGACTCAGGCGAATATCCCCCCCTTCACTTTCGACGAGGGCAGTGCGGATGGCAACCCGCCCGCCCGGCACCGACAGAGAGCCATAGGAAGCGGCGTTGACTGCGAGTTCATGCAGCGCAAGTCCAACGTGAAGCGACGCCGTCGGCGTCAGATAAACGTCTGGGCCCGTGAACATGATCTGCTGCATGCCGTCAGGCGCATAGCGCTCCACCTGCATGGCGATAAGGCTGGCGAGATCGGCGCCGCGCCAATCGGCATCCGTCACAATATCCTGAGACGACGCAAGGGATTGGATGCGCCCGCGAAACCGCACGAGGAATTCCGGAACGGTGACGGCATGTCGCGCCGTCTGACTCGCCAAGCTTTGAATGATCGCGAGGAGATTTTTGGAACGATGGGAAAGTTCGCGCAGCAGCGTCTTTAGGGTTTCCTCGCGACGCTTCTGCTCGGTGATCTCCATCGACGTCCCGATGATGCCGACCACGACCCCATCATCGTCACGGTCCACATCGACACGGACGTCGAACCACCTCAACCCGCGCTGAGAAGGAACGGCCAGCTCAAACCGAGCCGGCACTTGGCGGTCCAGGACTTCCTGCTTGACGGCAGATGCCCTCTCCCCAGCCGCGCCGCCGAGCACATCAAGGTCGGACTTGCCGGTCACATCCGACTGCAACCAAGAGTTACCGCCATTGAAGACCCACTGATAGCGCAACCCGACATCTTGCGCGAACACCGCAAGGTCCGTGTTGGCCAGGGCCTTGAGCGTCTTATACGCGACCATGCGCAGACGCTCGCAATCGAACAAACATGAGGCGTACTCGTTGCATTCTCTGAAGCCGACAACATGAAGTCGAGCGAAACGCGCACCGCCCGACTGAGGTCGGCGCCATCACGACCAACCGACTTCATCTCCCCGATGCTTCGAAAAAACTCCTAGTCGTCCAGCCAGAACGAAAGTGACGGACCAAGGTTCCTATACCCCGTCCCGATCCTGTGGAAAACTCCCCTAGAGGAAGGGCTGCGGCACGCCCGGGAGACTGAGGCAGGGCCCCGTTCCCGCGTGCCGCCGCCCTATCGCAAGGCCATCCGCTATGCGGCCGCCTTCTTGTCAGAGTTGAAGAACAGAGCCTGACTGATCAGCGCCTTCACCATGTCGGGGTTGAACGGCTTCGTGACCAGGAAGGTGGGCTCGGGCCGTTCGCCAGTCAGAAGGCGCTCAGGAAAAGCGGTGATGAAGATAACCGGCACGGAAACCTGAGACAGGATATCGTTGACCGCGTCGATGCCGGAACTGCCGTCGGCAAGCTGGATGTCTGCGAGCACCATCCCCGGCTTCTGCTCGTCGAACAGATGAATAGCCTCCTTGTGCGTGCGCGCGATGCCGGTGACGCTATGACCGAGGCTTTCCACCATCTGCTCGATGTCCATGGCAATCAGCGGCTCATCCTCGATGATCATGACGCTGGTGGACATCTGGCGCCCGATGTCGGCGCTGGCCTGGTCGATGAGGCTGGAGAACTCGGGGTCGTCGACCCCAAGGATCGTCGCCGCCTCGGCCGTCGTGAATCCCTCAACGGCTACCAGCAGGAAAGCCTGGCGAGGCAACGGCGCGATGGCACGCAAGTTCCGGGACGCCCGCTCCTCCCAAGCCGAGGACGGCGCGTCCTCGTGAATGTTCACCTCCAGCGACTGCCACAGCGAGGAGAAGAGGTGGTAGAGCGAGATGCGAGGGTTTTTATCCGCATCAAAGAGCGTCGGGTCCGCGATCAGCGCCTCAAGGACGGCGGCCACGTAAGCATCCCCGGAAGCCTGGGAGCCGGTAAGAGCACGTGCATACCGTCGCAGATAAGGAATATGCGGCGCTATGCGGGAGGACATCGACATTGATTACTACCCCTCCTGTCGATCGATAGATCGAATGGCATCGGCCCGCGCCACAACGACGCAGATCGATTGGCAAAAATGATGCAGCGTTGCGAAAGTTCCAGTGTGGTGGAACCGCAACGCCGGTTCGGCCCTTATAGATAGGACGTCGCCTCGAAGATGCGAGAGTTCCCGCTCGGTCCATAATTCAGAAACGCAAAAAGAGAGATGATGGACGTAAGGGGTTGAGCAATGCGAAGACCTCTACATCTAATGCGGAAATGAGATCGATTTTGGTGCCACTGTCTATGAGACCAGGCTAGGCGCCAGCGGGACCCTGCGAGAAGGCGAATGGAAGATAGTGATCGTGAGGAAAACGCCTTGCAAACTGCACCCGCGGAACGAGGCTCGGAGCCGCCTGATCTTGGCCCCAACACCGCCATCGGCCGCCGGCTCAAGGCGTATTACGAGGATGTAGCGAGTGAACCGGTCCCCGACAGGTTCTTGAGTCTCCTCGACGCGCTGGATGCTGCCGAATTAGCCTCGAAGCGCTCAAGCTGAGAGGAGTGATCATGACTGACACTTCGCCCGAATTTCGTCGGGAGCTGATTTCGATCATCCCGAACCTGCGTGCCTTTGCCGCCTCGCTGGCGGGATCGTCGGATCGTGCCGACGACCTCGTACAGGAAACCCTGGTCAAGGCTTGGGACAAGCAACACACGTTTCAGCCCGGCACCAACCTAAAGGCTTGGTTGTTCACCATCCTGCGCAATGAATTTTACACCCAGATGCGCAAGAAGGGGCGTGAGGTGCAGGACGTCGACGGCCTGCATGCCATGCGCCTCGCCGGGCATCCGGAGCAGCAGGGACACCTCGACCTCCAGGACTTCCGCGCCGCCCTGGACCAGCTTCCGGACGACCAGCGCGAAGCCCTGATCCTGATCGGAGCCTCGGGCTTCTCCTATGAGGAGGCCGCCGTGATCTGTAACTGTGCCGTGGGAACCATCAAGAGCCGCGTCTCGCGCGCCCGTACCCGTCTGGCCGATTTGCTCGGCCTCGAAGGCGACGGCGACTACGGCCCCGACTCCGTCGCGTCGCAGATCATCGGCGTCGCGCCGGCCGCCTGAGGCGGCCGGGAACCGCCGGGCGCCAGCGGCGTTCAGCTCTGGCGGAACATCGAGTGGCCGGCCTCTTCGCCAATGGCGAGCTTCCGCGGCCGATGAGCCGGCGTGTCAGTATTAGAGAGGGTTGCAATGCCGTCCGAATCCATCCCCAATGCCGGCGCATCCGCTGGAGCAGAAACACCGGCTTCCTCCGACCTCGAGGCTCAGGTCGCCAAGCTGCGGGAAGACGTTGCGGGCGTCGCCGAAGCGCTGCGGTCTTTGGCGGGTGAGCGCGCCGAGGGAGCCCGGCAGCAGGCTTACGCCCTTCGCGATGACGTTCGCGAGCGCGGGGAGCGCTACATGCGGCAGATGCAGGATAGCGTCGGCGAAATCGAGGAGCAGCTTTCGGAGCGCGTCCGCGCCGAGCCGATCAAAAGCGTCCTGATCGCAGCGGCAGCAGGATATCTCTACGCTCGTTTGTTCAGACGCTAAGGCATGATAGCGCAAGTTCTGATGGGCCTCGCCTTGGGCGAGGTCACGGCGTTCATAGCCCGGCTGAAGCGGCTCGCGGTCCTGTACGGACTGCTTGCCGGAAGCGCCCTATGTCTTCTGATATCTCTGCTTCTCGCCATCTATGTCTGGGCGGCCCTCGAGTTCGGGCCGCTTTACGCCGCTTTGGGCTTCGCGGCCTTCTGGCTCGTCGTGACGTTGATCGTATGGATCATGCTGGCCATGGCGCGCCGTCAAGGACGCAAGGCGTCCAGCGGACGCCTTCAGCGGGACATCAACTCCCTGGCCGGAGTCGCCGCCATGTCCACGGCCTCGCAGGCGGCGGGCGCCGTGAAAAACCGCAAGAGTCTTATTCTTGTCCCCGCCGGCCTTCTCGGGGGTCTGGTCGCCTATCGCGTTCTTCGCAAGCGCCAAGGGCGGAGCGAGTAGCTCCGCCCTCGCGGGTTTTATGGGTCGCTGCTCGGCGATTGATCTCGCCGGGTAGAGCTCATTCGCTCTCATGCGCCGCACATCAATTAAATGCGGGTTCGCCATCCCAGGTTCTTGCTTGCGAGTTTCCCTGCCCTCCCCGTGGCCGCGGAGAGCAACCTCCGACCATCTCCTTGCGTTTACAGATGAGGCGGGTGGCCCAGCCGCGCGTCGAGCACCGCACGAAATTCGAACAACGGAGATTCTCGACGATGCCGAAGCTTGATCCCGAGAATGCCCGCCAGGGCCGAAGGGGCGCACCCATTCTGATTATCCTGATCGCGGCGCTGAGCTTGGCGGCCATCGCCTTTATCGGTCTGGGCATTTATGGTTGGATTCTGCCGGATGCGCCGCCGCCGCCGACGGCAGGGGCGAGCCCGGCGGCGAACGCCTCCAACGCGCCTGCCGACGCGGCACCCGTGACCGTGTCTCCCGACGCGGGCATTCAGCAGGCGCCGGCTGCCCCCGAGAAGACAAACTGATAGAGTTGATAGGGTGCGTAAGCCTGGTCACGGGAGGAAATGAGACATGACGACTGAAAAGCCCATCGAACGCAGTCCCGCCCTGGAGGCATCGGACGGTTCTGAGGCGTTCCCCCGTCCTGATCGGCCGCTGACGCACGACGATGTCCACGCGGTGCTGAACGACCCCGAGATCGAGCCTGACGACCGTCAGGCGCGCCTCGAGGCGATGGCCCGTTATGCCGCAGCCGAGCGCGGCGACGAACCGGGAGAGCCAAGCCTCCTCGAGATGCAGATCCGCGAGGCTTTGGCGCTTTTGGCCGAAGGCGGGCACACCTATGGAACGGTCGATGCTTTAGGCTTCGACGACGAGGCCGACGCGGGTGATGTGGAAGACGGCGATCCTGAGCAAAGAGCCTGACGCGAACTCCTGCCGGCGCCTTTCGCCGTTTCGATATCGACGATGCCCGGAGCCCTCTGGCCTGGGCATTTCGCTTATTGTGGCACCTGCGACGCTGTCGTAGTCTCCGTTTTATCGGATTCAAACGCGGCTTCAGCGGGCACCAGCACACGCAGCTTGCGGGGGTGGATTTCCACGAAGGTGCGAGGCTCGAGCGCCGTCAATTCGCCGTCGATAACGGCGCGCAGTCCTTTGTGGCCCGATATGTCGATGGTGACGTTGTGTGCGCTGCGCACCTCCAGCGAAGCGTTGGAGCGCCAGATGCCGAGCATGATGTCGACGATCAGCCGGCCCACCCGGCGCGGATCGCGCGACTTGCAGATATAGACACCCAGCACCCCGCCGCGCGGGTCATCGGCGTACGGCACGTGGCCCTCGCCGTAGATATTGTTGGAAACGGCCACGCCGGGCGTCTTGATGCGCCGAACGGTGCCGTCGATTTCCATCTCGAGTTCCATCATGGGAAGGCGCTGAAGCACCATCCACATCGCCCGCATCGAAGCGAGAATCTTGCCGTAGCGGGACGCATAGTTGAGACGGTCACGGATGCGGACGATGCGCGCATGGAGACCCACCGCGAACTGGTGGACAAAGGGACGGCCGTTGGCCGTGGCGATGTCGACGTCCGTGATCCGCCCTGCGGCAAGCAGACGCACCGCCTCATTCAGATCCAGGGGTATCTGAAGAGCCCTGGCAAAAAGGTTCATTGTTCCGGCCGGCAAGACGCCCAGGGCGATTGACTTGCCGGTGAGCGCCGCCGCCGCACCCGAGACGGTGCCGTCCCCGCCTCCGACCAGAAGAACGTCGATATCGGCGCGTTGGGAGGCCGCTTCGATCGCCTTCGCCAGCTCTTCCTTTTCCGGCGTTTCCAGCGTCAGCGCATGGCCATGCAACGCAAACTCGTCGCCGATGAAGCCGGAAAGCTCATCGAGGTTGGCCGTTTTCAGGGTTCCGCCGTGCCGGTTGAGGATAACGTGGATGCGCATTCAGGAGCCTTCCGAAGATGCTTTGTAGCGCTTCTATTTAGGGCAAGCAGCGAGGAAGGAAGAAAGGCAAACCCAAGGAAAGCCGCATTTGATCTGGAACCCACTCCCCTCCTCCCCGTTCTCCCGGCAGCCTCGCTCTCGCGAAGCGCGTCAGTTTGGAACGAAGGAGAACAGACCTTGCTGAAGTGGATCATCATCCTCTTGATCGTCGCGGCGATCGCGAGCCTTCTTGGCTTCAGCGGCGTTGCCAACGCATCGGCGGGCATCGCCAAAATACTGATCTTCATCGTTCTCGTCGGGCTTCTTCTGATGATTCTCTTCGGCTTTATGGTTCTCGCCTAAGTTGAAGATTTTGCAAGGCGAATTCTTCGCCACTCGCCTCTCCTTCCGGTAGGCTTCCTTAAAAACGGCCAAGCCTCTCGGAACCGATGAGGTGATCAGGAGTTTAGCTCACCGATACCGCCCTGGCTCAAAGTTCAGATCTGGCGGAAAAACTTAAATATAACATAGGATAGGACCATGCTCCGTACGCTTTTGGCTACCACTGCCCTGGCGACCGTGATTGCGACGGGCGCCTTCGCTCAGGACGCGGCGACGACGCCGAAGACCGATCAGCCGGCGGCGACCGCGCCGGCCGGCAACCAGCAGATGCAGGCGGGACAGACGCAGGCCCAGGCCCAGACGGGCGGCGATTACTTGCAGAAGCTTTCGCCCAACCAGTATCTCGCCAGCAACCTCTCTGACACGTCGCTCTACGGCAGCAATGCCGAGGACGCCGACAGCCTCGGCGATATCGACAACTTCCTCGTCGGCAAGGATGGCAAAGTTGCTGCCGCGCTCATCAACAGCGGCTCGGCACTCGGTGACCAGTCGCGCATGATTGCCGTGCCGTTCGAGCAGATCGCCTGGTCGCTCGATGACGACAACGACGTTCGCGCCGTCTACAAGGGCAACATTGATGAGCTCAAGCAGGCGCCTGCCTTCATGACGCCTGAGGCTGCGGCTGCGACGAATTCTGCTGCGACGGCCCCTGCGGCCGGTACTGGCGCGGCTGGCACAGGCGTTGCCATGGCTCCGGCGGGTGACGCCAACACGGCGGCCACCACGGCTCAGAACAACGCCGCGACCACCACGACGGGCGCTGCAGGCACCGGCACTGACGGTCAGATGGCCGCGAACAACACCGCCGCCGGTACAGCGGGCACGGCCAATGGCGCAGCTGACGGTCAGATGGCTTCGGCTTCCGGCTTTGCGACCAATGTCGGCGCTGACCAGTACCTGACCTCCAACCTGATCGGCGCGGATGTGCGCTCGGCGGCAGGTGACGATTCCGACGATTTCGGCGAAATTGACGATCTCGTCGTCTCCTCGAATGGTCAGGTGGATGCGGCCGTCATCGGCGTCGGCGGGTTCCTGGGCATTGGCGAGAAGGACGTTGCCGTTCCGTTCGAACGCGTTGCCTTCAATCGCACCGACAACAACGAGCTGACGGGCGTTCTGCAGGCGACGAAGGATCAGCTGAAGTCGGCGCCAGAGTTCGACGACGATCGTGATGCCGCCATGGCCCAGAACGACGGCACGATGACCAACAACGCCACCGGTGCCATGACTGCGGACAATGCGGCCCCGGCCGGCTCCAACGATCAGATGGCGCAGACCGCCCCCGCTACCGATCAGGCTAATGACGGTCAGATGGCCGCCAACGCTCCGGCTGCTGGCGTGGTCGGAACGGGCGCTGCGACCGCCCCTGCCGCCAATTCGGACATGACCGCCTCGACCGGTGGTGACACGCGTCAGAATCTTCAGCCCGTGACCGGCGACCAGCTGTCGGCTGACAACCTGATGGGCACGACGGTCTATGGTCCGAACGATGATAGCATCGGCTCGGTTGGCGATATCGCGCTGACGGCCAAGGGCCAGGTTGACGCGATCGTCGTGGACGTCGGTGGCTTCCTCGGCATCGGTGCCAAGCCGGTTGCCCTGGCCATGGACAACATCCAGATCATGCGCGACGACAACAACACCCTCTATCTGTACACCAAGTTCACCCAGGATCAGCTGGAGAACGCTCCGGAGTACAATAAGGACACCTACGCGCAGAACCGCGACACCATGCGGGTCCAGTCGACCACGACCGCGCAGTAATTTCGCGATCAAGACGCGATCAACAAATAGAGAAAAGGCCCGCTCCGCGCGGGCCTTTTCCGTTGAAGGGCCGGCATGATAGATTTGCACCCTTCCCGACGGATCGCCCGAGGGGAAGCGTTGATGCCGCGACGAGCCGCACGTTGCCCGCGCGCCCCGCAATCCGTCTGAAGAAGTGCCGATGAATTTCGTGAAGCAGGTCCTTGTCACCCTGGTGGTGCTCGCTATCGCCGGCATCCTATGGGTGCGTTTCGACGAGCGCGCTGCGTCTCTCATTCGCCAGCAGGCTTGGCTTCCCAACAGCTTCAAGACCATCGCGCTGATCGCCGCGCCGAAGGACGATGCGAAGATCGCAGGCGCGACGCCAGCCGATGAAAAGCCAAAGGCGGGAGGGGCCGGGCGCTCACGCGGCGGCAGGGGGCAGACCGCTCTGGTCGTCGTCGATGCCGTGACCGAGGCCACCACCCGCAGCCGCCTTCGCGCGATCGGCTCGGGCGAGGCTCAGCGCTCCGTCGCGGTTTATCCGGACGTCAGCGGCTTTGTGGCTGAAGTTGCATTCTCTTCCGGGGCGGCGGTCCAGGCGGGCGAGGTCCTCGTAGTGCTCGAGAAGTCGGCCGAGGAGCTCGCGCTCGACCGGGCGCGCATCGCCCTCAGCGCGGCCCAGGACAAGCTCGGCCGCTATCAGCGCCTCGCCTCCGCCCGCACCACCACGGCGGTGGAAGTCGCCGATGTCGAGCGCGAGGTCGAAAACGCCAGGCTTGATCTGCGCTCGGCCGAGATCGCGCTGGCCAAGCGAACGATCCGCGCGCCCATTTCCGGGCGCGTCGGCATCGCCGATATCGATGTCGGCGACCTTGTCTCCAGCCAGACGCTGATCGCCACCATAGACGACCGCGCCCGCCTCAAGGTGGTGTTCTACGTTCCCGAGAGCTTCGTCTCGGGCCTTTCCATCGGTCAGACCGTCGAGGCCGTCAGCGTCGCCAATCCGGCCGAGATTTATCGCGGCGAAGTCTCAGCCATCGACAGCCGCCTCGACCAGGCGAGCCGAACCGTCCGTGTCGAAGCAACCATGGACAACCCCAAGGACGAGCTTCGCCCCGGGATGTCCTTCGCGCTGACACTCCTCTTCCCTGGCGATGACTATCTGTCGGTCGATCCTCTCGCCATTCAGTGGGAGCGGGCGGGACCGTTTGTCTGGAAATTGGATGGAGATACGCCGCAAAAGACCCCGGTGCGCATCATCGAGCGCAATGTCGACCGGGTTCTCGTCGCCGCCGACGATCTTCAGGTTGGCGATCCGGTCGTGGTGGAGGGCCAGCAGTCCATTCGTCCGGGCGGCAAAGTGACGATTCAGGAAACTCCGCACGCCGCCCCTTCCTCCGGAGACGCTTCCCCTCAGCCGGCCGAGGCGAACAACGGCGTCGTCTCCGACGCGCGCGCCGAGACGCGCGCCAGCGGAACCGTTGCCCGATGAGCGGTGGCAAGAACGCTTCGGGTGTCACGGCTTTCACCAGCCTCTTCATTCGGCGGCCGGTGCTGACCATCGTGGTCAATATGCTCATCGTCGTTGCCGGCCTTGCCGCGCTCAACGCCGTTGAGGTGCGCGAACTGCCCAATGTCGACCGGCCCGTGATCTCGATCAGCACGGATCTTGACGGCGCGGCCCCCGAGGCGATCGACCGGCAGGTGACGAGCGTGATCGAGAGTGCCGTCGCGCGCGTGCCCGGCATCTCCTCCATCTCGTCGAGGTCGCGGTTCGGCGACAGCCGCGTCACCGCCGAGTTCACCGATTCCACCGATCTCAACGTCGCCGCGAGCGACATTCGCGATGCTGTCGGGCGAGTGGCCAACCAGTTGCCCGATGACATCGATCAGCCGCGTATCGTCAAGGCGGATGCCGACGCCAGCGCCATCATGCGCCTCGGCGTCTTCGCGCCCAACATGCGTATCGAGGACCTGACGACGCTGGTGAATGACCGTGTCGAAGACCGGCTGGCCGCGGTTGAGGGCGTCGCGGATGTCCAGGTCTACGGCGATCGCGAACGCCTGATCTATGTCGATGTCGATCCCGATCGGCTGGCGACGCGCGGACTGACGCTCGCCGATGTCTCGAACGCGCTGGCGACCGTGGCCATGGACGTTCCGGCAGGCTCCCTCGCCTCGCCGACCCAGGACCTCGTGGTACGCGCCAATGCGTACGTCACGAGGCCCGCCGATTTCGAGGCCATCGCGCTCAACGATAGAACGCGCCTTGGCGATGTCGCCAGCGTGCGCTTCGGCCCGGACGAGGCCGCCTCACAGCTGCGCGTCAACGGCAAGACGGGCATCGGCCTCGGTATCATCCGGCAGGCGGGTTCCTCGACGCTCGATATTTCGGAGGGCGTGCGCGCCGCCGTGGAGGAGCTCAACCAGAGCCTGCCCGACGGCGTCTCCATGACCGTGACCAGCGACGACGCCACCTTCATCAACGGCGCCATCACCGAAGTGGTGAGTTCGTTGATGCTGGCGGTGGCGATCGTCGTCGTCATCATCTACGTCTTTCTTCTGAATTTCCGCGCGACGCTTATTCCCGCGGTCACCATGCCGGTGGCGCTCATCGGCGTCGTCGCCTTCATCTATCTCGCCGGCTTTTCCATCAATATCCTGACGCTGCTCGCCATCGTGCTCGCCACCGGGATGGTGGTGGACGATGCTATCGTGGTGCTCGAAAACATCGTGCGGCGGCGGTCCATGGGCATGAAGCGGCAGGCCGCGGCGGTCATCGGCACACGCGAGGTGTTCTTCGCGGTGATCTCCACCACGGCAACGCTCGCCGCCGTCTTCGTTCCGATCTCCTTCCTGCCAGGGCAGGCCGGCGGGCTCTTCCGCGAATTCGGATTTGTGCTGGCGATTGCCGTCACCCTTTCGTCCTTCATCGCGCTGACGCTCTGCCCGATGCTCGCCTCGCGGCTTCTGAAGGACCATGGTGAGGAGCGTGGCCATGGGCCGGTGGCGCGGGCCATGATCTGGGTCGGCGAACGCCTCGCCGGCATCTACGGCGCCATGCTGCGCTTCTGCCTCGCCTTTCCGCTTCTGGTGGTTGCGGCGGCGGCGGTCGCGGCGGTCATCGCTTGGATCGGATTTCAGTCCCTGCCGCAGGAGCTCACCCCGCGCGAGGACCGCGCTGTCGCGCTGATCCGCATCACGGCGCCGCAAAGCGCCAGCCTGGACTACACCAATTCCCAGGTGCGCAAGGTGGAAAACATCCTGCTGCCCTATGTCGACAGCGGCGAGGCAAGGAGCGTCTTCGCCATCTCGGGGATGGGCGGCAGCTCCAATTCAGCCTTCGTCGTCCTCACCCTCGCCGACTGGGCGGACCGCGCCCGCAGCCAGCAGGAAATCGTCGCCGAGATCAACCGCCGCATTGAGCAGGTGCCCGGCGTTCGCGCCTTCGCCATCCAGCCCAATTCGCTCGGCATTCGCGGAGGCGGCAACGGCCTGCAATTCGCCGTGGCGGGCTCCAATTACGACCAGCTTGCCGAGACGGCGCAGAAGCTGAAGGACGCGATGGAAGCGGACGGGCGCTGGGGCAGCGTGCGTCTGTCCAACGATGCGACGCAGCCCCAGCTTTCCATCGTCATCGACCGGGAGAAGGCGTCCGACCTCGGCATCTCCATTGATGGCCTTGCCACCGCGATGCAGGCGCTTCTCGACGGGCGCCAGATCGGCACGACCTATATCGAGGACGACGCGGTGCCGATCCGCCTCGTCTCGACCTCCGATCCGGTCAACGATCCCGGCGACCTTGCCAACATCTTCCTCAAGGCGAGCGACGGGCGGATCGTGCCGATGTCGACGATCGCGACGACGGAGGAGCGCGCCATCGCGCCGACGCTGACGCGCGAAAACCAGTCCCGTGCTGTTTCGCTATCCGCCGATCTACCAGACGGCATGTCGATCCAGCAGGGTTGGACGGAGCTCCAGGCGCTCGCGCCCACAATTCTGCCGCCTGGCAACCGTCTGGTGCCTCTGGCCGAGGCTGCGACGCTGAAAGACACCTCCAGCGGGCTCGCCGTCACTTTCGGCTTCGCGGTGGTGATCATTCTTCTGGTGCTGGCCGCGCAGTTCGAGAGCTTCATCTCGGCGCTGATCATCATGGCGACGGTGCCGTTCGGCCTCGCCTGTGCCGTCTTCGCGCTCGTCATCACCAATCAGAGCCTCAATCTCTACAGCCAGATCGGGCTGGTGCTATTGGTCGGCATCATGGCCAAGAATGGCATCCTCATCGTCGAGTTCGCCAATCAGCTCCGCGACAGGGGAATGAGCGTTCGCGAGGCAATCGAGCAGGCCGCGATGATCCGCCTTCGCCCGGTGATGATGACCATGATTTCCACCGTTCTTGGCGGCGTGCCGCTGGTGGTGGCCTCGGGGGCCGGCGCCGAGGCGCGCGCCGCGCTGGGCTATGTCATGGTCGGCGGCCTCGGCCTTGCCACCATCGCCACCCTCTTCCTCACCCCGGTCGCCTATCTGGCGCTCGCCCGCTTCTCGCGTCCTCATGCCGAGGCCCAGGCACGCCTCGACCGCGAATTGGCGGAGGCCGAGCGCGAGGCGGAAGCCGAAGAAGAAGCGGATGAGGCAGCTGCGCGAGATGCGGCCGTCCCCGCTTCTCTCTGAGCCCGCTTTCGGGTAAGGAGCCGGTCATGGCACCCCCTCCCCTTCTGCGCCTCGATGGCGTTCGCCTCACCTTCGGCGGCACGCCGCTTCTTGCCGGCGTCGAGCTCAACGTCCTTCCGGGCGATCGCATTGCCCTGGTCGGCCGCAACGGCTCGGGCAAGTCGACGCTTCTCAAGATCGCCGCCGGGCAGATCGAACCGGACGGCGGCGAGGTCTTTCGCCAGCCGCAGGCGACCATCCGCTACCTCCCGCAAGAGCCCGACTTCGGCACGGCCGAGACGGTCGGCGCCTATGTGGCGGCTGGCCTTGGCCCTGGCGATGATGCCTACCGGGTGACGTTTCTTGTCGAGGCCCTCGGCCTCAACGAGAGCCAGCGCACAGCCGATCTCTCAGGTGGCGAGGCGCGGCGCGCGGCGCTTGCGCGCGTTCTCGCGCCGGAGCCCGACATCCTGCTGCTCGACGAGCCGACCAACCACCTCGACCTGCCGACGATCGAGTGGCTGGAAGGCGAGATCGCCTCGATGAAGAGCGCGCTCGTCACCATCAGCCACGACCGCCGCTTCCTCCAGAACACCACGCGCGCCACGGTCTGGCTCGATCGCGGGACGGCGCGGCGCCTCGAGGAAGGCTTTGCCTCCTTCGAGGGCTGGCGCGACAAGGTGCTGGAGGAGGAGGAAAGAAACCTCCAGAAGCTCGACCGCAAGATCGTGCGCGAGGAACATTGGCTACGCTATGGCGTGACCGCGCGGCGCACCCGCAACGAGAGGCGCCTCGCTCAGCTCCACGCGATGCGAGCGGAGCGCAAGAACACACGGCGCGCCGTCGGCACCGTAGAAATGACGATGGGGGAGACTGCCCAATCCGGCAAGTTGGTGATCGAGGCGAAAGGCATCGCCAAGAGCTATGGCGAGCGCACCCTCGTCCGCGATTTCTCAACGCGCATTCTGCGCGGCGACCGCGTTGGCCTCGTCGGCCCCAACGGCATCGGCAAGACGACGCTGCTGAAGATGCTCGTTGGCGTTCTGGAGCCTGATGCCGGCACGATCCGCATCGGCGCCAATGTCGATCTCTCCTTCCTCGACCAGAAGCGCGCGGCGCTGCGCGACGACGTCTCGGTTTCGGAAGCGCTGACGGACGGACGTGGCGACCAGGTGATGGTCAACGGCGAGCCGCGCCATGTCGCCGGCTACCTCAAGGACTTTCTCTTCCAGCCCGAGCAGATCAGGACGCCGGTCGGCAATCTTTCCGGCGGAGAGCGCGCCCGCCTGCTCCTCGCCAAGACCCTGGCGACCCCCGCCAACCTTTTGGTGCTGGACGAGCCGACCAACGATCTCGACATGGAGACGCTGGACCTCCTTCAGGAGTTGATCGCAGCCTATCCCGGCACGGTGATCCTGGTCAGCCACGACCGCGACTTTCTCGACCGCACGGTGACGTCCACCATCGCGCCCGATACGGACGGACGCTGGATCGAATATGCCGGCGGCTATTCGGACATGCTGAGCCAGAGACGGGACGAGACGAAAGCGGCGAAACCGGCCGCCTCGGCGTCCAAGGCGCCGCCCCCCGCGGCCAAGCCGGCGAGCGCCGCGACCAAGCTTTCCTACAAGCAGAAATACGCGCTGGAGACGCTGCCCGGCCGCATTGAGGCACTGGAGAAATCGATCGCCAAATTGGAGGGGGAGCTTGCCGACCCCGCGCTCTTTTCCAAGAACGCCGCGCGTTTTGCCAAGGCGAGCGAGGAGCTGGAAAACGCACGCGCCGATCTCGCCGCCGCCGAGGACGAATGGCTGGAGCTCGAAATGCTGCGGGCGGACCTCGAAGGCTGAAAGAGCGGACACGGGGAGGATCGCGAACGCCCCTGTCGCGATCCTTCAAGACCCGCCAGACGCTGCACGATAGAGCCTCGCCGAGACAGAGCACACGCGAGGCAAGGCCATGATCTTCCGATATACCATCCTCTATGTCGACGACGTTGCCGGCTCGCTCGGCTTCTACGAACGCGCATTCGGGCTCGAAAAGGGCTTCCTGCACCCTTCAGGCGACTATGGCGAGCTGTCCACCGGTCAGACGAAGCTCGCCTTTTCCTCCAAGGCACTGATGCGCAGCCTCGGCAAGGCTGCGGCCAAGGCCGATGCGGGAGCGCCCGTCTTCGAAATCGCCTTCGAGACGGACGATGTCAGCGCCGCGCTTCAGGCCGCGCTCGCCGCTGGCGCCAGGCTGGTCCAGGAAGTGCGCCGCGAGCCCTGGGGACAGACCACCTCCTATGTCAGCGATCCCGATGGCTATCTCGTCGAAATCTGCTCTCCGATCCAGTTGCCGAGCGCCGGCTGAGACAGAAGACGGAACAGATGCTTGTTTCGTCGGACGCCGTGCGGCGTCGCGCCGAACCAGCGGGCGAATTCTCGCGTCATATGCGCCTGGTCGCTGTAGCCGCATTCGCCCGCAATGTCAGCCAGCGACGCGGGAAGAGCCAACATGGCCACCGCTCGTCGCGCCCGCGCCAACAGCCGCCAATAATCCGGTCCCGGCAGCGCAAGATGGCGAAACCGCCTCTGAAGCGTACGCGGCGAGACGCCGAGATCGGCGGAAACACGGCGAAGGCTCGCATGCGGCTTCGTCAATGCCATGATCGCCTCGTCGATCTCAGCCGCCACTGCCAGCGCGCGGGTGAGGATGATGGCCGCGGCCTCCGGCTCAAGCGCAAGCGCGTCGAGGGCATCAGGCTCAATGCACGCTCCGGGGCGCAACCGATAACCCGTGATCTCCGTACCGGCGGTCAAGGCGGCGCGGCGCGGGCGATGGTCGAACTCGGTGAAGACAACCTTCGCTGGTTCGCCCTTCCGGCGAACGATGAGCACGTCGCGGCAGCCGTCAGGAAACACGACGGGAAAGCTCTCGTCTTCCGCCCGGTGAAACCACTTCTCGAATCCGACGCTGGTCTTCATCCCGCTGTCATAGCAGGGAGTGGAGGAAGCGATCAGCGAAATCCGGATTTCAAAACCATGCCGCAGCGGCCCGAAAAATCAGAAGCCAGAGCATGAGGCTTGCAGGGAACGCGTTGATGATGCCCTTCATGGCCGAGCTTTCGTGCATGGACATTCCCCGTATTGCGCCGTCGTCGAGCACTGCCCTCATCAAAGGCCCGCAACCTTGATCCAACCCTTCCCCTTGACGGATGTGACAAAACGCCCGATATGCAGTGCTGTCACGCCGTGACGCGCGTTGCGCCCGTCTCCCGTCCTATGTCGGATTTCCTGGAGCGCAGCCGGGTTTTACAAAACCCGGACACGGCCCGCCGTTTCTTATCGCCCCGCGCTGGCGAGAACCGGCCCTTCGCGGGGCGCTAGATCCCTGCATTATTCTTCAAAGGTTCTGTTTGACCTCTTCGAATTTCCAGGCGCTCGGCCTTGCCGATGCGCTTCTCTCCGCGCTTCAGGCGATGGAGCTCGTCACGCCGACGCCGATCCAGGCCGAAGCCATTCCCCATGTCATGAAAGGGCGCGACGTTCTTGGCCTCGCCCAGACCGGCACCGGCAAGACGGCGGCCTTCGCGCTTCCGCTTCTCGATGCTCTCCTTTCGTCCAAGGCTAAGCCTACGCCGAAGACATGCCGGGCGCTGATTCTCGCCCCTACGCGAGAGCTCGCCAGCCAGATCGCCGAAACGATCCAGTCGTTGACGAAAGGCACCCCGCTGCGTCACGCCGTGATCTTCGGCGGCGTCAGCATCCGCCCGCAGATACAGAATGTCGCTCGCGGGCTCGACATCGTCGTCGCGACGCCAGGCCGTCTGCTTGATCTCATGGATCAGAATGCCCTGTCGCTCGCCGGCGTGCGCCATCTCGTTCTGGACGAGGCGGACCGGATGCTCGACATGGGCTTCATCCGCGACATCCGCCGCATTCAGAAGGCGCTGCCCAAGGAGCGCCAGTCGCTGCTCTTTTCCGCCACCATGCCGGAGAGCATTTCCTCGCTTGCCGCCGATCTTCTGAAGGACCCGGTGCGCGTCGAGGTGACGCCGCAGGTCGTGGCGGTGGAAGCCATCGACCAGAGCGCCTTCCTCGTGCCCCAGAAGCAGAAGAAGCACTGGCTGATCAAACGGCTCGCCCAGCCCGAAATGACGAAAGTGGTCGTCTTCACCCGCACCAAGCGGGGCGCCAACCGGCTCTCCGAGGATCTGGAGAAGGCGGGCATCGGCTCCCTCGCGATCCACGGCAACAAGAGCCAGAGCGCGCGCCAGAAGGCCCTCGCCGAGTTTCACGGCGGCCGCACGCGCGTGCTGGTGGCCACCGATCTCGTCGCCCGCGGCATTCACGTCGACGACATCTCTCACGTCGTGAATTACGACCTGCCCGAAGAGGCGGAAAGCTACGTCCACCGCATCGGTCGCACCGCGCGGGCCGGCAAGTCCGGCTTCGCCGTTGCCCTCGTCGACCCGTCCGAGCGCGCCAAGCTGAAGGCGATCGAGAAGCTCACCGACCAGCGCTTCACGCTGGAGGTCGACCCTTCCCTGCCCGATGTGCCGGACAGCGCTCCGCAGCCGAGGAAGGCCGCGCCCCAGAAGCGCCGGAACGAGCCCCGGCGTTCACCCGGCGAGGCGGGCAAGGGCGGAAAGCCTTTCGAGGCTCGCGGACGCAACGCGCGCTCTGGGCCCAGGAAGGGCCCCGGCAAGGCTGTCGCGACATCCCCCAGGGTCGCCGACGAGAAGAAGGCTCGCCCGCCGCGGGGCAAACGCGCCAAGGGCGGCGGGGGCGAGGCCGGCGGGTCGCGGACCGACGGTGAGAAGGTGCTGCTGACCGCCTTCGCCTGATCTGATCACTGGGAAAAGGCCGGGGCAACGCTCCGGCCTTTTGCTTGAGCGACATTGTTCAGAGCATGGTTCGTCGCCACATAAAGCCCTGGATCAATCCAGAGGTGCAGCATGGCCGAGACCATCACGATCGACATCCCTCACAAGCTGACCCGCGAGGATGCGCGAAAGCGCATCGAAAGTGGCTTCGGTCGAGTCCGAAACGACGCCGTCGGCGGCTTCGTCAAGTTCGAGGACACGTGGAGCGGGGACAGGCTGGACTTTCGCGCCGGCATGATGGGCCAGTCGGTCGTCGGACGCCTGGACGTGCTCGACGATCATGTGCATCTCGAAGTCGATCTCCCGGGCTTCCTCGCCGCCATCGCCGGCAAGGTGAAAGGCGTCATTCAGCGCGAGGGAACGCTGCTTCTGGAAAAGAAATAGCGGCCGCATCCTCGCCTGGTTTGATCCAGGCGCCCTCACCTTGACACGGGCTGAGGACCATCAGTCCTCGCCCGGCGCCATGGCCTTTGTCGCCGGCCCGCCATCATCGATCTGGAGCGCCAGCACGGCCTTTTCGGTGACGATGGTCCCCCCCGTCGAGGAAGACTCGATCTTCTCCACCTCGCCCAGCCCTGGAAGGATGGAGCCTACCTGGACACGCCAGAGCTCGCTCTTGGTCGCGACCAGCGCCTCGTCTCCAAAGATCATGACGACGGAAAAGTCCTGCGGCTCCGGCACATGGGCGCGAACCACCTGCGGGACGGGTATCGGCCCATCCGGCAGCTTCTCGGTCGAGCCGGTGACGATCGGGTCGAGCGCCCGCTCCTGCCGCTCAAGCTTGGCAAAGTACTGCTCGTCGAAGAAATCCGGGTCGAGGTGCGAGATCTGGAGGACCGTGATGAAGAAGCCGAGAGTTGCCGCCACGAGAAGCCCGCCGGCGATCTTGATCACGGGGTCCGCATCGTCATCGATAACGGGCTCCGGATCGAGCACGACAGGAACACCCCGCTCGACGTCGGCATTGGAGCGCAGCAGGGACAACCGCGGCTCGTGCAGTTGTGACGCAGTCATTTTCGCGCGCATGATGGCCTCTCTCTTCCTGGAGAAAGGTTAGCGCCTTGCGATTAACAGACCGTCTCATCCTCGCATCGAAGACAATGCAGAAACCGGCGATAAACCTACATTTTTATCTTTTGGTTAACCATATCCTGAAGTATTTCGGTCCACTCTCAACCAAAGCCGATCGGAAGCGTTTCGGATAGCGGGCTTTTGACGAAGATGGGTGACTGGCCGTGGGCCCGAGCCCCCTGCCCGTCGCCACGCCATCGAGAGCCGGGCGGCGAAAACGTCAGGCGAGGTTGAGGACGAGCAGGAAGAAAGGAGAAGGCGGAATGGACTGTCGAATGTTCAAGCGGTTGCGCACCCGTCTTCGTCCGGCAAAAGTGCTGACGCTGTCGGCGCGCTTCGTTTGCGACTGCGCGATGACCGATCAATCGGAAAGAGGCGCCAAGCTTCGCTTCTTCAAGGAGACGGCGCTGCCCGAGCACTTCATCGTCTACGACGAAAGCGAGGCGCAAAAGCGCCCCGCGAAGTTGATCTGGAACATCTGGCCGGAGGCTGGCGTCTGCTTCGAAGGACCGCCCGCCTCCGTCGGCATCAAGGAGCGCGAACGGATCGCCGGTCCCTACTACGCCATCGGAAGCTGACGCATCAGCCGTTCATTGGATCAGCCGCGCTTGACGTCCTTCTTGTCGATATAGTCAAACTGATCGACCAGCACTTCCTCAACGACGTTCTGACCAAAGCGCTGGTTGACCGCCTCCTTCATGTCCGCCGTCAGCTTCTTGAGATCGTAGCGCTCAGGCCGATTGAAGTCGAAGCCTTTCAGCGAATAGACCGCCTGGAACGCCTGATCCACGAGGAAGGGCTCCGGCGGAACCTTCAGCTGGGCAAGCGTCTTGCCGTCGATGGTATAGACGAAGCGTGCGAGAATGTAGCCGCGGATTTCGTTGTCCGCGATGATCGGAACCGTCAGCGGGTCCGTCTTGCGATAGTCGAGACCTTCGAAATAGCTTGGCTTCGCATCGGCGGCCGCGACTTCAGCCGCCTGTTGCGACTTCTCGGCGAAGGACGCCGCGAAATAGCTGGATCCCAGCGTGACCACGCAGACCCAAAGACCGATAGCGAAGATCTTGATCATTTGGCCTGCACCGCGCCGCGCACGGGCGCTTCATAGGTTCCATCCGACTCGGCAGACTCAATGGCCCGTGCGATCAGGTTTGCGATCTCCTCGCTGGCCTGGACGTGCAGCTTGAGCACCCGCTGGTTGGCATCAAGGCCGGAACGCAGGTTGGCCAGGCGCCCCTTGACGACGTCGGAGACCGCGTCGGCATTCATGCCGCGAGTCATGCGCGACAGCTCCAGAAGGCTCTGGTTCTTGCGCACATTGTATTCCTTGAGGTCCTTGGTGACGCCGGCGCGCAAGGCAGCCGTTTCGTTCGCCAACACCGTTTCGAGACGGCCGATCGCCTGGAGCAGCACGGTTTCCATGGTCCTCTCCTACAAGTCCTCAAGGCCCTGGAGCACGCTGGCCCGGGCTTTCACTGCATTCATGCCGGCGGTCGCGGCATCAGTCGAAATATCGGCGAGCTGTCCGCTCTTGCTCTGCTCGGCACGACGCTCAAGCATCTCGGCGATGCCTATGCCCCCGTCCTTGGCGATCTGATCGCCCACCTGCTCGGCCATCATCGAGCGCCAGATGTTGGCACCGGCGCCATCGCCGTAAAAGCCGCTCTCCTCGCTGGGCAGCATCGATTCGACGAAGCTTCTGAGAACGAAGGCCTCGAACTTCTCGTATGGCGAGGCCTTGCGGCTCTCATGGTGCCCGAGCGGAAGGATATCCGAGGAAGCGGGAGCAGCGGCCTTCGCCTCGCTCTTCATGGTCTCGTTGAAGGCCAGCGCCTGATCCGCCGTGGCGGTCGTGCTTGCCGGGCCCACACGGCCGAGACGCGACGCCAGCGCGTCGCTCGCATCCGGGCCGGCTGCGCGCATGACGTCAAGGACGAGATCGGTCGGAGGAGTAATGGCCATTCGCAGAATCCGCGTCGAACTTCCTGATGAGTTCTAGGCGCTTCGACTTATTCGAAGCTTGCATCCGCGCGCGACAGCAGATTTTCGAGCACGGACTGCAATTCCTTCTGATCTGCCCGCGCATCCGCCACGCGCTCGGCCTCCTCGCGGAAACGTTCGGCCTGCTTCTCCCGCCGGCGCTCCTGCTCCAGGCGCTGGGCCGACAGAACCTGATCGGCCGAGTTCTTGGCCTTGGCGCGATCGTTGCGCCGCAGGGTCCGCACCTTCGAGTCCAGGAAAAGGCCATGGAGTTCGGTATCGACGCCGAGACTGGCGATGATGTCCGTCTCCTTCTGGTCGAGTTCCGAGCGTTCGCGCTTCAGATGGGCGAGACGCCACTCCTCGATCTCGCGCTTCTTGGTCTGCACCCGCATGAGACGCTCGAGCCGCTTCACGCGCTTTTCACTGTCGCTCATCCCTGCGCCACCCATCGTGCGAAGCTTTGGAGAAAGATCGTGAGGAAGTCGCCGATCGAGTAGCCGAAGATGATAAGGCCGCCGGCCAGAACGAACGGCATCGAAATGAAGTAGATGGGGATCTGCGGGGTCAGCTTGTTGGCGAGGCCGATGGCGAAGTTGACCAGCAGCGCATAGAGCACGAACGGGCTCGCGATCTTGAGACAGAGCATGAACGTCTCGTCGAGATTGTCGGTGAGCGAGACGAGCCCGGCGCGCACCGAATAGCCTGCGTTCACCGGCATGGCCGTATAGGACGCAATAAGAGCGCGCGCGATCTCGGCATGAAGATTGGTCACGAAGATCAGCGTCGTCGCCGTCAGCGTCACCAGCGTCACCAACGTGGCCCCGTGCTCGCCGTCCTCAATGCCCGCTCCGAGCGCTTGGCCCAGTCCCACGGCGCTGGCGACGAAAGAAGCGCCGAACTGCAGGGCGATCATGAAGGTGCGCCCGAGCAGGCCGATGAAGATTCCGTTCAGAAGCTCCGTCATCATCAAGGACAGACGGTCGGAATCCGTCGCGCGTTCCATGAGCGGCAGAAGGGTCGGCAGGAGCACCGGCGACAGCGCCAGCGAGATCGCGAAGGCCAGGAACAGCCGCACCTGGACAGGCACGCGCGAGGACGAAAATCCCGGCAGTACCATCAGGCAACTGCCGATCCGGCAGAAGATCAGGAACAGAGACAGGATTGTCGTCGACAGGTCCATCAGGAGATCGAGCCCAGCGCCTTGATCTCGACACCGCGAGCGATCTCGAGATGCGAGAGCACCGGCAGATTGACGAAGATGCGCTCGATCATCATGCGCACGTAAGGCCGCGCGTCGGGCGCCGCGACGAGCGCGAAGTTCTCGCCCTGATCCATCTTGGCGCGGATGACCTTGCTCGCCTCCGTCGCGAACTCCTCGACAAGACGCGGGTCGATGTCGAATTCAACCACGTCTCCCTTCGGATCGCGCTTCAGCGCCTGGTGGAAGGCGAGGTCCCAACGGTTGCCGAGCCTCAGCACCGAAAGCTGGCCGTTGTGGAGCAGATCGCCACAGATCTGCTGCGCCATGCGCATCCGCACATGCTCGACGATCGGCTCGGAGCGGCGCACATGGGGCGCGATTTCGGCGATAGCCTCGAGGATGAGATTGAGATTGCGGATCGAGACGCGCTCCGCGAGCAGGAGCTTGAGAACCGCCTGAAGCCCCGAATAGGACATGTGCGCGGGAATGACTTCCTCGATCAGGCGTTTGTACTCGGGCTCCAGCCTGTCGATCAGACCACGCATGTCCTTGTAGGACAGAAGCTGGGCGAGGTTGTTGCGGATCACCTCGGACAGATGGGTGAGGAGCACGGACAGTGTGTCGACCGGCTCAAAGCCGCTGCGCCGCACCTCGGAGGCGAAGCTCTCGGAAACCCACGCCGCGCGCAGGCCGAAGGCAGGCTCCTTCGTGATGTCGTGCGGCACGTCCGGCGGGGGAGCATCGCCGAGCACGACGAGGAAGGCGCCAAGGCGAAGCGTCTGACTTGCCACCGCGGTGCCGTGAATCTTGATCTCGTAGCCCTTGGGATCGATCGAGAAGTCGTCGGACAGCTTGATCTCGGGCACCACGAAGCCGAAACGCGAGGCGTAGCGCCGACGCATCTTCTGGACGCGATGAGCGAGCTCGTCGCGAGACAGCATGAGATGAGCGGAGAGCTGCTTGCCAAGAACCAGCTCGATTTCAACAATCCGCAGCGATTCCTTGACCGAGACGCGCTCGGCCTCCTTGACCTTTGCCTCTTCCTGCTGGCGCTTGACTTCGGCCTTGCGCTCGATTTCGGCGCGCTGGCGCGGAACGGTGTAGGCGGTGAAGGCCATCAGCGAGGCGAGGAAGAGGAAGGGCAGCATCGGCAGCCCCGGCATCACGGCGAGCACGATCATGAGGCCGGCCGCCACCCACAGGGCGCGAGGATAATAGCCGAGCTGGCCGAGGACCGCGGACTGGGCCGCGCCGCGCGTGCCGCCCTTCGACACGAGAAGGCCGGCGGCCAGAGAGACGATGAGCGCCGGAATCTGAGAGACCAGACCGTCGCCGACCGACAGTTTCGTGAAGACGTCGGCCGCGCTCGCCGCATCCATGCCGTGGCGCGTGACGCCGATGATGATGCCGCCGAAGATGTTGACGGCGGTGATGATGAGACCGGCGATGGCGTCGCCGCGCACGAACTTCGAGGCACCGTCCATGGAGCCGAAGAAGGAGCTTTCCTCTTCCAGCTCGCGGCGGCGCAGCTGCGCCTGCTTGTCGTCGATGAGACCGGCCGAAAGGTCGGCGTCGATCGCCATCTGCTTGCCGGGGATGGCGTCGAGGGTGAAGCGCGCACCCACTTCCGCGATACGCGTCGCGCCCTTGGTGATCACCATGAAGTTCACGGTGATCAGGATGACGAAGACGACGAGACCGATGACGAAGTCGCCGCCCATCACGAACTGCGAGAAGCCGCCGATCACGTGGCCGGCGGCGTTGTAGCCCTCGTTGCCGTATTGCAGGATGACGCGCGTCGTGGCGATGTTGAGCGAAAGGCGCAACATCGTGGCCAGAAGCAGCACTGTCGGAAAGGCGGAGAAGTCCAACGGCTTCTCAATCCACAGCGACACCATCAGGATCAGCACGGAAAGTGAGATCGAAAGCGCCAGCCCCATGTCGATGAACATGGGCGGGATCGGCACGAAGAGGACTGTCAGAATGAATGTGACGCCGAGAGCGAAGCCGATGTCACGGCGGCTTTTCGATTCGGCAACGGTGGCTGGTTTCAGCGCGTCGACGGCCATCGGGCAACTCCTGGGGCATCATGCCGAAGCGCGAAGACACGTCTTCACGCCAGATTGCCGATCCATCGCAGACGAAGGTTGCGCCTGCCTGTTCTCACGAAAAAAGCCGGGCCCCGATGGAGCCCGGCTCTTTATGTCGGACGCGCCGAACCGGCGGACTAGAACCCGTGCTCGATGCGCGAATAGGATTGCTGGGTGAAGGCGTAGACCTGCGCGCCTGTGAAGGACGCGGTGAGCGCGATCACCACGAAGATCGCCAGGATCTTCGGGACGAAGGTGAGCGTCACCTCCTGAATCTGCGTCAACGCCTGGAAGAGCGCGATGAGAATGCCCACCAGCATGGCGGCGCCAACGGCGGGCCCTGCCGCTGCAACGATCGTCCAAATGGCGGACTGAACGATGTCGATCGCGTCAGCCTCGTTCATCAGGCGTTCCCGTAGGCGATCTTGACGCCCTCGTTGAGCACCAGCGTCGATCCGTCCGCGAGGACGGCCGTCGCGCCATCCTGGGTGATCTTGACCGCGGTCACGACACCGCTGGTCTCACCATCGGCGGAGGTCGCCGTCAGGCCGATGATCGAACCCGCCTGGGTCAGGGCCGAGACGTTGAGAAGCGAATCGAGCTTCGTGTTCGTCTTGATGGTCTGCTCGACCTGCGAGAACGTCGCGAACTGAGCCATGTATTCCGAGGAATCCATCGGCTCCAGCGGGTCCTGGTTCTTCAGCTGGGCGACCAGAAGCTGAAGGAAGGAATCGTAGTTCATGTCCGCCTTGGCGGCCGACGTGTCCTTCGCCGTATTGTTCGACGTGTTTGTCGGCGGTGTGTTGCTGGTGGACGAAACGGAATCGACGCTCATGAGCGTGCTCCTTGAACGAGCCTGGACGGACGAGCGAAGCGCTCGTCGGAAACTTCTGGAACGGGGGCGCCCGCGATGATGGCGTCCTCGATGGGAATCAGGGCGCGCAGGCGCTTCAGGGCATCGAACGGACGATTGCGGCCGATCATGTCCGCTATGTCGTTCAGCCCGTCCAGAATCTCATCATTCGTGAAGGCCGAGAGGAGAAGCTCGTTCGACCGCGCGAACATGGTGCGCGCCTCGTCCGCGTTGGCCGGATCGATCAGGATCATCTGGATGATGAAGTAAAGCTGCCGCAAGGACGTCGTCGCGTCCTCCGCCTGCAGAACATGGCCTTCGAGAAGAAAGACGACGTCGTTCAGAAACTCGATCGACGTCTTGCGGTCGACGCGCATGACAGCGCCGTTGACGAAGATCTTCTCGCCGGCCCTGAGGGAAATCCGGAGCACAGACATTAATTCAACCCGTCGCGGATGGTCTCGGAGATCTCGATCAGACCCTTGAAGTTCTGCGACTGACCCAGTCGAATGGCTTCAGCCTGCCGAAGTATCCACAGACCAATGGAGATGAGATCGCCCTTGAGCTGCTTGGGCAGATCGTTCTCGGGGCGGGCCAAGTCCTCGATCAGGACGGCCCAGAGATTGCGCGTCACGTAGAGCGCCTCAACGGCATCGCGCGAGCGCGGGCCGTTGCGTTCCGCCCGCCGCAGCAACTCGACCGACCGGTCGAGGGCCTGACGCTCGCGCTCCCGCGCATCGACACACACGTCCTGAGCGACCTCGGCATAGGAAAACTGGTACATGTTCACCTTCTTGTTTGGCGCGTTGCTGGCCGGCGTAGGTCTGCCTCAGACCGTCTAGAGGTAGTTCAGCAGGCTGAGGCCCTGAAGCTTGGATGTCAGGGAATAGGCTGCCTCGAGCTGCGTGGTCAGCATCGTGACCCGCGTCGAGGCTTCGTAGACGTCGACATCCTCAAGGCTGGAGATGGAGGCCTTGACGACCGCCTTCTTGCTGTCGAGCCTATCGTTGGCGGCCTCGAGGCGCTCCTGACGCAGGCCGATGTCGCCCTGCAGGCCGATGAGCCCGGAAACCGCGCCGCTGGTCAGGCTCGACGCCTTGCTCACCAGGGCGTTGCGAGCACCCTCGCTGAGATTCTGCGTGCCAAGCCCAGCCATCATGGCGTAGCCCTGGAGCAGATCGCGGAATGCGCCGAGATTGGCGTTGGCCGAGACGTCGATCGACTCGCTGGAAGTGATCTTGTTCAGAACAGGATCGCTGTTGGAATTGGACCACAGGCTCTTCCAGGTCGACGCATCGGCGTCCGACGGATTGTCGGGGTCGTAGTCGAAGAGGCTCGCAAAGGAGCTATTGAGGAAGTCCTCCATCTGCGTTTGCGTCGCGGTCGCAAGGCTGAAGGTCGAGTCGACATTGTTTTTGTAGTCCTGCACCGACTGAAGCAGGGCCTCCTGCGCGGGCGAACCCTCGTAGTCCTGGAGGTTGTTGTAGACACTCGGCTGCTCCGAGGTGTTGGTGCCGGCGAAGAGATACTGGCCGTTGGTCGCGGTGTTGAGCGCGCCGAAAAGCTGCTCGAGACCGGCGTTCGCCTGGGTGACGAGCGTCGAAATATCGACCGAAGCCGTCTGCCCCGTCACCAGCGCGGAGTTGAAGCTCTGAGCCGATTTCTGCAGGCCTGAAAGTACGTCCTGCATCGAATCGAGCCGGACGCCGATGAGGTTGTTGCTGGTGCGCTGGCTGTCGACGCTCGACAGTTCGACCCGAAGGGTGACGGCCTGTCCGGTCGTTGCGCCGAGCGAGGCACCCACGTCGGCGTGGCGCCCCGTGGAAACCTCTTTTTCCGCGTCTCGGATCTGCTCCTGGGAGCGCAGGATCGTCGTCCGCTGGGCCGTGATGAGAGAGAGTGTGGAGATGCTCATGGACTTTGCGATCCTAGTGCACGCTGTCGAGCAGAACTTGCAGCATTTGGTCGATCGTTGAGATCAGCTTGGCGGAGGCCTGGTAGGACTGTTCGAACTGCAGGAGCTGCGTCAGTTCGTCGTCCAGGTTGATACCGGTGGCATCCGACAAGGCTTCCTGGGTGCGCTGGAGCACCGTGGACTGATACTCGGCTTCGTTTTGCGCGTTGGAGCGCACGCCCTCGAGCCACCCGACGGAAGACGAGGCGAAGTTGACCAGCGTCGCGGAGGTTTCGATGCCGCCCGAGGCGTCGAAGGTCTGCTTCGCGTTGAGATTGTCGATGAGCTGGTTGATGTGATCGGCGAAGCCGGAAGCGCCCGCGCTGTTGTAGCTGCCGAGGGCACCGTCGCGCAGGGGGAAATCCGCAAGGTTGTCGGAGATGCTGAGCCGCCCGGCCAGCCCGTCGACTTTCATCTTGTCCGGGCTGTCGGCCGAGGGATCGGTGAAGATGCCGAAAACCGGCTTGCCCGAACTCGTCTCGGAGAAGGCGCTGACCACCTGCTGAGCGATCTGATCCAGCTGGTTCTGATAGGTGACGCTGACCTGATCGCGAAGCTGTGTCAGGCCAAAGATCTTGCCGCTCTGGATCGGCATGGTCGAATTTTCGCCGGTCACTGCGACGCCGTCGATATAAAGGCTGTTGCCTGCCTGACCGGCATCCATCGGAATGGACTTGCTGTAGCTGACGGTCCGCGGCGTCGTCTCGAACATGGTCACGCCGGAATCGGTGTAGAGCACCATGTCGTTGTTGGCGCGCTTGCCGACCGTGACGCCGACATATTCCGAAAGCTGCGACACGATCTGGTCGCGCTGGTCCATGTAGTCGGTGACATCCGCCCCAAGCTTGGAACCGGAGACGATCTTGTCGTTCAGCGACTTGAACTGGGCAAGAAGATCGTTCATCTCGCCGGCCGCCACCGAGATGGCATTGTCGGCGTCCCGCCGAACCGTCTCCACGACGTCGCTGGCGTCGTTGAGGCCTTGCGCCAGGTTCTTCGCCGCCTGCATCGCCGAACGCGCGAGATCGGCGCTGTCGGGACTGGCGGAATAGGCGGTCAACGCGCTCTGGAGCTTTCCGACCAGGGAAGCCGGCGATATCTCATCCTCGGTATCGCCGACCGTTGTTGCTAATTGGCCTAGCCCGCTCGTCAGAGCCGAGAGCGAGGCGTTCTCCGAGGTCGCGTCCAGCTTGTTGCGGAACAGCGCCAGGTTGGTCGACTGCGAGACCGACATGACCGAGACGCTGCCGTCCGCCCCCGTCGCAACGTTCGCGTATTTGCGCGTCGCCGTGGTCGAATTGACGTTGGCGATATTGCGCGAAACGATCGACGTCAGCTGAGAGCTGGTCGTGATGGCTGATTTCGCGCTGTCGAGGGCGGAAGTGAGCGACATATAAGCCTCTGGATCTGCGTGCTAGGCGGACGCGGATTACCGCTTCAGGTTGACGAGAACGTCGAGGATGTCCGCGCCGGTCTGGAAGGCCTTGGAGTTGGCGGTGTAGCCTCTCTGCGCCTCGATCATGTCCGTCAGCTCGGACGCCAGATCGACGGTCGACAGCTCGACCGCGCCGGAGACGAGCTTGCCAAGGCTGCCCTCGCCGCCGAAGCCGATGGTCACAGCTCCCGAGGCCATCGTGGCCTGGAAGGCGTTGCCCGAGATCGTCTGCAGATTTTCCGGGCTTTCCACCATGGCCATGGGGATCTTGTAGAGTTTGAGCGTCGAACCGTTCTCGAAGACGGCGCTGACGATGCCGTCCGAGCTGATCTCGACCTTGTCGACATCGCTCGGCGAATTGCCGTTGGTCTGGCCTTCGAGGAGAGTATAATCGGCGCCGAGCTGAGTGAAGCTGGAGATGTCCAGCGTCATCTCCTTGCCGTTCGGCACGACGAAGGTGAGGTTGCCGGCAGAGCTGAGCTTGCCGTCGCCGTCGAAGCTCAGCGTCTGAGTGGTCAGCGCCGCGCTGGAATAGGGGAACTCGCCCGTGCCCTTGTCGGCGTCGGCACGATTATAGACGGCCATCTCCCAGACGTTGTCCGAGGTCTTCGTCATGTAGATGTCGAGCGTCACGGGAGCGCCGACGCTGTCATAGGCGACCAGAGACGTCTTTTTGGTGTAAGTCGAGGTCGCCAGGTTCGCCGAGGGCGGAACTCGGTCAGTGCCGTTGACGATGGCAGCGGCGGTAAGACCGAGATTTGAGGTCGTCGTTCCATCGCCATCGAGCGCCGAGGCTGCCGCCAGCCCGACACTGATGTTGTTCGTACCGTTGGAGGCCGTGCCGAGGCTAAGGCTGATGTCAGTGCCCGAAACGCTGACCTTCACATCGCCAAGGCCCGCCGCGGTCACAGCCGTCTGCAAGGCTGTCTTGAAGGCGGCGGCCGAGGCCGTGTTGGCCTTGGTCAGGACGATTTCGACATCGACGGGAGCGTTACCGTCAACCGCGATTGAGTACTTGACCCTGTCGCCGATGCTCGCGCCCGTCGAATTAAAGGTGCCGATCTTGACGCTGGCGAAGTTACCGGTCGCCGCCACAGTGCTGGTCGCCGGGGCAAGGCCGAGCGTGCTGCTGATGATGTCGTCGCCGTTAGCCGTGCCGACGTTTTCCAGCTTGATCGACGCGGCGGAGCCCTTGTCACCCGTGGCAAAGGAGATCGCCTTGGTGCTGGAATCGACGTCGGCAACCACCTGATCGGTGCCGAAGACGCCATCCAGGGCGTTCTGCAACGCGTTTTCGAACGCCGCCGGGCTCGCCAGATTGTCCTCCGTCGTCACGACGGTGACCTTCTTGGCAGTAGCGCCGTCCAAAGAAATGTCGAAGGAAACCCTGTCGCCGACATTGGCGGCGGAAACGTCGAACACGCCGGCGTTGATCTTCGCCGCGGTGCCGCCCATGTCAGCCGACTTCGGCAGATTCACCGACAGAATGCCCGACGTCGTCGGGGTCGCGATCAGCGAGGACGTGTTGAGGTTGACGGCCTCAAGGCCGGCGTAGCCGTTGGCCACGCCCACCGTGTCGCCATAGGGCAGCTTATAGCCCATGAGGGTCAAGCCGGCCGAGTTGACCAGATTGCCCTGCGAGTCCTTCACGAAGGAGCCGGCACGTGTCAGAAGCGGGTTGCCGGCCGCATCCGAGACGACCATGAAGCCGTTACCGGAAATCGCAAGATCCGTGGTCGACGTCGTGTAGGACAGACTCCCCTGCTGGCTGATCAGGTTGCGCGTCGTCGTTTCCACGACGCCCGAGCTGTAAACGCCAGTCGCACCGGAATTGAGAACGAGGCTTGAAAAGTCGGTCTGCGATCTCTTGTAGCCATTCGTGTTCGAATTGGCGATGTTGTCAGAGACCGCGCTCAGGCGGTTGGCCTGCGCATTCATGCCCGAAACACTCGAGCGCATGATCCCGTAGATGCTCATTCCACGTTCCCTTTTCCACACAGCGGAAATCACTGGATGGAAGAGGTAAGCAAGGAGCCTTGCGTGTAGCTGTTGCTACTCGGGCCAAAGACGACAAAAGCCCGATTCTACAAGAAGAAAAAATAAAAAGGCCCGCCAGAATATCCAGGGCGGACCTTTAACTATTTATTAAGTATCTGTCTAGACGGTTTCTTCAATCCACCCCGATTCCGTAACCCAGATAGCGCTTCGAAGAAACCGGATCATAGCCAAGGCGCATCTTCAGCTTCTTGCGCAGCTTGCTGATGTGGCTTTCGATGACGTTCTCCTCGACGTTTTCGTCGAAGATGCCGTAAATGGCGGAGAAGAGCTGCTGCTTGGAAACGCGGCGACCGCGATTGGCGACCAGATACTCCAGAATGCGGCGCTCGCGGCGGGGAAGCGCGATGGTTTCGCCAGCAACCTCGGCATCACGCCCGTCGGAGAAGACGGCGATCTCGCCGACGACAGTGCGTCCGCTGTCGTGGCCCTCGCGGCGGCGAATGGCGCCGACCCGGGCCAGGATTTCTTTCACATGGACGGGCTTGGCAACAACGTCGTCGACGCCGGCGGCGAAGAGATCAAGCGTTCCGTCGAGGCTGCGCGCCTCGGCAAGAGCGATCATCGGAGCACGCGAGCGGCTGCGAATGAGGCGTGGACAGGACGACCTGTCGTTGAAATCGCCGAGAAGGAACGCCTCGACGGCGGACAGGTCCGCGTCAGGCGCGGTCTCTACCCATTCACGGAATTCTTCAGGCTTGAAGCCGGCTGCGGAGATTCCCTCGCGTCCGAAAAGGGACTGATAGCCTTCGGTCACAAGCTCGCGGTTATCGACAACGACGATCATAACACCCCTCGAATCGCTTTGTTTTTCTTTATGGTTAATGATTACGATTGGGGCCCCGGGCTTCATATCCTTAATTTTTAGTAGATCGTTAAAATTTTGGAACTTCGAGGTAAGTACTTGATTTAATTACAGAATTTTCGAGACTCGTCGGTCCAGCGCCCCACTCCTACGGCAACCATATTAACGATCACCTGGCACACATAGCGCTTCTGGGCGGGGTCGTTGTCGGGCCCCGCGTGATAGCGCGCGACAGCCATGGTCCAGCTCCCCTCACGGCGCCTCAGGTCGGCGAGAAACCGTGCTGCATAGGCGACATTGCGCGCGGGATCGAGCATCGCCGCGACGCTGGGGAAGGCTTGACCATGATACTTGTGGTTGATCTGCATGCAGCCGACGTCGATTAACGTCTGGCCACTTTCCCGCGCGGCGTTGAAGGCGGCGAGAGCCTGTCCGGCATCATCGGCGAAGACGGCTTTGCCCGCGATGTTCAGGGCATAGGGAGACATGGTCCCACGTCGGCCGGTCTCGGCGAGGCCGACGGCGTAGAGGATGCCGAGCGGCACCCCCGTGCGCCGGGATGCGGCGACCATGACCTTCTCGCATGACGCGACGGCCGAAGGAGCGGGCAAAGCCGCTGTCGCGGCTGTGGTCGGCGCCGCCAAGGCGGCGGCGCCAGAAAGATCAGAGAAACACAGAAGGACCGCCAGAGCGACCCTGCGGCAGCGATGTTTCATCAAGGCTGGGACGCCCTCTTTGGCTGCTCGATTGGCGTTGTCCGCCCTGTCCGGCATCGCTGGACGAGCGTTCTCCACCCTGCCCTGCCGCGTTCTGGCCGCCATTGCCGGCGGTCTGCCCGCCGGAAGTGTCCGCCTGCCCGGCACGCGCCAGATGGCTTTCGCGCGTGACGACCTTGACGGAAGCATCGTCGATGGAGAAGCCCGCGCCCTGCAAGAGCTTGCGCAGCCCCTCGCGGTCGTCGGCCAACTGCATGGCGGTCTCCGCCTTGCTGGCAGCAAGCTCGACCGAGAGCTGGCCGTTGACGAGACGCATCTGCACCTCAATCTTTCCGAGGTGCTCGGGCTGGAGCTGGACCAGCATAGTCTTCAGCGCCGCGCCACCGGCCTTGAGGCGGAAGCCGGTATCCGAAGCGGTCTGCTGGGGCTTTGCCACCTCGCTTTCGGGCTGCATCGCCTCGATAATTCGGTTGGCGACCTGGCCGACGATGGTGCCGCCATCGGCCTGCAGCGTCGGGCTCGCGGACGAAACGCCGCTCGCCGGAGCGGGCGCAACACTCTTCATCGTCACCTCGGACGTCCGAGGCTCGACGAAGTGGGATTGAGAGCGACTGGAGCGGTCGCCATCGTCCTTGCCCTTCCGATCCGACGCAGCGCCACCGCCTGTGTCGGGCGACGCGGCCGCCACGGGAGCCTGGACCGTTCGAGCAGTTCGCTCAGCAACGTCGCTCTTGGCAGTGTCCATGCCGGAGGCATGGTCCGGATCCGTGGCCGAGGATAGCGCCTTGGCGAAGCTGGCCCAGGCGCCTCGCGCATCGCGTGGCCGCGGTGCGCCAGCCTCGGATTCCGAAGGCGCGTCCCCGCTTTTTCCCGATGCCGGCAAATCCACCGCCGGCAGATCCACCTGCGTTTCGTCCCCCGAACGAGCCGCGTTGCCGGCCAGGAAGTTCCGAGCAGAGGATGCGTTGTCGAGCACGACCTGCTGGTCCTCGTTGGGCTCGAAATGGGTCTCCATGTGAACCACATCGACGCGCACCTGCTTGGGCGCCTCGCCGTCCTCGCCGATTGCCGCGCGGACCTTGGCACCGAGCGAAAGCGACAGAGCGTCGAGCGACTCCGGATCGCTCGCTGCCGTCGGGCCTGTGGAGAGAGCTGCCACGCCATCGTCATTGGCAAGGCCGCTGGCGAGCCCGACAAGACGCTTCAGCTCGTCGGCTCCGAGTTTCATATCGTCCTCGGCAGCCGCCTCAGTCCCGACACTCGCCGATGGAACGTCGACGTCCTGCGTCGGCGCCGGCTTGACGATGTCGCGTCCGAGTCCCTCGGCGCGCTGCATGTAGCCCGCGCAAAGTACCCCCGCCAGCTGGATTCCAAACGTGCGTCCGGCTTCCCCTGTCTTGCCGTCGGCAGCGGACGCGTCGGCGTCGGCCGCGTCGTCCGGTGCTTTCTCGCGGGCCGCCTTTGTCTTGCCGCCAGAAGAGGCGGCATCCTTCATGGTCTGGCCGAGCGCGCTGTCGAACTCCTTGCCAGCCGTCTTTTTGTGCGCCTGCGAGCCACGGCCATCGACCGCTTTGACCGCGTCGCCGTCGATGGCGGCAGCAGCAACTGCAATGGTCATTGCTTCTTCACCTTGAGGTCGTCGGAAACCTGTTTCAACAATTGCTCGGCCCGGCTCGCCAACGCCGATGGATCACCCTGACCGCTCGCCGAGTCAGGCTCCGCTCCGGCGAGAAGCTGTGGCGTCTTGGCTGTCTTGATCTGCTCCAGAACGGAATAGGCCGCGTCGCGAAGATCGCGGTCTGCGGGCTGAAGCAGCGTCGGGTCGATGGCGTTCAGGGTCGCCGCTCCCTCGCCGTAGTCGATGGTGGATAGGGTCGAGGCCACGGAATAGAGAAGCGCCCTCGCCCGCTCCGGTGGCGCCGCCTCGGTAAAGGTCACGGCTTCACGCGATGCCTCGGCCGACAGCGGCATGTTGCCCTTGACGAGCGCGCGGCGCGCAACGGCCAGGAGCACGGAAAGCCGCTTGGGCGCATCGAGGTTGGCGGTGATGTCCATCGCCGTCGCCACGGTTTTCTTCGCATCGGCGGTCGGCCGGTCGGCATAGGCGGCGGCAAACCTGGCGCGGAAGTTGTCCGCATAGGCCGAACTGGCGTAGCGGTCGAAATACTGCCGTGCCAAGCCATCCGCCTTGTCCGGTTGGCCCACCTGATCGGCCAGCAGAACCTCGAGGCGCAGCGCTGCCTCCTCGATCAGGCCGCCCGGCGCGAGAAGCCGCGCGCGATCGAGGAATCCGATAGCCTGCTTGGGATTGTCGAGTTGATCGATCTGCCCGAGCGCAAGGTTGATATGAGCGGCCAGGCCCGGCTCCATGCCCCGGAAATCCAGCGAGGACAGCTTTTCGCGCGCCTCCTTCTGCCGGTTTTCGACATAGGCAAGAGCGCCCTCGATGATCGTCTTGGCGTCGCCCTCGATGTTGACACGTCCCAACAGCCCACGCAGCGCCGCCGGCGGGCCGCCGCTGAGGGCGAAAAGCGCCGCCGCGCGCAGATTGCGCGGGTCCGACCAGAAGTCGGGGTTGGGGTCAAGGAAGGCGCCGCCGAAGCGCTGGAGAAGTCGCGCCTGAACCGCGATGGCGCGGCCGTTTCCGCGCGCCACCTGATCCTGAAGGAATTGCATCGAACGCACGATCTCGAACGGCATCGGCGGGCGCGCGAGCTTCCAGGGACCGCGCTCGTCCGCGGTCGCCCCGCCTTCCGCCACCGCCGCTTGATCAGCGGGCGCGGCCTCCGTGGCCGTCTCGGCACCGGCGGACGTATGAGCAGTCGCTGTCGCGGCATCGCCGGCCGCGGCCGGGTCAACGGCGTGCGTTGGTTCGGTGGCGTGATCCTCGGCATGCGCCAAGGGTTGGCCGAGCAAGAGCACGGCACCCAGGGTCGCAATGGGAGCAAAGGCAGAGCGGTTTGTCATGCCGGCGTCTCGGTCAGAAGAATCTCGATGCGCCGGTTGGCAGCCGCTTCGGGGTTGTCCGGCACCTTCAGATTGCGGTCCGCGAAGCCCTCGATCGACTTCACCCGATTCTCGTCGAGTCCACCGCGCACGAGCATGTAATAGGCCATCTGGGCACGGTCGGTCGAAAGACGCCAGTTGTCGTAGGACGCGCCGTCCTTGTACTGCCGCCCGTCGGTGTAGCCACGCAGCGAGATCGATCCCTTGCGCGTCGAGAGGATGCGCGCGATCTCCGCCATCATGTTTATCGTCGCCGCGGTCGGCTTGGCCGAACCGATCTCGAACATGCCTGAGTTGCCCTCGTCGGCAATGGAGACGATCACGCCGCCGTTGCCCTGGCTCACCTGAACGTTGGCCGGCAATCCCGGAGCGATCTCGGCGATCTGCTTCTCGAGATCCTGCTTCAGCTGCTCCTGCTTGGCGGCCTCATCCTTCGGCTTGTCGGCCTTGGATTCCGCATCGGCAGTCTTCTCGGCAGTGTCGGGCTTGTCAGACGGCTTCGGCGGGTCCTTGACGACGACGGTCGTCTTGAATTCCGGCGGCGCGACTTGGGTCGTGCCAGGTTTCGCACTGGCGACCGCGTTGGGCTGGAGCTGCCACGACGACGGATCGAAAGGGTCGCGATAGGCTTCGCCGCCATTCAGGCCAGGCATGCCATTGCCGTTGGGTTGCCCCTCCGCGCCGAGCTTTTCGCCGGTGCCGGGACCACCTTCTGCGGCGATTTCGGCAAGCACGGCATAGGGATCGGAGAAGATCGCTTCGGCATCGCCGCCCTTCTCTGGACCGGCGACAGGCTTGCCCGACCCCTCGCCTGAGGCATCGGCGTTGCCCGCCCCACGTTCAGGCACCGGGATCTCCTCGCCGGCATTGCCGTCCTTGAGGCCGCGCGCCGACGGCGTCGCGTCGTTGAGCTTGATCGGATTGAAGTACTGGGCGATCTGCTTCTTGGTCGCATCGTCGGACGCATTCGTCAGCCACATGACCAGGAAGAACGCCATCATGGCCGTCATGAAGTCGGCGAAGGCGATCTTCCAGACGCCGCCATGATGCTCCTCGTGATCATCATGGCCGCGCTTGACGATGATGATCTCGCCGTGGCCCGCATGCGGGTTGGTCTCGCTCACGACAAAGCCTCTTCCAACGCACGCCGCCAAGACGACAGACGCGTCTCGATCACCGTCGTGTCGGCGGAGACACGCACCTCTTCCGCGGTCTCGCCTGCCTCGAACGTCACGAGTTTCCTGTGCTCGCCGAGCTTTTCGGACAGCATGTTCAGAAGGTCTTCGGGGCCGGAGGCGACGATCTGATAGGACTTGCCGTCGAGCGCCATGGTGCGGATCGCGCCGATCAGCTCCTCGACCGTGCGCTGCTGGCGCGCACCGGTCGCGACCGGCATGAGGACGGCGGAGAGAGCCGTCTTCACCGTGTTCTCCAGGCGCTCGAGGCCGGTCGCGAAGCGTTCCGCCATGCGCTCCGCCTCCTCGCCGATCCACTGCTTGCGCGCCTCGGCAACCGCTTCATCGCGCATCTTCTCGGCCTTGGCGCGCTCTTCGGCGAGGGTTTCGGCGAAGACGGCCTCCATCTCGGCGCGCATCGACTCGCGGCCATCACAGAAGGCCTTCTCGCGCACATCGTCGAGATCGAGAGAGGGCTCGGGGGTCAGCTCGATTTCAGCCAGAGCAGGCGCCGCGTCCTCGAAGGAGGCTTCGGCATCCGCCTCGATGGAAAGCACCGGCGCCGGTTCTTCCTCGCTCCCGTAGCCGAGATGCTCGAAGGTCGCCTGCTCCGCCCGCCCGTGGCGGTGGGGTTTTCCGTTGCGGAATGGGACTGCCGTGCGCTGCTCGAACTCGGACAGGTATTGGGCAAGAGGGATCGCGGTCATGCGGCCTCCTTCTGGTGAATCCACTGTTTCAAGATCTCAGCGGCCTGCTCTTCATCGAATTCGACGAGCTTGGCGAGGCGCGCCTGCGGCGAGTTGCGCTTGCTTTCGGCGAGTTCCTCGAGAAGGTCGTCGCTCATGGCGCCGCCCATGGCGCCACCCATGGCACCGCCGACACCGTCGAAATCGATGCCCGCGAGAAGGTTTTCGGCCATCTCGTTGGTGAGCGGCGCGCCATCGTCGGCGCCACCGATGGCGTCCATGCCGGCGAAATCCGCCATTCCGGCATTCTCGAGGTTGATGCTGTCTTCGGCAGCGGCGGCGGCCGTCGCGGAGGTGGCCGTGATGGCGCGGATGGCGGGCTTGAGGCCGAACCAGATCAGAAGGACCGCGACAACGAGCGCCGTCAGAGCGTTGATGAGCGTGCCGGACTGGCGCATGAACATCTCGCCGAAGCCAGGCGCAGGCACGGGCTCGAGAGAGTCGGCGGAGGCCACGAAGTCGACGGCGCTGACATTCAGCTGATCGCCACGCTTCTCGGAATAGCCGGCCGCCGAAGCGACGATGTTCTTGATGTTGGCCAGAGCGGCGTCGATCTGCTCGGGCGTCGCGTCCTTGCCGATGGTTTCGGCGAGCTTGGCCCGGTTGACGACGACGGCGATGGACAGACGATCGACGGAATAGCCATCGGACTGGGTCTGAATGGTCTTCTCGTTGATCTCGAAGTTGGAAAGGTCCTCGCGCCGCTCGGAATCCGTCTTCGACTGGTTGCCGCTCGCGGCCTGGGTCTGGTCCTGCGGAACGTTCTGGTCGGCGGTGACGGGCGTTTCCGTCTGCGAATTCGTCGAATTGTTGGTTTCGCGCACGGTGCGCACGGAGCGCTCGACGCGGCCGTCGGGATCGAAGATGCGCTCGTTGACCTGCTTGCGGTCGGTGTTGAGCCGCGCGACCACCGAGGACTGGAAGTTGCCGATGCCGAGATAGGGCGAAAGGGTGCGCCGGATCGACTCCTCGACGCCGTTCGAGACGATCTTCTCGATGCCGAACAGCTTGGTCGGCGCGGCCGAGGTCGAATCATCGCCCGAGGCGAGCAGCGTGCCGTCCGCGCTGAGGATCGTCACCTCTTCCGGCGTCATCTGCGGGACCGCCGCCGCCACGAGATGGCGGATCGCCTGCGCCGAGGTGAATGATTCGGGCGTGTCGGTGCGGATGACGACGCTGGCGGAGGGCTTCTGCTTCTCGCGCCGGAACGAGCCTTCGTCGGGAAGCACGATATGAACCCTGGCTGCGCGAACGTCTCTCAGCGTCTGGATGGTGCGAGCGATCTCGCCCTCCAGGGCGCGAACCCGCGTCACTTCCTGCATGAAGGAGGTGAGGCCCATGGAGCCGAGATTGTCGAACAGCTCGTAGCCGCCGCTCTCGCCGCTCGGCAGGCCGTGCTCGGCAAGGAGCATGCGGGCCTGCGCGGTCTGCGAGAAGGGCGTCATCACCGTGTCGCCCTTGGTGTTGACGCTGAAGGGAATGCCTGACTCGCTGAGCGTGGCGGAGATACGCGTCACGTCGGACCGCTCGAGACCCGAATAAAGGGCCTCCATATCGGGCCTGCTGAGATAGTAGGCGCCGATACCGACGATGGCGACGATCAACGCGCCGACAATCGCCAGCGCGCCGAGCTTTCTCGGCCCCAGCGCGCCGAGATTCGCCATCACCTGTTCGACTTGTTCGCGCCCGACGAAGGTCATAAAGGGCCCCCTAATGCCATGTCACCGCATTTCAAGCGGGACTATTGCGGGGCAAGCTTGCGCGGGGGTTAAGCTATGGCTAACGAAGGTTAACGGCGCTCTCGACTTGCGCCTGCCATGCCGCTTCGTATCGCTCCCTGGTAAAAGAAAACCCCCAGGCCAAAGGCCCAGGGGTTCCAATTCTTGAAGCCGGATCGAGCCTTGCGTCGGCTCGGTGCGGCGCTGGCGTGCCGCCCTTTCGGGCGGCGTTAACCAGCTTACTGGAAGAGACGCAGGACGTTCTGAGCCGACTGGTTGGCGATCGACAGGGCCTGGACGCCCAGCTGCTGCTGGACCTGGAGAGCCTGAAGACGGGTCGACTCCTCGTTCATGTCGGCATCGACGAGGCCGGAAACGCCCTTGTCGATGGTGTCCATGAGGTCGGTGACGAAGCCCTGCTGCAGCTCGATGCGGCCAGAGACCGCGCCGAGAGAGGAAGCCGCCGCCGTCACCTTGCTGATCGCGGTGTTGACGACCGAGATGTAGGCCGCGAGCACATCGGCCTGGTCGGCCTGCGACAGCGCGGTGAAGCTCTCCGAGGTCACGTCGATCTCGTCGACCGAGATCGTCGAGGCACCCTGGCTGACATTGACAGCCGAGAGCTTGAGGCTCGAGTCCGCACCCGCCGTCTCCGACGTGAAGGTCAGGTGCTCAGAACCAGTCGTGCCGGCCTTGCCAACGGTCACGCCCTTGACGTTCGCGGCCTTCAAGGCGGCTTCCATCACCGTCTTGAACTGGTCGGCGTCGGCGATGTTGCCCGACGTGTGGCCAGTGACATCCTTGAGGGCAGAGTCGACCAGGGCCTGGTCGATCCGCACGGTCGTCGGCGCCAGGGCCTTGTCGACCTGGATGGTGAAGGAAAGGTTGTCGTCCTTGTCGAGGGTGAGCGCGGAGAACGTGCCAGTAGATACCGTAGCGGCTTCCGTGGTCGGCAGACCGGTGGGGGTCGACGGAACCTTGTAGGCGCCGTCGGCGTCCTTAATCACGACGCTGTTGAGCTTAACGTTCGATGCTGCACCGGTAGACTGAGACTTAAAGACCAACTTGCCGGTGTCAGGGGTGCTGCCTTCAGCCACGTCGACGGCGCCGTCAAACGCCGTGTCGAGGAGCGCTGCAATGTCCGAGACACTGTGCGAAGCCCCAACGGTGATGGTCTTCACGACCGGCTCAGCCGCGCCATCGACCGTCAGCGAGAAAGTGAGCTGGTCACCTTCAGCCAGCCCGGTCGTAGTGAACGTGCCGGTGGTCAGCTCGCCTGCGGTCCCGGTCCCAGTTGAGGCCGTCTGAGTGCCGTTGCCGAGGCCCAGCGTCGTTGTCGTCGTGCCATCGGCGTTAACGTTGTTGGGTGTCGTGCCAGCAACGGTAATATCCGTCGCTGCGGACAAGGTAATCGCGTTGCCAGTGCCGCCGACGGTGACACCCGTGATCGTCGCGGTCGTCAGCGCGTTCGTGATCGCCGTGCGGAGGGTGGCAGCATCGGTGACGGAGGTTAGATCGACAGTGACTGCCGTTGCGCTCGTCGCGCTTCCCCCAGTCAGGTTGAAGCTAATCGTGTCGCCGGTATCAATACCAGTTGCATCGAAGGTGCCGAAGGCGAAAGTCGCAGTCGGCGTTCCAGGAGCACCGGCCGTTCCCTCCAGGGCCGTCGCTGCAACGCCGGTATCCGAGCTGGCGGTTGCACTCAAGCCGCCCGTCGAGGTGTTGCCCTTGTCCGTCGCCTTGCCACCGACCTTGAGGTCGGATCCGTCGGCCTTCTTCAGCGCGACCTGGCCATCGAGGATGCCGCCCGAGTCGCTGACGGTGCTGGCGTCGTAGAGCGCGATCGAGGAGGTGTTGATGTCGATCTTGCCAATCGAAACCGAGCCGTTGGCATCGCGGGTGAAGGAGGCGACGACGCTCTTGGTCGGGTTGTAGCCGGCGACCTGCGAATTGACCGACAGCCAGTTCTCGCCCGAGAAGGTCGAGGAGTTGGCGATCGACTTCAGCTGCTCCTGGAGGGCATCGACCTCGTCCTGGACAGCCTTGCGATCGACGCCATCCTGGGTCGCCGAGGTCAGCTTTTCCTTGATCTTGTTGAGAACGTCGAGCGAGCTGTTGAGGCCCTGATAGGCGGTGTCGACGGTGGCGGCGCCGAGGCCGAGGGCGTCGGAGACGCTCGACATGGCCGAGTTGTCGGACTTCAGCGTGGTCGAGATCGACCAGTAGGCGGCGTTGTCCTTCGCCTCGCCGATCTTGAGACCGGTGGAGATGCGGTTTTCGACGGTGTCGAGCTTGGTGTTGGTGCTCTGGAGAACGCGCAGAGCGGTGGTGGCGGCGGCGTTGTAGAGAACGCTGGTCATACTGTGATGTCCCGAAAAACTCGTTGATCTTGGGGGACATTCCGGGTCGTGCCGGGATGACGAGCCGGCATCATGCCTTCAACCGGAAAAGCCGGTTAATTCGTCATACACGGCAATCTAGTCGCCACATATTAATAGGGTGTGAAAGTCGGCACAGCCGGACCTTATCGCACGGGAAGCATTCTTTCCCGTCCGCTGAAGACATGCCTTGCTGAAGGTCGGCGGCCTTGCTCGGCCGTGTTTGTGCTGTTCGCCTGGCTCTTTGGTCAGCTCCTTTGTCTGGATGATGGGTGGGGTTGGTTCGCCGCCTGCGACGGGCGAAGGCTGTCGCCTCGCCGGCCTTGAAGCGGCCTGCCGCCTCGCCGCGCCCGTCGGAGGCGGCAGAGAACAGGCAAGAAACGGCTCATGCCGTTGCCGCGCGCGGGCGTGAAAGCCGCGCCTGGAAACAGCATCCCGAAAACAAAAAACCCCCGGATCGACGAGACAATCCGGGGGATTCCAAGTTTATGGCCGCACCGACAATACTAGAAACTCAGTGCAGCATGTCGGTCAGGCCGGTTCCTCTACCGACTCTGACGGCCTACTGGAAAAGACGCAGGACATTCTGAGCCGACTGGTTGGCGATCGACAGGGCCTGGACGCCCAGCTGCTGCTGGACCTGAAGGGCCTGAAGACGGGTCGACTCTTCGTTCATGTCGGCATCGACGAGGCCAGAGACGCCCTTGTCGATGGTGTCCATGAGGTCGGTGACGAAGCCCTTCTGCAGATCGATACGGCTGGCGACCGCACCCATGGCCGAGGCAGCCGCGGTGACCTGGCCAATGGCCTTGTTGACCACCGAGATGTACGCCGCCATCACCGTCGACTGCTGGGTCTTGGTGAGAGCCTTGAAGTCGGTGGAGTTGATGTCGATGCCGGCCACCGACATCGTGTCGGCGCTGGTGTTGGAGGTGACGCCGGTCACTTCCAGCGTGCCGACGCCGGCCGCCGTGTTCTTGGTGAACACGATGTTGTTGGAGCCGTCGGCCGTGACGGTGACGCCCTTGGCGTTCATCACGGAGTCGAGCACCGCCGCGTACTGCGTCGCATCGGCGATCGTGGCGCTGCCGCCGTTGGCAGCCATGACGGCAGCCTTGTCGATCGTGACCGAGTCAGCCGTGCCGTTGACCTTGAAGTTGATGGTCAGCGTGTCGTCGGCGCCGAAGGTCTGCGAGCCGGAGAACGCCGTGGCGCTGGTCAGCTCGGCGACCGTGGCCGTGCCGCTGCCCGAGCCGTTGGCGGTCGTCGGAGCAGCAATCGTGGTCAGGCCGGCCTTGGCGGTCGTCGCGCCGTCACCGTCCGTCACACCGACGTTGGAGATGGCGATGAACTTCGTGTCGCCTTCCGCCACTGTCTTGAGCTTCATGGCTTGGGTGCCACTGTCGACAGTGAAGACCACGCGGTCGGCACCGGTGAACACCGCGTCGAGAGCCGCCTGAACGCGGGTCTGGAACTTGGCGCCATCGGAGACGAGATCCGCCGGGTTGACACCCGTGAGACCCGCCGTGTCGACGGTGATGGTCTGGATCGAGCCGTTGACGTTCAGATCGAAGCTGATCCGGTCGCCCTGCTTGATGCCGGTGTTGTCGAAGGTGCCGATGGTGAGTTCGGCGGCCTCGGACGTGCCGTAGCCGACCACACCGGTCGAGCCGACAGCGGTCGTCTGGGTCGGCATGCCGAAGCGGGCAGCCGCGCCACCCGTCCCGGCGAAGTCGAACGCGCCGACACTCTGGTCAGCACCCTTGTTCGCCGTGGTGAAGGTGAAGGTGCCAGACGCGTCGACGCCCGAGATGGTGACGTCGCCGGGGTTGTAGCCGGTCACGCCAGCCAGAGCCGTGTCGATGTCGGTCTGCAGAAGACCGGCAAGTTCCGACTCGGTCGGGTTGTTCGCAGCGGAGAAGGCAGCCAGCTCAGGAGCCGAGAACGTGTGGGTGACGCTGACGACGTTCGCGCCGTACTGCAGCTTGAACGAGAAGGTGTCGTTCGTGGCCAGAGCGGCGGTCGCGAAGCTGCCGATCGTGGCGCTGGCTTCCGTTGCCGCACCGTAATCGGGAGCCGGCAGCGAGGTGCTGGTCAGAAGGCCGCCGAGCGCGGAGAGCGAGGCGTCGCCGTTCACCGCCTGGGTGGCGCCGACGGTGATCGCGGCAGCACCACCGGTGCTGACGGTCTCGATCTTCACTTCCTTGGTCGTGGCGTCGACCGTGACGGTCGCCTTGCCGGCGCCGACTGCGTTGTTGACAGCCGTCTGAAGGTTGCCCTCGAAGTTGGCAGCGGTCAGACCGTTGGTCGAGAGCTTCACGGTGCCCGCTGAACCGTCGACGGTCAGCGCGAACTCGATGGAGTCGCCCTCTGTCACGCCCGCCATGTTGAGCGTGCCAAGGCTGACCGAAGCCGGAGCATTGGAGCCGGCCGCGGCGCCCGTGGAAACGCCGGAGAAGTTGAGCGAGCTCGTCGCCGGAGCGGTGCCGCCGGCGTTGCCGCCGTAGGTGATGTAGTTGCCGGCGGAGTCGGTCAGCGCGGTTTCCGAGTCGAGGATGCCCGAGCCGCCGCCCACGTCATAGAGAGCGAGCGCAGAGGTGTCGATCGAGATGGTGCCGATCGAAACCGAGTTGGAGGCGTCACGGGTGAAAGACGAAACGACGCTCTTGTTGGCGCTGTAGCCGAAAACCGAAGAGTTCACCGACAGCCAGTTCTCGCCCGAGAAGGACGAGGAGGTGGCGACGGATTCGAGCTGGTCCTGGAGGGCGTTGATTTCGTCCTGCACGGCGGCGCGGTCGACGCCGTCCTGGGTCGCGGAGGTCAGCTTCTCCTTGATCGAGTTCAGGACGCCGAGGGCGTTGTTGAGACCGGTGTAGGCGGTGTCGACGGTGGCGGCGCCGAGGCCGAGGGCGTCGGAGACGCTCGACATGGCGGCGTTGTCGGACTTCAGCGTGGTCGAGATCGACCAGTAAGCGGCGTTGTCCTTCGCCTCGCCGATCTTGAGACCGGTGGAGATGCGGTTTTCGACGGTGTCGAGCTTGGAATTGGTGCTCTGGAGAACGCGCAGCGCGGTGGTGGCGGCGGCGTTATAGAGAACGCTGGTCATGGATACTTGTCCCGAAAAACTGTTGATCTTGGGGGACATTCCGGGTCGAGCCGGTATGACGTATCGGCATCATGCCTTCGGTCTCTGGTTTTGACCGCTTCGTCATGCAGTCGAACCTAGGTTTACATCCTTAATCCAAGGTAAATTTCTTGCATGATTCTTGAATCTACTTTGTATACAAGCCATATAAACTTGTAGGCTTTCTTTATACGCAGTTTATTTTATTTATGTACTGTATATATTATTATGTAAGGATGCTATTCAGTATGTGAAGACGATCAAAAAAACGGCTTTCCTGATGGCATGACGAACCATAAGGTTGGGCAGGCTTCCTATAAGGCTCGTGAAGTTTATGATTTAGATTCTGTAATTCACTTATTTAACCAAACAAAATCGGACATAGATAAAATTCGATCGTTTTTATTCTCAAGAACTTGGATGAATTCGAAGTAGAAATATCCCCGTCGACAACGACACAAAACAAATCAACGGGGAAAATACTATGTACGGCATCACCACCAACTACGCTTCGACCGCAGCCCTGCGCAATCTCCAGTCCATCAACGCCCAGCTCGACAAGACCCAGACCCGCATCGCCTCCGGCCTCAGGATCGCCTCCGCCAAGGACGGCGCCGCCGCATGGTCCGCCGCCACCACCGTCCGCGCAGAAGTCTCCAAGTATGACGCGATCCGCGACGGCCTCGGATACTTCAAGGCAGCGGCCGACACGGCCTCGACCGCCGCCCAGTCGATCGTCGACGCGCTCAACACCATCAAGCAGGGCGTAGCGAACTATCAGGCGACGTCGGACACCGACGAGCAAGCCGCCATCATGAGCAGCATCTCCGGTGCTCAGGCCACCATCAAGGCCGCCCTCGCCGCCTCGAAGACGGATGGCAAGGACTGGCTCAGCAACGCCGCCGCCATCTCCTTCAATGTCGGCGTCAACAGCGCCGGCGCATTCGTCACCGATGGCTTCACCACCGCCGTGGACCTGGATGACACGCTGACAAACGTGGACGCCACCGGCGGCGGCTCGGGCAAGTTCATCACGAACTTCTTGGCGGCGGACATCACCGCTTCCGCGTCGTCGCTCAACACGGCCCTCGATACGGCCATTGGCGACGCCACGACGATCGCGGTAGGCCTTGGCGCGATGGCGGAGCGCATCGATAGCCACTCGACCTTCCTCAAGACCATCTCCGACATCAAGAATTCGGCGCTGTCGAGCCTGGTCGACGCCAACATGGAGGAGGAGTCCACCAAGCTCTCCGCCCTTCAGGTCCAGCAGTCCCTGGCGACCCAGGCGCTTCAGATCTCCAACGCCTCTTCGCAGAACATCCTTCGCCTCTTCCAGTAGGCTTTCCGGGAAAGCTGCTTTCCCCGTTGCACGCACCCGGCAACGGCCTATTGGACCCCGCGCCCCCGGCGACAAACGTCGCCGGGGGCGCAACGCGTTGGAATATAAGGAACGCCAGGGAGCATGGTTGCCGATCGGTAAAAACCGTCGTTCGAATTTGCGGCGCAAAATAATAAAATAAGAAACTATACCTTGCAGGCACTTGCCAGACAGACCGACTATCTAAAATTCTAACCTTTTTCTCAGCTTAGTTTTGCATAGGTGCAGCATATCAATTTCCCCGTCGACAACGACAAAACACAACGGGGAACAAGAACATGTACGGCGTCACCACCAACTACGCTTCGACCGCAGCTCTGCGCAATCTCCAGTCCATCAACAGCCAGCTCCAGCAGACCCAGGGCCGCATCTCTTCCGGCCTCAAGGTCGCCTCCGCCAAGGATGGCGCCGCCGCATGGTCGGCCGCTACCACGATCCGCTCCGAAATCTCGACGAACGAGTCGCTCTCCGCCGGGCTCAGCTACTACAAGTCGGCTGCTGCGACCGCCGCTACCGCAGCCGAGAGCATCGTCGGTGCGCTGAACACGATGAAGACAGCGCTCACCAGCTATCAAAACAGCACGGACGACACCGAAAAGTCGGCCCTGATGACGAAGATCACCGGCGCGCAGAACACCATCACTGCGGCCCTGGCGGCCTCCAAGACCGGCGAGACCGATTGGCTCGCGTCCACCGACAAGATCTCCTTCAACGTCGGCGTCGATAGTGCCGGTGCATTTATCAAGAGCGAATACCAGATCGCGGCCAATCTCTCGACGGTCCTGACCGACACCGACATCAAAGCGACCGACTTTGCAAAAAACATCACTGACTTCGGTCAGTCGGACCTGGACGTCGCAGGCAATATTGCTTTGATCCTCACCGCGCTCGATGACGCGTCCACCGGCGCAATCGGCAAAGTGACGACCTTCGCCGCCAATGTCGGCGCGCTGTCCGAGCAAATCGAATCGCAGCAGACCTTCCTGAAGACCATCTCCGACATCAAGAGTTCGGCGCTGTCGAGCCTCGTCGATGCCAACATGGAGGAGGAGTCCACTAGGCTCTCCGCTCTCCAGGTGCAGCAGCAGCTCGCAACCCAGGCGCTCCAGATCTCCAACGCCTCCTCGCAGAACATCCTTCGCCTCTTCCAGTAGGCTTTCCGGGAAAGCTGCTTTCCCCGTTGCACGCACCCGGCAACGGCCTACTGGTCCCGCACCCCCGGCGACACCATCGCCGGGGGTGCTTTTGCTTTACGGGGAGTTACCCGGCCGCACCGCGTTTATCGAAAATTTGCGAAGAATTTCAGCGCGATGTTCAGAGTTGGCCTCTATCTTCAATCCCATAAGAGCCCCAAAGGGGCCGCAACAGGGATAAGGCGAAACACCATGACGAAGATGACCATGGAGGCTCCCCGCCAGGGGCGCCGCACCACTCTCGACCCGGCCAAGCTCACTCTCGTCCTGCCGACGCCGAGCGCCGCCGCTGAGGGCATTCTCCTGCTGTTCCGATAACGGGGAAGGAACCGCGGGACGTCAAAAAAAGGCCGGCGCCTCAACCCGAGGCGCCGGCCTTTTTTCTTTTCCTCCCCGCCACTCTTTCAAAAGAAGGAGCGCACCAGCGATCCAACCAGCATGTTCCAGCCGTCGATCAGGATGAAGAACAGGATCTTGAAGGGCAGCGAGATGATGGTGGGCGGCAGCATCATCATGCCCATGGACATGGTCAGCGTCGCCACGATCATGTCGATCACCAGGAACGGCAGAACGATCAGGAAGCCAATCTCGAAGCCGCGCCGAAGTTCGGAAATCATGAAGGCCGGGATGAGGACGCGATAGTCCACCACCTGCCCTTCGCCGTCCCCCTGCTCGATCGGCTCGACGCGCGCGCGGCTGGTGGTGTCGGCGATGTCGCTGAACAGGCGCAAATCCTCGGCCCGTACCTGGGATAGCATGAAATCGCGGAAAGGATCGGCCATCCGCTCGAAAGCGTCCTGCTCGCTCAACTGATTGTCGAGCATCGGCTTCAACCCGTCGTTCCAGGCGCGATCGAAGGTCGGCGACATGACGAAGAACGTCATGAAAAGCGCCAGCGAGATCAGGATGAGATTGGCCGGCGTCGTCTGAAGGCCGAGACCGCTTCGGAGGATCGACAGCGCGATGACGATCCGGGTGAAGGACGTCACCATCACCAGGAGCCCCGGCGCGATGGAAAGCACCGTGACGATGCCGAAAAGCTGCACGATCCGCCCGGACGCCGCCGCATCCCCGGCGGGAATCAGCGAGGCGAGGCTGCTGGCGGCGCTGCCGACGTCTTGCGCGAAGGCGGAGCCGGGAACGAGCGCGGCCAGGAGAGCCAGCAGCAGAACGAGCCGATGGTGCGTCATTCGGTGACCAAAGCCTCGATGATGAAGTCGAGCACGGCCGGCGAACGCATCTTGGCGCGCTCGGTAAGATCCTCGCGCAGATGCGACAGGCCGCGTCCACCCTGGATCTGGGGGAGCTGCACCGTGCGCATGAACGTCATCACATCGCTCTGGATCTGCCCGGCCAGCACGTCGGCGTTCTCCACTTCCTTGGAGCGAATGACGACGGCCGCCTGAAGGCGCACCCAGACGTTGCTGGGCGAGTAAAGATTCGTCAGCACAGGCGGCAGCGTCACCAGGGCGATGGGGCCGGCCTCGGGACCGCCGCCATAGAGGCTCTCGGGAAGGGCACTCGCATCCTTGGCGGCGCCCTCCGCCGCACCCGCCGCCTTTTCCGGCGCGGGCTGGGGTTTGGAACCGCCGATCAGCCAGCCGATGCCGGCGCCGCCGCCCACCGCCAACAGCGTCAAAGCCGCCACAGTCAGGACGACGGGGAGAACAGGGCTCTTCTTCGGCTTGTTCTCTTCCAGCAGGGCAGTCAGGGCCTCGAGGCCATCGGCGCTCGTATCGGTCATCGGCCAATCTCTTTCGTGTTGCGAAAGACCGAGCATGATGCTCGCGACGGGCGCTGCGCGTCGTGCGTCGCGCCTCTGTCAGCCAAGCGATAGCCTTTCAGCCTGTTCCGAGACTTGCTTAACAAAGCGTTACGATAGACTTAGGATCAACTGAGCGAGTGCGGCACAGCGGTACGAAAAAGCCCGCGCCGGTGAGGGCGCGGGCTTTTGCAAAAAGTCGATGTCTTGACGGCTCAGTACGGCGCGATGGCGTCGTAGATCTGATGCGCCCAGCCCGGCTGCTGGACCTCCGTCATTCGACCGCGTCCGCCATAGGCGATTCGCGCCTCGGCGATCTTGTCGTAGGCGATGGTGTTGTCGGGCAGGATGTCGCGCGGACGGATGATGCCGGCGATCGAGAGCACGCGCACCTCGTAGTTGACCCGCACCTCCTGCTGCCCGGAGATGAAGAGATTGCCGTTGGGCAGAACCTGGGTGACGACGGCGGCGACGGAGAGATCGATATCCTCCTTGCGCTTGATCGTCCCCTTGCCCTTCGATTCCGACTTGTCGTTGGCGCCAAGATCGAAGCTCAGCGGTCCGAAGACGTGGGTCTGATAGGCCCCTGAGGCGCTGAGCCCGTTGGTGATATCGGAGTCGCGGCTGCGCTCGGACGTGTTGTCGAGCTTGGCCTGATCCTTGATCTTGATCTTCACCGTGACGATGTCGCCGACATTGAGCGCGCGCGGGTCGCTATACAGCGCCGCGCCTCGGTCATTCCACAGCGAATGGCCGACGATGGGCGGACGTGCCGGATAGGCCACCTGCTGCGTGAGTGGTGGTTCGGCTATGCCGGAACCCACCGGCGAAAGGCTCGGCTCGCGCATGAAGTCCTTCGGCGGTGTCGAGCAACCGGCGAGGGCGACGGCAACGGCGAGCGCGGCAGCGCCCTTTTTCATTGTCACGACTTATTCTCCGTCGTCAGCGCCGGCGCATCGGGATTGACGGTTGTCTGGATGATGACGTTGGCGATTTCGGCAGCCGTCTTGGTCGGCATCTCGCCCATGATCGCCGAGGAGGTGCGCGACTTCAGCTTGGCGAGAATCGCCGCCGCATCCTTGCGGTTGAGGCTGGCGAGCTGCTGCGCGGCCGCGTCCGAAGGCATTTTGGCGTAGATGTCGACCATCAGTGAAGCCGACTGGTCGATGAACTCCTGACGCTGCTTCAACCAGTCCTGATATTCCTGGCGCTTGGCTTCGAGATCGGCGATCGCCTGCTCGAGCTGTGTGTGGAGGTCCTTGAGCTGCTGCTGCTGAATGGCGTAGCGCGCATCCTGGGCCTTGTCGGCGATGTTAAGGCAGTAGCGCTCCACCTCGCTGGCATCCTGATTTACGGTCGCCGGCGTTCCGTCCGGTCCGATGAGGCGCACCTGTGGGGTCTGCGCCTGGAGCGCCTGAATGTCGATCTTGCCCGGCTTCATCGCCTTCTGGGCCACGGCCTCCGGCGCTCCGGCTTCTTGCGCGGGCACGGGATGAACGAAACCGACGCAGAGAGCACCAACCACGAGGACAAGCGGGGTCGACTTCACGATTCGACGCAGCAATTCGGGAAGAAGGAGGCGGCGGGTCATGAAAGTTCTCCTCACTGCACCACGATTTCGGCCTGCAGGGCGCCGGCTGTCTTGATGGCTTGCAGAATGGCGATGATCCCGATCGGCTTCAGTCCGATCCGGTTGAGGCCACGCACCACGCTGTCGAGATTTGAGCCTTGGACGACTGCGAAGTTTCCACCGGACTCTTTGGCATCGATGATGGTTTCCGACGTCACGGTCGTCTGACCGTTCGAGAACGGCGCGGGCTGCGAGACCGATGGCAATTCGCTGACACGCACCGTCAGATTGCCCTGGGTCACGCCGACGGGAAGAATCTGGACGTCCTTGCCGATGACCACCGTGCCGGTGCGCTCGTCGATGACGACCTTTGCGGTCTGATCGGGCGTCACCATGAGCTGACCGATTTCCGCGATGAAGCGGGTGGCGGAGATGCGCCCCGGACGATTGAGGCGAATGGTTCGAAGATCCTCCTCCTTCGCCACCGCCTGACCATAGCACTGGGTGGCATAGGCGTTGATCACGTCGACCATTCGGATGGTGGTGGAGAAGTCGGGATTGCGCAGCTCCATGGTGAGCGAGCTGTTCTCGAAGCTGCCGGGCACCTCGCGCTCGACGAGCGCGCCGTTGGAGATACGCCCGACCGTGGGCACGCCCTGGGTGAGCTTTTCGGATTCGCCCTGGCTGGTAAAGCCGGTCACGGCCAGCGGCCCCTGCCCGACCGCATAGATCTCGCCATCAGCACCGTAGAGCGGCGTCATCACCAGCGTGCCGCCCATCAGCGACGCGGCGTCGCCCATGGAGGAGACGGTAATGTCGATGCGCGAACCGGCTCCGGCAAAAGGCGGCAGCTCGGCGGTGACGATGACGGCGGCGACGTTGCGGCTGCGCGGCGAGTTGGAGCGTACGTTGACGCCCATGCGATCGAGCATCGACTGGATCGACTGCTCGGTGAAGGGCGAGTTGCGCAGGCTGTCGCCCGTGCCCTGGAGACCGATCACCAGGCCGTAGCCGACGAGCTGGTTCTCGCGCACGCCCTTGATGAAGGAGATATCCTTGATGCGGGTTCCGCCGGTGCTGACGCTCTCAGGCGCGATGCCGCAGCTGCGGCCGGAGGAGAACCCCGCCGCCGGATAGCTGCCCGGCGCGAGATCGGCGGAAAGCGCCGGCTGCGAGAAAAGTGCGAGCAAGGCCAGGGGAAGGCCGAGGATGGCGGTTCTCATCACGGGGTCACCTCGATGGTGCCATCGGCCATCACACGGCCGGCGACCACGACGCCGGTGTCGGCGTTCTTGACGCGCACGGTCTCGCCTTCCGCTGCTGAGCGGAGGGGAACGCCGAGCATCGTGATCAGCAGGCCGCCGTCGCGATAGACGATCGTGGAGGGTGTGCCGGCCTTCACGACATCGGGTGTCGTGAGATCCGCCAGAAGGATGGGCTTGTTGGGAAGCAGCGTGCGGCGGGCAATCTTGCCCTCCAGCATCTCCTCCTCGACAACATAGGAGGACAGGCGGTCGCCCGGCACGCGGAAACGGCGTGCCCCGGCGACCTTGTCGAGAACCGCCTGCCCCGGATAGACCACGGCATTGGGAACCGGAAGGTCGATATCGGCGGCGCAAGCGCGGACCGCGCCGAGGAGCAGCACCGCGGCAGCCGCGATGATGCAGCCAGAGAGCGTCCGCAGCTTGTCCGTCGTCACGGTCGAAGCGCTCATGATCAGCGGATGCCCTTGGAGATGACGCTGGACATGTCGTCGGCGGCCTGGATGACCTTGGAGTTCATCTCGTAGGCGCGTTGGGCGGAGATCAGCTCGGTGATTTCCTGCACCGGGTCGACGTTGGAATCCTCGAGGTAGCCCTGGTGGATTTCGCCGAAGCCGGGATCGCCGGCGATGCCGGCGACCGGATTGCCCGACGCGGCGGTTTCCTTGAACAGGTTGCCGCCCTGCGCCGCGAGCCCCGCCTCGTTGGCGAAGTTGACGAGAGTGAGCTGGCCGAGAAGCTGCTCCTCACCGTTGACCGTCGCGTAGACCTCGCCCGTCGCGTTCACCGTGATCTTGGTCTGATCCTGCGGAACCGTGATGGCGGGCTCGACCGCATAGCCGTCGACGGTGACGAGCTGGCCCTGGTCGTTGGTGTTGAGGGCGCCGTCGCGAGTGTAGAGGATGTCGCCGCCGGGCCCGGTGATCTGGAACCAGCCCTTGCCCGCGACCGCCAGATCGAGCTGGTTGCCGGTATGGGCGAAGGTGCCCTGGATGTTGACCGAGCGGATGGCCGCCGTCCTGACGCCGAGGCCGATCTGCGCGCCCTCGGGGATCAGCGCCTCGCCACCGCGCGCCGGAACACCCTGAAGTCGCTCGACCTGGTAGAGAAGGTCGGTGAATTCGGCGCGCGAACGCTTGAAGCCGGTGGTGTTGACGTTGGCGATGTTGTTCGCGATCACCTCGACATTCGTCTGTTGGGCGTTCATGCCGGTGGCGGCAATGGCGAGTGCTCTCATCGGTGGATCCTCATTCGCGGGCGGCGGAAAGCGCCGTTTCCTCAGCGGTCACGAAGCGCTTGCGCGCTTGGCGGATGCGGCAATGTCAGATCGACATCCGCGACATTTCCTGATAGGCGGCCACGACCTTGTCCCTGAGGGCAACCGCGGTCTGGAGCGTGCGCTCGGCCTGCATCACGGCGTCGACGACGGCCTGGGTCGAGGCTTGGCCCTTGATCCCCTGGATCGAGGTCGCCTCGGCCGATTTCATGGTATCGACGGCGTCGGCCGCGACTTCCTTGAGCACCGAGGAGAAATCCGTCGCCGGGGTTCCCTGCGTGGCGCCCGGCATGGACGTCGTGCCGATCGAGCCGGCGGAATCGACGCGGGCGGTATCGAGACGCGGCAGCGCCGCACCGATGGCCGAAATCATCTTGTTCAGCTCCTCAGGAGATCGATGGTCATGTTGATGAGTTGGCGCGCCTGCTTGATGACCTGAAGATTGGCCTCGTAGGAGCGGTTTGCCTCGCGCATGTCGGCCATCTCGACCAGCATGTTGACGTTCGGCATCTTCACATAGCCATCGGCGTTGGCGGCCGGGTTGCCGGGATCGAGCTCGACCGGATAGGGGGTCGTGTCGTTGCCAACGCGGTCGATCTTGACCAGCGACGTTCCGGTGACGGCATCGAGTTCCTGGCTGAAGGTGACGGTCTTGCGCTGATAGGGATCGGCGCCCGCCGTCTTGCCGGTGGATTCGGCGTTGGCGATGTTCTCGGAAACGACGCGAAGGCGCTTCGATTGGGCTTCAAGACCGCTCGATGCGATCTTCAACGACGAGATGATGGGATCGGACATCGGTGGATCAGCCCTTCACGGTGGTCAGCAGCATGCGATTGAAGGCTTTGACGATCGAGGTGTTCAGCGAATAGTCGCGCTGCACCTCGCCGGCCTTCAGCATTTCCTGTTCGAGCGACACGGAGTTGCCCGAATGAAGAACGTCCCAGGCGTTTTCCTTGGTCTCGTCGACATCGACGCTGCGCCCACCGGCGCTGACGAGATGCATCGGGCTCGACGCCTCCATCTCCAGGCGCGTCGTGTTCATGACGTCGGAGAAGGGTTTGATGTCCTTGGACGTGTAGCCGGGAGTGTTCGCGTTGGCGACGTTCTCGGCGATCACCGTCTGCCTGTTCGACAGCCAGTCAGCCCTGCGGGACGCGATTCCCATCAGATAAATCGAATCCATCGAAGCCTCCGCCATGGGTCTTGAGCGTGTTGGGGAAGAACTACCGACAGGCGCTTGTCTGAAACTTGAGGAGGGACATTCCTGCCCTAAAAGCCGCGCATCTTCCGCCACCCTGCGGGGCGTCGGCCGCTTCCGACGCGGCGGTTCGGTCCGGGCGCAAACGGCGAGGCCACCGGCATCCAGGCAGCGGTCAGGTTATCGGCTGGCCCGGAACGCGGGCAGAAACAAGACGAGGCGGCGAGCTCTCGCCCGCCGCCTCGCGCTGAAAGGGTTGGAATGGTCGCCCTGGGATCGCCGGTCAGGCGACGGACGTCACCGGCTGCGGCTTGATCTTCGACGCCTCGATGGCGTGGCGCAGACGATCCGTCACTTCGGCGGCGGTAGCATCCTCACCATCCTCCACCTCGATGTAGCGGATATCGACGGCCGCATTGACGGCACCGAGCTCCAGGCGGAAATGAACCACCACCGGCTCGTGCCGAAACTCGAGGTCCAGGGCTATGACCGGCACGCTGCCCCAGTTGAGGTCGATCTCGCCACCGTCGGCGAATCGCAGGACGCCCGGCTTCATGTGCAGCTCGCTCGACGAGCGCACGATGTCGCCGATGTTGCCGTGCTCGCCCATCCGCAGGAAGGCGATGTAGTCGACCACGTCGACCAATCGAAGCTCGGCGACGATCTCCTGGAGAGCCTCGGCGAGAAGCCGTTCGCGCACGGCCGTATGTCGGTTTCTGATATCAAGCATACTGTTAAACCGCCGTGGCTCCCACCTTCGCTCCGCTGCGGGAGTAGAGATAGTATATGATTTCAGCGACCGCTTTGTAGAACTGCGGCGGAATCATTTGATCGATCTGGACATGATCGTACATGGACCTTGCGAGCAGCTTGTCCTCGATCACGGGCACGTCGTTCGCCTCGGCGATTTCGCGAATCTTCAGCGCGACGAGATCGGTGCCTTTGGCCACGACCATCGGCGCTCCGCCCTCCTCGCGCACATAGCGCAAGGCAATCGCATAGTGGGTCGGGTTGGCGATGACGAGGGTGGCGCTCGGCACGGCGGCCATCATGCGCTTTCGGGTGCGCTCGCGGGCGATCTGGCGCTGGCGCGCCTTGATCATCGGGTCGCCCTCGGCCTGCTTCAGTTCGTCCTTGATCTCTTGCTTGCTCATCTTGAGATCGCGCCGCCAGAACAGGCGCGACAAGAGAAGGTCGGCCGTGACCAGGAGAATTGTCGCGATCGAGACGCCCGCCAAGAGCCGCATGGCAAGGGTGAGGATCGTTTCGGGGAGCAGGAGCGGGTCTGAGAACATCGAGCTCAACATGGTGTTGAGGTCGGACGACAGGAGCAGGCTGACCACCACTCCGATCGTGACGAACTTGAAGATCGCCTTGCCGAACTCGGTGAAACCGCGAACCCCGAAGATCCGGCTCCAGCCTTGGCTGGGCGAGATGTTCGAGAACTTGGGCCGGATACGCTCGAAATTGAGCTGCGGCGCATTCTGGAGGACAGAGGCGGCCACGCCGCAAAGCAGGAAGAGCGCGGCGGCCGGCAAGACGAATCTGGCGAACTCGAAACCCAGCACGGAGAGAAGATGAAGCGCATCGGTGCCCGTGCCGAGCTCCCACTGGGTGGGGTTTTCAAATGTCGTCTCCAGGCCAAGAAGCAAACGGGCCGTTCCATCCCTCGCCTGAAAGACGATGAACGCCATGGCGGCCACCAGAGAGGCGAGGATCGGCGCTTCTTTCGAGACCGGCAAATTGCCCTTCTCGACGGTATCGCGGATCTTTTTCTCTGTCGGTTGCTCTGTTTTGCTGTCCCTGTCGGCTGCCTCCGCCAAGCTGAACCTGCCTCATTCCAGGTTAATATTCCGGCTTCAACGCGATGTCGAATTGTCAACGAAGCAAAATATGCGCCGAAATCCACTCTCTCGGTCTTTTGATCGCCGGTGCGATGGGCGACAGTTCCGGCAAGCGACGAGACGAAGCCGCTCGCCGCCCTGTGCCTCGGCCGGCAAAAGCCGGTCGAGGCAGGCTTAGGCCGCTTCTTCGGCGGCGCCTTCTTCGCGCAGAACGATCTTGCCTTCCGAGGCGAGACGCAGCGCGGCCTTGCTGACCAGACGGCGCGCCGCGGCCACGTCTTGCGGCGGCACCGAGTTCTTCTGCGCCAGCTCCGCTTCCACCATGCGCCGGGCGCGGGCGCCAAGCGCTTCGAGCACGCCGTTCTTGATGTCTTCCACGGCGCCCGACAGAGCGATGATAACGGTCTCCGTCGGGATGCCGTCGAAGAGCACGAAGCGCGACTTGAGCGGCAGCGCCGGGATGTCCTCGAAAGCGAAGAGTAGGTTCTTGAGCGAAACCGCATCCTTCGGCTGGACCGCCGCGATGGCCTCCAGGAGTTCGTCCGTCTGGCGCTTGTCCATTCGGTTCGCGATTTCGGCGAGCATCGTGAAGCGGTTGCCTCCGGCCTGTTCGGGCGAGGCGAGAAGACCCTGGCGGATCTGCGTCTCAACCAGAAGGCGCACAGGCAAGGCCAGAGGCTTCACCGTGAGCATTCGCCGCATGACATCATGCCGGAACACCGGCTCCAGCTTGATGACGATGCCGGTCGCGACATCGGGATCGAGCTTGGAGAGGATGACGGCCACGACCTGCGGATGCTCGCGCTTCAGCGTCATGATGATCGCTTCGCGATCGACCTTTTCGAGATCGGTCCATACGGAGCCTGAACCAGGATCGAACGCCGCCGCCTCGTGATCGTCCACGTCCTCGTCGCCGAGAATCGTCGCCAGTTCCTCCGGCGACAGAGCGTTCTTCAACAGATCCTTCATCTGCTGGGCCGGCCCGGAAAGGCCCGGCCCCGTCTTCAGCGCGTTCTGGAACTCTTCCACCAGCTGCTCGAGCTGAGCCCGCGACACCGGCTCCAGCCCGACCGCGCCTTGGCGGATCGCGCGAATTTCGTCAGGCGACAGGTACTTCAGCAGCTTGCTCGCACCGGGCGCGCCCAGCGTCAGGAGCAGAACCGCCGCTCTCGCCGCCCCGCCCTGGGGGCCTTGTGACATTCGGCTTTCGGTGACGTAGGTGGTGACCATGGTGCGATCAGGCTGCGGCGCTCTTGGCGCGGCCCTGCCGCACTCCCGGCGTAACGATTTCGGTCAAGGTGATGCCGAAGCGGGATTCTTCCTTTTCGAGCACGACGATCTCGCCGCGTGCCACGATACGGCCATTGACGGTGATATCGACCGGCTCGCCCACCTTCGAATCAAGCTTGACGATGGCGCCGCGGCCCAGCTTCACCAGGTCGGACACGGGCATCACGGCCTTGCCCAAAACCACCTGCATGGTCACGGGAATGCTCATGATGATGCCGAGATCCGGCTTTCCATCGGACTGAGGGACGACAGTCTCGTCGTCCATCGCCATTTCCTCGACCGACGCATCACCATCGAAGTTCGCGTCGTTCATGTCGAATGCGTCTCCGCCCAAAGGCAAATCGTCATCTTCCACAGCTGTCATCCTGTGCTTGATTGAAATGGGAGGGCCTGAACAGGGGCGCTATACTGTCTGGTCTACGATCCGGGGCTGGTGCGAGGCAGGAACGCGATGACGCGCCTCACCTGCGGCCCACGGGCCGGAAACCACGATCGACTCCTGCGGACGGGCGCCCTGTCCCGAGCAGTGCCATTCGGCCCTGGCGACGAGGTCCTCCAGCCGCGCGGCGGCGCCCTCGGCCTCGGCGCAGCGCGCCTCCAGGGTCTTGAGCGTCTTGAGCCCCTCGTGCTTCAGCGTCACCACCGTGTGGGCGGCTCCGTTGATCGTCCGGTCGGCTGCCTTCAGCGCCTCCTCGAGGTCGCTGCCGGCCTGCCGCACGCGCTTCAGCTCGCGGTACATCGTCGCGGTGCGCCAGCTCGTGAAAAGAAGCGCTCCGAGGAGCGTGACGTCAACGAGCGAGGATATCATCGATGAACTCCTCCGTCGGATCGACCTTTTCCTCGACACGCACGACGTAGAATTCGCGCGAACGGCCGACGCGGCCACGGAACAGGCGCTGATCCTCGCATTCGATGGGAATGAGGCTCTGCATGGTTTCGTCAAGGACGATGGTCTGCCCGACCTCGAAGCGGGAAACCATATCGAGAGTGATCGCTTTCTCGCCGAGCACGGCGCGAATGCCCATGTCGGCCTTGCCGAGGCCAACCTCGATCTTTCGCGTCCAGCTTTCGTCGGGCGTCGTCGTCACCACTTCGGGAACGGAGACGAGCTTGCGCCGATGGAAGGCCAGGAAGCTCTCCGGCAGAGCGAAGCGCAACGTACTCTTCTGCCCGCCCATGCGCAGCTCGAACGACAGGCCGACGAAGCGTGTCTTTTCCGCCGGAAGCACTCCCGCGAGCGCCTCGCCAATGTCGTGATCGAAGATGTGGCCGCCCAGCGTCAGCGGCATATCCGCGAGCTTGGCGAAGGCATGGGTCGCGCTCTTGTTGATCGTCTTGAGGACGAGATGGATGACGTTCTTGTCGAGATCCGTCAGCGGGCGATTGGAAGGCTCACGGTTGCCTCCCTCACCGCCGAAAACCGCCTCGGTGATGAGCTCGACGAACATCGCGTCGGCGAGGATGAAGCCGGCCTCGGTCCAAGCCGGGGATCGCACGACCTCGGCGATCGCCGCCTGGGAATAGTCCTTCGAAGACTTTAGGAAGGTCGTCGTCGACATCGAGACCAGTTCGAGCTCGATGGGGTTGACGGCGAGCTTCTTCATCGCGCCGAGAGCGTCCTCGGCCCATTCCTCGGCGATCATCTTGAGCCGAGGGAGGCGGCCGGGCTCGACCTCGCTCGCCGAGCGAAGGCGGGCGCCGATGTTGCCAGAGGTGATGATGTCTTTCGCGGGCTGGGCCATGGTTTACGCCGCCTGGGCAGCGGAACCGCCGCCGATGGTTTCGGTTTCGACCTGATCGATGGTCGGACGCTCATTGGCCGAGATCGTCTTGCGGCCGTATTCCAGCGCGACCTGCGGCATGGCGCCGTTCATGTAGGCGATCAGCGTCGACTTGATGATGACGTAGAGGCGCACGCGCTTCTCGCGCACGCTCTTGACCTTGTTGGCCAGCGGGCCGATCACGCCGTAGGAGAAGAAGATACCGGCGAAGGTGCCGACAAGCGCCGCGCCGATGAGGTGGCCGAGCACCTCGGGCGACTGATCGAGGGCGCCCATGGCCTTGATGACGCCGAGCACGGCGGCGACGATGCCGAGTGCCGGCAGGCCATCCGCCACGTCCTGCAGGGCAGCCTTGGGCTTCAACGTGTCGCGGGAGATGGTGTGGATCTCCTCTTCCATCAAAGACTCGATCTCATGGGGACGGGCGTTGCCGATGATGATCAACCGGCAGTAATCGCAGATGAAGTTGGTCATCAGCGTGTTCTTCATGACGTTGGGGAACGCCTGGAAGATCTCCGAATCCTGCGGGCTGTCGACATGGGCTTCGACCTCGCTCCGCGACTTCGACCGCATCTCCCGCATCAACTGATGCAGAATGCCGAGCACGTCGAGATAATCGCGCTGCTTGGGAGCCGCGTTCTTGAAAGCCTCGAGGATCGCCTTGCCTGTGTCCTTCACCACCTTCAGGGGATTGGCGACCAGAAAGGTGCCAAGCGACGATCCCAGAATGATAAGGTACTCGAAGGGCTGGACGAGGACTGACAGATGGCCGCCCATCGCAGTATAGCCGCCAAGAAGGCAGCCCAGCGTGACGACGAGTCCGATGATGATGCCCATGACGGGACCTCTTGCTTCGACTGATACCTAACCGAGTTAGAAAATCCGGCTTGCGCGGACCTGACTGACGCTGCGCCAGCCTGGCGCAAGGCCAAGGCACGATGGTCCCGCCGAGACCTCTTTGACTGTCGGAGATCATGCCATGCTTACTGCGACGGCCAGTTACGGCATCATCAGCCGGGACATGACATCTTCCCTGCAACGCACGGCAAATCAACCGGCTGTCGAGCGGGCCACCGAGAATTTCCAAAACAGCCTTTCCAGTATCAAAACGATCGACGACTTTATGTCGAATGATAAGGTCTATCGATATGCTTTGAAGGCTTATGGATTGGAGGATATGGCCTATGCCAAAGCCTTCATCCGCAAAGTCGTGTCTGAGGGTGTCTCCGACTCGAAGAGCTTTGCGAACTCGCTGACGGACAGCCGCTACAAGGCGCTGGCCGCGGCCTTCACCTTCGATTCGGACGGAAACGCCACCTTCGACGCCTCTTCCCTCGGGCAGCAGGTCGTCGGCACTTATCTGCGGCAGACCATGGAAGAAAAGGCCGGCGACGAGAACGAGGGGGCCCGTCTCGCCCTCTATTTCCAGCGCAAGGCCGAGGCTGGCGAGATCACCAGCGCCTACTCGATTCTCGCGGACCCGGCGCTCCTTCAGGTCGCGCGCACGGCAGTCGGGCTTGATGCCTCGACGGGCTCCATCGACATCGACAAACAGGCGAAGATGTACGCCGAGCGGATCGATATCCCGGACCTTTCCGATCCCGACAAGCTCGACAAGTTCATCAAGAAGTTCCTAGTCATGTACGACATGGAGAACTCCTCGGCCGGTTCCGACAATCCGGCGTTGCAGCTCATCACAGGCAATTCCGCCAGCACCGGCTTCGATTCCGGACTGCTTCTCACGCTTCAAACACTTCGTTCAAAGGGCTAATCATGCAGTCCGCACTCCCGGTCGCGCTGTCGGCCCAGATCGCGCTCCAAAAACGCCTCGACACCATCGCCAACAACGTCGCCAACTCGCGCACCGTCGGCTTTCGCGCCGAGGAGGTGAAGTTCGAAACCGTCCTTTCGCAGGCCAGCGCCGACCCCACGGCGTTCAGCTCCAAGGGCGACACCTACATCTCGACCCGTGGCGGCGAGCTGGTTTCCACCGGCAATTCGCTGGACATGGCGGCCGCGGGCGACGCCTGGTTCGCCATCCAGGGCAAGAACGGCACGGTCTACACCCGCGACGGGCGCATGCGCATCAGCGAGCAGGGCGATGTTTTGACGGTGAACGGCGAGCCCTTCCTCGACGTCGGCGGCGCCCCCATCCAGATCGATCCGGGGGCGGGCCCCATCACGATCGCCCGCGACGGCATGATCACCCAGAACGGGGCGCAGCTCGGCGCCGTCGGCTTGTTCCAGATCCCCGCCACCGCCCAGCTGGAGCGGGCCGGAACCTCGGGCGTCACCTCCAACTTGCCGGCCATTCCGGTTCTCGATTTCGGCGAAGCGGGCGTCATGCAGGGCTTCGTCGAGCAGGCTAACGTCAATCCGGTGATGGAGATGACGAAGCTGATCACGGTTCAGCGCGCGTTCGAGAGCGCGGCGAACCTGGTCGATACCTCGGAACGCTCCCTTAATGATGCAGTGAGAGATCTCGGAGAAACCTCGTGACGAGTGAATCCGCGGAGCATGATGCTTCCGCCGCGCTCAATGGCCCGTTGCTTGATATCTCGGGCCATATCGTCGACGTCTCGGCTCAGGCATTCCGCGTGGCCGGCCTGTCGCCTTTCGTCAAACTGGGCGACTGTGTCGCCTGCCCCGGCCCCGACGGCGATGAGATCGGCGAGGTCGTGCGCATCGAAGAGACGACCCTCACCGTCAAGCCCTTCGCCAACCGCTTCACCCGCGGTGTCAAGGCGCCGGCGCGGCGGATCGGCCCGTTGACAATTGCGCCCGCCGAGGGCTGGAAGGGCCGGACTGTCGATGCCTTCGGCCAGCCTTGCGACGGCCTCGGCCCCCTGGAACGGGGAACAGACGAGCGCGCGACGGAGTCGATGCCGCCCCCGGCGCTGAAGCGCGGCCGGGTGAAGGAGCCGGTCAAGACCAACGTCAAGGTCATCGACATCTTCACGCCGCTCATCAAGGGCCAGCGCATCGGCGTTTTCGCAGGCTCCGGCGTGGGCAAGACGACGCTGATGGGCATGTTGGCCCGCGCCAAGGGCTTCGACACCGTCGTGGTTGCCCTGGTCGGCGAGCGCGGCCGAGAGGTGCGCGAGTTCCTCGAGGAGACCATGTCGGGCGATCTCGCCAACGTCGTCACCGTGGTGGCGACAGGCGACGAAAGCCCGATGATGCGCCGCCTCGCGCCGAAAACGGCCGTCACCATCGCCGAGTTCTTCCGTGATCGCGGCGAGCACGTGCTGCTCATCGTCGACAGCGTGACGCGCCTCGCCCACGCCGCGCGCGACGTGGCGCTGGCGGCCGGCGAGCCTCCCGTGTCGCGGGGCTATCCGCCGAGCGTCTTTTCCGAGCTGCCGCGTCTGCTGGAGCGCGCGGGCCCGGGCCTTGAGGGTTCGGGCACCATCACCGGCATCTTCTCGGTGCTGGTGGACGGCGACGACCACAACGATCCCATCGCCGACGCCATTCGCGGCACGCTCGACGGCCATATCGTCCTCGACCGCGAGATCGGCGAACAGGGACGCTTCCCGGCGGTCGACGTGCTCAAGTCGATCTCGCGCCTCGCGGAACTCGCCTGGACGCCACAGGAGCGCGAGTTGGTGACGCGGCTGAAGTCGATGATCTCCCGCTTCGAGGACACGCGCGATCTCCGTCTTCTCGGCGGCTATCAGCGCGGCGCCGATGGCGCCCTCGACCAGGCCGTGGATCTCGTGCCGCACATCTACTCGGGTCTGATCCAGCGGCCCCAGGACAAGCTCAACGGGTCGCCGTTCGACGAACTCAGCCGCAAGCTGAAGCAGAACATCCAGGCGGCCGCCTGAGGCCGCGACCTTTCGCCGCGACGGGCGAAACCAGCACGGCGTTAGGGCATTGTTAAGCACGCCATCGTTCAGCCTTGTCTGAACGATGGCGGCTGCTTATGTGCGGGCCATGTTTCTGAAGCCGGGGCCGACAGAGGCCGTTCCGCCCGACAGGGCGCAAGAGGCGCGCGAGCAGTTCATCGCGCGCATGGGGCAGCATTTCGAGCTGGACGGGCTGCCCCGTATCGCCGGCCGACTGATGGCGTTGATGATTCTCGAGGGCCAGCCCATCAGCTTTGGCGATCTGGCGCGGCGTCTGAATGTCAGCCGGGGCTCCATCAGCACCAATGCCCGCCTGCTCGAAAGCAAGGGCATGATCGAGCGCCTCTCCCATCCAGGCGAGCGCCAGGACTATTTCCAGCTGACCGCTACGCCCTGCGCCAACCTCATCGACGGCATCCGCGAGCGGATGCTGCGCACGGCGGAGGACGTCGAGACATTGGTGGCCGAGTTGCCTTCCACGACCGACGAGCGCCGCAGGCTTTGCCGCACGCGTGATTTCTTCACGATCATGGCCGATGCGCTTGGCGAGGCCGCGGAGCGGCTCGGCCGGGCCGACAGCGAAGGAGGGACGGGCCGATGACCGATCCCGTCACGACTCCCCCGGAAGAGACGCGCCCGCCGGTCAGGGAGAGGCGCTCTCACGCCGGCTGGATCGCCGCGGTTTTCGTGGTCGCGCTCGCCGCCTGGATGGGCAGCGGATATTATTGGCCGGCCGAGACGCCAAAGGCGCCGCATGAGCGCAGCCGCCCGATCATGTCAGTCGAAACAGTCTCGTCCAAGGCCCGGCCGGTCACGCAATATGTGGCCAGCGAGGGTGAGGCGCGGCCGGACCGCACCACGCCGGTGCGGGTACGGGCCGCCGGAACAGTCGAAAGCGTCGAGGTCAAGAAAGGCGACCGCCTTCAGGAAGGGGCATTGATCGCCAAGATCGACCTTGAGGATCGGGCGGCCCAGCTCGCCCAGGCCGAGGCGACGCTTGCCGCCCGCCAGCGCGATCTCGACGCGGCCGAGCGCCTGTCGAAGACCGGCTACGGCACCAACCAGCAGCTGACCGACGCTCGGGCGGGCCTCGCCGCCGCGGAGGCGTCGCTCGCCGCGATCCGGCAGACCACCGGCAACACCGAGGTCCGTGCGCCGATCAAGGGCGTCCTCGATAGCTTTGACCTGGACATCGGCGAGGTCGTCACCGCCGACACAGAAGCCGGAAAGATCCTCGACATCGACACGTTGGTGGTGGAAATCCAGGTGCCGCAGCAAAGCATTGCGCAGATAAAAACGGGCAAGAGCGCGGAAGTCTCCTTCATCACCGGACAGACACGACAGGGGACCGTGCGATACGTCGCGGCGAACGCCAGTTCCACGACCCGCACCTTCAGCGTCGAGATAGCGGTTCCCAATCCCGATCACGACATTCCCTCGGGCATCTCGGCGAGCGTCAGGATTCCAGTCGGGGAGGTTCCCGCCCACTTCGTCTCGGCCGCGCTGCTTGCCTTGGACACCGAAGGAACGCTTGGCATCAAGGCCGTTGGGCCAGAGGATAAGGTCGCCTTCTATCCCGTTCAGCTGGTCAAGGCTGAGACCAAGGGACTGTGGGTCTCCGGGCTGCCGGACGAGGTGAACCTCATCTCCGTCGGTCAGGGCTTCGTTTCGGCGGGAGAGACGGTGCATCCCGTCCCCGCCGGAAAGAGCACGGAGCCCGTGCCGGCCGACACGTCTGGCCAGATCGCCAGCCCGGCGGGCGTCGGAGCGGACACAGGCACAGACCGTGCCTCGTCGACACTGATGGCGCCGGCTCCTGCATCGGACAGCGCGACAAAAGGCGAAACGCAAGGCTCGGCACCGGAACCCGAAGGGGCAGCGACGGCGGGCGCCCTCGCCGATCTCGCCAACGGAGCTCCCGATCAGGTCGGTGTGCGGCTCTTGCAGGAGCGCCTCTCGGCGCTTGGCTTCGACCCCGGCCCCATCGACGGCGAGCTCGGCGAGGCGACCCGCTCGGCGATCCGTCAATTCGAGCAGGCCCATGACCTGAAAGTAACGGGCGAGGTCACGCTCGGCCTGCTGGCGGCCCTCGTCAAGGCCGCCACGGCAGGCCAGTAGGAGACGCCGATGCACTCCATCATCGACGCCGCCTTCAGCCGATCGCGAGCGGTTCTTCTCGTTCTGGCCTTGATCCTCATCACGGGCATCATCGGCTACCGGTCCATCCCGAAGGAATCCTCCCCCGACGTCCCGATCCCGATCATGTACGTCTCGGTGTCCCTGGAAGGCATTTCGCCGGAGGACGCCGAAAGGCTGCTGATCCGCCCGCTCGAAACCGAACTCGGCTCGCTGTCGGGCCTCGACGAGATGGAGGCCCACGCCTCCGAGGGCTTCGCCTCGGTGCAGCTGACCTTCGATGCAGGGTTCAACTCCGCCAAGGCCCTGCAGGACGTCAAGGACGCGGTGGACAAGGCCAAGCCCGACCTACCGGCCGAAGCCGACGAACCGGTCGTCACCGAGATCAACATCTCGCTCTTCCCGATTCTGACGGTCATCCTCTCCGGCCCGGTACCGGAGCGCACCCTGGTCTCGCTCGCAAAAAAACTCCAGGACGACATCGAGGCGCTGTCCGGCGTGCTCGAGGTGGACGTCGGCGGCGACCGCGACGAGCTGATGGAAGTGCTCATCGACCCGACGGTCCTGGAAACCTACAATCTTTCCTTCGGCGATCTCGTCAATCAGATCAGCCGCAACAACCGGCTCATCGCCGCCGGTGCGATGGATACGGGCGCGGGTCGCATCGTCCTCAAGGTGCCCGGCCTCATCGAGGACGTGCCGGATGTGCTCGACCTGCCGATCAAGGTCGACGGCTCCACCGTGCTGACCTTCAAGGACGTCGCCATCGCCCGGCGCACCTTCAAGGATCCGGAGGGATTCGCCCGCCTCGACGGCCAGCCTTCCATCGCGCTCGAGGTGAAGAAGCGCACCGGCGCCAACATCATCGACACAGTCTCGGCGGTCAGGGACGTCGTCACCGCCACACAAAAGAACTGGCCGGAATCGGTACGGGTTCAGTACACGCAGGACGAGTCGAAGCAGGTGGTGACCCTGCTCGGCGACCTCGAGAACAACGTCCTGTCGGCGATCATCCTGGTGATGATCGTCATCGTCGCCGCGCTTGGCCTCAGATCCTCCATCCTCGTTGGCCTGTCGATCCCCGGCTCCTTCCTGGCGGGCATCACCGTGCTTTGGATGAGCGGCTACACGATGAACATCATCGTGCTCTTCTCGCTGATCCTCGTCGCGGGCATGCTGGTCGACGGCGCGATCGTCTCGTGCGAGCTGGCCGACCGCAAGCTGCTGGAGGGCGCAAGCCCGCCCGAGGCCTATGCCTCGGCCGCCCGGCGCATGGCATGGCCGATCATCTCGTCCACCGCCACCACCCTCGCCGTCTTCCTGCCGCTCCTCTTCTGGCAGGGCGTCGTCGGCGAATTCATGAAGTATCTGCCGATCACGGTTCTGATCACCCTGACCGCCTCGCTCTTCATGGCCCTGGTCTTCATTCCCGTGCTCGGCGGCCTCATCGGCAAGGCCCAACCGCTGCCGGAGGACGTCCGGCGCCAGATCCATGCTGCCGAGGAAGGCGACCTTCGGGAGGTTCACGGCTGGACAGGGCTTTATCTGAAGGTGCTTCACGCCGCCGTGCGGGCGCCGATCGCTACCTTGATGATCGCGGTCTGCCTGCTGGTCGGCGCCTTCTATGGGTATGCCGAGTTCGGGCGCGGCGTTCAGTTCTTCCCGTCCATCGAGCCGGACTTCGCGCAAGTTCAGATCAGGGCGCGCGACAACCTCTCCATCTATGAGAAGGATGACCTCGTGCGCCGCGTGGAGGATCGTCTTCTTGATCTGACGGAGGTCAAGAGCGTCTATGCCCGCACTCTCGGCCCCGGCCAGTCGCGGCAATCCGGCGAGGACGTCATCGGCATCATTCAGCTGGAGCTGGAGGATTGGGACCAGCGGCGGCGTGCTTCCGTCATCTTCGACGACATCCGCAAACGCGTAGCCGACATCCCCGGCGTTACCATCCAGGTGGAGCAGCAGGAGAATGGGCCCGGCTCGGCCAAGCCCATCGACCTGCGCATCAAGGGCCCCGATCTCGCAGCCATCGGCAAGGCAGTCGGCCAAGTGCGCACCATGATGGACGAGATCGGAGGCTTCGTCGACGTCACCGATACGCGCCCTCTGCCCGGCGTCGAATGGCAGGTGAAGGTGGACCGCGAGGAGGCCGCGCGCTACGGCGCCGACGTCACGTTGCTCGGCCAGGCCGTGCAGCTGCTCACGGCCGGCATCAAGATATCCGACTACCGACCGGAGGATGCCGACGACGAAGTCGATATCCGAGTGCGCTTCCCGACTGACGACAGGACGCTGGAGCGCCTGGGGCAACTGCGCATTCCGACCAACAATGGCCTGATGCCGATCCGCAACTTCGTCAGCTTTACGCCCTCACCGAAGGTCGACTCCATCGTTCGGCTGGATCAGCGGCGCGTCATGAGCATTCAGGCGAATGTCGACCAGGGAACACTGGCCGACGACGAGGTGAAGCTTCTGCGCGCCCGGATGGAAAAGGCCGAGCTGCCGCCCGGCGTCACCTATCAGTTCAAGGGCGAGGCGGAGGATCAGGCCGAGGCGGCAAGCTTCCTGATGGGCGCCTTCGGCGCGGCCATTTTCCTGATCTTCATCATTCTGGTGACGCAGTTCAACTCGATCTACCAAGCCATCCTGGTGATGACGGCGATCATCTTTTCCACGGCGGGGGTGTTCTACGGTCTGCTCATCACTGGCCGCCCGTTCGGCGTGGTCATGGGCGGCATCGGGCTGATCGCGCTGGCCGGCATCGTGGTCAACAACAACATCGTCCTCATCGACACCTACAACGACCTGCGCCGCAGCGGCCAACCCGTGATGGAAGCACTCCTTCGCACCGGCGCGCAGCGCCTGAGGCCGGTGTTCCTGACGTCGATCACCACGGTCCTCGGCCTCGTGCCCATGGTGCTCGCGGCCAATGTCGACCTCATCTCCCGCAAGATTGAGTTCGGCGCGCCATCCACCCAGTGGTGGACCGAGCTCTCCAGCGCCATCGCGGGTGGCATGACCTTCGCCACCACCCTGACGCTGATCCTGACGCCGGCCATGCTGATGCTGGGCGAATGCTTCATCGCCTGGTGGGGACGCCTTCGCCGCCGCGGCACGCAGAGCCCGCTGGACGAACCCGACCCGCTGGCTTCGCCACGCGCCGTCCCATCCGCCGCGGAATAGGCCTCGCAGGAGGGCTATTCCGCACCTTCCTGTTCGGTGCGCGATACGGAGATCGATTGCGCCGAGCGCCGCGTCGGGCCGTGGAACACCGCCTCGATGTTGTTGCCGTCGGGATCGAGCAGAAACGCGGCGTAATAGCCGGGATGGTAAGGCCTTGGGCCGGGCGCCCCGTTGTCACGCCCGCCGGCCGCGAGCCCTGCCGCGTGGAAGGCGGCAACCTTGCCGGGGCCAGCCGCCTGAAACGCGAGGTGAACGCTCGAGACCTTGCCCTCGGCGGGAGAGACGTAGAACTCGTCGCACCAGAAGTCGTCACCCTTCGCCTCGACCTGAAGGCCCAGGGCACCGAGAACGGCCCGGTAGAAGCGGAGGCTCGCCTGAGCATCGGCGACGCGGATATGGATATGGTCGACCAGCCGGCCAAGATGCGTCGTCATCGCGAACCTTCCGATATGTTGTCAGGGGTCGGCTGAAACCGCGGTTCAGTCGATGTCGGCCAGGACATCCGAGAGAATGTCGACGATCTCGCCGATCTGGCCCTCGGTGACGATGAGCGGCGGCGAAAAGGCAATGATGTCGCCTGTGGTGCGAATGAGGAGGCCCTTCTCCAGCGCCTTGAGGAAAGCCGAGAAGGCGCGCTTGGCGGGCGCGCCGGGGATCGGCTCCAGTTCGACCGCACCGATGAGGCCGATGGTGCGGATATCGACGACCTTCGGGGCGCCCTTCAGCGAATGAAGGGCATCAGCCCACAAGGCTTCGATGGACCTGGCGCGCTCGAAGAGCCCCTCCTCGCGATAGGTTTCCAGGGTCGCGAGCCCGGCGGCGGCGGCAATGGGATTGCCCGAATAGGTGTAGCCGTGGGCAAACTCGATCAGATTCTCGGGTCCCTGCATGAAGGCGTCGTAGATCGAGCCGCGCACGAACACGGCGCCCATCGGGATGACGCCGTTGGTGAGCCCCTTCGCCGTCACCATGATGTCGGGCACGACGCCGAAGCGCTCTGCCGCGAAGGCGGCGCCGACGCGGCCGTAGCCGGTGATCACTTCGTCGAAGATCAGGAGAATGCCGTGCTGATCGCAGATGTCGCGCAGACGCTTCAGGTAGCCCTTGGGCGGTGGCAAGACGCCCGTCGACCCGGAGACCGGCTCAACGATGACTGCGGCGATGGTCGACGCGTCGTGAAGCGCGATCAGGCGGGTGAGGTCTTCGGCAAGGTCGGCGCCATGCTCCAGCTCCCCGCGCGTGAAGCTGTTGCGCGCCGGATCGTGCGTATGGCGCATGTGATCAACGCCGGAAAGGAGCGTGCCGAACATCTTCCGGTTGCCGACGATGCCGCCCACCGACATGCCGCCGAAATTGACGCCATGATAGGCGCGCTCGCGGCCGATAAGGCGCGTGTGCGTGCCCTCCCCCTTGGCGCGATGATAGGCGAGAGCGATCTTGAGCGCTGTGTCGACCGACTCCGAGCCGGAATTGGTGAAGAAGACATGGTCGAGGTCCGCCGGCGCGATCGCCGCAAGGCGTGCCGCAAGCTCAAACGCCTTCGGGTGTCCCATCTGGAAGGCAGGCGCGTAGTCGAGCTCGCCCGCCTGCTGGCGAATGGCCTCGGTGATCCTCGGCCGGCAATGGCCGGCGTTGACGCACCAAAGGCCGGCGGTCGCGTCGAGCACCTTTCGGCCGTCGGCCATGACGTAGTGCATGTCCTTGGCCGCGACGAAGAGGCGCGGCTCGCTCTTGAATTGCCGGTTCGCCGTGAACGGCATCCAGAATGCTTCGAGGTTGTTGGGGACGGTGGACCCGCTCTCGCTCATGGCGCCTGCCCTCTTCGCGGCCAATGCGGGCTGCACCCGCACTCCTGGTTCAATGACCACCCTGACGCTAGAAGCGGGCCGGAGGCTGGTCAAGCCAAGTCGCGGGGAATTCGCGCAGTCATAGAGCGCGCGAAAAAATGAGGCAGCAGGAAGTGGATCAGGGAAGAGCACCCAAAGCGACAAAGGCCGCCTCGGATGCCTTCATCCAAAGCCCCAGCCGTCAACGATAGGAGGCGTAAACCTCGCTCGTTCCGTCCTTGTGGATCAGCAGCACATCATAGGGATCGTCGCCCATGTCCATTCCGGGCGCGGCGGCCGGCATTCCCGGCGCGGCGAGGCCACGCGCGTTAGGCCGTTCCGCCAGAAGACGTTCAACCTCGCGGGCCGGAACGTGCCCCTCGATGACATAACCGTCGATGAAGGCAGTATGGCACGAGGTCTGCTCGGGCTCGAGCCCGGCTTCCTGTTTCATGGTGTCGAGCCGGTTGTAGTCGATGACCTCGCCGTTCACGGAAAAGCCCGCGCTCTTCATGTGCGCGATCCAGAGGTGGCAGCATTCGCAGCCTTCGGCCGAGAACACCTTGAGCATTTTTCCGGCGCCAAGAGCCGGGCCGGCTGCCGCGACGGCGGTAGTCAGTAGAATTGCGCCGGCGAGCGCGCGCTTGAGGGTTGATGTCATAGTCGTCATTCCAGAAATCGCGGCGGGCGCACGTCGCTGCACCTTCGCCAGCATTCCAAAGGCAAGAAGCCTCGCGGCGAGCAAGGCATTCGGCGTCCTCAGGCCGTATCATCGTCGCGCGACGAACCCGGCCAGGACTGTTCCTTTGGAGGGCGCTTCAGCCGTGCCAGATGCACGGCCTCGCCGGTTTGATCCGATGCCGCGACACGAAGCCCGGAACCTGGATCGAGCGAGAGCGGCAAGACGGGCGCGGCGGCGGGAATCGGCAGACAGTGGAAGACGCAGGCGCCATCGGGCAGGCTGCCTGGAATAGCGCGATCATCCGCCCTCTGGTGATCCTGGCACGGTGCAGCCGTCATGGAACCGGTCCTAAAACAGTCTGTCTGGCCCGCCCGGGCAGACAGCCCCGCTCCAAGAACTCCGAAGAGGACGAGCGCAAGGATCATCAACGCGGAAGAGAGCCGCTGGATCGCGTGCTTCAGCCGGTGTTTCATCCTCTTGGTCAGCTCGCCTCTCCTGAATCTGTTTCGACTTTCATATCTCCGGAGGGAGGAAAGGCCGCATTGATTTCCCTCATGCGCCCGCCGTTGGCTTCCGGAACCAAGACCTTATGCGAGAGCGGCCCCCGGAAGCGAGATCCAGAGGCCGGAAGCCATGATCAAAAAGGAAGCCGCTTAGTTCTTGGCGACGTCCACGTCGACGTTCGGCATCTTCACGGCAACGCTGCCGCCATTGCCCGTGAGAGAACCGCCCCCGACGATAAAGAAGCCGACGACCAGGACGACGACGAGAATGCCGGCGAGAAACCAGCCGCCTCCGCCCCCGCTGCGGGGCGCGGCAGGACCGGGATCGACGCCTCGGTCGTTATTGACAATGACAGTGCGCTCACCCGGCTCGCGGGGCTCGATGGTGCTCATGGCAGTGGTCCTGGAGGATGGAATTGAAGGCTGCGGGCTCGGACGCCGCTCAGTGATCGGGGAAGAAGCGCGGGCCCACCAGGCGGATACCGTTAGCGTTGCGCTGGACTTCGACGGAATTGTCGGCCGTCAGTTCGGGGCGCGGCGTCGGCACCGGCACGCCGGCGACGGAGAGATTCACGGAAGCTTGCTTCTCGGGAGAATTGACTGAAGAGGCCGGATTAACGACAACGGCAAAGGCAGGAAGGGCCAGCAAGGAGAGCAAGGCTCCGCCGGCGAGGGCCTTCTTGGGAAAAGCCATCGGGGTAGTCTCCAACAATGTTCGGTTGGACAGCTAACCCTTCGGTGGCCCGTTGGTTCCGCGCCGGCGATCAACGCGGTTAACGAGCCACAGAATTTATCGTTTTTTCTGCCGGCCCTTCATCTCCCGGACGATGACGATAAACTGCGCCCATCCGCGACCGGGGTGATTCGGCGCGTCCGCAGGATGAATGAAGAGGCCGTACGATGTCGGAAACGAGACAGTGGAACACCATGATCCGGGGTCTGGGCCTTCGCCTGTCCACATTGTTTCTCGCTGCGGTCGTCTTCGCTCTTCCGGCCCGCGCCATAGACACAGCCGCCGAAACGGCGATCCTCATCGATTTCAACACCGGTCAGGTGCTGTTCGAGAAGGACGCCAACAAGCCTGTTCCGCCGGCGAGCCTCGCCAAGCTCATGACCGTCGAGGTGATCTTCCACGAGCTCCAGACCGGCAAGATTCAGCCGAGCACCGAGTTCACGGTCTCGGAAAGGGCGTGGCGAGAGGGCGGTGCCTCTTCCGGTGGCTCCACAATGTTCCTGCCGCTTCATTCGCAGGTGAGCGTCGGTGATCTCATCAAGGGCATCATCATTCAGTCCGGCAACGACGCGACCATCGTCGCGGCGGAAGGAATTGCCGGATCGACGGAAACCTTCGCCGACATCGAGAACCAGCGTGCCAAGGAGATCGGCCTCACCGGCTCTCACTTCGCCAATCCTCATGGCCTGCCCGACCCTGAAAACTACGTCACGGCGCGCGATCTCGCCACGCTCGCCGAGCATCTGATCAAGACCTATCCGGACCAGTACCACGTCTTCAGCGAGGAAGAGTTCACCTTCAACGGCATCAAGCAGGGCAACAGAAACCCGCTGCTCGGTCTTGGGCTCGGCGCGGACGGGCTGAAGACGGGACACACCTCCGAGGCCGGCTATTGTCTGGTCGCCTCGGCCAAGCAGGGTGACAGGCGCCTCGTTCTGGCGATGACCGGCACTCATTCGATCCGCGAGCGGTCGGAAGAGGCGCGCAAGCTCCTCGGCTATGGCTTCTCCGCCTTCGAGAACCGCGTCGTCGTCGAACAGGGCGCGGAGATCGCCACGGCCAAGGTGCTGGACGGTCAAGCTGAGAGCGTGCCGGTGGTCGCTGCCGAGAAGGTCGCCCTCCTCATGCAGCGCGGCATCGCCGACGATGTCCAGAAGACCGCCAAGGTCGATCCGGTGACGGCGCCTGTCGTCAAGGGCGCGAAGATCGGCACCCTCACCATCTCCCGTGACGGTCAGACGGTGCAGGAGGTCGACCTTCTGGCCAACGGCGACGTGCCGGCGCTGACGTTCTGGCAAAAGAGCTGGTCGACGACCAAGCGCGTCGCGGCGATGCCCTTCCTCTGGGCCTGGAGCAAGATCTGGGGCGACGACAGCGAGGCCGCAGAGCCGCAGCCCGCGCCGGCGGGCTGACCCGTTCCTCCCTTACCGCCCGCGATCCATCGGCAGCAGCCCCGATTCGATCCGCCGGGGCTCGGCTGGCTCTGTGAAGAGATTGGCGATGGCGCCGAGCGAGATCGTCAGCCAACCGGCGATCATCGCAAGGCCGCCGGTCGGCGCAGCATAGGGAAACAGCCGGTCTCCGATGAAGGTGCGCATGGTGAGGTCGCCGGAAAACAGTACCGCACCGATCGCCAGCAGCATCGCCGCGAGCCATGCGCCCCGCAGCGCCCCCGGCCGGGCCAGTGCCAAGGCTGCCAGAATCGGCGCATGCGCGACGGCGATGCCGGCGGCCGAGGCGATGAAGTGGGTGTCGCCGCCCCCATGAGCGGCATAGGCCAGCCCGGCGACGCCGCCGGCCCCCAAAAGCCCCGCGACGAAGAGAATGATGGCGGCGACCGTCCGGTTCATGGTTTGACGCTTCCCTCTGATGGCCTGTCCGCCGGCGGGCCCGATGGCTCCGGCGGCAGCTTAATGCGGCGAAGCCCGGTCGGCTGCTGCGGCATCTCGTCAAGCACCGAGTCGGGCCAGAGCCGCGTGCCGGTGGCATAGGCGGCCCGCGCCAGGAGATGCGCCGAGATCGGCGCCGTCAGCAGGAAGAAGAGCACGGCGGCGAGCGCGCGCAATGCCTCACCGGTCGAGGCCGCGACGAGCGCGAGCGCGATCATCACCATGCCCGTGGCCACGGAACCAGCCTTCGAGGCGGCATGCATGCGCGTGTAGAGATCGGGCAGACGCAGAACGCCAATGGCGGCGGCAAGCGTGAACAGCGCCCCGCCGAGCGCCAGCAACGCGGCAAGGATGCGGATAACGTCGATCATGCGGAGCCCTCGTCGGCAGCCTTGTCGCCAGCTTCCAGCCGGTGAGATGCGGCCTCGTCCTTCTTCTCCTGGACCAGGATGAAGCGGGCAAAGGCGACGGTGGCGAGGAACCCGACGAGGCCGAGGCCAATCGCGACATCGACGTAGATCGTGAAGCCGGTATCGATGGCGATGACGCCGATGAAGCAGACGGTCGTCGAGGTGATGAGATCGAGGCCGAGCACACGGTCGGCGAGGGTCGGCCCCTTCCAGATCCGCCAGATGACCAGCAGGAACGCCAGTGCGAGCGCGGCCATGGCAACGTGAAGGGCGAAGGGAACAACCAGGTCGGCGAGATCGCGCAGCGTCATTCGAAAACCTCCCGAACGCGCCGCTCGAACCCGTCGCGAATCTCGCGCCGGCTCGCCTCGGCGTCGGAGCAGTCCAGTGCATGGACGTAGAGCGTCGACCGGTCCTCGGAGACGTCGACGGAGAGTGTGCCCGGCGTCAGCGTGATCATGTTGGCGAGGAGAGTGATTTCGAAATCGCTTTTGACGCTCAAGGGAAAGGCGAAGATGCCGGGCTCGATCGCCAGCTTCGGACGCAGCACCACCATCGCCACACGCCAGGCCGAAAGCATGAGTTGGCCGAGAAAGTACACCGCCAACACCGCGATGCGGCGACCGCGCTCCACATATCCGACACCGCCATGGCCGCTGCGAATGAGGGAGATCGCCAGGGCGCCGAGGGCAAAGCCAAAGACGAGGTTCAGAAGCGTGAATGACCCTGTGACAGCGACCCACAGGATCGCCAGGAGAAGGTTGATGACGAACGTCGTCATGCGCCACCTCCGAAGACCGATTGGATATAGGCGGTGGGGTTGACGACCCCGTCGGCGGCGGCCGTCGTCAGGCGCGACAGCCATTCGGGCCAGACCCCGGCCGCGAGAACGAAGGCCGCGAGAGCGACCAGCGGCAGAAGGGGGGCCGGATGCTCAGGTACGCTGGCATTGAAATCGCCGCTCTTCTCGGTGTCCGTTCCTCCGGCCTGGGGCAGCGGCCGCCAGAACGCGAACGCGAAGACCCGGGCGCTGGCGATCGTCAGGATCAGCCCCGAGACGAGGATGGCGGCCGCCAGCCACGGCAATTCAGCGGCGAACGCCGCGCGTACAAGCATCACCTTCGGCCAGAAGCCGGAAAACGGCGGCAGGCCCGAGACCGCGAGCAGGAAGACGAGACAGAGGGCCGAAAGCAATGGAGATTCACGCCACAAGCCGCCCACCGTCTCGAGCGTCGAAGCTCCGGTCCGGCGGGCGATGACGCCGGCCGCAAGATAGAGCGCCGTCATTACAACGATGGAATGAAGCGCATAGAAGATCGCGCCGGAAAGGCCGGAGGCCAGCGCGCCGGGCGCTGCGCCGACAGCCTGCGGAATGGCAAGGCCGGCGAAGACCGTGCCGATGCCGGCGATAACGACATAGTTCAGCAGCCGCCGAATATCCGTCTGTGCCAACGCGCCGAGCGCGCCCGTCATCATGGTGAGGCCGGCGATCCAGGCCACGATGCCGGCCATGCCGGCGTGCTGCGCGGGAAAGAGCATCACCAGGACACGGATCAGCGCATAGACGCCCACCTTGGTCAAAAGCCCGGCGAAGAGAGCCGAAACGACGAAGCGCGGCGTATGGTAGGAGGCGGGTAGCCAGGCGTTCAAGGGGAAGGCCGCGGCCTTCATCGCGAAAGCAACCAGGAAGAGCATGGCAATGGTGGCGACCGCGCCATTCTCCGTACGATCGGCTGCTTGCCTGGCGATATCGGCCATGTTGAGCGTGCCGAAGACGCCATAGAGATAGGCGACGGCGATGAGGAAAAGCGTCGTGCCGACGAGGTTGAGAAAGGCATATTTCGTCGTGCCGTCCAGCTGTGCGTGCCGCGAGCCGAGCACCAGAAGTCCGAACGATCCGATGAGCAGCACCTCGAACCAGACATAGAGGTTGAAGATGTCGCCCGTGACGAAAGCGCCGGAAACCCCACCCATCATGAGGAAGAGGAACGGAAAGAAGCCATAGCGCTTCTCCTGCCGATCCACCGAGACGACGGCGAAGATCGCCGCCGCGAGCGCCACGAAGCCGGCGGTGGCAAGAAAAAGCGCCCCCATGAGATCAAGGGTGAAGGCGATGCCGAACGGCGCGCGCCAGGATCCCATCATCATGGTGAAGGGACCGCCCGTCGCCACCTTGAAGAGCAGGGCCACATCGGCGGCGAAGACGAGCGCAAAGCCCGGCACGGAAATCCAGCCGTGCCACTCGACGCGCTTGCGCACCATGAGGAGGACCGAGCCAAAGAGGAACGACAGAACGAGCGGCATGACGATGAGCATGTCGGCGGCCGGAACGGGCGTCGAAAGCATCGCATCCACGGCGGCGGAGGGAGCGGGCGTGGCCATGGATCAGTACCCCAGGGGCGGCAGCCCCCGCTCCTCCGGCTCTGCGAGGCGCATCTTGTCGGTGTCGTCGGTGCCGATGTCCTGATAGGCGCGATAGGCCAGCACCAGGAGAAAGGCGAAGAAGGAGAAGGAGATGACGATCGCCGTCAATATCAGCGCCTGGGGCAAGGGATTTGCGACAGCATCTGGCGGAACCGTAGCCCCCTCCGGGATGACCGGCGGCGCGACGCTCGCCACGCGCCCCGTGGTGAAGATCAGGAGGTTCACCGCGTTGCCGAGAAAGACCATGCCCAGAAGCATGCGGATGATGTGCTTGGAAAGCAGCAGATAGACGGCTGCGCCGAAGAACAGCGCCACGAGGGCGGAAAGCGCGACTTCCATCAGTCGTGATCCCTTTCCTCAAGAGCGAGGGCAATGGAGGTGATCGCTCCCGTGACGACGAGATAGACCCCGATATCGAAGAAGAGCGGCGTCGAGAGCGCCAGTTCCTCGCCGAAGATCTTCGGAAAGGCCCACTGCGCCGTCAGGAACCGATCTCCCAGCGGCAGCGAAAGAACGCCGGAGAGCACCGCGAGCACCAGCCCCGAGGCGGCGATCGCCATCGGATGAAAGGTGAGCGCGCGGCGCACCGAGGCGACGCCCGCCGCGATCCCGTAGATGGCGAAAGCCGAAGCCGCGATAAGGCCGCCGATGAAGCCGCCGCCAGGCTCGTTATGCCCGCGCAGAAGCACGAACACCGAGAAGACCAGCATGAGCACCGAAAGATACGGCGCGGTGAAGCGGAAGATGATGGACTTCACGGCGTCGTCTCCGTGGGATCGGGCATGGCTGGGGCTCGGCGTCCGACACGAATGCGGATGAGCGCGAGGATGGCGAGGCCCGTCACCATCACCACGCCAATCTCACCCATGGTGTCGATGCCGCGGAAGTCGACGATGATGACGTTGACGATGTTGTGGCCGTGCGCGATGGCGTAGCTGTGGCGGATGAAGAAGTCCGAAAGCGCCGCGTTGAACGGCATCTGCGTTACCGCGAGCAGGAGAAGCCCGAAGCCGGCTCCGGCGGCCACCGCGATGGTCGCGTCCGGCACCACCTGTATCCACGGTCGATGATCATCGACCGCGACCCTGAGCCGCGTCATGACCAGGGCAAGGATGACGACGGACAGCGTTTCGACCATGAACTGAGTAAATGAAAGATCCGGCGCGCCCATGAACATGAAGAGCAGCGCGACCCCGAAGCCCTGGACGCCGAGGGAAACGATCGCCGTCAACCGATTCCTGGTGATCAGAACCAGGATCACGCCCGCCGCCGCCATGAAGAGGACTGTCCACTCGTAGAATTCGAGCGCCGGGACGCCGGGAACCGTCGGCAGACCACCGAAGGCGATCATCGGCAGGAGAAGCGCCGCCGCCACGATCACGAACACGGTCGTCATGTAGAAGTCGAGCCGGCCTGATTGCAGCCAACGCGTCACCGAGAAGGCAAGGCGCACCAGCCCGCCCATCGCCTGATCGAAGCCGCGATCCGGCCCCCAGCCAACGCCTGTCACGGCCTTCTGAAGGACCGCGCGAACCGGTCCGGCGGCGAGATAAAGAGCAATGCCGAGGCCAACCGTGAGGAGCGACAGCATCAGCGGCACGCCCCAGTGGAAGGCGATAACTGCATGGATGTCGACGGCTTCGCCCATGACGGCGCTCGCCATTGGGCTCGAAACGACATGATGGGTAAAGGAGGCACCGAGCGCCGCGACAAGTCCGACAAGCCCCAGCGTCATCGGACCGATCCACAGCAGCACCGGGCCCTCATGCGGATGATGGATCGTCTCGGGCTGCTTTCCGAGGAAGGGCTTCAGCGCCACCAGGAAAGCGGCGGAGAACATTAAGGCATTGCCGGCGACGGCGACGCCGGTCAGGATCAACGCCCGCGTGTCGAGACCGGCAAGGCCGGAATAGGTTTCCTCCTTGGCGAGGAAGCCGAAGAACGGCGGCAAACCGCCCATGGAAAGGGCGCCGAGAAGCGCGGCGGCGAACGTGATGGGCATGGCTCGCCGCAGGCCGCCGAGGGCGGTGAGATCGCGCGTGCCGGCGCCATGATCAACGGAGCCGGCGACCATGAAGAGCCCACCCTTGAAGAGCGCGTGGGCTAGCAGGTAGAGCACGGCGCCCTCGACCGCCGTTTCGGAACCGGCGCCGATCAGCATGATCATCAGGCCGAGAGAGGCGACGGTCGTGTAGGCGAGGATAAGCTTCATATCCGTCTGCGCCAGGGCAAGCAGCGCGCCGGTGATCAGCGTCGCGCCACCGAAGAGCGGCAGGATCGTCTCCCATGCGGCCGTGTCGCCCAGCGCGGGATTGAGCCGCATCAGAAGGTAGACGCCAGCCTTCACCATGGTCGCCGAATGGAGATAGGCCGAAACCGGCGTCGGCGCCTCCATGGCGTTGGGAAGCCAGACGTGGAACGGCACCTGCGCCGACTTGGTGAAGGCGGCCACAAGGATCAACGCCAGGACGGGCACGTAGTAGGCGCTCTGGCGCAGCGCCTCGCCCGAGCCGAGAATCTCGCTCATTGACGAAAGACCGGTCGCCCATCGAATGAGAATGAGCCCAGCCATGAGGGCAAGCCCGCCGCCCCCTGTGATGACCAGGGCCTGGATGGCGCCGCGCCGCGCCCTTTCCCGCTCATGATCGAAGCCGATCAGCAGGAAAGAGGTGATGGAGGTCAGTTCCCAATAAACCAGCAGCGTCATCAGGTCGTCGGCAAGGACGAGCCCCACCATCGCCGCCATGAACATCAGGATGAAGGAGAAGAACCGCCCCTGGCCGGGATGGCCCTTGAGATACCCCCCCGCGTAGAGCACCACAGCGGCGCCGATGCCCGTGACGAGAAGGGCGAAAGCGAAGGAAAGACCGTCCAGGCGGAACGAGAAGCGGATGCCGAGCGAGGGAATCCAATCGAAGCCGAAGAGAAGAGGCTGCCCCGCCGACACGCCCCCGCCATTCGCGGCGACAATCGCGAAGGCAGCAGCGGGAGCCAGAGCCAGCGGCCAGGCGGCGCGATGGCCAAGAGCGGAAGTCAGAAGAGGCGCCAGCGCGGCCGCGAGAAGAGGAAATAGAAGGACAAGGAAAAGCGGCCCAGTATCGGTGGCGGTCATCGTGCTGGCCGTCTCCTTTCGAAGCCGGCGCGCTCGGCCGGCCAAGACCACATGCATTTTTGCCCCAAAAGGGCCGTGGACGATGTGCAAAGTCCTGTGTCGTAGGGGGCTAGTTAGGCATCGACCCATGCCCCTACAAGTGTTTGCAACAGAGGTTTTGCCTCGGCCGCCCGGCCGTGACGCCACACCATTAAGAACGAGGACTATATTCCTTAATCCACAAGCGCGGGCGACGTTAAGCCTGTCGCCCGCCTTTACCCGACGTTAAAGACCATAGAAACTTCGCCTGCCAAATTGCCGAACCATCCGTAATGGTGATCACCCCTTCCGGCCAGGCGGATACGACCGCAGCCGGCCCGTCGTCGCATTCAGCAGAGAGCGCCATGTCCAGTTCCTCCGCCGCGCTGCCCAAGCCTCCCCTCCCCGAGCGCCGTCCGATCATTGACAGGCGCCACGGAAGAGAGCGTTCGGACGAATATGCGTGGCTAAGGGCGCACAATTGGCAGGACGTTTTCAAGGATACGACGATCCTGGATGCGGACATACGCGCTCACCTTCTGGCAGAGAATGCCTACCAGGCCGAGGTGATGGCTGGAACCGAGAATCTTCGCGAGGCTCTCGTGGCCGAGATGCGCGGCCGGATCAAGGAGGATGATTCGTCTGTTCCCGCCCCGGACGGACCTTGGTCCTATGGCGTTTCCTACGTCGAAAGAGCCGAATATCCGCGCTTTTTTCGCCGCAGGCGCGAAGGGGGAGAGGATTATATTCTCCTCGATGGAGAGAAGGAAGCGAAAGCGCGCACCTATTTCCAGCTCGGCGGAATCAGCCATTCGCCAGACCACCGCTGGCTCGCCTGGTCGCACGACGACAAGGGATCGGAGTATTTCGCCGTCTCGATCCGCGATCTCGAAACCGGGACCGACCTCGGCGAAAGGATCGAGGATACCTCGGGCGGCGTCGCGTGGTCGGCGCGCTCGCGCGGCTTCTTCTATACAAGGCTTGATGCCCGCCACCGGCCAAGCCGCGTCTACTACCATGCGGTCGGCACCGACCCCGCCGACGATCCGCTGATCTACGAGGAGCCTGATGCCGGCTTCTTCATGGGCGTGGGAGAGACTCAATCCGGCGAATACGTCGTGATCGACATCCACGATCACGAAACCTCGGAGGTTTGGCTTATCCCGGCCTCCAACCCGGCGGCCGAGCCCCGGCTTCTGGCCGCGCGGGAAACCGGGATCGAGTACGACGTCGATGAGTCGGACGGCACTCTCTACATCCTGACCAACGCCGACGGCGCCGAGGACTTCAAGATCGTCACCGCCACGACGGATGCAGCCGGGCGAGGCAGCTGGCGCGACTATGTGCCGCATGAGCAGGGGCGTCTCATCCTCAGCCACTTCACGCTAAAGCGGCACCTCGTCTGGCTGGAGCGGCGCGATGGCCTGCCGCGCATCGTCGTCAAGCGCCTCGCCGATGGCGCCGAGCACGCCATCGCTTTCGAAGAAGAGGCCTATTCGCTGGGCCTCGCCGGCACCTACGAGTTCGACACCACCACCATCCGCTTCACCTATTCCTCGCTGACGACGCCGAACCAGACCTTCGACTACGACGTCGAGACGCGCGAGCGCACGCTCCTGAAAACCCAGGAGGTGCCGTCCGGGCATGACTCGGCGGACTACGTGACGCGGCGCATCTTCGCGCCCGCCAAGGATGGCGAGATGGTGCCGGTCTCGTTGCTCTACCGCAAGGACACCGCCCTCGACGGTTCGGCGCCCGTGCTGCTCTATGGCTACGGCTCCTACGGCATTACCATTCCCGCGTCCTTCAACACCAATTGCCTGTCGCTGGTGGATCGCGGCTTCATCTACGCCATCGCCCATATTCGCGGCGGCAAGGACAAGGGCTTCGCCTGGTATGATGCCGGGCGACGGCGCAACAAGGCCAACACCTTCACAGACTTCATCGCCGTCGCCGACCACCTCGTCGCGGAGGGCTATACGTCCTATGAGCGCATCGTCGCCGAAGGCGGCTCGGCCGGCGGCATGCTGATGGGGGCGGTCGCCAATATGTCTCCCGAAAAGTTCGGGGCCATCATCGCCGTCGTGCCCTTCGTCGACGTGCTCAACACCATGCTGGACGACACGTTGCCCCTCACCCCGCCCGAATGGCCCGAATGGGGCAACCCGATCCTCTCGGGCGAGGACTACGAGATCATCGCGTCCTACAGCCCTTACGACAACGTCAAGCGCCAGCCCTATCCGCCGATGCTGGTGCTGGCCGGCCTCACCGATCCGCGCGTTACCTATTGGGAACCGGCGAAATGGGTGGCGCGTCTGAGGGAACTGAAGACGGACGACAATCCCATTCTCCTGCGCATCAACATGGACGCCGGCCACGGCGGCGCCTCGGGCCGCTTCAACCGGCTGGAGGAGATCGCCTACATCTATGCCTTCGCGCTCAAGGTGATGGGCCGGCAATAGCCGACCCTCGAGCCGCAGCGAAGTCTCACACCCCGCGGCCGGACAGCCATGATGAGGCTGCCCGGCTGCGCTTTTTCTGCCAGCGCCCTTGCAAAATCGCCGCCCCCGCCGCACCAGGGGAAGCCATCCAGCCCTGCGAACCGGCGGGTGAAGCCCGGTTTGGATCGCATCGCTCGCGGTCCCGCCCTGACCGCCCGGCTGGAGAAGTCTGGAGTTCGACGTGCAAGATACGCCGCCACCGATCGATCAAACCGAGCCCGATCCGCGGCGCTGGATCACGCTGACCGTCCTGCTCATCGCCGGTTTCATGAACCTCACCGACGTCACCATCGTGAACGTCGCCATTCCGAGCCTGAAGCGGGAACTCGGCGCCTCGAGCGCCGAAATCGAATGGGTGGTGGCGATCTACATCATGGCGTTCGCGCTGGGTCTCCTGCCGTTCGGCCGGCTTGGCGACGTCATCGGGCGCAAGCGCATGTTCCTCTCCGGCGTCTTCGGCTTTACGCTGTTTTCCGCGCTGTGCGGGCTTGCGCCCAACATCGAGATCCTGGTCGTCTCGCGCGCATTCCAGGGGCTGTCCGCGTCGATGATGATGCCTCAGGTGATGGCCCTTGCGCAGGTGATCTTCCCGCCGCACGAGCGCAACTTCGCCTTCTCCTTTTTCGGCGTCGCCAATTCCACGGCCTCGGTGGCCGGCCCTCTGGTCGGCGGCAGCCTGATCGGCATGAATATTTTCGATCTTTCCTGGCGGCCCATCTTTCTGATCAATGTTCCCGTTGGCATCTTCGCCATCCTCGCCGGCGCCATTCTTCTCAAGCCCGCTCCGCGTGGCCAGCGCCGCGCCCCGGTGGATATTGTGGGCATTCTCCTCGGCGCGGCGACGATCTTCGCCATCGTCTTTCCGCTGGTGGAAGGGCGGGAAGTGGGATGGCCGCTCTGGAGCTTCGCCTCCATGGCCGTCTCGCCCCTCCTCGCCGCCCTCTTCCTCGCATGGGAGCATAGGCGCGCGGCAAGAGGCGAGACGCAGCTCGTTCCGGTCGATCTCCTGGGCAACCGCCAGTTCAGGGTCGCCCTCGCCATGGTGTGCGTCCTGTTCGCTGGGCCCTCCAGCTTCATGTTCCTGATCGCCATCTTCCTGCAGATGGGTTTCGGCTTCACGCCGTTCCACTCGGGCCTGACGACGATACCGTTTCCGGCGGGGGTGCTGGTTGCATCGCTGATCGCCGGCCAGTTCGGACAGCGCTACGTCAAGACGCGGCTCATCATCGGGCCGCTGATCATCGCGTCGGCGATGGCCGCGCTCTTCGTCATTGTCTCCGGACTCGGCAGCGAGCTCTCGTCGCTGACCCTCGCCCTTCCCCTTTTCGTGGGCGGCTTCGGCATGGGATCGACGACGGCGCCGTTCTTTCCCACGGCCATGTCGGTCGCGCAGGGTCGAGACGCCGGCTCGGCCGCCGGAACGATCCAGACGTTTCAGCAGATGGGTCTCGCCTTTGGCATCGCGCTCAACGGACAGATCTTCTTCGGCACGCTCGGCTCCGGCACGAGCCCGGCCGCCTATTCCGCCGCGATGGAAGCCTCCCTCGCCTATGTCGCCGTGGCAATGCTCTTTCTTGCCTTGCTCGCGAGTCGTCTCCAACTTGCGCCGCCAGCGCAGGCCGCGGGACCGGCAGAAGGCGCAGCCCATTCGTTGGGCGAGTAAGGCGACGAGCGGGGCGCGCGAAACCCGTCAGTCGACGGCCGGCACAGCCTTGAGATAGGCGGCGATGGCTTGCCGGTCCTCATCCGGCAGCTTAGCCATGTTTTCCTGCACCGCGACCATCGCGCCGCCCACCGTATCGAAATCGGGCGTGAAACCGGTAGCGAGATATTCCGCGATCTCGTCGGCCGACCATGAGCCGAGGCCATCCGCGGCGGGCGTGATGTTGGGCACCTTGCCCTCGCCTTCGGGATTGGGCGCCCCACCGAGCCAGCGTGCGTGATCAAGCCCGCCCGCGCCCGCGAAGCGACGCGGCGTGTGGCATTCGCCGCAATGGGCCGGACCCTCGACGAGATACTGCCCAGCGCGCGCTGCGTCGGAAGCGCTTGCGGGCAGTGTCACAACAGGATTGGACGAGAGGAAGGCAAGCTTCCATAGCCCGATGCCCCGACGAATGTTGAAGGGAAAGGAAAGCTCGTGATCGGGCGCTCGCCCCTTGACCTGGGGAAGCGTCTTCATGAAGGCCCAAAGGTCTGCGACGTCCTCGTGTTTCATGCGCACATAGGACGTGTAGGGAAAGGCGGGGTAGAGATGGCGGCCCTCCGGGTCCACGCCACGCTGAAGCGCGTTGGCGAAATCCGCGAAGGTCCAGCGGCCGATGCCGTCGTCCGGGTCCGGCGAGATGTTGGGGGCGTAGAAGGTGCCGAAATCGGTCTTGAGCGGCAGACCGCCGGCCAGCTCCAACTGCGCCTCGCCTTTGGCGTCGGGACGCGCGTGACAGGATTCGCAGCCCGCCAGCCAAAAGACGCGCTCTCCCCGCTTCGCATCGCCGGAGTCCTGTTCGGCGAGCGCCGCACTCTCCATCCGCGTTGGCTCTGTCAGCCAGAAGAACAAGCCTGCGCCAAGGGCAAGGAGGACGATGAGGATGAGGAGGAGACGCTTTGCCATGAGGAAGCCGTGCCCTTCCTGAACTGCACGATCGAAGAACCGCAAGAGGCGAAAGCCCCTCAAGACTTTTGTCCGGCTCCTCGGCGATCCAGGATGGCCGAGGAGCCTTCGGGACGGCGCACCGCCTATTTGTCGATGCGGAATTCCTCGTGGCAGGACTTGCAGTTGCTGGCCACCATGCCGAAGGCCACCTTGAAGGAATCGACGTCCTGCGGGGCGGCGGCGACAGCCTTGTCGGTGTCGGCCTTGTACTTGGCGAGAGCCGCCTTGAACTCGTCCGGCTTCTCCCAAATGGCGGGAGCGGCTTCCGTGTCGCCACCGGTCTTGGAATCCTCAGGGAAGAGCGTTCCGAACTTTTCGGCCGTGTCCTGGAGCGTTGTCAGGATTTCCATGCCCTTGGCGGCATCGTAGGGCGTGGTGCCCCGGATGAAGCCGCTGGCGGCCTTGGCGGCCGCGCCATTGTGCTTCATCAGCTCCTGGCGCTCCTTGATGACGGCCTCGTTCTGCGCGTAAGCGACGCCGCACGTGGCGACGGCCGCGGCAAGGGCAAGCGCAATCGTCCGGTTGGATGGTCTCGGCAGGTGAAACATCGTGATCCCCTTCTCCCTCAGTGTCGAGATTGGAGGATGATAGGCGGCGAACGACCGTCGGCCACTGGAAAACCGCCACCTGTTCTGAATTTACCGTGAGCGACGTTGGTCGGCCGAAGACAAACGAAAGCCCCGCGCCCGTTGGGACGCGAGGCCATGGATCGCGGCTCAGAGGTTATATCAGCCCGCGGCCTTCTCGTAGCATTCGAGAACATGATCCCAATTGATCAGGTTGTCGACGAAGGCCTCGAGATATTTCGGCCGGGCGTTGCGATAGTCGATGTAGTAGGAGTGCTCCCAAACATCGACGCCCAGGATCGGCACACCGCCGTGGACGAGCGGGTTCTCGCCGTTGGGCGTCTTCATGACCTGAAGCTTGCCATCCTTGAAGGCGACCCAGGCCCAGCCCGAACCGAACTGCGACACGCCCGCCTGGACGAAGTCGGCGCGGAACTTGTCGTAGCCACCAAGGTCAGAGTCGAACGCCGTCTGCAGCTTGCCAGGCAGGCTCTTTCCGCCGCCACCCGGCTTCATCCACTTCCAGAAGTGGATGTGGTTGAAGTGCTGGCCCGCATTGTTGAAGAGCGGCTGGTTCTTCCCGTAGGATTCCTTGACCACTTCTTCGACGCTCTTGCCGGAGAGGCCAGCTTCGGCGGCCAGCTTGTTTCCGGTTTCCACGTAGGCGTTGTGATGCTTGTCGTGATGGTACTCCAGCGTCTCCTTGGACATATAGGGCTGGAGCGCATCATAGGCGTAGGGAAGCTCGGGGAGGGTGAAGGCCATCGGTGGTTTCCTTCCTGCTGAAATCAACTCATGCCAAGAGACGCGCCGTTGAACCGGCGCGCCGCGGCGCTCACCGCTACTTAGTTCGCGAATGCGAGAAGGGAATGCCGGCCGCCGGTCAGTAGGCGGCAAAATATCGCATCGACAAGGTTGCCGACGCGAATGCGTCAGCTCCGTCCGCACGAGCGATCGAATGCGTCCGGCTTCGCCTCCTCAGACGTCGATGCGCCCAAATTCCTTGGCAAACGCCCAGTAAAGCTCGCGCGAGCGATGGTAGAGCGGCCCGGGCTGGAAGGAGTGATCCTCGAATTTCGTCACCGGAACGACCTTGGAGTGATTGCCGGTGGAGAAGATCTCGTCGGCGGCAAGGAAGTCGTTGGCCGTGACATTCATCTCGCGCACCTCGACCCCGTCCGCCCGCAGCAGCGCGATCACCCTCTGGCGCGTGATCCCGTTGAGGAAGCAGCCGTTAGGCGCCGGCGTATAGACGACGCCATCCTTGGCATAGAAGACGTTGGAGGTGGCCGTCTCGACCACGTTGCCGAGCATGTCACGCATCAGCGCGTTGTCGAAGCCGCGAGAGCGCGCCTCAAGGATGGCGCGGCCACTGTTGGGATAGAGGCATCCGGCCTTTGCGAGCGTCGGCATGGTCTCCGGCGTCGGCCGGCGGAACGGCGACACCGACAGAGAGAACCCGGCCGGAGAGATCATCGGCGACTCGTAGAGGCACAAGCAGAAGCGGGTCGAGGTCGGCTCGGCCGGAACGCCCATGTATCCGCCGTCCTCCGCCCAATACATCGGGCGAATGTAAACCGCGGTCTTGCCGTCGAAGCGGCCAAGCCCCTCCTTGGTCAGCCGAACGATCTCCTCGGCGGGGACCGTCGCCTCAAGGCCGAGCGCGACCGCCGAACGATTGATCCGCTGGCAGTGAAGTTCGAGATCGGGCGCCAACCCATCGAACCAGCGCGCGCCATCGAAGACCGTCGAACCGAGCCACATGGCATGACTGCGCGGACCGATCAGCCCAGGATTGCCCTCAGCCCATTGCCCGTCGAAGAATGTCAGCGTTCGCGTATCGTTGCCAGCCATCATTGCCTCCATGACACCGCCTCTGCTGGAGGCATGTCTTTCACGGTGGATCAATAGAACATGCCCTGCGGCATGAAAACCCTTCGTTCCAGGTGCTTCGCGTCCTAAGACAACGCGTCCTCTTGCCTTGAGGCGGCCTAACTCGCAGGCTGCGGAAGATCGCCGATTCGCTTTGGATCGGGCACAGGGAGTTCGCATTGCACACGGTCTATGTTTTTGACGCCTATGGCACGCTGTTCGACACCAGTGCGGCGGTGCATCGCCATGCTGGCGACCTCGGCGAGGCGGGGGAGCGCCTTGCCGCGCTCTGGCGCCGAAAGCAGCTCGAATATTCCTGGGTGCGCAGCCTGATGGGTCCGTGCGAGCGCGACTTCTGGCAGCTTACGGTGGATGCGCTGGATCATGCACTCGCCGCCGTGCCGGAAGCGGACCGCGCGCTTCGCGAGCCGCTCCTGGAGGCTTACCGCGATCTCGATACCTATCCGGAGGTTCCACAGGTCCTTGGGGCGCTGAAGGACCGGGGAGCCAAGCTGGCCATCCTGTCCAATGGCTCCCATGAGATGCTGGAGCGGGCCATCCGCTCGGCCGGCCTCGCCCAGCTCTTCGATCGCGTGTTTTCAGCCGAGGACATCAAGCGCTTCAAGGTCTGGCCCGACGTTTATGACATGGTGGGAACCGCTTACCGCGTCTATCCTCACGCCGTCTCCTTCCAATCCTCCAACCGGTGGGACATCGCCGGTGCCGCCCGTTTCGGCTTCACGACGGTCTGGATCAACCGCACGCGACAGCCCGACGAATATCTCGATCTTCCGCCGACCGCCGTTCTCCCTGATCTCAAGGCGTTGCCGACCATGCTGTGAGGCTGTGCCTTTCCAGTCACACAGGCTTGATTTGGTCATCCATTGCGGAACGTTCCCCGACGTAGAATGTTCGCCGCCAGGAAATTCAACAACAGCGCCGCCAATCAAGGACCGGCGCGCATCTGGCTGGAAGAATGTTCGCATGAGTTCGCATAAGAATGACGGTGCCGCCCCCTCTCTTTCCCGGCGCCAGCTTCTCGTTGGCCTGAGCCTTGGCGCGACGGCGCTTGCCGCGGGATGTTCCTCGGTCGGCCCGCGCGCCCGCGTCGTTCTCCAGCCGGGCGCGGGCGATCCCTATGCGGGTTATGACGGCTCCCCTTCCCGCTATGCTGCCGCCTACGGCCCTATCGAGGATGGCGGCTTTCGCATTCCGGGGATTGATCTTCGCAGGGTCGACAAGCGCTACCTCCGCCAGGAGGTCGCCGATCCGACGGGTGAGGCACCGGGAACGATCGTGATCGACACGCCGAGCCGGTACGCCTACCTCGTGATGCCCGGTGGCCGGGCGATGCGGTATGGCGTCGGCATCGGACGCCAGGGATTTTCCTGGGGCGGCCGGGCGAAGATCCAGATGAAGAGGAAGTGGCCGACCTGGACGCCGCCGTCGGAAATGATCGCGCGCCAGCCAGAACTGACGAAGTATGCAGACGGCATGGATCCAGGCTTGACCAATCCGCTGGGAGCGCGCGCCCTCTACCTTTTCCAGAACGGCCGCGACACGCTTTACCGCCTTCATGGGACGCCGGAATATTGGACGATCGGCAAGGCGGTTTCGTCGGGCTGCGTGCGCTTCATGAACCACGACATCATCGATCTCTACGATCGCGTTCCGGTCGGCACGGACGTCGTCGTTCGCCAGGGCGGCGTCGCCTGAGCGACGCGGCTTGCGGCACAAGGCGCATTGCCTTCTGGCGCCTTTTCCGCCCTCGCGCTAGCGCCCCGAACGCCGGCTGACGGCCATCGGGGCGCATTTCAAGCTTTCGTTAAGGATTATGGCGCTGAAAGACGCACTCGCCCCATCAGCGCCTTAGTTTGCTGCGAACGACCGAATGGAGAGAGTGGGACGCGACGGAGCTTTGTCACCTTCAGCTGAACGCGTGGAAACGATGTTCAGCGATCGGGATAGGCGTACGCACACCGGACACGGCAGGCGAGATGCGATATCCTGAGACGGTGGGCCGATTCAATGGGGGATTGGGCCAGAAGAACGGCCGGGGGATGACTCTACAGGCTGAGATGACCAATGGGGCGCAGACCCGCGCCAATCGCAGCTCGCGGCGGTTCCGCTGGTTCCACCGGCCGCCGCTGCGGGTCTATCTTGCGTTCTTCGCTCTGCTCGTACTGGTTCCGGCCCTCCTCTTCAGCGCCTATCTCATCGTGCAGTTCTCCCGTCAGCAGGAGCAGCTGGCTGCCGGCCAGGTGGCCGATACCGCCGTCATCGTCTCCAACGCCATCGATCGCGAGATCTACGGCATGCTGACGGCGGCCAATGTGCTCGCCTCCTCTCCCTTCCTCGATGAGGAAGACCTTTCGCGCTTCCACGAGAGGACGCGCGCCGCGCTCGCCAACGCCGATGCGGTTCTGGTCAATCCGCAGATGCAGGTCGTGCTGAACACCCGGCAGCCCTTCCCCATGGAGCCCGCTCCGGTGGCATATGCCGACGCCATCGAAAAGGCTTTCCAGACGCGCACGCCGCAGATTTCGGACGTTTATTACGGCCCGAACGCTGATGACATGCTCTTTCATGTGGCGGTGCCGGTGATCCGTCGCGATGAGGTCGTCTATGTTCTCGTCGTCAACCGGCCGGCGGAAAGTCTCGGCTCGCTTCTGACCAACCGCACCCTGCCAGAGGCATGGGCGGCGGTGGTCAAGGACAACAAGGGCCGGCGCGTTTTTGCCGCTCTTTCCTCGAGCAACGGCATCGGCATCAAGGAGGTCGCTCAGGAAAACCCGTCCGTGGCCGAGACGCTGCGCGACGAACACCGGTCCATGATCGAGGCCAGTCAGACCTCCTTCCTCACAGGTTGGACGACGACCGTCGGTGTGCCTCGCAGGGTGATCGAGGAGAGCGCCTCCCGGTCGTGGATGATGCTGGTCGGCGCGGGCACCATCCTCGCCGTGTTCTGTCTATCCCTGGCCGTACTCTTCGGCCGGACGGTCGCGACCCCTATCCTGCGCCTTTCCCACCAGGCCGCAGCGTTGGGCCGAGGCGAGCCGGCGATGCCCATCCGGACTCGCTTCGATGAGATCGGCACTGTTTCCAGAGCCCTGGCGCGTGCTTCGCGTGAGCGCAGGGAAGCCGAGGAACAAAACCGGCTCCTGATGCGCGAGATGACGCATCGCGCCAAGAATCAATACGCGTTGATCGCCGCCATCGCGCGACGCGCAGCGCGCGAGAGCAACGACGCCTCGGCGCTGCTCGAAACCCTGTCGCAGGCGCTCAGTTCGCTCGCCCGTTCGGCGGACCTTCTCGCCGGCAAGGGATGGGAAAGCGCCCCGCTCGCCGACCTCATCGCGACGCAGCTGGCCGCCTTCGGGGCGGGTGACGGCGGCAGCGAGCAGTTCATCATCGGTGGGCCGAAGGTCTGGCTCAATCCGTCGGCGGCCCAGACCATCGGCTTGGCGCTGCACGAATTGGCGACCAACGCGGCCAAATATGGCGCTTTGTCCGTTGCCGAAGGCCGGGTCGAGATCGCCTGGACGGTGGCGGGCGAAGAGTTCGCCATCACGTGGCGCGAGACGGGTGGCCCGCCGGTCGCGGTGCCGCGCCATCAGGGGTTTGGAAGTCTCGTCGTAAAGAAGATGACGGCGCGCGGCCTGGGCGGCGACGTCCTGATGGACTTCGCCCCAAGCGGCGTCGTCTGGCGCCTCACCGCTCCCCTTGAATCGGTATCGATGAGTTAACCCCCCACGATCCGCGTCTGTCTTTTTTAGCGATCGCGACAGGTGCCACCGCGACGCGACTTGTGTAAGGGTGCTGCGGTCTCAGACACACTCCCGAGAAGTCCCGCAACCTCTCGGGACAACATCATTCCGAAACATGGATTTGGGGTGAAGCGGCGATCCCGCCGGATCGCGCTTGGCTCTGGAAGCAGCGGTGGAGACCGAAGTCGGACATGCTGGACGTCTATCGCCTACAATCCGGTCGAATCCAGGGCACACGCGCGCAGCCGAGCGAGGCGTTGAGCGATGCCATCTGGATCGACGCGCTGATGCCGAGCTTCGACGAGATCAGGGCGATCGAGACACTTTGCGGCATTGACCTGCCGTCAAAGGAGGACATGCGCGAGATCGAGGTGTCCAGCCGGCTCTATTCGGAGGGTGGCGCCGACTTCCTGACGGCGTCCGTGGTTCACGGCGTCCAGAGCGGCAGGCCAACCTTCTCTCCGGTCACATTCATCCTTGCCGGCTCTCGCCTCGTCACCATTCGCTACTGCGAGCCGAAGAGCTTCGCGCTCTTCAGCACCAAGCTGTGCAAGGACGTGCCGACCGATTTGACAGGCGGCGCGTCGCCTTCGGCCGACAGCATTCTGATCGGCCTCCTGGAAACCATCATCGATCGCCTGGCGGACATGCTGGAGGCGCAAGCGGTCGATCTGGACCAGATCGCGACAGACATTTTCACGACATCCGGCGACAAGAAGCCGACGGCCACCAAGGCGTTCAAGGAGCTGCTGCGCCGGCTCGGCGCATCGGGGGACCTTTCGTCGCGGTCGCGCGAAAGCCTTGCGACCCTCGACCGGATGATGCCCTTCCTTCAGCTCGTCCTCGACCGGCGCAAGCCCCAGAAGGAAACGCGCGCGCGGGTCAAGGCGATGGCGCGGGACGTCCAGTCGCTGAACGACTTTCTGTCCTTCCTGTCGAACAAGATCAACTTCCTGCTCGACACCACCGTCGGCATGATCTCGATCGAGCAGAACGCCATCATCAAGATATTCTCGGTCGCCGCCGTCGGCTTCATGCCGCCGACGCTGGTCGCCTCCATCTACGGCATGAACTTCCAATTCATGCCCGAACTTGGCTGGCACTTCGGCTATCCCATGGCCCTTGGCCTGATGCTCCTTTCGGCCATCCTCCCCCTGATCTTCTTCCGCTACAAGCACTGGCTCTAGCCAGGAGCTCGTTCCTCTCCCACAGTGTCATCTCGGGAGACGAGGGGTCGCGGCGCCCCGCCGCTCTTGCGTGCGCGCCATCTTTGCGGGATGAACCAGACGAGCGCCCAACCGGCTCTGGAGGAGGAGTCAACCGGTTGGCCGGGGGCGCGCGACCGCCATTTTCCACGCTCGAATCCACACATTGGAAGGACCGACGATGTTTTTGTGCTGTGGCGACGCGCTGTTCGATCTCTTCAGCGAACCCGAAAGCGACGTTTCCAAAATTTCCTTGGCCGGCCATGTGGGCGGATCACCGCTCAATGTGGCGCTCGGGCTCTCGCGCCTCGAACACCCCGTCGCCTATCTGACCAAGATGTCGGGCGACGTGTTCGGCCGCCGCATCCGCGACTTCATGACGCGCGAGGGAATCGGGACGAACCTCCTGATCGCGACGCGCCGCAACACGACACTGGCGGTCGTCTCCCTCTCCGCCTCGGGCTCGGCCACCTATGACTTCTATGTCGAGGGCACGGCCGATCGCTCCATCGAGATCGAGGATATCCCTGCCCTCCCGGCGGAAGTCGAGGCGATCCATGTCGGCTCCTATTCCACCGTCACCGAGCCGACCGCCAGCGCCCTCCAGCATCTGATCGATCAGGAAGCCGGGCGCCGCTTCATCTCCTACGACCCAAACATCCGCCCCTCGATCGAGCCCGACCTCGATCTGTGGCGCGAGCGTGTATCGCGGATCGTTCCCAAGGCGGGGCTGATCAAGGCGAGCGAGGAAGACCTCGCCATGCTTTATCCCGACCGAAGCCTGTCGAGTGTCGCAGAAGATTGGATTGCGGCGGGAGCCGGGCTTGCGGTCGTCACGCGCGGCGAAAACGGCGCTTTGGCGCGGTGCCGCTCGGGCGCAGCCTCCGAGGCGGCAGGTTTACCGGTCAAGGTCGTCGATACGGTCGGCGCAGGCGATACGTTTCAGGCGGCGCTTCTCGCCAAGCTGAAGGAAGACCGGTTGCTGTCGAAGGATGCGCTGGGCGGACTCGACGAAGCAGCCCTTTCCGGCCTGCTCGGCTTCGCGGTGAAAGCCGCATCCGTCACCTGCTCGCGTCGCGGCGCCGATCTTCCCCGCCGCGCCGACCTCGGCCTCGCGTGATCAGAAATTCGAACCGCACAAAATCATACCCCAAAAAGAAAGACCCGCCGAGCGTCAAGCTCGGCGGGTCTTTTTTTAAACAATCGAAGATCGATTAGTTGAAGCGGTAGGAAGCCTTGGCCCACACGGTGTGGAAGTCGAGGTCCTTGCTGGTCGAGAAGTCGGCGTCAACGCCAGGAGCATCGACGTCGAAATCGTTGGAGCCGAGATTGGTGTAGAGGTACTCGACGCCGACCGAGATGTTCTTGGTGGCGAGGAAGTCGACGCCGCCGCCGACGACATAGCCGAAATCGTCGTCATCGCCGCGCACGCGGTAACCAGCGTCATAGAGGCTGTTGCCGACCGAGGTGTCGACATTGGCGTAGGCAAGACCACCCGTGCCGTAGATCATGGCGCGATCCCAGGCGAAGCCGGCCTTCAGGCGGGCGGTGGCCAGGAAGTTGATGTCGGTCTTGGAGCTGACGCTGCCGTCGGTAACATCGTCGCCATTGACGTCGATGTCGAAGGTCTGACGCGAGGAGGCGTCAAGGCCGCTGATGTCGATCACGCCACCGAACACGAAGTTGTCCATCTGGTAGTCGTAGCCAACGTGGGCGCCGCCGATGAGCGAGGCGTCGTCGCCGCTGTTGTCAAACATGTCGCCGCCGAAGGCGCCACCGAGCTGGCCACCGACGTAGAAGCCGGTCCAGGTGTAGGCCGGAGCAGCCTCGTAAACCGGCGCCGGTGCCGGGGGCTCCTGCATCACGATGTCGGCTGCGAACGCCGGGGTGACGAAAGCGGTGGACGCCAGCAGAAGAGCAATGCGCTTCATGTCGATACTCCAATTTCTGTCGCTACGCGACATTTGCTCAAGGCAGAAGCAAAAAATATCCGCCCCGAACGCTGAGGTTCAGAAAGGTCGATGTCCAAATTGTGGAATCTGATCTTGTCCGGTGATCAGCAACCCGTTTCCGATGTTGCTTGTCTCATGCTTGTTTCACCTCGATTACGTGGTGAGATGCCAGCATTCCTTCCAATTAGTGACCAAAAAACCTTTCATCTTTATTAAACGGCGGCCCTTCCGATGGGACCCGCCTGCAACGATCCGTGTCACCACTCGACCGCGCGACACGTTTGTTGTTGGGGATGAAATGAGGCCGAATTTTGCGGCTGCAAGGTAGGCGGTTGCATCACGACCGCCACTGTTGCCGATCCGCCACGCTTTTGTTTTGCCAGCGCTTTTGGATTTACCGATCGTTAGCCATACCGCCTTCCCTGGGTCGGTGCGGAGCGTCGGCGGTTGCAATTCTGGTGCCCGCACGTGTCTCACGGCTGCGCCTTTTCGCGCCGACGGTCGGCGCAGCGGTTGCTCCGGAGGCGCCGGCAGTCCATACCGTCCATGCTGCCAGAGACCTCATGGAGGAATGATGCGCGTGAAAAGCATTCTGGCCGGAGCCGCCGTTGCGACCCTGGTCTGCCTGCCCGCCCTTGCCCAGACCGTCGGCGATCCGGCGGCCGGCAAGAAAGTTTTCTCGAAATGCATGGCCTGCCACCGGATCGGGCCGAATGCCAAGAATCTCGTCGGCCCCGAATTGAACGGCATCGTCGGCGAGGAAGTCGCTGCGGTGGAAGGCTATCCGTTTTCGAAGGACTTCGCGGCGTGGGGCCAGGGCAAGACCTGGAACACCCAGCTCCTGACCGAGTGGGTCCGCTCGCCCAAGGACGTGGTGCCCAAGACCAAGATGGTGTTCGCCGGAATCAAGAAGGACGAGGACATCACCAATCTGATCGCCTACCTCGCCTCGTTCGACGAAGACGGCAAGGAGGCCGATCCGGCAGCGCGCATCGCCGCGGCCGACGGCAAGTAAGCGATCTAGTCGGTAGCGCGGCGGCCGCCCAGGACCGCGATCGAGGCCAAAGTCTCATCCCGTTCAGCGAAAGCCGGCGCCGGTAGAGTGTCATCAAGAACCGGTGTCTAACGAAATTGGCCGCACACGCGGTGCGGCCAATTCCTTCCTCCCAAAAGTCTTCGCAAGCGATCAGCGGTAGACGCTGATGATCTCGTCGAGGAGCTTCAGCGCCTCTTCCTTCGGTCGCTGGAACGAATTGCGGCCGATGATCGAGCCGTTCCCGCCTCCCTCGCGAATTCCCTTGACCTCGTCCATCAACTCGTCCCGCGTCTTGGCGGCGCCGCCCGAGAAGACCACAATGCGCTTGCCGGCGAAGGCCGCCTCCATGATGTGGCGGACGCGATCGGCTGCATCCGAAATGGCCACGGCATGGTTGTCGTAGGACGAGCGGGTGTCCGCATGGTCGACATGCTCGGTGGGCAGCTTGACCTTGATGATGGTCGCGCCCATCAACGCCGCCATGTGAGCGGCGTATGCCACGACGTCGACGGCGGTTTCCCCTTCCTTGGTGACCTTGCCACCGCGAGGGTAGGACCACACGACGGTGATAAGACCGCGAGACTTGGCCTGGAGGCTAAGATCGCGAAGCTCTTCCAGCATGTCGTAGCATCGGTCGGAGCCGGGATAGATGGTGAAGCCGATGCCGACGCAGCCGAGGCGCAAGGCATCCGCCACGCTCGCGGTCACTGCCTGGTCGTTGGCTGCCGCCCCGAGCAGGTTGCCGCTGTTCATCTTGAGGATTAGCGGGACCTCGCCGGCGAACGAATCTGCCCCCTGCTCGAGAAGGCCGAGAGGCGCGGCGTAGCCTGACACCCCGGCGTCGATGGCGAGCTGATAGTGATAATGCGGGTCATAACCGGCCGGATTGGGAGCAAAACTGCGCACCGGCCCATGCTCGAAGCCCTGATCCACAGGCAAGATCACCAGACGTCCGGTTCCCCCGAGCTTTCCATGCATCAACAGCCGCGAGAGATTGCTTTTGACGCCCGGCGTTTCACCTTCGTACCAGGACAGAATTTCTCGCACCTTCTCAGTTCTATACATCTTGCCTCACGTATATCCTTAATGCTCGGGATCACCGCTGGTGACGTGGGCATATTTGCTCTCACATTTCGCCGCGTAAAGATGTTGCAGCGCCGAAGGGAATATTAAAATCGGTTGAATTTCTTCGGCTTTTTCCTGTCGCTCGAGGGCACGAGCATTCGCCCACGACGCGGCGGATTGTCGTTCCTTTTTCCTCGCTCATCCGTTCTTGGGTTCTTGAACCAACAGCCCGTTCGATCGTTTCCTTCTTATTAACGAAGGGAATGAAGGGAGGAGTGTCATGGCGCACAGCAAACGATCGCATTTCTCACCGACGGACCATCCATCGTCCGCCGTGCCGTCGCTGACGAGAAGCAGCGTCGCCGCTGCCGCGCGGGCTCATTTCGAGTGGCAGATGGTCGATACGGATGCCGCGACGCGCCAGCCGGCGAGATGGGATTTGACTAAGCCGTCCGTCACACTCTCCCCTCTTGGCTTTCACCTCGACCCCGTGAGAGAAGAAGACGAGACCATGGAGCCAGAGGACACCCCCTCCGACAATCTCGTTCCGCTGACCATCGTAGCGGGCTTCCTGGTGATCGCCGGCGGCCTGATCGGCCCAATGCTCTAAGGACAGCGTCTGGTGCCCCTGATCGGAACGCGGGGTTTGCATCGGCGGCATCGAACCTTATCTTGCCCCTTCGTCGCGCCAATCGATCGACGGGGACGTTTCTTGTCATTCCTGCTCCGCCGTCTCTTCTGTTCCGGTCAACGTTTGAAGGCTGTTGTTGCCCTGACGCTGGTCGCCTTGGCCTTTTGGGCGGCGCCGGGTCGTGCCGAGAGCGCAGCCGACAGGCTCATCGTGGGAGAAGCATCCGAGTCCACCTCCCTCGACCCGCAATCGGCGATGCTGGACAGCGATTTCCGCGTCCTGGTCAATCTTTACGACGGTCTGGTGCGGTTCAAGCCGGACTCCCTCGACATCGAGCCCGCTTTGGCGAGCCGATGGGACATATCGCCCGATGGACTGACCTACACCTTTCATTTGCGCCAGGGAGTCCGGTTTCACGACGGGGCGCTCTTGGATGCGCAAGCCGTTAAGTTCACCTTTGAGAGGATGCTACGGCCGGATCATCCTTTCCACGATACCGGTCCATTTCCGTTTGCGTACCTGTTTTCAGCGGTGGCTCGTATCGATGCGCCTGATCCGCAAACCGTCATCTTTCATCTGAAAGAGCCGTTCGCGCCCTTCCTTTCCCACCTCGCTCATCCCGCCGGCCTTATCGTTTCTCCTGAGGCGGTGAAGAAAGGCGGCAAGACCTTCGCCCGGTCGCCCGTAGGCACCGGTCCGTTCCGGTTTGGCGAGTGGCGCCCCGGAGAAGCCCTCACCCTGTCACGCAACAATGATTACTGGGACGGCGCGCCTCTCCTTGTGGCGGTCGAATTTCGCACTGTCGGGGATGCCGCCGCCCGCGCGGCGGCCCTTCGTTCCGGCAACATCGATCTTGCGTTCGACTTTGATCCCGATGCACGGCGCGCCTTCGCCAAGGATCGCGCATTCCAGGTCTTCGAGGCGGTGAAGCCGCATCTCTGGTTCCTCTTCCTCAACACGCAAGAAGGGCCGTTTGCCGACAAGAGGGTGCGCAAGGCCGCCAATCTGGCCATCGACAAGAAGACGTTGGTAGAGGACGTGCTGGGCGGGTCGGCCGTGGAAGCCGCCGGCCCCATCTCGCCGTCCTTCACATGGGCTCTCGACGGCAAGACCGCGCCCTACCCCTACGATCCCGACAAGGCCCGGCGGCTGATCCGTGAAGCGGGCGCGGAGGGGCGCACGGTCGTTCTGCTGGCAGCGGAGGATGGCGCCGGCATGCTGTCGCCTCTTGCCATGGCCAAGGCGATCGCCGCGGATCTCCAGAAGGTGGGCCTCAACGTTGCGATCGAGAGCGCCTCTTGGACTCGCTTCCTCTCGCGGGTCAATCCCGGGCTTTTGGGCCGGGCGGACATGGCCGAGATGGCGTGGATGACAGCGGACCCGGACACCTTGCCCTATCTGGCTCTGCGAAGCAGCAATACGCCGGACAGGGGCGGCTTCAACGTCGGGCTTTACGCGAACAAGGACCTCGACCAGATGATCGAGGCTGCGCATGTCAGTACGGACAGAGCAGAGCGGGCAACGCTTTACAGCAAGATTCAGCGCATCGCCCACGACGATGCGCCGTGGGTCTTCGTCGCCCATGGGAAGGCGAATGCCGTCGCCCGGAGCACCGTCAAGGATTTCGCTCTCCCCCCCACGGCTCTCCCTCGCCTCGACAAGGTGAGGAAGGAGTAGTCGTCCACCGCCCATGAATGCGCGACATTGGAGCGAGAGCGGAGCGTGAGCTGCGCTATGCTTCGGCGATCACGCTCTCGAATCATCGTTTTCACGCGGAGGCATCATGACGGACAAGCTGTCGCTTTTCTTCAACCCGAGAAGCCGGGCGGTCATCGCCCGTTGGATGCTGGAAGAGGTCGAAGCCGACTACACTCTGATCCCCATTGAGTTCGACCACGATGACGCCAACCGCAAGCGACTGCGCGAACTCAATCCGATGGGGAAGATCCCGACACTGATCCTGGCGGACGGGACGGTGATCACCGAAGCCAACGCGATTATCGCCTATCTCGCAGACGCCTATCCGCAAGCGGGCCTCGCCCCCGCCCTGTCCTCCAGCGAGCGCGGCACCTATTATCGGTGGCTGTTCTTCGTCGGGTCCTGTCTGGAGCCGGCCATGACAGAGGCGATGATGCGCAAGGACGCGCCGCCCCTGCCGGAAATTTCCGCCGGCTGGGGCAGCTATGACCGGGTAATTGAGACGCTGGAAAAGGAGCTGGCAGGCCGCAGCTTCCTTGTCGGCAATCGCTTCACGGCCGCCGATCTGGTGATGGGCGCCGCGCTTAACTTCGCGGGCGCATTCGGCGCGCCACGCATTCGGGAAAGTGCGACGATCCAGGCCTATGTCGGCCCGATCGCGGCCCGGCCCGCGCTGGCGCGAGCCTCCGCGCCAGCGTGAGACACCTTGACGACTCTTGGCCTCCGGCTCGAACGCCGGGGGCCTTAGACCGTCATCAGGAGAGGCGAACCCTCCCGCACCTTTCCCTATTTCGTGGGCAAGCTGCCAAAGTCGGGCTTTGGCGTCGCCTCCGTGCTTACCGGCAAAACCGGGTAGTCGATTTCAGGGCGTTCGCCGGTCAGCGTCTTCAGGAAGGCGACGATTGCGTCGATGTCCCCTTCGGGCATCTCCGTTCCCAGCTGAGCCGTCGCCATGACGCCGACGGCCTGCTTAAGGTCCCACACCTGCCCGCTGTGGAAATAGGGGGCGGTCAACTCGACATTGCGCAACGGTGCGGCGCGGAAGACATACTCGTCGGTCGCGGTCTGAGTGACGGAAAAGCGGCCCTTGTCCTTCTCGGGAAGAATCTCGGCACCGGGCTTTTCGACAACGCCGAAGGGGAAGTAGTCCTGACCGCCGAAATTCGAGCTGTAATGGCAACCGCTGCATCCGGAATCGATGAAGACCTGGAGGCCACGGCGCTCTTCCTGGTTCAGGGCGTGGTCGTCGCCCTGGACGAACTGGTCGTAACGGGAATTCGGCGTGACCAAGGTCGTTTCGAAGGCTTCGATAGCGAGGGCCATATTGTCGAAGGTCACAGCGTCCGGCGCGTCCGGAAAGGCCTTCTCAAAGGCAGCTTCATAGGCCGGCATGCTCTTCAACGTGGCGACGACGCGATCCGGCGTGTTGGCCATCTCGACCCCAGCCTGGACGGGACCCTTCGCCTGCTCCCTGAGATCGGCGGCGCGCCCGTCCCAGAACTGGGCGACGTTGAACACGGAGTTCAACACTGTCGGCGAATTTCTCGGGCCCTGCTGCCAGGCATGGCCGATCGAGGTCGGAACGTTGTCCGCCCCGCCGGTGCCGACGTTATGACAGGTGTTGCAGCTGATGACGTGGCTCGCCGAAAGGCGCGGATCGAAGAACAACATGCGGCCGAGGTCTATCTGGCCGCTCGTCACCGGCTGGCCGCGCACGTGGGCCACCTTGGCCGGAACCGGCGGAAACAGGTCCTTGGCCTGATCTCGAAGTTCATCAGCCGAGGCGCCCGAGGCCGCGAGCAGCACCCCAGTTCCCACTCCCAAAAACCATACTCCCAGGCGGGTCATTTCTTAGACTCCTTCTAAAAAACTCGCCCGATACGATCATCGCACCACCCATGCAACTTTGATATGGATCAATGCCGCCACCTGCACCGGCCGCTTTTCAGCCTCCAATGCCGGCCAAATCATGGGTTAAATCGTCGCAGCCAGTCGGGGCCCAGCTCGTATTCGCTCATTCGTTGACAGCAAAAGCACAGCCGCCGCGCCATCCACTTTTCCGCTCGCGGCTGCATCGAAGCCGCTCGACAACGATCCGGTGATCTGGTAATGGAGCGCCACTTGCGGAAGCTTAGTCTTCCGCGAGAGGATTATATATTGATCCTCTTCCACAATCCGATCGAACATGAGAAACGGACTCTTCGGTGCAGGTACTCGTTCGCGACAACAACGTTGATCAGGCTCTCCGCGCGCTCAAGAAGAAGCTGCAGCGCGAAGGCGTCTTCCGTGAAATGAAGATGCGTAATTTCTATGAGAAGCCGTCGGAGCGCCGCGCTCGCGAGAAGGCAGAGGCCGTACGCCGCGCCCGCAAGCTCGCCCGCAAGCGCGCCCAGCGCGAGGGGCTGACGTCGGGCGGCCGCGTCGCGGCGCACTGATCCGCCATCTCTCACGGACGGATGCGATGATGGACGACGGCCGCGAGGACGTCGTCTTTTTGCGCTTGCGGTCTGTTCTGGCACCATCCATCAAGCCAGAGCTCAACATCTTGGCTCTGTCGGAAGGAATGATGGCAGGATCGACGGCAAAGGCCATGTGGCTGAAACGGCGAATCACGGGCGATCAGGCCTTAAGCAGTCGCCAAGGCTCTGGTTTCGCGTCATGAACGCGCCAAGTTTCGAAACATGGATGACAAGCAGAGGAACCGAGGCGTGAATCGAATGGGGAATGATCTGTCCGCTGGCCGGGCCCTTGCGAAGAAGGCCGGCTCGACCGGTCCCGTGGTGGCCACGCTCCTCTCGCTCCTGCTCGCGGCCTGCCAGTCCACGCCAACGGCTCAGGTGATCCGTCTCGATCAGGCGCAAGGCTCGCAAGAGAACATCGCCTCGCTTTCCGCTACCGTCGCCGCCAACCCGCGCGACCCCGAGGCGCTCAACGTTCGCGGCACCGCCTATGGCCGGGCGGGCGAGTACGAGAAGGCCATCGCCGATTTCACCGCGGCGATCCAGATCGATCCAAATTTCTATCAGGCCTACGCCAACCGCGCGCTGGTCTATCGACAGATCAATCAGCCGGTCAACGCGATCAACGACTACAACGCGGCGCTGAAGATCAATTCCAACTACGACGCTGCCTATATCGGGCGCGGCAACGTCTATCGCGCCGCCGGACGCAATCGCGAGGCGCTTTCCGACTACAATCGCGCGATCGCGCTGAACACCACCGATCCCCGCGCTTATCACAATCGCGGGCTTCTCTATCAGCTCGACGGACAGCACAAGCAGGCGATCGAGGACTTCTCGACCGCGATCTCGCTTCAGGCCAACGCACCGGAGCCCTATTCCGGCCGCGGCGTCTCCTATCTGGCGCTCGGCGACGACGAAAACGCGTTCTCGGATTTCAACCAGGCCCTGAAGCTAGACGAGAACAACGCCGAATACTGGACGAACCAGGCGATCGTCTACGAACGCCGCGGCGAAAAATCCCGCGCCTTCAAGTCCTACGCCCGCGCGGCTCAGATCGACCCGAATTATCGACCGGCCAAGGATGGCATGGCGCGCACCAGCGGCGCCTGAGACTTCTGGCAGCTTATCCGGCATCATCGAAGGCGCCCTTCCCGGCGCCTTTCTTTTTTGCGTGTGACCAGGAAGGTTGATTCCTCCAGGCCCAGGCTGTGGCGCCCTTCTTGTCGGGCACGAGCCATCGTCCGATTGGCTCCGTTCCGGGACTTTCGCGATGAGCGCTTTGGCAGCGACACGGAACCGGTTCGGCTCGGCATCATTTCGCCTCCAACGAAATGTTCGGAGTCATTCCCCAATGAAGAAGCTTGTTTTCGCCGCCGCCCTTGCCTCGGCCATGGTCGCCTTGCCGCTGTCCGCCTCCGCCGACTCGGAACTCGGATCTCTCGTCTGCCACAGCAATGGCTCCACCGGCTTCATCATCGGCTCTTCGGAAAACCTGGTCTGTGAATTCACGCCCGCCAACTCCCAGGCGCCTCACGAGCTCTACAACGCCAAGCTCGACAATTTCGGCCTGGATGTCGGCGTCACCGGCGAGACGGTGATGCAGTGGACCGTGCTTTCCGTGGGGGGCAATGATTACAAGCCCTGGTCTCTGGCAGGCACCTATGGCGGCGCCAGCGCCGATGCCTCGTTCGCGGCGGGTGGCGGCGTCAAGGTCCTTGCCGGCGCCGACAACGGTCTCACGCTTCAGCCGATCAGCGTCCAGGCGCAGAGCGGCGTTAATGCCGCCATCGGCGTCACGAAGTTCACGTTGTCTCCGGCAGGCAACGCCGGCTGAATCGGCTGTTCCCGCAGGTTTGAGCGACCAAACAAAAAGGCCCGCCGCGGAGACACCGAGGCGGGCCTTTGCCGTTCGAATGGACCGAAGCTATTCGGCCATCGCCTTGACGATGCTTTCGACCATCTTCTTTGCATCGCCGAACAACATCATCGTGTTGTCCTTATAGAACAACGAGTTGTCGATGCCGGCGTAGCCCGAGGAGAGCGAGCGCTTGACGAAAAGACAGGTGCCCGCCTGATCGACGTTGAGGATCGGCATGCCAAAGATCGGCGACGACGGATCGTCACGCGCGGCCGGATTGGTCACGTCGTTGGCGCCGATGACGAAGGCAACGTCCGCCTGAGCGAACTCGGAGTTGATGTCGTCCAACTCGAACACCTCGTCGTACGGCACATTGGCCTCCGCGAGCAGCACGTTCATGTGCCCCGGCATGCGACCCGCCACCGGATGGATGGCATAGCGCACGTCGACGCCCTCTTTCTTCAGAACGTCGGCCATCTCGCGCAGGGCATGCTGCGCCTGGGCCACGGCCATGCCGTATCCCGGCACGATGATGACCTTGGCGGCGTTCTTCATCAGATAGGCGGCGTCGTCGGCCGAGCCCTGCTTCACCGTGCGGTCGCCCTGGTCGCCGCCCGCGCCCGCCGGTCCCGTCTCGCCGCCGAAGCCGCCGAGAATGACCGAAATGAACGAGCGGTTCATGCCCTTGCACATGATGTAGGAAAGGATCGCGCCGGAAGAGCCGACCAGCGCGCCGGTGATGATCAGCGCAAGGTTCTGCAGCGTGAAGCCGATGCCGGCCGCCGCCCAGCCCGAGTAGGAGTTGAGCATCGAGACCACGACCGGCATGTCGGCGCCGCCGATCGGGACGATCAGGAGGACGCCGAGCACCAGCGCGAGGACGACGATCAGCCAGAAGGCGAGATGGCTTTCCGTGGTGGCCAGCGTGATCACCAGGATGATCAGAAGCGCGCCGAGCCCGAGATTGATGAGGTGGCGAGCCGGGAGAATGATCGGCTTGCCGCTCATGCGCCCATCGAGTTTGAGGAAGGCGATGATCGACCCGGTGAACGTCATGGCGCCGATGGCGACGCCGATGGACATCTCGACCAGCGCCTCGGTGTGAATGGAACCGACCATGCCGATGCCGAACGACTCGGGCGCATAGAGCGCGCCGGCGGCGACCATGACGGCGGCGAGGCCGACGAGGCTGTGGAAGGCGGCCACCAGCTGGGGCATGGCCGTCATCGCGATCTTCTTCGCGACATAGGCGCCGAAGCCGCCGCCGATGGCGATGCCGAGAACGATGAGCGCCAGGCCACCAAAGCTGGGCTTAGCGAGCAGCAGGGTGGTCAGCACGGCGATCGCCATGCCCACCATGCCGAACACGTTACCCCGACGACTTGTGGTCGGGTGCGACAGGCCTCTCAGCGCCAGAATGAACAGGACGCCGGAGACGAGATAGAGAAAGGCTGCGAAGCTTGCGGACATGATCGATCAGCCCCTCACTTTTCCTTCTTTTTATACATGCCCAGCATGCGCTGGGTGACGAGGAAGCCGCCGAAGATGTTGACGCTTGCCAGCACCAGGGCGATGAAGCCGAAGCCCGTCGCAAGTCCCGAGGTGGCAATGCCCACGGCGAGCAGCGCGCCCACGACGATGACCGACGAAATCGCGTTGGTCACGGACATGAGCGGCGTATGCAGGGCCGGCGTCACCGACCAGACGACGTAATAGCCAACGAAGATGGCCAGCACGAAGATCGCGAAGTGGAAGACGAAGGGGTCGACCCCCGTCGCTGCGTGTGCCGCACCGGCGACGCCCTGAGCCGCGACGTCGGTGAGAAGGTTCTCGATGCTCGCGCGCGCATTCTCGATCGCCGTGCCGGCGCTATCGATGTTGCGCAACGCGTCCAAGGCGTTCTGACTTTCCATCAGTCGTTCCCCTTCGCGGGCTCGGCGCCGTTCTGATCGGGAGCCGCCTCAGGGGCACTCGCCGGAGCGGGCTCGGCTTTCTTCTGAAAGTTCGGGTGGACCACCTTGCCGTCTTGGGTCAGCGCGGTCGCGCTGATCAGCTGGTCGGAGAAGTCGAGCTTCAGCGCCTTCGTCTCCTTGTCGACCATGGTCTCCAGGAAGGCGAGGACGTTCTTGGCGTAGAGCAGCGACGCGGTGGCGGCGATGCGGCCGGGAACGTTGAGGTAGCCGACGACCTTTGCCGGCCCGACCTCGGCCACCTCACCGGCGACCGCGCCTTCGACGTTGCCGCCGCGCTCGACCGCGAGATCGACGAGCACGGAGCCCGGCTTCATCGAATCGACCATCTGGCGCGTGACGAGCCGCGGCGCGGGGCGCCCGGGAATCAGCGCCGTGGTGATCACCACGTCCTGCTTGGCGATGTGGGAGGCGACGAGCTCGGCCTGCTTGGCCTGATACTCCTTCGACATCTCCTTGGCATAGCCGCCGGCAGTCTCCGCCTGCTTGAACTCCTCGTCCTCGACGGCGATGAACTTGCCGCCGAGCGATTCGACCTGTTCCTTGGCGGCGGGCCGCACGTCGGTGGCCGAGACCACTGCGCCGAGGCGCTTGGCGGTGGCGATCGCCTGGAGGCCGGCGACGCCCGCGCCCATCACGAAGACGCGGGCCGCAGGAACGGTGCCGGCAGCCGTCATCATCATCGGAAAGGCGCGATCATAGGTCGCCGCCGCGTCGATCACCGCCTGATAACCGGCAAGGTTCGCCTGGCTGGAGAGAACGTCCATGACCTGGGCGCGGGTGATGCGCGGCATGAACTCCATCGCGAAGGCGGAAATGCCGGCATCGGCCATCCGCCCCACGGCCTCGTCCTGGCCGTAGGGGTCCATGATGGCGATGACGACGGCGCCGCGCTTGTAGGAGGACAGCTCCTCGTCCGTCGGGCGACGAACCTTGAGAACGACGTCGGCGTCTCGGGCGTCGTCGGCAGAACCGATCGTGGCTCCAGCCGCCGTGAAAGCTTCGTCGGTGATGCGCGAATCGATACCGGCCCGGCTTTCCACGACAATGTCGAAACCGAGCCCTTTCAGTTTTTTCACCGTGTCAGGTGACGCCGCCACACGCGGCTCCGCAGAGTCGCGCTCTTTCGGAACGAATAGCTTCAATGAAAGCCCCCTCAGGCTGTTGTGGCCGTCGCTGGCCAATGCCGACCATCAGGCCGAAAAAGAATGCGACCGGCGTTCCTGTCAATCAATCGAGGTGTGGAAACCTCAACGTGCGACAAAATAGGCGATCGCCAGGACGACCACGAAGGAGATCACCCCGCCGAAGAAGCCACCGCCGCCGACGAAGCCAAACGCCATGGCAATCAACAGCGACGCGACGGCAATGCTGCCCCACTTCAGGAGTTTGAGGAATAACGAATAGGTCCGCTCGTGCTCCGGATAATCCATCTGGGCGGCGGTGCTCATCTCAAAACGCGCATGTTCGGCCATTAAAACCTCCGTCGTCTCATCTCGTGGAAATACACGATCGCACATCTTAATGGCAACGCCGACGGACCAAAGAAAACCGGCGGCCTGGGGCCGCCGGTTTCCGTCATGCGATAAGGGATAATGGTGCGTTGTCCCGCACCCAGAGCGAGCCGTGTCAGGCCGCCCGGCGGTCGTCGTGGCGCCCCTCTTCCACTTCCTCGATGACCTTGGCGATGAAGGCCGGAAGGTCGCCGGGATTGCGGGAGGTCACGAGGCCCTCGTCGACCATCACTTCCTGGTCGGTCCACTTGCCGCCGGCGTTCATGACGTCCGTCTTGATCGACTTGTACGAGGTCACGTCCTTGCCGCTGATGACGCCGGCCTCGATCAGCAGCCACGGAGCGTGGCAGATCGCGGCGAGCGGCTTCTTCGAGTTGTAGAATTCGCGCACGAAGCTGACGGCCTTGGGCTCGGCCCGCAGCTTGTCCGGATTGATCTGACCGCCCGGAAGCACCAGCGCGTCATATTCGGTCACGCGCACCTCCGAGAGGGTCTTGTCGACCTTGACGCTCTTGCCCCAGTCGGTCTTGTCCCATGCCTTGATCTCGCCGGGCTCGAGCGAAAGCACCTCGACGGTGGCTCCCGCCTTCTTGAGTTCCTCCAGCGGCTGGAAGAGCTCAGACTGCTCGAAGCCGTCGGTGGCGAGAATGGCGATCTTGGCGTTCTTGATGCTGGGCATCGAGAAAAACTCCTTGTCAAAAGGCGTCCATCGCCGGCGAAAGCGGCGTGGCGGACGCTGATTTTTCTTGGGTCCCTCGATTAACGGGTCGACCCGGAGGGAGTTCCCGCCCGGCCAAAAATTCAAAATGCGATCAGTCGGTTGGATCGTCGGTCGCATCGATGGCGGCGAGCGCGTCGGCCAGGCTGAAGCCGGCGCGCACCATCGCCGCGAGGTCGCGCTCGCGCCGCTCCGCCCTGTCCCTGATGCGAAACGGGCCAAGGCGCCGGCGCTGGGCATAGCGCAGCGCCGCCTGCCGGTCGGAAACGGGATCGGCGGCGATCGCGCGGGCCACCGTTTCCGCATCGACACCGCGATTAGCGAGCTTGGCGGCGATCTGGCGGGAGGGCGCGCCGCGCCGCCTGAGGCTGTTCAGCCTCGCCTCGGCATAGGCCTCGTCGTCGAGAAGCCCGAGCTCGACGAAACTGGCGACGACCGAATCGACGAGCGCGGCATGTTCGTCGGAAACGGCAGCCGTCTCCCCCGCTAAGCGGCGGACGAGCTTGCGCCGCAAAACCTTGCGCAGATTATCCGAGGAGCTGGCATAGCGCGAGAGATAGGTGCTGGACGCGCGCATCAGCCATTCCCGCGTCACCGGTCGTGGCCGGGGCTGGCGAGGTTCGGGCGCGGGGCGATCGTCGGTCATGCGTCTCTATAGACAACGATACTGCCGCCGGAAAAGACGCAGGGCGCGACAGCGGGAAGCAAACAGCTCCGCAGTCCGCCCCCGCCTTGACCGGACGCGGCCTTCCGCCTCTCGCTCAGGCGTCGAGATAGGGGATCGGCACGCCGAACGTGATGGCGAGGAGAATGAAGTTCAGCGAGAGGACGGCGGTGGCACCGGCGATGGCGGCGAAGTCCGTCAGGCGCCGGTTGGCGAATTCGCCCATCAGGTCGCGCCGCCGCGTGAAGAGGACGAGAGCGATCATCGGCACAGGCAGTGAGATGGACAGGATCACCTGGCTCATGACCAGGGCATAGGTGGTGTCGACTCCCGCCGCCACCACGGCAAAGGCCGGCGCCATGGTGATGAGACGACGGAGCCAGATCGGGATGTGGAACCCGACGAAACCCTGCATGATCATCTGCCCTGCCATGGTACCGACGACCGAGCTCGAGATGCCCGAGGCGATGAGCGAGACGAGGAATACCGCGGCGGCGGCGGCGCCCAGCAGCGGCGTCAGCGTGTGATAGGCGGTTTCGATCTCGGCGACCTCGCTGTGGCCGATATGGAACGCGCTGGAAGCCATGATCACCATGGCCATGTTGACCATGCCGGCAAGCGCCAGCGCCAACACGACCTCGCGGTTGGAGAAGCGCACGAGGATGCGCCGCTCGGCATTGCTGCGTGGCGACGCGCGGTTCTGCGTCAGGCCCGAATGGAGATAGACGGCGTGCGGCATGACCGTGGCGCCGATGATGCCAACGGAGATCATCAGAGCCTCTGCATCCGGCATCTGCGGCGTCACCAGCCCGAGAGCCGCCTCGCCCCAGCGAACTGGCGCGATGAACATCTCTACGAGGTAGCAAAGGCCGATCAAGGCGACGAGAGCTCCGATGATCAGCTCCATCGGCCGAAATCCATGGCGCTCGAAAAGCAGAATTCCATAGGTCACGACGGCGGTGACGATCATGCCGTCCATGAGCGGCCAGCCGAAGATCAGCGAAAGGCCGATGGCTCCGCCGAGGAATTCGGCAAGGTCGGTGGCCATCGCCGCGATCTCGCTCACCACCCACATGACCCAGACCAGCGGCTTCGGAAACTCCTCGCGGCATAGCTCGGCGAGGTTGCGACCGGTGACGATGCCAAGCTTGGCTGAGAGCGCCTGGAACAGCATCGCGATGAGGTTGGCCGCCAGAACCACCCACAGCAGCGCATAGCCGTATTTGGCCCCGGCCTGGATGTTGGTCGCGAAGTTTCCGGGGTCCATGTACGCGATGGAGGCGATGACCGCCGGCCCGGCGAAGAGAAACGCCGAGAACGGACCGGTGCGCCGCCCCGCGAGAGTGTTGGCGATCGCCGCGCTGGTGCGCTGCGACATCGAGGATTTTGATGAAGAGAGCAATGTCATGGAGGTCGCGATGTTGCCGATGCAGTGAAATGAAGCCAAGGCTACATCTTTGTCAATAGGCCTCACGTTCAAGAGGCAGCCCGTGGATAAATTCAGCGGGGACAGTGCTGCCCGTTGAATTTTAAAGCCATGTCTTCATAATGTGCCGATGAAGAACAAAGCGCCGAGAAAGAAGAGAGCCGCCGTTCCGGCCGAAGCCGTAGCCGGCGCGGAACAATCCGCCCCCGATCTCGGCGCGGAAGCCCATCGCTTCAGCCAGACACGCTCGGCCCGATCGGCCGAAATCCTGGAGGATTACACCGAGCTCATCGCCGACCTCATGGAAGAGCATGGCGAGGCGCGCATCACCGACATTGCCCGCTGTCTTGGCGTCACCCATCCGACGGCGGCGAAGGCCGTGGCGCGGCTGAAGCGCGAGGGGCTCGTGACCTCCCGCCCCTACCGCGGCGTCTTCCTGACAGAGGCGGGCGCGGCCATGGCCGAACGCGTTCGCGTGCGCCACCGCATCGTCATCGAGTTCCTGAAGGCGATCGGCGTCCCGGCGGAAATCGCAGCGGTCGATGCCGAGGGCATCGAGCATTACGTATCGGATGCGACCCTCGCCGCCTTCTCGGATTTCGTGCGATCGGCCCCCGAGGTGTAGACCGCGTCCGATCGATAGGAAGATTAAGGCTCAGGCGCTCAGCATCGCCAGAACGAAGCCGAGCCCGAAAAACATCAGCACGGCCGCCGCCGCCAGCTCCAGGCCATCCCGCACCAGGCCCGAAAATCCGGTTCCGCCCACCATCCGGAGCGCGACGTCCTTTGCCATGACGGCAAGGGTCGCCAGCACCGAAACCGTGATCGCCGTGCCGACGGCCATGGCGAGGACGGAGAGGATGCCGGCGGCATAGAGGCCGTTCATCAGCGCGAAGGTCAGAACCACGATGGCGCCGGCGCACGGACGAATCCCGACGGAGACCACCGCCGATGCCGCCGCGCTCAAACCGAGGCGGCGCCCGCCGAGACTGGCCGGATCGGCGATGTGGCTTCGGCCGCAGTCGCAGTCGGCCTCGCCCGTGCAGACGCCGGCGTCATAGTATCCCGAGGCGGCTGGCATCATACGAACCGAGGAGCCGCTTGCGCCGCCGGCACGAAGAGCAGGCGCGCCTTCGACCATCAGGTTCGGCGCGAGCGAGAACGCCAGGGCGGGGCGGCGCCGACGCCAGATGGCGACGAGCTTTTTGGCGAAGAGATAGGCGCCGAAAAGCGCGATGAGGCCGAAGGAAGCGGTCTCCAGCGCGTCGCTCGCATCGGTCATCGAGATCGACGTCCCGCGCAGGACGAACCACCCGGCTCCCACCACGAGCAGCGCCGACAGCGCCTGGACCAGCGCGGAGGCGAAGGAGAGCACGACGCCGCGGCGCAGCTGAACCTCATTGGCGATCATGTAGGACGAGATCACCGCCTTGCCGTGGCCCGGTCCGGCGGCGTGAAAGATGCCGTAGGCGAACGAGACGCCGACGAGGAGCGGCATGCCCTGCGGCCCCTCCTTGAGGCCGACGATCGCATGGCGCAGAGCGGTGAAGAATTCGCGCTGATAAGCTGTGACCCAGAGGAACCAACGCGAGACGCCGCCGCTCGCGTCGATGCTGGAGTCGGCGCTGCCGATGCCGAGCGACGACTTGGCGAGCGCGGGCTCCAGCGCCGCCAGGACGCAGAGCAACGCCAGTGCAAGGAGAAGCCTTACCCGCATTTGATCTCCACCCTCGTCGCCAGGATCTGCGAATAGTTGATGCCGTCGTCGGGGATCGTCTGGTCGGGCCCGAGCGCGGCCACCGAGTTCACCCATTGCTGCGCGGCTTCATCCTCGTCGGGAATCACCACCTGATCGGTGCAGCTTGGCGGCATATCCACCAGCTGGAAGCCATCCTTGTCCGGATAGTCGAAGGCGACATAGAAGGTCTCGTCGAAGTTCGAGATTGTCAGGGGCTGCGTCTTGAGGTCGACGGCCTCCCCGGCCTCCATTTCGAAGAACAGCAAGAGCTGACCGTCCTTGTAGAGTGCGCCGATCTCCGCCGGGGCGTGCATCGTCACCTCCTTTCCCGCCGTCGAGACGAAGGTGTAGTAGGACCACTCCGCGATCGAATCCCTGACGGTTTTGCCGACCGCCTGAAGCTCGTCCGGATCGAGCGTCCCGTTCTTGTTCTTGTCGAAGTCCATCAACACCGACGAGGAGAAGAGCTCGTCCATCCGCCAGACGTTGCGAACCGACTTCAGCTTGCCGTCGGACGCGCCGACGATCTCCATATGAGCGTCGATGAAGACATGGGGATGCGCCCATGCGGGGGACGCGGCGGCAATCCCAAGTACAAATCCCAGCGCCCCAGGAAGGCAGAATCGAGTCATGAACATCGCCCCACTCTGGGATCATCGTTAACCGGGCAAGCGTGGCGGAAGTGTGGATCGCCCCGGCGCCCCGCAGCGCTCAATCCTCCGGCGCGCCGGCCTCGTGCCGCTTGAACCACCCCGCCAGGAAATCAACAAACAGGCGAACGCGCGCCGGCATGTGGCGGCGATGAGGGAACACCGCGTAGATGCCGGCCTCGCGCGGCATGAAATCATCCAGCACCGTGACCAAACGCCCCGCCTTCACGTCGTCCCTCACGACGAATTCCGGAGAAAGCGCGAAACCAAGCCCGCCCAGAACCGCGGCCTTGACCGCCACCGGGCTGTTGGCCGAAAACTGTCCCGCGATGGCGACCGGCAGACTGTCGCCGGTCGTGGGATCGCGAAACGCCCAGCTCGACTTGAAACGCGAATTGGTATCGACCACCGCCGGAAGTCCGGCGAGGTCGGAGGGGTGATTCGGCCGTCCCACCCTGGCGATCAGGGCAGGCGCCGCACAGATCGCGAAGTCGAGCGACGCCAGGCGGCGCGCGATGAAGGTCGAATCAGCGAGCCGCGTCATGCGAATCGCGACATCGAAGCCCTCCTCGAGCAGATCGACGAAGTTGTCGTTGAGGTCGACGTCGAGCGAAATATCCGGGTAGGCCGAGCAGAAATCGACGAGGCAGCCGCCGAACTCGCTGTCGCCGAGGGTTCGCGCCGCGCTCACGCGGATACGACCCTGCGGACGCCCGGCGGCCTCACGCGCCTCCTCGTTGAGATGCTCGAGGTCATCGAGAAGGGCGGTCGAGCGCGCGTAATAGGTTTCCCCCGCCGCCGTCAGGGCCACCTGCCGCGTCGTCCGGTTGATGAGGAGAACGCCGAGCTCGTCCTCCAACTCGCGCACATATTTGGAAAGAAGCGCCTTGGAGCGGCCCGATTTTCGGGCGGCGGCGGAGAAGCCGCCGTTCTCCACCACGGCGATGAAGGCGCGCATGCGCGTCAGCGTGTCCATTGGCTTGCCGGCACCCCACTTGCCTTACGCGAAACTGACGGGCGTTGCAGTTTTCCCGCACCCGCAGTGTCGTCCTTCACTGGACCGGAAAAATCAACCGCCGCGTCAAGTTTGCGGGTTGTGTGTGACACTCGCTTTGCCTATATCCCGACTTGCCCAAAGTCGCACGTGCCTGTGGGCGTCCCCCGGTCCTTAAATGCGAGGATTACCGGGACGGTACCTGGGATCAAACCCAGTCGGTCTTGCAGCGAGCAAGATCGAGGACGCCTTGAAGCAACGACGGTGCGGGCCTTTCTGGTCTCTCCCGGTCTCCAAAGCCGGGAATACTGAAGAGGCACACCCTCATTGCCTTAAGTGCGGCGGGTCCAAGCCCTCCAAGCCAAGGCAGACATAACGGCGGACGACGCTATGGCAGCGTTTGATTCGTCGCTCGAGTCGCGTTTCGCAGCGTTCACGCCCGGCCCATGCGCCGGTGTGCACGAAGGCGTTGACGCACCTTGACACCTTGACTGTTGGGAGGCCCCCGATGGCGACGCAGCGCATTCTCGATTTCCTCGCCGACCGACGACCCGATGGCCCTTGCCTCGTGGTTGACCTCGATGTCGTCGAATCCAACTTCAACGCCTTTCGCAGGGCGCTGCCGGACTCGGCCATCTACTACGCGGTGAAGGCCAATCCCGCACCCGAGATCCTGTCGCTGCTCGCGCGGCTCGGCTCCAATTTCGACTGCGCCTCAGTGGCCGAGGTCGAGATGGCTCTCGCCGCCGGCGCGACGCCGGCGCGTATCTCCTACGGCAACACCATCAAGAAGGAGCGCGATATCGCCCGCGCCTCCCAGCTTGGCGTGTCGCTCTTCGCCGTCGATTGCGTCGAGGAAGTGGAGAAGATCGCCCGCTCGGCCCCTGGCGCCCGCGTGTTCTGCCGCGTCTTGACCGACGGCGCCGGCGCCGAATGGCCGCTGTCGCGCAAGTTCGGCTGCGTGCCGGAGATGGCGATCGACGTTCTGGAAACGGCCCATGCCCTCGGCCTCAAGGCCACCGGCATCTCCTTCCACGTCGGCTCGCAGCAGACCAATACCGAGGCCTGGGACCAGGCGCTCGCCGATGCCGGCCGGGTGTTCCGCGCGCTGTCCGAGAAGGGCATCGTGCTGACGCTGGTCAATCTCGGCGGCGGCTTCCCGACCCGGTACCTCAAGGACGTACCCACGGCCGAGGCCTATGGCCGCTCGATCTTCGATGCCCTGCGCCGCCACTTCGGCAACTGCATCCCGGAGACGATCATCGAGCCGGGTCGCGGCATGGTCGGCGACGCGGGCGTGATCAAGGCTGAGGTCGTCCTGGTCTCGAAAAAGTCCGTCAGCGACGAGAACCGCTGGGTCTATCTCGACATCGGCAAGTTCGGCGGTCTCGCCGAGACGATGGACGAGGCGATCCGCTACCCGATCGTCACGGGACGCGACCATGAAGAGAAGCAGCCTTGCGTTCTCGCTGGTCCGACCTGCGATTCGGCGGACGTCATGTACGAGAAGACGCCCTACCCTCTGCCGATCTCGCTCACCGTCGGTGACGAGATCCTGATCGAGGGCACCGGCGCCTACACGACGACCTACGCTTCCGTCGCGTTCAACGGCTTTGAGCCGCTGCGAAGCTACGTGATCTGACCCGGCGCCAGCGGCGCCGGGCCTTTCGCCCGCGCGCTGCATCGCTTCCCGGTTCGGCGCGCATCCTTCCGCCTCTCGTCCATTCGAGGTGGTGCCATGTCCGCACTCGCTCTTTCCTCCGAGGGTCTCACCCGCCCCGCGTTTGAAATCCGCGCCGAGGCGCCGGCCGATGTGGCCGCGCGCGAGGCTCTGCTCGACCGCGCCATGGGGCCGGGGCGCAAGCGAAAGTCTTCGGAGGCCATCCGGCGCGGCCGGCTGCCTGCCGAAGGGCTCGCGTTCTCGGCATTGGACGGCAGCGGCGCCCTCACCGGCACCGTTCGGCTGTGGAATATCGGCGCCGGCATGCGCGAAGGCGCGGCGGTCCCCGCTCTCCTCCTCGGACCTCTGGCGGTCGATCCGCGCCAGCACGGCGGCGGTCTTGGCTCGGCCATGATGAGAGAGGCGATCGCCGACGCCCAGAAGCGCGGCCACGGCGCCATCATCCTGGTGGGCGATCCCGAATATTACGCCCGCTTCGGCTTTTCGGCGGAGAAGACTGGCGCGCTGTTCATGCCCGGCCCCTTCGAGCGGCACCGGCTCCTGGCCTTGGAACTCATCCCGGGCTGGCTCGACGGTGTCGCCGGGCGAATCACGCCCACGGGACGCAAGATCGAACGTCGGCGGGTGGCGGCGTAAGGCCGCAAACCGGGTGACCTGCGCGCTTCGGGACGGGAGGCGCCGAGGCCGCGCTCAGTCGCCTCGACGCTTCAGCGCGGTTGCCGTCAGTCATTCCACGACCGGTCCGGAGCAAACCGACCTTCAGCGAAGGGTCTCAACGAAATTCACGATGGCGGAGCGGAGGCTATCCGGCTGTTCGATCTGCGGCATGTGTCCGGCTTCGGCAATCATCTCGAAGCGTCCTCTCGGCAGCGCATCAGCAAATGCCCGCCGTAGGTGGGCGTCGCCACGCGGTCGCTTGCTCCCCATAGGACGAGCGCAGGAATGTCTACGCCGCGCAGCCGATCGACAAGGCTCTCATCCTGCATGGTCGGCGAAGTGTCGTAGGCGGCAAGAGCGCTGAGGTTCGCCTGGATCGCCGCTCTCCGTTCGGGACCGAGCGAGGCAGGATCGATGCGGAACCTCTCGGGGCGGTGATAGCTGTAGCTCGGCAGATCGCTTGGTGGCGTCGTGAACACGTCCAGAATTGTCTCGCCTGGTACGGAAAGGCCGACGGCGTCCACGAGAATGAGCCCGGCGAGGCGCGCCGAGTGCAAGGCCGCCATTTCTGCGGCTATCCATCCTCCCATGGAAAACCCTGCGACGAGGAGGCCCCGCATGTCGGCGGCGGCGACGAGGTCGACATAGGCGCAAGCAAGGTCCCGCGCGGAGGCGATGGTGTCGCGCCGCGCTGTCCCGTCAAAGCCCGGATGGGTTGGGAGAAAGACCTGGAATCGGTCGGCCAGGGAACGGGCGAAAGGCTCCAAGGTGCCGCGGCCACCGCCGCCATGGAGCAACAGCAGCTGGCGACCCTCGCCGAACTCCTGAATGTCCATTTCGTTTTCCCGAGCGAGCGCGGACAAAGACTTCGACATTGACAGCTCCTGCGGCGGATGAGATTTATCGTAAGTATTTTTATATAAGGTTCCTTATTTGATGTCAAACACGGTCGAGCTTTTGGGACGCGCGATCAAGGAGCTGCAGACGCGCCACCACCGCGCGCTGGATTCGCGCCTGACAATGATCGGATCTTCGCTGGCCCAATGGGATGCGCTACGGGCGATCGCCCACTGCCCTGGCGCTTCGTCCCACGCCCTGGCTCGGTATACATTTCAGACTGACCAATCCTTCGGAGCCCTGGTGGCACGACTGGTGGACAAGGGTCTGGTCAGCCGTAGCGCCGGACGGGGACGCGCCCTCGCCTATTCGTTGACCGAGAGCGGCGAGGCAATGTTCGAACACGGCCGTTCCATCGTCGAGGATGTGCTGACCCAATCCTTCGCGCCGCTGGGCGAAGACGAGCGGAAGCATCTCGCGCACCTTCTCGATCGGCTGTTGGAAACCTCGGACTGACGAAGACGAGGCGGATCGATCAGCGCCTCGATGCCGAATATATGCGCCTCCGGCGTTTCCGCCGAAAGACCGGCGCGGTCTTCATGCTCGGTCCTTTCGAGCGGGATCGGTTTGTAGCCTTGGAACGTGCTCCTGGCTGGCTCGACGGTTTCGCAAGGAGGCCCTCCCTACAGGGCGCCAGGCTGAGCGGCGCGAACAGGCGGCGTAAGGCTCCGCTTCCAATCAAGATAATGAATGCCGCTCTGCCCGGGTGGGGCCCTTTTTACCTTCTGAAGGCATTTCTCAAGCATTGCCGACGCAAACGCGGCTCCGCCAGTTGACAATTATATTGCGCACAATATAATTGTCTGAAATCAGTTTAAGACAGAGGAACGCGCTATGAGCACCCTTTATTCGACGAAAGTCGTCGCCGTCGGTGGGCGCAATGGCTCGGTGAAGAGCGAGGACGGCATCCTGGATCTCTCCCTGGCGATGCCGAAAGCGCTTGGAGGCAAAGGCGGCAAGACCAATCCGGAGCAGCTTTTCGCCGCCGGCTATGCGGCCTGCTTCGAGAACGCCGTGATGCACGTGGCACACCAGGCCAAGGCCGGCATCAAGGATGACGACATCGAGGTGACGGCGACCGTGTCCATTTCGGCGAATGAAAGCGGTGGCTTTGTCCTCGCCGTGGCTCTGGACGTGGTCATCGCGAGGATAGAGCAGACCCAGGCCGAAGAGATCGTCCGGCAGGCGCATGCTGTCTGCCCCTATTCAAACGCGACGCGCGGCAATATCGATGTCGCTCTCAACGTGACGACACGCTGAGGGAACAAGCGAGAGAGGCGCACATGGCCGAATCGGACGAACTTCTTCGCCTGGACAACCAAGTCTGCTTCCTGATCTACGCCGCGGCCAATCTGGTTACGCGGCGTTACCGCCCCGCGCTGGACGAGCTCGGCCTGAGCTACCCGCAATATCTGGTGATGCTGGTGTTGTGGGAGGAGGCGCCGTCCAGCGTCGGCCATTTGGGCAAGCGTCTCTTCCTCGACAGCGGAACGTTGACGCCGCTTCTCAAACGCATGGAACGCGCAGAGCTGATCACCCGCGAGCGAGATCCTGCCGACGAGCGGCGTGTTCTGATCAACCTGACGGAGGCGGGTCGCGCGCTGCGCGCTCGCGCCCATATTGTGCCTGAAACGCTGGCGCGCAATCTTCATATCGATCGCGATGATGCGCGAAAGCTTCGCGACATGCTGGGCCACGTCGTGAAGACGCTGGCAGAGGGCGCCCCCCCATGAGGTAAAGCACCTCGCCCGCTCTCAGCCCCAGCCGATCTCAGCGAAGAGAGCGGGCACGCGGTCCAGCGTCGGGAAGACTTCGTTCGGCGTATAGTCCGCCGGTGCGCGCCGGCCCGTGCCGCGATCGATCCAGATGGCGCGGAAGCCGAGATCGCGCGCCGCCACCAGATCGGAACCGCGTTTTGGTCTGACGTGGTTATCTGAAAGCAATCACAGACTGTCGATCCAGTCTGTGAGCGCGGCGTTCACGTCGTCGGGGCGATCCTCCATGATCCAGTGCCCGGCATCGCTCCACGCCTCCACCTTCGATGAGGGATGGGAAAACCATGGCCGCATTCGCTCGGCCTGCGCCTGATCGCGGCACAGATGATAGAAGGCGACGCGAAGCGTCCGGCAGAACAGCTCGCTTTGAGCACCGACTCCGACCTGGCCGGCGCCCAGAAACAGCGGTCCGAATGTCTTTCTCACCACATGGGCTGGCATCCCTTGCGCACGCCGCGCGTGCCAACGTTTCATGGCGGGCGACGTCGCAGGATCGTAGAACTGATCGAAGAGCGCGGGCGCGACTGAGCCCGGATCACCGGCACGAAGATCAGCGCTGACCTTCTCGAACACTGGGGTCAGGCTTTCGTCGAACCCCAGGGAGCCATCCACGGACACGACGGCATCCACGATGTCGGGACGCTTGGCTGCAAGGCGTGCGGCAAGTTGTCCCCCCATGGAATGCCCGATGACCACGAACCTCTCTTCCGGGTAGCGGGTGTCCAGCAGCGCCTCGATATCCGCGACGTAGTCGGCAGGGCGGTAGGCGCCGGACGGCATGACCTCCGACCAGCCGTGGCCTCGCAGATCGACGGCCACAATGCGGTATCGACTTTCCAGAACGGGAAGCTGCCAGCTCCAGTCGTTCGAGTCCGCTGTCCAGCCGTGAAGCAGCAGAAGGTTTCGTCCCTTGCCGCTCTCAGTCGAGAAAAGGCGCGCGGTTTTAGGCGTTGCCGCTAGAGCTTTTGCGGGTGCTGCGGCAATCATCGCTGCTGCTCCCGCAAGACCGGATAGGCTTCGTCTCGAAAATTCCCGTCGATCCATCTGTGTCCCCGTCTCCTGTCAAATCGGCTTCAAATAAAAGCTGACAGGTAGGTACACGTCGTATATTTAGGGTCAATTACGCACTTCGAGGAGCGTAGAGCGATTTGAGGATACCTAGTGGCTTGCGAAAATGATCCGATTTTCTTCGCCGACTGCGCGGCGCGATCCTTTTTCGATCAGGTGGCCAACAAATGGGCCGTCATGATCCTCACCATCCTCAGCGAGCGCCCTTCGCGCTTCAACGAGATGAAGCGCCGCCTGGAAGGCGTCACCCACAAGGCACTGACGCAGGCGCTGCGACGGTTGGAGCGCAACGGTCTGATCTCACGCTGCGTTCTTGCAACCTCGCCCGTCGCCGTGGAGTATTCCATCACCTCCCTCGGGCGAACGCTCCAGGTCCCTTTTGGAGCTGTCTACGACTGGTCGATCGCACACCTGGATGACCTCGAAGAAGCCAAGCGGCTTTACGATGCCAAGCAGCAGAATACCCCCTTGGCAAACGACGCCTAAGACGTTGTTGCGCTGAGGACATGCCGAACGCCGGCTCGAGACCGCTGGGTCGAACACCCCGCGCCCGCCCTTGTCGCGGAATTCATTGCGCTGGACCGCCCTTCTGCGGCGTCGCCTGCATCGATCAATGGCGTTCGCTCAACCCCAGCCAACCTGCTTAACGAGAGCGGGCACGCGGTCCAGCGTCGGGAAGACTTCGTTCGGCTTATAGTCCACAGGTGCGCGCCGGCCCGTGCCGCGATCGATCCAGATGGCGCGGAAGCCGAGATCGCGCGCCGCCACCAGATCGAGATGGGGGCTGGCGCAGATGTGGACGACCTCGTCCATGGAGACGCCCAGCGCTTCCCAGGCATGCTCGAAAATCCCGCGCGACGGCTTGTAGGCGCGCGCCTGCTCGGCGGTGATGACGCGGTCGATATGGCCGCCGAGCTGCGCCACGTTGCCGGCGATGATGTCGTCGTCGGTGTTGGAGACGATGCATAGCTTGAAGCCCTGCGCCTTGAGGTCCGCCAGGGCGCCGACGACTTCGGGAAACGGCGGCATTGCTCCGATACTGGAGGTCAGCGTCTCGACGTCCTCCGGGCGGCATTCGAGGCCGAGCTCGGCCATCGCGCGCCGCAGCCCCTCACCCGCCACGGTCCGGAACGGGCGGTGCGGTTCTTCCTGCTCCAGTGCATGCTCGTAGCGGTCATAGGTGGCGATCAGCGACCGCGCGTCGATGCTCGTCTCGCCCTGCCGAGACAAGATGCGTTCGACGGCCGCCAGAAGCCCCTCGTCCCACTGGATCAGCGTGCCGTAGCAATCGAAGGTCAGCCATGACGGCTTGTTGCCGGGTAGTGTCATCGAAGGATCCCTCCACCGTTGGCGGTTCAGCCAACGGTGTGATTTGTCGCGCATCCCGGGCTCAGACGTCCAGTCCTCCCGTCGCGGATCCTGGTCGATGCACTGGAACAGGGCGCGGCTCCGCTACGGCATTCCGCGCTCCTGATCCAATTGCAAATGCTCCTTTATCCATATAGGTTGATATCAACCCATAGGAGGCGCTGCATGGCTGAACTCGTTCTGACCACGTTTGATTGGGTGCCAGAGGCACCGCGAGGCTTCGTGCGCGACCTTCGGGTGCGCTGGGCGCTCGAAGAGGCGGGCCTGCCCTACAGCATCGCCACGACTCCGGTGCGCGACCGGCCGGCCGAGCACTTTCTCCACCAGCCGTTTGGCCAGGTGCCTTGGCTGACGGACGGCGACCTGTCGATCTTCGAGAGCGGCGCGATTCTTCTCCACCTCGGCGACAAGAGCGAAGCCTTGATGCCCAGCGACCCGCGCGGCCGCGCCGTGGTGCTGGAATGGGTGCTGGCGGCGCTCAATTCGGTGGAGACGGCGGTCCTGCCCTGGGCGATCCTGAAATTCGAGAAATTTGCCGACGATTCGCCCGAGAAAAGGCGCTTCGAGACCTTTCTCCAAGGCCGGCTCGACCGTCTCGAACCGGTTCTGGCCAACCGCGAATGGCTCGCGGGCCCGTTCTCCATCGCCGACATCCTAATGGCGGACGTGCTGCGCGTCGCCGACGGCCTCGGCGGGCTGACGTCTCACCCCGCCTGTCGGGATTATGTCGCGCGGGCGACGGCGCGCCCGGCTTTCGTCAAGGCGCATGGCGACCAGCTCGCGCATTTCGCAGCGGCGGACCGAGCGCAAGGCGCGCCGACGGCATGAATCGAAGGTTATTCGGCCGCTCGGCGGAGCAGCGCCGCGACGGCGACCCTGGTCGGCGTTGTAATCTCAGAAGCCAGTTCCTCAAGGACGAACCAGCCGAGCCCGCCGTGTTTGGCGGGCTCCCGAATTGTCGGTGTCCCCGAAAAGCCTTCGATCAGGAAGACGGGCGCGACCCAATGGGTGCCCGCGCCTCGATCGATCTGATCGACGCAACAGAGTAGCTCTCGCGGCTCGATGGCGAGGCCGATTTCCTCCTCTATCTCGCGCTGCGTCGCTGTCGCAGCCTCTTCGAAGAGGTCGATCTTGCCGCCAGGAAGCCCCCAGGCGCCGGCCTCGGGCGGGGTGAGGCGCTGAATGAGCAGGATGCGGCCATCGCGGATGATCGCGGCGCCACAGCCGACGCGCGGTTCAAACTGCATTGGAACGCCCCGACCGCTTCGACAAGCGAGTCGCCCCTAGCCGGTGATATCGACCATGCCGGCCTCGCCGGTTTCCGAACCGAAGACGAGGCGTGAGCCAGAGGCATCCCAGCCCATGGTCTGGACGGCGCCTTTCCCACCGCGCCGGAGCAGCGCCTCCTTTTGGTCGGCGAAGCGCGCAGCGAGGATCATGCCGTCGGCATAGCCGATCGCCGCCATGTCCTCGGTGGGATGGCAGGCGACCGAAGTCACCATGATGTCCCCGCCCCTAAGGCCCAGCTCCAGCGGCGGCTTGCCCATCGGCCCGTCCTTGCCGGCAAAGGGCCACACGACAGCCACCTGCGCCCCTGCCGTCGCCAACCAGCGCCCCTTGGCCGACCAGGACCAGCTCTTCACCTTCGAGGGATATCCGGCCATGCGCATATGGCGGCCATCGTCGAGGCGCCAGCCATGAAGGGCGTTCTCCTGCATCGAGGTCACGAGAAAGCGCCCGTCCGGAGAGAAAGTGATGCCGATATGCGCGCCTTTCCATTCCAGCTCTGTCGGCGCCGAGTCCGTTCCCGCGAAGAACAGCGTCGCGCCGTCGTAGCGCGCGGTAGCGAGGCGCAGCCCCTTGGGGGCGAAGGCGATATCCTCGACGGTGCGCTGCTGCGCAAACTCCTTCACCTTGCCGTCGGCAAAGCACACGAAGGCGCTGCGGCCGACGGCAAAGCCCACCACGCCCGACGGCCCGGCGGCAACCCGGTTTACCCATTTGCGCCCGATCGAGGCCAACTCGCTGACACTTGCGTCGGAAGTGACGGCCACGACGCGGCCGTCCTCTCCGCCGGTGATCAGCCGGCCCCCGGCCGGGTCCAGCCGCGCCGAGAGAAGCCCGCCGGCATGGGCTTCAACGGTTCGTTCTCCGCCGGCGGGAAAGCGCACCGTGCCGTCGGCGAGAGCGAAGACCGGCTCTCCCTTCAGGAAGAGCGCGGCCTCGACCAGCTCGTCAAAGTCGTAAGGGGCAACGGAAGGCATCAGGCGGCCTTCGCGGCACAGCGGGCGAAGTCCTCCTCGAGCGCCTTGCGATCCAGCTCGCGCCCGATGAAGACGAGGCGGCTTTCGCGCCGCTCGTCCTCGCGCCAGGCACGCTGGTGGTCGCCCTCGATGATCATGTGGACGCCTTGGACGACATAGCGGTCGGGATCGTCGGAGAAGGCGATGATGCCCTTGAGGCGAAGAATGTTCGGCCCCTGCTCCTGGGTGATCGCCTGAATCCACGGGAAGAACTTGCGCGGGTCGAGCTCGCCACCCCTAAGCGACACGGAGACCACCGTCACGTCATGGATGTCCGACAGGGCGCCATGATGGTGGTCGTGGTCATGATCGTGGTGGTCATGGTCATGATGGTCATGGCCGTGATGATGATGGTCGTGGTCGCAGTCCGGCCCGCACACGTGGTCGTCGTGCTCATGGGCGTGCTCGGCCTCTTCCAGGAAGGCCGGATCGTTGTCCAACACGCGGCTGAGATCGAAGGCACCCTGCCCGAGCACACGGTCGAGAGGAATTTCGGCGCGCTGGGTGTGGTGGATCACGGCGTGCGGGTTGATGGCGCGGATCGTCGCCTCGACCTTGGCCAGTTCCTCCGGCGTCACGAGATCGGTCTTGTTGAGAAGAACCACGTCGGCGAAGGCGATCTGGTCCTCGGCCTCCTTCGAATCCTTGAGACGAAGCGGCAGATGCTTGGCGTCGACCAGGGCGACCACGGCATCCAGCTTGGTCTTGGCGCGCACGTCGTCGTCCATGAAGAAGGTCTGGGCGACGGGAACGGGATCGGCGAGCCCGGTCGTCTCCACCAGGATGGCGTCGAACCGCCCCTTGCGCCGCGTCAGCCCTTCGACGACGCGCACCAGATCGCCGCGCACCGTGCAGCAGACGCAGCCGTTGTTCATCTCGTAGATCTCTTCGTCCGATTCGACGATGAGGTCGTTGTCGATGCCGATCTCGCCGAACTCGTTGACGATGACGGCGTAGCGGCGGCCATGATCCTCCGAGAGGATCCGGTTCAGAAGCGTCGTCTTGCCGGAGCCGAGATAGCCGGTGAGGACGGTCACGGGGATCTGGTCTGCGGTCGCGGGAAGCGTCTCGGACATGGAAAACTCCTAAGCAGGGTCCGCAAGAGTGCCTTCTTGGGATCAGAACCTGCGCCAAGCAAGAGAACTGATGTCGGACTTGAACGGCCAAGCCTCGAGCCCGATCAGGGATCGGCCTTCGATATAAGCCCGCTTCGCGTCATTTGCACGGGGGACGAAGCTTTTCAGGCGAGCCTCTTCAGATCGAAGGCCAGCATATCCGCGAGAAGCTCAATGAAGCCCACCGCCTGATGGCAGGCGATGGCGCGTCCGATCTCGGGCGTCGCCAGCCGCGCATCGCCGACGGCGCCCTGAGGATTGAGATCGCCGGCGCTCCAGGCAAAGCCGATGCGGCCGTGGGCGCGCAGGCGCTTTGCCCCGCGTTCCAGCTCTGTCTGAAGCGACGGGAAGGCGGCGACCGCATCGTGCCTCACCAGATCTGGCCGGAAATGCAGCATGAGCGCGGTTTCCACCGCGCCGCCGTGAATGCCGTGGGCGATCTCCGCCTCCGGCAGGACCCCATCCGGCAGGCCGAAGCGCTGCCACGAAACGGCGGAGACCATCATCGCCATCGTCTGGCGCAGATGCAGCGCCGCGGCGTCCATCGACGGCGTGTTACCCCCATGGGAGGAAACGAACACGAGGCGGCGGAATCCCGTCTTCGACAGCCCTTCGCCAAGGCTGATCAAGAGTCGCGCCGTCAGGTCCCAGTCATGGCTGAGCGTTCCCGGCAACCCGGCGTGCTCCGCCGAAGCGCCGATCCGCATCGTCGGCAGGAACGTCACGGGCCAATCGTCCGGCAGGCCAGAGAGAACGGCTTCCACCATGTGATCCGCGATGATCGAATCAGTCCCGATCGGCAGATGAGGCCCATGCTGCTCCGTCGCGGCGATGGGAAGCACGGCGACCGCCTCCGCGAGATGGTCCCGCGCCCGCCCCAATTCAGCGGCTGAGGCCTCCTCGAAACGTCTTGCCAGCATCGTCCGCCCGTCTCTCCACGTCAAAATGCAACAGTATTGGCCGTAGGCCGCAAACTGCGGCTGGACAGTATGCCTGCCCATAGGCCATCTTAGCCGGAATTTCGCCGAGGGGGGCGACGATGGCCGGCAAGAAAAAGAAACAGCGCTCGACGATGCGTCAGCTGGTTCTGACGGCGCGAGCCGGCCGCACGGCACTCTCCCAGCGCCTTTCCGAAATCGACGTCTATCCCGGCCAGGATGCCGTGCTTCTGGCACTGGCGGAAGAAGATGGCGTGGCGCTGCGCGATCTTGCCGAGAAGCTGGCGGTGCGCCCGCCCACGGTGACGAAGACCATCACCCGCCTTGCCGCGCAGGGCCTTGTCGAGAAGCGCGTCTCGGCCGAGGATGCGCGCCAGAGCCGTGCCTATCTCACGGAGGCGGGACAGTCGCTGGTCGGAAAGGTGCGCGCCGCTCAGGAGGAAGTCGAGGAGGCCGCGCTTCAGGATCTTTCCTCAAAGGAGCGCAAGGCGCTGCGCAAGCTGCTGCGCCGCATCGAGCGCAGCCTGGGCGAGGCTTCATCCTCCGACGAGACGGAGAACGATGAATAAATGCGGACGGAGAACGCACTTGTTGCGTCGGATTGCGAAGTTGGCCTTCCGGTCCCGCTTCGACTTTGTCATAGATGCCGACGAACGTCGTCTCCACGTCAGGTAGAAACCCGTTGGCCCAAAAAGTAAAACTGTCGACGATCGCAGAGGCGCTGGGCCTTTCCACGGCCACCGTCTCGCTCGCGCTTCGCGACAGCCCGCTGGTGGCGGAAGCCACGCGGGAACGCATCAAGGAGGAGGCGCGCGCCTCCGGATATATCTATAATCGCCGTGCGGCGAGCCTCAGGACATCGAAATCGGGAATCATCGGCGTCTGCGTGCATGACATGATGAACCCGTTCTACGGCGAAATTCTCACCGCCATCGAGCGCGAGCTGGACCGCCAGCAGCACACCTTCATCCTCTGCAATCACTACGACCAGCTCGCCAAGCAGCGCGCCTTCATCGACACCATGCTCCAGCTCGGCGCGGACGGCATGATCATGTCGCCGGCGATCGGCACGCCGGCCGCCGACATCCGCCTTGCCGAGGAGAACGACCTGCCGGTTACGCTCGTCGCCCGTACGGTTGACGGCGTCGAGGTGCCCGGCTTTCACGGCGACGACCGGCGCGGTATGCGCTTGGCCGTCGAACATCTCATCGAGAAGGGGCATCGCCGGATCGCCATGGTGGGCGGCGACGACCTCACCTCCACCGCGCGCGAACGCGAGGCGGGCTATCTTGCGGCCCTAGAGGCGGCGGATATCGAGTTCAAACCCGAATGGCGACTCAAGGGCGCCCGCAATCGTCATGGCGGGTTTGAGGCCGCGCCAAGATTGGTCGCGCTTTCCCCGCTCCCGACGGCCGTCGTCTGCTACTCCGATCTTGTGGCGCTCGGTCTGATGTACGGCCTCAGCCGCGCGGGCCTGACGCCCGGCGAGGATATCGCCGTCGTCGGCTATGACGACATCGAGGAAGCCGAAATCGCGACGCCGTCGCTGACCACCGTGGCCAATGGCCAGAGCGAGGTGGGACGGCTGGCGGCGCGCAGCCTGCTGGCGCGGCTTCAAGGTGAAGACATCCCCCTCGGCACCCAGCTCATCACGCCGACACTCAGGATTCGCAGCTCCAGCGAATACCGCCCATTCACTCTTCAACGCACGGAAGCCGCCTCCCGCCATGCCTGACATGAAGACGATCCGCGTCCTCGCCAATTCGCGCCTGAATCCGGACACGCTGGCCACTCTCAAGGAAACCTTCGACGTCACCGTCTTCGACCGGAACATTCGAGATGAGCTGTCCGCGGAGGTTCGTGGCGGCATTCAGGGCGTCGCCCTGTTCGGCGCCGTCGACGCCGATGCGATGGACAGCCTGCCCGACCTCGAGATCATCTCCCATTTCGGCGTCGGCTACGACGGTATCGATACGGCGGCGGCGCTGGAACGCGGGATCATGGTGACGAACACCCCCGACGTTCTGACGGAAGAGGTGGCGGACACTGCGCTCGGCCTTCTTCTCAACACGGTGCGCGAGCTGCCACGCGCAGAAGCCTATCTCCGGGCGGGACAGTGGAAGGCGAAGGGCTCCTACCCGCTGACGCAGGCGACCCTCAGGGGACGGCGCGCGGGCATCCTGGGGCTCGGACGGATCGGCATGGCCATCGCCCGCAGACTCGAGGCGTTCGGACTCTCCGTCGCCTATCACAACCGCCGGCGCCGCGACGACATCGGCTATGACTATTATCCGAGCCTTGTCGAACTCGCCGGTGCGGTCGATACGCTGATCATCGCGGCTCCCGGCGGCGCGGAAACCGACAAGGCGGTGAACGCGGAGGTTCTCAGGGCCCTCGGCCCGGACGGCATCCTCGTCAATATCGGTCGTGGGACGATCGTCGACGAGCCCGCGTTGGTCGAGGCGCTGGAGAGCGGAACCATCCGGGCCGCCGGCCTCGACGTCTTCGCGAACGAACCGAACGTGCCCGAGGAGCTCCTCTCCCTCCCCAACGTCGTGCTGACCCCCCATGTGGCTTCCGCATCGCGCGCGACGCGGCGAGCCATGGGACAATTGGTCGTAGACAACCTCAAGAGCTGGTTTGAAACGCGCAAGCCCTTGACGCCCGTGGCGGAAATGCGGGAGGAATATCGTTGACGTTTCTGTGATGATGGTTAACGAACCACGGAAAGGTTCGGGTAACTTTTATTGAATATCGGTTCTTGGATAGGATGAACGAAACCTTGTCGGAGTAGGTGCGATGAGATTTGCCGCGATCGCCCTTACAATTGGCGTGGCCGGAGTGATGCTGGCTTCCCGTGTGCAGGGGGTTGCGATTGTCCCGGGCGCGGGGCTGCCGGCCACCGTCATTGCCGATGCCGAGGTCCAGCCCAGCCACGAGATCACCGGCTCGATCCAGAGCGACACCCGCGAAGGCCCCAAGGCCGCTCGGCTGATCGACCTGAGGTCGGGCGCCACTTGCAAGGTGGCCAATCCTCAGGTGGCCGACCACAATTTCAGCCGTGTGCCGATCGTCTCCCATTGCTCGGCCTCGCCCGAGCTCTCCAAGATCGCCTATTGGCGCTCGACCCCATCGGGTGTGCTGATCATGGCGGACAGCGGCGGCGAGACCGTGCTGGAGTTCGCGCCGGGCGACGGTGTGCTTTACGAGTCGATCTATCCGTCGAATGCGCTGATCACCATTGTCCCGGCCAGAAGCTGACGGCTTCTGGCACCGGGGCGGCGTCGCCGGACGCCTTACGACTCGCGTGATGAAGCAGGCTCGGACGCCGAGGCCGGTGGGCCATTCATTCGCGTATGCGCGGGCCTCAGGCACTCATCGTCATTAAACCAGAGAGACGGCGCTTCTGCTGGCCTGATCCGTCGAAATTGTCGTCCGCCAGCCACGCCTCGAAGGCCGCCTTGAGAGCCGGCCATTCGCCGTCTATGATCGAGAACCAGGCCGTGTCGCGGTTTCGCCCCTTCACCACCATGTGCTGGCGGAACGTGCCTTCGTAGGTAAAGCCGAGCCGCGCGGCCGCCTGCCTTGAAGGCTGGTTGCCGGAGTCACACTTCCACTCGAGGCGGCGATAGCCCAGCTCGTCAAACGCCCGGCGCATCATCAGGAAGAAGCCTTCCGTCGCCGCCCGACTGCGCTTCAGCGCGGGCCCAAGGCTGACATGGCCGATCTCGATGACACCGTTGGCCGGGTCGGCGCGCATGAAGGCGATCCAGCCGGAGGCCTTGCCGCTATCCTTCGGCACAATTGCATGAAGCAGAAGACCGCTGGAAAACGCTGTCTTGCGAAGGGCCGCGAGAAGCTCGTCCGCATCGCCGAAGGGGCCGTATCCAAGATAACGCCATTGCGCCTCGTCGATGCCGGCAAAGGTTTCGCAGAGTTCGCCGAAGCGGCTTTCATCGACGATGGGGACGATATCCACGCTCCTGCCGGACATGGTCTCGGCCCCTGGCAGGGCACGCGGGGAGAACCGCGCGAGATCTTTGGTCATGATCGGCTCCCAATGAAATCGAGAATGCGGGCGCGAATACTGGTGTCGCGAAACGGCAGCGCCGTCGCCAGGGCGCTGAGAACGCCGATGTGAGTCTGGCCGGGAACGAGCGCCGCCTCCACTTTTGCGCCGACGGCGCTGGCCTTGTCGGCAAGACGTCTCGTGTTGGCGGGATCGACGGTGGTGTCATCCGTTCCGGCGATGAGGAGCATGGGCGGCGAAGCGCGCGAGACGTAGTTGATCGGCTGGCTCTGGGCTCGCGTTGCGGCGGGAAAGATGCGCCGGTAACGCTCTTCCTTCAGAGGTAGGAAATCATAGGGACCAGCAAGCCCGATGAACCCGGCGATCTTTGAAGGATCGGCGCCCTCCGCGCGAAGATAGCTGCCATCGAGGGCGACGAGCCCGGCGATCTCGGCCCCCGCCGAATGACCCATCAGGAACAGGGGATGATCGCCCTCGGGGAGGTACTGCCCCTCCCCAAGGGCTCGGTGGACCGTCGCTACCGCGCGCGCCGCATCCTTTACAAAGCCGGGAAAGACCGTGTCGGGATAAAGCCGATAATCGGGAATGGCGACAGCGATGTTGGCGCTGGCGAGCGACTGCCCGACGAAGAAGTAGAGGTCCTTCGAGCCGCTGTCCCAACTGCCACCATAGAGGAAGACGACCAGGGGCGTACGCGCGTTGGCTCGGTCGGGAATATAGAGGTCGTAGAGGCCGCGCTCTCCCGGTCCATATCGGCGATCGTGAACCACATGGAAGCCGGAGCTGCTCGTCAGGAGGTTAAGAAGGTCGGCGCTCCACGTGCATCCAGGCAGAACGGCGGCCCCCGCGAGAACAAGCAGCAGGCCAGCACGTCGCGCTGCCCAACGATGCGCAGGCCAGGGAGAAAGCCGGGCGGAAAGTTCTTTCAGCAGTCCGCCCAGCCCCGCCATTCGTCCAATCAGGCCTTGCCGAGCTTGGCCGCTTCGGCAGCAAGGCGCGTAATCTCGGCGAAATCGCCCGCCTCGACAGCCGCCTTGGGAGCCACCCACGTGCCGCCAACGCAGATCACGTTGGGCAAGGAGAGGTAGTCGTTGACGTTCTTCGTGGAGACGCCTCCGGTCGGGCAGAACTTGATGCTGGGGAACACCGGCGCCAGCGACTTCAGGTACGCGGCTCCGCCCGATTGCTCGGCAGGGAAGAACTTGAGCAGCTCGAAACCCTCTTCCAGCATCGCCATGATCTCGCTCGGCGTGGCGGCGCCCGGCAAAAGCGGCACGGCAGAGTCCCGCGCCGCGTCGAGCACTTCCATGGTGGCGCCCGGCGAAACAATGAACTTGGCGCCCGCCGCGACCGCCTGGTCGTACTGGCGCGCGTTCAGCACGGTTCCCGCGCCGCACGCGGTTTCCGGCACTTCTTCCACGACGCAGCGTATGGCGTCGAGCGCCGCCGGCGTGCGCAGGGTGATTTCGATGGCGCGAAGGCCACCCGCCGCCAGCGCGCGCGCCAAATCCACCGCCTGACGGGCGCTTTCCACAGCCACCACGGGCATGACGGGCTGCGCCGTCAGAATGGGGGTCAAGGCCTTGATCTTCTGAGCCATCGGTTCGCTCCTGATGTTATTTGCCGGCCTTCATTGGCGCCCCCGCTCCCCCCACGAGCTGTCGGACGGGGCTCCTGCCGCGAGGCCGGCTCACCTTCCGTCTAGAAGGCGGCCGGTCCGGCGTCAAATCCCCACAGGGGACGGTGGCATCACGCCGCATCCGGAACCGATTCGAGAAGATCGAGAAACTCGTTGCACCACGCCTCGGCGGTGCCCGTAAAGACGCGTTCGCGCATTCTCTCCCATCGGCGCTGACGCTCCTCCAGCGGCATGGTCAGCGCCGTCTCCAGCGCCTCGGCGATCTCGTCCGTCGAGAACGGATTGACGATCAGCGCATCCTCCAGCTCGGCCCTGGCGCCGGCGAAGCGCGACAGGATGAGGACGCCAGGATCGTCGGGGTTCTGCGCGGCGACATATTCCTTGGCGACGAGGTTCATGCCATCGCGCAGCGGCGTCACCATGCAGACCCGCGCCGCCCGATAGATGCCGGCCAGCGCCCGCCTCGTGAAGCCGCGCGTCATGATCTGAATCGGCGTCCAGTCCAGCCGGGCGAAGCGCCCATTGATGCGCCCGGCGAGCTGTTCGAGTTCGTCGCGCAGCTCCGCATAGGCATTCAGCTCCGAGCGGGAAAGCGGCGCCACCTGCAGGAACTGGACATTGCCGCGCTCGCCGGGATGGTTCTCCAGGAGCCGCTCGAAGCCCTTCATGCGCTGCACCAGGCCCTTGGAATAGTCCATACGGTCGACGCCGACGATCTGGTGCCGGTGGCGCGAAATATCGCGCACCATCTCCTCGTGCTCGACGGCCTCGGCGGAAAGCGCGAAACGCGCAAACCCCTCGGCATCGATGCCAATCGGAATCGCAGCGGCAATGGTCGTGCGGTCGCCAACCCTCACGCGCCCGCCGTCCAACTCCTCGCCGCCGAGCTCATGAACGCAAAAGGCGCAGAAATTGCGCCGGTCTGTCTCCGTCTGAAAGCCGATGACGTCATAGGCCAGCATCGCCTTGACGAGGTCATGGCTGGAGGGCAGCGCGGAGAACACCTCAGGCGGGCAGAATGGGATGTGGAGGAAGAAGCCGATCCGCCCCTTGAAGCCGCAGCGCCGCAGCTCGTCTCCGAAGTAGAAGAAATGGTAGTCGTGGATCCAGACGAGATCCTCATCGTCGACCAGCGCCGACAGGCGCTCGGCAAAGCGCCGATTGACCCGCCGGTAGATGCGGTCCGACTGGTCATCGAATTCAGCCAGATCGAGCCGATAGTGGAGCAACGGCCACAGCGAACGGTTCGCATAGCCGAGATAGAAGCCGTCGAGCTCCTCCTCGGTCATGTCGATGGTCGTCATGGCCGTATGATCGTAGATCTCCGTCTGCTCGGGGCTGTCGGTGCCATCCTCGGAGGTCTCGCCGCTCCAGCCAAACCAAAGGCCACCGCGGCGGCGCAGAGCATCGGCGAGACCGACCGCCAAACCTCCGGCCTTGCCCTCGTCCTTGAGAGGCCCGACTCTGTTGGATACCACTACCAGGCGACGCTGCTTTTCTGCCATCACCTGCAACCCTTCCGACGCCGCAGTCCGTCCCTTGGCTGCATCGTTTGCTTTCCTCCTTCGCCTTCGAGGTAGCCGTCGCGCCTGACAGCGCCGCTCGCCCCGTTCATTCTACGCGCCGAGCCAGGCGTGAACCGCCGCGACATTCTCAAGTCGATACTCTGCGCAACTCTCCGCCCGCCCGATCTTGACCGAGATGCCTCCAGCCTCTCGAACGTATGCGAGTGCGAATTCGTCCGTCACGTCATCGCCGGCATAGATGGGCCGCCGCCCCGCGAAAGGCGGCTCCGTCATCAGATCGGCCACCGCCCGGCCTTTGTCCATGCCGGCAGGATGAACCTCGACGATATGATCGCCATTCATCGTGACCATGTCATCCCGGTCCGCCGCGGCCTCGCGCATCAGGCGCCGCGCTTCCGATTCGAGATCGGGCGCAGTGCGATAATGGAGCACCAGCGCCATGCCCTTGTCCTCGAGCTTGAGCCGCGGCTCGCGTTCCAGACCCTCGCGCAACGCATCTCGGATCGGGTCCAGCGCCGACGGCTGCATAAGCCGCCTCACCTCCGCCCCCGGCTGCGGGCGGCGTTCCAGCCCATGGACCCCGACGGCGGCGAAGCGCATCGGCGACAGGAACCGATCGAGGTCGGCGATCTTGCGGCCGCTGACAATGGCGAGCGCGCCGTTCAGTTGCTTCTGAAGCTCGACAAGCCGGTCGAACGCGGCCGGCTCGATCCGCACGGCCTGCGGATCGTCGATCAGCCCGACGAGCGTGCCGTCGAAGTCGAGAAAAAGGGCGTGGCGGCTTGTGTCGATCAAAGGAGGTGCTGTCATCTTACCTTCCAGTATAGAGCCCGAAGCTCCGTCTGCCACCGCCAAGCCGCCGACACCTATGCCGAACGACCGCCGCCGAGGGCAGCGAGGACCGCCTCGTCGGCCATTCCGGTCGCGGTCATCGCCCGGCTGATCTGAAAGGCTTCGACCGCTGCCCGCGTCGCTGGCCCGAAGATGCCATCCACTCGCACGTCAATGCCAAGAGCGGCGAGGGCTCGCTGAAGCGCCGTGACGGCCGCGCCGCGCGCGCCGACCTTCAGCGCCGGAGACTCGATCTCGCCCGGTAAGATGCCCGTTTTCGCAGCTTCAAGGGCGGCGGCGATCTTCTCGTCGTACCGATTGCGGCGAAAGCCTGGGCCATTGTAGCGGCGGGCGAAGCCGATCACATCTCCCGCTCGCAAGAAGGCGTCCAGCCCGTTCTTCGCCAGAAAGCGCGCGATCAGGAGCAACTGCCCCTCGATGGAGTGCCGGGCAGTCTCGGCAAGTTCTGTGGCGCTGCCAAACTCCAGCGCCTTCCAGTGCATTCCCATGATCTGGCCGAGCCCCCACGAGGTCGCCGCATAGGCGGCTTCGGCATCGATGGCGGCGGCGCGGTCGAGAAGGCGCCACCGACCCGTTTGGGAGGCAGGATTTTTCACGGCTCCCGCTTTCGGGTTGGCAAGCCCCGATTCTCGCGCTCGCTCGCGCGATCGAGGGGGAAGCATCCGATCGAAGACATGCCCCTCGAAGCGGATCAGCGGCTCGCGCCGGCCCCGAACCATGGCGAACGCCTTGCCGCTGGTCTCCACCAACGCGACAGCCAAAAGCGCCGAAGCATCGATATTCGTCTTCGCGCCAACGTGCCGCGCGGCTGCCGCAAGGCTCTCCGAAATCGCAACCATCACTCAATCCCCTGCTCGACGTCGAGGACGGCATGATGCCGGCGACCGCGCTCACGGGAGATAAGTTTACGATCGGATTCAGCGGGCGACCCGGCCGATGTGAGCGGCGACACTTCATGAGCCAATCACACGACGCCCATTTCTTCGCAGCGGGCGATGGATCGTTAGCTTGATCCTGCGTCGATCGAAAGACGTGCGCACGCCCAAGGCTCAGAACTGTAATTCACGCTCACTTATTGTTCGACGTTATATTTGTAGCGTACGTGAGTAATTTCAGGAATGGATCATAGACCCAGGATTTCTCTTGAATTTCTCTATTGTTCCTGATCGACTGAAAGCCTGTTTATCAACGAGCGGCCGCGCCGCACCTCTGCGATGCCCCGACTGAAACTTTTCCGAGAAAGATACAAGAATGCAACCTGAAGGTATAAGAAGAGGGAGACGAATCACGCATGATCCGAGAGAGGCAGCGTATCGTCGCCGCTCTCGGAGGTAACGAGGGTATACTATCGATGCACGTGCAGCCTGCTCGCTCGATCAGATTGTCGGCCGCGTCCTCGCTCGCGAGCGGTGCAACGTCGTGATCCTGTCACTTCGACTGACTGCGGCGATGGTTGCGTTGGTAACGGCCACAGCGGCGGCTGTCGGTCTCCTGATCTACGAGCGTACGACGACGGCTGTTTTGCCCACGACGCTCAATGGTTTGAAGGCAAACGCGGGTCTCATCGCCAACCATCTTGAAGGGTTCGTCGAAGGCGCACGCTCGGACATCCTGGCTCTTGCCGAAATGCCCCCGATTCCGGCTGCGACGAATGGCGAATGTGCCGAGTCCAGCGATGCGATGCCCCATTCACTGCAGCAAAGGCGGCAGGAAGCTGCAGCTGTGCTCGGCGCCATCGCCGCCGCCAATCCTCATGACCTGACGCTCCGCCTGATCTCGCCCGCTCCCGAGCCCGCCGAGGTGTTGCGCGCATCGCGAGCGACCGCCGGCGGCCCTGTGCGAATCACGGAGCCCACGGCCCCTGGAACACCCCTGATGGAGCCGGATATCGTCGCGGCGGCTCAAAATATGGGGAAGGGAGAGGTCTTCATCTCGCGGATCACGTTCGATGGCGGCAACCCGGAAATAGGGCCGCCGCCGATGCCGATGCTCCGTTTGGCGACGCCACTCTTCAATGCCGCTGGCAAAGCGTGCGGGTTGATCACGCTCAAGGTCGATCTTCGGCCGGCCCTGCGCCAATTTACCTCGCGCGCCTTCACCGACAGCTCGGTCTATCTCGTCGACGAGGACGGCAGCTATTTGGCGGATGCGTCGTCGGTATATGGCTTCGCGCGCCGATATGGGCCGACCGCTCGCTTCGAGGATGATTGGCCTCGCCTCGCGGCACTTACCCAAGCCACGGAGCCGCAGGCGATCCAGGCCGAAACGCGCGACGGGGTCCCGGTGGCGGCGACGGTTTGGCCGGTCGTGCTGGGAGACACGCGGCGCGTCTCCATTGTCGAAACTTTGCCGCTTCCCTCGCTCCTCGATCGCATCAGCAACGTCAAAACCTCGAGCATGATCGTCGGGGCGATCGCGGCCATCGTCGCGGCGGTGGTGGCGGGCGCGATCGGTCTATCGATCACGCGCCCTTTGCGCACCATGGCCCGCGCTGTCTCTGAGCCGCTTGGCCAGCCGCTAACCCCGCTGCCGGTCGATGCCGCCGGTGAGGCCGGCGTCCTCGCGCGGGCGCTCGACCGCTACATGTCGAGGGATGCGATGCTCGGCGCCGTCGTCGCCTCCTCCTTCGACGCCATCGCCACCCAAAGCCTCGACGGCACTGTAACCTCATGGAACGCAGCAGCCGAAGCGATCTATGGCTTCAGCGCCGCGGAGGTCATCGGCACGACGCTTGAGACAATCGCGCCGGAGGATTACCGTAGCGTCATGAGGCACGCGCTCTTCAAGGTGGCAAGAGGCACGCAGGTCGATGAACTGCAAGGCGTCTGGCTGCACAAAAACGGCGGGCGGCGCAACGTCTCTCTTCGCATGTGGCCCGCGCGAAACCGGTCTGGCAAGGTGTTCGCCGCTTGCGTCGTGGCAACCGACGTCACCGATCGCCTTGCCGACACGCAGCGCCTGCGGCGCCTCCAGGCGGAGGCGGCTCACGCTTCTCGCGTCAACGCGGCCGGCCACATGGCAAGCATGCTTTCGCACGAACTGCGCCAGCCCCTGACGGCGGCGATCAACTACGCGACGTCCGTCCAGCGCCTGATCAACCAGCGGTCCGATGGCGACGAGAAGCTCAAGACGTATCTCGGCAAGATGATCGAGCAAACCCGGCGGGCGGCGGACCTGATCCAGCGAATGCGCGATTTCATCGGCAACCCTGGAACGCTTCCAGAAGTTAAGAACGTCAACGAGGTTGTGGAGGGGGGCGTCGAGACGGCGCTTATGGGTCATGAGAGAATTCGGGTTGTCCGCCAGTACCATCGCGACCTGCCTCCCGTGACGGTCGATCGTGTCCAGGTTCAGCAGGTCGTCTCGAACCTCGTGCGCAATGCCGCCGAAGCCATGGCCGAGGTAAAGCCCGCAACCCTCGTTATCGCAACTCGCCCGGCTGGAGCGAATCTCATCGAAGTCAGCGTCGGCGACACGGGTCCCGGTTTCGCGCCCGGGCTGCACTATCAGCTCTTCAAGCCATTCCAGACGACCAAGCCGCATGGAATGGGCTTGGGCCTCTCCATCTGCCGCTCCATCGTGGAGGCTCATGGAGGAACAATCGCGGTCGCCAGCGACGACCACGGCACAACCGTCAACTTCACCCTCCCCATTGCTCGGGGGCAATCATGACCAACTCATGCTTGATCTGCATAGTCGATGACGATCCGGACGTGCTGGAATCGACCGCTGCGCTTCTCGAGAGCGCCGGTCATTCGACATTGACCTACACGTCACCGTCCGCGTTCCTGGAAAGCGACGTTCAAGAATGTGGCTGTCTCATCGTCGATCTCAGGATGCCGGAGATGAACGGCCTGATGCTTCAACAGCACCTGTCCCAGCGAGTCCCCGATCTGCCATGCATCTTCATCAGCGGCGAGGGCGAGCTGCGCGTCGCGGTCGAAGCGATGAAGCATGGGGCGGTCGACTTCCTGGAAAAGCCGTTCGCGGAGGACGATCTCCTGACCGCCGTTCAGCGTGCCCTGGAGCGCCGTCAGGCTGCGCAGGAGGGGCAGGCGATCCAGTGCCATGCAGCCAAGCGCATTTCAACCCTTTCTCCCCGCGAGCAGGAGGTTCTGGCGGCCGTCGCCGAAGGCGCACCCAGCAAGGTGATCGCGGACAAGTTTGGAATTTCCCGAAGGACCGTGGAGATCCATCGCACCAATATCATGCGCAAGGTGGGCGTCCGCAATCTCGCGGAACTGGTGCGTCTGGCCCATCAGGCCGGCTCCGCGGCCGGCTCCGCGCCAGTCAAGATGTAGTTGAATTTTCAACTACATCGTGTATGTTGGGCAAGAGAACTCTGCCCGACTAGGTTTGACGCGTGACTTCTCTCAATGGCATCACCGTCTTCGTCGTGGATGACGACCCGGACGTCGGTGATTCGTTCGCGGCCATTTTGGAAGCCGAAGGGGCGACAGTCGCCACTGTCGATTCGGCTCGAAGGGCTCGAACGCTCGTCAGCGATCGCCACCGTGGATGCTTGCTCGTCGACGTTCACCTCGGCTCCGAATCGGGTTTTTCTCTCGTGGCTTTCTTGCGCGAACGCGGTATCGCCATGCCGGTGATATTCATGACCGGATCGGTCCTCACGGCGGAGATTCAGGCCGCAGCTCGCGCGGCCTCGGCCGTGGCTCTGGTCAGAAAGCCCATGGCAGGCGCAAGCATCGTCGATTTGATTCTGAGCTGCTTCGAACGCGAAGAACTGCCTCCCGCGAGAGTTTTCCCTGCCCGCTGAGCGGCGACACCTGGCGCTGCACTGCGGATCATGTCGCTCGACGGCCACAGCCATTGCGCGAGGCTTGCGCCGCGCGAAGCTCCATCCACGCCTGCCGCATCAGCTTGCGCTCTGCACTCAACTTGTCCTATATCATCCATCGTATTGATCTTATTTGTTTTTTATAATCTTTCCGTTGAAAATCAACTATGCTGATCCGCCTTTCGTTCTCCCTTCCCTTCAGCCTCGTAGGTAGAAATACTAGCTTATTACAACCCATGATTTCCGCTAAATCAGAAGGTGTAACACGAGGACAGCGACAACGCTGGCGGGGCCGGACGAGGACCGCCCCCGTCGAATGGAGATACGCAAATGCTTCAGCATCAAGAATCAATGGGAGCGGCGGCTTTCGCGTTGACGGATGCGGCTCGACTGCTGCGAAGCGAAATTGACAGAAGCGTCATGGAAAGCGGGATCGAACTGACCCCCGGCGCGATCCGCACCCTTCTTCTCATCCAGCAGTTCGACGGCGTTCGCCAGTCGGTTCTGGCCGAGAGGATGGGCGTCGAGCCGATGACGGTCACCGCCTATCTAGACCGCCTTGAGGCGCGCGGGCTGATCGAGCGCCGGGTCGATCCGGCGGATCGCCGCGCCAAGGTTGTGACGGTGACGGCACAAACCGAAGAGGTGTTCCAGGCGGTGCGACCTCTTCTCGCCAAGGCCTATGAGCGGGCGATGAGCGGGATCGAGCCGATGGCGCGAAGCGTCATCGAGACCTCCCTGGAGCGCATGCGCCACAACCTTTCCGACGCCTGATCGACTTTCTGCCCCCTCCCGATGTCGTCTTCGCTTCGACTGAAGAATGCAGCCAAGCGTCTGGGCGCTTCGGATGCTGCGTCGACGGTCGCGTCGCGGCAGAGAGCGGAATGCGCGGGGCAGATATCCAAGATGGCGTTCTACTTTTCACACCGGCGGCCTTTGGCTCGCCGGTGTCTGCGTTTCCAAGGGAGTACGAGCGGCAACGCGTAACGCCGCGAGCGCGCTTGGTCCCTTTTCCTTATAGTTGCCAACGCACTACGTATTTACAACTAGTTGACACGGCCGTCCGTAAGTTTATCGTATAAGTTGAAAAGGACAACTTTTCGTTTCCAAACCGACATGAGGGTTTTCTCTGGTCGGCGCCGCTCGCGGAAGCGAGCCACCGGTATTCTGGCGTTCGCGGAGGGACCCATGCCGCGCATACTTATCGTTGACGAAGAAACCGAGATGGGGCGGCTCGTGGAGGAGACCCTCCGCGCGCAAGGCCACAGTGTCGACGCCTATCTTCGGGCAGGCTGGCTCTCTCGTGGATCGCGCGTCAGCACTATGATTTCATCATCGCGGACATCTTCATGACCGGCCTTGATGGACTTGCGACCCTGCGCCGAATGGTCGCCCTTGATCCTCAGAGCCGCGTCATCGTCCTCTCCAGCCATCCGATCATCGCTCCAAGCGAGGACCGACCGGACTTCATGGCCATGGCAATAAAACTTGGCGCGACGGCAGTCCTTCCCTGGAGGTTCGGCGAGGCCGATCTTCTGGAAACGCTGGCCTTGGCACGGCACGAAGCGCCAATACCTCCCCGCATCGCCTCCGTAGATGCCGCGGGTCTGGCGACGCTGCCCCCCGATGGAAGCCTCGCTCTCGCCTGAGACAAATCGAGGATCATCCGATCGACATTCCTCCGAGGCGTCGGGCGCTTGCGGAGCCGGTCGGAATGCGCTTCATCGCCAATGGAGAGCCTTGTGCTTCCTCTATCCTTGTTCCAGTGCAAAGACGCCTAGGCACAAAATGAGCCAGGTTCTGTCCGATCCGAACGGGACTGCGCCCATGGCCATGCTTTTCGCGCCCATCACCGATGCGACGGTCGTCGACGAACTCATGTCGCGGCATCGCGCGGCCATCCCTGTTTTCCTGTGTCACCGGATGCACTGCGTCGGCTGCCCGGTCGGCCGGATTCACACGTTGAAAGACGCCTGCCGCGAACACGGGATCGGCCTCTCCCAGTTCATCGCGTCCTTGAACGACGCGATCGGCGCGGCCGAACAGGTCCGCGACGATTCGATCAACGATTATCCTAATCAGGCACCGGCGCCATGAGCGCGGTCTCCATTCAACCGGGCGGCGGGATCGAGATTGACGCCACCGTTCTTGCCGAGGCCTTCGAGCTTCCTGTCGCCGACGTGCCGCGCCTGCTGCGCGAACAGGCGATCACCAGTCGGCTCGATCGCGGCGAAGGCGAGGATGCGGGAACATTCCGCCTCGTCTTCTTCCATCAGGCGGTGCGCCTCACGCTGATCGTCGACGAGAGCGGAACCGTTCTCCGTCGCTCGCGGCTGGACTATGGAACGCATCCCCTGCCGGCATCGGCCCACAAGCCGCAGCCATGAAACGCAGCGGCTAATCCGCTGCCTCGGCAAGGAGGAAAAGCCGGTGTGCGTCACACACCACGATCTTCTTGCGTCCCCCAGCCACCAGCCCCTGCCCCTCCCAGGCAGTGAGGATGCGGCTCACTGTGTGGAGCGTCGTGCCGGTCATCTCGGCGATGTCCTGCCGCGTGATGGGAAAATCGATGAGGATGCCCTCCTCCGTGCGCTTGCCGGCCTGCCGCACAAGGCGCAGCAGCGCATGGGCGACCCGCCGTTCCACCGCCTCGGTCGAGAGCTCGCGGATGCGCGTGTGCGCGTCCTGGAGACGCTGCCCGACCGTCTGGAGCATGCTGAGGGAGAGCGCGGGAGAACGGGCAATGAGCGAGTTCCACTCGCGGTTGGGCCAAGCCAGCGTCAGGCTTTCGGCCACCGCCGTCGCGGTCGCCGGATAGTCGTCGCGGCCGACGGCCATCGCGATGCCGTAAACCTCGCCAGGGTTGACGTGGCGCACGACGACCTGCTGGCCGTCGGCGGTGGTCTGCACCACCTTCAGCCGCCCATGCAGGAGGATGAAGAACTCCTCGGCCATCGCACCCTGGCTGAAGACGACGGTCCCCTCCGGCAGACGCCGCGCCGAGGCGGTCGCGAGCGCGGCATCGAGGTCGTCGTCCGACATCTGGCGAAAGATGTCGAAGTCGCGCACCAGCGATGGGTCGAGCTTTCGTGCGGCCATGGGACCTCCATCTTCATGCGCGATGCGGGTGACGGGCACTTCACCCCTGTTGTTCGGCTCCATGGATGACCGATCGCGGGCGCCGCGAGAAGAGCCTTTGGCGACGCTCGCTGTTTGCGCTGTCGCGCGAGAAGACGCAAGCGCCGGCCGCGCCACGCGTCCCCGCAGGAAACTGGCGCCCACCATTCCACTTTCTTTGCGCCGCGACAACGTCGCACGGTTTCCCGTCGGATAGCCCCTAGACCAGACGATGCTCTGTCAAGGAAACGCCCCATGAGTTCCGACGCGGCCAATCGAGCGCCGATCCTCTCAGCCTACTGGCTCCGCGGCGGCTTCAGGCCCTTCTTCTTTCTCGGCGCCCTTGCCATGGCGCTCTCGGTACTGGTGTGGCTGCCGTTCTTCGCGGGCGCGATCCAGGTTTCGACCGCCTTCGCGCCGCGCGACTGGCACATTCATACGCTGCTCTTCGGCGGGCTTCCCGCCATCATCGCCGGCTTTGCCCTGACGGCCGTCGCCAACTGGACCGGTCGCCCCCCGGTCCAGGGCGGCGAACTCCTGGCGCTGGTACTCCTCTGGCTGGCGGGCCGCCTTGCCGTTTCGCTCTCGGCCTTCACCGGCCCGGTGCTCGCCGCGATGATCGACCTTGCGTTCCCTGCCGCCCTCACGGCGGTCTTCGCGCGGGAGGTGATCGGCGGCAAGAATGCCCGCAATCTCCGGGTGGTCGCCCTCGTCGCTCTTTTGACCCTTGCCGATCTCGGTTTCCACGTCGAGGCAGCGGCCACGGGCTTCGCCGATATCAGCGCGCGGGCGGGAATTGCGCTCGTCATGCTCCTGGTGCTCCTCATCGGCGGACGCATCATCCCCGCTTTCACGCGCAACTGGCTGAAGATGCGGGGCGCCGACAGGCTTCCCGCCGGCTTCAGCCGACTGGATGGCGCGACGATGGCGATTTCGACGCTGGCCTTCCTCATGTGGACCGCCTCGCCGGAATGGCTTGCGACCGCTCTGGTCCTGCTTCTGGCCAGCATCATGAACGCGGTGAGGATGGCAAGGTGGCGCGGCCTCGCCACCCGGAACGAGCCGCTGCTCCTGGTACTTCATGTCGCCTACGCGACCGTGCCGCTCGGCTTCCTGCTCATTGCCCTCTCGAACCTATCGCCAGAAATACTCCTGCCCTCGGCCGCGCTCCATATATGGACGGCGGGCACCTTCGGCCTCATCACCCTGGCGGTGATGACGAGGGCGAGCCGTGGTCACTCCGGCCGGCCGCTTGCCGCCGGCGGCCTTGAGATCGCCATGTACGCGCTCGTGCTGATCGGCGCGCTGTCCCGCGTGCTGGCGCCTTACGCGGATGCGCGAATGATGCCGGTCATCGACCTTGCCGGGCTTTGCTGGAGCGGCGCCTTCCTGGCCTTTGCCATCGGCTACGGCCCGATGCTTCTGAAGGCACCGCGCCCGTAGGTCAGGCGCCGCGTGGCGGGGTCGTCGGCGTTCCGAGATCGTTTTCGCCGGTCGGCAGGCTGGGCTGAACACCTCGGTCCGTGCACAGCCCCTCATCGTCGGAAAGCGCGTCGTCCGGGACGAGCTTCAGCCAGAAGAAGGAATGGCCCGGCAGGCTGATCTGATACGGCCAATCGCCGATCGTGGGAAACTTGCAGCCGCCGAACAGGTCGATCGGCGTCGCCCCCTGGTGATCGGAAAGGTCGATCGATGCCGCCTGCGCCGTTTCCGAGAGATTGGCGACGCACAGCACCGTCTCGCCCTCATGGCTGCGGGTGTAGACCAGAAGGCGGCTGTTGCTTGTGGCGATGAAGGATATGGCGCCATGTCCGAAGACGGGATGCTCGCGCCGCACCTTTATAATCCAGCGCATGAAGTTGAGCAGGGAGGAGCGGACCTGCCTCTGGGTCTCCACATTGACCGCCTCGTAGCCGAACAGCGGATCGACCACCGGCGGCAGAAAGAGCTCCATGGTGTTGGCGCGCGAGAAGCCGCCATTCCGGTCGGACGACCATTGCATCGGCGTTCTCACACCGTCGCGGTCGCCGAGAAAGGGATTGTCGCTCATGCCGATCTCGTCACCGTAATAGACCACAGGCGTTCCCGGCAATGAGAAGAGAAGCCCGTTGAGCAGTTCGATGCGCTTGCGGTCGCCGTCGACGAGCGAGGCGAGGCGCCGCCGGATGCCGAGATTGATGCGCAGGCGCCTGTGGGTGGCGTAGAACTGCCACATCCTCTCGCGCTCTTCCTCGCTCACCATCTCCAGCGTCAGCTCGTCGTGGTTGCGCAGGAAAATCGCCCATTGGCATCCGTCGGGAAGCTCCATGGTCGACTGGATGATGGAGACGATGGGCTCGGCATGCTCCTCGGCGAGCGCCATGAAGAGGCGCGGCATGAGGGGAAAGTGGAAGGCCATGTGGCATTCGTCGCCCCGGCCGAAATAAGGAATCGTGTCTTGCGGGCTCTGGTTCGCCTCAGCGAGGAGGACGCACTCGGGATTGCGCTCTTCGATCTTCCGGCGGATCAGCTTTAGAACATCGTGGGTTTCGGCAAGGTTCTCGCCGCACGTGTCCTCCCGCTCCACGAGATAGGGAACGGCGTCGAGCCGAAACCCGTCGACGCCGAGACCGAGCCAGAAATCGAGGATCGCCTCGACTTCCGCCACGACGCGCGGATTGTCGAAGTTGAGATCCGGCTGATGGCTGTAGAAGCGGTGCCAGTAATAGGCGCGAGCAACCGGGTCCCAGGCCCAGTTGGACGTCTCCGAGTCGAGAAAGATCACCCGCGCCTCGGAAAACTCGTGGCCCGTCTCACTCCACACGTAATAGTCACGCTCCGGGCTTCCGGCCGGCGCCTGCCGCGCCCGCTGAAACCAGGGATGCTGATCCGAGGTGTGATTGACCACCAGCTCGATCAGAACCTTCAGCCCTCGCTCATGAGCGGCGGCAACGAACGCGCGGAAGTCGTCCAGGGAGCCGTAGGCCGGATTGACCCCGCAATAATCGGAAATGTCGTAGCCGTCGTCCTTGAGCGGCGACGGGAAGAAGGGAAGCAGCCAGACGGCATCCGCGCCAAGGTCGACGATATGGTCGAGCTTCTCCAGAAGCCCGCAAAAATCCCCGACTCCATCGCCATTGGAGTCAAAGAAGGAGCGGACGTGAAGCTGGTAGATGATGGCGCCTTTGTACCAGAGCGAGCGCTTCGGATGATCGTCCGCAGATTCGGATTTCCCTTCGGCATAGGGGCGAGGTGAGACACTCGCGGAGCCTGCGGCGGCACTCGTATCCATGATCTTCATGCTTGGTCGACCCGGTGTTTATCGAAGCCCCTTCGTGCGCCGACCCGGGACCTCGCCCTGCTCCGCGCCTGGAAAGAAGCCCACGGGAGCGAATTGGTTCCTGACCAACGATCGGGTACGGCGGCGGAAAAATCTGCGGTCGGCAACCCTCAACGGGCGTTGCCGAAACGTCTCAGAACTTGACTGCAATCAATGACTTTACGTTCCTTGCCCGCCTATCAAGACCACTCCGACGGGAAGATCATGGACAAGCATGGTCGAGACGAGGGGGTCGGAGGCATGATATTCGATGCAGCGAGCGATGTCGGCCTGGGGGATAGAGCCGCAGCCGTTCGATCGGCTCCAAGCATCGAACATCGCGCGACAGGCGCCGGAACGCCGGTGCTGAAGGTCGCGAACGGAGAGATGGATGCAGCAATTGTTGTCCGAAATCGGCGTTGGCAAGAGCGCAAAGGTCATTGGCTATAACGACAAGACCAGCGCCTATCGCCGCCGTCTGCTCGCCATGGGCCTGACGCCCGGTGCCATCATCACCGTGACACGCAAGGCGCCGCTGGGCGATCCCATCGAAATCGATCTCCGGGGCACGGCCCTCTCCGTGCGCAAGGACGAAGCCAAGATCGTCACCGTAGAGCTTGCCTGAGACAGCCGGCCAAATGGATTGATCGGAAAGCGGATATGAGCGGATTGACGATCGCCGTCGTCGGGAACCCCAATTGCGGCAAGTCCACCCTCTTCAACGCCCTGACAGGCGCGCGCCAGCGCGTCGGCAACTGGCCGGGCGTGACCGTCGAGCGCAAGACCGGCGCCTATCGCTGGCAGGGCGAGACGGTGAACGTGGTGGATCTGCCCGGCACCTATTCCCTGAGCGCCACGCAGAACTCGATCGACGAGCGCATCGGCCTCGAATACGCGATTTCGGGAGAAGCGGACGTCATCGTCAACATTATCGACGCGTCCAATCTCGAACGCCACCTTTACCTGACGACGCAGCTCCTCGAACTCAGGGTGCCGCTCGTCGTCGTGCTCAACATGATGGACATGGCGACTCAGGCCGGTCTCGCCATCGATGCATCGGCTCTCGCCGAGAAGCTTGCGTGTCCGGTGGTGCCCATGGTCGCCAGCCGGGAGAGCGGCCTGGAAGAACTCAAGCAGGCCGTGGCAAAGATCGGCGGCAACCGGACCGTTCCGGCCACGCTGCCCTCGTTCGGCGAGGTCGTGGAACGGGAGATCGAGCGCGTCGCGCCCCTCCTTCCAACTGGAGCGGGCAACGCCCGCTGGCGTCTCCTGCAGATGTTCGATGGCGACCTTCCGCGCCTGACCGCCCTGCCGCTTGCGGCGGCGAGCGCCGTGCGCAAGGCGATGGCGGACATCGAACGGGAAACGGGCGAGGATCTCGACATCCTTCTTGCCGACCGTCGGTACGGCTTTGCGGCGGAGACGACGGCACAGGTGGTGGAGCGTCCGCGCGAGGCCTCCCGCAGCCTGACCAACAGGATCGACCGCGTTGTGCTCGATCGCTTCCTGGGCATCCCGATCTTCCTGGCGATGATGTATTTGATGTTCATGTGGACCATCAATCTCGGGAGCGCCTTCATCGACTTCTTCGATATGGCTGTGGGCTCGGTGATGGTCGAGGGGCTCGGCCATTTCTTGTGGTCCATCGGAGCCCCTGACTGGGTGCGCGTGATCCTGGCGGACGGGCTCGGCGGCGGCCTTCGCACCATCGCCAGCTTCATCCCGGTCATCGCCTTCCTCTACCTCTTCCTCTCGGCGCTTGAGGACTCCGGCTACATGGCGCGCGCCGCCTTCGTCATGGACCGCTTCATGCGCTCCATCGGCCTGCCGGGAAAGGCGTTCGTGCCGCTCATTGTCGGCTTCGGCTGCAACGTGCCGGCGGTGATGGCGACCCGCACGCTGGAGAACGATGCCGACCGCAAGGCGGCGGTCATGATGAGCCCCTTCATGTCATGCGGGGCGCGCTTGCCGGTCTATGCGCTGTTCGCGGCGGCCTTCTTTCCGACCAATGGCCAGAACATCGTTTTCGGGCTCTACATCATCGGCATCGGCGTTGCCGTGATGACCGGCTTCCTCTTGCGCACCACCCTCCTCAAGGGAGACGTCTCGCCGCTGGTGATGGAGCTGCCGCCCTACCACCTGCCGACCATCCGCAACATTTTGATCCATAGCTGGGACAGGCTTCAGAGCTTCGTGCTCGGCGCCGGCAAGATCATCGTCATCATGGTGGCCGTCCTCTCGGTGCTGAACCTCATCGGCACGGATGGCTCCTTCGGCAAGACCGACCCGGAGGATTCGGTTCTGGCGGTCGCCAGCCGCTCCATCGTTCCGGTCTTCGAGCCGATGGGCATCGACGATCACAATTGGCCGGCCGTCGTCGGCGTCGTCTCGGGAGTCCTTGCCAAGGAAGCCGTGGTCGGCACCCTCGGCTCGCTCTATGGCTCCCTCGCTGCCAATGGCAGCGACGCGGGCGACGAGGCGCGCTCGACATCGGCCATTATCGCCGATGGCCTCGTTGCAGCCTTCGCCACCATCCCAGAGAACCTCACGGCGCTCGCCGACAAGCTGACAGATCCGCTCGGCATCTCCATCGGCGATGTCTCCTCGGTGGAGGAAGCCTCCGCCGAGCAGGAAGTGTCCAGCGGCACCTATGGCGAGATGGCGCGGCGCTTCGCGGGGCCGGCCGGCGCCTTCGCCTATCTGCTGTTCACACTGCTGTACATGCCGTGCGTCGCCGCCACCGGGGCGATCTATCGGGAGGTCGGGCCGCGCTGGACAGGCTTTGCCATCGCCTGGACCACAGGCCTCGCCTACGGCACGGCGACGGTCTTTTTCCAGATATCCCGCTTCGCCGAGGCGCCGCTGCACGCGGGACTGACGATCGCGGCGGTCCTTGCGGTCCTGGCATGTGCGGTGGCCACCATTCATCTCGCCGGCAAACGACAGATGCGAGCCCCCCTTCCGGCCATCGCGGAATAGGCGAAAAGGAGATCGATCATGGCTGGACTGACGCAACTGCGCGATCTTCTGAAGGCCGAGAAGCGCCTATCCCTAGACCAACTGGCGCTGAAGAGCGGCTCGACGCCCTCGGCGGTGGAGGCGATGCTCGCCCATTGGGAGCGCAAGGGACAGGTCGCACGTATCGAGACGAAGCCGCAGGCCTGCGCGGGCTCCAGCGCGTGCTGCTGCAGCCGCTGCCCCGATCCTATCTACGAGTGGCGCGGCGGGCACTGAGCACGTGCGGACGCCGGCGCGCCTTGCGGGCGGCGCTCAATAGTAATCCTCGAAGTCCTCCAGCTCCTCCGCCCGCTGCTTCGTCGTCACACGGAGGCATTCGGCTTCCAATTCGAGGCTCATCGTGCCCGCTTGGTGGGCATACCAGCCGCAATTGGCGTCGCGCCATTCGATCCACTTGCGCTGCACGTCTCTCAGAGTTCGCGCCCGCGCCGGATCGATCATGTGCATCGCCCGCTCATAGGCAGCGTTGAGCCGGCGATCCCACTGCGCGGTGAGTTGGGTGACGCAATCGACGCGCTCATAAAGGCTGCCAAGCCGACAGGGCTCCGTTTCAGCCTCGCGCCAATCCGCGGCTTCGCAGGCGGTCGTCACTAGAAGAAGGCTCGCCAACAGCCCCGCCCGCGCCGTTCGGCTAAATTTCATCGTCCTAATCCTCCCCCAGATGGCCGCGCCCCGGGCCATTCGGCATGGGAGATCATCGCGCGTAACAAGTCAAAGCTCCCATGCATGGGATTTTCATTGCCCTTCGCCGAGACAAACGGCAAAGTGCGCCATCTCCAGCCGAAGCGCGTCCGAATGTCGCACGTTCCGGCGAGTTCCTCCTTTTTGAGCCGACCCATTGGGTCGGCGACGCCTGGACCATGACCACGCTTCCCACATCTGTCTCCGGCCGATCTTCGGCCGGCCTGCTCGATCTTTTCACGCCCAAGCTCGTCACCGTGCTTAGGGAGGGCTACGGCCTCAAGGACTTGAAGGCAGACGCCATTGCCGGCCTGACGGTCGCCATCGTCGCGCTGCCGCTCTCCATGGCCATCGCCATCGCCTCCGGCGCCAGCCCCGAGCGCGGCCTCTACACCGCCATCGTCGGTGGCTTCTTCGTCTCGGCCCTCGGCGGCAGCCGCTTTCAGATCGGCGGACCGGCCGGCGCCTTCATCGTTTTGGTGGCGAGCACCATCCAGCGTCAGGGCTTCGACGGCTTCCTTCTCGCGGCGATGCTTTCCGGCTTCATTCTGCTGGCACTCGGGCTGATGCGCCTCGGCAGCTACATCAAGTTCATCCCCTATCCCGTGACGGTGGGCTTCACTGCGGGCATCGCGGTCATCATCTTTTCGAGCCAGATCAAGGATCTCCTCGGGCTCCACCTCACCGTGCCGGAACCCGGCGAGTTCATCGCCAAGATCGAGGTGCTCGCCAGTTCGATCGGCAGCATTAGCCCCGCCGCCACCGGCATCGCCATTCTGTCCGTCGCGATCATCGTCGGCCTGAAGCGCATTGCCCCCGCGTTCCCAGGAATGCTCCTCGCCGTCGGCGTGGCGGCGCTGCTGACATTCGCGCTCGATTTGCCGATCGACACCATCGGCTCGAAGTTCGGCGGCATTCCGCGCACTTTGCCCTCGCCCGCCCTGCCCCCCATCTCCCTGGACAAGGTGATCGCGGTCCTGCCGGATGCCGTGGCCTTTGCTCTTCTCGGGTCGATCGAGTCCCTCCTTTCGGCCGTCGTCGCGGACGGCATGACGGGCCGGCGCCACCGCTCCAACTGCGAGCTTGCCGCCCAGGGGCTTGCCAATATCGCCTCGCCACTCTTCGGCGGCCTTTGCGTCACCGGCACCATCGCCCGCACGGCAACCAATGTGCGCACGGGAGCGCGCGGGCCGATCTCGGGCATCCTCCACGCGCTCTTTCTCTTCCTGTTCATGCTGATCGCCGCGCCCCTCGCCAGCGCCATCCCTCTTGCCGCTCTTGCCGCCGTTCTGGCCGTGGTGTCCTGGAACATGGCCGAGCGTCACGCGTTCGCGCTGCTTCTGCGGTCCTCGCGCGGCGATGCGGTGGTGTTGCTGGCGACGTTCCTCTTGACCGTCTTCCGCGACCTGACCACCAGCATCGTCGTCGGCGTCTCCATCGGCGCGATGCTCTTCATCCACCGCATGGCGGAGACGACGGGGATCGAGGCGCACACGCCGCCTGTGCTGGAGGATGCCTCGGATCGGCGCCCCGGCCGCGTTCCTTACGAGGCAATGACAGCGACGCGGCGCGACATCGTCATCTACCGCATCTCGGGCGCCTTCTTCTTTGGTGCGGTGGCCAATATCGGCTCGGTGCTCGACCGCATCGGCGACAATTACAGGACGCTGATCATCGACTTCTCGGCCGTGCCCTTTCTCGATTCCAGCGCGGCGAACTCGATCGGCCTCGTCGCGCGGCGCGCAGCGAACGCAGGCAGGCACCTGATCATCACGGGAGCATCCTCGACCGTGAGACGAGTACTCCTGACCCATGGTGTGCGCTCGCCGCATGTCACATACCGCTCCTCCGTCGAAGCGGCGCTGGAGCGCGCGGCGCCTGAGGAACCCACGTCAGTCTGATCGCGGCGGGAAACCCCGTCGCCAATTGAAGACAGCGTAAAAAAGCCGGGAGCGGTCGAGGACCATTCCCGGCTTTGCCTTCAATTCAGCGTCCCTCAAAGACCGACTGAAGATCCTTTAGGCCGCGCGCAGGCTGTTTCGGCGAGCAGATGACGCAAACCCTCCCGCCCCGTCAGCCGTTTTGAAGGCGGCAACCAGCCGCGACAGCGCCTCCGCTTCCTGGCGCAGGGTCTGGCTGGCGGCGGTTGCCTCTTCCACCATGGCGGCGTTCTGCTGCGTCACCTGATCCATCTGGCCGACGGCGACGTTCACCTCTCCCAGCCCGACCGCCTGGCCTTTGGCTGTCTCGGCGATGGACTGGACACGGCCGTCCATCGCCGTCACCTGCTCCGCGATCCTTTCCAGCGCCTGGCCGGCTAGCCCCACCAGCTCGACGCCGCTATGCACCTGATGCGCCGAGGAGGAAATCAGCGTCTTGATCTGTTTGGCCGCATCGGCCGAGCGCTGGGCGAGAGCGCGCACCTCGGTGGCGACCACGGCAAAGCCCTTGCCGGCCTCTCCGGCGCGCGCTGCCTCGACCCCCGCGTTCAAGGCGAGAAGGTTGGTCTGGAAGGCGATATCGTCGATCACGCCGATGATCTTGCCAATCTCGTCCGAGGAGGCCGAAATCTGGTTCATGGCCTCGATCGTGTTGTGGACGATTTCTCCCGAGCGCTCGGCATCCTGGCGCGCGTCGCGCACCGCGCCGGCAACCGCCTTGGCGAGATCGGCGCTTTCGCGCACCCGCGCCGTGATTTCGTTGAGCGCGGCAGCGGTTTCCTCGAGGCTCGCCGCTTGGCCTTCGGTGCGCCGCGCCAAATCCTGCGAGGCGCTGGCGATTTCCTCGCTGCCACTGTCGATGCCGGCAACCGCCTTGCGCACCATGCCGATGGTTTCCCGAAGCCGCTCGACGGTGCGATTAAAGTCGTGCCGAAGAGCTTCGTAGGCCGGCGGGAAGGCGCGATCGAGCTTGTGGGTGAGATCACCATCGGCAAGCGCCGAAAGCGCTTTACCGACCGCAGCGACAACCTGGCCCTGTTCCTCGGCGTTGGCGGCACGCTCGGCTTCGTTGGCGCCTCTTTGCCGCTCCGCCTGCTGGCGCTCCTTCTCGGCCAATTGTTCCGCCTCCCGGCCGCTTGCAAGCGCGTGGCGGAAGCTCTCCAGGGCGCGGGCAAAGCGGCCGATCTCGTCGCCGCGGATCTGGTTGGAGACCTCCGTCGCGTAGTCCTGCTGCCCGAGGCGATCGACCGAGGTCTGCAACATGGCGAGTGGCCGCTTGACGATGAACGTGGTGGCGAGCCACAGCGCGGCGAGGATCGTGACCAGACTGACAATGCCGCCGATGATCAGCATCTTCGCTTCAGCTCGAGCCGGCGCTTCGAGCGTGGCCGTCGGAATTTCAACGATGGTGGCCCATGTCTGCTGAAGATCGGGCACAGCGAACGGCAGAACGACCCGCGTGACGGCCACCCCCTGCCCGTCGACAAGGTCGCCGACGACGCGCGGCGTGACTGCCTTCATGGCCTCACGAACCGCATTCGCGTCGCTGCCCTCCATGGGCTTCATTCTCAACCCGGCATCGGGCGCCACGAGCCAGTTGCCGCTGCCCGAGACGAGGAAGACACGTCCGTCGCCGAGCGGGTGAAGCGCTTCCAGGCTCTGTTGGAGGGACGCGAGGCTGATATCCACGCCACCGACGCCCAGCTCCTTGCCGCCGACGATGATCGGATAGGCGATGGAGGACATCAGCACTTTGACTTCCGAGGCGATATAGGGCTCGGTGATGGCACCCTTGCCCGAGGCCGAAGCCAATTTATACCACGGGGCGTCATAGTCGACGTTGAAGGTCGAGTAGTCGACCCCGCCGGACGCGCTCTTCGTCCAGTACGGCGCGAACACGCCATCCTTGTTGGAGCCGGCGAAGCCGGATGCCTCTCCCCCCGTGCGGCCGTCGAGGGCCCTTGGCCGCTCGGCCATCCAGCTGCCGAAGATATTCGGATAGTTGTCGACGTTGCTCTTCAGCATATTGATGATCGTCTGCCGGTCACGCATGCCGGTCTGCTGGGCGGCGGCGATCGCTCCCGTCATGCTCTTGGCGGCCGAAGCGGCTTCGGCAAGCTCGGCGGTGATCTTTCCGGCGACGACCTCGGCTTGCGACTGAGCGCTTTCAAGCAGTAGCCGCTCGGTGTTCCGCCGCGCGTTGGCGACGAGCAGGCCGATCGCGACGATCATGATGATGGAGATCGTGCCTCCCGCGATCAGCATCAGCTTGGCAGAGAGAGAACCGGGACGAAGCTTCACGATACCATCCCCTGGCTTGCGTCCGCGCCGTGCAGTCTGATGCGCGGCGAACGCAGATGGCGTTCACGGCGAAGCCCACCCTCGCCGTTTCATCAGGAAGGTACAGTTGCAACGCCAACGAATCATGAATCTCTTCTGCGCGATACTTTCGACGCGTCGGGCGGCTGAGTTGCCTTTTTCGTCAGTCCGCCGCGCCGAGAAACTGGGTGATGGCCCGTGCCAGGATCGCGCGATCCGAAGGAAGATCAAGCGACCGTTCCGCCTCTTCGATCAGCGTCTCGGGGGCGATGCCCCGCCGCGACTCGCATAGCGCCAGAGCGTAATCGGCGGTGAATTCCGGATGAGGCTGAACGCTCATCACCTTGCCATTGCCGTAGAGAAGGCCGGCATAGGGCGTAAACTCCGAGGAAAGAAACACTCGCGCCTCCGGCGGCGGCACCACCACCTGATCCTGGTGAGAACAGGCGATGGCGAGGTCGCGCTCGGCGATCAGGCCATTATCCTCCACGACGTTGTAGACATGACGGCCGATGCCCCAGCCTTTCTCCGACTTCGTCACGGTGCCGCCCATGGCCTGCGCGATGGCTTGATGGCCAAAGCAGACGCCGACCATCGGTTTATGGGCAACGTAGACCTTTCGGATGAAATCCATGAGCGGCTCCATCCAATCGATGTCGTCGTAGACGCCATAGGCCGAGCCGGTGATGATCGCGGCCTCGATCGCCTGAGGCTCGGGCAAGCGCTCTCCATCGATGACCGAGACGACATCGATCGCCACGTCCGGCGAAACGCTTCGCAGCATCCGTTCGAACATCTGCGGATAGGTGCCGTGGCGCGGCTCCAAATCGGGTTTGACGGAGCCGGTTTGAACGATGGTAACGCGGGTCATCGAGCGGGAGAATCCGTAAAAGAGGGAGGGGCGAGCCGCCGCAACGACCGACCTCAAGAAGACTGCAGCCCCGAAAATTGTCACAAGGCGGAAGGGCCGGCAAGCCGTCTTCAAGGCCGCTCGGCTTTGATGAGATCGCCTCCAGAATCCGCCCTCAGCGTGTCGGGAGCCGCTTTGCGATGATGGGCGCGACCGACACCCGCCGACCCGTCGCTCCGCATTCGACCGCGACTCCTTTAGCTCGCGAACGAAAGGCTTGCTGATCAAGCGATCGGCTCTAGTTTTTTATGGCGGAACGAAGGCAACAGATCCCGGTGTGACGCGCGCCCAATCATGCGGAACGGTGCTCCAGGACTCTTCTTCCACGATTGCCGCAGCGAGGCGCCGGTTTCCGCAGACGTTTCGCACCATCCCCGACAGCCAAGCCCCTCCGTCGGGGACTGATAAGGAGACACCGATGTCCCATGATCCATGGATGCCCACCAGACGCTTCGTGCTACAGGGCACGGCCGCAGGCGCATTGACATGGGCTTTCTATGATCCGGCCCATGCGCAGGACGGCGAACCCGTGTCGTTGCAGGATTACGACAGGAAGTTCTTCACGGCTGAGGAATGGGCATTCATTCTGGCGGCGACAGCGCGGCTGATTCCGTCGGATGGGAACGGTCCCGGTGCCATCGAGGCGCGCGTGCCGGTATTCATCGATCTGCAGATGGCCGGGCCGTTCGGCCAGGCGGCCGACTGGTACATGGAGGGGCCGTACCAACCCGACGCTCCGGCCGAACTCGGCTTCCAGTCCCCTTTGCCACCGGCGCAGATCTATCGCAAAGGCATTGAGGCATTCAACGGCTGGTGCCAGCAACGCTATGGCGGTGGGTTCGCGGATCTCGAAGCCGCCCAACAGGACGAGGCGTTGCGGACTCTGGAAGGTGGAAAGACCCAACCAGGTCAGGCCCCGAAGGGGGAAGTGGCCGAGTCCTCAGGGTCGGCGACCAGCGAGGTCGCCGTCGCATCGGGAGGTGGCGGAGAACTCAATCTTGCGCCTGAACTGCGAAACTTCTTCTCGCTGCTCTTGCAGAACACGAAGGAGGGCTACTTCGCCGATCCGCAGTATGGCGGCAACTATCAGATGCAGGGTTGGCTCCATATCGGCTTCCCTGGCGCCCGAGCCGCCTACCGCGAGTGGGCTGACAAGTGGGACGTGCCCTACAAGCTCGGCCCCGTCTCCATCTCCGGCGAGAGGGCCTGAGGCATGGCACGCACCGATCCTCGCAAGGATGTCGTCATCGTCGGGCTGGGCTGGACTGGCGCGATTCTCGGCATGGAGCTGGCCGACGAAGGCCTGGAGATCCTCGCCCTGGAGCGCGGCGAAGACCGCAAGACGGTTCCCGACTTCGAATATCCCAAGATCGCCGACGAGCTGCGCTACGGCATCCGCTACGAACTCTTTCAGCGACCCAAGAACTCGACGCTCACCATCCGCCGGACACTCGACGAGACGGCGTTGCCCTACCGGCATCTGGGCTCCTTCCTGCCGGGGGACGGCGTCGGCGGCGCTGGCGTTCATTGGAACGGGCAAACATGGCGCCCGATGCGCGAGGAATTCATCCTGCGCAGCCATATCAAGGAGAACTTCGGCCTCGACATCATCCCCGAAGATATGACCATCGAGGACTGGGGCGTCACCTACGAGGAGCTGGAACCCTATTTCGACCGGTTCGAGTACATTGCCGGCATCTCGGGCCAAGCGGGCAACATCAACGGCAAGATCATCGAAGGCGGCAACCCGTTCGAGGCACCGCGCAGCCGCGACTATCCGCTGCCGCCGTTGCCTCATACTCTGGACGCCGAGATGTTCGCCAAGGCCGCGCGCGACATGGGCTATCACCCGTTTCCGCGCCCCGCCGGCAACGCCTCGCAGGCCTACACCAATCCTTATGGAATGCAGCTCGGCCCCTGCAATTTCTGTGGCTTCTGCGAGCGCTACGGTTGCCTCAACTATTCCAAGTCGTCGCCGCAGACTTGCGTGCTCGACGCCCTGAAGCGCAAGCCGAACTTCCAGTACCGGGTTAATTCGGAGGTGCTGCGCGTCGAGCTGGCGGATGATCGCAAGACCGCAACCGGCGTCACCTATTGGGACGAGAGCGCCGGGGAAGAGGTGTTCCAGCCCGCCGATATGGTGATCTTGGCGGCCTATTCCCTGCACAACGTGCACCTGATGCTCCTGTCGGGGATCGGCCAGCCCTACGATCCAAACTCCGGACAGGGTGTGACCGGCAAGAACTACGCCTACCAGATGAACGGGGGCACCACGCTGTTCTTCCCCGACAAGGAGTTCAACCCGTTCGTCGGAGCGGGCTCCAACGGTATGGTGATCGACGATTTCGCGATCAGCCAGATCGACTTCGCCAAGGAAGGCTTCATCGGCGGCAGCTACATCGTGTCGGGCACGACCAATGGCCAGCCGATACGCGGCATCTCTATGCCGCGCGGCACGCCCTCCTGGGGTGCCGGATGGAAGAAGGGCGTGCAGGAATGGTACGGCCACGCCATGTCGATCGGCAGCCACGGTTCGAACATGAGCTACCGGGACTGCTATCTCGATCTTGATCCGACCTACAAGGACCGGCACGGCCGCCCGTTGATGCGGATGACCTTCAACTGGAAGCCGAACGACATCCGCATGACCCAGTTCATGCGCTCCCGCATCGAGGAGATCGCCGGGACGATGGGGGCCCAAAGCTGGCAATCGAGCTACAAGAGCGAAGGCGCGATGTACGACGTGCGTCCCTATCAGACGACGCACAATGTCGGCGGCGCGATCATGGGCACCGATCCGGCGCACTCCGCCATCAACCGCTATCTGCAGGCCTGGGACAAGCACAACGTCTTCGTCATGGGCGCCAGCGCCTTTCCGCAGAACATCCAGTACAATCCGACGGGCGCGGTGGGCGCCCTGGCCTATTGGGCGGCACACGCGATCCGGACGGACTATCTGCCGAACCCGCGGCCCCTGATGTGAGGAGGGCCGAACGATGAGAACCTTCTTGAAAATCCTTGCCGCCCTCGTGGTCGTCGGGGTGATCGCCCTCCTCGCCTTCATCTTTGTGCCGGTCCAGACGACGGGCCCGAAGACCGCGCTCGCCGCAGACTATCAGGTCCCCGACGGTGCGGGCGCCTACGCCATGCGCCTTGCCGACTGCGCCGCCTGCCACACCGCCGAGGGCGGCAAGCCCTTCGCCGGAGGACGGCCGATCGAGAGCCCGTTCGGCATCATCTATTCGTCCAACATCACGCCCGACAACGAGACCGGCATCGGCAGCTACACGCTCGACGAGTTCCGCGCCGCGCTTTACGACGGCATCCGCAAGGACGGGGCGCATCTTTATCCCGCCATGCCGTATGCGAACTATCGCAAGCTCAGCGAGGAAGATGTTCGCGCGCTCTATCATTACTTCCACGACGAACTGAAGCCGGTGAACAATCAGGTCACGGAAACGAAGCTCGACTTCCCCTTCAATCAGCGCTGGGGAATCCGGGCCTGGAACTGGGTCGCCCTGCCGGATGCGCAGTTCGTGCCACCGTTCCAAGACGATCAGTTGAATCGCGGCGCCTATCTCGTCCAGGGGCCGGGCCATTGCGGGGCCTGCCATTCTCCTCGCAACGACCTTTTTGCCCAGGCCGGCTATACGGCGGCAGACGACGCCTTCCTGACCGGCGGCGAAATCGCCGGTTGGTCAGCGCCGAACCTGCGCAGCGGCGCAAGCGCTCCGCAGAGCTGGGACGCCGAGCAGCTCGCGTTGTTCCTGGCCACCGGCCGCAACGCCCATCAGGCCGTGACCGGCGAGATGACGCTCGTCGTCGAGGATTCTCTGCAATATTTCACCGACGATGACATGGCCGCCGTCGTCGCCTACCTGCGCAGGATCGGAACGAACGGACCGGCGCCGGAGTCCTCAGCGCCAGCATCCTCGGGCGACAAATCGCCGGCCGGCACGCCGACGCCCGCGACGAGTGAGAACGACACATCAAAGCTCTTGGCATCGGCCGATCCAGGGATGGCGCTGGGACCACGCCTTTATCTCGATAACTGCAACGCCTGCCACTTCAACGACGGAAAAGGGGCGAGCGAGGTCTTTCCGCCACTCGACGGCAACTCGCTGGTGAATTCGCAGAACGCGACAGGCTTGATCAGCGTCATCCTGAACGGCGCCGAACTCCCCTCGACCGCAAAGCGCCCGTACCGCCTCAGAATGCCGGGCTTCGCCGACAGGCTGTCGGATGACGAGGTTGCGGCGCTGGCGACCTTCGTGCGGCAGGGCTGGTCGAACAACGCCGGTGCGGTCACGGCGGACAGCGTGTCGGCGCTGCGCAAACAGGGTGGCGAACAGGCTGCCGAGCAGAGCGGGGGACGATGAGGCGTTTAGGCGTCCCGCCGTTTCCGGCAGAACCGCCCGGCGCCAGCGGCGTCGGGCGACAAGCCTGAGCAAGGCTCTGCAAAAGCCGGCGACCATCTCCGCTGGAGCGCATGAAGTCTCCAGCGCATCAGAAAGAATGGAGAAGGTTGCCGACGTCGCGCAACACGGTCGCCGCTGACTAGCGGGGCTGCCCCAGTACCAGCACGGCGACCTTGCGCCCCGATCCCGTGGTTTGGAGCGCGAAGCCGATCGCGCTGATCTTTGAATCGAGCAGTCGCTGGCTGTATTGCGGGTTGTCGAGCCATTGCCGACGGAACGAGCGCAGATCTTCCAGCGTCGGGCGGGTTCCGCATCCGCCGCAGGCGGCGGAGACAACCGACAGCGACCGCCACTTGGTCCGTTGGTTGGCGGGCAGCGCCTCCAAGAGGCCCCCGCCGGTGCTCAAGGATAGGTTCTCAGATGCTGGATCAGGCATGAGCGACTGCGCGACCTCGGTCAGAGCGGCGCTCACTTCGAACGTACCGACATCCTCCTTCTTCCGCGCCTGATTGAGAAGTTGCGCGGCTCTTGCGGAAATCTCGTCGGACGTCAGGACCTTCGGCGCCTCGTCCGCCTCCGATCCACGCGGCGTGCCGGGGCCGGCGAAGGTCTGCACGGCGTAGAGGCCGTCCTTGTCATCAAGGACGATGCCGAAGCCGAAGCGGCTGATCCCTTGGCGCAGGATGTTCTCGCGATGATGTGGGCTGTTCATCCAGCCCTTCTCAAGCTCGCGGATCGTTTCGGCGGTGATGGGCGGCCGGCACCCGGAGCAGCGGGCGATGTTTTCCTCTACTAGTTCCCAGCGACTGCCGCCGACGTCGATGAAGCGATCCTGGACGTCGTTCCCCTCCGGCGAGGTGTGGGAATAGTAGTTGCGCTTGGCCATGTCGTTCGCATGAAACTGCGCCGCTTCGTCGAGCGCATCGCCGAGCGTAAGAGCCTCGCGCCCCTCGCCCTTGCGATCCTCGTTGACCAACTCCAGGGCCTGCTCGCGCCATTGATCGAGTTTATCGGGCGGCGCGGCGGGTGCTTCACGGTTCGCCAGAAGGACCGCCACGAAGACGGCCGCCGAGCAGCACATGGGTCTAGCGACCGAGTGCCGTTGATCTGAATGGATCGCCATCGATCGAACCTTCAGCTTGTTGCGAGGAAGTCCTCAATCCGGAACGGCAAATGACGAACACGCGTTCCGGTGGCGCTGGCGAAGACCGCATCGGCGCCCACGCTGCTTATCGTGCCAAGCCTTTTGCGCCGCGCGGGTCCATGCTCGTGACCATGATATCTCGACAAGCTTTGTCTGAAGAGGAGTATTGGTCTCGATTGGTGCGGGTGGTCGGAATCGAACCGACACTCTGTCACCAGAACTGGATTTTGAGCGCGCCAAAATAGGCTATCCGTTGTGTATCCGGCCATACGCTAGAACCCGATAAGAGACTGATCCGTATGGACTTTCATCTCTGATCCGGGTTCCCGTTCCAGCCGGTTGTACGCTACGGTTGGATCCCTAGTTGCACCTATATCGCACCTGGTTCCAGCCTCTCAGGAGGTGGAAAATGCCCAAGCTCAAACTCACCAAGTCGGCGGTCGAGGCCGCGAGCCCGAAGGAACGCGACTACGATCTCCGCGATACGCTCATACCCGGCTTCATGGTGAAGGTCACGCCCGCTGGACGGAAGGTCTTCATGCTCAACTATCAGACGCGATCCGGGATCCGCCGCAAGCCGTCGATCGGCCGGTACGGTGAATTGACCGTCGAGCAGGCCAGGAAGATCGCGCAGGATTGGCTGGCGGACGTCCGTATCGGCAATGACCCAAGTTCAGAACGCACGGCCATGAGGGCGGCGCCGACGGTGAAGGAACTCTGCGATCGGTTCATCGAGGACTACTCGAAGCACCACAACAAGCCGAGCACGGTCGAAACGAACCAGATGAACATCAAGAACCACATTCTTCCCCGTCTGGGAAAGCTGAAGGTTCCGGACGTCACGCGCGCCGACGTCTTCGCGATGATGAGCGGGATGTCGGATCGCCCGATCATCGCTAACCGCACCCTTGCCTGCCTGCGCAAGATGTTCAATCTCGCCGAGGTTTGGGGATATCGTCCAGACGGATCCAACCCGTGCCGGCACGTCCAAAAATATCCAGAGAAGGGTGAGACCCGCTTCATTACGGACGATGAGCTGCGCAAGCTATACGTCTATCTCAACCGCGCCGATGCCGAAGGGCTCGAGCATCCAATTCTGACGCTGGCCATCCGTCTCCAGTTCGAGTTCGCAGCCCGCATGTCCGAGATCCTCAACCTCCGCTGGGACTGGGTCGATTTCGAGAGCCGTCGGGTCACCTGGCCCGATAGCAAGACCGGCGACATGACCAAGCCCCTCAGCGAGGAAGGCCACCGCCTGCTCTCCCAAGCGCCTCGCATCGAAAATTCGCCCTACGTCTGCCCGGCAATCTTTGACCCCGAAAAACCGATGACGGAGGGTACCTATCACGCCGGCTGGAGGCGCATCCTCGAACGCGCAGGTGTGCCGCATGTGGGCACCCACGGCATCCGGCATCGCGCGGCAACGGATATCGCCAACTCGGGCGTGCCGGTGAAGGTCGGCATGGCGTTGACGGCCCACAAAACCGTCCAGATGTTCATGCGCTACGTCCACAATGAGGACAATCCGCTCCGGGCCGCTGCCGAAGCCGTCGCGGCAAGACGCCGGGAGATTGTCTTGGCCGTACCGGCAGAGACAGCGAAAGGCCGGCTAGTTGAGGGACCAAGCGGGCAAGCGAAGCCGTCTTCGGTTGAAGCTGTTGCTCCAAGCCGCACGAGCCTTGGGAATTACCGCCCATATCGTCATCGGAAAGATAAGGAACGAACACTGCCGCCAGCAAATGCCGGGCGGAAATCCAGCAAGGGAACCGCCGCCAATGGCTAAGGAAAATCCTCAGCGCCGCTGGCCAACAGCTGAAATCATCAGCCGTGCCGTGTTTTCTCGAGATCCTGGTCCAATCCGCTTCGTCGATACCGAGGCGGCCGCCCTCTATCTCTCGTTGGAAGCTCACACGCTCGAATGCTATCGTTCGCTCGGCGACGGTCCAGCGTTTTACAAGTTCGGCCGTTATGTGCGCTACGCTTTACCTGACTTGGAAGCGTGGGCCGAGCAATATCGCAAGGAGCCCGCGAGAGCGGCGTCGAAGGGGATTCCGAGGAATGGGCCGCCTTGAGTGGGGGCGGGTCGTATTCAACGGTCGTCGCGCCTTGCACTTCGATGAGGTGGCTGCAGCGGAAAACTTCTCCGCATCGCTTCGGGACGGAAGATTTGGGCCGTAGAACGAACCCGCTGGCGCGGGATGGGCGGCGGCTTCGTCATGTGCGGCCTGATATGAGCGTCATGGTCTGATTGAGCGTTGGCCGGCATGGGCGGACGATTTGGCTCCCTTCAACCGAACGGAGCCTCCCAAATGACGACCTTTCTCGTTCCCGCAGCACCGGTCAGCCCGTTGCGCCAGCGCCTGATCGATGAGATGGACCTGCGGCGCTTCCCGCGCGAGACGCAGCGCAACTACTTCCGCGATATTGGGCGCCTGGCGACATTCCTTGGGCGTTCACCAGACACAGAGACCGCCGACGACCTGTGCTGGTTCCAGATCGTCCAGCAGGAGGCCGGCCTCGGCGTACCGACCATTAACGCCGTTGTCTCGGCGCTGCGCTTCTTCTTCGTTCATACGATCGACCGGCCCGATCTCGCTCGCAAGCTGGTGCGTCTCCATCACCCGCGCCAACTGCCCGATGTCCTGAGCCCGGACGAGGTGCGTCGCCTGCTCGGCGCGACAGTCTGCCTCAAGCATCTGGCGGCTCTCTCGGTCGCCTACGGCGCGGGCTTGCGTGTCGCCGAGGTCGCAGCCCTGAAGGTGGCTGACGTCGACTCCACCCGCATGATCCTGCGCATCGAACACGGTAAGGGTGGCCGCGATCGCAACGCCATGCTGTCGGCCGATCTTCTTGCCCTCCTGCGGCAATGGTGGATCGAGGGGCACCGACAAGGCGTCTTGCATCGTGACGGCTGCTGTTCCCCGGCCAGACCTGGACACGGCCGATCTCGACCCGGCAGCTTCACCGCATCGTGGTGGACGCGGCTCGAGCGGCGGAGATTCCCAAAAGGGTCGGTCCCCATACGTTACGCCATTCCTTCGCCACCCACCTTCTGGAAGACGGCGTCGACATCCGCGTCATCCAGGTTCTGCTGGGGCACGCCAAGCTCAATACGACCGCGCTCTACGCCAAGGTCGCCACACGCATGCTGCGAGCCGTGGTCAGCCCCCTCGACAGGCTTGCCCTGTTCGACGGCGAAGGACCTGCACCCGGCTGAGGCCATGCGCGCCTCGATCGAGGTCGCCGACATCTTTCGTGCCGCAGGGCCTCTATATGGCGCCGCCAAGGCCGGACATCTGAGCCTGGCCGAGCTCAAGATCATGTCGGCGGTCGAGCACTGCCGCACCGCAGCCCTTGGCGGCCACGTCGAGGGCTGTGACAACTGTGCTCATCTGCGCGTTTCCTACAACTCCTGCCGCAACCGACACTGCCCGAGGTGCCAGGGCGCGGCCGCCCGCGACTGGCTTGCCGAGCGTGAGGCCGACCTCCTACCGGTCGGCTACTTCCATGTTGTCTTTACGCTGCCGTCCGAGATCGCGGCGCTCGCCTTCCAGAACAAAGCCGCCATCTACAGCCTCCTGTTCCGGGCGGCAGCAGAGACGATGACGAGGATCACCGCCGATCCGAGGCATCTGGGTGCCTGCATCGGCTTCACCGCCGTGCTCCACACCTGGGGCTCGGCCATGACCCACCATCCTCACGTCCACATGATCGTGCCGGGCGGCGGCCTCTTGCCGGACGGAACGCGCAGGATCTCCGCGCGCCCTGCCTTCCTCCTGCCGGTCCAGGTTCTCAGCGCGCTGTTCCGACGCCTGTTCCTCGATGGGCTCTCTGCTCTTCACGATGCCGGCAGCCTCGCCTTTGTCGGCACCCTGGCACATCTGGCCGAGCCACGAGCCTTCGCCCGTCATCTCGCGCCCGTGAGGCGCAAGCGATGGATGGTTTACGCCAAGCCGCCCTTCGCGGGGCCAAGGACAGTGCTCGCCTATCTGTCGCGCTACACCCACCGCGTCGCGATCTCGTCGCGGCGCATCCTCGCCTTCGACGGGGCGAGCGTCACCTTCCGCGAAGGACTACCGCCAGGACGGCGCTGCCCGCCATCGCACTCTGACGCTCGCGGCCAACGAGTTCATCCGTCGCTTCCTTCTTCACGTCCTGCCAAAGGGATTCCACCGCATCCGGCAGTACGGGTTCCTGACCGGCCCGGACCGCAAGGCCAGCCTCGATCGCATCCGCAAGCTCCTCGATGCTCCGTCCCCGACGCAACCACCCGGTGACGAGCAGCAGGAAGTCTCCGAGCCGCCCGATACTCGCCCGCCTTGTCCCTGCTGTGGCGGACGCATGACCGTCGTCGGGATCATCCTGGGCTGGCGACAGCCGCGCGGGCCGCCGCCACGCCCATCGTCAAACTGGGACTGTTCGCCATGATTCGGCATGGCATCAAGCCACCACCGATCCGAGACAACGCGCTCCGGGTCATAGTCAGCCGCGTGCGGCACACCGATATCGGCATCGCAATCGCCGCCGTCCCGCCGCTTCTGGCTTCCCAGGCATCGGCATCCGATCGACAACGACGGCACCACACGTCAAAATCAGCGCCGCCCAGACATCAGCGCGATTCATCCCGGCACAGCCGTCAGACGAAAACCTCATAGATCTCCCCCTGGCATCCCACGGGTTCGTTCTTCGGAGGCTTTCGTACGCCTCGCGGCGCCCGAAACCCTGTACGTAAGCGGACTGGCAGCTTTTTGGCAAGCCACCAATCGAAGCGGACGTAGCGGTTGACCGACGCGACTTCTCAACCTGACCCGAAGCGGACGCTGGTTTTAGCCCTCGCGAGAACAACCGCTGTGCACCCCATCCCGGTCGTCGCGGCGTACTGGGTGAAGAAACGAGGATCATTCTGGTGGCATGGAATGGGGATAACGGATGACCTGCCGCTCGGACGCCTCGCCAACGGCCTCCGGGGCTCCAAGGCCCTCGGTGTCGATACAGCTCCAGCCTTTGTGGGAATGCCGAGCATCGTCCACTAGCCGAAGTGGCCCAAAACACGGTGTCATTGCTCATCAGCGAAAGCGCGGCGTCCAGCGCGCCTCCATGGCTTCGTCGGACTCGTCGGAATCGTCTTCGTCGCGATAGGTGTCGTCGACAAGCTGCGCGCAGGAGAGGACGGTGAGCACTCGGTCGTAGCAGCCAAGGTCAACTACCTGTTCGACCACGCGCACCGCGCGATCCCCGCCGAACCAGTCGAGAATATCGGTTTCGGTTTCATCCCGGCGGCCACGGCGTTCGGTCGCCGGGCGGGCGGCCATCGACGCCGTGAGCGTGCCCGCCGGCAGGGCCGCCCCCTTGCGGAGCCAGCTCTGTCCTTTCAACTGCTTCAGGGATTCGGACTTGAAACAGTAATCGACCTGGCCCTGCCGGCTGACGACGATGGCGGCGGCATCGTCGGTCTCGTCGATATACCGGATGGCGGAAGCGGTCAGCGACGCCTTCGCCGCGCAGCGGATGGCCTCGACGCTCGGCAACCCCTCCTGCGCTCGCCGCAGGACCGGGCGAATGAGAGAGGATGGCATCAACAACCCGGCCGAAAAATAGTCCGCCTCGCGTTCGTAGGGATCATAGGAGATGAAGCCGGCCCTCAAGCGGTGCACCCCACCGTCGAAAGGGATGTGATCGAGATGGCCTTCGACGAAGTAGTGGCCGAATTCATGACCGATGCTGAAGCGCTCGAAGCCTTCATTGTCGATGTGGGTGGCGTACATGATGCCGAACTGGTCGCCGTAGCGCAGCAGCATGCCGGACACGCCCTCGGCTTTGCGGTCCATCTCGCGCAGGTGGATGCCGGCAGCCTGAGCCAGCGCGTCCAGGTCGACCGGAAGCGTCAGCAGTCCGTGCTCCTGGAGCACCAGCTCGGCGCGGCGCATGAGCTGCTTCTGTTTCAGGTCGGGGTCGCCGTTCATTTTTTCCCGGCCTCCTTGTCATGCTTCTCGGCCAGGAAGCGCATGAAGTCGGCGGCCTGCCGTCGGTTTTCATCATTCAGCTTCTGCATGTCGCGATAGAGCGGATCGGCCTCGGCCGCGCCCTCGGGATTGTGCGTGCGCCCAAGCAGAAAATCCGTGGTCACGCTGAGCGCGTTGGCCAGTTTGCGCAGGCTGTCGAAGGACGGCTTGCGGGTGCCGGCCTCGAAATGGGCGATGGAGCTGGGCGGCAGGCCACTCTCCTTGGCCAGAGCGGCCTGACTCATCTGGCGCAGGCTCTCGCGCGCGGCGCGCAGTCGTTCCTTGAAGATGTCCGATGGTTTCTCGTGTCCGATGGTCATGGCGATTTCGACATGTTTATCTTGACGCTCTGCGAGCGCCCTCCTATACTACTCGACATAAATGGCATGTCGAGGTCGCCAATGGCAAGGGCCTCGCCGTTTGACAGGCATAGGAGGCCATCATGGCTGCAGAGCAGAACGGACACGACGGCGCTTTCCGCATCAGTGTGGGGGACGCCGACCTGAATTTCCGGCCGGTGCGGATCGACGATCCGGTGCCGACCGGCCGGCAGATCCTCGAAGCCGCCGGCGTGCGCATCCCCGAGGAACATCTGGTGTTCCAGATCCTGCGGGATGGCGAGCTCGAAGAGCTGCGCCAGGACGAAACGACCGACCTGCGCGGCGGTCAGGTCGAACGCTTCCTCATCTTTCCGGGGGCCGAGTCATTTCGGATCGAGCTCGACGGTCAGGTGCTGGAATGGGGCGCCTGCGCGATCAGCGGGCGGGTGTTGAAGACGCTCGCGCAGGTCGACCCGAAGACCTACGGCGTCTGGCTGGAGGTGCGCGGCGCCGAGGATCGGCCGATCGGCGACACCGAGCTGGTGCGGCTCGATGGCAAGGGCCTGGAACGCTTCTTCACCGGCATCAGCCAGACGACGGAGGGCGGGGCATGAGCTTCCTCCCGACCGCCGATCGGCGCTATCTTGAGGAACGGGGACTGGCCTTCCGGGAAGTGGAGGATGGCGGCCGCAAGGGCGTCATCCTGCCGGGTTTCGTCCTGCCGACCGCGAAATTTCAGGTCGTCACGGCGGATATCCTGATCCTCCTCCCGCGCGGGTATCCCGACACGCCGCCGGACATGTTCTATGCGCTGCCCTGGCTGAGCCTGGTGCGATCCAGCCGCTATCCCAACTGCGCGGATCAGCCCCAGCAGTTTGAGAATCAGAAGTGGCAGCGATGGTCCCGGCACAACAATAACTGGCGTCCGGGCGTGGACGGCATCTGGACCATGCTCAAGCGGGTCGAACATGCGCTGCAGGAGGCCGCGTGATGCAGCTCGATGTGACCCTGCAGGCGCGCCATGCCGACACCCTCCGCAACCTGCTGCGACGCCCGGACGGGATCGAGGCCTCGGCCTATGTCCTGTTCGGGCGCAACACTGTGGGGATGGACCCCTGGTCCCGACGCCGCCGGCTTCGGCTGGTTTCTCACGAGATCATTCCCGTCCCGGCGGACGACGAGATTTCGGCGAGTGCCCGGCATGTCACCTGGTCGACGGCTTCCTTCGTGAGCCTGTGCCGCCGGTCGGCCGAACAGGGTCTGGTGCCGGCGATCGCGCACAGCCATCCGGCCGGCATGCGGGCATTCTCGCGGCAGGACTACACGAACGAACGCGACCTTTACCGGCTGCTGCGCAACCGCAATGGCGCTGAGGCGATCATGGCAAGTGTGTTGCTTGCCGGCGGCGATCATTTCATGGCGCGCGCCTGGTTCGATGACAAGGAACCGGTCGCGGCCGACATCGTCCGGAGCGTCGGCTCCCGGTTGCTCTATTTCGGTGGCGAGGCCGGCACCTCGAACGCGGCGCTGGTGCGTCAGGCCCTGTTGTTCGGCGAAGCCGTCAACGGCCATCTGGCGGCGATGCGGGTGGGCGTCGTCGGTTGCGGCGGCACGGGCAGCGCCACGGCGATGCTATTGGCCCGGCTCGGCATCGGTCAGCTCGCCTTGTTCGACGACGATATCGTCGAGACCTCCAATCTGAACCGCCTCCATGGCGCGCGCCGGGCAGATGCCGACGCCATGCGGCCGAAGGTCGAGGTACTCGCGCGCGAGATCACGGAATTAGGCCTCGGCGTGCGTGTCCACACCCATCGCGGCTGGATCGAGGCTGAAGCCGCACGGGATGCGCTGAAAGCCTGCGACGTGATTTTCGGCTGCACGGATGACCATACCGGCCGGATGTTTCTCAATCGTTTTTCGCATTTCTATCTGATCCCGGTGATCGACATGGGGCTTGCGATCGAGCCCGCGTCGGCGGCCATGCGGGACATGTCGGCGCGGGTCACGGTGCTGACCCCCGGCGCCCCTTGTCTGGCCTGCCGTGGCGTTGTCGATCCGAGGATCGCCGGCGAGGAAGCGTTGCGGCGGGAAGCGCCGGAGGACTATGAGCGGCAGAAGCGCGAGGCCTATGTCCGTGGCGGTCAGAACCCGGCCCCGGCCGTGGTGACCTTCACCACCGAGACGGCTGCACTTGCCGTCAATGAGCTGCTACAGGGCTTGACCGACTATCGCGGTGAAGGGGGCTGGGCCTGGGAGCGGGTTCGCCGGCTGGACCGGGGCATCGAGCGCAAGCGCGGCGCCCTTCAGGCGCCGCACTGTCCGATTTGCGCGCGCGAGGACTATTGGGGCCGGGGCGACATGGACCCCTTCATGGATCGGATCAGATGATGCGCGCCTTTAGCCATCTTTGCCGCTGGATTGCCGAGCGGTGCCGGCTGATCGGCCGCACCGATCTGGTTGCGCGGGTCACCCCCCGGCATCCGACACCGGAACAGCTCCAGGCGGGGTCGCTGGTCGTCGTGCGTGACGGTGCCCTCGATAAATGGGCCTGCTTCCGCTGTCCGGGCGGGTGCGGCGAGAAGATCCAGCTCTCGCTGAGCCAATCGCGGCGACCCCGGTGGGCGGTGCGCTTCGACTGGCTGCTGCGGCCGACGATCGACCCCTCCGTGCGCCAGCTCAACGCCTGCCGCTGTCACTTCTGGGTCAAGCAGGGCCAGGTCCAATGGTGTCGCGATAGCGGTCACCGTCAGGTGCCGAACCGGACTAACGGCGCGTAGGGGCGTTGATAGACCCCGAGGGTGAGCGTCTGGTAGCTGTTGCTGAAGCTCTCGAACCGGAAGACGTGGGCATCGCCATTGTCGTCGGTGAGCACAATTTCGGCCTCGCCCAGCGGCCCGGCCCGTCGCGGTTGGCAATAGCCTGAGACAAGCTCGAAGACCTCGGCTTCCCCGACCCCGCTGAACCCGGCGGCAAAGGCCGGCGAGCGAACCAGATGCTCGCAGGGTGTGGCGAGGTCAAAATCGGCCGACCGGCGCGCCGGGTGCGGATGGTCGGAAATCATGCCGACAATCGGCAAAGACACACCCCAGGTCTCGATAGAGCGCCAGAAGGTCGTGGTGTAGGTGTTGCCGAAGACCGGCTTGAGCGCGCGCACGGCTTCGATGGAAGGCGCGTGGTCGCGGGCTTCGGCAGTGAAGCGGTCCCGGAGGAAAAGCAGGCGGCCGGCCGCGAAATTGGCTTCGGCCTCGACCTGGTCATGGCAGTTCTGGTTCAGGGTGAAGCGATCATCGCCGAGCATGGCCCCTTCATGCCAGGGTATGATGCTGTGGCCGATTTCGTGCGCTTCATGCCAGCGGTGCTTCAGTTCGGGCTGCGATTGATCGAGCAGGATGCGCTTGTTGTCCGGCAGATAGAGCGCGCGCAGATCGAATTTGGCGACGGCCTCGAAGAAGAGCATGGGACGCCGGATGATTTGCTTGCTGGCCATGCGCATGCGGCTGATGACCTCATCGGCAAGCGAGGGGTCATCATTCCGGAAGTAGGTCAGATCGAGCGAAAGCAGATCGCGGACGACCCGGAGGTCGAGTGGTGGTTCGGGATTCCCCAGACGCGCCAGGACACGCTCGACACGCTCGTCGATTTCCTGCTGGGTTTTGCGTCTCAGGATATAGTTCCGCGCCATCGTGAACTCCCCGGGCCGCCGTCGGCCCGTTATTTCGCCTTGTCGCGCAGCACGGAGACGAGGCCGTCAAAGGCGGCCTGCTCCTCAATTGTCAGGGCGGTGATGGCCGTTGAGCGCGCCGCATAACGGACAGCTTCCTCGATGGCCTGTGTGTCCTTGGGCGAAGCCAGCCCTGCCAGCTCCATCAATCGCGCCTGCGAGACATCGAAAACCTCGGACAGCCGCCAGATTGTGCGCAGTTCCGGTTCGTGATGGGCATCCTGCTCGATGCTCATCAGCTCGCCGACCTCGATGTCGGCGTCATCGGCGAGCTTTTCGATCGACCAGCCGCGCTGGCGACGCGCCATGTTGACAAAGCGGGCGAAGGCCAGACGGGTTTCCTCGCCTCGGAGCCAAAAGGCTTCGCCCGGCACATGGGGACGGGCAGAAAGGGGGCCTGCGCCGGGGGTCGACGTCTCATCGAGCGCCGCCCTGGCGAGGGCCCAGTCAGCAGTCGTGCTGTAGGTCATTGCGCTTCTCCTCATAAGAACGTCCTGGTGTGCTCCGTCGTGATCTCAAAATAGGGTAGCAGCCCACGATATTCGTTCGGATTGGTGCCAAGATTGGTGAAGCCGCAGTGCTCGTAGAAGGTGACCGCCTGCGGCAGGGAATGAAGGCCGACACGACCGTGGAAGCCTTCGTCGAAGCTCCTCTGGATCGCGGTCCGGATCAGCACCTGGCCGATGCCGCGATAAAGCGGCGGATCGGCATAGGATTCGTGCCAGTTCCACGGCGCGATTTCGAGGTAGTCGATATAAACCAGCGGCTTGCCGGCCTGCTCGTCGAGACGTGCCGTGCGGCTCGCCAGATCGAGCCGCATCATGCCCTGGGTCACATCCCGGCAGATAACGCTATAGCCCGTGTGGCCGAGCAGACCGCGCACTTCGTCGACCTTTGCGCGCCAGTCCCAATGCCAGCTTTGCGGCCAGTTGAGACCCTGCCGGGTCACTCCGTTTTCGGCAAGACGCCGCAGATAGGTCTCCAGGGTCCGGCGCCACTGGAATTGCCAGTCCAGCAGCTGTCGCTCGCCGATGGTATCGAGCAGTTCGGCCTCGACGGGCTGCCGTAAGGACGCATCGATGATGAAGACGGAATACGATGTCATAGCATCATGATTTCCGACTTTTCTCTCGTCTGGTCGTCCTCGAAATACAGCTTGCCGCCGCGCTCCACCCGGGTGTCGATCATCTGGTAGAGCCGCAGGGCTTGCCGCATCAGGCCGATCTTGCTGAGGTCCTTCTTCGCGCACAGCGCCTCAAGGGCACTCATTTCAGCCTCGGTGAGGTTGAGTGTCATGGTTTTCTTGCTCATGGCAATCCTCATAGATGCCATTGTTTTGTAGCTATAAAATGAGCATATGTCAATTAAAAAATAGCTAGAATCCAGCTGCAGAGGCACTCTGCTTACCTCAACCCAGAGCATTCATGAAGGTCGCACAAGCCGCCAGATGTCTGGAACCCGCCAGTCCGCGAAGGCGCTTTTCTGACGTACACCGTAGCGACTCCCGCTTCTGGCGCAACCACGACCGCCGGCGGGCGGTCTGCGATGTCCGCTTGCGGGCGATGTTGGAAATAGCACCAACGGCTGATATGGCGCCTTGCTGCCGGACCGGAGCTATTGAAGATTGCCGCCGGACTTCTGCCTCTGCCTGACCAGAGAGCAAGAGGTTGGCTGAGATTTCCGTGACGGGTTGGAAGCCAGAGAGAGGGTCTCCGGCGCCCGTCATGGAGATGTCCCATGACCCAGGTGGAGATTCTGAGCGACGCTGGTGTTGAGCGCAATAATGGCGGCTACAAGGTGGATGCAAGCCGCGGCGGGACGAGCGGCCGCGTGTCGTCGGAGTGGTTCTCGCGGCCGGCGGACGAGCGCTATCTGTCGCTGTCGGAGCTTCATGCCGCCGTGCGGGGCCGGACCGAGCGGAGCCGCACGCGGACGGTCGAGAGTGCCACTATCCGTGTCGAGGCAAGTCGCGACGATCCTGAACGCCTGGCGCTGATGCTGCCGGGCGCCGAGCAGCCCGTTGCGCCCACCCATTGGAGTTTCGGCCAGCTCTCGAGCCTCGTCGGCGCGCCAGCGGCTTATCTGCGCCAGCTTCCGGCGCCGCTCGCCGGCATCAATCTGCAATATGGCCTGACCTCGCACCGCGCCGAGCAGGTCAAGACGCTGGAGATCGAGGATGGCCGCGTCGAGCTGCGCGCGGTGACCGGCCCGGACTACGGCCGCATCTTCGACCATGAGCTGGTTGAGGCGGTGCAACGGATCGCCGGCAACGGCACCGGCGACACGCGATGGAAGGTGCCGGGCGTGCTCGATTGGTCGACCGGCATCTACAATCCGCAGGTCGATATCACGCAGGACACGACGACGCTCTATGCCTCGGACCGGGACGTGTTCCTCTTCCTGGTCGACGATCTCAATCCCATCGAGGCGGGTCGGCTGTCGGATGGCTCGCCGGACCTCTATTTCCGGGGCTTCTACTGCTGGAACTCCGAGGTCGGCGCCAAGACGCTCGGCATCGCGAGCTTGTATCTCCGGGCGGTCTGCCAGAACCGCAATCTTTGGGGCGTTGAGGATTTCCAGGAAATCACCATCCGCCATTCGAAGTATGCCGCCTCGCGCTTCGCCCATGAGGCGGGGCCGGCGCTGACCCGTTTTGCCAACTCCTCGCCCATGCCCTTCATCAACGGCATCAAGGCCGCACGAGAGAAGATCGTCGCGCGCAGCGACGATGACCGCACCGAATTCCTGCGCAAGCGCGGCTTCTCCAAGGGGGAGACAGCGAAGATCATCGAGACGGTGCTCGCCGAGGAAGGACGCAAGCCGGAGAGCGTCTTCGACTTCGTGCAAGGCATCACCGCCGTCGCGCGCGACAAGCCGCACCAGGATGCCCGGCTCGACATGGAAGCACGGGCGAAGAAGCTGCTCGACCGGGCAGCGTGATGGCGCCAAGCCGGAGATGGGGAATGCCGTGTCTCCGGCTTTGCCGTTCAGCGTTCGTGTATCGTCTGGTTTCCGGTCTCGACCAGACGCCCGACGACCTTGATCGCTTTTGTCTCCGCCATCATGTATGCTGTTGTCCTACCGACCTTCGGAGCATCGCCATGGCCCATCTCGCACCGGTCAGCGTCCGCATCTCGGCTCGCGAGCGCGAGCTTCTCGAGGCAGCGGCCGAGCAGGCCCGCACGAACCTGAGCGACTTCATCCGCCGCAAGGCGGTGGAGGCGGCCGAACTCGATCTTGTCCACCAGAACCTCGTGGTCATTCCCGCCGCCGAGTGGGAGAAGGTCGAGGCCTGGGCGGCAAGCCCGGCGAAGGATGTGCCGGGTCTCAGCGATCTCGCCAAGACCGTGCCGGCATGGCGCGACTAAAGCCGCCGCGGCCGCTCGACGAGAGCGACGACCGGGAGAGCTTCGACTGCGGCCGCGAGTCGATGAACCAGTGGTTCCGGCGCCACGCCTGGCGCAATCAACAGCTCGGCGTCTCCCGGACCACCGTGCTCGAAGACAGCGAAAGCGGCGCCATCGCCGGCTACGTCACCTTGAGCACCGGGCAGATCGAGCGCGAGTTCCTGCCCAAGGCATCGCAACGCAACAAGCCGGACCCGATCCCGATCTTCCTGCTTGGCCAGCTTGCCGTCGACCGTCGGTTCCAGGGCATGGGGGTTGCCCGATCGCTGCTGTTCTATGCCCTGACGACATCGGTCCTGGTGTCCCGGCAGATTGGCAGCTTCGGCGTTCTCACCCATCCGCTTGATGAGGAGGTCCGCGGCTTCTATCGCCGCTTCGGCTTCGAGGAGCTTCCCGGCGATCCGCGACGCGCCATGATCGTCCGCATCAAGGACCTCGAGCGGAATGGCTTCGGCGCGGGCTGAAAGCCGCTGGTTCCGGAGTGCTCCCTGCCACCCAGGCCACCGCTCCGGCTTCTGCGTTTCCGCCTTCCTGACCATCGTTGCCGCGGCGCTGCCCTCCCAAAGGAAGAGGGCGGCGCTTCGCTTCGTGACGAGTTTCCCGTCCGAGAGAAAGGCTCTCGGCGCTCGTCGCGGAGCATCCCACCATGGCCAGTGCCGTTCGCAAGATTTCGCTGTCGTCCTCGCGCGACATCCCCTTCAACAAGCTGGTGCTCAGCCAGTCGAACGTCCGGCGCATCAAGGCCGGCGTCTCCATCGAGGAACTGGCCGAAGACATCGCCCGGCGCGGCCTCCTGCAGGGCCTCAGCGTCCGCGCCGTCGTCGATGCCGATGGCGCCGAGACCGGATTGTACGAGATCCCCGCCGGCGGGCGCCGCTATCGCGCGCTGGAGCTGCTGGTGAAGCAGAAGCGGCTGGCGAAGACCGCGCCGGTGCCTTGCGTCATCCGCGAGGCCGACACCGACATCGCGGCCGAGGAAGATTCGCTCGCCGAGAACGTCCAGCGCGCGCCACTGCATCCGCTCGACCAGTTCCGGGCCTTCCTTGCCCTTCGCGAGAAAGGTCAGTCGGAAGAGGAGATCGCCGCGGCCTTCTTCGTCTCGGTCAACGTCGTCAAGCAGCGCCTGAAGCTCGCCTCGGTCTCGCCGAAGCTTCTCGACGACTATGCCAAGGACGGCATGACGCTTGCACAGCTGGAGGCGTTCTCCGTCTCCGGCGATCACGAGCGCCAGGAACAGGTGTTCGAGCGGCTGCAGCACGCCTACGACAGGCAGCCCTATACCATTCGCCGAATGCTGACCGAAGGCGCGGTGCGCGCCTCCGACAAGCGGGCGCAGTTCATCGGTCTCAAGGCCTATGTCGAGGCCGGCGGCACGGTACTGCGCGATCTCTTCCAGGGCGATGACGGCGGTTGGCTACAGGATGTCGCTCTCGTCGACAGACTGGTCGTCGAGAAGCTCGCGGCGGAAGCCGAAGCAATTGCCGCCGAAGGCTGGAAGTGGATCGAGGTGGCGCCCGACTTCGCCTATGGCCACAGCTTCGGCCTGCGCCAACTGCGCGGCGAGCCCATGCCGCTGACGGCGGAGGAGGAAGCGGCGCGAGACGCTTTGCAGGCAGAATACGATCGCCTGACGGAGGAGCACTCCGATGCCGACGAGCTTCCCGAGGCGGTCGACGAGCGTCTCGGAGAGCTGGAGACGGCACTGGAAGGTTTCGAGGCGCGGCCTCCGGCCTTCGACCCCGACGAGGTGGCGAGAGCCGGCACGTTCGTCAGCATCGGCCATGACGGCATGCTGCGCGTCGAGCGCGGTTTCGTCCGTCCCGAGGACGAGCGGCCCGTCGAGCCGGAAGCAGCGCCAGCCGATGCAGAGAACGCCGATGGCGTTGCCGCAACCGGCGACGGTGACCGCGATACCGCCACGGTCGAGCCTTCGTCGCCATCCCCAGAACCGGAGAAAGATGAAGGCCTGACGCCGATCTCCGACCGGCTGATGACGGAACTGACGGCGCATCGGACGCTGGCCTTGCGTCAGGCGCTGGGCGAGCGGCCGGACGTTGCCTTCCTCGCCGCCCTGCATGCGCTGACGCTGAAGGTGTTCTACACCTATAGCCTCGACAGCTGCCTGGAGCTCGATCTCAAGAGCGCCGGCTTCGGCATTCAGGTGCCGGGTCTTGCCGACAGCGCCTCGGCTGAAGCGATCCGCCGCCGGCACGAGGACTGGGCCAAGGTCCTGCCCAAGGAGCCCGGCGAACTCTGGGATGCGCTGCAGGCCTTCGACGCCGACAGCCGCTCAGTGCTCTTCGCCCATGTCGTCTCCCTGTCAGTCAACGCGACCCACGAGACCTGGAACCGGAGACCGCGGGCGCTTGCCCATGCCGATCGGCTGGCCGAGGCCGTCGATCTCGACATGTCCGCGGCGGGCTGGACGCCAACGGTGGAGAGCTTCCTCGGCCGCGTCACCAAGGCCCACATTCTCCAGGCGGTCGCGGACGCGAAGGGCCAGCGTGCTGCCGATCGCATCGCTCATCTGAAGAAGGGCGACATGGCGGCGGAGGCTGAGACGCTGCTGGCCGGCACGCGCTGGCTGCCGGAGCCGCTGCGCACGCCGGGCCATGAGACCGCGCAGGTCCAGAGCGACGCCGAAGTCTCCAACGCCATGGAAGGCATCGACGGCGCCGATGCGGCGGAGCCGGACGCAGCCATCGAGGAAACGGCAGCGGACGGCGGCGAAACGGTCGTGGTCGAAGAGGACAGCCTCGCCGACACTGATGAGGCCGACGCGGTCGAACCGATCGCCGCCGAATAGCTCACCGCGATCCAGTCTTGCCGGCCCGTCGGTCGGAGCCTTCGCGAATGTGTTTCGTGGAGCTCCGCCGGCGGGCCTTTCCTTTGGAGGATTCTATCATGACGGAGACCCCGCATGATTTGGCGCGCCGGATGGCCCAAAACGCCGAAGCCGTTTGCCGGCACTATCTCTCCAATGGTCGCCGCCAAGGCCGCTACTGGACGGTCGGCGATGTTCACAACACACCCGGCCGATCGATGTTCGTCCGGCTTATTGGTCCCGATACCGGCAAGGGTGCGGCCGGTCACTGGACCGATGCGGCCACCGGCGAGCATGGCGATCTCCTCGACATCATCCGCGAGAGCTGCGGCCTTGCCGACTTCGCCGCGGTTCTGGCGGAAGTGCGCCGCTTTCTCAGCCTGCCGCAGACCAAGCCGGAACCAGCGCCATCAACCTATGAAGCCTTGCCGGCGCCATCTGGCGCGCGGGAAGCGGCACGGCGGTTGTTCGCCATGAGCCAGCCGATCGCCGGCACGCTGGCCGAAGCCTATCTCCGCCGACGCGGCATCGCTGCGCTGCAAGGCACGGCTGCCCTTCGGTTCCACCCGCGCTGCTTCTATCGACCGGGCGAGCATGTCCCCACCGAGACATGGCCGGCGATGATCGCCGCCGTCACCGATCTCGCCGGTCGGCTCACCGGCGTCCACCGCACCTATCTCGATCCCGTGGGCTTTAGCGAGGCGACCCTCGGCAAGGCGCCGATCGACACGCCGCGCCGCGCCATGGGCGACCTCGCCGGACACGCCGTCCGCTTTGGTGTCGCGCACGACGTCATGGCGGCGGGCGAAGGCATCGAAACGGTGCTGTCGCTGCACTGTGTCCTGCCGACAATGCCGATGGCGGCCGCTCTTTCCGCTGCGCATCTCGCCGCCCTGCTGCTGCCCGACACGCTGCGCCGGCTCTATCTCGTTCGCGACAATGATCCGGCGGGCATCGGCGTCTGCGGAGCCCTCGCCGAAAGGGCCGAGGCGGCCGGGATCGAGGCGCTGCCCTTGGTGCCGAGCCTCGGCGACTACAACGAGGATCTGCAGCACCTCGGCATCGACGCACTGCGGACCTCTGTCCGCGTCCAGCTTGCCCCGCAGGACGTCGCGCGCTTTCTGGATCGCTCGGTACCGGCCTGAAGGAAGGATGTCGCGCTTGGGCCAAGGCCGGCGTCGTCCCTTCGTTGCAGATGCTTCCGTTCTCTTCGCAAAGAGCCGCGCCCGGGCCTTCCTGAGAGGGCGACCGGACGGCAGACGGGACAGGCCGGCAATGGCTCGTGCCGGTTCTTTTCCGCCGGCCCTTCCACGAATTTGTGGCAGGGCCTTTGCAGCGCGAGGCAAAACAACCGGCTCTCGCCATCCTCCGCTGTCGCTGCGGCCCTTTCGCTCCTTCCCGGCATGATCTTATCCGATCCCGAAAGCCTGTCGGCGATCATGCCGGTCGCTCCGGGTGCAGGCCCGTCCCGTCCACCGTCTTGCGGCGCCATGGAAGGCCGCGGCGGGCGCGGTCCAGGCAAGACAGGAGCATCCCATGACCAGCGAAGACGACACCTTCGAGCCCCACCACAGCGCATCCCCCACGAGCCACGTCCTCGCCGAGCTTCAGCTCTACGGCTTCCGCCCCTTCGAGAACGAGCCGGACCCGCGGCCACTTCCCGATGGCAACGCCGTCGCCGGCGCCATCGCCGACATCTTCGACGCCCTTGTCGCCACGCTCGGCGAAACGCGCCTCGAACCCGATCTCGAGGATCTGCTCTGGTCGACGGTCAATCTCTTCCACCGCGCCACGGGCCGCATCGAGCGCGAGCTCGACACCAACGAGCAGGCGCAGCGCCGCAGCCGGGAGCAGCAGGACGGCTCCGAGGTGAAGTCGGTCGAGTTGGAGCGCCTTACGGCCGAGGGCCAGACCCTGATCGAGCGCCGCAACGCCTTCGAACTGATGCGCGACCAGGCCGCCGAGCATTTCGAGCGCCACACCGGCTCATCCTGGCGTCCACGCACCGGCTCCATGGTCAACTACAAGGCTCTCACCTCCGCCATGATCGACAGCCGCGACTTCCTCGCCGCGAAGAAGCGGGCCGAAACGCAAGTGCTCCTGCCGGCGGGACCGAAGGTCGCCATCACCGGCGGTCTCGACTTCAACGACCACCGGCTGATCTGGGAGAAGCTCGACCAGGTCCACGCCAAGCACCCTGACATGGTGCTGATGCACGGCGGCTCGCCCAAGGGCGCCGAGCGGATTGCCGCCCGCTGGGCCGATCATCGCGAGATCCCGCAGATCGCCTTCAAACCGGATTGGACCCGCCACGGCAAGGCCGCACCCTTCAAGCGCAACGACCATATGCTTGAGGCGCTGCCGATCGGCGTCATCGTCTTTCCCGGCAGCGGCATCCAGGCCAACCTTGCCGACAAGGCTCGCAAGCTCGGCATTCCCGTCTGGCGGTTCGGCGGCGCGTAAGCGCCGCGTCAGCCCAGCATCTCCGGCCGGAACAACGAGCGGCGGTCGATGATCTCGCCCGCCACCATGAAGACGCCGTCGCCGGTATAGTGCAGCGTCTCGGGATGCTCGGGCGACGGCGCGACATGCGCTTTCACCACCTCGAAGATGAAGAAGTTGTAGCGCTGGACCAGCGCGTCGTCATGAAGCCGACATTCGAAGTTCGCGTGGCACTCGCCGATCAGCGGGGCGTCGACCTGTGACGCCTCCTCGGCCGTCAGTCCGAACTCGGCGAACTTGTCGATGTCAGCGCCGCTGGTGTTGCCGATGCCGACCACCGTGTCGGTCAGCGCCGTCGTCGGCAGGTTGATCACGCACTCGCCGCTCTCGCGGATCATGCGGAAGCTGTGGTTGCCGCCCGAGATCATCAGCCCCACCAGCGAGGGCGAGAACTCCAACACCGTGTGCCAGCCCAGCGTCATGATGTTCGTCTTGTCCCGCCACTTCGACGAAACCAGCACGATCGACCCCGGCTCCAGGTAGCGCCGCACCTGGCTCACTGGAAAGTCGCGCTTCTCAGGGATCTTGGTCATCTGTGTGCCCGGCTCGGCTTCGACGGGATCGATCTCGGATCGAATTACGCTCAGACGGCGATTTGGCGCCGAAGACGCACCATGCTGGGAGATGGCAAACCATCCCAGTGCAGACACTTGGAAGCTCGCTGTTCGCACTATTCAGCGGCAGTACCTACTACGCCCGCAGCCAGGGGGAAGAACCCGTAGCGGCCGCTATTTGGGTTCTTGCTGAACATGAGCACGTTCGGACGGGCCGAAACTTCGGATGGCGGGTCCCGGTTTTCGATGACGATCACCTGGCGGTCCACAGGTAGCTTAGCTAGGTACGAGTAGAACTGCGCGTTTAGGTCTGTGCCTATTAGGTCTAGGTCATCCCCCTCCGGCTCGCGGTACGCCAGTAATGGGGAATCAAGGACCACAAAGCCAGGGTGGGGCGTGTTGTTCTCCCGGCAGTATTCAAGAAGGCCAATGGTGAAGGCGGCATGGGTGATTGCGCGAAGGCCCTTGCCTCGCGCCGTTCTCAATTTCCCACCGATAACGAGATCCCGTGCCTTTGCGTCGAAATACACGCGGTCCGCACCTGGGAAGTGCCAGCCTTTGAGGATGGTCTCAACGCGCTGCGCAAAGTTTGTCGCCACTGTCGTTGGAAGGTCGCCATCCGACACAGCGGCGGCGCGCTGGTCGCTTCCCCGCTCCAGGTCTTCGCGCCGCTTCTCCATATCCTGAAGCGTGCGGTAGATCGCGAGCGCTTCGCGCACCTCGCCCCTTTTATCTGCCAGTTCGCCGTAGCTGGCGCGGAGCTGCCTGAGCTTCGGCGCAGTCAAGCCCTCGAGTTCAGACGAGACGGAGGAAAGTTCCCCCTCGACCTTCGGCAAGCGCCGGTCGAATCCCGCTCCCTCGCGGCGTAGCGCGGCAACAGTGTCATCAAGCTCTCTCTGCAGCAGCTCGATTTTTGCAATCTCGCTGCGGGCGGCAGCTACCACAGCCTCCACGTTTCCACCGCACTCAGCATCACGCTGATGATGCTCGGGTGGCGCGCCGCAAAGCGGGCATTGCGTATGACCGAGCACGCTGAACAAAGTACCCGCTTCCTCAATGCCGCGAAGCCGATCTACATCGGAGCGGTAATGCTCCCCTAAAAGGTCGAACCGTTCCAACAGCGAAGTGATCTCGGCGCGCCTATCCTTTCCCTGCTCCAGTCGTTCGCGCAACTCGCGTCGCCGCCCCGAAAGGCGGCGGAAATCCGCTTCACTGGTCGTGAGCTGCTGTGTGTATGCGTCAAGCGAGCCCTCAAGCCGTCCTAGCTGGTCCTCCAGCTCCTTCGGCTGTTTCGCGAGCCCCTTTATCCGGTCCCGGTACTCGCCGATGAGCTGGTCGAGCAGCTCGATTTGTGCTTCGCGCGTTTGGTCTTCCGGCGTCGCGGCCCTCTGCGCGACGAGCGCTGAATCGTCTACGCCGGTCAGCAGAAGCTTAAAAGTCGCGAAGTTGGGCGTGTCGGCAGTGGGGTTGCCGTCGGTCAGCGGCGAGCGCTGAGAGGTGATCTCAGTTTCCGTGACGATCATCAGGCGCGCGAGGTTGCGGAAGCTGAGGCTGTTCGTGTCACCCCGCTTGTTCCTGCGCACTCGCTTGGCATTCAGCCCGCACTTTTCGAGGAGGAAGCTCGAAAGGTTATCGGCACTCCGCTCGCTGTGCTGGTCAGCAAGTTCGCGCGCCTCGCTATCAGCTGGTGGTGGCTCAAGATAAAGGCCCCTAAACAGGCGGAAATTTCCGCCGTCTGCGCTCCGGGAAAGCGTGAACTGCTCGCTATCCATGGTTTCGATACCGAGCAACACGAGATCGTAACCGATGCGCTCGGGAATGTCTCGCAGCGCGGTTTTCCCGCCAAGCATGAAATCGATGGCTTCGACGACGAACGACTTGCCGGTATCGGAGGCGCCATAGAGAAGATTGAGCCCTGCGCCAAACTCGACTGCAGCCGCTTCGCGGTTCGGGCCATGGAATGCAAGATGGCGGATGCGCAAGCCTGGCGTGATCACGACTCCACCCCAAGGCTGCTTTCTGCCACCTGAAACTCCTCAACCCAGCGGTCGAAGAAGCGCCGCATCAGGGCGCGGAAGTCCGTATCCGACTGGGCGCCGAACTCACCGACGAGCCACGCGGCGCGGTCCTTGAGCGCGCCGAGATAACCGGACTGAAGCGCCTGCAGAAATGGTGTCGCGTTCTCTCCGGCGCGGTAACGGATGCCCTCGGTCGAGACCTCTCGTTGCACAAGGTCGCGGGTCATCATGAGCAGCAAAGCCTGTTCGACCAGTTTACGGCGTACGAGCAGCTCTGCGGGATGAAGGGGAGCGGGCGGGTGAAGGCTCGCGGGTCCTCCAACATCGGCCGTATGCACGAGCAAATAATCGAATGCGATCAAGCGTTGCAAGTCGAATGAATACGGGTGCGCGGCGGCGAGCAAAGCAACAGCGCGCACGCCCGCTTCTAGGGCCCCATTGAAGGTGGCGGGCACTTTGCGTCGGGCTACGGCTTCGACCATTCCAACCGATCCTCGTTGGCCAGTTGATGGCAGATGCCTTCGCGATCCTGCACCTTCGCTCGTGCGATAAGCGGGTTCGATGTGATAGGCAGATTCCGAGCTTCCTTGGTGACGGCGCAGACGCGATCATAGCCGTCGCAGTGATCCGCCTCGCAAACATCGACCACGCCTGCGTGAATCTCATCCTGTAGGGACTCAGATGTCCCTTCCGGCACGGTATCGCGAGCAAAGAGGCGGAGCGACTCCGCATGATAGAAGGCTACTCGCTGGCGGCCGAAATGGTCGTTGAGCTTGGACCATGCTTTCAGGGCGGAAACGTCGGGAATTGGTGCATTGGTATGCTCGGCATAGGCGCTGAGCAGTTGCGCCACATACCTGCTTTCGGGCGGAGCGATCTCCTCGGGAGGCGCACCGGGGTCCGGACGATTGGGCAGACCGCCGCCAAAGCGGGCGATATGAACCGGACTCGCCCGGTGAGCCTCGATAATCTCAAGCGCGGTCTTGGCTTCGAAAATCGAGAAGTCAAACGTCTTCACATGTTCGAAGAATTTGCCCTCAAGGGCGATTTCTTGTGTATCGGTGATGTTCTTGCGGCAATTCTTGTCCCAATTTTCGATTAGCAGCATCTTGAGCTTCGCCACATCGCCCAGATAGCCTGCGAGCGTCGTGCCAACTCCTCGGGGAGCTACGAAGTAGTAGCGCCTTGGCGGGTTGTAATCTCCCTTGAACGAGTACCAGAGAATCTTGCCAATCTCAGGCCAGGCGTCGCTCGGGTAGAGCGCGTGATCATAGTGCTTGCACTGGTAATTGTCCCAAACGCCCTGTAGCAAAGCGACGCCGGCAAACCCGGCGACGTCGATTCCCTTGTCGCCAGCACCGCTCGCGCGTTGCACCTTGATGTATTCCTGCTTGAGGCAGTAGTGCGCCCACTCCTGAATGAAAATTTCCCATTCTTCGGCGGAGTATATGAGAATCTGCTGTTGGGGCGGAATGCGTGGCCCGGCGACAGCCTGATCTGCGCTCAGCGGCGCGCCAGCGGTAGGCGGAGCTCCTATGTCTTCGAAATGGGCAGTCACGTCTCCCCCAAAGCATCCGCGACAAACGTAAGGCATTCACGGAGAAAGGTCTCTCTCTCACGCGGTTCAATTTGTCTGCCTCCCCCGTCCAGCCCGGAAGCTGACACTCGGCTGACGGCCCGTTGTCACCGATTCTACGCACGGTGGCAATCGTAGGAGTACCTCTGTCCAGCGATCCGGATACGACGCCCGCCCGCGCAGTATCGGCGCCCATTTCTTGATGGCATAGCCCTGATGCTGGCGCCTGACGCCGCTGATTGTCGCCGATGGCGCGTATCTCTTTGATGTGGCGAGGCAACGCCGAGGGCAGGTCCACGACCGAGGCGCCCACGTGCTGCCGGGCCTTGATTCCTCTCGCCGGCCGTGACGTCTCCATTGATCTTCCCGCAGATCGAGCGCTCCCGAACGGCCTCTTCAATGGGCTGATCTGGCCGAAGGCCGGCTGCGCCTCGATCGACTTGGCCGCAATGGCGCCGGCCAACTTTCTTCCCCTGTCAGGTCCCCACCCCACGCGGCGAGCCGCGTGGGGCCCCGAGGACGCCGTCATTCCGCGCGGATCAAGAAAGCCGTCCGGCTGCCATCCTCCGCTGCCGCTGCGGCCCGCAAGCGGATGCGGCGCCGATCGCCCTCGGCCCGTCGATCGCCATCGAGGCCGCAACGGTGCGGGCTCGAAGACAAGAGATCAAGGAGAACCACCATGGCGACCATCGGCACCTTCAAGAAGACCGGCGACAACGAGTTCACCGGCGCAATCGTCACCCTTTCCGTCCAGGCCAAGAACGTCCGCATCGTTCCCGAGGTGCGCACCACCAGCGACAACGCTCCCAGCCACCGCGTCTATGCAGGTCGAGTGGAAATCGGCGCCGCATGGTCCAAGCGCTCCAGCGAGGGCCGCGACTATCTCGGCCTCAAGCTCGACGATCCGAGCTTCACCGCTCCGATCTTCGCCAACCTCTTCGACGACGAGAACGGCGACGGCTACAGCCTGATCTGGTCTCGCCCCAGCCGCCGGACCGGCGACTGACGGACCTCGTTCCCTGGTCGGCTCCGGCCGGCCAGGGAGCTTTCACAGCGTCGCAGGATGGCGCGTCAACGATCGTCCTCATCGTCCGGCTGGACCAGATCGACATGACTGACGCCGAGAGCCTGGGCGAGCTCGTAGAGCGTAATGATCGTCGGATTGCGCCGCCCTCGCTCCAGGCCGCTGAGATACTGCTGGCTGAAGCCGGAGCGCGCCTCGACATCCTCCTGCGTCAGGCCCTGAGCCCGACGCAGTCGGGCGAAGTTTCGGCCGACCAGCTTGCGCATATCCATGCGCAAGGCGTGCCGCGTTTACATACTATGAGTTTATCAACTATAGTGCGTATTCAACAGGCCGATGCTGGCGACATCCGGCGCCGGGAGTGAGGGCCGCGATCTGGTGCCGCTTCGCTGCTTCTGCCGATCCCGCCGCCGTGCTATCGCAGCGCCGACGCTGGAGCCTCTGCGAGGGCCGCCATGATCACTTCGCCACTACACGATGCGCCGCCCGAGAGCGACGGGCTGACCGACTACGACCGCGCGCATGTGAAGCTCTACGTGCGGCTTCTCGACGCGGCGGCCGACGGCGCCGACTGGCAGGAGGTGGCTGCTGTGCTGTTCGGGCTTGATCCGGCACGGGAGCCGGAGCGCGCAAGGCATGTTTATGAGGCCCATCTCGCCCGCGCCCGCTGGATGAGCACGACCGGCTATCGCTTTCTCGCGCGCGAAGAGCAGCACTGACTGCACCCCGTGATGCTGGCGCCGCATCGGGTGATGCCGGCAGGCGGACTTCCCAAGCACAATCGCAGCGGGAATCTTTCAAGGCATCAGCAGCCGCGCGTTTTGCGGCAAGGAGGATGCCATGGTGCCTGATGCATCGCGATGGCGGTCTTCGTCCGACTACGACTATCTCGACGATCTCACGGGTTCCGATCTCGCCTGGGAGTGCCTGCGCCGCAATCCGGACTATCAGCGCGACTTTGCCGAGGTGCAGGACCATGCGCGCAACGCCGCGCATCTGGCGCGCCTGATGCGGCTGCGCTGGGGGATCCGATTTCCCAACGGCACCGAGCGAGACGGCGAACGATGCGACGGTGTTCTGGACGGCCGAGGTCGATCCGGCGACGGTGCTGCTGACGCAGAAGCCGGTTCTTGCCCCTGTTGCCGGCGAGGTTGCTCCGCCGCCTGACGCCGGCGCCGCTCCGGCTGGCACTGATGGTCTCGACCTTGCCTTCGGCGCCGGCCTCTCCTCCCTCCATGTCTTCGTTCTGCCGGGCATCGCGGCCGACGATGCCCTTGCCGCCATCGTTCCGCTGGATGCCGATCTTCCTGACCGGCTGCGCGCGCTGGAGCGCTACCGGCATGTGCTCGCCGGTCGCCGCATTCCGCCCGACGATCGGCTGACGCCGCAGCGGCGCCACACCATCCGGCAAGCGCTGCAGGCCTTCGACGGACGAAGCTGTGGCGCCACCCACCGCGAGATCGCTGCGGTCCTGTTCGGTGCCGGTCGGCTCGCCGACGAGATGTGGAAGACCTCGTCTCTGCGCGACAAGGTCAAACGGCTCGTGCGCGAGGGCACCCGCCTGGTCGGCGGCGGCTATCGCGATCTCTTCCGCCATCGCCGCCACGACTGACCCTTTGCCGCCGAGGGGGCGATTTTTCGCTTTCCCTCTTCGCCCTCCCTCTGCGCGGCGCTTCTCCGCCACCGTGGCCTTCGTTCGCCGCCGATCGCCGGCGGCCTCATTCAACCCTCGAAGGCCCGATCATGACGCCCACCATCCCCGGCTTGCCGCCGCGCTATCTCCGCACGCCCGAAGCCGCCCGCTTCCTTGGTCTTTCCGGCCGCACCCTCGAGAAGCACCGCACCTATGGCACCGGCCCCGCCTACCGCAAGCTCGGCGGCCGTGTCGTCTATTGCCTCGACGATCTCCAGGCCTGGGCCGACCGCGGCGCCGTCACCTCGACTTCCGATCCGCGCGGCTCGCTGCTTCCCGCCAAGCGGCATGCCTCGCCGTTGCTGCGGACCACTGGGCGCGACGCCCGCTGATGCCGGCTCATCCCCACAAGGCCGAACGCGAGCAGCTCGATCTCTTCCGGGCGCTGCCCGGTGATCTTGCCCCGCGCGACGCCCAGGACCTCATGGCCTATCCGTTCTTCTCTCTGGCCAAGTCCAAGCGTCTGGCGCCGATCGACTATCGCGCTGGCACCATCGTCATCCGCGTCGAGGCGGTGCC
>NZ_FUXL01000007.1 GCF_900167365.1 Consotaella salsifontis | reverse complement strand
AGGCCGCGCAGCGTGAAGGGCTTCTCCGTGCAGCGCCGGCGCAGCCACTCGGCATGCGCGCCGGCGATCTTCTTCGGCTTGTGCCCACCCATCTGGCCGGGCGCCACACTGCCCGTCTCATGGTGGCGCTGCAGCCATTTGACCGCCGTGCTCACCGCAACCCCGAAGCGCTCCGCCGCCTGATGGCGCGACAGCCCGCCCTCAAGCACCGCCGCAACCACCCGCTCGCGCAGATCCATCGAATAAGGTCGACCCATCCATGCTGGCCTCCGTCTCCAGCCAGCATGTTGAATCAGATTGGCGCCTCCGATGGAATCCTCTTCCGATTCTGCCGAACTTCATCCCGCTCTAGAACTCTTTGCCGATCATGGCGCCGTCGACCGACAAACGCCCGGCGCCGAAGGCCGCGATCAGAGCCGCGCCGACTGTCCAGAAGATCTGGTTGGTCACGGCTTTGTCCTGGACCAGGTGCAGGAAGGCCATTCCGCCATCCGTAAGCAGCTGACGCTGGCCCTGCGCCGTCAGGTACTGCGTGTTGGCCTTCAGGAATTCGATGCCCTCTTGGGTCAGGAAGGCGTCACCATAGGGATGGGTGATGTGGTACCAGATGGTGACCAACAGCATCAGCGTGCTGGCGAGCGCGGCCGGGCGCGTCCACAGCCCAATGACCATCAGTCCGCCTCCGATCACCTGGATGCCCGCGAGGAGCGGCGAGAAAAACCAGCCGGGATGAAAGCCGATGGATTCCACGAAGGCCGTTTGCGCCAGAGGGTCCATGATCTTCGACCAACCTTCGATCACCAGCAGGCCGCCAATGATGACGCGGAACACGAGCCAGCCGATGGGCTTCGCAAAGCCGTCGTAGAATCCGCTCATGAACGGGAGAATGAGCCTGTCTCGAGGGGTCGCCATGACATGTGACATGGGTGCTGTCCTTGCTCATAAGGAAAGGGCGCGACGAAACGGATGGCCGGCCGCTGCCCTCTCCGGAAGGCGCGCTCATGCCTCTTTGCCCGTTTCGTCCCGCGTCGATGACGGAAACTGTCTCGGCGCTTCTTTATCGTTATTTTGACTGTCTACGTCAAGTTTACACTGTGTCAACTCTGGCACCACGACGGAAGTCCTTGCGCACGGAGCGCAATGATGCTTGCGAAGGAGGGGCGCCGGGTCATGGATGAAGGACCGCTCTGGGGGAGGGCCCAGATCGGCCAATGGATCATCATGAGCTGAGATGTCACGTGCTGCCGTGCGCGTGATGCGCCGGCTTACTATTGCGGCGCAGGCCCGCAACCTCCCTCGCGAATGCCAGCTGCGCGCGAGGGCGGTTAGCCGGTCCGGCAAAATGGCCCGATCGGCGAAGCGGCTATCTTGCCCTCACCACTCGGCGAAGGTGCCGTCGGCGTGGCGCCAGACGGGGTTGCGCCAGCGGTGGCCGATGGCGGCCTGTTCAGTGACATAGTCCTCGTTGATCTCGACGCCGAGACCGGGCGCCTCGGGCATTTTCACAAAGCCGTCGCCATAGTCGAAGACGTTGGGATCGACGAGATAATCGAGCAGATCGTTGGTCTGGTTGTAGTGGATGCCGAGGCTCTGCTCCTGGATGAAGGCGTTGTAGCAGACGGCGTCGAGCTGAAGGTTCGCCGCTAGCGCGATGGGTCCGAGCGGGCAGTGGAAGGCGACGGCGACGTCGTAGGCCTCGGCCATGGCCGCGATCTTGCGGCATTCGGTGATGCCTCCGGCGTGCGAGGGGTCGGGCTGGATGATGTCGACATAGCCCTCGCTGAGGACGCGCTTGAAGTCCCAGCGAGAATAGAGCCGTTCGCCGAGCGCGATCGGCGTCGCGGTGTGGTTGGCGATCTCCTTCAGCGCCTCGGAATGCTCGCTGAGGACCGGCTCCTCAATGAACATGAGGTCGAAGGGATCGAGCTCCTTGGCGATGATCTTGGCCATCGGCCGGTGGACGCGGCCGTGGAAATCGACGCCGATGCCGAAATGCGGGCCGAGGGCGTCGCGGATCGCCTGGACCCGGGCGATGACCTCGTCCACCTTGGCGTGGCTGTCGACGATCTGAAGCTCCTCGGTCGCATTCATCTTGATGGCCGAAAAGCCGCGCGAGGCCGCTTCCCTTGCAGCGTTCGCCGTGTCGCCCGGCCGGTCGCCGCCGATCCAGGAATAGACGCGGATCTTCTCGCGCAGACGTCCGCCGAGAAGCTGGTGAACCGGCACGCCGAAGGCCTTGCCCTTGATGTCCCACAGCGCCTGGTCGATGCCCGCCAGGGCGCTCATGTGGATGCCGCCGCCACGATAGAAACCGGAGCGGTAGAGCACCGTCCAGTGGTCCTCGATGAGGAAGGGGTCCTTGCCGATGAGATAATCGGAAAGCTCTTCGACGGCGGCCGCAACGGTTGCCGCGCGCCCCTCCAAAACCGGCTCTCCCCAACCCGAGACGCCCTCGTCGGTCTCGATCTTCAGAAAGCACCAGCGCGGCGGGACGATAAAGGTCTTGAGTGCGGTGATCTTCATGGGAATGTCCTCGGAAGGGGCATCATCGCCGCCTCACAGCGCGGCAAGGAAGGCGCGCGCCTTGGCGCGGACGGCGGCGGCATCGTCGCCCGGTCGATAGATGGACGAGCCGATGCCATAGCCGGCGATCGGCGTTTCCTTCCAGCGTGGCAGGCTGGCGGCGTCGACACCGCCGACGATGAGCAGGCGCGTGCCCTTCGGCAGGACCGCGTTCAGCGCCTTGACCGATTCCGGGGTCGCCGCTTCGCCAGGAAAAATCTTCAACGCGTGGGCGCCGGCATCGAGCGCGGCGAAGGCATCGGTCGGCGTGAAGATGCCCGGCAGGCTCACCATCCGCGCACGGCGTGTCTCGGCGATCACGGCGGGATTGGTGTTGGGGGAAACGACGATGGCGCCGCCGGCGCGCGCGACATCGGAAACCTGATCGGTCGTCAGCACCGTTCCGGCGCCGACGACCGCCTGGTCGCCAAGGCTCGTTGCGAGCCGCTCGATGGAGACGAGCGGCTCGGGAGAATTGAGCGGCACCTCGATGATCGTAATGCCCTCTTCCACAAGCGCCTCGCCGACCGCCACCGCTTCGTCCGGCCCGATACCGCGCAGAATGGCCACCACCGGGCGTCGGGCGAAATGCGTCTCGAAACGTGAGTGGTGGGTCATGGTCCTCAGTGCCTCCTTGCCATGCGCGCCAAAAGCTCTGTCCGAATATCCGACAGGTCCACCCGATAGAAGCGGACGGACGGCGCGCCATGAGGTTGTGACGCAGCATGCGAGCGGCGGGCACCGCGAAGGCTCGCCGCCTGATCATGATCGGAGGAGGAACTGCCGTCCGGTGCCATGAACTCTGCGCCAATTGTTCCATTTAATGGAACTTGGTTCTTTCAGTTGGAAAATTTTCATTCTATGCTGACGGCGTCAAGAGGAATTTCATGACCCGTTTCTTTTCGCCGCATGGAGAAGGCGTGTCGGAAGCAGCATCGGAAGGCCCTTTCGGCGCTGTTTCGGTGCGCGAAGACGAGGAAGGCGCACGTCGACCGGGGGAGGGGCCGGTCCAAAAGGTTTTCGCGGTGCTGGACACGGTGGCCGAGGCCGGCCGCCCCCTCAAATTTTCCGAGCTGCTCGCGCTCACCGGCTATGCGAAGGGTACGCTGCACCGCCTTCTCAAGGTGTTGGTGGAGGAGGGGGCGCTCATTCACGACGAGGAGGCGCGGCAGTATCGCATCGGCATGCGTATCATGCGCCTTGCCCATGCCGCTTGGAGACGGACGAGCCTCGTCGAGGCCGCTCGCGACGCGCTCGACAGGTTGAGCCTTGCCACGGGCGAAACCCTGCATCTTGCCGTGCTGGACGCCTGTCAGGTGCTCTATGTCGATAAGCGCCTCGGCCGCCGCGTGGTCTCGATGTATTCGAGTGCCGGTAAGATTGCGCCCGCCTATTGCACCGGAATCGGGAAGGCGCTGCTTTCGGCCCTGTCGCCCGAGCGGCTCGATCGGGCGATCGCCCAACAGGCCTTCTCGCGCTTCACCGCGACCACGATCACCGATGAGGATGCTCTGCGGGCGGAGCTCTCGGTCATCCGAGCGCGGGGCTATGCTCTCGACGAAGAGGAGCACGAGCCCGGCATCGTCTGTCTGGCCATGCCGATCCTCTCGGTGGCAGGAGAACTTTTCGGCGCCGTGTCCATCACCTCCGCCCGCCGAGATTGCGACCTCGACGCTCTGCTCGCCTATCGTCCGGGGCTCGATGCGGCGGTTAGGGCGATTGCCGCCGAGGCCGAGATCATGCGGCTCGCCACTCTCTGAACCGGGGCTTTCCGTGCCCTGCGGCTCTCACGAACGATGTGTTCGGCAAATGCGCCGATTGTCACGGGCCACCGCGCCCGCTACAGGTTGGGCCAATCTTGGACCGGTGGCATGCCGGCCGCCCACCGGGATTTCTCGAACAATGCTGCGCCGCCTTTACGACTGGGTGATGTCGCTCGCCGCAACGCGCTATGCCGAAGCCGCTCTCGGCGTGATCGCCTTCATCGAAAGCTCTTTCTTTCCGATCCCGCCGGATGCCCTGATCATTCCGATGGCGCTTTCGGAAAGGCGCAAATGGGTTCGGATCGGGCTTGTCGCTACCGTTGGTTCCGTGCTCGGCGCCTATCTCGGCTATGCTATTGGCGCTGTCTTCTACGATGTCGTGGGCAGGCCGCTGATCGAGTTCTACGGCAAGGCGGAAGCCTTCAACCAACTGAAGGGTTGGTATGACGAGTGGGGCGGCTGGGCCGTGCTCTTCGCCGCGCTGACGCCTTTCCCCTACAAGGTGATGACCATCTTCTCGGGCGTGGTGAAGCTCGATCTTCTGACGTTCACCGCCGTTTCCATTATCGGCCGCGGCATTCGCTTCTTCCTGGTCGCCTGGTTGCTCTCCCGTTTCGGCGCACCGATCCAGACCTTCATCGAGAAGAATCTCGGCCTTCTCTTCACCCTTTTCATGGTGCTTCTCATCGGCGGCTTCGTCGCCGTCCGGTATATGTTCTGAGGTATCCCAGGAAAACGCGATGGCTTCCATCCTCTCCCGTCCACTCGGCATTCGCCAGACAGGCGCGGCCGCGATCCTTCTTCTCGGCTCGGCGGCGACGATCACGGCGGCGCAGCTCTTCGAGCATGTCGGGGGGTATCTTCCCTGCGAGCTCTGCCTTCTCCAGCGCTGGCCCTACTACATCTCCGTGCCGCTGGCGTTGATCGCGCTGGTGACGGCGATGGGCCGCATGCCGGCCGTCCTGCCGCGCGCGCTGCTAACGTTGATCGGGCTGTTGATGCTTTTTGGGCTTGGCACGGCGGTCTATCACGCCGGGGTGGAGTGGCATTTCTGGGCCGGCCCGACGGCCTGTACCACCGGGGCGGAGACCGATATGTCGGGGGATCTCCTGGCCACCATGGATGCGGTGAAGCCGGTGGCCTGCGATCAGGCGTCCTGGCGCTTCCTCGGCCTGTCCTTCGCCGGATGGAATGTTCTTGCCTCGGCCTTCTTCGCCCTGGTCGCGTTTCGCGGCGCCTTCGGCCGTCCCGATCGGGTGTGATCGAGCGCTGTTCCTTTAGGGGTCGAGCTCGGTGTCCCAGTAGAGATAGTCGAGCCAGCTTTCGTGCAGGTGATTCGGCGGGAAGAGGCGGCCGTTGTTGTGAAGGTCGTGAACGGTCGGCTGGAAGGGCTTTTGCCTCGGGATCATGCCGGCGGCCTGGGGAAGCAGGTTGCCCTTCTTGAGATTGCAGGGGGAGCAGGCGGCGACGACGTTATCCCAGGTGGAGAGGCCGCCCTTGGAGCGGGGGATGACATGGTCGAACGTCAGTTCGTGTCTCGAGCCGCAGTACTGGCACTCGAAGCGGTCACGCAGGAAGACGTTGAACCGGGTGAAGGCGGGGTATCGGGCGGGTTTGACGTAGGATTTGAGGCAGACGACCGAGGGCAGTTTCATCGAGTAGTTCGGACTTCGGATCGTCTTGTCGTATTCCGCCAGGATCGTCACCCGGTCGAGAAACACGGCTCTCACCGCGTCCTGCCACCCCCAGAGCGATAAGGGATAATAGCTCAGAGGCCGGTAATCGGCATTCAGCACCAATGCGGGCGAGAGCCCGGGGTTGACGGCGATCGTCAAGGAAGGGTCTCCTTCACAAAAACGACTTCATTCGAGCTGCGCGGACTCGAGCATTGGGCAAAGGAGGTCGATCAGCCTTTGAAAGATCCTTTGCTCGGACAGAACCAACGTCATCGTACTCAGGAATGATGCTTCGCGCGTTGCTTTATCGTGCCCCTTCATGTCGCCTTTGTGAAGGGACAACAAGGATTTGGCGCGGGAAGAATATTCTTCCGCGCGACACTTTGCATCACATCGTCAGGAGCCGATCCCGACAGGGGCGGCCTCGCGGCGCGTAAGGGTCCGATAATAGGCCCAAAAGAGCCGCGCGGCCGTGGCGCGATGCGGCGCCCAGCCGAGGGCGATTTCCTTCAATGCCCGTGCGCTCGGGCGCTCGCCGAGATCGAACGCGGCCGCCACGGCCACCTGAAGCGCCAGATCCCCGGCGGGAAAGACATCCGGATGACCGAGACAGAAGAGCAGATAGGATTCGGCCGTCCATGGGCCGATCCCCGGCACACGGACCAGCTCGGCGACGGCCTCTTCGGAAGAGGACGAGGCGACGCGAGAAAGGTCGAGCTCGCCGGACAGGATGGAGGCGGCGACGGCAAGGATCGTCTTGTGCTTGGCGCGTGAAAGACCGGCGGCGCGGAAAACGGTGTCGGGGGCGGCGAGGATCGCGTGATGGTCCGTGACGTCCAGGCTGGCGTCGAGACGTTCGAAGATCGCCATGGCGCTGGCCCGCGACACCTGCTGCCCGATCATGGTGAAGACGAGCCCCTTGAGACCGGGCGGGTTCCGGCGCAGCGGCACTTCTCCCGCCGCCGCGACGACCGGGCGAAGGCGCGGGTCGAGATGCTGGAGCGCTACGAGAGCGGCGGCGATGTCCGCCTCGCTTTCGATCCGCGCCGGAAGCGACGCATCGACGTTCGCTGCCGCCGGCTGTCCAAAACCTCTGGTCAAGCCTCGTCTCTCCTGCCATGCCGTCATGCCCAGCCCGGCGATATAGTGCGAGAAAGGAGAGGCCGCAGCGATGGATGACGCGCAACCCGTTTTTCGCTTCGCGCCGAGCCCCAATGGCGAGCTCCACCTCGGCCATGCCTATTCGGCGCTTCTCAATCACCATATGGCGCGCGAGGCCGGCGGGCGCTTTCTGCTTCGCATGGAGGATATCGATCGCGCGCGCTGCAGCCTTGAGAACGAGAGGCGGATCGAAGCGGACCTCCATTGGCTCGGCGTCGAGTGGGACGAACCGCCCCGGCGCCAGTCCATTCACTTTGCCGACTATGCGGCGGCGCTGGATGCCCTGATCGCCGAAGGGCTCGTCTATCCCGCCTTCATGAGCCGTGGCGCGGTGCGCGCTTTTGCCGAGCACTATGCCGAGAGGGAGGGCCGCTCCTGGCCGCGCGATCCTGACGGCGCGCTTCTCTACCCCGGCGAGGAGCGGGGACTGGGCGAGGTGGAAAGGGCGGAGCGGATCGCCGAGGGCGAAGCTTTCGCCTGGCGCCTGGATATGGCCTCGGCGCTGGCGCGGCTGGGGCGCCTCGACTGGCTGGAGACAGGCGCGGGGCCGGAGGGCGAGACAGGACGCGTCGCGGCGGAACCTTCGCGCTGGGGCGATGTGATCCTGGCGCGCAAGGAAATTCCGACCTCCTACCATCTCGCGGTCGTGGTCGATGACGCTCTTCAGGGCGTGACGCATGTGGTGCGGGGGAGGGACCTCTTCCATTCGACTTCCGTCCACCGGGTGATCCAGGCGCTGCTCGGCCTTCCCGCCCCGGTCTATCACCATCATGACCTGATCCTCGGCGATGATGGCCGCAAGCTCTCCAAGAGCGCTGGCGATGTTTCGCTGAAGGCGCTGCGAGAGGCGGGTCTGACCGCTGCGGATATCAGGCGGATGGTCGGGTTCTAGCCCAGGGCCGTGAGCCAGAAGCTGAGGCCGAAGACCGAGGCTAAGGTGGTGATGAGGATGGTGGCGGCCGCCATCCGTTGGCCTGAGCCGAAATAGCCGGCGAGCACATAGCAGTTGATGCCGGCGGGGCACGCGGCCATCAGCACCGCCACTTTCAGCCACAGCGGCGACAGCACCTGCGAGCCGACGAAATAGACCAGGACCGGCAGGAGGACGATGGAAAGCGTCGAGGCGATCAAGGTGGAGGCGATGTCACCTCTCACCGAATAGCGGTCCAGCGACATGCCGAGGGCGAAAAGCGCCAGCGGGCTGGCCGTGCGCCCGAGCGAGGCGGTAATCTCGTCGAGCGGGCCGAGCGGCAGGCCGAAGGTGAACCATACGGCGCCGAGGGCGAGGCCGATGACGAGCGGGTTTGTGCCGAGGTTCTTTGCCACGCGCCTCAGCGCGCCGCCGCTGGACATTGGGACCGGATTGCGCCCCGGCTCGCGCGCGTCGACCACCGCCGCCCATTCGGTGAGGATGGTAGAGGTCATCATGATCACCGGCAGATGCACCGCGATGATGAGTAGCAGAACCTGAAGGCCTGGCTGACCATAGGCGAGCTCGACAGCCGGAATGCCGACGAAGACGCCGTTCTTGGCGCTGGCCGCCACACCCGCGATGACGCTCTTGCGCCGGTCGGCGCCGGCGATCTTCCTAACGAGGATGCTGGCGATTGTCCAGTTGATGGCGACGCAACCGAAATAGACCGCCCACAGGAGCAAAGGGTTGGCGGCCTTCATCTCCGACCCTGCCAGTGTGTGGAAGAGCAGCGAGGGCACGCCGATCATGAAGACGAAGCTCGTCAGCGCGTCGCCCTTCTCATGGCTCAGGATTTTCAGGCGCGCGACGGCATAGCCGATGGCGATGAGGCCGAAGATCGGAACGATGACATTGAAGATGGTTTGCATGACGACCGGCGAGTTGGAGCCCCATGGCGATAATGCCGTGCAGGGCGGCGCGCAATGGCGACACGGAATGGGTGATAGGCCGGAAGAGAGAATCGCCCTATATCACTTGCGATTCCACTTCCAGACGACGGAGCCCGATGTCGGCCTTCCTGACTTTTCTTGCCGTGATCGCGCTTGCCGCGGTGCTGCTCGTCCTGTTTCTCGGCCTTGGCAACATGATGCGCGGCGGCCCCGGCAACACCTCGCAGAAGCTGATGCGAGCGCGGGTGATGCTGCAGGCGCTTGCCCTGCTGCTCATCGTCGTCGTTCTGCTCATGGCGCGCTAACAAGGATGGCGCGCTGACAAGGAGAGAGCACATTGGTCAAGCTCAATCGGATCTACACCCGCACGGGCGATGCCGGAACGACCGGCCTTGCCACGGGCGAGCGCCGCTCGAAAAGCGACGCGCGCTTTGCCGCGATCGGCGACGTTGACGAGACGAACGCGACGCTCGGGCTGTGCCGGCTCAGCGCGGATGCCGCGCTCGATGCTATCCTCGCCCGCATCCAGAACGATCTCTTCGATCTCGGTGCCGATCTCGCCGTGCCGGCGAACGAGACGATCGAGGGCATGGAGCGTCTGGCGATCACCGAGGGGCAGGTGGAGCGCCTGGAACGGGAAATCGACGACCTCAACGGCAGGCTGGAGCCGCTGCGCTCCTTCATCCTGCCGGCGGGAAGCGCCGCCGCCAGCCACCTTCATCTCGCGCGGACCGTGGCGCGGCGCGCCGAGCGCTCGATGGTTTTCCTGGCGATGAAGGAAGAGGGCACGGTGACGCCGACAGCGCTCAAATACATCAACCGGCTTTCCGATCTTCTGTTCGTGGCCGCGCGCATCGCCAATGACGAGGGCCGCGCCGACGTGCTCTGGAAGCCGGGCGCGACGCGGTAGGGGCGCCTTGACGCCACGGGCGCGGAAATCGGCCGAACCTTTGACGGGGGCGGCGAAGTCGCCTATTCGCGGCATGTGGGTTAGCAGGAGAAGTGCGTCATGAAGGTCCTCGTCGCCGTGAAGCGCGTCGTCGATTACAACGTCGCCGTCCGCGTCAAACAGGATGGCACCGGCGTCGAGCTCGACAACGTCAAGATGAGCATGAACCCCTTCGACGAGATCGCCGTCGAGGAAGCGGTTCGGTTGAAGGAGGCCGGCAAGGCGAGCGAGATCGTCGCCGTCTCCGTCGGTCCGCAGAAGGCCACCGAGACGCTGCGCACGGCTCTCGCCATGGGCGCCGACCGCGCCATTCTGGTGAAGACCGACGCCAAGGTCGAGCCGCTCGCCGTCGCCAAGCTCCTGAAGACCGTGGTCGCCGAAGAGGCGCCCGATCTCGTGATCCTGGGCAAGCAGGCGATCGACGACGACAGCAACCAGACAGGTCAGATGCTCGCCGCTCTGCTTGGCTGGAGCCAAGGCGTCTTCGCCTCGAAGGTGGAGACGGGCGAGGGCATGCTGACCGTGACGCGCGAGGTGGACGGCGGTCTCCAGACCGTCGAACTCAAGCTGCCGGCCATCGTCACCGCCGATCTTCGCCTCAACGAGCCGCGCTATGCCTCGCTGCCCAACATCATGAAAGCGAAGAAGAAGCCGATCGCGGAAAAGACGCCGGAGGATTGCGGCGTCGACATTGCGCCGCGCCTGACGGTGCTGAAGACCGAAGCTCCCAAGAAGCGCGGCGGGGGCGTCAAGCTCGCCTCGGTGGACGAGCTGATCGAAAAGCTGAAGACCGAAGCCGGCGTCCTCTAAAGGCGAAGGAGAACCAAGCCATGACAACACTTCTTCTCGCCGAGCACGACGGCAAGCTCCTTTCCGAACAGACCGCGCGCACGCTGGCGGCGGCAGCCAAGCTCGGCGCGCCCGTTCATGTCCTCGTCGCAGGCGCCGGCGTTGCGTCCATCGCCGAGGCGGCGAGCCGGCTCGATGGTGTCGCGAAGGTGCTCGTCGCCGACGATGCGGCCTACGCCCATCAGCTCGCCGAGCCGCTCTCCGCGCTGCTCGTTTCCTTGGCTCCCAACTACGATGCGCTGCTGGCACCGTCCACCGCCAACGGAAAGTCGGTGATGCCTCGGGTCGCGGCGCTTCTCGATGTCATGCAGATCTCGGACGTCATCGCCATCGACGGCACCACCTTCCAGCGGCCGACCTATGCCGGCAACGCCATCGAGACGGTGACGTCGAGCGATCCGAAGCTCGTCGTCACCGTGCGCGGCTCGGCCTTCAAGCCGGTTGGCGAGGGCGCCGCTTCCGCCCCGGTCGAGGCCGTCGCGGCGGCCGGCGATCCGGTCCTTTCGCGCTTCATCAAGGAGGAGCTCGACGCGGCGGAGCGCCCCGAGCTCACCTCCGCGCGGATCGTCGTCTCGGGCGGACGGGCGCTCGGCTCGAAGGAGAAGTTCGAGGAGTTGATCCTGCCCCTGGCCGACAAGCTCGGCGCCGCCGTCGGCGCCAGCCGCGCGGCCGTCGATGCCGGCTACGCGCCGAACGATTGGCAGGTCGGCCAGACCGGCAAGATGGTGGCGCCGGACCTCTACATCGCCGCCGGCATCTCAGGCGCCATCCAGCATGTCGCCGGCATCAGCGATTCGCGGGTCATCGTCGCCATCAACAAGGACGAGGAAGCGCCGATCTTCCAGCTCGCGGACTATGGTCTGGTCGGCGATATCTTCACCATTCTGCCCGAGCTCAAGGACAAGCTCTGACGGGCTTTGACGGCCCGGCGGGGCGGCGATAATTTCCGGCAATATCGGCAAGCGGAAGGTGCCTTGAGAATGGACCACGGGATCAAGACGGTCGGCATCATCGGCGCCGGGCAGATGGGCGGCGGTGTAGCCCATGCCACGGCGGCCGCCGGTTTCGATGTTCTTCTCCAGGACCTTGAGCCGCTGCGGGTCAAGGAGTGCATCGCGCGCATCGAGGCGAACCTCGAGCGCCAGGTGGCGGCAGACAAGCTGAGCGAGGAGGCAAAGGCCGCCACCCTTCAGCGGATTCGCGCGGTGGAGACGCTGCGCGATCTCGCCGATTGCGACCTCGTCATCGAGGCGGCCATCGAGGAGGAGACGGTCAAGCGCAAGATCCTCCAGCAGCTCTCCTCGGTGCTCAAGAAGGACGCGATCATCGCGACCAACACCTCATCCATCTCCATCACACGCCTCGCCGCCGTGACGGACCGTCCCGAACGCTTCATCGGCATCCACTTCATGAACCCCGCGCCGGTGATGCGTCTCGCCGAGCTGGTGCGCGGCATCGCGACGGAAGAGCGCACCTTCGCCGAGTCGAAGGCTTTCGTCGAGGCGATGGGCAAGTCCATCGTCACCTCGGAGGATTTCCCGGCCTTCATCGTTCACCGCGTCCTGGTGGCGATGATCAACGAGGCGATCTACACCCTCTATGAGGGCGTCGGGACGGTGGAGAACATCGACGCGGCGCTGCGCCTCGGCGCCAACCATCCGATGGGTCCGCTCCAGCTCGCCGACTTCATCGGCCTCGATACCTGCCTTTCCATCATACAGGCGCTGCACGACGGCCTCGCCGACGCCAAATACCGGCCGTGCCCGCTTCTGGTGAAGTATGTCGAGGCCGGCTGGCTCGGCCTCAAGACCGGCCGCGGCTTTTACGACTATCGCGGAGAAGCACCGAGACCGACGCGGTAGCGCGCGGCCTTAACTCAAGGCGCGCTTTCGAACGGAAAGGGAGACAGAGATGGCCAAGGCCTATTGGATTGCGACCTATCGCTCGATCGCCGACCCGGACGCTCTGGCCGCCTATGCCAAGGTCAGCGGACCGGCCATCGCCGCCGCGGGCGGGCGCGTTCTCGTGCGCGGAACGCCCGCGCAGGTCTATGAGGCCGGCCTTAACGAACGCACCGTCGTCATCGAATTCGACAGCGTCGATGCGGCCCGTGCCGCCCACGACAGCGAGGCCTACCAGCACGCCCTCTCCCTCCTTGGCGAAGGCGCCGTGCGCGACATCCGCATCGTCGAGGGAGCCGAGGGCTGAGCTTGGCGGTGGAGGGGGGGCTTGCCTCGCTTGAGAAGCGAGCGGCGGTCTGATCGTCCGTGTTTCACGGCCTACCAACGGTTTTCTTGGACGTAGGCGATAAATGCTGTCAGGGGGGCGGGCACGTACTCCCGCCCGTGATAGTAGAGAAACGGCCCTGAAAAGCTCTGCCAGAACGGCTCCAGTACAGGCTCCAACGAGCCGCTATCGAACGCCGGTCTAAGCCAATCCTCGAAAAGATGTATAATGCCGCATCCATCGATGGCGGTCGAAACGGCGAGGTCGATGGCATTTATGTCCACTGATATCGGACCTGTCGGCTCAATCCTCACCACCGCGCCCGCACGTTCGAATTCCCACGCCGCAGGCGCGCCGCCGCTCAGCCGGCCGTGGAGACAGGCGTGATCGAGTAGATCCTCAGGTTGCTCGGGACGCCCGTATCGCGCCAAGTAAGCAGGCGACGCGGCAGTGGCAAACCGCTGTCTGGCGGGCCCGATCGGAATGGCGATCATGTTTTTGGTCAGCCGTTCGTCGTAGCGGATGCCGGCATCGCACCCCTCGGCAAGTATGTCCACAAAGTCGTGCTGCGCCACCACTTCTACCCGAATGTTGGGATAGGCAGCCACGAAGCCGGGCAGAATTCTGGGCAGCACTAGGCGGGCCACGTTAACTGGCACGTTGAGGCGGATTTTTCCTGCGGGTTCATGACGGTACCTATTGGCACGCTCCAGAGCGGCCTCCACGTCTGCCATGGCCGATTGCAGATGCTCCAGCAAATGCGCTCCTGCTTCGGTCGTGACCACGCTGCGGGTCGTACGATGGAGCAGTCGGACGCCGAGTTGGCTTTCAAGCCGCTTCACCGCGCCGCTGAGGCTGGATGCACTGATGCCGGTTACGGCCGAAGCGTCGCGGAAACCGCCTGCTGTCGCGACTGCGACGAAGGCACGCGCGGCCGCGAAGTCAGTAGGCATTGTTCAAAAATCCGTACAGCATGTGAGTTGATTACTGTATTTTCTGGTTGATATGAAGCGGTTATGTCTCTCGGTGAAAGGAGATCAACCATGAACGATAAACAACGCATTGCCATCATCACCGGGGGTAGCAGGGGGATGGGGCGCGACACAGCGATGCGTCTGGCCCAACAAGGGGTCTCGTCGATCATCACCTACAACCGGCGGCAAGAAGAGGCTGAAAAAGTTGTTATAGCCGTTCGGGAAGCCGGCGCGGCGGCAGGGGCATTGCAATTGGATGTTGCCCGGGCGGATACATTTGACGGGTTCGTCACGCAGGTTCGCAATGCACTGGCCTCATTGGGTGCCAGCCACTTTGATTATCTCGTCAACAACGCGGGAACCTCATCGACAGCGACGCTGCAAAGTGGGACCGAAGCTGAATTGGATGCGCAGTTCGCAGTCCACTTCAAGGGTCCTTTTCTGCTGACCCAGAAGCTGCTGCCGCTGATGAACGACGGCGGGCGCATCGTGAATATATCATCCGGGCTTGCGAGATTCTCAATGCCGGGGCGTGCGATCTATGGGCCGATGAAGGCTGCCGTTGAGGCGCTGACCCGGTATATGGCTTTGGAACTTGGGGAGCGTCGCATCGCTGTGAACGTGGTCGCCCCTGGCGCTATAGCCACCGACTTCAGCGGTGGGGTCGTACGCGACAACCCCGACGTGGCAAAAACACTGGCGTCGTATACCGCGCTGGGGCGCGTTGGCGGACCAGAAGACGTTGGTCCAGTAATCGCCGGCCTTCTCTCTGACGATTTCGGTTGGGTCAATGGCCAGCGCATCGAGGTCGCCGGCGGAGTTCACATCTGATCGGTTCCATTGTGTTGAGGCGTGCACAACGCGGCTCAACTGCCAATAGCTCACCGTCGTAAGCATCGCGCCGCATTACCTCTCGGGGCACCATGCGCACCCGATGTCGCAGGAGGAGTAAGGCTTTACCGCAATGGGCGCTCTGCCTCTCGCGAACGCTGGTGATTGGTCCTCGGCCGGCGGGAGGATTGGCGGCGTCGGAAGGTGGCTGGCGTATTGATCGCAAGCTCTCCGCTTTCGACGCCGTCCTCGACCGCAGGCCGGGGATGACGCAGCGGCTGCGTTAGGCGCCCTGTTTCACCGCATACCAGCCGTGGATCATGAAGGACTGGAAGAACGGGACGGGCAGGTCGAAGCCGTTTTGGCGCAGTGCCGTCTCGGTCTCTGCTGGTGACAGGATGCTGAGTTTTTCGCGCAAGGCCTCGGGAAGGTTCTTGAGAGAGTCGGGAGTGGCGCCCATCAACTCTTGAACGCGTTCCCAGTTCTTCAGCATTGACGGAAACTCCGCCGAGTCGAGGTCGAAGCTGATTTCCGTGCTGATGAAGAAGCCGCCGGGCTTTAGCCTGTTATGGACATTCCGATAAAAGCCCGGCCTGTCCGAGCGGCTGATGAAATGCGCCACCAAAACGCTCAAGACGGCGTCGAATTCCGCACCGCCGGGCGCATCCTCGACATAGCCCGTTATCAGGTCGCATCGATCGAGGACGCCGGCTTTTTCCAGTCTGTCACGGCAGACACGAAGCATCTGCTCGGACGGGTCGACGCCGACGAAGGACCATTCGGGGAAGGTTTTCGCGAGCGCGAGAATTTCGGCGCCCGTTCCTGCCCCGACGCAGAGGATGCGCGCGTCGCGCGGCAGATCCTCTAGAACGAGGCGGAACAGAAAGTGCATGTTGTCGGAAATGGCGGCGAGCTTCCTGTTCTTCTCGTCGTAGCTCTCGGCCATCTCCTGGTTGAACAGAACGGTTGCCCGCGATGATGAGGGGTGCTGGTCATTCATGGTCGTGCATCCAGAGAATTGATGGTCCGCGCGGGCCTTCCGGAAAACCCGCGCGGCCTTTTAAAGAGCGCGACGCGGGTGTTTCCGCAATGAATGTTATACCATTTCAACCTTGATGTTCAATACTCTGGTTGATCAGCACGCTCCCGGCCCGTTCACTTTGACGGGCGACCCACGGGAGGCGGCGGGGCGCTCCCCCGCCGCCTCCCGGCAGGCCGTCAGCCGATCAGGCGCAGGCGGGCGTTCTCGAAGGGGGAGCCTTCATCATCGACCTCGCGGCGCGAAAGCTCCTGAAAGCCCATCCCAGTATAGAAGCGCATCGCTTGCTGGTTCTGCGTATAGACCTCGAGCGAGAGCTCGCCTTTCAGGTTCAGCGCATGGGCGATGAGTCTGCGCCCGATCCCGAACCTTTGCCAACGTGGAGAGACGAAGAGCCCCCCGATGAACGTGCCGATGAGGCTGATGAACCCGGCGGGCTTTTCGCCGATGCTCGCCACCCATGTCTCGGCGTTGGGCAGATATTGATCCTCGATCAGAGCCCGTTGCTCCTTCAGGCGTTGTTCGCCGATGAAGGAATGGGCGAGGAGCGAGGCGTCGAGCCAGATGCGTGACAATTGTCGGGTGTCTGTCCGCCCATCGTAGGGCCGGATCAGAAAATCATGGTTCTTCATGAGAACTCCGCAGAATGGATATGCAAAGAGGTCCGGCAACTTTTCCAAGTGCCAGGTGATGCCGCTACACGCGGTGAAAATCATCGCCTCTGTGCATCAATCTCCTTCTGCTGATGGCCGTATTCTAAGAGGTCGGGGACCCCCGGTCAAACCCGGTTTCGCGAGAGGTGATACCCGCGCCGAGAGGGGGGCGCGACCGCGGCCGCCCTCTCACCCTCGCAGCGCCTCCGCCGGGGACTGGCGATAGGCGAGGGCGGAGGGAATGGCGGCGATGACGACGGTCGCCGCGAGCAGCGCCAGGGCCGCGAGCCAGTCCTCGGCGGTGAAGACCACCGGCATCGCAATGCCGCTCTCCTCGGTGAGGATCGAGGAGATGGAGCGGGCGGCGAGCCAGCCGAGCCCAAAGCCGGCGAGGACGCCGACGCCGATGACGGCGAAGGTCTCCAGAAAGACGATGGAGAAGACGACGCCGCGCGGCGCCCCAAAGGCGCGCAGAGCGCCGATCTGGCGGCGGCGCTGGAGGATGTGGACGACGACGACGAGAAGGATGGACGCGGCGACGAGGCCTTGCGCGCCGGCGGCCACCGCCGTCAGCACCCGGCGCGCGTCGCCAAGGGTGCCATAGAGCCGCGTCAGCACCTCGCCGGGGAAGACGGCCAGGGTGCGGTCGGTGCGGTACTCCATCCGCAACTTATAGGCATCGGCGAAGGTCTTTGGCTTGACCAGGATCGCCGGCAGGCCCGGTGCTTCGGGAGCGCTGAGAGCGGCGGGGTCGATGGGGCGCGAGAAGTCGAGATGGTGCTCATGCTCCTCCTCTTCATGGTGCTCCGCGCCCTCGTGCTCTTCCTCGTCCTCGTCGTGATGCTCGTGGATCGCCCACACCGCCTCGATGGGAACGAGAACGGCATGGTCCCACGGCGTGCCCGTCGGCTTCAGCCTTCCGACGACGGTATAGCGGGCCTCGGCGTGAGCATGGCCGCCTTCGCCGAGGCGGCCGTGGAGCGGGGTGATGGCATCGCCGATCTTATGGTCGGCGAGAGCGCCGACCAGTGCTTCCCCCAGCTTGGAGAAGACCTGGCCTTCCGAAACGCCGCCCATGCCGGCGACGAGTTCGGCGGTCGTGCCGACGATGGGGCTGTCGCCGGCGAAATCGCCGAATCCGATCGGCGCGGCCCAGGCGACGCGGGGATCGCGCGCGAGGCCGGAAAGGACGGTGCCGGGGACCAGCGGCAGCGGCGCCGCCTGAAGAAAGACGGAGGAGAGTACAAGTTGCGTCTCGCTGCCGGGCGCGCCGATGACGAGGTCGAAGGCGCTGGCGGCCCTGGCACTTCCAAGGCGCAGCGCCCGCTCCTGAAGCGTCACGGCCACGCCGAGCGCGGTGGCGAGGGCGATGATCAGGGCGACAATGGCCGCGCCGGCAAGATTGCGCTTCAGATCGGCGGCAATGAAGCGGAACATTTCAGGCGTCCTCGAACTGCGGTCGGGCGGTGGAACTGGTGCCGTCACGAACGACGAGGCCGTTTTCGAGCCGGATCACGCGCTTCATTCTGTCGATCAGGCGCCGCTCATGGCTGGCGACGATGAGAGTCACGCCCGTCTCCTCGGCCAGTTCCAAAAGCAGATCGGCGACGGCCGCGCCCGCGTCGGCGTCGAGGCTGGCCGTCGGCTCGTCGGCAACGATCACGGCGGGACGCCGCGCCAGGGCGCGCGCGACTGCGACGCGCTGCATCTGGCCGCGTGACAGCGTCTCGATCGGCTGATCCAGCCGCTCGATGCCCACGCGAGACAGAAGGCGTGCCGCCTCCTCGCGGTGGCCGTGGGCGAGTTTCAGCGCCGTCAGCCGCTGCGGAAGGAGCACATTGTCGATCGCCGAAAGGCCGGGGAAGAGGTGAAAATTCTGCATGACCAGGCCGATGGTTTGCGCCCGCCAGCGGTCACGTCCCGGCTCGGAAAGCGAGGCGAGATCGATGCTGTCCCAGGACACGGCGCCGCGCGGCGGCTTCGAGAGGCCCGTCACCATGTTGACGAAGGTGGTTTTGCCGCATCCCGACGGGCCGGTGACGGCAATCCGCTCTCCCGGCGTGATGGCAAGTTCGGGAATGGAAAGGGCAGGGCGTTCGAGCCCCTTGAAGGCGACGACGAGGTCGCGGATCGCCAAGTCGATCATCGCTCAAGCCCTGCCAAAGGTGGCGTCGACGATGCGAAGGCGGCTGAGAAACCCCGTTTCGGGATCGGTCCAAGAGCCGACTTCCAGGCGGCCCCTCACCTCGATCAGGGCGTTCGCCTGCTCGAAGGTCTGCGTCTTCTCGAGATAGACGACGACGATGTTGTCCGGCCAATCGGCATCGGTCGAGCAGAAGGGGCAGAGCGCCATCGGGATTTCGGTGAGGACGAAAAAGTTCGATTCCGCCTTGAGCGGCGGTGCCATGAAGCCCTGCATCGCCACAGGCTGATCGGCGAGCGCCTTCACCTTGTCGGAGAAGGTGAGGCCGAGGGCGCTGAAACTGCCGTAGAGCTCGTCGAAGGTGAGGGGCGAGGGTGAGGCGGACGCCTGTCTCACGCGGGCTTGCGTCAGGATCGCCGCGGTCGCCGCTCCCACGAGAAAATGGCGGCGCGAGAGGAAACCGGTCATAGCATTCCCCATGAAAGCGTTTCGGCTCCGAGCGTCATGCGCCCGGAGCCGTCATTGGTCTTCAGGCCGGTCGCATTACTTCGCGCTGGCCTGCTTTTCCGTCGGGGCGAGAGCCATGGCGTCGGCGAGCACCTTGTAGACGTCGCTCTGCTCCATGTAGCCCTTGAACTCTTCCGCGCCGGGGCCGGTGGCCTGGAGGACGACGTCGTCCACCGCATGGACCGCCGTGTCGGCGTTCTTCGGCAGGTTGCCGACGCGCAGCACTGCGCCCGGAACGTTCTTGTACTGCTCGTTGGCGACGTAGTTGCCGTTCGCGTCCTTTACGGCCGGCTCGAACGGACCGTCCATCTTGGGGCGGAAGGTCTCGTAATAATCCGGGTAGTTGTTGGCGAACATCGCCAGGCGACGCGAGACATCGACGCTGTCCGGGTAGCCGTCGCCATTGGCGTCGACATAGTTCGGGAAGCCGGCGTCGTCATAGGTGCCGACCTTCTCGCGCATCTCGTTGCCCGGCTTGTCGTCGTCGATGGTGCCGATGAGCGAGACGCCATGGGTGTGGTCGCCGGTGACGACGACGAGCGTGTCTGGATGGGTCTTGGCGAACTCCATGCCAACGCCGACCGCCTTGTCGAACTCGATCGTGTCGACCTCGGCGCGCTCCCAGTCCATCGGGTGCGCCATCTTGTCGATCGAAGCGCCCTCGACCATCAGGAAGAAGCCGTCTTCGTTCTTGGAGAGCTGGTCGAGCGCGACCTCAGTCATGTCGACGAGGCCCGGCTGATCGGGGAACTTGTCGACCGTGCCCTTCTTGAGGAACATGCGATCGAGCGTGACGTCCATGTTGCCGGTGTGGAAGAGGCCGAGGATCTTGCCGGTGTTCGAACCGCTGGCGGTATCGAGCTCCTGCTTGGTGGTCGCGAGGGTGTAGCCCGCGTCCTTGAACATCTGGATGTAGTCCTTGTCGTCCTTGCGCTTGGAACCTGGAACGTCCTTGCCGAGGAAGTAGGCCGAGCCGCCGCCCAGGATCACCTCGGGCTTGACGTCATAGAACATGCCGACGATGTCGGCCTTGTCCGCGCGCTTGCGGGTGTGGGCGACGACTGCGGCCGGAGTTGCGTCCTCGATCTCGGCGGTGGAGACGACGCCGACGGCCTTCTTGCCGGTGCGGCGCAGCGCCTCGGCGATTGTCTCGACCTTGGGATCGTCCTTGCTGTCGGCGGTGCGGTCGGCATAGACGCCGAGGGCGTTCACCCGCGACTTATGGCCGGTCATGTAGGCCGACATGGTGTTGGCCGAGTCGGTGGCGATGGAGTGGGTCGACGACGTGCCGATGAAGGCCATGTGGTCGAGGTCGTCCATGTTCAGACGGCCGTTCGCCTTGCCCTCGGTCATGCCCTTGGACATGATGCGGGCCGCCGTGCGGTTGGCCACCGACAGGCCGTCGCCGAGGAAGAAGATGACGTTCTTGGCCTTGGGCGTCGCCGGCGTGCCGTAGACTTCCCACTTGACGGTCTTGGTCTCGTCGCCGGCCTTGGCCTCGACGGTGTAGGTGCCGGGCGTGGCGATGGTCACGCCGCGCAGGAGCACGGCCGAGGCGTCGACGCCGTCTTCCTTCTCGACGAAGGAGACGTCCTTGCCGAGAACGTCCTTGGCAGGCTGGCCGTTGATCGTCAGGGTGACGTCGTCAGCTTTGACGACGCCGTCGAACTCGACCTTGAAGTCGAAGGGCGAGGAGGCGAGGATCGTGGCGCGATCCAGCGGATAGATGGCCGTCGCTCCGGCAGCGGAGATAAGGCAGGTCGATAGCGTAAGGGCCGCGACGAGGGCGCGCATGGCGTGTGCTCCTGGACTGGGCGGGAGGGAAACCGTTTGCCAGGGGGGCATACGAGTTGCGCGTGACAGTGGTGTGACGCTTCTGTCGTGATGCAATGTGCTGATATAACGTTATAATTACTGGGGCGGCAGTTATTCGACCCCGCTCTTGTCGTCCGGGTTGTCCCCCTTGCGGAGAAGGGCCTTGAACTCATCCTGAGTGACGGGCTTGGAGAAAAGGAAGCCCTGAAGCTCCCGGCATCCCATGGCCGCGAGTTCACGCCACTGGGAGGGTGTCTCGACGCCTTCGGCCGTCACCTTCATGCTGAAGGCATTGGCCAGCTCCATGACGGCCTTCACCACGGCGTCCGTGCTTCCGCTGCCGTTGAGCTGGCTGATGAAGGAACGGTCGATCTTGATCTTGTCGAAATGGCAGCGGTGAAGATAGCCGAGCGAGGAATAGCCGGTGCCGAAATCATCGAGTGCGATGCGAATTCCCGCCTCTCTCAGCTCCGCGAGGGTGCTGGACATGGCCTCGAAATCTCCGATCAGCGCCGTTTCGGTGATCTCGATCTGGATGCGCGACGGAGTGACGCCGAATTCGGCGAGGCAGGCCAGAACCTTGCTGGCGAGCGCCCGGTCTCGAAACTGAAGAGCGGAGAAATTGACGGCGAGCCAGGCGATGTCCAGCTCCTTGACGATCCGGCAGGCCTCGCGCAGCACGAAGGTGCCGAGCTCGGCGATCAGGCCTCGCTCCTCTGCGACGGGAATGAAGATCGCCGGCGACAGCAGTCCGTGCTCGGGGTGGTTCCACCGGATCAGCGCCTCGGCGCCGACGATGGTTTTGCCGTTCTCGGCGAAGAGCGGTTGCAGGGCGAGCCAGAGGCCTGTGCCCGTTTCAAGGGCAATCTTAAGATCGCGCTCGATCGCCCTCTTGTAACTCACGACCTCGTTGAGCCCCTCCTGGAAGAAGCAGAAGCGGTCTTTTCCCTTTCCCTTCGCCTCGTAAAGCGCGATGTCCGCCTTGCGGATCAGCTCGCTCGTGTCCTGCGCATTGTCGGGCATCAGCGCCACACCGATGCTCGCCGCGATCGTCGCATGTTCGCCGAATAGCTCGAATGGCCTGCCCATCTCGGCGAGGATACGCCCGGCGAGGACTTCGGCGGCGCGTGAATTGCCACAATCGCTTTGGATGACCGCGAATTCGTCACCGCCGAGGCGAGCGACGGTATCACATTCGCGCATCAGCCCCATCAGCCGTTGCCCGACCTGTCGGATCAACTCGTCGCCCGAAGGATGGCCAAGCGTGTCGTTGATCGCCTTGAAACCGTCGAGGTCGATGGAGAGCAGGGCGAACGACTCGCCCGTTCGCCTATGGCGAGCGAAGGCACGCCCCATCCTGTCGTTGAACAGCATCCGGTTGGGCAGCGTCGTCAACGGATCGTGCAGCGCGAAATAGGTCGCCTGGGTTTTGCTCGCCGTCAGCTGCGCCGCCATCCGTCGGAGCTTGGTGAGGAGGGCGGCCAGTATCGCCGCCATGATGACCGCGAGGATACCAGCCGCCGGAAGGGTTTCCCTCATGATGTGGCCGCCCGGATCGTTTGCCGTCCAGGTGAGGGTTCCCAGTACCTTGCCTGCACGGTTCGTCAGGGGCAGGGTCGGCGCCGCAGTTGGTCCATCCAATGGCGCGAGATAATGCACCCCGTCGATGAGGTAGCGCGAGCCGACCCGCGCCAGCAGGGCGTTGTCGATGCGACGGACCGCGATGTGAAGATATTCGCTGCCCGCGTCCTGGGTGAGCCTGTCCGAATCGGGTACGATGGGCTTCACGCTGACGATCGCCGGCCTGCCGTCGAGAAACAACAGGTCGGCGGCGCCGAGATCGCCCTCCGCTCCTCTCTTCGCGATTTGCTCACGCAGATCGGCGACAAGAGGCGAGAACAGCTTCATCTCCAACGGCGCCGAGCGGGGATCGACGGTTCGTCCATCCACCATGGCGTAGACAGGGGCATCGGATGCATCGAGCACGAACGCCTGATCGTGCCCGTAGAAGGAATGCATCCATTCCCCGAGATTGTCGGCGAGCCACTGCCGATCGCCGGCCTTCGAAAAGGTGACGGCGTCATCCCATTGCGTGGCGCTCTGTTGCTCCTTGGCGATCTTGCCGAACTGATCGTTTAAGGCGCGCTGGAGAAGGGTCGCCTCGCGCTGTTCGGCGAGATCATCGACATGGCTCGTCACCCACATCATGTAACCGGCGAAGATCACCGCCGCGAGGATGGCCGACGTCAGCACGGCGGCCGTCAGGTGGTAGGAGAGCGAATGGCGCTGAACAGAAAACATCGCGAAGCCAAGGAAATTGCCGATTTCCATTGTCGCGACAAAGGGTTAAAAACGGCTCAACCCGCCGGATGATTGGTCGCCATTCCAGGCTGGTTTATGTGCGTCATTCGCCCTGGACAGGGTCTGGTCAGGTCTTGCTGCCGGTCAGGGCATCGACGAGCGCGATGGCGTCGGGGCTCGCCCATTCCGCCGGACCGTTGATCGCCGCCCGGGCGCAGCCCTTGTCGTCGACGAGGAGCGAGATGGGCAGGCCGAGCGCGAGGCCGCGCGTCTTCAGCTGGTTGAAGATGCCCATGGTGGCGTCATGGTAGAGTGGCAGGGACTTCAGCGCCGTCTCCTCGTAGAATGCGCGGGGCTTGTCCAGCTTGCCGAGATCGACATTGACGGGAACCACGGCGAAGGCCGGACCGCCCTTGGCCGCCTCCAATGCATCCAGCGCCGGCATTTCCTCACGGCACGGCACGCACCAGGTGGCCCAGATGTTGAGGAGGAGAGCCTTTCCAGTGAAGCTCGCGAGTGTCACGTCCTTGCCGTCCGCATCGGTGAAGGAAAGGGACGAGGCATCGAAGGGCTCGGCGATCGGTTGCACGGCGGCGACCTCGCCGCTGGCCGCAGCGGCCAGGCGATCGCGCAAATCCGCATCCAGCGGGCACGCGCCGGCTTGATTGTCGGCACCAGATAGCGTCACGTACACCGCGCCGGCGCCGACCAGGAGGCCGGCGACCAGCGCAAGGGCTGCCGCGGACCTGAGATTGCGGCCGGCTTTCGCTTCGCTGTCAGCCATCGATCGATAAACCTTTTTCTATGAGTGCCATGAGCGAGAAGACGAGCAACGAAATGTGGGGCGGGCGTTTCTCCTCCGGTCCCGCCGCCATCATGGAAGAGATCAACGCCTCGATCGAGTTCGACAAGCGTCTTTATGCCGAGGACATCGCCGGGTCCAAGGCACATGCGACCATGCTCGCGCAACGCGGTATCATTTCGGACGAGGACGCGGCAGCCATTTCACAAGGGCTTGATCGAATCGAGCGCGAAATCGCCGAAGAAACGTTCACCTTCTCGCGTGAGCGAGAGGATATCCACATGAATGTGGAAGCTCGGCTGGCCGAGCTGATTGGCCCTGCGGCAGGCCGGTTGCACACGGCGCGCTCGCGCAACGATCAGGTGGCGGTCGATTTTCGCCTCTTCGTCAAGAAGACGCTGCAACAGACGGACGCGGCGCTGACCGCGCTGCTCGCGGCCTTGCTCGACAAGGCGGAGATTCATGCCGAAACGGTGATGCCGGGCTTTACCCATCTCCAAAGCGCGCAGCCCGTAACCTATGGCCACCATTGCCTCGCCTATGTCGAGATGTTCGCGCGCGATCGGTCGCGCTGCCGCGACGCTATCGAAAGGCTCGACGAGTGCCCGCTCGGCGCGGCGGCTCTCGCGGGCACCGGCTTTTCCATCGACCGCCACGCCACGGCCACGGCGCTAGGCTTCCGCGAGCCTACGCGCAACTCCATCGACAGCGTGTCAGACCGCGATTTCGCCCTGGAGTTTCTCGCTGTCGCGTCCATTGCGGCGACGCATCTATCGCGCATGGCCGAGGAGATCGTCATCTGGTCGACGCCGCAGTTCCGCTTCGTGCGCCTGTCGGACTCGTTCTCCACCGGCTCCTCCATCATGCCGCAGAAGAAGAATCCGGACGCGGCCGAGCTCGTGCGCGCCAAGGTCGGGCGCATCAGCGGCGCTCTCGTCTCCCTGCTGACGGTGATGAAGGGGCTTCCGTTGGCCTATTCCAAGGACATGCAGGAGGACAAGGAGCAGGTCTTCGACGCTGCCGACACGCTGGCCCTCGCTCTCGCCGCCATGACCGGCATGATCACCGACATGACCATCAATGACGACGCCATGCGCGCGGCGGCTGGCGCGGGCTTTTCGACCGCCACGGACCTTGCCGACTGGCTGGTGCGCGAGCTGAAGATGCCGTTCCGCGAGGCGCACCACGTTACGGGGCGAGCGGTCGCGCTGGCCGAGGAGGCCGGTATCGGCCTTGAGGCGTTGCCTCTTGATGTGCTGCAGGGGCTCGACAAGCGAATCACGTCTGCGGTCTATGCTGTTCTCAGCGTCGATGCCTCGGTGCGAAGCCGCACCAGTTTCGGTGGCACCGCACCGGAGAACGTCACCCGGCAGATTGCCTATTGGCGCGGGCGCCTGGGAAGCTGACGTTCAGAGAAGCGCGATTGCCGCTTGGCCCGGCGCGCGAGGAGCGGTATCAGCATGCCGGTTGGTGTGAACCCGAAGACGAGCGAAAAAGAGATGAAAGCAGCGATGAAACCGGCTCTCTGGCTCTTGTTCTGCCTCGTCGTTCTCGTGCCGGGGTTGTCGGCCTGCGGGCGTCGCAACGCCCCCGTCCGGCCGAACACCCAGGAAGAGATCAAGATCGATCCCGACAAGCGCACGACGCCACAGACCACCTCGGCCGCCGCTGTCAATTCGACCATCTACTCGATCCTCGACGACAAGAACGAGGCCGCTCGCGCGCCGGAAATCCGCAGGAATCCCAAGGCGCAGAAAAAGTCCTTCATTCTCGATCCCCTGCTGAACTGACGCGACCGACCGCGACGCCGAACTCGATTTGAGGTTGGCTGAACGGCGCGATTTGGGACGTGCCATGAATCATTTCGACTATCGGGACGGCGTCCTCCACGCCGAGGACGTCAGCGTCGAGGCCATCGCCGCGGCGGTGGGAACGCCGTTCTATTGCTATTCGACGGCGACGCTCACCCGCCATTACCGTGTCTTCTCGGACGCCTTCAGCGATATCGACGCGCTGGTCTGCTATGCGATGAAGGCCAATTCCAACCAGGCGGTGCTGGCGACTCTCGCCCGTCTGGGGGCAGGCGCCGACGTCGTCTCGGGCGGCGAGCTGGAACGGGCGCTGGCTGCCGGCATTCCGCCGGAAAAGATCATGTTCTCCGGTGTCGGCAAGACGCCTGCGGAGATCGACCGCGCGCTCGCCGCAGGCATCTTCTGCTTCAACATCGAGTCGGAGCCCGAGCTGGAATGCGTTGCGGCGCGGGCGCTGGCGCTGGGCAAGGTCGCGCCGATCTCCTTCCGCATCAATCCCGATGTCGATGCGCGCACCCACGCCAAGATTTCCACCGGCAAGAAGGCCGACAAGTTCGGCATCGCCTTCGACCGCGCGGAGGAGGTCTATGACCGCGCCCGCGCCCTGCCCAATCTGGCGGTCCACGGCATCGACATGCATATCGGCAGCCAGATCACCGAGCTCGAGCCGTTCGATCAGGCTTTCGACCGTCTGGCCAATCTCGTGCGCCGGTTGCGCGCCAAGGGACATGCCATTCACCATATCGACCTCGGCGGCGGTCTTGGCGTTCCCTATCGACGCGACAACGAGCCGCCTCCGGGGCCGCCCGCCTACGCCGAGACAGTGAAGCGCCATGTGCGCGATCTCGGCTGCCGAGTGATCTTCGAGCCGGGGCGCCTCATCGCCGCCAACGCCGGCATCCTCGTTACCAAGGTGCTCTACGTGAAGAAGGCGGAGGCCAAGACCTTCGTCATCGTTGATGCGGCCATGAACGATCTCATTCGGCCGACGCTCTACGATGCGTGGCACGACGTGCGCCCCGTGCGCGAGCCTCAGAGCGACGAGATGATCGTCGCCGACATCGTGGGGCCGGTCTGCGAGACCGGCGATTTCATGGCGCGCGACCGAAGCATCTGCCCCGCAGCCGCCGGCGATCTTCTCTTCATCGCTTCGGCGGGCGCCTATGGGGCGGTGCAGTCCGGCACCTACAATTCGCGGGCTCTGGTGCCGGAGGTTCTGGTCCGGGATGACGACTACGCCGTGGTTCGCCCGCGCCAAACCATCGAGGAATTGATCGGCCTCGATCGTCTGCCGCCGTGGCTCGAGAAGGATGGCCAAGGCCAATAAGGCCGGCTGTGCCGCGCTGCGCGAGGGCTCGCCGCCGACTGGTGGGGGCTCACGGGCGGACATCTGTTCCGACGAACATCACAACGCCGTCACCGCCTCGATAGCGCCGTAAATCATGCTAGTTTGAGCGTCTATTAGGAATGGGAGCCGGATGGACAAAGACGCGCATCCTCGGCGCAACTCGGCCGACGCCCGGTTCCTCGACCGGCGGTTGGCCCCGACGCGCGCCAGCGCCTGGGTTTCGATCCTGGTCGAGCGCCTGTGGCCGACCTTGCTCGCGCTTTCTTCGGTCGTCGCGCTCTTCCTGATCCTTGCCTGGTTCGGCGTCTTCTTTCTTGTGCCGGCGGGGGTGCGCTTCGCCATTCTGGCCGCGCTGGCGCTGGCTTTCGGCGTCGCTCTCTGGCGCGCGCGCGTCATCGCGTTGCCCGGTCGGCGCGAGGTCGACGAGCGCATTGAGGTGGAGAGCCGCCTTGCGCACCAACCGCTTTCCACCCAGTCCGACCGTCTCGTCGCCGAGGAGGAGGGAGACCCGTTTGCCGCGGCGCTGTGGCGCGAGCATCGCCGCCGCATGGCGGCTCGCCTGGCCGATCTTTCCGGTGGGGCTCCGCGCACCCGCACGGAGCGGCTCGATCCCTACGGCATCCGGGCGGTCCTCGCCTGCCTCCTCGTGACGGCATTCGCCTTCTCGCATGGATCTCACGGCGGCCGCATCTGGGACGCCTTTTTGCCGCCGCCGGCCTCGGTGTCGACCGCCGCGCGCGTCGATGCGTGGATCACGCCACCGGCCTATACCAGCCGCGCGCCGATCTTCCTGACCGACCCGCAGCGGCAGGCCGCCCTTGGACCCATAGAGGTGCCGGAAGGCAGTGTCCTCTCCGTCCGCGTATCCGACGCGACCGGTGCCTCGCTCGGCTTTAAGCCCGATGGCGGGGCGGAGCAGCAAATTCCAACCAGTGCCCCCGACGCTTCCGGCGACACCGCGCGGAGCAGGCCCGCCGAGAGCGGAGAGCGAAGCGTGCCGGGCGAATACGAGTTCGTCGTGAAATCCAGCGGCACCGCGCGGCTCGCCACGGCGTCGGGCAATGGCGGCCAGTGGACGTTCACGGTGATCGACGACGCGCCGCCGACGGTGGCCTTCAAGGACGATCCGAAGCCTGCCGCCAACGGGGCGCTTCAACTCGCCTACGTCGTGAGCGACGACTACGGTGTCAGTCGCGGCAAGGCCGCAGTCCGCGTCGAGGGCGAGGGAGCGGCCGGCGCACGGCCGCTCTATCCCGCGCCGGAAATTCGCCTTGCCCTGCCGCGCCGCACGAAAGGCGAGGCCGAAGCGCATATGAGCGTGGATCTGACCGACAGTCCCTATGCGGGCGCGGACGTTGCGATGACGCTGGAGGTCGAGGACGATGCGGGGCAGGTGGGGCGCTCGGCCGAAATACGGCTGAAACTGCCGGAGAAGCGCTTCTTCAACCCGCTGGCGCGTGCGGTGGTCGAGCAGCGGCGAATGCTCGCTCTCAATGGCGACGCCGCACCGAAGGTCGTCGACATGCTTGACGCCGTGACGTCGCGCCCCGAATTCATCGAGCGCTCGGCCGACTATCTGGCACTGCGGGCAGCGCGTGAGCGGATCGCCCATGCCGCCGATGATGACGTGCTGCGATCGGCGGTGGATTTTCTCTGGGAGATCGCGCTCGGCATCGAGGCCGGCGATCTCGCTATCGCCGAGCGCAAGCTGAACGACGTGCGCGAGCGCCTTTCGGAGGCGCTGCAGAACGGCGCCTCCCAGGAGGAGATCGATAAGCTCATGAAGGAGCTGCGCCAGGCGATGAACGAGTATCTCCAGGCCCTTGCCGAGGCGATGCGCGACATGCCGGCGATGACCCAGGATCAGCTCCAGATGGGCAACGTCCAGGAGATCCGCCCGCAGGACCTGGACCGGATGCTCGACCAGATCGAAGATCTGGCGAAGTCGGGCTCGCGCGATGCCGCCGAGCAGCTCCTCTCCGAGCTTCAGCAGATGATGAACAATCTCCAGGCGATGCGTCCCGGCCAGATGCAGCAGGGTCGCCAGCAGAGCCAGATGCAGCAGGAGATGAACAAGCTGGGCGACATGCTTCGCCGCCAGCAGCAGCTGATGGATCAGACCTTCGATCTGTCGCGCCGCCTCAATAACCAGCAACAGAGCGGCGACGAGTACGGCGAGGGCGGTGAGCCGCAGGAGCAACCGGGATCTGGCGGCGACCAGTCGATGACAACCGAGCAGCTCCAAAAACTGATGAAGGAGCTTCAGGCGCGCCAGGGCCAGCTTCAGAAGGATCTGGAGGCTTTCCAGAAGCGCATGAAGGAGCTCGGCATGGACCCGGCGCAGTCACTCGGCGAGGCTGGGAAGGCCATGGGCAACGCCGAGGGCGCGCTCGGTCAGGGCGACGACGGCACGGCGCTCGGCGAGCAAGGACGGGCCCTGGAGGCGATGCGTCGCGGCGGCCGTCAGATGATGGAGCAGATGCAGCAGGCGATGCAGCCGGGGCAGGGGCAGAGCGGGCGCCAAGGGCAGGGAATGGCGCGCGGGCCTCAGGACCCGATGGGCCGTGACCCTCTCGGGCGGCCGCGCTCGACGGAAGGGCCGGTCTATGACGGCGACGTCAAGGTGCCGGACGAAATCGACGTTCAGCGCGCGCGCAGGATTCTCGATGCCATCCGCGAGAGGCTCGGTCGGGCCCTTTCGCCGCAGCTCGAGCGCGAATACCTGGAGCGGCTGCTTCAGCCGCAATAATGGTAGTGTCCTTTCGGAGCCTGCTCAGGCACAGCAGGAGCGGACGGTTTCCCACTCGGTGTAGCTGCCGGCAAGGGCCGTGGTCACGGCACGGCGGATTTCCGCCACGGTGAACGGCTTGTCGACGATTCCGACGATGGCCGGCAGCGTCTCGGCTTCCTCGCGCTGTTCGGCATAGCCGGTCATCAGCAGGATGGTCAGGGCGGGAAAGCGGGTGCTGACGGCGCGGGCGAGCTCGATGCCCGTCATGACGGGCATGCGAATGTCGGACAACAGGAGGTCGAAGGCGCCCTCCTTCTCTTCCAGAAGTTCGAGCGCAGCTTCCCCGTCTTCCGCGGCGACGACGGCATGGCCTTCCATCATCAGGGCGCGTGTCACCAGGAGGCGCACACCCGGATCGTCTTCGGCGACGAGAATTCTTGCCATGCCATTCTCCTCATGCGGCAACGGATGTTGGCCCGACAGCAGCCTACAGGCCGAAACTTGTGCGAGGCTAACCTTCCGCAGGATTGTCCTTTAATATAAGTGGCTTAGCTTAAGCTTGCCAGCCTTTTCCTATTCGACGACACGACCGACGAAGGGAAGCTCGCGCAGGGCGTGGCCGACATCCATGCCATAACCCACGACGAACACATCCGGGCAGCGAAAGCCGACGTAATCCGCCTCGATCGGGCTCTGGCGCCTCATGGTCTTGTCGAGAAGAACCGCAAGCTCGACCTTGGCGGCTCCGCGCGAAACCATCAGGTCGCGGGCAAACTGGATGGTCCTGCCCGATTCCAGAATGTCGTCGATGAGCAGGACGTCCCGGCCCTTTACGTCGCTCTCGATGTCGCGAAGCACCCGTATCGGCCCAGGATTGGTGCCGGCACCATAGCTCGAAAGGGAAATGAACTCCACTTCGGGCGCAATGCCGGCCTTGTGCATCGCCCGGATGAGATCGGCGGCGAAGACGAAGGAGCCCTTCAGGACGGCGATGACCAGAAGGTTGCGCGGCGCGCGCGCGGCGACCTCTGTCGCGAGACGGTCGACCTCCGCCGCGATCTCCTCTTGCGAGAACACGGTGTCGATCGTCTTACCGGCAACACTGATCATTCGCTCTCCAGCGCTCCTATTGGCGGACTTCCACAATGATGTCGCCGCTTGTTTCAGGATCGATGGCGTGGACGACGCGACATCGCGGCGCGCCGCCAAACTCGATCAAAAAGGTGATCGCCAACACCCTAAGCCCAAGGCTCGATCCACCGGCGATCGTACAACGCCATGACGAGGGGCGGAAGAGCGGCGGGGCGTCAGACCGCCGTCCGGACCAGTCCGTCCACCGAAAGAATGTCGCGGCGGGTGTGCGCCGCCGTGTCCATGCTGGAGGCGATGAGGTTGCGCATGGCCGTCGCTGTCCGGGTGCCGCCTGAACCAGAAAGGCTCTGCCAGCCGAACGCCAGCAGCCCCACGACCAGAGCGGCGGCGAGACCCGAAACCAGGGCCGCGCGGGCCGGCAGCAGGCCGCGAGCGGGTGGGGAGCGGTGAGCCGGCGCCACGCTTTCGCGGGTGGCGACAAGAGTTGGGCGAGGGGCGATATCCTGGAAGATGAATCCCGGCACGGAAGCCCGCGACCGCCGCGCGGGCATCGGCTGCGCCTCGTCGGCCGCCGGCTCCGGATCGAGCCGCGTCACCAGCGGCACTACGCCGGGAATGGGCGAATCAGCGGCCAAGGACGCACGTGGACGGCGCGCGATGACTTTCGCTGCCGCCTCGATCACCAGAACCTGCCCTGCAGGCCTGCTGGCGAACCGCGCCGCGCCATCGCGGCTACGCCTTTGGGGCTGGCTCATCGGCCTCTCCTTTCATCAAGCGTTCAGGAATTGGTAAGAAGTCATGGTTAACCAAGTCTTACGCATGTCCGGCGTAGGGTTCGGAAAGCGCGAAGAGCGTGAAATCGACACACTCTCCCGCCATCACCATCGGGGGATTTGAGGACGAGGGGCCGAGTGGTTCGTTTCGAGAATGTGGGACTGCGCTACGACATGGGGCCGGAGGTCTTGCGCGACCTCAGCTTCCAGATTTGGCCGCAATCGTTCCAGTTTCTCACCGGACCCTCGGGCGCGGGAAAGACGAGCCTTTTAAGAATGCTCTTCCTGGCGCTGAAGCCGACGCGCGGGCTTATCACCATCCTCGGCAAGGATGTTTCCACCCTCAAGCGCGCCGACCTGCCGCTGATCCGCCGGCGCATCGGCGTGGTGTTCCAGGATTTTCGGCTGCTGGACCATCTGACGACCTATGAGAACGTCGCCTTGCCGCTGCGCGTGCGCGGCAAGGAAGAGGCGGAGTACCGCCGCGACGTCGTCGACCTCATCAAATGGGTCGGGCTGGGTGAGCGCCTCAACGCTCCGCCGCTGGTGCTCTCCGGCGGCGAAAAGCAACGCGCAGCCATCGCCCGGGCCTTGATCGACCGGCCGGACATCCTGCTCGCCGACGAGCCGACGGGCAATGTCGACCCGCCGCTCGCCCGCCGCATCCTGCGCCTCTTCCTCGAACTCAACCGGTCGGGCACGGCGGTGGTGATCGCCACGCATGACGTCGGCCTGATGGATCAGGTCGAGGCGCGCCGTCTCGTTCTCGCCGATGGGAGGGTGACGATCTATGATTGAGGTCGTCGTCTCCCGCGCGCAGCGCCTGTCGGAGCGTCTTCTGGAACGCGCCACGGGGCTGATTCAACGCCGCATCGAGGCGCGCCAAACGCCCATCGTGCCGCCCGCCAACGTCGCGGGGCGCGCGCTGATGACTGTGCTCGGCATCATGACGTTTCTCGCCAGCCTCACCTTCGGCGCCGTCACGCTGGTCTCCGATACGGCGGCCCAGTGGCAGAGCCAGATCTCGCGCGAGATCACCATCCAGGTCCGCCCCGCAGAGGGAGTCGACATGGCTGCGGCGCTGCAGAAGGTCCAGGACCTCGTGCTGGCGACCCCCGGCGTTGAGAGCGCCTCGGTGCTCGACGACGCGGCGACGGGCCGGCTGCTGGAGCCTTGGCTCGGAGAGGGGCTCGACCTCAACGAGCTGCCGGTTCCGCGCCTCGTGATCATCGCCATCAACGAGGCTTCGCCGCCCGATTTTTCGATGCTCAAGGCCAATCTCGAGGCGGCGGTGCCACAAGCCAGCCTCGACGATCACCGCGCCTGGGTGTCGCGCCTCGTGGCCATGGCGCATGCGACCGTGGCCATCGGCCTCGCCATCCTGTCGCTGGTGCTCACCGCGACGGTGCTCACGGTGATTTTCGCCACGCGCGGCGCCATGGCCGGAAACCGGCACATCGTGGAGGTGCTTCACTTCGTCGGCGCGCAATCCTCCTTCATCGCCGGCGAGTTCCAGCACCATTTCCTACGCCTTGGCCTGATCGGCGCGTGCACGGGCGGCGTTGGCGCACTTCTGCTCTTCGCCGCCATCGGCGACTGGACCGCCTCCAACCAGGCAACGCCCGAGGCCGATCAGATCAGCGCGCTCTTCGGCTCCTTCGCCATCGGCTGGACGGGCTATGCCGGCGTCTTCGTGCTCGTCGCAACCGTAGCCGGCCTCACGGCATTGACCTCGCGGCTGACGGTTACGCGCCAGCTTGCGGCGATAGACATGATCTCTCCGGTGGAGGGTTAGGAGACAGATGGCGAATGTCATCGACGGAGGTGTTTGCCAGTCTGACCGCGACCTGAAGGGGAAGAGCGGCATAGACGCGATGCCCCCGGTTGCGGGGACGGACAAGAGCGGTAGTGCGGCGCGTCAACAGCGGCGCGGACGCTGGCTGTCGCGCGTCGGATTCCTGCTCCTTCTTGGTGCGATCCTGGTCTGTGGCTACGCCTTCGGCGGCTTCCTCCGCTTCGTCGAGGACGTTTCCAGCCTTTCGACGCCGCAAGAAACCGACCATGCCGACGGCATCGTCGTGCTGACCGGCGGGGCGCTGCGGCTGGAGAGCGCGCTGGATCTTCTGAAGACCGGCCATGCTCGGCGCCTTCTCATCAGCGGCGTCAATCGCGGCACCACGGCGCGCACGCTGTCGCGTCTGACCGGAACGGCGCCCTCCTGGTTCGATTGTTGCATCGACATCGACTATGCGGCCCTCAACACCATCGGCAATGCCGAAATGGCCGCCGCCTGGGCGCGCACGAGAGGGTTGTCGCGATTGATCCTCGTGACCAGCGACTATCATATGCCGCGCTCGCTTCTCGAATTCGACCGAACGCCGGACATGCCTGCGATCGTGCCTTATCCGGTGGGGCGCGAGGATCTTTGGGCCGAGGGGCGGATGCCGTCCACCAACGGAATGCGGGTTCTGGTCATCGAATATCTCAAGCTGCTGGCGACGCGCCTGCGGCTGATGACCGGCGTGCTTCATGCTTCCGCCGTGGACGCGCGCCCCGTCAAGGGTGCAAAATTCGCCTCGGCCGGGCTTCCGTTCGCCCATCCGGCACCCTAAGAGGGCATGGCCTATCGCCGCGCCCCAGGGACCGCCATCCGACGATGACCGCTCTGCGTTCTCTCGCCTTCAACGTCCTCTTCTATCTCAATCTGATCGGGCATCTCCTGGTCCTCTCGCCGGTGTTCTTCATCGTGCCGGAGCGGATGGCCTGGAGCTTTCTCAAGAGCTGGGCCCGCTCGAGCCTCTGGCTGATGAAGGTGGTGGCAGGGCTCGACGCCCATATCACCGGCCATGAGAACATTCCCCAGGGCGCCGTGATCGTCGCCTCGAAGCACCAGTCATTCTGGGATATCATGGCCCTGGTGCCCCAACTCGACAGGCCGACCTTCATCCTGAAGAAGGAGCTGATCTCGATCCCGGTCTTCGGCTGGTTCGCGAGGCGCCTGGGGATGATCCCGGTCGATCGCAGCAAAGGGGCGGCTGCCATTCCGGCCATGCTGGAGAGTGCCCGCGAGGCGGCGGCGGCAGGGCGGCAGATCATTATCTTCCCGGAAGGCACGCGTACCGCACCCGGCGCCGATCCCGATTATCGCTCGGGTGTCTTCCGGCTCTATCGGGAGCTGAAGCTGCCTGTCGTGCCGGTGGCGCTGAACTCGGGGGTCTTTTGGCCGCGCCGCAGCTTCATGCGTTGGCCCGGAACTGTCGAGGCGCAGTTCCTGCCGCCCTTGCCCCCCGGTCTCTACCGCGACGCGTTTCTGCCGCCCCTTCGCGCGGCTATCGAGGAGCGTTCGACCGAGATGCTGCGCGATGCCTATCGAGGACGGACAGACCTCCCGATGAATGCCCTGGTGCGCGAGCGGCTTACCGAGGGGGCTCCGCTGGCCTGATCACAGCCGGGCCGCGACGCCTTCCAACCACTGGTCCTTCAGACCGAAGTTGCGAATCTCCGCCAGCGCGTGAACGACATAGTCGCGGTTGGCGCCGGACTGGCCATGGGCGCGGGCGACGATTTCGGCGGCATGGTCCACGGTGATTCGCCCGGCATACTGCGAATGGCCTCTGTCGACCACGAAAGCGAGGGCATGGACGGCGGGGCCTCCCTCCAGGCGCACTGAAAGCGTCACCTCGTGATAGACATTGGTGACGAGCTCCCGCCGGCGTAGATAATCCGTGACCGAATCGCGGTTCTCGGGCCGGACGCGGAATGCCATGCCGACGCAGGAACCGCCGCGATCGAGTCCGAAAACGAGGCCGGGGCGTTCCGGTGTGCCGCGATGGACATGGGACCAGACGCAGAGTGAGCGGTGATAGCCGGAAAGGCGCGCCTTGACGCGTTCCTCAAAGGGAAAATCCGGCCGCCAGATCAGCGAGCCATAACCGAAGACCCAAAAATCATTCATCGAGAAGGTCTGCCTCGCCTTGGGCGCAATTTCATCAAAAGCGAAATCTATGGCGGGTCGGAAGAAAAAGGAAAAGAGCGCCGTGCTGCGCATTCTGAAACTTGTGGCCGCCGTCGTCGTCGTGGCGGGTGCTGCCCTCTCCATCGGCTGGTACGTGCTGGCGGACCGCCTGGGCGATGCGATCGACGGCGTTGAGGCGGCATCCGCCGCCAGAGGCGCTGAAAGCAAATGCGAGGGGCGCGATATCTTCGGCTTTCCGCTGGCGCTCAAGGTCGAGTGCAGTTCGTGGACGATGGCGGCGCCGGAGCTTCATCTGCATTCCGGACCGGCGGGGTTCTCGGCTCCGCTCTATCGCCCAGGGCACGCCGAGTTCGTTCTTTCCGGGCCGCTCGACATCGCGCCGACCGGTCTGCCGCCGCTTTCAGCCGATTGGGAAATGGCCACGGGTTCCATCGATGCCTGGACCGACGGCATCGACACGATGGTCTTCGAGCTGACGGCGGCGCGCGTCAGCCCAAGGGATGCGACCGACGGGATCTCGCCTCTCGCACGGTCGGCGCAGACGGATCTGCGCGTGGCGAGGGACGGGGGGAACCTCGTGGTCGAGGGAGCCATGGACGACCTGGTTCTGGCGCTCGACGGCACCGCTTCTCCCGCTGTCGATCTTTCTGCCGACGCTGTTCTCGACGGCGCATCCGGGCTGCTCGGGCCGGACGGCACAGGGCGCGGTCTTAGGGGACGGGCGGGAGCGGTGCGGCTTGCGCGGCTTGCTCTCGACGGGGGCGACGGCGCCATAGAGCTCGCCGGGCCGTTTCGCATCTCGCAAGAGGGGCTTTTGTCCGCGACCCTCGAGCTGCGGCTCGACCATCCCGACGCCATTGCCTCGGCGGTGGAGACATCCTTCCCGCCGCTCGCGAGCCTTGCTGGCAATCTCGCCTCGACCGTCCAGCTCGTCGGTCAGCAACAGGGCGATGTCATCGTCATGCCGCTCACGATCCGCAACGGTTTTGCCGCCATCGGCCTCATCCCGCTCGGGCGCATCCCGCCGCTCGGATAACGAAGGATGGCGTCCTCAGGACGGCGCCTTCTCGTCGGCGCCCGGCGTCGCGCGTCGGCCGAAGTCGGGACTGGCAGTATCCTGGCCGGCTTCGATGATGCCGCGCCGTATGGCCCTCGTTCGGGTGAAGAGCTCGAACAGCGTGTTGCCATCGCCCCAGCGAATGGCGCGCTGGAGCGAGGCGAGGTCTTCGGAAAAGCGCGCCAGCATTTCCAGCACCGCGTCGCGATTGTGCAGGAAGACGTCGCGCCACATCGTCGGGTCCGAGGCGGCGATGCGCGTGAAATCGCGAAAGCCCGACGCCGAGAACTTGATGACCTCGGACTGCGTCACCGTTTCGAGGTCGGCGGCGGTGCCGACGATATTGTAGGCGATGAGGTGCGGCACGTGGCTGACGATGGCGAGCACCAAATCGTGATGCTCGGCGCTCATCGTCTCGACCCTGGCGCCGCAGCCTTCCCAGAAGGTCTTGAGGCGGTCAGAGGCTGCCGGGTCGGTTCCTTCCACCGGCGTCAGGATGGTCCAGCGGTTCTGGAAAAGCTCGGGAAACCCCGCGTCGGGACCCGAATGCTCGGTTCCGGCCAGAGGATGGGCCGGAACGAAGTGCACGTCCTCGGGAAGGAGCGGGCGCATCTGCGCGATCACCGAGCCCTTGACCGAACCGACGTCGGAGACGATCGCGCCCGGCTTGAGGGCCGGCGCGATCTCCTTGGTCACGGCGCCGCAGGCACCGACAGGAACGCACAGGATGACGAGATCCGCGCCCTCGGCGGCCTCGGCCGCTTCGAGATGATAGCTGTCGCCGAGCGCCAGCTCCTCGGCCCGGTTCAGGGTCTCCTCGCGCCGGGTCGCGATGGCGATATGCCGGGCGAGCCCGTGCTGGCGCGCGTTGAGGGCGATCGAGGAGCCGATGAGGCCGATGCCGATCAGCGCGATCCGCTCAAAGAGAGGCTCTGCGGCGCTCATTCCTCTTCCTTCAGGAATTCAGAGAGTGCCGCAACCACGCCGCGATTGGCCTCCTCGCTGCCGACCGTCATGCGCAAGGCATTGGGAAAGCCGTAGCCGGCGACCCGGCGCAGCACGAAGCCGCGTGTCGTCAGGAAACCATCGGCCTCGGCCGCTCCCGCTCCCTGCCTTTCGGGGAAGTGGATCAGAATAAAATTGCCGACGCTCGGCGTCACCGTCAGCCCAAGGGCCGTCAGCTCGCTCGTCAGCCAGTCCCGCCAGCGTTCGTTGTGCTCGACGGCGGCTTCCACATGGGCGCGGTCGCGGATGGCCGCGGCGCCCGCGGCGATGGCCGCCGCGTTGAGGTTGAACGGCCCGCGCACCCGGTCGAGCGCGGCGACGACGGCCTCGGGCGCATACATCCAGCCGATTCTGAGCGAGGCGAGGCCATGCACCTTGGAGAAGGTGCGTGTCATCACGACGTTCCCGGCCGATCCGACCAGCTCGATCCCCGCCTCGTAGTCGTTACGCTTGACGTATTCGGCATAGGCCGCGTCGAGGACGAGGAGAACGTTGCCGGGCAAACCGGCATGAAGCCGGCGCACCTCGTCGAACGGCAGATAGGTGCCGGTCGGGTTGTTCGGGTTGGCGAGAAAGACGATCTTCGTGCGCTCGCTCACCTTGGCGAGGATGGCATCGACATCGGCCCGCGCATCGCGCTCCTCGGCCACCACCGGCGTCGCGCCGCGGGCGAGAATCTGGATGCGGTAGACCAGGAAACCGTGCTCGGTGTAGATCGCCTCGTCGCCGGGCGACAGATAGACCGAGCAAAGCAGCCCGAGCAGTTCGTCCGAGCCGTTGCCGCAGAGGACGTTCTTGGGGTTGAGCCCATTCACCTCGGCGATCGCGGTCTTCAACGCGGTGGCCTGTCCGTCCGGATAGAACTCAAGGTTCTCCGCGATGGAGGCGAAGGCCTCGCGCGCCTTGGGCGAAGGGCCAAGCGGCGTCTCGTTGGACGAGAGCTTATGAAGCTTGACGCCGGCAGGCACCTTGTCCTTGCCGGGAACGTAGGTCTCGATGTCGAGCACACCCTTGATCGGCGTCGGGCGCAGGCTCTCGCTGCCCATGGCGATGTCCCTTCAAAGTTCAGAAAAGCGGCTGATCACGCGCGGGAAGGCGCGGCCCGCATGGGTTTCGCATAGCCCCCGACGGGACGGATGTCGAGACGATCGGGCGCGGCCTTCTCCATCAACGCGCGCCCCTCGGTCGAGGCGACGAGATGGCATCTGCCCTCGGGGCCGTCGGCGCTTGCCAGGACCTCCACGCCCTCGACAGGGGCAAGGCGGGGCGCGACGACGGAAAAACACTCGACCTCGAAAGGAACGGGGTCTGCGAGCGGCGGCGCGAGGACCAAGCCGGGCGCGTTGGCCTGCCTTTCGGGCATCCCGATGAAGGGGATGCGCGCGACGATGTGGGCGTGGTCCATCCGCGTCCACCAGGCCGACGCCGCCTCGGCGAGAAGGACAAGCCCGAGCCTGTCGCCGCCCTCCTCGATCCGCTTCACCACCTCGTCCGCCGTCTCCGCCAGAATCAGCGGCACCGAGAAGCCGAAGCTGTAGCGGGCGGCCTCGACGGCCTCCACGGCACCCGCGCCGAGGGAAACCGTGACGTCGAAGGGCGCCTGGAGCGCGGTGAAGGTGGCGATGATCTCGCGCCACAGATGCTCGACGGCCGAGAGCGGCAGGTGCCCTTCATGGCGCGCGGCGAGGCGGCGCATCATGTCGGCTTCGCGGCCGGGGCGAAAGGCGGCGCCGTTTCTGGCTGTGCCCTTCACCTCAATGAGTTCGTCGATCACGGTCGCCCGCTGCATCAGGAGGCGGTGGACCGACTCGTCGATGGCGTCGATCTTGGCTCTGAGTTCGGCGAGCCGCGATGGATCGGTTTTTGCCGCGTCCGTCATCGTTCGTCCCTGAAGGCTGGTGTTCGGTGGCGAGTTGTAACCAGGTTTTGGGGGGGCTGTCACATGGTTTCGCGGGCTTTGCTTCGCCGGGCTGCAGCGAATATCGCCCCGAGGCGTGGGGCGCGCGCTCGTTCCTGGCCGGCCCATTGAAGGTTGGCAAGTCTTCCGGCAAGCATCTATATCGGACGAACGCGGCAAAAACTGCCCGCAAGGCAAGAAGACGAGCGCGGTTCCATCATGACCATCGAGGCGACCCAAAAGTCCGTCATGCCGGCCCTCGGCAATCGCGAGGCGAATCATCCGTCCAGCATGGTCGCCATGTTCGGGGCGGACGAGCCTCTCGTGCTCGATGCCGGACTTTCGCTCGCGCCCTTCCAGCTGGCTTATCAGACCTATGGCGAGCTCAACGCCGACAAGTCCAACGCCATCCTCGTCTGTCACGCCCTGACGGGGGATCAGCACGTCGCCAACGCCAATCCCGTCACCGGGCGGGCGGGGTGGTGGAGCGCGCTGGTCGGCGAGGGAAAACCGATCGACACGTCGAAATACTTCGTCATCTGCTCCAACGTGATCGGGAGCTGCATGGGCTCGACGGGCCCTGCCTCCATCAATCCGGCGACGGGCGAGCCCTACGCGCTCGATCTTCCCGTCATCACCATCCGCGACATGGTTCGCGCCCAGGCCATGCTGGTGGACCGGCTCGGCATCGATACGCTTCTTGCCGTGATCGGCGGCTCGATGGGCGGCATGCAGGTTCTGCAATGGGCGGTGAGCTATCCCGAGCGGGTGTTCGCGGCGCTGCCGATCGCCACCGGCGCCAGACATTCGTCACAGAACATTGCCTTCGACGAGGTTGGGCGGCAGGCGGTGATGGCTGATCCCGATTGGCGCGGCGGGCGCTACATCGCCCATGGCTGCCGGCCGCACAAGGGGCTCGCCGTCGCGCGCATGGCGGCGCATGTTACCTATCTTTCCGAGGCCGCGCTGCAGCGAAAGTTCGGCCGCGAGCTGCAGGACCGAGAGGCGCTCGGCTTCGGCTTCGACGCCGATTTCCAGATCGAGAGCTACCTGCGCCACCAGGGCATGACGTTCGTCGACCGCTTCGACGCCAACTCCTATCTCTATCTGACGCGGGCGATGGACTATTTCGACATCGCGGCGGATTTCGGCGGCAGCCTCGCCACGGCTTTCCGCAACACCAAGACGCGCTTCTGCCTGGTCTCGTTCTCGAGCGACTGGCTTTTCCCGACGAGCGAGAACCGCGCCATCGTCCACGCTCTGAATGCTGCGGCGGCCTCGGTTTCCTTCGTCGAGATCGTCACCGACCGCGGCCATGACGCGTTCCTGCTGGACGAACCGGAGTTCTTCTCGGCGAGCGAGGGCTTCATTTCGTCGGTGGCGAAGGCGAGGGGACTTTAGATGGATACCGCGATCGCATCGACCCAGAGCCTTGCCAACGCCGCGGCGACGCGCGTCGACCTTCGTGTCATTGCCGATCTCGTGTCGCCCGGCGCGCGCGTTCTCGACATCGGCTGCGGCGACGGCTCGCTCCTCGCCCTGTTGCAGGCGCGGCGCAGCGTCGATGGGCGCGGCGTCGAGCTGAGCCAGGCGGGGGTCAACGAATGCGTGGCGCGTGGGCTTTCGGTCATCCAGGGGGATGCCGACACCGATCTCGTCCACTATCCCGACAACGCCTTCGATTTCGTCATCCTGTCGCAGACCATCCAGGCGACGCGCAATCCGAAGATCGTTCTTCAGCAGCTTCTTCGCATCGGCGGGCGGGCGATCGTCTCGCTGCCGAATTTCGGGCACTGGTCGATCCGTCTTCATCTCGGCTTCCGGGGCCGGATGCCGGTGACGGAGAACCTGCCCATGTCCTGGTACGACACGCCCAACATCCATTTCTGCACCATCCGCGACTTCGTGGCGATGGCCGAGGAGCTGGGCGCGAAGGTTGAAACCGCGATTGCCCTCAACGCTTCGGGAGAGCGGATGGGCATGCGCATGCCCTGGGCCTTCTGGAACCTCTTCGGCGAGCAGGCTGTGTTCGTGCTGAAGCGGTAGGGCCAGCCGGGGCGTTCGGGACGACAGAGAGGGAGAGTCGGACATGTTGACGGTCTGGGGCCGCAAGACCTCGTCCAACGTCCAGGCGGTGATGTGGTGCATCGGCGAGCTGGGACTGGACTATAGGCGCATCGACGTCGGACATCGATACGGCGGCAACGACACGCCGGAGTTCCTGGCGATGAACCCGAACGGTCTGGTGCCGGTGGTGAGGGACGGCGACGGCGAACCGTTGTGGGAGTCGGGCGCGATCCTGCGCTATCTCGCCGCCCGCTACGGCGGCGACGCCTTCTGGCCGAGGGACGTCGTCCGGCGCGCCGCCGTCGACATGTGGGCGGAATGGGCGAAGGTCACCGTGGCGCAGGCGTTCACGGTGCCGATCTTCTGGCGCGTCGTGCGGACGGCGCCGAAGGATCGGGACGAAAACGCCCTGGCCGCCGCGGTCCGCGCCTTCGACCGGCTGCTGGCCATCGCCGAGGTGCGGCTCGCGGCGCAGCCGTTCCTGGCCGGCGAGACGCTGACCCTGGCCGACATCCAGTTCGGCCATGTGCTCTACCGCTATTTCGAGATTCCGGTGGCCCGGCCCGCATTGCCGGCGCTGCGCCGCTACTACGACGGCCTGACGCTGCGCCCCGCCTATCGCGAGCACGTCATGGTGTCCTTCGACGAGCTGCGCGTCACCTGACCTGGCGGCCGCGGGTCCGCGCCGCAGCCGCCGGAGCCGGTCAGAGGTCGACCATCTTCATGCCGGCCTCGGGATAGCGGGTGCCGGCGGCCGCACCCTTGGGGAAGGCGGCGTCGAGAGCTGAGAGCTCTTCGCTGGAGAGGGTAAGGGCCGCGCCCTTGACGTTCTCTTCCAGATACTTGATCCGCTTCGTGCCGGGGATCGGAACGATATCCTTCCCTTGCGCGAGAACCCAGGCGAGGGCGACCTGGGATGCGGACGCGCCCTTTGCCTTGGCGATCTCCTCGACCTTGGCCACGAGATCGAGGTTCTTCTGGAAGTTTTCGCCGGAGAAGCGGGGCGAGCCACGCCGGAAATCGCCCTCGGGCAGGTCGGCCTCGGTCTTGAAGCGGCCGGTCAGGAAGCCGCGGCCGAGGGGGGAATAGGGCACGAAGCCGATGCCGAGCTCACGCACCGTCGGAAGGATTTCGGCCTCCGGATCGCGACTCCAGAGCGAGTACTCCGTCTGGAGCGCGGCGATGGGGTGAACGGCATGGGCGCGCCGGATGGTCTGGGGGCCCGCCTCGGAAAGGCCGAGATAGCGAACCTTGCCTTCCTTCACCAGCTCGGCCATCGCCCCGACGGTGTCCTCGATCGGCGTCTCGGGATCGACACGGTGCTGGTAGTAGAGGTCGATCACCTCGACGCCGAGGCGCTTGAGGCTGGCCTCGCAGGCGCTTTTGACATAGTCGGGCTTGCCGCTGATGCCGAGGCGCTCGCCGTTGGGACCGCGAACATTGCCGAACTTGGTGGCGAGAACGACCCTGTCGCGGTGACCGACGAGGGCCTTGCCCACCAGCTCCTCGTTGCGTCCGACGCCGTACATGTCGGCGGTGTCGAGGAAGGTCACTCCGAGGTCGAGCGCCCGATGAATGACGTTGATGGATTCGGCGTCGTCGCCGGTGCCGTAGAATTCCGACATGCCCATGCAGCCGAGGCCGATGGCCGAGACCTCAAGGTCGCGGCCGAGAATGCGCTTGTCCATAGCGTTGTCGCCTTCAATGATGTGGGAATGCACCTCAAATCTAGCGCGCCTGGACTGGCCGCCAAGGTGCCAGCCTTTCGCGCCCGTCAGGAAGGCAGGCCCTGGGGGGCAAGGACAGGCGCGCGCACGTGCTGGCGCTCGCGCCGTGCACTGGCGACCGGCACGCCGCGATAGAGCTGCTTCTTCGCCTCCATCACGATGACGCCGGAAAAGATCGGCCACGCATCACGTCCGCAGCGCTCCATCGTAGCGGCGAGCCCCAGCAGCGAGCGACGCTTGAACGGGGGAAAGAGCAGGGCTTCGCGCGTGGCGCAGGCGGTGAACATCGCCTCTCGCAGGAGGGAGAGAAGCTGGCTGCGAGACCATGGACGGCCGGAGCCGAAGGGCGTGTGCTCGAAGCGCGACCAAACGCCTCGCCGGTTCGGAACGACGATGACGACGTGGCCGCCCGGCGCCAGCACGCGCCAGCATTCGGAAAGCAGATTGCTGGGATTTTCGGCGAACTCCAGGGAATGGGCCATGAGGATGCGATCGACCGAGGAATCGGCCAGCGGCAGATCCTCGGCGTCGACCATCGCCGTCGCCGACAGCCCGCCGACCGGCCAGCGGATCGCGCCTTGCGCCGCCGGCATGAAGGCGAGGGTGCGCTCGGCGTCGGCTCTGAACCGGTCGAGATAGGGCAGGCAGTAGCCGAGCCCCACCAGCCGCTCGTCCGGCAGGGGGCGCCAAAGCGCGCCGAGCGCGGCGGAAACCGCGCGCTGGGCCGCGTGACCCAGCGGCGAGGCGTAGAACTCGCGAAGGTCGACGATGTCGGCGTTCATGGTCTCGGTACGGATCGTCTGCTCCCGTTCCTTCCGTAAGGTTCATCTCTATAGCGCGCTGGTGCGAGAATCTTAAGTCGGGGGCGGCGATCGGGCAGGCTTAGCGATCGCGCGATCCATGACCGATGGATTTCAGGGCGCTTTCCGCCCGTCCTTCCCTTGTTGCCCTTGAGCACGAAGCCCTAGATTGCCTCTCAAGGAAAACATCCATCAGGAGAAAGCGAACGATGAGCGACATCGAGATTCGCCAGTTCATGTGCCGAAGCGACAATTTCGGCGTCCTCGTCCATCACGGCGAAAGCGGGGTGACGATCGCCATCGACGCGCCCGAGGAAAAGGCGATTCGGCGGGAACTCGATGCGGCCGGATGGTCGCTGACGCACATCCTGGTGACGCATCATCACGGCGATCATACGGAGGCCGTCGAGCCATTGAAAGCCGCGTTTGGCGCCACCGTCTACGGGCCGGCCAAGGAGGTCGACAAGATCGCCGGTATCGACAAGCCGGTGAAAGGCGGAGACGCCTTTGAAGTTGGGGCCATTCGTGTCGAGGTCATCGACACGCCGGGCCACACGGCGGGCGAAATCTCCTACTATCTGCCGGGCGCGCCGGCGCTTTTCGCCGCCGACGCCTTGTTCTCGCTCGGTTGCGGCCGGCTCTTCGAGGGCGACGCGGCGATGCTGTGGGAGTCTCTGAAGCGTCTGCGCGCCCTGCCTGACGAGACGATGCTCTATTGCGGGCACGAATACACCGCAACCAACGCCAAGTGTGCCGTGGCGATCGATCCCGGCAACACTGCCCTTCGCAACCGCGTGGCGGAAGTCGAGCGACTTCGCGAAGAGGGCAAGCCGACGCTTCCCGTCGCCCTCGGCACGGAAAAGCTGACGAACCCATTCCTCAGGGCGGACGATCCGATCCTCAAGGGCGAGCTCGAGATGCTGAACGCGGACCCGGCGGAGGTTTTTGCCGTGATGCGCCGCCGCCGGGATCAGTACTGATGGGCTCTGCCGCGCGTGAGCTGATCGACCGGCTGAAGCTGGAGCGGCATCCCGAGGGCGGGTGGTATCGCGAGATGTTTCGCGATCCGGCGGTGGATGCCGATGGGCGTGCTCTTTCCACGGCCATCTACTATCTGCTGGAAGCCGGCGATCTCTCCGCGTGGCACCGCGTCCGGGACGCTTCGGAGACGTGGCATTTCTACGCGGGAGCGCCGCTCGTTCTGACCGTCTCGCCCAATGGCCATGATGCCACGGCGCAGCGCCTTGGCATCAACTTCGCCCTGAACGAGGCGCCGCAATACACGGTGCCGGCGGGCTGGTGGCAGACGGCAACGAGCCTTGGAGCGTTCACGCTGGTCGGTTGCACCGTGTCGCCCGGCTTCGTCTTTGAGAGTTTCGAGATGGCGCCGAAGGACTGGCGGCCGACGCCACGGCCGTCGGCGAACTGACCTGCTTTATTCGGCGGCGGGTTTTGCGCGGCGCAGAACCCGGCGGAAGACGGGCAGGGCGGCAAGGCATGCGCCCGCCGTCACGAGAAGGGCGGCGATGACGATGGCCGAGGTCATCGCCGATTCGCCCGCCGCGATAAGCAGAAGCGTCGAGAGCAGCGGCGCGCCGTAGGCCATGGCGCCGACGAGCTGAATATCGCCGTGCTTGACGGCGTAATCCCAGACGTAGAAGGCGCCGCCCACCGGCATCAGTCCCAGCCCCAGGATGGCGAGCCATTCACCGCTCGTCGCCGGCCAAACCGTCTCCTCGAACGTCCAGTGGGCGAACAGGGAAAGAATGGAGGTGGCAAGGCAGAAACCCGCCACGACCTCGCTCGGCACATGGCCGAAGCGTCGTGACAGGAGCGAATAGGACGACCAGAAGAGAGCCGCCCCGAGCGCGAAGGCGTAACCAAGCGCGTGCTCCGGCGAGAAGTCGATCGTGCCCCGTCCGGCGATGACGAGGATGGCGCCTGCAAGGCCCAACAGCGCGCCAAGGCCGTGATACCAGCGCAGCTTTTCACCGGGCAGGGCCGCAGAACCCAGGACGATGAGAAGCGGCCACAGATAGTTGATCAGGCTCGCCTCGACGGCCGGTGCGGCCCGAAGGGCGGCGAAGTAGAGGGCATGATAGCCGAAAAGCCCGCCGACGCCGAGAAGCCACACGGAAGGTTTCTGCCGGAAGATGGTGAGGGGCACACGCCGCCAGGCGAGGGCGACGAGCCCGACGGCCGTGCCGACGGCAAATGTCATCGCGTTCATTTGAAGCGGCGGCACTGTGCCGCTGCGCGCGGTGAGAAGCGCCAGCAGCGACCACATCAGCACCGCCGAAAATCCCAGAAGTGTCGCCACACCCGCCCCCGCCGTTCCACCGCAAGCTATGGGGCAGCAGCCGGGAAAAGGTCAATGGCCGGCCTTGGCGCTGTCCTGGGGGCCGATCGGCTTGGCGAAGGTCGCCGCCTTCATGGTGAGAGGTCCAATCTCGGTCGGCGCCTTGAGGTAGACAGGCGCGTAAAGGCCCGTCGTGCCGATCGGCGCAAACCAGATGTCGATGGCGGATTTTTCAAGGAATTTCAGCTGCTTGGATGCGCGATTGATGCCCGATACCGCCTTCAGGCGCACCGTGCAGCCGATCGCCTCGCCGGAAAAACCGTCGGTCTTGAAGTCGTGGCGTCCGCTGGGCGAGAGTTCCAGATCGAATCGTTGCCAGCCGTCGAAATAGGGAATGGTGCGCCGGCAGATCGCGTCGGGGTCGCTGGCGGCGGGGATCATCAGGCCGCTCAAGGGATCGGCGACGATCTTGAGATCCTCGGGCGCCACCGGCACGAATTTCTTCTTGCCCCGGCTGGGATTGGGCGTCGCCTCGACGGAAACGGCCCGGCCATGATCGAGCTTCACTTTGCTGGACCAGGATTTCTTGCCACTCTTGTAGGCGACGGTGAAGCTGGTCGGAAACAGCTCGCCGCTGGCCGCGGCACTGCCCGCCGAGGTCGCCGTTCCCTCAGTCGGGGCGAAAAGATCGGCGAGCCCGGCCGAGGAGAGCGTCCCCTTTACATCAAAAGTCTCGCCGCCTGCCGTCGTCTCGAATTTTGCCTCGCCGACGCGAAAGCCGATCAGCGAGAAGCTGTATCGGGTCGAATAGACGGTACTCTCCGCCCGCGCGGCGGGTGCCTGGAGGATGGCGGCGGCGAGAAGAATGGAAAGGGTGGTTGTGCGAACCATGCGGGCCTTCGAAAGCAGTGGGATAGCGAATTGGATCGCCAGCGGGCCAAGTTGATCGGGCAGTGAATTCGAACCGTGACGTTCGGCAAACTGTTTACGATATAGCTCGATATCGGCCGATTGGGTCGAAATTCAGCGGAGCTTGCCGAGCAGCCACGGCAAGGGCTTTCTCTCGGTTATTCGATGCCCTTCTCCACCGCTCGGCGAAGGATAAGGTGAGCAGATGGGTTGAAGACGGCGCATCATCAGCGTATATGGAGAACAAGTTCTCTGCGATGCGATCGAGAGAGTGGGTCCTTCCGGTCCCGCTCTTTTTTGTTACTTGGGTTTGCCGTATCCGCGTCACGGGCTTTTCCACCGGCTTGTGGGACGAGACCGACTTGGATGCCGAGGGCGATGAACGCATCGGCGGATAGAAGGAAGAGCGCTTTTTGAACGGGGAGACGTTGGGCAACGTGACGAGCGACGATCGACGCATCATCGTGGAAGAGGGCCTCGCGGGCCGCATTGCCGACATCGTTTCGCCGGCGCTGGAGCAGCTGGGCTATCGCCTCGTGCGGGTCCGGACGTCGCAGATGAACGGCATGACGCTTCAGATCATGGCTGAACGCCCTGACGGAACGATGACTATCGAGGATTGCGAGGCCGTGAGTCGCGGGATTTCTCCCGTGCTTGATGTGGCGGATCCGATCTCCAGCGCCTACCATCTCGAAGTTTCCTCGCCTGGCATTGACCGGCCATTGGTTCGGCGGTCCGATTTCGAGCTTTGGGCCGGTCATCTGATTAAGCTTGAGACAAATCGTCTCCTGTCCGGGCGTAAGCGGTTTCGTGGTCGGGTGCTGAGTGTCGGTGACGCGAGCCTGCGGCTGGAGCGTGATCAGCCCGCCTATGGTGAAGAGCCTGTGGTGGACATTCCTTTCGACGCCATCGGTGACGCGCGCCTCGTTCTGACGGACGACCTCATCGAGGCTTCGCTGAAGGCGGAAAAGGCGGCTCGCAAGGGGCGCGATACTGATTCGGGTGAGGCCGAGCCGCTGAACTGAGGCGCCAAGAGCTTGGCGTCCCCGGCGGCTTCGGCGTGTGGATGCGACAATGACGGGGAGGGCGGCGGACATCGCGCCGTGCCCCGCGACAGCAAGGCGCCTCGATTGGCGCCGGGAAAACGGGCGGCGAGTGAGATCGTCGATCCTTGAGGAGAATGAAACGATGGCAGTGAGTGCGAACCGGCTCGAGCTTCTGCAGATCGCGGACGCCGTCGCGCGTGAAAAATCTATCGACCGCGAGATCGTCGTGGCCGCCATGGCCGACGCGATCCAGAAGGCGGCGCGCTCGCGCTACGGCCAGGAGACCAATATCCGTGTCGACATCAATTCCAGAACCGGCGAGATCAAGCTTCAGCGTCTCCTCGAGGTGGTGGAAGACGTCGATAACCCGTCGACGCAGATCTATCTCGAGCTGGCGCGCGACAAGAACCCCGACGCGCAGCTCGGCGACTTCATCGCCGACCAGCTGCCGCCGATGGATTTCGGGCGGATTGCCGCTCAGTCAGCCAAGCAGGTGATCGTGCAGAAGGTGCGCGAGGCGGAGCGCGACCGTCAGTACGATGAATTCAAGGATCGCGTCGGCGAGATCGTCAACGGCACGGTGAAACGAGTCGAATACGGCAACGTCATCGTCGATCTTGGCCGTGGCGAGGGTATCATCCGCCGCGACGAGCAGATCCCGCGCGAGCTGTTCCGCTACGGCGACCGCGTGCGCGCCTATGTCTATGACGTGCGGCGCGAGCAGCGCGGCCCACAGATTTTCCTGTCGCGCACCCATCCGCAGTTCATGGCGAAGCTCTTCACCATGGAAGTGCCGGAGATCTACGACGGCATCATCGAGATCAAGTCGGTCGCGCGTGATCCCGGCTCCCGCGCCAAGATCGCCGTCGTCTCGCGCGATTCGTCGGTCGATCCGGTCGGCGCCTGCGTCGGCATGCGCGGCAGCCGCGTTCAGGCCGTGGTAGGCGAGCTCCAGGGCGAGAAGATCGACATCATTCCCTGGTCGCCGGACGCTGCCTCCTTCCTGGTCAACGCGCTCCAGCCGGCGGAAGTGTCGAAGGTTGTGCTCGACGAGGATGCGGAACGCATTGAAGTTGTCGTTCCCGATGACCAATTGTCTCTAGCCATCGGTCGGCGCGGACAGAACGTGCGTCTCGCCTCGCAGCTCACCGGCTGGGACATCGACATCCTCACCGAGCAGGAAGAGTCGGAGCGCCGGCACAAGGAATTCGTCGAGCGCTCGGCCCTTTTCATGGACGCGCTCAACGTCGACGAGATGGTCGGTCAGGTGCTCGCCTCCGAAGGCTTCTCCACCGTCGAGGAAGTGGCCTTTGTCGATGCCGACGAGGTTGCCTCCATCGAGGGCTTCGACGAGGAGATGGGCGAGGAGATTCAGAGCCGCGCCAAGGCCTATCTCGATCGCATCGAGGCGGAGCAGGACGACAAGCGCAAGGCGCTCGGCGTCTCGGACGATCTGAAGGAGATCGACGGCCTGACCACTGCCATGCTGGTGGCTCTCGGCGAGGACGATATCAAGTCGCTCGAGGATTTCGCCGGCTGCGCCGTCGACGACCTCGTCGGCTGGACCGAGCGCAAGGACGGTGAAGTCAAGCGCTACACCGGCGCGCTCTCGGCCTTCGAGCTCAGCCGCGCGGAGGCAGAGGCCATGGTTCTCCAGGCGCGCCTGAAGGCGGGCTGGATCACGGAAGAAGACCTTCATCCCACCGAGGCAGATGCCGAGGGCGAGGATGAGGCCGAAATGGAAGACGCCGCGGCCGTTTGAGGCCAAGCCGGCGAAAAGGAGAAGACACGGCGTTGGATCACGAAGGAGCCGAGGGCTTGAACGAGCGCATGTGCATCGTTTCGCGGGAACGCCATCCCGCCGAAGCGCTCATTCGCTTTGTGCTCGCGCCGGACGGCTCCGTGGTCGCGGATCTGAAGCGGCGCTTGCCGGGGCGCGGGGCTCATGTCGAGGCGCGGCGCGAGGCAGTGGATCAGGCGGTGAAGCGCCGTCTGTTCTCTCGCGCCCTCCACGCCGAGGCGCGCGCCAGCGAGACACTGGGCGATGAGGTGGATATGCTGTTGAAGAGCAGCGTCCTCGGCTCGCTCGGTCTGGCGCGCAAGGCGCGGCAACTGTTGACCGGCGCGGCCAAGGTCGAGGCGGCCGTGCGATCGGGGCGGGCCATCGGCCTTCTCCACGCCAATGACGGCGCCTCGGATGGAATTCGCAAGATGGATGCGGCGCGACGTGCCGCGTCTTTAACCTTCGGGGAAATTCCCGCTTTCCAAGTTCTGTCGAGCGAGGAAATGGGTTTGGCCTTGGGCGGTATTAATGTGATACATGCAGCGGTCCTGACCGGCGATGCGGGCAATGCGCTCGTCAAGCGGCTGAAGGCGCTGTCGAGCTATCGGGGCGAAGGCCCTCGCGACGAGTCTGGTGGGTGTGGGGTGCCTCCTGCACAGGAAGCGGAAGCGGAATGAGTGATACGAAATCCGGCGACGATAAGACGCTGAGCGTGAGCACGAAGAAGACCCTGACACTGAAGCGCGGCGGCGTCGAACAGTCGACCGTGCGGCAGAACTTCTCTCACGGCCGCACGAAAAATGTCGTCGTCGAGACGAAGAAGCGCCGGGTGAGTCGTCCGGAGCCGGAGGTCAAGGCAAAGGAGCCTGCGGCCCCTGCGCCGACGCCGGCACCCGCGCCACGACCGGCCGCGCCTCAGGCTCAGCCGCCCGCAGCCGCTGCGCCGACGCCCGCGCCCGTTGCACCGCTGGCCCCGACCGCGGAGACGCGTCCGGCTCCGGCTGCACCCGCACCCGTGGCCGAGCAGCCCGCTCCGGTGGCTGAAAAGCCGGCCGCGCCGACGCCTCCGCCCGCGGCCGAGGTAGCGCCCGAACCCGCGCCGGCTCCTGAGCCGAAGCAGTTCGCGCCCGCTGCTCCCGCAGCGCCGGAAGCGCCTGCCGCGAAGGTGGAGCAGCCCGCGCCGCAGGCCGAGGCCGCACCTCGGTCGGAACCGGTGTCGTCAGCTCCCGCGTCTTCTTCCGCATCTGCGCCCTCGTCTCGCGAAAATCGCCCGCAGCCGGCTCGTCCGGCGGGCGCGCCGACCCGCGCGCCAGAGGACCGCTCCGGAACGCAGCGTCGCGGCGCGCCGCAGAACCAGCCCGGCCGTGGCGCCCCGCAAGGGCAGTCCGGACAGGGCCGGGGAGACAACCGGCATGGCCAGCCCTCCGGCGGCCGTCCCGGTCAGCAGGGACGGCCTGGACGAGACGACCGCCGTGGTGGCTCCGGTCCGTCCGGACGCCAGCCGCGCGGCGCCGTTCTGTCTGACCTTTCGTCCCGCGAGATGGATGCTCGTCGCCGCGCCCTCGAGATCGCCAAGCAGCGCGAGGCGGAGGACCGCCGCATCTTCCAGGAGGAAGAGGCACGCCGCATCGCTGACGAAGAGCGCCGCATCAAGGAACGCGAGGAGAGCGAACGCCGTCAGGCCGAGGAGACCGCGCGTCTTGAGGCCGAGGCTGCCGCCCGTAAGCGCGCCGAGGACGAGGCGCAACGTCGCCAAAGTGCTCCCGCGGCGCCTGCCGCCGAAGAAGAGGGTGGCCGCAGCGCGACCCGCGCCGTTCGGGCGCCTGTGGCGCGTCCCGCTCGTGGTGCCGAGGGCGAAGAGGAGGAAGCCGGCGGCCGTTCGCGCGGTCTCAGCTCCGCACGCCGTACGCCGGCCAGGCCCGAAGTGGCCAAGCCGGTGCGCGCTCGAACCGGTGATGATGATCGCCGTCGCGGCAAGCTGACCCTCGACAAGGCCCTGACCTCGGAGGAGGGCGGTCGCAGCCGTTCACTCTCGTCGATCCGTCGGCGCCAGGAAAAGTTCAAGCGCTCGCAGCAAAGCCAGCCGAGAGAGAAGATTTCGCGCGAAGTGATTCTGCCAGAGACCATCAGCATTCAAGAACTGGCGAGCCGCATGTCGGAGCGCTCGGTGGACGTCATCAAGTTCCTCATGCAGCAGGGACAGATGATGAAGCCGGGCGACATCATCGACGCGGACCTCGCCGAGCTCATCGCCTCCGAATTCGGGCACACGGTCAAGCGTGTCGCGGCTTCGGACGTCGAGGAGGGTATCTTCAACGTTGCCGACAACCCGGAGAAGATGGAGCCGCGGCCGCCGGTCGTGACCATCATGGGCCACGTCGACCACGGCAAGACCTCGCTCCTGGACGCCATCCGCCACGCCAACGTGGTGTCTGGCGAGGCCGGTGGTATCACCCAGCACATCGGCGCCTATCAGGTCGAGCAGAACGGGCAGAAGATCACCTTCATCGACACGCCGGGCCACGCTGCCTTCACGGCAATGCGCGCCCGTGGTGCGCAGGCCACCGACATCGCCATTCTGGTGGTGGCGGCCGATGACGGCGTGATGCCGCAGACGATCGAGTCCATCAACCACGCCAAGGCGGCGGGTGTCCCGATCATCGTGGCGATCAACAAGATCGACAAACCGTCCGCCAATCCCCAGCGCGTTCGCACCGAGCTCCTCCAACACGAGGTGTTCGTCGAGTCGATGGGCGGCGATGTGCTCGACGTCGAGGTGTCCGCGCTCAAGCAGATCAATCTCGACAAGCTCCTGGAAACGGTGCTCCTCCAGGCCGAGGTTCTCGAGCTGAAGGCCGATCCGGGGCGCACCGCCGAAGGTGTCGTCATCGAGGCGCAGCTCGACCGCGGTCGTGGTCCGGTCGCGACGGCCCTGATCCAGGCGGGTACGCTGAAGCAGGGCGATATCGTGGTGGCCGGCGACGAATGGGGCCGCGTGCGCGCTCTCGTCACGGATCGCGGTGAGCAGCTCAAGGAAGCCGGGCCGTCCATGCCGGTCGAGATCCTTGGCCTTCAGGGCACGCCCCAGGCGGGCGATCGCATCGCGGTTGTGGAGAACGAAAGCCGGGCTCGCGAGATTTCCGAGTACCGCCAGCGCCTGGCGCGCGAGAAGGCGGTGGCCAAGTCCGCCGGCCAGCGCGGCTCGCTCGAGCAGATGATGAGCCAGCTTCAGGACACCGGACTGAAGCAGTTCCCGTTGGTCATCAAGGGCGACGTGCAGGGTTCGGTCGAAGCCATCCAGGGCGCCCTCGACAAGCTCGGCACCGACGAAGTGCGCGCGGTCGTGGTGCACTCCGGTGCCGGCGCGATCACCGAGTCGGACGTCTCGCTGGCGTCCGCCTCGAACGCCGCGATCATCGGCTTCAACGTTCGCGCCAACAAGCAAGCGCGCGACGCGGCCGAGAAGGAAGGGATCGAGATCCGCTACTACAACATCATCTACAATCTCGTGGATGACGTGAAAGCGGCGATGTCGGGCCTGCTCTCGCCGGAACGGCGCGAGACCTTCCTCGGCAATGCCGAGATCCTGGAGGTGTTCAACATCACCAAGATCGGCAAGGTGGCGGGTTGCCGTGTCACGGATGGCAAGGTGGAACGTGGTGCGGGCGTGCGCCTGATCCGCGACCACGTGGTGATCCACGAGGGCACGCTGAAGACGCTGAAGCGCTTCAAGGACGAGGTGTCCGAGGTGCCGATGGGGCAGGAATGCGGCATGGCCTTCGCCAATTACGAAGACATCCGCGCCGGCGACATCATCGAGTGCTTCCGCGTCGAGCACATCGCCAGAACGCTCTAGGGCGTGAGTTTCGAGGGGCTCCGGCCTCTCGAACCTGATGGGCTGACGAAACGCGGTAGATCGGGATCAGGAAGGGGGGGCGCGGCGGCAGTGCCGCGCGCTCCGGCCCTGTAACAGAGGCTGGTCGGGTTCGCTCGGCAGCTTGTACGGCTGAAAGGAAGGCGGGGAGCTGGAGCTGTCCCGCCAATCCACATGCCGCTCGGTCAGTGTTGCTCGGTGCCCATGAGCATCGGCCGGACCATGATTCCAAGGGAAATTGGCAATGCAGAGAAAAGAGGGCCGCGCGAAAGGTCCTTCCCAACGCCAGCTCTCTGTCGGTGAGATGGTGCGCCATGCGCTTGCGGGCATCCTGCAGCGCCAGGAGATCGACGATCCAACGCTTCATGACGCGCTGGTGACGGTCTCAGAGGTGCGTATGTCGCCCGATCTGAAGATCGCGACCGCCTATGTCACCGTGCTGGGGAAAAGCGACACCGAGCCTTACGTCAAGGCGCTGAACCATGCGGCGCGGTATCTGCGCGGGCGTCTCGCGCCGTCCCTGCGCCAGATGAAGACCATGCCGGAGCTGCGGTTCCGCACCGACGAATCCTTCGAAAATTCCGCGAAGATCGATGCGCTTCTGCGCTCGCCCGAGGTGGCGCGCGATCTCGATCATGACGACGACGATGGGGAGAATGCCTGATGGCGCGGCGCGGCAAGAAGCCCAAAGGGCGTCCGATCTCGGGCTGGCTGGTGCTGGACAAGCCCAAGGGCATGGGGTCCACCGACGCGGTCGGCAAGATCAAATGGCTCTATTTCGCCCAGAAGGCGGGCCACGCCGGCACTCTCGATCCTCTGGCCTCGGGCATGCTGCCCATCGCGCTGGGTGATGCCACAAAGACCGTTCCTTACGTGATGGACGGGCGCAAGGTCTATCGTTTCACCGTGCGCTGGGGCGCCGAGACGACGACGGACGACACGGAAGGCCCGTTCACCGTCATGTCGGAGGCGCGGCCGAGCGAGGCGGCGATCCGCGAGGCTCTCCTCGATTACGTCGGCGAGATCGCCCAGGTTCCCCCGCGCTTTTCCGCCGTCAAGATCGATGGCGCGCGGGCCTATGACCTTGCGCGCGAGGGCGAGGAGTTGGAGCTGGAGGCTCGCACCGTCACCGTCCATCGCCTGGAGCTGGTGGAGATGGTGGACGAGGCGACCACTGTTCTCGAGGCAGAGTGCGGCAAGGGCACCTATGTGCGCGCCATTGCCCGCGACCTCGGGCGCGATCTCGGCTGCTACGGACACATCATCGAGCTGCGTCGCACGTCCGTCGGGGGCTTTTCCGAGGAAGAGATGGTGACGCTGGACGAGGTGGAAGCCGCCGCCGACCAGGGGCGCGAGCAATTGGACGCGGAGGCGGCGGAGGCGGGCGCAAAGGCGCGCGTCGTCAATTTCGGGGCCCTGGACGGGCTGCTGTTCGATGCGGCCGCCGCCCTCGACGATCTCTACGAGGTGACGCTGAGCTCCGATCAGGCGGGTCGGGTGCGTCTCGGAAACTCCGTGCTGCTGCGCGGGGCGAACGTTCCTGCCTTCTGCGAGGAGGTCATGGCCACCGAGGCGGGGCGCCTGGTGGCGCTCGGAGCCATCGAACAGGGCTCCTTCAAGCCGAAGCGCGTCTTCGGTGGCACAGCCGCCGCGCGCGGCTAGAGCCAAGACGGCGGGCGCGGCTGGTATTTCCCGCCGCTTTCGCCTATATGCCCGCGAAGCGTCGCGGATTTCGCGGCGCCTGAATGGCCCTGGCTGGACGACATCCCGGCCTCGGGCGACGATAAACCCCGTATATGAAAGAAAGGGAATACGATGTCGATCACGCCCGAGCGCAAGGCCGAACTTCTCAAGGAATATGCAACGAAGGAAGGCGACACGGGTTCGCCCGAGGTTCAGGTTGCGATCCTTTCGGAGCGCATTTCCAACCTCACCGAGCACTTCAAGACCCACAAGAAGGACAACCACTCCCGTCGTGGCCTCCTGAAGCTCGTTTCCCAGCGCCGCCGCCTCCTCGACTATCTGAAGGACAAGGAAGAGCAGCGCTACAGCGACCTCATCGGTCGTCTCGGACTGCGCCGCTAAAACTCGATGCCGGGAAGTCGATGGCTTCCCGCTCGAGCAGAGAGCGCAAAACAACGCCTTTGGCGGACCTGGTCGCTTTAGAGCGAAGCCAAATCCGCCAAAGGCCAGCAATCCGGCGAAGGAAGCTCCTTCGCCGGATTTTCGAAGCCCCGACAAGGGCATGGCTCTCCGGCTGCACGATGCGCCGCGCCGAGCCGTCCCGAACGGTCATGGGGCAGGATTGCCGGAGGCTTCCCCCGGCGGGATCAGGGCGTCAAGGCGCCGATTCTCAAGGAAGCCTCCTGTTGTCTTGCCCATGGCGCGGTTCGGCCAAACCCGAAATCGCCTCGCCGCGCGCTGCGCCGGCGGGCCAACCAAAGGCAAATCCATGTTCAATAGCCACAAGGTGGAAATCGACTGGGCCGGCCGTCTTCTGACGCTGGAGACCGGTAAGATCGCGCGTCAGGCCGACGGCGCGGTGCTGGCCAGCTACGGCGAGACGACGGTGCTCGCGACCGTCGTTTCCGACAAGTCGCCCAAGCCCGGCGTCGACTTCTTCCCGCTGACGGTCAACTACCAGGAAAAGGCGTTCGCGGCGGGCAAGATCCCCGGCGGATACTTCAAGCGCGAGGGACGTCCTTCCGAATCCGAGACGCTCATCTCGCGCCTCATCGACCGCCCGATCCGCCCGCTTTTCGCCGAGGGCTACCGCAACGACACCCAGGTGATCGTCACGGTCCTCCAGCATGATCTCGAGAACAACCCCGACGTCCTGGCGATGGTCGCCGTCTCGGCCGCGCTGACCCTTTCGGGCGTTCCCTTCATGGGCCCGATCGGCGGCGCGCGCGTTGGCTACATCGACGGCCAGTACAAGCTCAATCCCCATATCGACGAGATGGCCGAGTCGAAGCTCGATCTCGTCGTCGCCGGCACCGAAGACGCCGTGCTGATGGTGGAGTCCGAGGCGCAGGAACTGCCCGAGGACGTGATGCTCGGCGCCGTGATGTTCGGCCACAAGGGCTTCCAGCCGGTGATCGATGCGATCATCAAGCTGGCCGAGCACGCCGCCAAGGAGCCGCGCGAACATTCGGTCGACGATCATTCGGCGCTCGAGAACGAGATGCTCGGCCTCGTCGAGTCGGACCTGCGCGAAGCCTACAAGATCACCGACAAGCAGCAGCGCTATGCCGCCGTTGACGCGGCCAAGGCCAAGGTCACTGCCGCGTTCCTGCCCGAGGATGGCGAGGCGCGCTTCGACAAGGAAGCGGTTGCCACCGTCTTCAAGCATCTCCAGGCCAAGATCGTTCGCTGGAACATCCTCGATACGGGCAGCCGCATCGACGGCCGCGACCTGAAGACCGTCCGCCCGATCAACGCCGAGGTCGGCCTTCTGCCGCGCACCCATGGCTCGGCGCTGTTCACCCGCGGCGAAACCCAGGCGATGGTCGTCGCGACGCTGGGCACCGGCGAGGACGAGCAGTTCATCGATTCGCTGACCGGCACTTACAAGGAGACCTTCCTCCTTCACTACAACTTCCCGCCCTATTCGGTTGGTGAGACGGGCCGCATGGGCTCGCCCGGCCGCCGCGAGATCGGGCATGGCAAGCTTGCCTGGCGCGCCATTCATCCGATGCTGCCGGCCAAGGAGCAGTTCCCCTACACGATGCGCGCGGTCTCCGAGATCACGGAGTCCAACGGCTCGTCGTCCATGGCGACGGTCTGCGGCACCTCGCTGGCCCTGATGGATGCGGGTGTTCCGCTCCAGCGGCCGGTGGCGGGCATCGCCATGGGCCTGATCAAGGAGGGCGAGCGCTTCGCTGTTCTCTCCGACATCCTGGGCGACGAGGATCACCTCGGCGACATGGACTTCAAGGTGGCCGGGACCTCCGAGGGCGTCACCTCGCTGCAGATGGACATCAAGATCCAGGGCATCACCGAGGAGATCATGAAGGTCGCCCTCGATCAGGCCAAGGGCGGACGTCTGCACATTCTCGGCGAGATGGCCAATGCGCTTTCCGAGAGCCGCGCCGAACTCGGCGAGTTTGCTCCGCGCATCGAGGTCATGACCGTTCCTGTCGACAAGATCCGTGAAGTCATCGGCTCGGGCGGCAAGGTCATCCGCGAGATCGTGGAAAAGACTGGCGCCAAGATCAATATCGAGGACGACGGCACGGTGAAGATCGCTTCCTCCTCGGCAAAGGAGATCGAGGCGGCGAAGAAGTGGATTCACTCCATCGTGGCCGAGCCGGAAGTTGGCGAGATCTACGAGGGTACAGTGGTGAAGACCGTCGATTTCGGCGCCTTCGTCAATTTCTTCGGCTCGCGGGATGGCCTCGTCCACATCTCGCAGCTCGCCTCCGAGCGCGTCGCCAAGACCACCGACGTGATCAAGGAAGGCGACAAGGTGTGGGTCAAGCTCATGGGCTTTGACGAGCGCGGCAAGGTGCGCCTGTCCATGAAGGTCGTCGATCAGAAGACCGGCGAGGAGATCAAGCGGGAAGACAAGAAGGACGACACGCAGGACTAACAGTCCGCTTCGTCTTCTGTTTCGATATGGAAAGGCCGGGGGGCGGGTAGCCCTCCGACCTTTTTCTTGCCGATTCCGTTGGCGTGGCGGGCTTGCCGTTCGCGCTGATCGGGACAAATTATACGCCCATGCGAATGATCATGATTCCCGCTCTCGCCTGTGACGACAGGCTCTACACCGAGCTCGTAGAGCTCTTGCGCGGCGATTTCGAATGTTCGGTGGTCAATCCCGCCGCGCCGACCATGGCGGCCTGTGCCGAGGCCGTGCTCGGCGGTGCGCCGGAAGAGCCGTTCGCCGTTCTTGGCACCTCCTTCGGCGGCCATGTGGCACGAGAGGTCGCCTTGACCGCCCCCGAAAGGGTCGCTGCACTTGTCGTCATGGGGGCAGGGGCCGCGACCGGCGCCGGCGCGGCCGACGTCTTCGCCGAGCGCCGCAGGGCGGTCGAGGAGGGCGAGCTTCCCGATTATCTCGAGACGATGGCGAGGACCATCGTCTTTGAGTCCGACGGCCGGGGTGAGGCTGCCGCGAATGCCTTCCGGCTGATGGCGCGCGATGTCGCGCCGTCCCGCTTTCTTGCCCAGGCGGAAGCCTTGGCCAGGCGGGACGATCATTCGACGACGATTTCGCGCATCGCCTGCCCGACCCTGCTGCTGTGGGGCGAGAAGGACAGCTTCTCCGATCCCAAGGCGGCGAAGGCCATGGCCGGAGTGATGCCGAACGCCGAACTCTCGATTATCGCCGAATGTGGCCATCTTCCCTGTCTGGAGCGTCCTATGCGCGTCGCCTCGGAAATTCGCCGCGTGCTTCGCCCGCAGGTTTGAGTCCTCCGCCGGCCTCCGCGTCAGAGGCCGAGCGCCTCGCCATTGACGAGGAAAGCCGGATCAAGCCTGCCCTCCAGGTAGTCGACCGCGTTCTGGACCGACGTTACGGCCATGCGCGCACCGGCTTCCTGCGTCAGGCCCGCACTATGCGGTGACAGGATCGTACGGTCCGAGACGAGCAGGGGCGAGTCCGGACGTGGCGGCTCTTCCGCGAAGACGTCGATCGCGGCCGCTGCGACGTGGCCCGAGGCCAGCGCTTCGGCCAAAGCCACTTCGCAAACGACGCCGCCGCGAGACGTGGTTGCGAGAATCACTCCCGGCTTCATCTGAGCGAATTCGGCGGAGCCGATCAGCGGGCGATCCTTTCGCGGCACATGGATCGAGACGAAGTCGGCCCACGCGAGGGCCTCCTTGAGGTCTGTGACCGGCTGGACCAAGCCCTCCGGCCATCCGCGCTTAAGGGTCGAGGGATCGTAGGCGCGAACTTCCATCTCGAAAGCGGCCGCCATGCGGGCAAGGGTGCGGCCGATGCGTCCAAAGCCCAGGATGAGGAGCCGTTTTCCCGAAATCTCGCGAGACTCCATCCGGTTGCGCCAACCCCAGGCACCGGGACCTTCCCGGACGATACGATCGGCCTTGAGCGCTTGCTTCGCGCCGGCAAGGAGCTGAAGCATGGCGTGCTCGGCAACGGAAGTCGCATTCGCCATGCCAGGAATCGTCAAGGCGATGCCGCGAGCATTGAGGGCCGGGATATCCACCAGATCGACGCCGACGCCGTGGGAGGAGACCACCTTGAGGCGAGGAGCCTTGGCGATGGTTGCGGCTGTCAGCGGCTGCACGCGCATGATCAGCGCATCGGCGTTGTGTACCAGCGGTGCGTAGGCACTCTCGGCGATCTCCTCGACATAGTCGTGGGTGTAACCTCGCCGACCGAGCTCTTCGAGCAGGTGAAGACCAGCGGGATGAAGCTTCCCCGCAACGAGAAGGTGGGGCATCGGGAGTTCCTGGCGGTCGAGGAGCGTGGGGCCGACCATCGCCGGAGCAGCTGCGGCCGGCGCATGAACCATACCCCGCCATTGGCGGAGCGCAACAGATGCAACCGATGCGATTCGGATCATGGCGCTGAAGAGGAGCCCGTGGAACCGCCTTCGCCCTGTCGCAAGCGTCCTTCGCTGGTCGCTTGAGCGCGATCCCTGAGCGCTGCGTCGCTTGGCCGCTGAGGGATAGTCGCAACCCTGGAAAGATAAGCCGACAAAACTATTTAGCGCCAAAGCAAATACGCGCGGAGGACGATGTGCGTTTCTGAGATGCACGTCAAGGGTGAGACAATTCGATTTTATGTCTAGGCTTGTAGAAAAAATAAAGAAGTAAGGCTGCATTTGCGAAAGAGGGCGGCATCATATCAAGGCAGTCAGTTTCAATGACCGGTTATCGAGCGAACTTCCGGTTCGTTCCATTTGTTGTCTTCTTATGTGGCGCGGCGGTGTGGCTGGCGGCCGTTCGTTTCGACCTCGCGTACAGGATCAGTGAGTACATAATTCTTCACCGGCTTCCAGCTTTTGACAATGCTGTTCTGAGCGTTGCCTTCGCCGGACTGGCGACGCTTGGCTTGGTCGCAGCGTTGCAGCGGCGGCTCGGCGCGGAAGTCAGAAAGCGCAAGGAACTTGAGGCTGCAGCAATGTGGATCGTCGATCACGACGAGTTGACCGATCTGCCCAACCGCAACGCTTTGCTCCGGCACCTGACTGAACTGCCGGCAAGCGGCCGCTTCGCAGTTTTTGTCGTCAAGCTCGACGATGTCGGCAGGATTGGCGGGGTCTTCGAAGATCCGGCGAGCCAAACGGCGCTGAGAGCATTTGCCACCCGCCTGAGGCAGGTGGCTGGCAGCGGCTTTGTCGCGCGAACCGCGAATCGGACCTTTGTGATCGTCGTCGGTCGAACCAGTGCCGATAGCCATCGCGCCGTGGAGGCGGGAATACTGGAATGCCTCGATCGGCGGGTGGTCGCAGCCAGCGGCGAGTCGATCCGTCTCACCGGGTCCGTGGGGTACGCTCTCTGGCCAGAGCATGGCGCAGGGCCGGAGGTCGCCATGCTGGCGGATCTTGCCCTTCGGGATGTGAAGAAGCAGCGCAAGGCCCGCAGCCAAATCTATGAAGCGTCCATGCTGGGGCGCACACATCGCGCGGCTCACATCGAGGCCCGCCTCCTGGACGCCATTGAGGCCGATCGCATCGAGCCCTATTACCAGCCGATTTTCGAGATCGACACGCGCCGCATCGTCGGACTGGAGGTCCTTGCCCGCTGGCGGCAGTCTGGGGGCGACTTCGTCCCGCCCGACGTCTTCATTCCCATCGCGGAGGAGAGGCAGCTGATCGATGCTCTTTCCGAGCGACTCCTGAAACGCGCCTGCGTCGACGCGCGACAATGGCCGGAGGACATCTTCCTGTCGTTCAACATCAGTCCGGTGCATATGGAGACGGAAGGGTGGGAGCGCCGGCTCATGGATATCCTCGGCCAAACCGGATTCGCGCCGTCACGCTTGCAGGTCGAGATCACCGAGACATCGCTGGCGAGCGACCTTCCCGCCGCGGCCCGAGCTCTGGCCTTTCTTCAGAAGGAGGGCGTCGCCGTCGCTCTCGACGATTTCGGCACGGGCTATTCGAACCTCGCCCAGCTTTCGAACTTTTCCTTCGCCCGCATCAAGATCGATCGCAGCTTCGTCGCGCCTCTGTTGGAGGACGAGCGTCAGCAGAAGATCGTGCGCCTGATGGTCGCCCTGGCGCGTGTCCTGGACGTCTGGGCGACGGCCGAGGGGATCGAAACCGAGGAGCAGCTTGTTTTGCTGGGCAAGCTGGGTTGCCGGTATGGCCAGGGTTATCTCGTCTCACGCGCGGTGCCGAGCGATGAGGTTGTTGCGCTCCTCGCGGCCGCGCCCTTGGGCGCGGCGACCATAGGCGGCCAGAACCTGCCGGAGCAGGGGGACGCTACTTCGTGTCCTCGCCCTCGTCTCCAATGATGCCTTGCCGATGCTCCTGCGCCTTCAGCTCGTCGAGCGCGGGCATCGACATGATGTTGTAGCCCGAGTCGACGAAGTGGATCTCGCCGGTGACGCCGTTGGCGAGCTCCGACAGCAGATAGAGAACGGAGCTGCCGACCTCCTGGATCGTCACGTTGCGCCGTAGGGGCGCGTTGCGGCGCTGATAGTTGAACATCAGGCGCGCATCGGAGACGCCGGCCCCGGCCAGCGTTCTCACCGGACCCGCCGACACCGCATTGACGCGAATGTTGCGCGGCCCGAAATCCGCCGCGAGATAGCGCACGGAGGCTTCGAGGGCTGCTTTCGCGACGCCCATGACGTTGTAGTTCGGCATGACGTGCGTCGAGCCGCTATAGGTCAGCGTTACGATCGAACCGCCGTTTTCCATGATGTCGACGGCGCGCCGACACACCTCGGTGAAGGAGAAGCACGAGATCACCATGGTCCGCGTGAAGTTGTCGCGGGTGGTATCGGCATAAAGGCCCTTGAGCTCGCTCTTGTCGGAGAAGGCGATGGCATGGACCAGAAAGTCGATGGTGCCCCAGTTCTCCTTGAGAGCGGCGAACACGCCATCCACCGACGCGATGTCCTCGACGTCGCATGGCAGAACGAGCTTGGCCCCCAGTTCCTCGGCGAGCGGTTTGACGCGCCGTCCGAACTGGTCGCCCTGATAGGTAAGAGCGATCTCGGCCCCTTGGTCTGCAAGCGCCTTGGCGGCGCCCCAGGCGATGGAATTGCGGTTGGCGACCCCCATCACGAGGCCGCGCTTTCCCCTCATCAGGTCCGCCATGCCGGCCTCCTCAGTCGTTGACGCGCTGGAACACGAGCGAAGCATTGGTGCCGCCGAACCCGAAGGAGTTGGACAGCACGCGGTCGAGATGCGCATCGTCGACCCGCTTGCGCAAAATCGGGATGTCCGCGAACTCCGGATCGATCTCGTCGATATGGGCGCTTTCGGCCATGAAGCCATGCTTCATCATGAGAAGCGAATAGATGGCCTCGTGCGCGCCGGTCGCCCCTTGCGAATGGCCGGTCAGGGACTTGGTGGCGGAGATCGGCGGAATTTCGGAGCCGAAAACCTCGCGGATCGCCTGGATCTCCATGCGGTCGCCAACCACTGTCGATGTCGCATGCGGGTTGATGTAGTCGATCGGACCGTCGAGATCGCGAAGCGCCATCCGCATGCAACGAACTGCGCCCTCACCGGACGGCGCCACCATGTCGGCGCCATCCGAGGTTGCGCCATAGCCGACGAGCTCGGCGACGATGTTGGCGCCGCGCGCCCGCGCATGCTCGTACTCCTCGAGAACGAGGACGCCCGCGCCGCCGGCGATGACGAAGCCGTCGCGGCTCTTGTCGTAGGCCCGCGAGGCGCGGGCCGGCGTCTCGTTGAAGTCGGCCGACAGCGCGCCCATGGCGTCGAACAGAACCGACAGCGTCCAGTGTGTGTCCTCACAGCCGCCGGCGAAGATGATGTCCTGCTTGCCCATCTGGATCGTCTCGTAGGCATTGCCGATGCAATGGCTCGAGGTCGAGCAGGCGGAGGAGATGGAGTAGTTGACGCCCTTGATCTTGAACCAGGTGGCGAGCGTCGCCGACGCCGTCGAGGACATCGCCTTCGGCACGACCGTCGGGCCGACCCGCTTGGGGCCTTTCTCGCGCGTCGTGTCGGCAGCCTGAACGATCGACTGGGTCGATGCACCGCCCGAGCCCATGATGATGCCGGTGCGCTCGTTGGAGACGAGCTCCGGCGTCAGCCCAGCTTCGCGAATCGCCTCGTCCATCGCCACGTGGTTCCAGGCGGTTCCGCCGCCATGAAAGCGCATGGCGCGGCGGTCGAGGACCGTCGACGGGTCGAGGGTCGGCTTGCCGTGGACATGGCTGCGGAAGCCGAGTTCCGCATATTCGGGGGCGAACGAAATTCCGGAGCGCGCTTGCCGCAGCGACTCCGTCACTTCTTCCAGATTGTTGCCGATCGAGGAAACGATCCCCATTCCGGTCACGACGACACGCTTCATCGTCCGTCCCTCCAAACTGCCGGCTCTTGAACAGTCGGCAATAGAAATCTCTTGATCACGCGGGTTGGGCCGCCACGTCTTCGTCGCGGAACAGGCCAACGCGGAGATCGCTCGCGCGATAGATTACCTCTCCGTCGGCCTTCATCCAGCCCTGGGCGATGCCGAGCTTCAGTTTCGAGCGCATCACGCGCTTGAACTCGACGCCGTATTCCACGAGCTTGACCTTCGGCGTCACCTGGCCAGTGAACTTCACCTCGCCAACCCCGAGCGCGCGGCCGCGACCGGGCTCGCCCAGCCAGCCAAGGTAAAAGCCGGTGAGCTGCCAAAGGGCGTCGAGGCCCAGGCAGCCGGGCATCACGGGATCGCCCTCAAAGTGGCAACCAAAGAACCAAAGGTCCGGGTCGATATCGAACTCCGCCCGAATCACTCCCTTGCCGAACTCGCCGCCGGTCTCGCTGACCTCGGTGATCCGGTTGAACATGAGCATCGGCGGAAGCGGCAACTGCGCGTTGCCCGGCCCGAACAGCGCGCCGCGCGCGCAGGCCAGCAGGTCGTCATATTCAAATCGCGTCTTGCGTGTCGCCATGATTCTCTTCAGCTTCCTCCGGGGCCGCTCATTGCTCGTGTCGCGAGCCCATAGCACGTCGAGGCTGCGGGGCGAAACCCGTCACGACTTCGCTTGCATGGTTGATGCCATCCGTCGCATGCCTCTCGCCATCGGTCCCGGTCGACAGCACGCAAAGGGTTTATCATCGCCCCTGGTCGCGCGCTTCGACTGCCGCATCGAGGCAGATGTGGCTTTGGTCGCGGCAAGACAAGGTGAGACGATGCCAATCTGGAAAATCCTTTTCATCTCCATCATGCTCGCGGCGTCATACGGGGCGGCTTCGGCCGATTGGAGGTTCCGCTCCGACGCTGGACCCGGCGCCACCTATTTCGAGGGCGGCCGCATGGTCGGGCTCCGCATCGAGTGCGCGGGCGGCGAGCCGAGCCTGGTCTTCTTCGGCGAGGGATGGGATCTCCAGCCGGACATGACCTACAGCGTCGTCGCGCTGGTCGATGACACCGCCTTCGTCCTTCCATCGAAGGTGCGAAGGCGCGGCGGCGAAAGGGACCTCGTCCATCGCGCGGACTGGAAGGAAACGGCGCCGCTGATCCAGGCGCTTATGGCGGGCAAGAACGTGGAGATCTCGACACCGCTCGGCCGCTACACGCTGCCGCTCAAAGGCTCCTCGGCGGCACTGAAGGCCCTTCGCGCCGCCTGCCGTTGAACGCAATTCGGCGAGCGAACGGCTCCTCAGGAGACTGCGGGAATCGACGAGCAGTGGTATAGTGTCGCGGCATCGAGCGAGACGGACGGTCCCGCCTCGCGAGCGTGATTTGTCCTTCGGGAAGTAACCCGTTATATAAGGGCAATGCTGCAGGATGTCGCACCCTGCGTCGTCGGAAGGCAATGAGCGGACAGACCCATGGATACAAGAACGGGACGAGCGAATTTCTGCGTATTCGAACGCCTTCGTTCAAGCGGCTTGCGGCCGACCCGGCAGCGTGTCGCGCTCTGCAACCTGCTTTTCGGAGCCGGCGATCGCCACCTTTCGGCGGAAGAGCTGCATGAGGAGGCGCATCGGGCCGGGGAGTCCGTCTCGCTGGCGACGGTCTACAACACGCTTCATCAGTTCACGCAGGCCGGATTGGTTCGCCCCATCTCGGCCGAGGGGCAGCGCACCTATTTCGACACCAACACTTCGGACCATCAGCACTTTTTCGTGGAAGGCGACAACCAGATCATCGACATCCCCGATGGCGCCATCCGCATCAATGAGCTGCCGTCAGCTCCCGATGGCATGGAAATCGTCAATGTCGATGTGGTGGTGAGGCTGCGGCGCAAGTCCGCCTCGGCTTAGGATCGTTTTTTCGCGGCCACGGCTGCTTTTTCGCCGTGAGCTCTCTGGCACGCGATGGCCTCAGCTTTGCGCTGAGGCCACAACAGTCACAGCAGTCAGAACTGCTCGTCGGGATAGACGCCCCAAATCTCGTGCTGACGGACATAGCCGGTCCGCCCGGAAACTTCGATCTCGCACCAGCCGAGCCCGCATGTGTCGACCTTGGCGACCACGCCCGGCTGCATCTGCGCGGTGAGGGGGCTTTCCTCGCTCGCCGAGGTATGGACGTCCACCAGCGCGTCCTTGCCCTTCAGCCAAGGCGCGGCCAGCGCCGTGCGCTCGCCAGAGAGCAGCGAATGGTAGACCCAGCCTTCCGTGCCGTCGCTGTCGCGAACCCGACGCCAGAGGTCGTATTCCTGCACCACTTCCATCGGCAGGCCGCGCTTCATGTAAAGCCACGACACTGAATAGTCGCGGCCCGGTCCGACGCGAAGGTTGACCCTTTCGGATTTCAGCGAAACGTAACGCGGCAGGGGCAGACCGCTCGCCGTTCCGGCCGCCGGCACACTAGCCGGCATGGCGAGCAGGAGAGCGGCGATGGCGAGGCATTGGGCGAGGCGATTGCGAACCATGAATTGCGACTCCACTCGAACGAAACCCGCCGGCGGACCGGCGGATGACGATGCTCATCAAGGACGGGGCGCCGGGTCAGCGGCGGCAAGCCGCGCGGCGAAGTCTTTCCTGGTTATTGGACCGTCTGCTAGGAAAGGCTGCCGGCGGGTATGAAGCCGATTATCGTTCGCCGTGGTTAATGTTGTCTTGTGAGGGGAGCCGCCGCGCCGTGACGGAAAAGAAAAAGCCGCTGGTGGTCATCACCCGCAAGCTTCCCGAGCCGATCGAGGCGCGCATGGTCGAGCTCTTCGACGCGCAACTCAATTCGGCCGACCGGCCGATGACGCAGCCCGAGCTCGTGGCCGCCGTCCGCCGCGCCGATGTGCTGGTCCCCACCGTCACCGATCGGGTCGACCGGGCGGTGATCGAGCAGGCCGGCCCCCAGCTCAAGCTCATCGCCAACTACGGCAACGGCGTCGACAACATCGACGTCGAGACCGCCTTCGCGCGCCAGATCTTCGTCACCAATACGCCCGACGTCCTCAACGAGGACACGGCCGACATGACGATGGCGCTGATCCTGGCGGTGCCGCGGCGTCTGGTGGAGGGCGCAAGGCACCTTTCGGAGGACGAGTGCTGGCTTGGCTGGTCTCCCACTTGGATGCTCGGCCGTCGCATCTGGGGTAAAAAGCTCGGCATCATCGGCATGGGTCGCATCGGCACGGCGGTGGCGCGCCGGGCGCGGGCCTTCGGGCTCTCCATTCACTATCACAACCGCCGCAGGGTGAGCGCCAAGACCGAGGCGGAGCTTGGGGCGACCTATTGGGAGAGCCTGGAGCAGATGCTGGCGCGCATGGACATCATCTCGGTCAACTGCCCCTCGACCCCCGCCAACTATCATCTGCTTTCGGCGCGCCGCCTGTCGCGCATCCAGCCCCACGCCTACATCGTCAACACCGCGCGCGGTGACATCATCGATGAACCTGCCCTGCTCGACCTCATCGGTGCCGGAAAGATCGCCGGCGCCGGCCTCGACGTGTTCGAGAACGAGCCGAATCCCAGCCGCAAGCTGCTGAAGCTCGCGGCGCAGGGCAAGATCGTCGCGCTACCGCACATGGGCTCGTCCACGCTCGAGGCGCGCATCGATATGGGCGAGAAGGTCATCCTCAACATCCGCACCATGATCGACGGGCACCGCCCGCCTGACCGGATTCTTCCCACGGACATCTGACACGTGCCGAACGGCGCAATGTGTCTGTGGCGAATTCATGAAAGTCGAGATGAACCAAACGCGAATTGGCGCGTTGTCCTGCCGAACGATCCTGAAGTTTCTCGTCGGAAAGGACACTTCAAATGCTCGGTTGGGCTCTGACATTCCTCGTAATCGCGCTGATTGCCGCCGCTCTTGGCTTTGGTGGTATTGCTGGCACGGCTGTCGGCATCGCCAAGATCATCTTCTTCGTGGCGATTGTTCTGTTCGTCCTGTCTCTCATCTTCGGCGGCTTCCGTCGTCGCTCCATATAGACTGAACGCAGACTTTAGCTTTGTTGAGGAAGGCCGCCGGTCCCGGCGGCCTTTCTTTGTGCGCTCGCTCAGGACTTCCTTCGCTTGTAGCGCACCTCGTCGAATCGCATGGTCAGGCAGTCCACGAGGAGCAGCCGGCCAATGAGGAGATCGCCCAGCCCACAGACCAGCTTGATCGCCTCGGCCGCCGCCAGCGTTCCCAGAATGCCCGGGACGATGCCGAGAATGCCGGCCTCTGCGCAGCTTGGCACCAGCCCCTCCGGCGGGGGCGCCGGGAAGAGGTCGCGATAGCCGGGGTTGAGGTGCCCGTCCTTGCCTTCCTGGAACGGAACGAGAGTGGTGATGGAACCGGAGAAGCGGTTGACGGCCGCCGTCACCAGCGGGCGCTTCTCTCTTTCGCAGAGGTCTGCCATTCCAAAGCGGGTGGCGAAATTGTCGGACCCGTCGATGACGAGATCATAGCTTGAGACGAGGGAGCCGCCATTCTCCTCGTCGATGCGGCAGTTGTGCTGCTCGACGGTCACGTGAGGGTTGAGGGTGGCGATCGCGGCGGCGGCGCTTTCGATCTTCGGGCGGCCGATATCCTCGACGCCGTGGAGCACCTGACGCTGAAGGTTGGACAACGAGACGGCATCGTTGTCGGTGACGCCGATGGTGCCGATGCCGGCTGCCGCCAGATAGAGCAGGACAGGCGAGCCGATGCCGCCGGCGCCGATCACCAGGACGCGGGCGCGCTTCATGGCCTGTTGGCCCGCGCCGCCCACCTCGGGCAGGACGATGTGACGGGCATAGCGCTTCAGTTCTTCCGGAGAAAGCGGGTTGGACGTGGTCATGCGAGGGTGCCGCTCCGTATGGTCAGGTGCTGGGCGCGCGAGCCCAGAGCCTCGAAAAGGTTGGGGTCGGTGCCGGTCAGGAAGGACTGGACGCCCAGTCCGTCGATGAGATCGAAGAGGGCCGCGCGCCGCCCGGCGTCGAGATGCGCCGCAATCTCGTCGAGGAGGAGCACCGGCGTTGCGCCACCCATTGAGGAAACGAGACTGGCGTGGGCGAGGATGAGGCCGATGAGCAGCGCCTTCTGCTCGCCCGTCGAGGACAGGGCGGCCGGCATTGCCTTGGCGCGGTGGAAGACCGCGAGGTCCGCCCGGTGTGGCCCTTCCAGCGATCGGCCCGCCGCCGCATCGGCGAAGCGCGAACGCGCGAGCGACAGGCGCAGCGCGTCCTCCATATCCGCGGCCGGTCGGTCAAGCGCGTCCTCGCCGAGACCGCTCGAAAGGACGAGATCGGCCTTGGGGAAGGGGGTGTCGTCGGCTGCGTCGACGATCGCGCGAAGGAGGCCGGTCAGCTCGCGCCGGGCGAGGGCCATGGCGATGCCGAGCTCCGCCATCTGGGCTTCGATGCCCTCCAGCCAGCGCTCGTCGCGGCAGCCGTCGGCAAGAAGGCGGTTGCGGCTGCGCATCGCGCGCTCATAGTCGGCCGCGCGTCGCCCGTGGGCCGGATCGATGGTCAGCACCAGCCGGTCGAGAAAACGCCGCCGGTCGCCCGCCGGCCCCGTGAACAGGCCATCCATGGCCGGCGTCAGCCAGAGGATGCGCAGATGGTCGAGCAATTCGTCGGCGGTGCGCGCCGGCGTCTCGTCGATCTTCACCTGTCGGGCGAAGCTGCCGGTCTCGGCATCGGCCCGTACCGTCGTGGCCAACGCTACCGGACCGGCGGCGCCCTCCACGCCGGCGCGCACGGCGAAGCCGCTCGCCCCGCCTCGTGCCATTTCCGGATAGGCGGCGCGGCGCAGGCCGCGCCCGGGCGAAAGCAGGGAGACAGCCTCGAGCAGATTGGTCTTGCCCGCGCCGTTCTCGCCGCAAAGCACGACGAAGCGGCCGGTCAGGTCCAGGCGAAGGCCGGCATAATTGCGGAAGTCGACGAGCCTCAGCTCGGTGAGGCGGACCGGGACGGCGGCGCCGGCATTGTCCTGCGCGGCCGTCTCGTCCACGACCACGCCGGAGGGAACGATCAGACGCGCATCGGCATCAGCACGTAGAGCGTGCTGTCGTCGGAGCCGTCCCTGATCAGTGTGGGCGAGCCGGGATCGGCGAGCATGAAGACCGACTCCTCGCCGGAAAGCTGACCGGTGATGTCGAGGAGATAGCGGGCATTGAAGCCGATCTCGAGGTCATCGGACTCGTAGCCGACGGGGATTTCCTCAGTCGCCGTGCCGGCGTCGGGGCTGTTGACGGTGAGAACCATCTGGCCGTTTCCGAGGCTAAGCTTGACCGCCCTGCCGCGCTCGGAGGAGATGGTGGACACGCGATCGACCGCCGAGGAGAAGACGGCGCGATCCAGCGTCAGCTGCTTGTCGTTTCCGGCCGGGATCACCCGCTGATAGTCGGGGAAGGTGCCGTCGATGAGCTTGGAGGTTAGAACCACCGAGCCGATCGCGAAACGGATCTTGGCGTCCGACAGCTCGACCTTGACCTCGGCCTCGGCATCGTCTCCGAGAAGCTTCTGGAGTTCGCCCACCGTCTTTCGCGGCACGATGATGCCCGGCATTCCCTCGGAGCCCACCGGCGCCGTCACCTCGGCGCGGGCAAGCCGGTGGCCGTCCGTCGCCACGGCCCGCAGCTTCAGGGCCCCGTCCGTCTCGATGGTGTGGAGGAAGATGCCGTTGAGATAGTAGCGCGTCTCCTCGGTGGAGATGGCGAACTGCGTGCGCTCCACGAGGCGGGCGAAATCGGCCGCCTGAATCGTGAAGGAATGGCTGAAGGTTCCCGCGGTGATATCCGGGAAATCTGCTTCCGGCAGGCATTGCAGGCGGAAATTCGAGCGTCCGGCCGTGATGGTAAGCTGGTTGCCTTCCGGCGTCGTTGCCAGCCTGACCTCGGCGCCCTCGGCGAGCTTGCGGACGATGTCATAGAGAAGATGCGCGGGAACGGTGGTCGCGCCGTCCTGTTCGGCCTCAGCCGCAACGCTCTCGGTGATCTCCAGGTCGAGGTCTGTCGCCTTGAGCCCGAGCGCGCCCTCTTCCGTCTTCAGGAGCACGTTCGACAGGATCGGGATCGTGTTGCGCCGTTCGACCACCCGATGCACGCGGCTGAGCGATTTCAGAAGGTTCGAACGCTCGATGATGATACGCATGTGAAAACCGTAGAGCTCGGGGCCGCGTGGCGCGGCTTTTCCTGCGACGTGTCGGACCGTTTTAAAGTCTTGAGACAGGCTTGAAAAGCGCCTTCGGCCACGACGGGGCGCCGTCGTGGCCGAATATGCCGATGAAGGCGCTTGGAAAGGGCCGAAGCCCCTATTCCTCGATCATCCGGCGGATGAGGTCCAGTTCCTCGGCGAGCTTGGCATCCTTCTCCCGCTCCGCCTCGATCTTTCTCACGGCATGAAGCACGGTGGTGTGATCGCGCCCGCCGAAGCGGCGCCCGATCTCGGGCAGCGAGCGCGGAGTCATGGTCTTTGCCAGATACATGGCAATCTGGCGCGGACGAACCACGGTGCGGGTGCGCCGGCTCGACATGATGTCGGTGCGCGTGACGTTGTAGTGGCGCGAAACGAACCGCAGAATATCCTCGATGCGAACGCGCTTGTCGCCGTTGGAACGGGTGAGCGAGTTGAGCAGATCGTCGAGATGCTCCTCGCTCAGTGGCTGGCCGACCGAGTGGCGGAACGCGATCTGGTTGAAGGCGCCCTCGAGGTCGCGTCCGCTGCCGGTGACGCGGCGGGCGATGTGATCGATCACCTTCTCCGACATCTGGAAGCCGGCGTCCTCCGCCTGCATCGCCTTCATGCGCGTGACGAGGATGGCCTTGCGCATCTCGAAGTCAGGGGCTGCGATCTCGATGGCGACGCCGCCGGCAAGACGCGAGCGTACCCGGGCATCCAGCGATTCCAGCTCGTAGGCCGGCCGGTCGGCGGCCACCACCACCTGCCGCGCGCTGTCGATCAGCGCGTTGAGGAGGTGGCAGAACTCCTGCTGGATCGACTTGCCCTGCAGGAACTGCATGTCGTCGATGACGAGGATGTCAATGCCGCGCAAGGCTTCCTTGAAGTCGAGCGCCTGGTTGTCGCGGATGGCGGCGGCGAACCGCCACATGAAGTACTCCGCCGTCAGATAGACGACGCGTGGCTGGTCGGCCCGCTGGATCGCCGCGTTGGCGATGGCCTGGAGGAGATGGGTCTTTCCCTGCCCGACGGAGGCATGAATGAAAAGCGGATTGAAGCGCACGGAGGCTGGGCCGTTCTCGGCGACGGCCCGCGCGGCGGCGAAGGCGACGCGGTTGGACGCGCCCTCAACGAAGGATTCGAACACATAGCGCTGGTCGAGGGGCGAGCCGAACTCGCCGCCGCGGAAAGGGACGCCGTTCGTCGGCGCTGTGGGGGCGCGCGAAACTTCGGCCGGAGCGACCGCCGCCGGCTGGACGCTCGACGTCGCGCGCTCGCCCGTCGCATCCCCGGCGCCATTGGCGGGTTGGGGCGGAAGGATGCGCGCGCCGGAGCGCACCGCGCTGCGCACGACGATGTCGACGGCGAGCGTACCTGGCACTTCCTCCGCAAAAGCCGCCGTGAGGACGTCGCGATAGTGGCCTTGAATCCATGTCTTGAGAAAGGCGGTCGGCACGGAGACGCGGACCGAGCCCTTGGCGATCTCCTCCAGCTTCATGCGCTGGAACCAGCTCGAGAAGATCTCCTGACCAAGCTGCGCCTTGAGCCGCGCCTTCACGCGCTGCAGGCACTCCGCCGCGCCACCTTCGCCACCATCCGCCATCGCATCGTCGCTCCCCGCCGCCATTTTCCGACCCGCCGAAAGCGACGGAATGCCCTCCACGGAGCCCTCGGGACGACCGGAAAGACGCAGAACGGGCACGCTCATTGCTGCACCCACGGCAGGCCAGCGGCCTTCCATCCCGAGGCGCCGCGATGCCGCGCGCCATCAAGCGGGCCCTCGAAGCCCTCGAGAATATTGAAGCAATGGGAATAGCCGCGCGCCGTCATTGCCGTCGCTCCGGCGACGCTGCGGGCGCCGGAGCGGCAGAGAAAATAAAGCGGGGTCTCCGTGTCCGCGCCAAGGGCGGCGACGGCATCGGAGAGCTTGTCGGCGAATGCCGCGTCGACCGCCATCGAGGGATAGCTCTGCCACTCGGCGAGGATCGGCTGACGGCCAAGACTGGAAAGATCCGGAATGCCGACGAAGGCCCACTCTGCCGCAGTGCGAACATCGACAAGAACGGCGCTCGGATCATTGGCGAGTGCGTCCCAGCACTCTTTGGGCGTGACGTCGCCCTTATATTTTTCTGTCATTTTCAGTCTCCGAACGCGTTTCTTCCGCGAGGGCAACCCCGCAGCAAAGGTACTATCTCCGAATGTTAAGTAAAATTCCGAGATGTGCTAAGAGGGCTGCATCGCAGCGAGGAAGTCAATGCCGCTGGTTGCTTCCAGAGCGGGAAGCCTAAAAGATGTGGCTCTGGAAATGTTCGGCAAGCTCCGCACTTGGTCTTCCTTCTCTTCAGCGAAGGGGAAAGTACGCAAGGACGCTGCGGCGGGCAAGAGACGAATCCGGGAAATCGCCTTGCAGCTTCGCGCAGTGTGGCGCGGATGCGATAGGCGCGCTTTTGTCGCGCCGGCCAATACCCTGATTCTCAAGGCAAGCTGTGAGTGGCGCGTGGAGAAAGCGGTGGGTACGGCCCAAAATATAAAAAATTCGCGCCTTCGCCTCTTGACTCTGCGAGTCTCGCCGAATGCCGGCTTAGCGTTTTTATGGCTTTGCGCGACCTCGGATAAATAACTGAAATTAAAAATAAAAATATGCGAAGTTGCAATTGGGAGGGAAGTGGACGCCGCAGCTCCATGACGGCGCCGACTCGCTGTCATGCGCCGTGAATCAAAAGAGGCCCGACCAAGGGTCGAGCCTCCAATTCTGTCCTAAGAAGACGCTGATCAGCCGGCGGTGACGAGGGCGTTCACGCGGGCAGCCAGGCGGGATACCTTCCGCGAGGCGGTGTTCTTGTGGAACACGCCCTTGGAGGCGGCGCGCATCAGCTCCGGCTCCGCCGCATGGAAGGCGCCGACCGCGGCGTCCTTGTCGCCGGAGGCCAGGGCCTCCTCGACGCGGCGCAGATAAGTGCGCACGCGGGAGCGGCGGTTCTTGTTCATCTCGGTGCGTCGCGCGATCTTTCGCGTGGCCTTTTTGGCCGACGACGTATTGGCCATGGGTCGTCTCTCTCGTTAGGGCTCTTGTTCCGCGGGCGTGGGCAGGCAAGCTGAGCCACACACGAAAACAACGGCCCCAGGAGGAGCCGCCAAATGTCGCGCTCCTTATAGGCATCGCGAGCGGAGCCGTCAACGCGGCTGTGCGGCTGTTCGCGCTTTTTCAACCGAGGATGATGGGGCCGGGTGGCCAGAACCGCAAAATCCTGGTTTGAGGTGGGGCCAGAGCGCCGTCTCCGAGCGTCAGCGCAGCCTTATTTGCCTCGCTCAGCGATTTTTGAACTGCGCCTCGCGCTTTTCGACGAAAGCCTGCATGCCCTCGGCCCGGTCATCCAGGGCGAAGGCGGCCTGGAACAGCCGACGCTCGGCCACCAGCCCCTCGCTCAGCGGGGTTTCGTAAGCTCGCGCCACCGCCTCCTTGGCCATCATCACGGCGGGTAGGGAGAAGTCGGAAATCCGGTCGGCGGTGCGAAGCGCCTCCTCCAGAAGGTTGGCGGCGGGAACGACCCGTGCAACCAGGCCGCAGCGCTCCGCCTCCTCGGCTCCCATCATGCGGCCGGTGAGGCACAGGTCCATCGTCTTGGCCTTGCCGATGGAGCGCGCCAGACGCTGTGTGCCGCCCATGCCAGGCAGAATGCCGAGGGTGATCTGGGGCAGGCCGAACTTGGCGCTATCGGCAGCAAACAGGATGTCGCAGGCAAGGGCGAGTTCGCATCCCGCGCCGAGCGCGAAGCCGGCGACGGCGGCGATGATCGGCTTGCGGATGTCGGCGATTCGTTCCCCCTCGTTGGGGAAGTCGCCATAGAAGATGTCGGGAAAGTCGAGGGACTGCATCTCCTTGACGTCAAAACCGGAGGCGAAGACTTTGTCCGACCCGGTGACGACGATGGCGCCGATCTTCTGATCCTTGTCGAAGGCGACGAGCGCCTGCATCAGCTCCTTGAGCAGGGTCGTGCTCATCGCGTTCATGGCCGCCGGCCGATGCAGCGTGACGAGGCCGACGCGCCCCCTGACCTCAACCCGGATCGTCTCGTAAGCCATGATTCACTCTCTTTTGATGCCAGTCTTTCGTTGAGCTTATGTCAGCCAAGGCTGGTTGCAAGCCGGACCGAACGCCTCGATGCTCAGCGCTGGCAGATCGGACAAAAGAAAGTGGAGCGGCCGGACTGGACGATGCGTGAGATGATGCCGCGGCAGTTCTCGTGCCGACACGCCTCGCCCTCGCGGCCGTAGACCGCGAAGGAATGCTGGAAATAGCCGAGCGAGCCGTCGGCCTGCCGGTAATCCTTGAGGGTCGAACCGCCTGCGGCGATGGCGTCGGCAATGGTCTCCCGAACCGAAAGAGCCAAGGCCTCGAGGCGTTTGGTGGCCTTGCCGTCGCGGGTGACGAGGCTGCCGGCGGCGCGGCGCGGAGAGAGGCGGGCGCGCCACAGCGCCTCGCAGACATAGATGTTGCCGAGGCCGGCGATCAGGCGCTGGTCGAGAAGCGCCGCCTTGAGGGGCGCGGCCTTGCCTGCGAAGAGGCGGGCCAGTGCCTCGCCCGAAAGTGCGTTGCCTGTCGGCTCGATACCGAGGTGGCGAAAGAGGGGATGGGTCTCCATGCCGCCGGGCTCGATGAGAGTCATCAACCCGAAGCGGCGTGGATCGTTGAAGACGATCGTTGCCGGACCCGACGGGCCGTCCTTGAGGTGGAAGACGACGTGGTCGTGGGTGAGCGTCGTGGAGCGCGGAAACAGGAACGCGCCGGGCACCCGTGCGCGGGCATCGGCTGTGGCGTCGTCAGCGGCCTCGATGCGCATGGAGCCCGACATGCCGAGGTGGATCGCCAATGTCGTGCCGTCGTCGAGTTCGGCCAGGAGATATTTGGCCCGCCGGCCGAGATGGTCGATCCCCCGCCCGGCAAGCCGCTCGGCGAACCGCTCGGGCAGCGGCAGGCGCAGATCGGGCCGGCGCAGCGTCACGTCCGCGATCGTCGCGCCCTCCATCACCGGCTGAAGCCCGCGTCGCACCGTTTCCACTTCCGGCAGTTCTGGCACGCTATCCTCATTCGCCATGACGTCGCTTGCGCTTCGGGGAAAACCGGCGGGATCGCGGGGGCAATCGACATGCGAGGCTTCCACTTGGCGCAGGTTGGTATAAGTGTCCCGCCTGAGGCGGGCAACGACCGCCGGCCGGCCGTGCCGCATCGCGGCCGAACACGTCGATCGAGTGGGGTTCAAATGTCGCGAACGCGTGAGACCGGGGCGGAGGGAATGGAAACCTCATACGGCTTTGCCAAGGTGGCGGGCCGCGAGGAGAAGCAGGCGCGGGTCAACGACGTCTTTCATAAGGTGGCGCGGCGCTACGACCTGATGAACGACCTCATGTCCGGCGGGCTTCATCGCCTGTGGAAGGACGCCATGGTTTCGTGGCTCTCTCCGCCGCGTCGGCCGGGATGGCGCTTCGTCGACGTCGCCGGCGGCACCGGCGACATCGCGCAGCGCATCGTCCGCGCCTCTGGCGACAACGCCGAGGGAACCGTGCTCGACATCAACGCCTCGATGTTGGAGGTCGGGGCCGAGCGCGCGAAGAAGCGCGGGTTCGACAAGAACCTCACCTTTATCGAAGGCAACGCCGAGGCGCTTGACCTGCCAGACGAGACGTTCGACGCCTATACGATCGCCTTCGGCATCCGTAACGTTCCGCGAATCGACAAGGCGCTGGCCGAGGCCCACCGCGTCCTGAAGCCGGGCGGCCGTTTTCTCTGTCTGGAGTTTTCGGAGGTGGATGTTCCGGGCCTCGACCGGCTTTATGACGTGTGGTCCTTCAAGGCCATTCCGGCGATCGGCGAGCGCGTGGCGGGCGACCGCGATTCCTACGAATATCTGGTGGAATCCATCCGCCGCTTCCCCAATCAGGCCAATTTCGCCTCGATGATTGGCGTGGCCGGCTTCGAGCGCGTCACCCATCGCAATCTGTCCGGTGGAATCGCCGCCATCCATTCAGCCTGGAAGTTCTGACGGACGCGATGGGAATGGCGGTTGTCGAAAAGCGCTGGGGCGTCGGCATGATCGAAGGATGCCGCCGCGCGCGTGAAGGTCGTGAAGGTGAGGGGAAAAGGCCCGCATGAACCCCATTTCGGGAACCCTCGCCCTCGTTCGTGTCGCTTATGTCCTGGCGCGTGAAGGCGTCATCGCCGCCTTGCCGGTGGAGGGGCTGCCGCCGGCCTTTCTTCTCGCACATCGCATCTGCCGGCTGATCGCGCGTCCATCCTCGGGCGAGCGCGCCCGCTCGGAGCGTCTGTCGCGCGCGCTGAATCGGCTGGGCCCATCCTATGTGAAGCTCGGGCAGTTTCTCGCCACCCGGCCGGACATTGTCGGCGCCGAGATCGCGCGCGAGCTGGAACAGCTCCAGGACAAGGTGCCGCCCTTCTCCAGGGACGAGGCGATCGACGAGATCGAGTTCTCGCTCGGCCGCCGTATCGACGATCTCTTCCTCGAATTCGGTGACGTGGTGGGCGCCGCGTCCATCGCCCAGGTCCACCGCGCCCGGGTGCGCCTTGCCGACGGGCGCGAGCGCGACGTCGCCGTCAAGGTGATACGGCCAGGCGTGAGGACGCGCTTCTGGCACGACCTTCGTGTCTTCTACTTCGCCGCCCAACGGGTGGAGCGGTTCCTGCCGGGCGCGCGGCGCCTGCGGCCCGTCGCCATCGTCGATACGCTGGCTCAGTCCACCCGGATCGAGATGGATCTGCGCCTCGAGGCGGCCGCCTATTCCGAGATGGCGGTGAACACCGCCGACGATCCGGGCTTCCGTCTGCCGACCGTCGACTGGGAGCGGACGGGGCGTGATGTCGTCACCATGGATTGGGTCGAGGGCATCAAGCTCAACAACGTCGCGGCCGTCGCGGCGGCAGGGCACGATCTCAAGGCGCTGGCGGTCACGATCGTCCAGACCTTCCTGCGCCATTCGATGCGCGACGGCTTCTTCCATGCCGACATGCACCCCGGCAACCTCTTCGTCGCCCCCGATGGGGCGGTGGTGGCGGTCGATCTCGGCATCGTCGGCCGCCTTGCCTTCAAGGAGCGGCGCTTCCTCGCCGAAATCCTCTACGGCTTCATCAAGCGCGATTACCTGCGCGTCGCCGAGGTTCACTTCGAGGCGGGCTACGTGCCGAGAAAGCACGATGTCGCCAGCTTCGCCCAGGCGATCCGCGCCATCGGCGAGCCGATTCACGGCCAGTCGGCCGAGACCATCTCCATGGCTCATCTCCTCACGCTTCTCTTCGAGGTGACGGAGCTCTTCGATATGGAGACGCGGCCGGAGCTGATCCTGCTTCAGAAGACGATGGTCGTGGTGGAAGGCGTCAGCCGGTCGTTCGACCCTCAGTTCAACATGTGGGAAGCGGCCGAGCCGGTGGTCGCCGACGCGATCTCCCGTCAGCTCGGGCCGAGCGCCAAGCTGCAGGACGCGCGCGACGGGGTGAAGGCCTTGATGCGCATTCTCGACACGCTGCCGGAAGCCTCTGTCGGGCTGGAGATCCTTTCGCGGTCCTTGCCCAGCCTCATCGAGAACGGCTTCAGGATCGATGACGCCGCTCTGGAGCGCCTCGCCACCGAGCGCCGGACCAGCATCATTTCCGGCCGCATCGCCCAGTGGATCATCGCGCTGTCGCTCCTTTCCCTCGCCCTTAGCCAGATTTTTGGCTGAGGCGAGGGGCGCGCGGCGCGAGGGCAATCTTTCGCCGCGAGGCGTTTTCGGCCATAGGAAGGCCGGTTCTGAAGAGCGGTGCGTGCCATGTCCCTCACCAACAAGCGCATTCTCCTGATCATTTCCGGCGGCATCGCCGCCTATAAGGCGCTCGACCTCATCCGGCGCCTGCGAGAGCGCGGCGCGCGGGTGACGCCGGTGATGACCAAGGCCGCCGAGGAGTTCATCACGCCGCTGGCCGTCGGCGCGCTCTCCGCCGCCCATGTTCATTGCGACCTGTTCGACCGTCAGGACGAGCACGATGTCGGCCATATTCGGCTGGCGCGCGAGACTGACGCCGTGGTCGTCGCGCCCGCGACGGCCGAGCGCATGGCCAAGTTGGCCGCCGGCTTCGCCGATGATCTCGCCGCCGCCGTGCTGCTTGCCACGCGCGCGCCCGTGCTGATGGCGCCCGCCATGAATCCGGCGATGTGGGATCATCCCGCGACGCGCCGCAATGCCGAGCGTCTGCGCCAGGATGGCGTCGCCTTCGTCGGCCCGGCAACGGGGGAGATGGCGGAAAGCGGCGAGGCGGGTGTGGGGCGCATGGCCGAGCCGCTGGAGATCGTCGCGGCGCTGGAGGCGCTGCTGGCCGAGCCGGCGGCAAAGCCGCTGGCGGGCAGCCACGCCGTCGTCACGTCCGGGCCGACCCACGAGCCCATCGACCCGGTTCGCTACATCGCCAACCGATCCTCCGGGCGGCAGGGACATGCGGTGGCTGCCGCGCTCTCCGAGCTTGGCGCGCGCGTGACGCTGGTGTCGGGGCCAGTTTCGATCGCCGATCCGCAAGGGGTCGAAGTGCGCCGCGTCGAGACGGCGCGTCAGATGCTGGAGGCGGTGGAGGCCGCGTTGCCGGCGGACATCGCCGTCTTCGTCGCCGCCGTCGCCGACTGGCGGGTCACGCAGGAGGCGGAGGCCAAGATCAAGAAGGCGGGAGAGGGGGCGCCCGTCCTCACCCTTGCCGAAAACCCGGACATCCTCGCCACCATCGGCCATGGCGCCAACCGCCCGGCGGTGGTCGTGGGCTTCGCGGCCGAGACGAACGATCTCATGGCAAACGCCCTGAAGAAGCTGGAAAAAAAGGGTGCCGACATGATCGTCGCCAACGACGTTTCAGTCGGGACCGGCGTGATGGGCGGCGGCTCCAACACCGTCCATCTCCTCACCCGCGAGGGAGTCGAGGACTGGCCGGTCATGACCAAGGATGAGGTGGCGCGCAAGCTTGCCGAGCGGTTCGCCATCATGCTGGCTGAAAAGGCAGGCCGATGACCCCTCATATCTCCGTCAAGCGTCTGCCGCACGCCGAGGGCCTTCCTTTGCCTTCCTATGAAACGGCGGGCGCGGCGGGCGCCGATCTGCGGGCCGCGCTGGGAGAACCGATGACGCTCGCGCCGGGGGCGCGGGCGCTGGTGCCTTCCGGCCTCGCCTTCGAAATCCCTCATGGCTACGAGGTTCAGGTGCGCCCACGCTCGGGGCTCGCCGCGCGCCATGGCATCGCGTTGGTCAACGCGCCGGGCACGATCGATTCCGATTATCGGGGCGAGGTGATGGCGATTCTCGTCAACCTCGGCGCCGAGCCCTTCACCATCCGCCATGGCGACCGCATCGCCCAGCTTGTGGTCGCACCTGTGGTGCAGGCTGCCTTCCAGGAGGCCGCGAGCCTTTCCGATACTGCGCGAGGCAGCGGCGGCTTCGGCTCGACAGGCGTTTGAGCGCATGAGCCTTTCTGGCCAAGTTACCTCGGCGCCGAGCGGATCTGCGTCAGCATCGGGCCATTGGGGCGCGAGCCCGTGCGGCGGCGTCCCTCGTTTGCCGGAACGATGCCGGCAGTGATCTCGACGCGATCTCGGCCGCGCTCCTTGGCGCGGTAGAGCTGCAGGTCGGCGGCGCGATAGATGAGGTCGAAGGGCGCGGCGGCGGCGAAGGTCGCCCCACCGATACTGACCGACAGATTCTTCTGCTTTCCAGCCGGGCCGACGCGCAGGTTTCTGACCGCGCGCCTGAGGCGCTCGGCGGCGAGTTGCGCGCCCTCGTTGCCGGTTCCCGCGAGGAAAATCCCGAACTCCTCGCCGCCGAGGCGGCCGACGAGGTCGGTGGCGCGCAGCGAGCGCTTTAGTGTCCGCGCGATTGCGACCAGTGCCTCATCGCCGACGGCATGGCCGAGCTGATCGTTGATCCGCTTGAAATGGTCAAGATCGAGAATGAGGAGCGTGTGCTTGGCGCCGTTGTCGCTGGACCAGCCGGTGCGGCGGATTTCTCGCGTCACCATGCGCTGAAACGTCGCGCGGTTGAAGAGCCCGGTCAGACCATCGGTCGTCGCCGCTCGCATGAGGCCGGAATTGACCGTGTTGAGGCTTGATAGCCGAAGTCCGAGAACGATGTGGTGCAGGAAGACGCCGGCCAGCGACAGGACCAGGGCGAAAGTGACGCCCGTTTCCGTCGCGTCGACGCCCATCGGCGAAAAGGTATAGAAGGCCGCGACCACGGCGATGGAGGCGACGAGGCCGGCCGTGAGGGCGAGCTCCCACCAGGCTGAGCGTCCTTTCGCGTCGTTTCGGGCCATGGTTGCGCTTCCTTCATCGCTCGTTCTCGTCGATGATGCCACCGCTCCGGAAATCGTTGGTGAACGAGCGCCAGGATATTCAAATCAAAGCCTGGAATGTCGGGCAAAGTGACGATCGCGCGTTTGGGCGCCGCAAATGGATCGGCGTCACCGCAACATCGTTGCGCGACTCGCGCGTCAAACGAGAAGTTCTTTTCATAGGGACGGCGGCTTTGGCGATTTTGGCTCTCGCGTAGGCTGCGCGCGCGCCCTAGCTTTGGGTTTCATACGGCAGGTGGAGACGCTGGCGAGGGCTGGCGGCACGTAGCTCCACGAGTTCCGAGACGGAAGAAGGTGGCACGATGACCGAATTCAGCGATGGCGCCCGCACTCGCGGCCGCGGCAGGATCTACAACTCCATCGTCGAAACCATTGGCGACACTCCGCTGGTGCGGCTCGACAAGCTGGCGCATGAAAAGGGCGTCAAGGCGAACCTCCTGGCCAAGCTCGAGTTCTTCAATCCTCTCGCCTCCGTCAAGGATCGCATCGGCGTGGCGATGATCGAGCGGCTGGAAAAGGACGGCAAGATCAAGCCCGGCGAGACGACCCTCGTCGAGCCGACCTCCGGCAACACCGGCATCGCGCTCGCCTTCACGGCGGCGGCCAAGGGCTATCGCCTCATTCTCACCATGCCGGAAACCATGTCGGTCGAGCGGCGCAAGATGCTGCGTTTCCTCGGTGCCGAACTGATGCTGACGGAAGGCGCGAAGGGCATGAAGGGCGCCATCGCCAAGGCCGAGGAGCTGATCGCCACGACGCCGGGCGCCGTCATGCCGCAACAGTTCGACAATCCCGCCAATCCCGAGATCCACCGGGTGACGACGGCCGAGGAAATCTGGAACGACACGGGTGGCGACGTCGACATTCTCGTTGCCGGCATCGGCACAGGCGGCACGATTACCGGCACGGGGCAGGTGCTGAAGGCTCGCAAGCCCGAGGTGAAGATCGTCGCCGTCGAGCCCGAGGCCTCGCCGGTGCTGTCGGGCGGACAGCCGGGACCGCACAAGATTCAGGGCATCGGCGCCGGGTTCACGCCGTCCATCCTCGATACCGGGGTCTATGACGAGATCGTCACCATCTCCAACGACGAGGCGTTCGAAACCTCGCGTCTCGTGGCGCGCCTTGAGGGTGTGCCGGTTGGTATTTCATCGGGCGCGGCGCTCGCGGCGGCGATGAAGGTTGGCGCGCGGCCGGAAAACGCGGGCAAGACCATCGTGGTCATCATCCCGTCCTTCGCCGAGCGGTATTTGTCCACTCCACTTTTCGACGGCCTGGAAGGCGAATAGGCCATTCGTCGCGAGAACTGGTGGCCGGGCCGCGATAGTTGTCGCCGGCTCGGCGCTCTGGCTGGCTAGTTCAGGCGTCCCTGCTTGCATCGCAGATAGGCGGATCGCCCCACCTTTTCAGCGTTCTGCTGGGCTATGAGATCGCGCGCGATCGTCGCGTCGTCATCGTCGTCCCTGTAATCCTCATAGGCGTTCTGTGCAGTTTGCTCGCCGTAGTTGCGGCAGAAGGCCTCGCTGCCGCGCGGCGCGACGCGCGCCGGCCGGTGGATCCGATGGCCCGAGGGGTCGGGCAGGAAGCTCTGGCTTTCCGCCGTGGTGCATCCGGTCAGCGCCAGGACGGCGAGGATCACGACAATTCGGTTTCTCATGGGCATATCTCCAGAGGGCGGAGGAATAATTCCGGGCTTTACGGCCGGTTCCCGGTGAATTTCGGTCACAACACACGACCTTGTCCTTCCCGAGGACTCGTCGCGCTTGGCCTGGGCCCCGCGAATCCTTATATTCCCCGGTATCGAGGCCGGCGATTCGCATGTGTCCCGCCGTGCGCTTTTCAGCCCTAAGGAAATCAATGTCTGAGACGAACCCGACGTCCTCTGGTTCTGCCGCTTCCGAATACGGCGCCGACTCCATCAAGGTGCTGAAGGGGCTGGATGCCGTGCGCAAACGGCCCGGCATGTATATCGGCGACACCGACGACGGATCGGGCCTCCACCACATGGTTTATGAGGTGGTGGACAATTCGATCGACGAGGCGCTTGCGGGCCATGCCAGCCACCTGGCCGTGACGCTCAACGCCGATGGTTCCTGCACCGTCACCGACGACGGGCGCGGCATCCCGACCGACATTCACGCGACAGAGGGCGTCTCGGCGGCCGAGGTCATCATGACCCAGCTCCACGCCGGCGGAAAGTTCGACCAGAACTCCTACAAGGTTTCGGGCGGTCTTCACGGCGTCGGCGTCTCCGTGGTCAACGCCTTGTCCGTCTGGCTGAAGATGAAGATCCGGCGCCAGGGGCACGTCCATGAGATGTCGTTCACCAACGGCGTGCCCGACGAGCCGCTGAAGGTGACGGGCGATGCGGGCTCGGCCACCGGCACCGAAATCACCTTCATGCCCTCACCGGCGACCTTCACCAAGACGGATTTCGACTTCGCGACGCTGGAACATCGCCTGCGCGAACTCGCCTTCCTCAACTCCGGCGTCCGCATCATCCTGACCGACAAGCGGCCGGCCGACGAGAAGCGTGTCGAGCTCCATTACGACGGCGGCCTCGAGGCCTTCGTGCGCTATGTCGACCGGGCGAAGAAGCCGCTGATCAGCCAGCCCATCGTCATCATCGGCGAGAAGGACGGCATCACCGTCGAGGCGGCGATGTGGTGGAACGACTCCTATACCGAGACCGTCCTCTGCTTCACCAACAACATTCCCCAGCGCGACGGCGGCACCCATCTCGCCGGCCTGCGCGGCGCGCTGACGCGCCAGGTGACGGGCTACGCGGAAGCCTCGGGCCTTCTCAAGAAGGAGAAGGTTCAGCCCTCGGGCGACGACTGCCGCGAAGGGTTGAGCTGCATCCTTTCCGTCAAGGTGCCCGACCCGAAGTTCTCCTCGCAGACCAAGGACAAGCTGGTTTCCTCCGAGGTTCGGCCGGTGGTCGAGAGCCTCATCAACGAGGGCCTCAATTCGTGGCTCGAGGAGAATCCGGGCGAGGCCAAGATCGTCATCGGCAAGGTGGTTGAGGCGGCGGCCGCGCGCGAAGCGGCGCGCCGGGCGCGTGAACTGACCCGCCGCAAGGGCGTGCTCGACATCACCTCACTGCCCGGCAAGCTGGCCGACTGCCAGGAAAAGGACCCGGCCAAGTCGGAAATCTTCCTGGTGGAGGGCGACTCGGCCGGCGGTTCGGCCAAGGGCGCGCGCTCGCGCCAGAACCAGGCCATCCTGCCGCTCAGAGGCAAGATCCTCAACGTCGAGCGCGCGCGCTTCGACCGCATGCTTTCATCCGATCAGATCGGCACGCTGATCACGGCGCTCGGCACGTCCATCGGCAAGGACGAGTTCAACCCGGACAAGCTGCGCTATCACAAGATCATCATCATGACGGACGCCGACGTCGACGGCGCCCACATCCGCACGCTGCTGCTGACCTTCTTCTTCCGGCAGATGCCGGAGCTGATCGAGCGCGGCTACATCTACATCGCCCAGCCGCCGCTCTTCAAAGTGACGCGCGGCAAGCAATCCCAGTATCTGAAGAACGAGCGGGCGCTGGAGAACTATCTCATCGACGGCGGCCTGGAGGAGGCGATGCTGCGCCTTTCTTCCGGCGAGGTCCGCTCGGGGCTCGACCTTCGCACAGCGGTCGACGACGCGCTTGCGGTGCGCTCCGTTCTTCACGGGCTGCACACGCGCTATGACCGTTCGGTGGTGGAGCAGGCGGCGATCGCCGGCGCCTTCGATCCCGAGATCGCCGACGACGAGGCCAAGGCACTGGCCATGGCCGAGACCATCGCCCAGCGTCTCGACGCCATCGCCGAGGAGACGGAGCGGGGATGGAAGGGCGAGGCCGTTTCGGGAGGCTATCGCTTCAGCCGGACCGTGCGTGGCGTGGCCGAGGTCAGGGTTCTCGACGGGGCGCTCATCCATTCGGCCGATGCGATGCAGCTGAAGCGCCTCGCGCCGCGCCTTGGCGAGGTCTATGCGCAATCGCCCGTTCTGACGCGCAAAGAGACCCAGCGCACCCTTGCCGGACCGCTGGAGCTCATCGCCGCCGTCTTCGAGGTCGGTCGCAAGGGCCTGGCGCTCCAGCGCTACAAGGGCCTCGGCGAGATGGACCCGGAGCAGCTGTGGGAAACCACCCTCGACCCGCAGGCGCGCTCGCTGCTTCAGGTCAAGGTGCCGGACGCCATCGACGCCGATCAGCTCTTTGCCAAGCTCATGGGCGACGAAGTCGAGCCGCGGCGCGAGTTCATCCAGGACAATGCGCTCTCCGTCGCCAACCTCGACATCTGACGGGACCCTTTCGATCCGGTCCGGAAGTACGCTTCTGGACCGGATACCTCGCCTGGAAGCCTGGGCCTCGTTGCAAGCTTTCAACCAACCGGCGCGGGCAAGCAGATCGATCCCGGCAGGCAGACTCTGCCCGACCGTGCGGAGCTTCCCACGGCCCGACGGCAAGGCGCCAGCGGTCGATGGAACTGGCGTTCTCCATTATCCGCATTCCGCGTCCGCCAGAGCCACGACCTGATCACACCTTGTAAGCTCCAATACGGGCTACGGGAAAAGGCTGTAGTCGTGCCAAGGATACGACGGTCGACGTCACCCGTCTCGTCGCGGATGGCTGCTGGCGCGCCCACGAGAGGCATTGTCGGCTGCGGATGGCGAGCGAGATCGATTCCGCGTTGGAACTCTGCAGGCCACCTTCTTGTTGGCACAGCTGAACAACATGGTTCAGTTTTTTGGAGATTTTGATGGCCGGAATGACCTTGGAAGACCTTTCCGGAAAGATGAGCAAAATCGACTTCGGGATGCTCTCAACCCGCACCGAGGCGGGGGCGATCGCCAGCCGTCCCATGAGCAACAACGGCGAGGTCGCCTATCGCGGCGACAGCTTCTTCTTCTCCGATGGAGATGCACGCACTGTTTCGGACATCGAGGGCGACGCGCGTGTCGGATTGACCTTCACGGGGTCCACAGGCCTGCTGGGTGGCCGCCCGCTGTTCATATCGGTGGAAGGCGAAGCCGAGTTGATCCGCGACAAGTCCCAGTTCGCGGCGCATTGGACCAAGGACCTGGATGCCTGGTTCGAGCAGGGCATCGACACCCCTGGCCTGGTGATGATCCACGTCCATGCGAACCGCATTCACTACTGGAACGGCAAGGACGAAGGCGAGGTCGCGCTGTGATCAGCGGCGCCGGGCGGACGGTAGCGCTGGCAGGCGCGACCGGCGATCTCGGCGCCCGCCTGCTTTCGGCGCTCGTCCGGCGCGGTGTGGAGGTGCGTGCCTTGCTTCGGCCGGGCACGCCCGCAGCGGCACAGGACGCCGTTCACGCCCGTGGCGCCACCCTGGTGCCGGTCGATCTGGCCGATACGGCGGGGCTTGCCGATGCGCTGAACGGTGTCGAGTGCGTCGTGTCTGTTTTGAACGGGCTGGAGCCGGCGATCCTCGATGCGCAAGGCCGGCTTCTCGAGGCGGCGATCGTCGCGGGAGTGCCGCGCTTCATCCCCTCGGATTTTTCGCTCGACTTCACCAAGACCCGCCCCGGCGCCAACCGCAACATGGACCTGCGACGCCGTTTCATGACGCGCATCGACGCCGCGCCGATTCAGGCGACCTCGATCCTCAACGGCGCGTTCGCGGACCTTTTGACCGGCGAGGCGCCGATCGTGCTCCATCGCTGGCGCCGCATTCTCTATTGGGGCGATGCGGACCAGCCATTCGACTTCACCACAAAGGATGATGTGGCGGATTACACCGCCGACGCGGCGCTTGACGCAGGCGCGCCGCGCTTTCTTCGGATCGCCGGCACAGAGATATCCCCGCGCAGACTGGAGACGCTGATGACGAGGCTCAGCGGCCATCGATGGAAGGTTCTGCGGGCCGGCGGCATCGGGCGGCTGTCGGGGCTGATCCAGATCGCGCGGGCGCTGACGCCGGCGACGGATGCACCGTTCCCGGTATGGCAGGGGATGCAGTATATCCGCGACATGTCGAGCGGAAGCGGCAAGCTCGCGCCGCTCGACAACACGCGTTACGGCAAGACCGACTGGGCGGGTGCGGAAACCGTCCTCGCCGCACCGTCAAATCTTGAACCGAACGGCAACCGGCGCCGGGTTTAGAAATCTTCCCAGCCGTCCTCCATCGGCTTGCGAGCGGTCGCGGCGGTCGTCCGGGCCTGAACAACGGGGCGGGCAGGCGATGCCTTGGTCGGCTTAGGCATCGGCGCCACCTGACTGGACGTCGCGGGCTTCGAGGCTGGGCGCCACGCCGAGCGTTCGGCCTGAGCCGCATGGGCCGTGGCCGTCGCCGTCCTGAACTGGGCGATGAGGCGGGCGAGCTGGTCGGTTTCGTTGGCCAGCGACTGCGCCGCCGCCGTCGTCTCCTCCACCATCGCCGCGTTCTGCTGCGTCACCTTGTCCATCTGGTCGGCGGCGGTGGAAACCTCCTTCAGGCTCACCGCCTGCTCGCGGGCGCTGCTGGCGATTTCGGCCACTTCCTGGCTCATGGCGGCAACCTGCGCCACGATCTCCTCAAGGCTCTTGCCTGACGCCGTCACCAGCTCCACGCCCTGGCCGACCTGGTGGGACGACATGGAAATGAGGCCCTTGATCTCCTTGGCGGCTTCCGCTGAACGCTGGGCAAGGGCACGAACTTCCTGCGCCACCACCGCGAAGCCCTTGCCCGCTTCTCCCGCGCGCGCCGCCTCGACGCCCGCGTTCAAGGCGAGAAGGTTGGTCTGGAAGGCGATCTCGTCGATCACCCCGATGATCTTGCCGATCTCCTCCGACGACTTCTCGATCTCGGCCATCGCATCGATGGCACGCCCGACGATTTGCCCGCCCTTTTCGGCATTCTGCCGCGCCGTCTCGGCGGAGTTCCGGGCCCGGCCCGCGCTTTCGGCGGTCTCGTGAACGACGCGCGACACCTGCGTCAGCGCCGCTGTCGTCTCCTCCAGGCCCGCCGCCTGCTGCTCGGTGCGATGGGCGAGGTCGTTGGAGGCGGTGTTGATCTCGTCCAGCCCCGAGCGAATGGTGCCGATCGCCGTCACAACTGATCCGATGGTATCCTCCAGTCGCTCGATCGACTGGTTGAACTGGCCCCGGATCTCCTCGTACTCGGGAGCCACGGGCCGTGCCATGCGTACCGTCAGGTCGCCATCGGCCAGCCGCTCGAAACCCGTTTGAATATCGGCGACGAAGGCACGCAGCTCCTCAGCCTTGGCCCGCTCTGTCGCTTCCTGCTCTGCTTTTAGGGCCTCGGCGTGCTGGCGCGCTGCCTTGGCCTCGGCCTCGAGGCGGTCCTGCTCGATTGCTGCGAGCCGGAATGTTTCGACGGCACCGGCCATTTCACCGACCTCGTCGTTTCGGCCGGCATAGGGAACCTCCACGGTTTTGTTGCCTGCCGCAAGCGTCCGCATCACGCTCGTGATCCTGCTGAGCGGCTGCGAAATGCTGCGGGCGATGGGCCAGGCGCAGGCACCGAGCACGAGGAGAATTCCTGCCAGCCAAAGAACCGACTCGTAGATCTCTCGCATCAATTGCGTATGGAGATCATCGACATAGACGCCGGTGCCGATAGCCCAGCCCCAGGGTTCGAAGGGAGCTGTGTAGCTGAGCTTGGGCGAGGCGACGCTCTCGCCCGAGCGTGGATAGTCGTACCGCGTGAAGCCGCCACCGTTCCTGGCCGCGGTGACGATGTCGCGGACGATGTAGACGCCATTCGCATCGCGCAGATCCCAGCGCGATTTACCGAGAGTGCTCTTATCCGGCAGCGAGACGACAACGCCGTCATAGCTGTAGAGGAACACATAGTCTCCATTGCCATAGCGCAGCGCGCGCACGGCGTCGGCCGCTTCCTTCTTGGCTGTCTCCTCCGGCATTTCGCCCTGCTTCGCGCGCTCGGCGAAGGAGGCGACGAGAGAGCGGGCCGCGTCGACCTGCGAAACCAGAAGCTCCTGACGGTCGGCCCAGATCCGATTGTTGAGCGAATGAAGCTGGATGCCCATCGCCGCCATGGTCATTAGGACGGCGGTCGCAACCAAAAGAACAAGCTTACGGGGGATGGTCAGCCGCATGGGCGTATCTCTCACAGAAAACAGGTCAAATATCGCTAGAGGCAAAATTATAAATTTGGGTTATCTTTTGCCCGAAATCATATAATTTACGAAACGTTACAATTTCAACCTAGAGTATTTATGTAATATCCATAGATATATTTCTGGTTATTGAAAATGCAGAGAGCATTTTGTGCGACGGGGCGATGATGGACGCTGCTTCGACGGGCGTGTTCCAGTCTGCGGCCGAACGCCGCGTGGACCACCCGCTTGCATGATTATCTCCCGCGATCGTGGCTCCTTCCGCCGCTTCAACGAACCGGGAGAAGGGTATTTGTCTCCGTCAGAAAAAGGACGAAACTGGAAGTGGACGCTGGCTTCCCGAAGAAGCACAGCGAAAATTGGGGGAGGATCATGCGCCACTTTCAGAAGCCGATCACATTGGGTGTGATCGTTGGCAGTCGGCAGTTCTTCAATGGCGAGCCCGCCAAGGCGAGCCGAGCAGAGATCATCGCGCAGCTCGGCGCCCTGGGGTTGCGACACGTCATTCTGGACGCAGAAGCAACGGATAACGGCGCCGTCCAGAGCCGCGATGATGCCCGGTTATGTGCGGAACTCCTGCGGCGGCATCGTGAGGAAATCGACGGCCTTGTGGTTCTACTCCCGAACTTTGGCGATGAGATCGCCATCGCCGAAACGATCAACCTTGCCGGGCTCAACGTGCCGATCCTCCTGCAGGCATCCAACGACGAGATCGACAAGGTCGATGTCCACTCCCGCCGGGACGCGTTTTGCGGCAAGATTTCCGTGGCCAACAATTTCCACCAATACGGCGTGCCTTTCACCGACACCTCGCTGCACACCTGCGATGTGGCCGGGAACGAGTTTCGCGATGACCTTGAGCGCTTCTCGCGCATCTGCCGCACGGTGCGGGGGCTGCGGAACGCACGGGTCGGCGCCATCGGCGCGCGCACCGGCGCCTTCCAGACCATGCGCTATTCGGAGAAGCTGCTGCAACGGGCGGGCATCACGGTCGTCACCGTCGATCTTTCCGAACTGATCGCTGGTGCCGGCGCGCTTTCGTCGGGCGATGCCGCCGTGGAGGGCAAGCTCGCGGCTCTGACCGAGTACGGGAAGGTTGCACCGCACATCGGTCGGGAAAGACTGATCCGTCAGGCCAAGTGGAGCGTGACGGTGGATCGCTGGAACGAGGAGAATGGCTGCGATGCGAGCGCGATCCAGTGCTGGCGTTCCCTGCAGGATAATTACGGCTGCGCCACATGCGTTTCGATGTCGATGATGGGCGAGCGGTTGATGCCGAGCGCCTGCGAGGTCGACGTCATGGGAGCGATCTCGATGTACGCGCTGGCGCTCGCTTCGGGCGCGCCGTCAGCCATTCTGGACTGGAACAACAATTATGGCCGTGAAGCGGACAAGTGCGTCTGCACCCATTGCGGCAATTTTCCCCGCTCGTTCATCGGCGAAGCGCCGGAAATCTCGGAGCTCGACATTCTGGGCACGGTGATCGGCAGCGAGAAGTGCTTCGGCGCGGTGAAGGGCAAGGTCAAGGCCGGCCCGATGAGCTATTTTCGGCTCTCCTCGGACGACAATGCCGGCAGCTTCAAGGCCTATGTCGGGGAAGGGGAGTTCACCGACGATCCATTCCCCATCGACGGCGGGGTCGCCGTCACCAAGGTTCCGCGGCTGCGGGATCTGCTCGGCTTCATCGTGCGCAACGGGTTCGAGCATCACGTCGCCATGGTGCGTGGACATCATGCCGATGTCGTCGAGGAGGCCGTGGAGCGCTATCTCGGCTGGCCGATCTACCGACATGAGGCGGCACCGATCTATCGCGGCGTCACCTATCCGACGTTCCTCTGAGTTGGCGTAAGGTCATCCATTTTGGCGGTCGGCGGGACGTCTCCTGCCAACCGCCATATGCTCTCGCCTCACGGCCGCTGCTTGAGGCTGGCGGAGCGGTCTCAGGACATGAACATGCCGCCGTCGATGTTGATGGTCTGGCCCGTCACGTAGGCGGCGTCGTCGCTGGCGAGGAACGCGACCACCTTGGCGACGTCCTCGCCGGTGCCGACGCGGCCGATGGGAATGTTGGACACCCATTCGGCCATCAATTCGCCGGGCTTGTAGTTGCCCAGCAGCTTGCCCCACGCCTGATCGTTATAGGCCCACATGTCGGTGTCGATGATGCCCGGACAGAAGGCGTTGACGGTGATTCCCTCCCGCGCGACCTCCTTGGCCAGGCTCTGGGTGATGCCCATGATGCCAAATTTCGAGGCGGCGTAATGGGGGGTGTAGATGAAGCCCTGGCGCGACTGACCGGAAGCGGTGTTGATCAGGCGTCCGCCGCGGCCATGCTTGCGAATGCGCCGGATCGCCTCCTGGCAGCACAGGAACACGCCCTTGGTGTTCACGGCCATGACCTTGTCCCATTCGTCCTCGGTCATGTCCTCGATCTTGGCGATGGTGATCACGCCGGCATTCTGGCACGAGATGTCGATCGAACCGAAAGCCGCCTCGGCGGCGTCGTAGAGCGCGATGACGGACGCCTTGTCCGTCACGTCGTGGACCGACCATGCGGCGCGTCCTCCCTCGGCCTTGATGCCTTCGGCCACCTCCTGAACGCGTTCCTCATTGGCGCTGACGAAGACCGAGGCGCCCTCGCGGGCGAACTGCCGGGCGATTGCGGCTCCGATCCCCCGGCTGGCTCCCGCGACAACTACTGTCTTTCCGTCGAATCGTGCCATGGTTTCCTCCTGAAAGTACGATCGTGGATTACCTCGCCGCAGCGGACAGCTTCAGCACCCGCTCCGCGGTGAACTTGTCGGTGATCAGCGTGTCGATCCAGCCGCCGAGCAGCGCTCCGTGGATCGACGTCGTTTTCTTCGCTCCGCCGGCGACGCCGATGACGCGCGGCACCTTCTTCAGCTCATCCAGGGTGATGCCGATCACCCTTTCGTCGAAGGGGCTGTCGACCGCGCGGCCTGAGGCATCGAAGAAGCGCAGGCAGAGATCGCCCACCGCACCGCGGCGCGCCAGGTCGGACAGCTCGTCGGCGGCAAAGCTGTTGCCGGAATTGTGGAGCATGTAACTCGGCTCGAGTGAGCCGATGCCGACGAGCGCGATGGTTAGGCGGCGGAATTCCTCCATCGTCGCCCGGACATAGCCGTCGCCCAGCATGACGAGACGCGCCGCCGAGGAGGCGGCGACACCCGGCGCCGCCAGCAGGGTGGGGTCGGCGCCGACAAGGGCCGCGAGCCGCGTGGTGATCTGCGTGGCGTGGCTCTGGACCGTCGGATTGCCGATGCCGCCGAGAATCTGAACCACCTTCTCAGCGCGGGAGCGCTTCAGCGGGTGGATCGCCTCGACCATGCGCAGAAGCGTCGAGCTCCAGCAGGAGATACCGATGACCTCGTCGGGGCCGAGCGTGGTTTCGAAGTAATAGGCGGCGGCGTTGCCGACAGCCGACAGGATCGCCTCCTCGTTGTCCTCGTAACAATCGGCGACGATGGCTTCCGACAGCCCGAAGCGGGCGAGCAGCTCGTCCTCGAGCTGGGGGTAGGTGCCGCGCGGCGCATTGATGGTGATGCGCACGATGCCTTCCTCGCCGGCCTTCGCCAGAAGCCGCGAGACGGTCGCCTGCGAGAGGTGCATGCGCTGCGAAATCTCGGCCTGCTTCAGGTTTTGCTCGTGATAGAGCTGGGCGACGCGCGCCATCATTCGAAGCTCGTAGAGCCGACTCATCTGACCTCCAAACGATTGGTCCAAGTGCCGGTGTCTTACCTCACCCTGACGCTTTTTCCCGTCGCCTGAATAAAAATTCTATGATGGTTTCATCCTGTTTCTTGGATGCTGGCTGCTGAAGCGGAGCGGGCGAAGGCAAAGTGCGCGCATAGGCCGAGAAGGTACGCTCCTGCATCGGTAGTATCCATAAAACCCTCTTGACTGATCAATTACGTCACCATACGGTGGAAGTCAATCCAATGGGGAATAAATATTCAATGGGAGCGAGGCATGATGATTGACGGGAAAATCGCGTCAATCGACGGGTGGCCGGAGCCGGCCATTCTGTCTTCCCTCAGTGCGGGGGAGCGAGCGGCCCAGCTGGCCGAGGTCTCGCGCGAGGTGCGCCGGTCGGTCGTTCGGATGATCAGCGCCGCGCATCTCGGGCATATCGGCGGCGACTTTTCCGTCACCGATATCGCCACGACACTCTTCTTTGGGGTGCTGCGGCTTGATCCGGCCAATCCGAATTGGCCCGAGCGCGACCGCTTCATCCTTTCCAAGGGCCACTGCGCGGCCTCGCTCTATTCCGTGCTCGCCATGCGGGGGTTCTTCCCGCTCGACTGGCTCGAAACCTTCATGCAGCCGCTGTCGATCCTGAACGGTCATCCGAACCGCAAGATTCCCGGGGTCGAAGCCAACACGGGCCCCCTTGGGCACGGCTTGCCCATCGGCGTCGGTCTCGCGATCGCCTCGCGCCTCTCGGGAAAGAACTGGCGCACCTTCGTGGTGCTCGGGGACGGCGAGTTGCAGGAAGGCTCCAACTGGGAGGCCGCCATGGCCGCCGGGCACCGCGAGCTGGACAATCTCATTGCGGTCGTCGACCGCAATCGTCTTCAGCAGGGCGCGCGCACCGAGGACACCAACCGCCTCGACCCGCTGGCCGACAAATGGACCTCGTTCGGTTGGGAGACCATCGAGATCGACGGTCACGACCACGCGGCGCTTTACGACGTTTTCACCCGGCCGGGACGCGGCAAGCCCCTTGCCGTCATTGCCAACACGATCAAGGGCAAGGGTGTTTCCTTCCTGGAGGATCGCGTGGAATGGCACCACAAGGTTCCGTCTCCCGAACAGGTCGAACGCGCTCTCGAGGAGCTCAGCCGATGAACGGGTCATCCGCCACCTTCGACTGCCGCCAGGCTTTCGCCGAGGCGCTGACCACGCTGGCCCGGCAGGACCCCCGCATCGTCGCCGTCTGCAATGACAGCGTCGGCTCATCCAATCTCGGCGGCTTCCAGAAGGAATTTCCAACGCGGCTCATCAATGTCGGCATCGCCGAGCAGGATATGGTCGGTGTGGCCGCGGGCCTCGCGAACGGCGGCTATATTCCCTTCGTGTGCGCCGCCGCTCCCTTTCTGACGGGACGCGCGACCGAGCAGATCAAGGCCGACGTTGCCTATAGCCGGTATCATGTGGTGCTGTGCGGCATGAGCCCCGGCATGGCCTATGGCGAGCTCGGCCCGACCCACCACTCGATCGAGGATCTGTCCTGGCTACGCGCCATGAGCGGCCTCACAGTTCTGGTGCCGGCCGACCCGGACCAGACGAAGTCGGCGGTGAAATGGGCGGCCGAGAGCGATGCGCCGGTCTTCATGCGCGTTGGCCGCACGAAGGTGCCCTCGGTGAGCGAAGGACAGGCCGAGCCGTTCGTCTGCGGCAAGGCAAACGTTTTGCGGCAGGGGGCGCAGGCGACGGTCATCGCCACAGGCACGCTGGTTTCGCGAGCCATTGAAGCTTCGGAAAGGCTCGCCGAAGAGGGCGTGTCGATCCGCGTGCTCAATATGTCGACGATCGCGCCCCTCGACGAAGACGCCGTCATCGCCGCCGCTCGGGAAACCGGGGCCATTGTCACCGCCGAGGAGGCGATCGTCTCGGGCGGGCTCGGCGCGGCCGTCGCGGCCATTGTCGTCCGCCATCATCCCGTTCCCATGCGCATTCTCGGGCTTCCAGGATTTGCACCGACCGGCAGCAACGAGTTCCTCCTCGACCACTTCCACCTCAACGCCGAGGGCATCGTCGCCGCCATCAAGGAGCTGAGGGGCTGAACCATGGCGTCTCCTCTGATTCTCGCGATCGACCAGGGCACCGGCTCGACGAAATGCCTTCTGGTGGATGACACGGGCGCCGTGGTGGCGCGCGGCAGCGCGCCGCTTGGCCAGTCGACGCCGCATCCCGGCTGGGTGGAGCAGGATGCGGACGAAATCTGGGCCAGCGTCAAGAAGGCCGTCGCCGGCTGCGTAACGGAAGAGCTGGCGCCGCGCGTGGCCGCCATCGGCTTCAGCACGCAGCGCGAATCCTGCGTGATCTGGGATCGGCGAACGGGCAAGGCGCTGACGCCGCTCCTGTCCTGGCAGGACCAGAGGACGGAGGACCGTTGCGCCGACATCCGGGCGAGGGGGTATGGCGAGCTCATTCGCGCCAAGAGCGGGCTGCCGCTTGATCCGATGTTCTCCGCCATCAAGGCGAAGTGGCTGCTCGACCGGATGGACCCGGACCGCAGCCGTGCCCGCGCCGGAGAGATTTGCATCGGCACCATCGACAGTTTTCTTCTGTCGCGGTTCGGCGGCGAGGCGATCGTGGAGGCGGGCAACGCGTCGCGGATGCAGCTCCTCGACGTGGCGCTCGGCGACTATGACGAGGCCCTGCTCGACATTTTCGGCATTCCGAAAGCGGCCCTTCCGCGCATCGTGCCCTCGGTCGGTCCGTTCCCTGCCTGCCGTGATCTCGCGCCGGTGCCCGATGGAGTGCCCGTGCGCGCCGTCATGGCGGATTCCCATTCGGCGCTTTTTGCGCACGGCGCCTACGAGCCGGGTCCCATCAAGGCGACCCAGGGCACCGGATCATCGGTGATGGGGCTGCTCGACCCGTCGTCCCTCAAGTCTGGGTCTGGGCTGCATCGCGGGCTCTGCCTGACCCTGGCTTGGTGGATCGACAAGCCGATGCTGGGCTTCGAGGGGAACATCCGCTCGGCGGGCTCGACATTGCTTTGGATGGCGGACCTTCTCGGCATCGATGCGGGTGATCTGGCCCGCCTCGCGGCGACCTGCGAAGACGCCGGCAACGTTCATCTGGTTCCGGGGTTCAACGGCCTTGGCGCGCCATGGTGGGACGGCAACGCCGTCGCCACGCTCTCGGGCTTCACTCTTGGCGCTGGCCGGTCCGTGATCGCCCGCGCGGCTCTCGACTCCATCGCCCATCAGATCGCCGATCTCGTGGATGTCGTCCGACAGTCGGGCATGACGGTCGAGCGCCTGCATGTCGATGGCGGTCCCACCCGCAATGATCAGTTGATGCAGTTCGAAGCCGATATGACCGGCGTGACGGTCGCGCGGACGGACACGGCCGAGCTATCGGCCATGGGCGTCGCCCATCTGGCGGGGATTGCGGAGGGGATATTCTCCTTCGCCGGCCTCAGCCGGATGAATCGCGGCGGCAGGAGCTTCGAACCGCTCATGCCGGAAGAAGGGCGCGCGGCCAAGCGGATGGCCTGGCGCCGGGCGGTGGCGCGGTCGCTTGGCGACGTCGCGCCCGCCCAGCCTTGAGGCATTCGCTCGGAAGAGGAACCGAGCGTTGCGATGAGCCAGAAGTCGGGAGGCTTGGGTCGGCCCGACGCCATCAACTCGCAAAGCGAGGAGTGAGCGCAGCGCCACAGATGAGTTCGAGATCACGGCCCGCCCTGCGTCCGATGCGCCGGGCACGTTGAGCGAAGTCCAAGGATGGAGAGGATTTCGACTGCAACGGCTGACGGCCGTGGGAAGAAACGGGGCAAGCGCGTCGAAACGCAGGAGGAGGTTCGCCATGGCGAGCATTGCCGGGACGAAGGCGGAAGACGCCAAGATCTCGTGGACGAGCTATTTCAGCGGCGGAGCCATCGGACCGTTCATCGGGCTGATCGCGCTTTGCACATTCCTTGCGTTTACATCGGACACCTTCCTGACGCTGAGGAATTTCCTTAATGTGATGGACCAGATCACCGTGATCGGGGTGATGGCCATCGGTATGACGCTGGTCATCCTTCTCGGCGGCATCGATCTCAGCGTCGGCTCCGTCCTTGCCCTGTCCGGCATGGTGCTCGGCTATCTCGGCAACTATCTCGGCTGGCCGTTTGGCCTCGGCATCGTTGCCGCCCTGGTGGTGTCGGCACTGTGTGGGGTGGTGTCGGGGCTGATGATCACGAAGCTGAACATGCCAGCCTTCATCGCGACGCTGGCCATGATGTCGATTGCTCGCGGCATCGCCTCGATCATCACCGACGGCCAGCAGATCGTCGGCTTTCCCGATTGGTTCTCGAGTCTGGCGATCATCCGCCACTTCGGTCTTTTGTCGGCCACCGTGGCCGCGATGGTCGTTCTCACCATCGTCTTCTTCGTGTTTCTGAAATACCGGCCGGCGGGCCGCGCGCTCTATGCGATCGGTGGCAATCCCGAAGTGGCGCGCCTTGCGGGTATCCACGTCGAGCGCGCCACTCTCCTGGTCTATACCGTGTGCGCGCTTCTGGCGGGCCTTGCGGGCGTCATCCTGTCGGCCCGCCTCGACAGCGCCCAGCCGAGCTCCGGCATCGGGTATGAACTCGACACCATCGCCGCCGTCGTCATCGGCGGCGCGAGCCTTTCGGGCGGCGTCGGCGGAATCGGCGGCACGGTCGTGGGTGTGCTGATCATCGGCTTCCTGCGCAACGGCCTCAATCTGCTGCACGTCTCGCCCTTCGTCCAACAGGTCATCATCGGCGTGGTCATTGCCCTGGCTGTGGCTGCCGACACGCTGCGCGCGCGACACCGCTGAGGAGGCGGTTCGCCAGGATCGGCGCGGCCAGCCGCGCCATCCCGAGATTCGCCGGGAGGCGAAGACGGTCTCGAACGGACCGGAAGGAGCCGCGGGTTCATGGGAGGAGCGCTTCCATCGCGGACGGAGCTAGAAAACGGAGGAAAGTTATGTTGTCTCGCGCAATTTTGTTGACCGCCGTCGCCGCCCTCGCGATCGCGGGGACGACCGACCTGGCAAGCGCCAAGGATGCCAAGAAGATCGGCTTGGCCGTGGCCAATCTGCAGGCCGACTTCTTCAACCAGATCAAGCAGTCGGTCGAGGCATACGGCAAGACCAAGGATCTAGAGATCATCACCGTCGACGCCAAGGGAGACGCGGCGACGCAGGTCAGCCAGATCCAGGACCTCCTGGCCCAGAACATCGACGCGCTCATCTACATCCCGGCCGGTGCCACCGCGGCTTCCGTTCCGGTCAAGGCCGCGAAGGCGGATGGCGTTCCCGTGGTCAATGTCGATCGCAATGCCGAGGGCGCTCCTGGCGATACGTTCATCGCAACCAACTCTGTCGCATCCGCCAAGGAGCTCTGCACCTACATCGCCAAGCAGGCGGACGGCAAAGGCAAGATGCTGATCATCCACGGGCAAAAGGGCACGACGCCAGAGGTCGATCGCACCAAGGGCTGCTCGGAGGCGCTGAAAGACTATCCGGACATCAAGGTGGTCGGCGAGCTCTGGTCGGACGGCTGGCACCAGGATGAGGGCTTCAAGCTGACGCAGGACCTCCTTCAGACCAACCCCGACGTCAACATCATCTGGGGTCAGGCCGACGCGCTGGCTCTCGGCGCGGCGCAGGCCGTGAAGGTTGCGCACCCTGACCACCCGATCATGGTCGCCGGCTTCGACGGCGATACCGCCGCTCTCGTCGCCTTGAAGGACGGTGTCTTCGACGTGACCGTGACGCAGCAGACCCAGAAGATGGGCCGCATGGCCGTCGATTCGGCGATTGCTCTCGTCAAGGGCGAAAAGGTGCCCGCCGAACAGCTCGAAACGGCGACGCTCACCACAAAGGACAACGTCGCCAAGTTCATCGAGCAGCATCCGTGAGGCCATGACGCGGCAGGTTCGCCTGCCGCGTCACCACCCGCATTGGTCGCAAGGAAAATGCGGGTCGCCCCGGCGTGGGCGCCCGCGGCCCTCGCGATCGGAGAACGCAGCCCCCGCGTTCGGGGCCGTGTCGAAAGCGATGCCTGTCTGCCGGGAGGATGGTCCGTGATGGCCGAGCAGCCCAATCATTCCGACGTCGTGCTGAGCGTTCGTGGTCTCGGCAAGAAGTACGGTCCGATCACCGTCCTCACCGATGTCGGCTTCGACGTCCGTCGCGGCGAGGTCCTCGCGCTGCTGGGCGAGAACGGCGCGGGCAAGTCGACGGTTTCCGCCATCATCGCCGGGCTCGTTCGCCCCACGGCCGGCACCATGACGTGGATGGGCAAGCCGCACGCGCCTCTCTCGCCTGCCGATGCGCTGTCGGCGGGGGTCGGCCTGATCCATCAGGAGATGCGGCTTCTTCCCGACCTCTCCATTGCCGAGAACGTCTTCGTCGGACGGCTCCCCACCCGGCAGGGACGCATCGACCGGGCCAGCATCAATCGGCGGGCGGAGGAACAACTGCGGCGGCTCGGTCTCGACGTCGCCCCGACGACGCTGGTCCGGGACCTCAAGGTCGCCGCCCAGCAGCAGGTCGAGATCGCCAAGGCGCTGACGCTGAACGCCCGCCTTCTGATCTTCGACGAGCCCACCGCCGCGCTCGGCGGCGAGGAGACCGATCTTCTTTTCCGGCGCATCGAGCAGCTGAAGGCGGAGGGCGTCTCCTTCATCTATATCAGCCATCGCCTGGACGAGATTGCGCGGATCGCCGACCGCATCGCCGTTCTGCGGGACGGGCAGCTCGTCGCCACTCACGAGACGGCGCAGATCCCCGTCAAGGTTCTGGTCGAGGAGATGGTCGGTAGGCCGCTCGACCGCATGTTTCCGACGCTCGATGAAGCTCCAGGCGAAGTATTGCTCGAAGTGGAGAACATCTCCAGTCCCGATGGCACGTTCAAGGATGTAAGCTTTTCGGTGCGCCAGGGGGAGGTGCTCGGCATCGCCGGCATCGTCGGAGCAGGTCGCACGGAGCTGGTGCGCGCCATCGCCGGCGCCGACCCGATCTCCTCCGGCGTGGTCAAGATCCAGGGAAAGCCGATCGGCCTGCACCATCCGAGCGACGCGCTGGATGAGGGGATCGTGCTCGTTCCGGAGGACCGCAAGGGGCAGGGGCTGATCCTGCCCCAGACGATCGCGGAGAATATCGCCCAGACCAACTACGAGCAGATCGCGCCGAGTGGATGGATCAACCCTCGGAACGTCAACCATTTCGCACGCTCGGCGATCTCCCGCTTTGGCATCAAGGGGCAGGCGGAACAGCGAGTCAGCCAGCTTTCCGGCGGCAACCAGCAGAAGGTGGTCATCGCCAAGTGCATCTCGCGCAACCCGCGCGTCGTCATTCTCGACGAGCCGACGCGCGGCATCGATGTCGGTGCCCGCGCCGCGATATACGATGTCGTGGCGGATCTCGCCCGTCGCGGCATGGCCGTGATCGTCGTCAGCTCCGACCTCGACGAGGTGCTTGGCCTCGCGCATCGGGTCATGGTTCTCAGTCGCGGCATCAATCGCGGAATCCTCGAACGCCGGGATGCCAACCGCCTCGCTGTGATGGAGCTCGCGACCACCTGAGCGCCCCGGCTGGGGCCGCGCGGCGCGATCGGCCGACGAGGTTCACTCCGCGACGCCCCCTCCCAAACCGGATGACGATGGATTGAGACACAAGGAGCAGATGATGGACAAGTTCAGCCTGAAGGATGAAATCGCATTCGTGACCGGAGCCGGCAGCGGCATCGGACAGGCCATCGCGCTGGAGATCGCGGAGGCGGGCGCCCATGTCGCGCTGTTCGACCTGCCGACCAGCGAGGGCATCAAGGAAACCGCATCGAAGATTACGGCCATGGGCCGCAAGGCGCTGATCACGGCGGGCAACGTGACCGAGCTTTCCGCGCTGGAGGCGGCGGTGGCGCATGCGGAGCAGGATCTCGGCCCGCTGTCGCTGGCGGTCAATGCCGCGGGCATCGCCAATGCCGCGCCGGCGGAGGAGATGAGCCAGAGCCAGTGGCAGAAGGTCATCGACGTCAACCTCACCGGCGTCTTCCTGTCCTGTCAGGCCGAGGGACGTGCCATGATCCGCAATGGCCGAGGCGCCATCGTCAACATCGCGTCCATGTCGGGAACCATCGTCAACCGGGGCCTGACGCAGGTGCACTACAACGCCTCCAAGGCCGGCGTCGTTCACCTCAGCAAGAGCCTCGCCATGGAGTGGATCGAGAAAGGCATCCGCGTCAACGTCATCAGCCCCGGCTACACGCTGACGCCGATGAACCTCCGGCCGGAAGTCGCCGAGCAGCGCAAGATCTTCGAGCGTGATACGCCCATTCAGAGAATGGCGACGCCCGACGAGATGGCAGGGCCGGCGGTGTTCCTGCTGAGCCGCGCGGCCTCCTTCGTGACCGGCGTCGATCTCCTTGTGGATGGCGGCTTCGAGTGCTGGTGAGGCGCGGGCGGCAGGGCCGCCTGTTGCGGGCCTTCGCCTATTCGGCGAGAAAGCGGTAGCCCACGCCGGGCTCGTTGAGGATGAAGCGGGGGTGCGCCGGATCATCCTTCAGCTTGCCGCGAAGGCGGCCGACGAAGACCCTGAGATACTGGACGTCCTCGGCGTGGGCCGGCCCCCAGAGCTCGGTCAGCAGCATGCGGTGGGTTATGATCCGCCCGGCGTTCGCGGCGAGATAAAGCAAGAGATCGAATTCCTTGCGCGTCAGGCGGACCGGCTCGCCGTCGAGGGTCACTTCATGGGCCGCGACGTTGACGAGGAGCGGGCCGAAGTGGAATTCGGCCGCTTCCGGCGAGCGATCCGGTCTCGCTCGCATCAGCACCCGGATGCGCGCCAGAAGCTCGGCGATGCCGAACGGCTTCGTGACATAGTCGTTGGCGCCGAGATCCAGCGCCTCGACCTTTTCCGCCTCGTCCTGGCGCACCGACAGAACGAGGATCGGCACCTCGGACCATTCCCGGATGCGCTCGACGACCACCTTGCCGTCGATGTCGGGCAGGCCGAGGTCGAGGACGACGAGATCGGGCTGGGCGGTGGCGCATTTGGCGACGCCGTCCTCACCGCGGACCGCCTCGACGATGGAGAAGCCGTGCGCCTCCAGCGCGATCCGCAGAAAGCGGCGGATCTGCGCCTCGTCGTCGACGACCAGGATGCGCCCGGCGCTCACTCCATGTCCTCCGGCACGACGCCTTCCGGCGCGGCCGAGTCACCGAGCGGCGCGCCGCCGCCGTGCTCGGCCACCGGCAATTCGATGACGATCCGTGTTCCCCCGCCGTCGTCATGGGCAGGCTCGGCGCGAATGCTGCCGCCATGGGCGTCGAGAATGCCCTGGCAGATCGCGAGCCCGAGGCCCGTTCCCGCCTTTTGCCCGTCGCCGGCGCGCACACGATAGAACATGTCGAAGACCTTCCGCCGATCCTCCAGCGGTATACCGGGTCCCTCGTCGGAAATCGACAAGGCCATGCGCCCCGCGGCGGCCATGGCGCTGACGGCGATGTCGGTCTCGGCCGGCGCGTATTTGGCGGCGTTGTCGAGCACGTTGGTGATCACCTGCTCGAGCAGCACCGGGTCTCCGTCCACCAGGGGCAGGTCTTCCGGCAGGTCGACGACCAGCCGGTGGGTGCCGAGCGCATGGGCGAGGCGTCTCGCCGCGCCGCCGAGGATTTCCCGGACGTCGATCGTCTCGCGCCGGATCTTGAGCGCGCCATAGCTGAGGCGTGTCATGTCGAGCAGGTTCTGGACATAGCGGTTCAGGCGCTCTCCCTCCTCGAAGATCGTCTCGGCGAGCGCATGGCGGCCCGCGTCGGTGAGGGCATCTCCCGCCTCAAGCAGGCTGGAGGCCGCGCCGATGATCGAGACGAGGGGCGTGCGCAGGTCATGGCTGACGGAGGAGAGCAGGGCGGCGCGGAGACGTTCCGTCTCGGACAGAAGCCTGGTTTCCTCCATGTCGCTCGCCAGCCGGGTGCGCTCCATGGCCAGATAAATCTGGTCGACGAGCGCGTCGAGCAGGCGGCGATCATCGGGCGAGGGATACCGTCCCTGCTTGAACTTGACGCCCAGGAGGCCGTTGATCCCTGCTTCGCGACCGAGCGGCAGGAACAGCCAGGAGGAGGCCGGCAGGGTGACGGAGCTCCAACCGGCGGCCTCCTTGTGGGCAAACGCCCAGTTGGCCGCGCCCCAATCCCTGGCGTCGAGCTGATCCTCCGGCGGAAAGCCGCCAAGGATGGTCAGCCGGCCGTTCTCGTTTGGCCCGAGCAGGAGGGCATCGCAATGGAGCGTGGCGGCGACATGGTGGACGGCGGCCCAGACCACGTCGTCGAGCGAGGCGGCGCTCGCGATCTTGCGGGCGAATTCGTAGAGCCTCGTGGTGCGCTCGGCGATCGCCTTCTGTGCCGCTGCCTGCCGGCGCAGGCGCGCCGTCTGGTTGCCGGTGACGATGGAGACCACCAGGAAGAGGAGCAGCGTGAGAATCTCGCTTTCGCGATAGACGTTGAAGGTGTGGTAGGGCTCCGTGAAGAAGAAGTTGTAGGTCAGAAACGCGAGGAAGCTCGCGAAGATGGACGGCACGAGGCCATAGCGCGCCGAGGCGAAGAGCACCGCCGGCAGGAAGACCAGCGCGAGACTCTCGACCGGCATGAAGGAGAGGATCATTTGCGCGGCGGCGGACGCCAGCGCCACCGCCAGCGCCGACCACAGATAGGCTTTCGGCCGCCTTTCTATGGGTGGCAGGCCTGCCCGCAGGGCGGTTTCCCGCGCGGCCTTGGCATCGGGCGAGACGACCGTCACCTCGAAATCCACCGCCTGCTTCAGGATGGTATCGGCCACCGTCTCGCGCATGAGGCTCGGCACGAAGCGACGGAGGCGCGGGCGGCCGATGACGATGCGGGCGACATTGCGGGCGCGGGCGAAGGCGAGCACCTCGTCGGCGACGTTGCTGGCGGCGTTGATCGTGACGACCTCCGCCCCCAGCGTCTCGGCGAGCCGCAGCGCCTCGACCCGGGCGTCCTTCTCCTTTTCCGGAAGTTGCTCGCTGCTGGCGGTCACGACCGACAGGGCAATCCAGGGCAGGCGGGCCCGCTCGGCCATGCGCTTCGTGGCGCGCACCAGGCTTTTCGCGGCCGGTGCCTCGTTGACGCAGACCAGAATGCGCTCCCGCGTTGGCCACGGACCCGGGATGGCATGGGTGCGCATGTGCGCCGTCATTTGGGCGTCGACGCGGTCGGCGGCAACGCGCATGGCGAGTTCGCGCAGCGCCGTCAGATTGCCCTTGGAAAAGAAGTTCTGGATGGCGCGGGCGATCTGCTCCTGGATGTAGACCTTGCCCTGACGCAGGCGGGCGATCAGCTCGTCGGGCGGAAGGTCGATCAGCTCGACATCGTCGGCGATTTCCAGAACGGTATCCGGAACAGTCTCGCGCACGCGCACGCCGGAGATGCGCGCCACGACATCGTTCAGGCTCTCGATGTGCTGAACGTTGAGGGTCGTATAGACGTCGATCCCGGCTGTGAGCAGCTCGTCCACGTCCTGCCAGCGCTTGGCGTGGCGGCTGCCCTCGACATTGGTGTGAGCGAGTTCGTCCACCAGCGCCAGCGCGGGCTTGCGGGCGAGAACCCCGTCGAGGTTCATCTCCGGCAGGGCGCGACCGCGATAGAAGAGATGGGACCGGGGGATGATCTCCAGGCCCGCCAGAAGGCGCTCCGTCTCCGCCCGTCCGTGCGTCTCGACGACGGCGACGACGACGTCGACGCCCTCGGTCCGGCGCATGCGGGCGGCTTCCAGCATGGCGAAGGTCTTTCCGACGCCGGGGGCGGCGCCGAGAAAGACCTTGAGCTTGCCGCGCCCCTCGCGCGCCGCCTCGGCGAGAAGCGCTTCCGGCTCGGGGCGGGTCTCGGTGTCGGACATCGCGCCTCGCTACCGATCCGTGCTGTTGACGGCGACAGGTTCGCCGGGCTGCGTCGCCGGCGCGCGGCGCGGCGCCACCGCGTCGAGCGCGAGGTTGAGCGCGAGCACGTTTACCCGAGGCTCGCCGAGAAGGCCGAATGTGTGGCCCTTGACGTTCTCCCAGACGAGGCGCTGCACCTGGCCGCTCTCCAGCCCGCGCGCCTTGGCGATCCGGGGAACCTGGAAGCTGGCGGCGGCCGGAGAGATGTCGGGATCGAGGCCGCTGCCTGAGGTCGTCACAAGGTCGACCGGGACGGGCATCGACGGGTTTTCGGAGGCGAGACGGGTAGCGTCGGCGCCGATGCGCTGACGAAGGGCCGCGCTCGTCGGCCCGAGATTGCTGCCGGTCGAGCTGGCGCCATCATAGTTCGCGGCGGATGGGCGCGGCTGGAAATAGCCAGGGTCGGTGAAGGCCTGGGCGACGAGCGTGGAGCCGATCGCCTTCCCCTCGCGCGTCAAGAGGCTGCCGTTCGCCTGATCGGCGAACAGCACCTGGGAGACGCCGGTCATGGCGAGCGGATAGGCGACCCCGGTGAGGAGCGTCATCATCGTGATCATGACGAGAGCGGGCCTGATCTGCGAAAGCATGGAAGGACTCCTTACGCGAGTGCGAGGGCGCTGACCACGAGGTCGATCGCCTTGATGCCGATGAAGGGGACGACGAGCCCGCCGAGGCCGTAGATCAGGAGGTTGTGCCGCAAGAGCTTGGCCGCCGAGGCGGGCGTGTATTTGACGCCCTTCAGGGCGAGGGGGATCAGCGCGATGATGACGAGGGCGTTGAAGATCACCGCCGAGAGAATCGCGCTGCCGGGACTGGAAAGGCCCATGACGTTGAGGGCGCCGAGGCCGGGATAGGCGGTCACGAACAGCGCCGGCAGGATGGCAAAATACTTGGCGACGTCGTTGGCGATGGAGAAGGTGGTGAGCGAGCCGCGCGAAATCAGGAGCTGCTTGCCGACCATGACGATCTCGATGAGCTTGGTCGGGTCGCTGTCGAGATCGATGAGGTTGCCGGCCTCCTTGGCGGCGGGCGTGCCGGTGTTCATGGCGACGCCGACATCAGCCTGGGCGAGCGCCGGCGCGTCGTTGGAGCCGTCGCCGCACATGGCGACGAGCTTGCCCTCTGCCTGTTCCTTGCGGATCAGCTCCAGCTTGTTCTCAGGCGTTGCCTCGGCGAGGAAGTCGTCGACGCCAGCCTCGGCGGCGATGGCGGCGGCGGTGAGCGGGTTGTCGCCGGTGATCATGACGGTGCGCACGCCCATGCGGCGGAGCTCGGCGAAACGCTCGCGGATGCCGGGCTTGACGATGTCCTTCAGGTGAATGACGCCGAGCGGGCGCCGATCGCGCGCAACGAGAAGAGGCGTTCCGCCGGACTTGGCGATGCGCTCGACAATGTCGGTGAGGGTCTTCGACGAGCCGGTTTCGCACCAGGCGAGCACGGCGTCCGTCGCGCCCTTGCGCAGCTCAGTCCCGTCGACAAGATCGACGCCCGACATGCGCGTCTGGGCCGAGAAGGCAACGGCCTGCTTGACGGAAGCGCGCTGCTCCACGCCGCGGGGCAGGAGCTTGCGGGCGAGTTCCACGACCGAGCGTCCTTCCGGCGTTTCGTCGGAGAGCGAGGCATAGAGCGAGGCTTCGGTCAGGTCCGGCTCGCGCACCCCCGGCAGCGGGTAAAAGCCGTCCGCCATGCGCGCGCCGAAGGTGATGGTGCCGGTCTTGTCGAGGAGCAGCGTGTCGACATCGCCCGCTGCCTCGACGGCGCGGCCGGACTTGGCGACGACGTTCGCCTTCACCAGGCGGTCCATGCCGGCGACGCCGATGGCCGAGAGGAGGCCGCCGATGGTCGTCGGAATCAGCGTGACGAGAAGCGCGATGAGGTATGCGACGGGAACGAAGGCGCCGGAGTAGGCGACGAACGGCTCGAGTGTGACCACGACCAGAAGAAAGATGATGGTCATGCCGACGAGGAGGATGTTGAGGGCGATCTCGTTCGGCGTCTTCTGGCGCTTGGCGCCCTCGACGAGGGCGATCATGCGATCGAGGAAGCTCTCGCCGGGCTTGGCAGTGACGCGCACCTTTAGCCAGTCGGAGACGACGCGCGTGCCGCCGGTGACGGAGGAACGGTCGCCGCCCGCCTCGCGGATGACGGGTGCCGACTCGCCGGTGATGGCGGATTCGTCGACCGAGGCAACGCCGTCGATCGCCTCGCCGTCGGCCGGGACGATGTCGCCCGCCTCGACCAGGACGATGTCGCCGGTCCTGAGGCTGCGGCTGGAGACCGTCTCGACGTCTCGCGTGTCGGGGGATGCGAGCTTCTTGGCGGGCGTCTCGCTCTGGGTCGAGCGCAGGGAGTCCGCCCGCGCCTTGCCCCGCCCCTCGGCCATCGCTTCCGCGAAATTGGCGAAGTAGACGGTGAACCAGAGCCAGGCGGCGATCTGGGCAACGAGGAAGGCAGCTCCCGAACCCAAGGCGAGGTTGCGCAGGAAGAGGAGGGTTGTCAGCGCGGCGACCACCTCGGTGACGAACATCACGGGGTTGGAGACGAGCGCTCGCGGGTCGAGCTTGTGGAGCGCGGCGAGGAGGGCGGGACGCATGACCGCCGGGTCGAGCAGCGCGGTATCCTGGACTTTCTTGGCCATGGGATGAGCTCTCTAGAAGGTCTGGCCGGCAAGCATCGCGGTGTGCTCGGCAATGGGGCCGAGGGCGAGCGCCGGAAAGAAGGTGAGGCCGCCGATGATCAGGATGACGGCGACGAGCAGCCCGACGAAGAGCGGCGAGTGAGTGGGGAAGGTTCCGGCCGAGGCCGGCACGGTCTTCTTGGCCGCCAGCGAGCCGGCGATGGCCAGCATCGGCACGATGAAGACATACCGGCCGAGCAGCATGGCGATGCCGATCATGGTGTTGTGGTAGGGGGTGTTCGCCCCGAAACCGGCAAAGGCTGAGCCGTTGTTTCCCGTGCCCGACGAATAGGCATAGAGGATTTCCGACAGGCCGTGCGGTCCGGCGTCCTGGACGGAGGCGAGCGCCGTCGGGATGACCGCCGCCATGGCGCCGAAGACCAGCACGCCGAGGGGCATCACCAGGAAGGTGATCACCGCGAGCTTGACCTCCCGAGCCTCGATCTTCTTGCCGAGATATTCCGGCGTTCGCCCGACCATCAGACCGGCGATGAAGACGGTGAGGACGACGAAAAGCAGCATTCCGTAGAAGCCGGAGCCGACGCCGCCGAAGACGACTTCGCCGATCTGCATCTGGAGCATGGGCGCCAGCGCGCCGAGAGGCGTGAAGCTGTCGTGCATGGCGTTGACCGAGCCATTGGACGCGGCCGTCGTCGCGCTCGCCCACAGCGCCGAGTTGCCGACGCCGAAGCGCACTTCCTTGCCTTCCATGTTGCCGGCCGTCTGATCGACCGGCATTTCGGCATAGACAGGATTGCCCTGAATTTCCGAGCCGTAGGTGAGGCCGAGCGCGGCGAGGAAGAGAATGCCCATGGCGGCGAAGATGGCGATGCCCTGGCGCATGTCCTTCACCATCCGGCCGAACATGAAGGGGAAGGCCGCCGGAATCAGCAGGATCGCCAGCATTTCGACGAAGTTCGTGAGCGGCGTCGGATTTTCGTAGGGGACGGCGGAATTGGCGTTGAAGAAGCCGCCACCATTGGTGCCGAGCTGCTTGATGGCGATCTGCGAGGCGGCCGGTCCTTGCGCGATCGTCTGCTTGGCGCCTTCGAGCGTCGTCACGTCGACATAGTGCGTGAGGTTCTGCGGCACGCCCTGCCAGACCAGGAACAGGCCGAACAGAATGGAAAGCGGCAGCAGGACGTAGAGGACCGAGCGGATGAGGTCGATCCAGAAATTGCCGATGCCGCGGGTCTCCCGGCCGAAGAAGCCCCGGATGACGGCGGCGCCCACGGCGATACCGGTCGCGGCCGAGACGAAGTTCTGAACCGTCAGGCCGACCATCTGGCTGAAATACGACATGGTCGTCTCACCGCCATAGGCCTGCCAGTTGGTGTTCGTGACGAAGCTCACCGCCGTGTTGAAGGCGAGGTCCGGCGAGAGGCCGGGCAGGCCTTGCGGGTTCCACGGCAGAACGCCCTGCAGGCGCAGCACCGCGTAAAGCATCAGCCAGCCCGCCGCATTAAAGGCGAGGACGGAAAGGGCATAACGGGTCCAGTGCTGGTCGCACTTCTGGCCGTCGACGCCGCAGGCGCTGGCGAACAAGCCTTCCACAGGCGCGAGGATGGGTGTGAGAAACGTGCGTTCGCCGTTGAAGACGCTGGCCATGTAGAGGCCGAGCGGCCAGGCGAGCGCCGTCAACAGGACGCAGTAGAGGATGAATTGAAGAATGTCGGATGCCACGGCGCGCTCTCCTCAGAACCGTTCGGGGCGCGCGAGCGCGTAGGAGAGATAGCCGAGCAGGCCGAGCGCCGTCAGGGCGCCGAGAACGAGATCGAATGTCATCGATGCGTCCTCAAAGTCGCTCGCAGCCGCGAACGGAAAGAGCCGCCGCGATGAAGAAGCCGACGGCGAGCACGATATAGACAATGTCGAACATGGTTGTGCTTCCGGTTGTCGATGCCAACCGGTAGCGCGCCTGCGCGTCAACGGGCCATTCGCAAGGATGGGCGCGGGCATAAACGCCGCGTAAACGCGCTATGGCGCGTTCACGCTCGTCATTGATGGCGCCATGGGCCGTTGCGGGCGCCGGCGCGCGCGATCAGCCAAGCGTCGCTTGGCTGTAGCTCCGGATCACGCGGCAGACCGACTGTTCGATGAGTTCGGCGGGGCGCGCGGGAAACCGCCGCGCCGCAACGTCGGGATAAAGCCAGGCGAGATGCTGGCTGATCAGCGTCTCGGGGATCGGGCGATTGCCAAGCCTTGCCAGCAGCGCGTCGACCGCGTGCTGGACTTCAGGGCGCGGCCAATAATAGCGGATGCGGTCGCTATAGCTGTAATGGCGCTGGCGAAGAAGTTCTGCCTCCTCGCAGTGATAATGGCCCTTCCAGTATCGTGGATCGTCGACCATCACCCGCTCCATGGTGGCGCGCAGCGTTTCGTCAGCCGGGACCTTGTCGAGAATGGCGCTGATCGCGTCGAGGCCGTAAAGCGCCTCGCGCATGGCGAAGGTCAGTCCGGGGCCGACCTTGAGGATGGCGAAGCCGTCATCCACCAGCGCCGACAGGGCGGAAACCGGCTGATAGTCGGTGGAATGAGCCTCGAACACGAAGCCCGGAAGCTGCCCCAAGGCCGAGGACAGCGCCCGCGCGGCGGCCGGATCGTAGGCATGGACCTCCTCGCCGCCGAACTCGACACCGGGCTGGACGACCAGACCGATCGCGCGCTCGAAGGCCGCTTCCAGCCCGGCGGCGGCAAAGGCCTTGCGGTGAACCTCCACGGTTTCAAGCGCCGCTTCGGGCGATGTCGGCTTGAGGCTCGAAAGGGAGTGGGTGGCGCCGCCCGGCGGCGGCACCTCCGTGCCGACGATGTAGTGGAGCCGGCTTCCCTGACGTTCGGCCGTTGCTTCCGCGACCTTGGCGAGCCGGGCGGCGCGCCCGGCGGTGATCTCGTCCGGCACGGCCACGGGCTCGCCGGCGCAGCCCATGCTCGTGTCGAGATGGATTTTCGTGAAGCCCGCCTCGACGAAGGCTGCGACCATCGCCTCGGCGCGCCCCATCGCCTCTTCCGCCGGAAGGTGCTTCCAGGGATTGGGGCCGAGATGATCGCCGCCGAGGATCATGCGCGAGGTGTCGAACGCGGCCTTGGCGGCGAGATCGAGAACGAAATCGCGGAACGCGGCCGGCGTCATCCCGGTGTAGCCGCCCTCCTGGTTCACCTGATTGCACGTCGCCTCGATGAGAAGCGGTCCCTCGCGCCCCGCAGCTTCCGTCAAGGCCGCGCGGAGAACCACCGGATGGGCCGAGCAGATCGACGTTATCCCCAGGGAGGTGTCCCGGCTTTTCTGCGGCAGGTCCGCGAGGTCGAAAATCGTCATCGATCGTCTCTCCGTTCTTGGCGCTCCCCCATTCATGACACCAGAAAATTTCAACTTCAATCAAAAAACTGATTGACACTGATCAAAATGGCCGGAAGTATGACTGCTACAGAGCAGAGAGATCCTGGCCTCATGAAAGACGACCGCTTCTCAGCAATTCGGCAGATGCTCTATGCCTCCGGTGCGAGCTCGATCCAGGAGATCGCGGACGCCGTCGGGGCATCACCGGCCACCATCCGCCGCGACCTTCAGGTCATGGAGCAGGAGGGTGCGGTCACGCGGACCCGTGGCGGCGCGCGCATCGCCGACAGCGTCGGCATTGAGGTCGCCTTTCAGCACCGCGAGCGGCAGAACCTGCCGGCCAAGCGCGCGATCGCCGAGCTCGCCTTCCAGAAGGTCGTGCCGCACAGCGCGATCTTTCTCGACGCGGGAACCACCGTTCTTCAGCTGGCCCGCTGCATCCGGCTTGATCCGATGCCGCTGTCGGTCTTCACCAACTGCATCGTGGTGGCGCAGGTTCTGATGGATGTCGCCGGCATCAAGTTGACGCTGATCGGGGGCGCGCTGCGCGCGGAAAACGCCTCAATGGTCGGCGCTCTGGCCGAGGCGATGCTGGAGCGGCTGTGGTTCGATCAGTTGTTCCTGGGCGCGGGCGCGCTGTCCGACGACTGCTGCATCTACAGCCTGGACGAGGCGGAGGCGCGCCTCAACGAAAAGATGCTGGCGCGCGCCTCGGCCAAGGCGCTCCTGATCGACTCCAGCAAGTTCGGCAAGCGTCTGCCCTATCGCGTGGCCCCTGTGACGCCTGATCTTCAGGTGTTGACCGATGAAGACCTTGCGCCGGATTGGCGGGCGCGGCTTGCCGAGGCCGGCTCGGCCCCGGTCTTGGCGCCCGTTGCGGGAGGCCAGCCATGAGCCTCGTTCTCGGCATCGACAGCGGTGGGACGAAGACGCTTGCGGCTCTGGCCGATGCCTCGGGCGAGGTGGTCGCCGTGCTGCGCTGCCCCGGCCTCGACCCATCCAGTCAGCCGCGCTGGCGCGAGTTGCTGCGGGATCTCGTTTCCCGGCTGCCGCGCCAGGAGGAAATTTCCGCCGCCGTGTTCGGGCTCTCCGCCTTCGGGGAGATCGCCGCCTACACGGAGGAGCAACTTCGCCTGGCGCGGGAGCTGGTCAGGGTGGAGCCCATCGTCGAGAACGATGTGCGCATCGCCTTCGACGGCGCCTTCGCAGGCGCCAGCGGCGGTGGCGTCCTCGTTCTGGCGGGCACCGGGTCCATGGCCTGGGCCAGCCTCAACGGCCCCGGCGACCCTCATGTGCGGGTCGGCGGCTGGGGAGAGGCCTTCGGCGACGAGGGCAGCGCCTTCTGGATCGGACGGGAGAGTCTTCGCGCCGTTTCCCGCGAGCTCGACGGGCGCAGCGCCGGGTCCGATTTCTCGTCCGCCTTCCTCGCCCGCCTGGGCGTCGCGCCCTCGGAGCTGGCGGCGTGGTGCTATGGCGCCGAGAACAGGCGGGCCGAATTCGCGCGCCTGGCGATGATTACCTCCGATCTCGCCGAGGCCGGCGATCCCGTGGCCCTTCGTCTCATGGCAGAGGCCGCCGACGAACTTGCCGAAACCCTGCTCACGGCTTGGCGGCTTGCCGCCGGAGAGGCGCCGCTCACCTGGAGCTTCGCCGGCGGGGTCATGAGGAGCTCCCTCATTCGCGAGAAAATCCAGGATCGAGTGGGGTGCGCGCCGGTCGCCGGGCGCCTTCCTCCCATCGGCGGCGCGCTTTTCCGCGCCGCCGTCCATGCCGGTTGGAACGTCACGCCCCAATGGGTGGAGCGCGTCGACGCTTCCCTCCGCAATTTCCCCGCCTACGCAGACCCATCAAGCAAGGAGACGAGAAAATGAGAAGACGCACTTTCCTGTCGCTCGTCGCGGCGCTCAACACCGCAATTGTCTTGCCCTCTCTGACGGTGGCCGAGGCGGCGAACGCCGAGACGCTGACCGTCCTTCTGCCGCCCTGGGGCACGATCCCCAAGGCGATGACCGATCGCTTCCAGAAGGAGGAGGGCGTCACCCTCAACATCCAGACTATGGGTTGGGACGAAATCCGCACCAAGATCGTGACGTCGATGGTGGCGCAGACCGCCCCGGCGCAGGCGACCGAGGTGGACTGGTCCTGGGTCGGCCAGTTCGGCGCCGCCGGCTGGTATGCGCCGCTCGACGGCAAGATCGCCGACGATACCGTCGCCGACATTCCGACGGCGGAAATCTTCAAGTTCGACGGCAAGCTCCTGGCGCTGCCCTACAACAACGACTTCCGCATCCTGATCTACAACAAGTCGCATTTGGAAAAGGCCGGCATCGACAACCCTCCGAAGACGCCCCAGGAGCTTCTCGACCAGGCCAAGGCCATCAAGGACGCGGGCGTCACGAAATTCCCGCTGGGCCTGCCGCTGTCGGCGACAGAAGGCACCTCGACGGCCTGGTATCTTCTGACGATGGCGTTTGGCGGCGATCTCTTCGACAAGGATTTCAAGCCGCTCTTCACCGACAAGGACTCCGGCGGCTACAAGGCGCTCGCCTTCATCGCCGACGCGCTGAAAGACGGCCTGATCGATCCAGCCGCGACGGGGCTCAAGGACGTCGAGGTGCAGGAGCTCTTCAAGAGCGGCGCGATCACCTTCGACGTCGCCGGCTGGGCCGGCAATCTCGCGGTCTACAGCGATTCCTCCAAGTCCCAGGTGGCCGATCAGGTCGACGCGGCGCTGATGCCGTCCGCAACCGGCAAGTCGCGCACCTTCGGCCTGCCCGAGGCCATCGGCATTCCGACATCGGCGGACAATCAGGAAGCGGCCGCCAAGTTTATCGAGTGGGTGGCCAAGCCCGAGAACGAGATCGAGATCTACAATTCGCTTGGCGATCTGCCGCCGCGCCTCAGCGTGCTGAAGCAGCTCGACGACGAGGGCAAGCTGTTTGCCGGCGACAAGCTGCTGGCGCAGGCCAAGACCGTCGAGCCTCTGTTCAAGCAGGGCACGCCCGGCTGGTATCCGGAGTTCTCCAGCGCGGTGGCGAGCACGATCAACCAGCTCGCCAAGGGGCAAATCTCGGTCGACGAGGCGGCCGAGAAGATCGCCGCGCGCGCCAAGGAAGCCTCCGAACGCTAGAGGCGATTGCCGGCTCAGGCGCCTCAAGACGACGACCCGCCTGACGCGGCGGGTCATCGCGGCCGGGTCGGACCGCCGACCTCAACCGACGTTCGTCCCGAAGATAAAGGGAAGAACGCGGGCTTCTTCCATCCCGTCTCACGGAGCGCGGAGCATATGACGGCTCAACGCATTCTGGCCGCGCGACCGGCCTATCAGTTCGGCGAAGCGGCGATGGGACTCGCCTTCGTCCTGCCGATCGTCGTGATCATGGGCGGACTGGTGTTCATGCCCCTCGTGACGACGGTCATCGACAGCTTCTATCGCGTCGATCCGATGCGGGCCGGCGAGCCCTTCATCGGGCTGCGCAACTACACCGACCTGATGACCGACTCCAACGTCCAGGCCTCCTGGATGAACACCTTCGCCTATGTGGTGATGGCGGTGGTGCTGGAAACGGCGGGCGGGCTGGGTGCCGCGCTCCTGCTCAACAACATTCGCCGGGGCCGGCAATGGCTGCTGGCGGCGACGGTTCTTCCCTGGTGCCTGCCGCCGGTGGTCAATGCCATCGTCTGGATGTGGATCTACAATCCGAGCTATGGCGTACTCAACCATGCGCTCATTTCGCTCGGCCTCCTCGACGCGCCGAGGGTATGGTTCAACGATCGCGGCACGGCGCTCTTTCTGGTCACGCTCGTCCATGTCTGGCGGATGATGCCGCTCACCGCCATCATCCTGCTCGCCGCGCTCCAGAGCGTGCCGAAGGAGCTTTACGAGGCCGCCAAGCTGGACGGCGCCGGGGCCCTCAAGTCGTTCCGCCTGGTCACTCTGCCGCTCATCTCGGGCGGTCTCGCCATCGCTCTCAGCCAGTCGACGGTCTTTGCCTTCAACCTCTTCGACGAGGCATGGATCATGGGAGGGTCCGGGCTCGACACCCGCTCCGTCATCATCCAGGTCTACATGTCGGCTTTCCAGAACCTGCGGTTTTCCTACGGCATGGCGCTCTCGCTGCTGGCGATGATCGCGTCCCTCATCGTTTCGATGATCTACGTGCTGCGCGTCTACCGCGAGACGAGGCTCGACTGATGTCCGCTCGAACCATCAACAGCCGCTTCCTCCTTGCCGGAAAAGTCGTCGGCGTGCTCGCCCTCCTGTTCTGGTCGGTCGGTCCGATCTATTGGGCGCTGGCGACGAGCCTGACGAGGCCCGCGGACCTTGTTTCCAAGGCGCCGCGCTTCTGGCCGGAGCACGTCACCTTCGAGCACTACGCCCGTCTTTTCGGCGCGGAGAGCGTTTCCCAGGGCAACACCGTGCAGTCGGTCTGGCCGCAGTTCTCGGCGGCTCTCCTCAACAGCATCTTGACCTCGCTCGCCGCCACGGTGCTGACCGTCGCCATCGCCGCCTTCGGCGCGTATGCCTTCGTCAGATTGCGTTTTCCCGGCCGCAATCTCGTGTTCGTCCTCGTCGTCGCGACAATGGCCATTCCTGCCTACACGGTGATGATCCCGCTCTACCGGCTGATGATCATGATGGGCCTGATCGACACCTATGTCGGGATCACGCTGATCTATGTTTCGGCCTTCCTGCCGCTCGCGCTCTGGCTGATGCGCACGGTCTATCAGGCGATGCCGCTGTCGCTGGAGGAGGCGGCGTGGCTGGACGGGGCAGGGCGCATCTACACGCTGCTGAGGATCGTCATGCCCTTGGCGGCGCCGGGCCTGATCGCGGCCGCGATCCTGACCTTCCTCAACGCCTGGGGCCAGTTCATCGTGCCCCTCGTCTTTTCGCCGACGCTCGCGACGAAGCCGCTGACCGTCCTCATCCCCGAGTTCGTCACGCGCAACTATGTCGATTACGGCCTGATGAACGCCGCGGGCATCCTGGCAATCGTTCCACCGATCATCCTTGTGATCTTCCTGAACCGCTATCTCGTCAGCGGTCTGATGGCCGGTGCGCAGAAATAACTCGAGAATAACCCTAGGAGACAAGTGATGAGCGTCACCGAGCGCGTCATTTACGAGCAGTTCCCGTTCTGGCGGAAGGCTATCGAGCTGGAATTGCCGCCGCTTCCGGCGAAGACCCTCGTCTTCGTCGGCTGTGGAACGTCCTATTATCTGTCGCAGAGCCTCGCGGCCGCGTTCAACCTCGCCGGACGGCCGGCGGTCGCGGTTCCGGGGGCGGAATGGATATTCAACCGGCGCGCCTATGTCGGCGAGCGCACGGACGTCTGTGTGGTCGGCCTGTCGCGCAGCGGCGAGTCCACCGAAACGGTCCGTGCCATTCGCGAGAGCGTTGCCGCGGGCATCGATACGGTCGCCATCACCTGCGCCGCCGACAGCGCCATCGCCAAGGCGGCGGATCAAACGATCTTCGCCGCCACCCATGCGGAGGAGGGTATCGTCATGACCTCCTCGGCCAGTCTGATGCTTCTCGTTGGCCTGCGCTGGGCGGGCGTTTCCGTGGCAGAGGCGACCGTCGCGGCGGCGGAGCAGGCGCTGCGCGAGATGGCCGCGAAGGCCCCCGGCATCATCGAGGGGCGCTCGCACTTCGTTTTCCTTGGCGGCGGCGCGCTCTACGGCCTTGCTTCGGAGGGGGCTCTGAAGCTTCAGGAAATGAGCATCACCTATTCGCAGGCCTTCCACCCGCTGGAATACCGGCACGGGCCGATCAGCCTGGTCGACGATCGTACGCTGGTCGTGCTGCTCTACGGCGAGGAAACCCGCGAGGCGGAAGAGCGCGTCGCGCGGGACGTCCAATCCAAGGGCGCCAGGGTCATCGGCTTCGGCGGCGCCGGCGACCTTTCGCTGCCGATCGGCGAGTCGGGCCTCGGCCGGATGCTGATCATGCTGCCGGCGCTCCAGCTTCTCGGCGAGGAGGTGGCGCGGGCAAAGTCCATCGACACCACCCAGCCGCGCCACCTGACCAAGGTCGTGACTCTGTCCTGACGCGTCGTACGCCTAGCGGCCGGAGCGCGCCTTCGGCCGCCGTGGACGCGGGAATGAAAACACCGACTCTTGAGGGATTGCGACATGGCAGCGGTCGATATCGAAGGGCTTCGCAAGAGCTATGGCAAGGCCGAGATCATCCATGGCGTCGATTTGGCCATTGCGGAAGGCGAGTTCATCTCGCTCATCGGGGCATCCGGGTGCGGGAAATCGACCCTGCTACGGATGATCGCCGGTCTGGAGCCGATCACTGGCGGGAGGATCTCTCTCGACGGGCGCGTCATCAACGACGTTGCCCCGAAGGACCGGGATATCGCGATGGTCTTCCAGAACTACGCGCTCTATCCCCATCTCACGGTGTTCGAGAACATGGGGTTCAGCCTCAAGCTGCGGAACGTGCCGAAGCCGGAGATCGAGAAGGCCGTCGGCCAGGCGGCGGCACTCCTCGGCCTCGAGCCCTATCTCCAGCGCTACCCGAAGGAGCTGTCGGGCGGGCAGCGCCAGCGCGTCGCCATGGGGCGGGCGATCGTGCGCAAGCCCCAGGTGTTCCTGTTCGACGAGCCGCTCTCCAATCTCGACGCCAAGCTGCGCGTCCAGATGCGCAGCGAAATCAGGGCGCTGCAGCGCCGCCTCGGAACCACGTCCATCTACGTCACCCACGACCAGATGGAGGCGATGACGATGTCGGACCGGATCGTCGTCCTCAATGCCGGCAGGATCGAGCAGGTCGGCGCCCCGCTGGAGGTCTACGATCGGCCGGCGAACATCTTCGTGGCGACCTTCATCGGATCTCCCGCGATGAACCTCCTGGAGGGGCGGGTGGAGCGCTCCGACGGCAAGTCGATCGTCTGGCTCGGGGAGATTGCCGTGTCCCTGGAACTGCCGGATGAGGTTCGCGACGGAGCCGCAGTAGTGCTCGGCATTCGCCCGGAGCACTTCGAGCTCGATCCGGGGCAGCCGTCAACATCGGCGCTGCCGGTCGTCGTTCAGATGACCGAGCCGACGGGCGCGGAACTTCAGGTCTACGGCGAGTTCGCCGGCGACAGAATCGTCGCGACCTTCCGCAATCGTCCCGCTCTTGGCGAAGGCGAGACTGTGCCGATGAGGATGCCGCAAAGTGCTCTGCATGTCTTCGACCGGGACAGCGGCCGGCGGCTCAACTAGCCCTTAAAACAGCGAAATCGACGATCGTTGGTCGGGCGACGGTAAGCCGCACAAGCTTTTTTAGAACCAATCTTGCAAAATGCGTCTCATCTTGACATGTTTTGCCGGGGACGGGCGGAGCTGCGCGCGCTGACGGCCGGTCTTTGGATCGCGGCGCTCGATCGTAGGCAGATCAAACCATGGAAGAAAAGCTGCATTTCTTGCTGGCGCTCGCCCGCGAGAAGCATTTCGGGCGTGCTGCGCAAGTCTGCGGCGTTTCTCAGCCAAATCTCTCTGCGGCCATCAAGCAGCTGGAAGCAACGCTGGGCGTGCCTCTGGTGGATCGGGGATCGCGCTTCATCGGCTTTACGGCGGAGGGTGAACGTGTGCTCGAATGGGCGCGGCGTATTCTTGGTGATTTCCAGGCTCTGCGCGCCGATATCGAGATGATGAAGAAGGGCGAGACGGGGCACGTGCGCATTGCCGCGGTGCCGACGGCCCTTCCCGTCATGGCCCGCCACACTTCCGCACTATGGGATGCCCATCCGGGCGTGCGCATCACCGTCTACTCCCAGAGCTCGACTGAGATCCTGTCGAAAATCGACAATCTTCAGATCGATGCCGGGATCACCTATCTCGACAACGAGCCGGTCGGCCATGTCTACGAGGTCCCGCTCTACCGCGAGCGCTACCACCTGATCACCAGCGCGGATGGACCGTACGGCGAGCGCAAGTCCATCACCTGGGAGGAGGCGGCGAGCCTGCCCCTCTGTCTTCTCAGCCGCGAGATGCAGAACCGGCGCATCATCGACCATCTCTTCGAGGAGGTGGGGGCGGCGGTCGAGCCGAAGCTTGAGACGACGTCGATCACAGTGATCCAGACCCATGTCGCCACCGGCGTCTGGTCGACGATCCTGCCGCGTGTCATGGTGGAGGTGCTCAACCTGCCGCAACACATCCGAGCGATCCCGCTGGTCGCGCCCGAAATGACCCGGCTCATTGGCATGGTGGTGGCGAAGCGCGACCCGCAGCCACCGCTGACGGCCGCCCTCATCGCACAGGCCCGCGCGCTCGCGCCTCTTTTGAGCGCGATGGCCTAAGGCTTTATCGGCCTGCGCAACGTTCTATCGTCACTCGGAAAAGTCGACGCGCTGGGGATGGGTGAAGACCTCGAAGCCGTCGCGCCGTGCGACGCCGACCAGCGTGATGCCCGCCGCCTCGGCGGTGGCGACCGCGAGAGAGGTCGGGGCGGAAACGGCCATCAGCATCGGCGCGCCAAGGACGGCACACTTCTGAACCAACTCCACCGAGATGCGGCTGGTCATCAGAACAATGCTGGACGACACGGGGAATTTCTGACGCGCGGCCGCGCCGACCAGTTTGTCGAGGGCGTTGTGACGGCCGAGATCCTCGCGCACCGCCACGATGCCGTGGTCCTGCGTGAACAGAGCGGCGCCGTGCACCGCCCGCGTTTCGTGGAACAGGCGCTGACCGGTGGCCAGCGATGCCATAGCCCCCATCATGTCGGCCGGCTGAAAGCGCGCGCCGCTTGAAACCGTCTTCGGCTCGATGAGGACCTCGGACAGGCTGTCAACGCCGCAAAGGCCGCATCCCGTCGGGCCGGCGAGGGTTCGGCGGCGTTGCGAAAGGCGCTTGTTGCACGCCTCGTCGATCCACAGGCGCGCTTCGACGCCGCGATCGAAGGCCACGATATCGATCGACAGGATGTCGGCGGGCGATCCGACGATCCTTTCGGTCAGGCTGAAGCCGACCGCGAAATCCTCGAGATCGGCTGGGCTCGCCATCATGACTGCGTGGGACGAGCCGTTATAGGTGACGGCGACCGGAACCTCTTCCGGCACACTGCGTGTGTCTTCGGGCAGCGCGCGTCCGCGCCAGACGATCCGCGGGACAGGACGATGAGCGGCAGGAAGTTCCGTTGCCTCTTCGAGTGCGCATTCGGTCATCGAGCAGTCTCCGTGCCTCGAACACTATCCGGCCCCAAGGCGGCCCGGGTCTTGGGAGGGGAGGCGGCACCCGCCTCTCCTCATGGTGCGCCGTCCTTGTCAGCGGCTGGTCGCGACGCGGCCGGGGCGCGCCTTGGGCGCTTCGCTCGTGACCAGCGGGTGAAGGCCGCCGAGGCTCTTGCGATAGATCATCCAGTAGATGCCGCCGACCAGAAGGCCGCCGCCGACGATGTTGCCCAGCGTCGCCCAGATGAGATTCTGGATGACACCGCCGACCGTCAGCATCGACACATCAACGCCCTCAGGCACGTGTCCCATGGCCTTGAGGACCAGGGCGTAGGGCAGGAAGTACATATTGGCGACGCAGTGCTCGAAGCCAGCGGCGACGAAGGCGGAGATGGGCAGGATGATGGCGACGATCTTGTCGGACACCGAGCGGCCGGCATAGGCCAGCCAAACGGCGAGGCAGACCATCAGGTTGCACAGGATGCCCTTGAAGAAGATCGTTATCCAGTCCTGATTGGTCTTGGCGATGGCGAGGTTGATGATGGCCTTGCCAACGCCGCCGTGGTTGAGCGCGTCGTTGTGGGCCATGAAGACCAGAAAGACTAAGCCGAGCGAGCCGACGGCGTTGCCGAGCCAGACGATGGTCCAGTTGCGGATCATCTGGGCGGTGGAAATCTGACCGTTGGCGCGGGCCATGACGATGAGCGAGTTGCCGGTGAAGAGCTCGGCGCCGCCGACCATGACCAGTGCCAGGCCGAGACAGAAGGCGAGGCCGCCAACGATTTTCTGGGTTGCAAAGGAAAGGTCGGGATCGGCCAGCACGATGGTGTAGTACATGCCGCCGAGACCGATGCTGCCACCGGCGACGATGGCCAGCATGAAGGTGGGCCAGAAGGGCATCGTCGCCTTCTTGACGCCGAGCTTCTCGACCTTCTCCTGGATTTCAGGCGGCGAATAGCAGTCCATTCCGAAAATGGCCTGGTTGTTGTCGTTTCCTGCCATTGTTCATTCCCCCTTCTTGAGCTTTGTACAGCGAACGGGATCCGGTGGCCGCGAGGAAGGGCGCGCTAGATGCGCGGGAAGTCTTCGGGGCGACCGTTCTCGACGAGGTGGCGATGAAGCCTCGTCACAGCGTCATCCACCGCGGGCGAAACGGGGCCGTAGAAGCTCGTGTCCTTTGGCTGAATGCCGAGGAAGAGGATTTCCGACACGCTTTCGCGCAGCGATTGAATAAGGAAACTCAAGGGGATGGCATGGGTGGTGATGAGGAAATGCTCCACCACGCTCTCCTCCTCGATGAGGCGGATTTCGCCGGGGGCGAGCCCCATCTCGGCAGCATCCACCACAAGCACGCGCTCCGGCTTCAGGGCGCGCACCGTATGAGTATGGTTCTCGGGCGTCTGGCCGCCGTCAATGACGGTCCAGCCCGGCGCCGGCTCTGCTTCCAGGCGCTCGGCCAGGAGCGGCCCGGCGGCGTCGTCGGCCCGCAGCACGTTGCCGACGGTGAAGACGATGCTGGTCATCGCACCCACCGACCCATGAGATAGATTGCCGGTTCATCGCGGATGGCATCGAGGCAGGTGTCGAGGCCCGCGAGAAAAGCCGCCATCTCGGCGTCGGCCTTGGGGCTCACTTCGGCGACCGCGGTCTTGAGCAGGCCAACATGGGTGATGTCGACGATGATCTCGCCGAACTTGTAGAGGCCGGCGAGCTTGCGCCGGGCCTCGCTGTCCTCGGGCAGGGCCTCGATGATGCGGTCGACCGCCGCGCGCGGAGCGCGGAACTGCGGCTTAAAGCAATCGAAAACGCCGATGTGATGCCCGATCGCCAGGGAGTAGTACATCACTTCCTTGGACTTTTCGGGGATGTCTTCCTTGCGCTCCAGAAACTTCTGCTTGAGCTGATAGAAGATGACCTCCTCGGTCGCCGTATAGACCGGAATGTTCATCGTCGCGGCCTCCCTCAGGCTTGCAGGGCCTCAGCCACCACGCTCTCAAGGCGGCTGAAGATCTCGACGCGGCGCGGGTCGGGCTCGGTCGCCCGAAGCTGGGCCATCCGCATCGGGAAGGGCGTGTCGCTCTGCTGTTCGATGACGGCGAAGAACTCCTCGGCGATGTCGCGGCCCTGGCGATAACCCGCCATGCGCCGCGCCTCGCGCTCGATGGCGACCCGCAGGACATAGGGTATGTCGGGGTGGGCCAGCGGCGCGGCCTCGCCCGGCGCCTCGATGTGCGTCTCGGCCTTCAGCTTCTGGCCGAGCAGGCCGAGCGCCACGGCAAAGCCGTAGATGGTGGCGGCCGGTGTCGGCGGGCAGCCAGGAATGTAGACGTCGACCGGCACGAGCTGATCCGTGCCGCCCCAGGTGCAGTAGAGATCGTGGAAGATGCCGCCGGTGCACCCGCACGCACCATACGACACGACGATCTTCGGATCGGGCGCAGCCTCATATGCCCTGAGCGCGGGCATACGCATGGCGCGCGTCATGGCACCGGTATAGAGCAGGATATCGGCGTGACGGGGCGAGGGCACGACCTTGATGCCGAAGCGCTCGGCGTCGAAGACCGGCGTGATCGAGGCGAAGATCTCGATCTCGCAGCCGTTGCAGCCGCCGCAATCCACTCGGTAGACATAGGCGGAGCGCTGGATGTCCTTGAGGAGCGTCGCCTTCATCGCCGCGATCTGCGCGGGGATGGAAACGGCGCCGGGAGAGGTCAGGAGCGTCTGGGCGTTGACCGGGGCGTTCATTTGCGCGTCTCCATTTGGCGAGCGATGGCCATGTCGGCGAGCTTCTGGAGGTCGGCCCGGCGCTTGCACTCCGGGCAGGTGGCGAGCAGGGTCCGCTGGCGATCGGTGAGCTCCTCGGCCTCGCTGGCCTGGGCCAGGAGGGCGCCGGCGTAGGCGATCTCCTTGGCCGGGGCAAACGGCTTGCCGCACACCTCGCACTGGGCGAGCGTGAAGACGGCGCGGCGCATGAGGTCGGCCTTGGAGCCCACGGCGAGCTCGAAATCCGGGGTCAGATAGATGGCGCCCGTCGGGCAGGACTCCTCGCAGCGCCCGCAGAAGACGCAGCGGCCATAGTTGATCGACCAGGTGCGCGTGCCTGCCTCGATGTCCGTCTCCATCTGGATGGCGTTGGGCGGGCAGGCGATGGTGCATGCGGCGCAGGCGATGCACTTTTCCGCTTCGTGTTCCGGCTTGCCGCGGAAGTCCTTCGACACCTCGAGGGGAGCGAAAGGATACTTCACCGTGGCTTCGCCGGTGCGGAAGATCTCCTTCAAGAGTTTCAGCATGACGGCGACCTCACTTCAGCGGGGAGTTCTTGCGCTCACGGCCGTAGCGCTCGACTTCTTCGATGGGGACGGTGACGGATTTCTGCTTGCGCACGTCGACGAAGGTGACGCGGTCCGTGCACGAGTAGCAGGGGTCGAGGCTGCCGACGATGACGGGGGCGTCCGACACCGTGTTGCCGCGCAGCATGTAGCGGAGAACCGGCCAGTTGTTGTAGGTCGAGGCCCGGCAGCGCCAGCGATAGAGCTTCTGGTTGTCGCCGGTCATCGACCAGTGGATGTCCTCGCCGCGCGGCGCCTCGGTGAAGCCGAGGGCGAACTTGTGCGGCAGGTACTCGAAGTCCTCGGTGAGGATCGCCCCGCCGGGCGCCGTGTCGAGCAGCGCGTCGATGAGGTCGAGGCTGTCGAACACTTCCTCGGCGCGCACCAGGGTGCGGGCGAGCACGTCGCAGCCATCGTGGGAGCGGATGGTGTTCTTGACTAGGCCGTAGCCGGCAAAGGCATGGTCGGCGCGGGTGTCGCGGGCGTGGCCGGAGCCACGCACGAGCGGCCCGACGGGCGAGTAGTCGCGGGCGATCTGCTTGTCGAGAAGGCCGACGCCGTTGACGCGGCCGCCGACATTGGCGGTTTCCAGCAAGATGTCGACAAGGCGCTGGGTGTCGACCCTTAGCTCCGCCGAAACGCGCCGCGTCTCGGCTGCCTGCTCGCCCAGGATGTCGCGCCGGACGCCGCCGATGAGGTTCATGGCGTAGGTCTTGCGCGATCCGGTGAGGAGTTCGGCCAGCGTCATCGCCTTCTCGCGCACGCGGAAGAATTGCTGGAAGCCGGTGTCGAAGCCGACATAGTGGCAGACGAGGCCGAGATTGAGCAGGTGGCTGTGCATGCGCTCGGTTTCGAGCAGGATCGAGCGGATGGCCTGGGCGCGGGCGGGAACGTTGATGCCGAGGGCATTCTCGATGGAGGTGGTGTAGGCCACCGAGTGGGCATAGCCGCAGATGCCGCAGACGCGATCGGCAAGGAAGGTGACCTCGTTGTATCCCATGCGGGATTCGGCCACCTTCTCCATGCCGCGGTGGACATAGAACATGCGGTAGTCGGCGTCGATGATGTCCTCGCCGTCGACGAAGAGACGGAAGTGGCCGGGCTCGTCCGAGGTGATGTGGAGCGGCCCCACCGGAACGATGGTGGTCTCTCCCTTGGCCTCGTTGATGAAAGGATAGGTCTCGTTGTCGGCGACGGGCGCCGGACGCATCCGGTAGTCCATCGAGTCCTTGCGCAGGGGGTGAAGATCGTCCGGCCAGTCGTCGGGCAGCACCAGACGCCGCTCGTCGGGCAGGCCGACCGGCTTCAGCCCGAACATGTCGCGCACCTCGCGCTCGCCCCAGACGCAGGCCGGAACGACCGGCGTCACGGAGGGGAATTCCTGCGTGTCGGCCGGCACCTCGACCCGCACCACGATGTGGCACTTCTCGGGGCCTTCCATGGACAGCACGTAGTAGACCGCGAAGACGCCGGTGAGCGAACGCTCGTCATTGCCGACCACCACGGAAACCCAGCCGTAGTGCTCGTAATAGAGCGTCTTGACCACGTCCTGGAGCGCCGACGGCTTGACCGTGATCGTCACCTGGCGCGGCGTCTGCCATTCCTCCTGGAGGATGGCGTGGGGCAGGACGCCGCGAAGGGCCGACAGGATGGAGGCGCCGACCCGGTCCTGAGAGAGAATGTCCATTATTTCGTCTCCTTCTCGGCGGCGGGCTCGGCAGCCGCGGCGGGAGTTGCGAGGAGGCCGTTGTCATCGGCGAAGAGGGTGGTGCCGCCAAACTGCCAGGGGCTGGCGACCGTCACCGGGTCGCCACCGTCGAGGACGATGGCGCTGGCGTCGGCCACGAGCTTGGCGATGGGGGCCGGCACGGCGAAGCCCATGACCAGCACGAGCGCGGCGAGGATGCCGAGGGGCACCAGCGTGGCGGCGCTAACGTCGCCGGGCTTGGCGCCCTCGCTCGTCTTGCCGAGCACCGAGCCGGAGATGATCTGGATGAAGCCGGCTATGGTGACGGTGAAGAAGAGGAGGCAGACGAGCATCAGCCAGGGATGGCCGGCCTTCAGCCCGGCTGCGAACACCAGGAACTCGCTGACGAAGACGTTGAAGGGCGGAAAGCCCGACAGCGCCAGCGCGCCGATCATCAGAAGCAGGCCGCTCGCCGGGGCGAGGCGCAGCATGCCCTTCACCTTGTCGAGGTCGCGGGTGCCGTACTTCATCAGCACGTTGCCCGAGCCGCAGAAGAGCAGCGCCTTGGCGAGGCTGTGGTTGATGGAGTGGAGCAGGGCGGCGGCGACGCCCAGCGGGCCGCCGAGGCCGAGGCCGATGGCGATGAGGCCGACATGCTCGACGGAGGAGTAGGCCAGCTTTCGCTTCAGGTCCTTCTGGACAAAGAACAGCATCGCCGCGACCACGACCGACAGAACGCCGAGGGTGAGAAGCAGCGTCTGCGGGAATTCCGGCCCGATCGCCCGCACCATCAGCGCGAGGTAGCGGATGATGACGAAGAGGGCGCATTTCAGAAGCACGCCGGAAAGCAGCGCGCTCACCGGGCTCGGAGCCTCGGAGTGGGCGTCCGGCAGCCAGGCGTGCATCGGGAAGAGGCCCGCCTTGGTGCCGAAGCCGATGACCACGAAGACGAAGGCGATCTTCATCAGCGAGGGATCGAGGGACGCGGCGTTCTGGGCGAGCGACGTCCACAGCACCGCCTGATGGGGATCGGCGAGAACCTCGGAGCCGTTGGAGAAGACCAGCACCGTGCCATAGAGGCCGAAGGCAACGCCCACCGTGCAGATGACGACGTATTTCCAGGCGGCCTCGAGCGAGGTCTTCTCGCCGTAGATGCCGACCAGGAAGGCGGAACCCAGCGTCGTCGCCTCGACCGCCACCCACATCATGACGATGTTGTTGGCTGTCGCCGACAGAAGCATGGTGAAGACGAAGAGGTTGAAGAAGCCGTAGTAGATCTTCGCCCGGCGCATATCGAGATGGCCGACCTCGATGTCGTGGCGGATATAGCCGAGAGAATAGAGCCCGGTCATCAGGCCGACGACGGCGATGATCATCAGGAAGATCGCGCCGAGTGAGTCGACATAGAGCCAGCTTGCCAGCGCCTCGAGCCGCGCGCCGCCGAGCACCTGCCCGGTCATGGCGAGGGCAAGGGCGAAGACGAGGACCATGGAGACGACGTGGGCCGCCTCGCAGGCTCTCAAGCTCATGACGCGGGCCGGCAGGAGCAGGATCGCCAGGGCGATCACCAGCGGTCCGGCGAGAATGAAAAGGGGCAGGGACGAGGGTGTCATGATTCAGCCCTTGAGGGTCGTGAGCTTGCGGGCGTCGAGAGAGCCCAGCGTCTTGCTGATGCGCATCCCGAGCACCGCCATGATGACGACGGCGAAGACGGCGTCGGTGGCGATGCCCACCTCCACCAGCTCGGGCGCGTTGGGCGCCAGGATGGCCAGCGTCAGGTGCGAGCCGTTCTCCATCAGGCAGTAGCCGAAGACCTGCTTGAGGATGTTGCGCTGGCCGACGATGCAGCCGAGCCCGAGGAAGAAGTGGGCGAGCGAGATGGCCAGAGCCGGCTTGAGCGGCAGGGCGGCCGGCAGCGTCACGCGGGAGATGACCGCGTAGCAGAGGATGACGATGAGGGCCGCGCCGACGATCGAAAGCGCGGCCGGCATCACCGCCCCAGAGCCGAGCTCGGGGTCCTCGAGCCGCCGGAACATCTTCGTCATGATGACCGGAACCAGGACGACCTTGGTGACGAAGGCCGAGGCAGACCACAGATAGAGCTCGGTGGAGCCGGTGGTCATGGCGATCGACACGAAGAGGGCGACCAGAACCAGCGACTGGAGAGCGTAGAAGCGGGCCGCCTGGACGGGGCGCGGCGCCAGCGCCACGAGCAGTGCCGTGACGATCAGGAAGCCGGATAGACCGTTGATGAACAAAGTGCCTTGCATGGAATTCTCCTCAGCCCAGCCACCAGGCGGCGATGCCGCTTGAAGCAACCGACATGATGATGAGGACGACGAGGACGATCTGGATGCTTCTCGGCGTCGGTCCCGATTGCTCGATGGCCTCCGAGGGCGTTCCGGGAATGCAGGTGCCGAGCCACTTCAGGAACCAGGCGAAGGTGCCGACGGATTCGGCGAGCGCGATGACCGCGATCACCATCAGCGGCCAGTGCTCGCGCCCGACCTGGAAGCCGCCGGCGAAGATCGCGAACTTGGAGAAGAAGCCGGAGAAGGGCGGCACGCCCGCGATCGCCATGGCGGCCACGGCAAAACCGACGCCGAGCAGCGGCTTCTTGGCCATGATGCCGCGAAGCTGCGGCAGGAGACGGGTGCCGGCGGTGTAGGACAGGGCTCCCGCCACCAGGAAGAACAGCGTCTTGGCGAAGGCGTGGTTGAAGATGTGGGCGATGGCCCCTTTGAAGGCGAGGTCGGAGCCGAAGACGGAGAAGGACAGCCCGAGGAAGATGGTCGAGAGCTGCGTGATGGTCGAATAGGCAAGCAGCCGCTTCATATCGATCTGCGGCAGGTACATGGCGAAGCCGTAGACCAGCGTCAGGGTCGCCATCACCGCGCCGACCCATCCGACGATCTCCGGCGCGCCGCCTGAAGAGAGCAGGCCGCGGGCGAAGATGTAGACGCCGACCTTCACCATCGAGGCGGCATGGAGGTAAGCGGACACCGGCGTCGGCGCCTCCATCGCGTCGGGCAGCCACATGTGGAAGGGGAGCTGCGCCGACTTGCCCCATGCGGCGATGAGGATGGCGAGGAGGATGGTCGCCTTCTGGGACGCCGGAAGGCCTGCGATCGCCGTCAGCGCGAAGGTGCCGGTGTCGATGAAGATGAGCGCGGCGGCGACGTAGAGGCCGAGCGAGGCGATGTGGGTGACGATCAGCGCCTTGGCCGCCGAGCGCAGCGCCTTCGGGCTCTCGTAGTAGCCGATGAGGGCCCAGGAGCAGGCGCCGGTGATCTCGAAGAAGACGAGCTGGCCGATGACTGTGGAGGTAAAGACCAGCCCTGCCATCGCGCCGATGAAGATCAGCAGGAAGGCGTAGAAGCGGCGCCGTCCGATATCGGGATGCTCGCGGTTGCCCTGGTTGAGGTAGCCGATGGAATAGAGCGCCACCAGATAGCCGATGACGATGACGGCGGAGGCGACGAGGACGCTGACGCGGTCGATCGTCAGGCCGAGGATCTCGGTGGAGCCGAGACCGATCAGGCTAGTGTGCGCGCTCTCGAAGCCGCCGGCTTCGAAGATCCAGGCAAGGCACAGGGCGATGAGCACGGCGGCGGCGGCGAAGATCTGGCAAACCCATTTGCCGGCGTCGCGCGGCAGGGCCGCGATGAGCGCCGCGCCGAGGAAGGGCACCAGCGTCGCCGCGAGGGCCAGGATGGCGGGTAATGTCGTTGGGAGAGTAATCACTGGATGGGGTCCCTACGCGGCTCTCAAAGGCCAACCAGGAAGAACACGAAGGCGAGCGAGGCTGCGCCGACGCCGAGCCAGCTGTGCTGGGGCGTCAGGCGGAAGCGCGCCCGCGCCACGCTGTTCTCGACGATGGCGACGAGGCCGAAGAGAACGAACAGCTTCACGACGAAGACGATGAGCCCGACGAGAAGGCCACCCGCGCTCAGCTCGGTCGCGCTGCCGAAGGGCAGGAAGACCGCGATGAACCAGCCCATGACGAGGGTCTGCTTCAGCGCCATCGCCCATTTGACCAGCGCCAGCGAAGGCCCCGAATATTCGGTGAGCGGGCCTTCCTGAAGTTCCTGCTCGGCTTCGGCCATGTCGTAGGGCAGCTTGCCCAACTCGATGTAGATGGCGAAGGCGAAGGCGCAGCCGGCGAGAACCGTGGCCGCTGCCGAGCGCACCTCGCCGTCGGCGATCGCCGTGCCGATGGCGCCGAGATTGGTGGAGCCGGCAAGGAGCGCCGCCACGAAGAGGGCGAGCATCATGATCGGCTCCACCAGAACGCCCATGGTCAGCTCGCGGCTGGCGCCGATGCCGGCAAAGGAAGAGCCGGAGTCGATGCCCGAGAGCGAGAAGAAGAAGCGCAGGAGAGCAAAGAGATAGACGATGGTGATGAGGTCGCCGACGGCGGCCAGCGGCGTGAACCGCGTGAAGATCGGCAGGCCGGTGGCGATGACGAACAGCGTCGCCAGCATGACGATGGGCATCACCCGGAAGACGCCGCCGGCATCCGGCGGGGTGATGTCCTGGCGCTTCAGGAGCTTGGCGATGTCGCGGTAGTCCTGAAATATCCCAGGGCCATGGCGGGTGTGCATCTTGGCGCGCTCGAAGCGGGAGAGACCCGAGACGAGAGGAGCCGCGGCGAAGAGCAGAAGCGCCTGGCCAAGAGCAAGAAGGAGGTGGGAAAGGGTCGGCATCTCGATCCTCCTAGTGGGCTGCCACGGCGAGCAGCACGATCAGTGCGCCGACGATGTAGAGGCAGTAGATGCGGAAATCGCCGCCCTGGATCACCTGCATCCAGCGCCCGGTGACGGTGACGCCGCGGGTGACGGGATCGACGAAGCGAGTGTCGGCCCAGGGCTCGGTGCGCCGAGCCAGGCAGACGAAGTTTTCGAAGCCGATGGTGATATGCGACCAGGCGCCGGCGACGGACTTCCTGACCGCGTAGAGCGGCACGAAGAACATGCGGATCGGCTGGGCGAAGCTCTTGGCCGTGAGCGCCATGCGGATGTCGGGAAGGTATCCTGCCGCCCACGGGGCGTCGGAGCGGCGCCGCGCTATGCGGGTACCGGAGAACATCGCCTTGACGACAATCGGCAGCGTGGCCAGCGCCAAAAGCAGGATGGCGATGAGCGGCGTCGAGAGAACCGTCGTGCTTGCCGCACCGGGGATCAGCAAGGCGCCGTCGGCCAGCGTCGTCGTCGGCAGGCCGAGGGTGGCCGAAGCGATACCTCCGATCACCGGGGCGATCCACGGGGCGGCGAGGCCGAGGCAGACGCAGGCGAGAGCCAGCACCACCATGCCCGTGACCATCGGTGCCGGAGCCTCCGTCGCATGGGCGGCGTGGGCGCTGCGCGAGGGGCCGGCGAAGATGACGCCATAGGCCTTGACGAAGCACATCACCGCCAGCGCGCCGGTGAGCGCCAGCATGACAGCCGCGATGGGTGTCGCGAACTGGACGAGGAAAGAGCCGGAAAGCGCCGCCGCGAAGAGGCCCTGGTAGGTGTACCACTCGGAGACGAAGCCGTTGAGCGGCGGGATCGCCGAGATGGCCAGGGCGCCGACAAGGAAGGAGAGCGCCGTCCACGGCATCGTCTTTGCCAGCCCGCCCATCTCCTCCATGTCCTTGGTGTGGACGCGGAAAATGACCGAGCCGGCGCCAAGGAAGAGCAGCCCCTTGAAGACAGCGTGGTTGACGAGGTGATAGAGGCCGGCCATCAGCCCGAGCACGGCGAGCACCGGCTGTCCTTCGGCCAGGCCGATCATGCCGGTGCCGACACCGAGCAGGATGATGCCGATGTTCTCGACCGAGTGGTAGGCGAGGAGCTTCTTGATGTCGTGTTCGGCGAGCGCGTAGACGACGCCCAGCACCGAGGACACCGCGCCGAAGGCAAGCACCAGAACGCCCCACCACAGCATCGGCTGGCCGCCGCCGAGAAGGTCGAGCGCGACCTTGACGATGCCGAAGATGCCGATCTTGATCATGACGCCCGACATCAGCGCCGAGGCGTGAGACGGTGCGGCCGGGTGCGCCTTGGGCAGCCATATGTGGAGCGGGATCATGCCCGCCTTGGCGCCGAAGCCGAGGAAGCCGAGAACGAAGACGGTGGAGGCCATGGGCGCGGACAGCGAGACGTGGCGGAAAGCCTCGAAATCGAAGCTGCCGGCGGCATTGGCCAGAAGGAAGAATGCCGCCATGATCAGCACCGAGCCGGCATGGGCGACGAAGAAATAGAGGAAGCCCGCGCCGACCGCGTTCTTGTCCTCGTCGAAGATGACGAGGAAGTAGGAGGCGAGCGACATCATCTCGAAGAAGATGAGGAACCAGAAGGCGTTGTCGGCCGTCACCACCAGCATCATCGAGGCGATGAAGAGGTGCATGAAGAAGCCCATGCCGCCGACGCCGCGCCCGGAATACTCGCGCACATAGGCAAGACCGTAGATCCAGGCGACCAGCGAAAGCAGCGAGATCACCGCGACCATCAGGCCGGCGAGAGGATCGAGCCTCAGGACGAAGTGCGCGAAGGGGTAGGGGCCGTCGAGGGCTAGGGTCGAAACGGGGCCGGTGAGCGAGAGGAGGCCGGCGCCGAGGCCGGACGCCGCGGCCAGGACGCCGGCCACGCTGGCGATCCCGCTCGCGAGAGTTTCGGATCGGCCGAGAATCAAGCTCGCGAAGGCGCCGATAAGCGACAGGGCGAGCGACAGACCGAGGAATTCGAGCGGCGTCATCACTCGCGACCTCCCATGGCCGAAAGAAGCTTCGGACGACCCAGCTGATCGGCCGTGACCTCGCGCTTGTTGGCGACGACCGCGTCCATGCCGTCGTCGCCGACGAGGTAGAGGGCGTTGGTGGGGCAGGAGGGTACGCAGGCCGGACCCTCGTCGCGGAAGTCGCAGAGGTCGCATTTCACGGCGACCGACTTGACGCCCTGCTCCCAGACCAGAAGCGGATCGAGCGTCTGCGGCCTCACCGTGGGGAAGGCGATGCCCGCGACGCCGGCAAGCCCCGTTCCCGACGGCGTGATGGCGCCGAAGGGGCAGGCGAGCGCGCAGAGCTTGCAGCCGATGCAGGTCTTCTCGTCGAGCATGATCATGCCGTCCTGGTGCGTGATGGCACGCACCGGACAGACGAGCGCGCAGGGCGCGTCCTCGCAATGATGACACACGACCGGAGCCGTCGCGTCGGCCGTCTTGGTGACGGTCAGGCGTGGATGGCTCTGTCGCCCGGCCTCCTTATGGGCCTGGGTGCAGGCGGCCATGCACGTGTTGCAGCCGATGCATCGTCCAGCTTCGGCAACGATGAAGCGGTTCATTGACCGGCATCTCCTTGCATCGCGTTCTCCGGCATCGAACCCCGGCGATCCACGCTCGATCGAGAATCCTGATCGAGCAATAGAAAACAAGTATTGGCTCGGCCCATGTGAGTTTATTTCCCTAATGCTCTCTTTGTGTCCTGCTATCACCGTGTCTCATAAATTGACATGCGGCAATCCGTCTCTTAACGAACGCAAATCGAACAGGCTATATTTTCAAATATCCGTTGATAGAGGATTCTTATCGGCAGATATACATATTCGATCGATCGGATATGTTTCGCTTATTGAGTGATAGGGATTTTCGATCGTGTGCCGTGGATCGTGATGGCGGGCAGCTGCTCCTCGTCCGTTCGGCAACCGGCTCGGAGGCGGCCTTCGCTGGAGGCCGGATCAGGAAAGGGAACTGAGGAATGAACAGATTCGTGGCCGCGGACCCGGGCAAATGCATCGGCTGCCGCACCTGCGAGATCGCCTGTGCGATGGCACACCGCCCCGATGGCTCGACGGAGGCCCTGGCGCCGACGAATTTCGAGCCGCGGATTCGCGTCATCAAGACCGCGACCGTCTCCACCGCGGTGATGTGCCATCACTGCGAGGACGCGCCGTGCCTCAACGCATGTCCGGAAGGGGCCATCGTCTATCGCGCCGATAGCGTGCAGGTGGATCAGAGCCGCTGCGTCGGCTGCAAGAACTGCGTGATGGCCTGCCCCTTCGGCGTCATGGAAGTCATCACCGTGCCTGCGGTGAAGTCGATTGCCGGCATCCAGGTTTCGGCCGGCGTCAAGGCTCGCGCCCACAAGTGCGATCTGTGCATCGATCGGGCCGCCGGGCAGGCCTGCGTTGGCGCCTGCCCGACCAATGCGCTTCGTCTCGTCGACGAGGCGAGCCTCCAGCAGTCGCTTGCCGAGCTGCGCGAGCGCACGGCGATCGCCGCCATCGCCGTTTGACCGCCGCGCGCCAAGGAAAGGAAACCTTCATGGAAAAGCATATGTCCGTGTGCCCGTATTGCGGCACGGGATGCAAATTCAACCTTCTGGTCGAGAACGAGAAGGTGGTCGGCGTCGAGCCGCTGAACGGCATCACCAACGAGGGGCGGCTGTGCCTCAAGGGCCTCTACGGCTATGACTTCGTCAACGACACGAAGATTTTGACGCCGCGCCTGCTCCACCCGATGTATCGCCGCTCGCGCGATGCCGATTTCGAGCGCATCTCCTGGGACGAGGCGATCAAGATCGCCGCGACCAAGTTCTCCGAGATCAAGTCGAAGTATGGTCCCGACGCCATCATGACGACGGGGTCCTCACGCGGCTGCGGCAACGAGACGAACTTCGTCATGCAGAAGTTCGCTCGCGCCGTCATCGGCACCAACAATGTCGACAACTGCGCCCGCGTCTGCCACGCGCCTTCTGTCGCCGGTCTCGCCCAGACGCTCGGCAACGGCGCCATGTCGAACTCGATCCAGGAGATCGGCGAGACCGACTGCCTGCTGATCTTCGGCTACAACGTCGCCGACAGCCATCCGGTCATCGCGCGCCGCGTCATCGAGGCGAAGGAAAAGGGCGCCAAGGTCATCGTCTGCGATCCGCGCAAGATCGAGACGGCGCGCCTTGCCGACCTCTACCTGCCGCTGAAGAACGGCTCGAACATGGCGCTGGTCAATGCCTTCGCCAATGTTCTCATCACCGAGAACCTCTACGACAAGTCCTATGTCGCCAACCACACGGAAGGCTTCGAGGAATACAAGGCGATCGTCTCGAAATACACGCCGGAATACGTTGCCGACATCACCGGCCTCGATCCCGACGACATCCGCGAGGCGATGCGCATCTATGCCGCCGCGCCGAGCGCCACAATCCTGTGGGGCATGGGCGTCACCCAGTGGACCATGGGCGTCGACGTGGTGAAGGGCCTGTCGGGCCTCGCGCTCTTGACCGGCAATCTCGGCCGTCCGCATGTCGGCGTCGGGCCGGTGCGCGGCCAGAACAACGTCCAGGGCTCGTGTGATCTCGGCGTGCTGCCGAACGTCTTCCCCGGCTACCAGCCGGTGACGGACGCCGCCATCCGCGCGAAGTTCGCCAAGCGCTGGGGCGTGGCCTCGCTGCCCGACAAGGTCGGCGCGATGGTGACGGACGTTCCCCACCTCGTCGAGCATGGCAAGCTCAAGGGCTATTACATCATGGGCGAGGACCCGGCGCAGACCGACCCGGACCTCACCGCCGTGCGCAAGTCCCTGGCGGGCATGGAATTCGTCATCGTCCAGGACATCTTCATGACCAAGACGGCGATGCTCGCCGATCTGGTTTTGCCCGCCACCTCCTGGGGCGAGCACGAGGGCGTCTTCACCGCCGCCGACCGCACCTTCCAGCGCTTCTATCAGGCCGTGCCGCCGAAGGGCGAATGCAAGCACGACTGGGAAATCATCGCCGAGATCGCGACGGCGATGGGATATCCCATGCACTACCAGAACACCCAGGAAATCTGGGACGAGCTGCGCGAGCTCGCACCCAAGTTCTACGGCGCGACCTACGAGAAGATGGAAGGCCTCGGCTACGTGCAGTGGCCTTGCTATGAGGTCGAGGACGCCCATGGCGCCAAATACCTCTATCACGGCAACAAGTTCGAGCGTCCGAGCGGCAAGGGCCTGCTCTATGCGTGCGAATGGCATCCGCCGATGGATCAGACGGACAGCGATTTCCCGATGATCCTGTGCACCGTGCGCGAGGTCGGCCACTATTCGTGCCGCTCGATGACCGGCAACTGCTCGGCGCTGCAAACGCTCGCCGACGAGCCGGGCTTCGTGACGATGAACCCGAAGGACGCCAAGCGCCTCGGCATCAAGGACCGCGAGCTGGTCCACGTGTCGTCGCGTCGCGGCAAGATCATCACCAGGGCTCAGATCACGGAGCGCACCAACGAGGGTGCGGTCTACATGACCTACCAGTGGTGGATCGGCGCCTGCAACGAACTGACGGGCGAGAACTTCGATCCGACCTCGAAGACGCCGGAATACAAGTACAGCGCCGTCAAGGTGGAGCCGATCGCCGACCAGCTCTGGGCGGAAAACCACGTGCAGCAGGAATATGCCAGCCTCAAGGGCAAGCTGCGCGGCGCCGTCGAGAACACCGCCGCGATGAAGGTTGCGGAAGTGGCCTGACGAGGGCAAGCCTTGCGGGCTGCCGATGCGGCGGCCCGACGAGGCGCGCGATGCGGAAGAGAAAACAACGGGGCGCCTCGATTGAGGCGCCCCGTTGGCAATTCAAGGCCTCGACAGGGTCGGCATCAGCTTGATGCGTCGAAGAAATCTCAAGCACATCCTTCGACATAGCCCAGGATCGGCATCGTACCCACGTGGATCTGGCTGACCTTGCCATCAGTCCCGATCTCGAAACGCAGCGCGGAACTGCCGTCCTTGGCGTTCGGGGCGGTGAGGTATTTCGCTGGGGCGGACCAGTAGTTATGCGGCTCCTCCCGGAATCCGCCGAACCACTGCCTCACTTCTTTTTCGGTCGCTCCGACCCCAATCCCTTCTGCCAGTTTCACGTCCGAGCTCTTGGCGACGGAAATACGGCGGACCTTGCCATCCGTCACGATGGCATAGACTCCAGGATAGGCGGGCGAACTGACCGTCCGGCATTTGTCGCTGGTCTGCGCCCCGCGCTCCGCCCAGGAGCTGCCTCTGGGAACTGGCTCGCCGATCCGAAGATCGCCCAGCCCCTCAAGACCGATGATCTTGGCCGATGCGGGCTTGGGCGAAGGCGCCGGGGCCGCCTCGGCGGCGGCAACGACGCTCGTCCTCTCCTCCGTCTGGGAGCAGGCGCTGAGGGGAATGGCCACGGCGAGGGCGGCGACCGCGAAGGCAGGAAAATATCTCATGGCGCATAGAACGGCCGCGCGATGAAATTGGTTTCGCGCGACCGGAAAGGCGTTGTCGCCGACGCGCTCCCGAGAAGGCGGGGGCGTCGGCGGCATCATGGAATGTCAGGCGAATATCGCCGTTTCCAGGCTTCCGTCGCCACGAACGACGCCCCGGTACATGCCTGAGCAGTTGAACGGCATCGAAACATTGCCCTCGCCATCCACAGCGATCAATCCACCGGAGCCGCCGAGGGGCGCGATCTCGGCGATGATGCCCTCCGCCGCCTTCTTCAGCGACTGGCCGCCCCAGCGCATCCGCGACGAAATTTCGTGCGCAACGGCATGACGGATGAAGATCTCGCCGTGGCCGGTCGCCGAGATGGCGCAGGTATTATCCTCGGCCCATGTGCCGGCCCCGATCACCGGACTGTCGCCGACGCGTCCTTCGGCCTTGGCTGTCATGCCGCCGGTGGAGGTGGCGGCGGCGAGATGGCCGGCACTGTCCAGGGCGACGGCTCCCACCGTGCCGTGCTTGCGGGCCTCGTCGTTATCGTCCGCCTGCCCCGTGCGGCGGCGTTCCAGCTCGTCCTGCAACGACTTCCATCGCCGCTCGGTGCGGAAGTAGGATTCGTCTTCCATGACAAGGCCCGCCGAGCGACAGAAGGCAGCGGCGCCGGGGCCGGCGAAGAAGACGTGGTCGCTCTTCTCCATCACGGCTTTGGCCGCCAGGATCGGGTTGCGCGGGCCGCAGAGACCGGCGATCGCGCCGGCGCGGCGGTCGCTTCCGTCCATGATTGCCGCGTCCATCTCCAGCCGGCCCTCGGCGTTGAAGACGGCGCCGCGCCCGGCGTTGAACAGCGGGTCATCCTCCAAGGCCATGACCGCCGCGACCACGGCGTCCAGCGCCTTGCCGCCTTTCGAGAGCACGGCATGGCCGGCCTGCAGCGCGGTGCGGAGCCCCTCATGGTAGGCGGCTTCCATATCCGCCGTCATGGAGGCGCGAAGGATGACCCCCGCGCCGCCGTGAATCGCTAGAACGGGGCTCATCTTTGTCATGGTGGTCCTTTTTCGGATCAAGGTCTCGGTTTCGCACGCTGTCACAGAACGCAGGCGAATCCATCAAGTGGCACCGATGGAAATATCCTGTTGCGCGACGATGCAAGCCCTGATCCGGACCAATCTCGCTCAATCGGTGCTCTGGGCCGCGCCACCGGAGCAGAATGACGACATCTCGTCGGCGGAAAGCTGACCGTCGCCATTGGCGTCCATGGCCTTGAACATGCGGGCATGCACCGCCTGCACCTCGTCGAGCGACAGCGTGCCGTTGCCGTCGGTGTCCATCATGATGACCATCATTTTGGTCATGCCCGGTCCCATCATGCCGTGGGCGCCGCCGCGCATGCCGCCTTGGCCCATCATTCCCTGCATCATGCCGGCGCCCATCATTCCCGAGCCGGACATCATGCCCTGGCCCATCATGCCGGTTCCCTTCGCCTGTTGGTCCGCACCGCCATCGGGATGATGCGCCTCGTGCTCGCTTTGCGTCATGCCGGCTGGCTGCGCATAGGCGCTCGCCACGCCGAGGCTCATGAGTGCCGCCAATGCCGAAGCCGCGATCGCTCTTTTCATGGGAAAACTCCTGTCTTTCTGCTGCTATAAGGCTCGCGGGCTTGGTGCCCGGGGCGCCGTTCGAGAACCGCCGCGCTCGCGGCGATCATGGATGGGGCGTGGTCCTGGTCAGGGCCGCCCGTGTCCCACTGGCGTGTGGGCTTCGTCGGGAAACGGTCGGTCGCGGCTTTCCTCGGCCTGGGCCGCGCGCTGCTCCGGCGTCCAAAGGGTCTTGACGTAGATGAGGACCGCGCGGATTTCGCGGGGCTCCAGCACACCCTCGAAGGGGGGCATGGTGAGATCCTCCATCTTGTTGAAGGGATCACGCCAACCGTCGAGCACCATGTGGTAGAGCACCGCGTCCGGATGGCGCCAGGCGTGTCCGCTTGCGTCGTGCGGTGGCGGCGGGAGGTTGCCGTTCTCGTCCGGCTGCCGCCAGTTCTCCGCGCCTTGCCCGCGCTCGCCATGGCAGGCGACGCAGTTTTCGCCATAGATCGCCCTGCCGGCTTCGACCGTGGCGGGATCGAGGGGGGAGGGCACTTGAGCGGTAGAGGCGGATGTCGCCAGGACGCCCGCAAGGACGATGAGGCAACGCCTACTCATCGGCGCGGGTCCAACCCGCCGCCTTGTCGCGGCTGACGAGAACGGCGCCGTCCTCGGTGCCGGCATAGACCAGGCCGCCGGCCTGAACGGTCATGGCCGTCACCGGGGTCTCCGGCGCCGCAGCCGTGCTGAAGGTGCGTCCGCCATCGGCGCTCTTGAAGAGTTCCGCGCCGGCTGCGGCATAGACGTCTTCGGGGTGCGTGGGATCAGCGGCGACAGCCTCGACTGTGCCGGGAAATTCGCCGGTTTCCCGCCACAGGCAGAAGCAATCCATGGTCACGCGCAGGCCCTCCGAGGTGGCGGCGTAGAGCCAGCCGGATTCCATGCTGCCTTCCATGTCGGTGTGGAGAAACTGACGCACATTGTCGACGACCGCATCCATCTGGTCGAGCAGCGCGCCTTCGCGCGGCGCGGGGCCTCGCGCCATCATCGTCCACTCGCCGCCGGCGTCGCGGCTGCGATAGATGCCCTTCTCGGGGATGAAGGCATAGAGCGTGCTCGCCTCCGTGGCATGCGGGGCAAACGCCGTGACATGGAGGCTCGGCAGGGTGCCGCCGACATTCGTCCAGCTCTTGCCGTCATCCTTCGACTGGAAAACCCCGACGTCGGGACCGCTGGCATAGAGCGCTTCGTCCGGTCCGGCCGCGACGGCGACCTCGTCGATCCTTCCTGTCGCCTCGGCCGGCAGGGCAAGCTCGATCCAACTGCGTCCTTGGTCGCGACTGGCGTAGAGGTCGCCGCCCTGGACCTTCAACAGCTCGCCGTCCGTGGTTGTCGCAAGGGAGGAGACGGCGGCGCCCGACGCGCCATCCTCGGCCCAGCCGAGCGATGGGGAGGCAAGCAGGACAAGGGCGAGTGCCGGCCCGGCGAGACGCGAGGGGAAGCGGGCCGAGCTGCGAGAGGCTTTGGGTGCGGGCATGTCGATGGTCACGATGGAGGCTTGAAGAAGTTTGGCTGAGGGCAAGGGAGCGAATGCGAGACGCTTGCGGGCTACACCAGTTTGCCCACGACCCAGCCGGAATCGAGGGTCTCGATCTTCAGCTTGTCGCCGGGGCCGAGGCAGCGATTGTTCATCATGCGGTGGTTGTTGATCACGGTGATCGTTCGGCCGTCCGCCAGCTTGATCTCGTTGTGGCAGTGATTGATCCTGTCGGCGTCGGGCTCGCAGTCCGCATCACTCAAGACAGTGCCGGAGGTGGCGCTGGAGGGCGCCTGGCCGTCGATCAGTTCCAGCAGATAACGCCCGCCGCGACCGTTCTCGACCCAGGATGACAAGGTTTCGCCGCTCGGGATCGGCGGGTTGGCGGCCGCCGTCGCGGTCATGGAAGGATAGGCGAGGAAGACCGCGGCTGACGCGATGGCCAGGCCACCGACCGCGCCGAGCAGCCAGCGGCTCCTGGACTGCAAATTCCGGCTTTTGCTCTTTTTCATATCGGCTCTCTTGTGGGCGTGCCCGGCGCTTTGCGGCCCAAGCCGCCTGCCTTTGACAGTCCCCACCTGACAGCGGCCCTGAAACAGGGCTTTGTCACGCCGGCCGAAAAGTGTGTCAGTGTGTGACGAGCGCGCGCTTGGAGCATGATCCCGAAAAGTGGGAACCGGCTTTCGGAAAAGGTCATGCGCAAAGAAGAAGCTAGATCGGGACGATGAGCGACGCTCAACTCATCCTGCCCTAGCGCGGCAGCCGCAGGGTCGCGCGAAGGCCACCGCCATCGCGGTTCGCCAGGGCGATGTCGCCGCCATGGGCGTAGGCGACGCTGGCGACGATGCTGAGGCCGAGCCCGACGCCGCCGCTCTCGCGAGCGCGCGATCCCTCGAGCCGGTAGAAGGGGCGGAAGACCTCGTCGATCCGGTTTTCTGGAATTCCGGGGCCTTCGTCATCCACATGGATGAGAACCGCGCCGGGGTGTTCCTCGACCGCGACCTCGGCCCTGTGGCCGTATCTTGCGGCGTTCTCGATAAGGTTCCCCAGCGCCCGGCGCAGCGCCTGGGGCCGGCATGAAAGCACGAGCGAGGGGGGCTCGGCGCAGGAAACCGGCCTTCCGACCTCAGCGAGATCGTCGCACAGGCTTTGAATCAGCGCGCCGAGATCGACGCGCTGCATTGGCTCGCCTTCGGCGTCCTGCCGGGCGAAGGCCAGGGTCGAGCGGATCATCTCCTCCATCTCGTCGAGCGTCGCCAGCGTCTTGCCACGCTCCCCCTCGTCCTCGATCAGCTCGGCCCTGAGGCGAAGCAGGGTGATGGGTGTGCGCAGGTCATGGGAGATGGCCGCGAGCATCTGCGTGCGGTCCTCGACGAAGCGGCGCAGGCGCGCCTGCATTCCGTTGAAGGCGATCGCGGCGCGCCGCACCTCGTCCGGGCCACCTTCGTCGAGCGGGGGCGCGGCGACGTCGCGGCCCAGCCGTTCGGCGGCCAGCGCGAGCCGACGGAGCGGCCCGGTCATGCGCCGTACGGCGACCAAGGACAGCGCGAGAACCGCACCGGCCATCACCAGCGTGGAGGCGAGGGCGCCGCCGGACGGACGCATGCCATGGACAGGCAATGCGCCAGTCACCGAGATGTAGGACCCGTCGCCAAGGCCGATGGATGCCCGCACATTGGCCGCCGCCGTGGGGCCGAGGCTGGCAAGGCCGAAGCCGCCTTCGGGGTCCGGATCGAACACCTGGACGGTGGTGCGGCTGGCGAGCTCCGGCCCGAGTTCCTCGCCCAGAAGCTGGCGGATCATTGCGCCGCGCCAGTCTGATTCGTGTTCGCGCACCAGCGGGTTCTGCGGCGAGAGCGAGACGTCGAGATCGGTCGCCTTGGCCGCCTCGACGAGCTGCGGCCGCTGCGCGGCCGGCACGGCGGCGATCATCTCGACGACCACGGCGGCGCGGTGGGCGAATTCGCGCCCGCCGGTCGCGGCCAGCAGCGTGTCGCGATCGTGCGAATAGAACAACATGCTAACGGCGTGGGTGAGCGTCAGGCCGACGACGAGGAGCAGCATGGTCTGCCCGGCCATGCTGCGCGGCAGGGGCAGCCGCCAGCGCCTAGCTCTGATGGTCATCGAAGCTGACGTCGGCAGTGAACATGTAGCCATCGCCCCACACCGTCTTGATCAATGTCGGGTTGGCGGGATCGTCTTCCAACTTCCGGCGCAGCCGGCTGACCTGGGTGTCGATGCTGCGGTCGAAGGGGATGGCCGAGCGTCCTCGGGCGAGATCGAGGAGCTGATCGCGCGAGAGCACCCTTTTCGGCCGCTCCACGAAGGCGACGAGCAGCGTGTATTCGCCCTTGCTGAGCGGCAGCACAACGCCATCCGCCCTATGCAGGTCATGCCGCGCGAGGTCCAGCGTCCATCCGGTGAAACGGGCAATGGCCCGCTCGTCCCCGACTGTCGGGACCACCGCAGCGGCCGCCGCGTTCATCTGCGTTCGGCGCAGCACGGCCTTGATGCGCGCCAGGAGCTCGCGCGAGGAGAAGGGCTTGGCCATGTAGTCGTCGGCGCCCATTTCCAGGCCGACGACGCGGTCTGTCTCTTCGCCCATGGCGGTCAGCATGATCACCGGCGTCGTCGCCCCCTCGGCCCGCAGCCGCCGGCAAAGGCTGAGCCCGTCCTCGCCGGGCAGCATCAAATCCAGAACGATGAGATCGATCCGGTGATTGGAGAGCGCCTGCCACATCTCCGTGCCGTTGGCGGCCTGCGTGATGCGCAGGCCGTGCTTGGAGAGGAACTTGCCGACGAGATCGCGGATATCGCGATGGTCGTCGACGATCAGGACGTGAGGCGAGGCTTCCATGGCGCGGACTATACAGTCGCGGCGTGTCGCAACGACCGAAAAAAGTGTGACGGAGTTTGCCAGAAGCCATCCCTGCCAAGAACTGTCACCAAATCCCTCGCGGTCGTCAAACTTGAGAGAGCGTCGCGCGTCATCTTGTGCCGGCTTCGCAATGGCGGCGGCGTATCCGCTGCCTTGAACAAAGACTTGGGAAGGTCGCTGGATGTTGGACGGTATCGTCGGTTACGTAAGAAACAAGCCTCGGACGAGCGCCTTGACCGGCGCTGCCGTGGTCGCGGCTTTCGGGCTTCTTGCCTGGGACGCGAGCCGGGGCGGTGCGCTTCTGGCCTATCTGCCGCTGTTGCTCTGCTTTGCCATGCACGGCTTGATGCACGGGCGGCATGGCGGCCATGGCGGCGACCAGAATGGGGAGGGGGCGCTCAAGGAGATCATGCTCGAGCCGAACGAAGAGCGGACCAGCGGTCATGGCCACGACTGAGGGAGTGGCCGCTGCGGCCGGTGCCTCGGCGCGCCCGACCTCCCGCCATTGGCTCTTTGCGCTCCCCCTGCTGCTCTTCATCAGCCTCGGCGTCGCCTTCGCCGTCGGGCTGACGAGGAATCCGCGCGAGATTCCCTCGGCGCTGATCGGGCAGACCATCTCGGATTTCGAGTTGCCGCCGCTGCCGGGCCGGCCGCCCGGCCTCGCCAGCCGCGACCTCGTCGGCGAGGCCTCGATCGTCAACGTCTTCGCGTCGTGGTGCACCGCCTGCCTGGAGGAACATCCCTATTGGATGAAGCTGTCGGCGCAAGGCGCCGTGTCGCTCCACGGCCTCAACTACAAGGACGATCCGGACAACGCTCTCGACTGGCTCGCGGAACTCGGCGATCCTTATCACCGGGTCGGATCGGACCGTAACGGGCGGGTTGCCATCGATTTCGGCGTCTACGGGGTGCCGGAAACCTTCGTCATCGATCGCGGCGGGCGCATTGCCTACAAGCATATCGGGCCTGTCGACCAGAAGGCGCTGGACGAGACCATCCTGCCCCTGGTCCGACGCCTCCAGAGCGAGGCTTCCGGCGCCGAAGGGAACACGGCCGTGCGGGAAGGATCGGCTATCAAGGCCGAGCCTTCATCGCCAAAGCGATGATCTCGTTCAGCGCCTTCTTCTGGTCCTCGGCATCACCCGTTCGCGCCGCGACGCCCATCCGGTGGAGGCTGTGGTCGGCGAGGAGGAGCGCCTCGAACGATTGCAGCGCCCGGCGCACCGCCAGACTCTGGTCCAGGACATCCGCGCAGTCGCGGCTTTCCTCGATCATCTTGATGACCCCGCGCACCTGCCCTTCGATGCGCTTCAGGCGCTTCATCGCGGCGGCCCGGTTCTCTTCGGAATGCATCGAATGCTCCTTCGCCGCCGAAGCAAATCAAGCGGAACCGCAGGGGAACGAGCTTCGCGATCGGTCCGTTGCATACCCGCAGGGGTATCGGTGGCTGGAGCTTGTACGGCGCGGTGAGGGCGGCCGGCCCTTCGATCGCGCAAAGGAGGGGCACTTGGCGGGACTGGCTGGAGCATTGGTGATCGTGCTTGTCGCGGCAACGGTTGCCGCGCTGGTTCGGTCCGCGCGCTCGCCGTTCGCTGCTCCGATCACGGAGCCCCAAAAGGTGCCGTTTCTCGGCGGCGGCGCGCCGACCACTCACGCCTGGCAGCGCTATCACGTCCGCTACTATCCGATGACGCTGCTCTTCATCGCCTTCGAGATGGAGATGATGTTCATGTATCCGTGGGCCGTCGTCTTCGTCGAGGAAGGCGGCAAGGCGATGATGGAGATGGGCATGTTCCTCGCCATCCTTTCTGTGGGCATCCTCTATGGCTGGCGGGAGGGCGTCTTCCGGTGGCAGTGAGGCTTCTGGAAAAATCAGCTCCTTCGGCGCCCGTTTCCGTCTTCGCGGCCGTCGGCGCAGGAAGTCGCGGCCGGGTGGAGCGACTGTTCTATGATCCGCGGCTGACCCGTGTCCTCAGCGTCCGTCAGGCCAATGTTCTGCTTGTCGCCGGCTCCTTGCGCGACGAGGACCATGACGATCTTCGCCGGCTTCACGATCAGATGCCGCCCCCACGCGCAACGGTGTGGTGGGGGAGCGATCCCATCTTTGGTTTCGACGATCTTACGACAATCGCGGTGGAGGACGATCCGGTGGCTGCCATCGTGGCCGCTCACCGGGCGTTGATCATGGTTGAGCGGGCGAGCGAGCCCGACCTGTTGCCGAACGAACCAGCCAATCCATGGCGCGGTGAAGGCCCGCACGGCCAGGGTGGCAAGGGCATGATGGGTGGCACCCCCTATGGCCGGCCGATGGCTATGACCAACGACGATCTGCGCGACGGCTTGGCGCTCGACGCCTATACGGCGCCCTTTGGTCCCTTCCTGCCAATGCTGCCGCCGGGGCTGAAGCTGTCGCTGACGCTGCAAGGTGACGTGGTGCAGAAGGCTGAGGTGCTCCGGCCGCCGTTGGCACAGCACGACGATGGGCCAACACGCGCATTGCGCCTGCGCCGGGTCGCTCGCCTCCTGCGGATCCTCGGGCTCGACGCTCATGCCGATCGGCTTCAGGACGCATCCCGGGCTTCGGAGTGCGGAGAGGAGGTCGATTTCGCAAAGCTCCGACGTCTCGTGCGCTGGTCCGGCGCATTGGCGGCGATCCCGCCGGGGCTCGGAGTGGTTGATGGCCGAGACGTCAGGAGCCGGATGCGGCGCTGGCTCGATGAGTTGGGCGTGCAGAGACCCGATCCGGCCGATCCTGCCTCTTCGGAGCAACCCGCAAGGCTCGTCGACCTCCTCGAGGGACTCGAATGGACCGAGGCTATACTCGTGATCAACAGCTTCGATGACAAGGCTCTCCTGGCCATGGCGCCGGTCGAAAAGGAAGACGGGAACGCCGAGAAAGGCGAGGGCGAACATCATCATCACGACCATTCGAGCCGCGACCACCATTCCGCCGGCCACGCCATGAACCACGGCGGGGGCGGGAGCGCATGACACAGATGCTCGCGATCCTCATTCTACTGCTGTTCCTCACAGCCGGAATCGCCGCGGCGGCCATGCTGGACCGGGCGATTCCAGCGCTCGTCGCCGGGCGGCCGATGAAGAGTAGCCTTTCGGCGCCGTTCGCGGTGGCAGCGGCCATGGCCATCGCGCCGAAGAGCGACACGGAGCACCCGGATCGCGTGGGCTGGGTCCTTGCGCCCATCCTCTACTTCACCTTGGCGGCTGTCGGCCTCAGCGTCGTTCCGTTGTCGCCGAGGCTCGTCGCGGCCCCGTCTGAGGTCGGCATCGTTCTCTGGGGCGCTTGCGAGGCGCTGACCGTCGTCGCGGTCTTCCTGCACGGCTGGTCGGCCAACGCGCCGCTGCCGCTGATGGGCGCCTACCGCTATGTCGCCATCGGCCTGCCGGCAATGTTGCTCTCGATGTTCGTGCTGATCGGCGCGGCGCTTCCCGCGCAGTCCCTCGGCCTCGTCGAGATCGTCGAGTCGCAGCGGGACGTTTGGAACGTCGTGCGCCAGCCGGCGGGGCTGGTCCTCTTCCTGATGCTCGGCCTCTCGGTCAGCCTGCGCGGGCCTTTCGACTACGCCGATCCTTACGATCTCGCCGGCGGTACGCAGGCGGAGGTTTCCGGCGCCGCGCGGCTGAGCTGGCGGCTGGCGCGCCTTGCGATGCTCGTTTCGGTATCCGCCATGACGGCGACGGTGTTCCTCGGAGGGTATCTCGGCCCCGTCCTGCCCGGCTTCGTCTGGCTGGCGTTGAAGAGCGCCCTCGTGCTCGTCGCCTTGGTTGCGGCCGGTAACTGGTTCGCGCGGATGCCGCCGGCGCGCATGATGAGCTTTCTCTGGTTGGCGCTGCTGCCGCTGTCCTTCCTGATGCTCGCCGCCGTTGGCGTGGAGTTGCTGCTATGGGGTTGATCGACATCGCCTTCATCCTTCTCTCTGCGGTTGCGGTCATCTCCGGTTGGCGGGTCTTCGTCACCGACTCGATGGTGCGCGCCTCCTTCCTGCTGCTTCTCTCCTTCGTCGCCGTGGCGCTGATCATCCTCTTGATGGCGGCACCCTATATCGGCGTCGCGACTATCTTCATGATGGCGGTGGAGATGATGGTCATGGCCCTCTTCATGGTCATGTTCATGATGAACCCCGCCGGCCTCAATCCGATGATGATGGTTCATCAGAACCGCTTTGCCATCGGGGCCGGTGTCGTCGCCTTTGCCGGGCTGAGCCTTGCGGCGCTGGCCACGGACTTTGTGGACAACCGCGTCGATCCGGCCAAGCGCGTCGTTCATGATCTCGGCATAGAGCTTCTCGGCCCCTCGATGCTGACCTTCGAGACGGCGGGCGTCACGCTGCTCGCGACCATGGTCGGAGCCGTCGTCCTGTCGGCGCGCAGCGGCCGCTTCGGTGCTTCCGACGAAGGCTCGCTGCCGCCGGGGCTGGAGCCGGGCGGCGAGCCGGCGGGCCGCAAGCCGGAGGAATCCGGCGGTCACCACCATCACCATCACATGCACGGTTGAGATAAGGGGAGCCGGAAACTCATGACCCTATCCAGCGTCCTCATTGTCGCCGCCGCGTTGATCGGCATCGGCCTTTACGGCGCGCTGTCGCAGCAGTCCTTCGTCATGCTCATGATGGGACTCGAGCTGATGCTGAACGGCGCGCTCCTCGCCGTCATCGGCTTCTGGTCGTTCGCTCTCGGCGGCGCGCCCGAGGGGCAGCTTCTGGCGATCATCATCATGGCGGTGATGGCTGTCGACATGGCCGTGGGCTTCGCCCTGGTGACGGCGGTCTATCGCAAGCGACAGGCGGATACGACGGAAAGCCTCGGGACGCTGAAGAACTGATGCTGTTTCTTCTGATACTTCCGCCGATTTTGGCCGCCCTGGCTGTGCCCTTCGCGGTTTCGAATACCAGCGGAGGAGCGCGGGGCAGGCTGCTGGGCGTCGCCCTTGTGGGACTGGCGGGGACGCTGGCGTTTGCTTTCATCGCCGCCGTCAATGGCTGGGCAGGGATGCTGGTCTGGGCCAGACCCATCGTCCTGACGGCGGCGCTGACGCCGATCTCGGCCGCGATGGCGATGCTGGTGCCGCTGATCGCCCTGCCGATCCTCGCCTACGCAACCTTCCACGAAGAGGAGGAAGGGCTGGCGCGCCTTGTCGCTTTCCTGCTGCTCTTCGTTGCCGGCATGGAGCTTTTGGTGATCGCCGCCGACCTTCTGACGCTGCTCATCGGCTGGGAGCTGGTCGGCGCCTGCTCCTACCTCCTGATCGGGCACGAATGGCGCGAGGAGGAGAATCCCGCGTCCGGCCTTTATGCGTTCTTGGTGACGCGGCTCGGCGATCTCGGTCTTTTCGTCGCTGCCATCGCCACGTTCGCGGCCACCGGCTCCTTCTCCTACGCGGCGCTCGGCGGCATTCCTGCCCCCCTTGCTGCCGACGTCGCCTTCGGTCTCATCCTCTCGGCGGCGGCGAAATCCGGGCAGGTGCCGTTCTCGCCCTGGCTGTTCCGCGCCATGGCCGGCCCGACCTCGGTTTCCGCCTTGCTTCATGCCGCGACGATGGTCGCCGCCGGCGCCTATATCCTGATCCAGCTGGAGCCGTTCCTCGCTTCCGTGCCGGGCGCCTCGGTGACGATCCTCGGCCTGGGACTGGCGACGGCGCTCGCCGGCGGCATGGTGGCCGTGCTTCAGATCCACGCCAAGAAGCTTCTCGCCGCCTCGACCTCCGCTCATTTCGGCCTGATGTTCGTCGCCATCGGCGCCGGCTTTCCCGGCGTCGCATTCTTGCACCTCGCCGCCCACGCGGCGTTCAAGGCGCTCCTGTTCCTCGGCGCCGGCATCGCGGGAAGCCGCGCCGGCACCTATTCGCTCGATCGCATGAGCTTTGGGCGCGTCCTGCCATGGACCGCCGTCCTGGTGGCGGTCGGTGCGCTCTCTCTGGCTGGCTTGCCGCCGCTCGGCGGTGGCTGGACGAAGGAGGGGATCGTCACGGCCGGCGAGCACGTCGATCTTTGGATCGCGGCCGGTGTCATCGCGGCGGGCGCTCTGAGCGCGGCCTATGCGGCGCGATTCGCGCTTTCGGCTTTCGACGCTTCGTCGCCAGAAGAAGAGAAGGACGAGGGCTATCGCCCCGGACGGATAGAACTCGCCGCCTTGGCCGTTCTGGCGGTCCTGGTAGTCGTGACGTCGCTGCTCTGGCTTCCCCTCGTCCGGAACGCGGTGGCGTCTTGGCTGAACGTTGAGCTGCCGGAAGCGAAGCTAGTGACGTTCGTTCTCTCGACCCTTGCCGTGCTTTTCGGCGGCATCGCGGGCGCGGTTGTCGCCCGTCGCCATCCGGGGCTCGGGCGGGAGGGAGACGCGCGCGGCGCCGCGAACTGGCTTGGCTTGCCGGCGCTCATCGATCGGCTGGTGACACGTCCGGCCATCGGCCTGGCGAAAGCCGCCGCCGCCGTGGACGATTGGGTCATCGATGCGATGGTGCGGGCCATCGGCAAGGGCGGCAGACAGGCCGGACGGCTTTGGTCGAGTCTCGCCGATGTCAGCGTCGACAGCGTCGTCGCCGGATTGGCTGCCGCAACCAGTCGGGTGGCTTCACTCGGCGGAGGTGTGGGGGAAAGGCTGCTCAACGGTCTCGCCGATGGGACGGCGCTCATGGTCGGTCAGAGCGGCCGTGACGCCCGCCGCATCCAGACCGGGCTCTCCCACCACTACTACGCCCTGGCGGTCGCCGCGGGCGCTGTCGCCATCCTATTCCTCTTGTCCGTGTCCTGACCCATGCTGACGCTCGCCATCCTCCTTCCGTTGATCGCCTCCCTCGCGCTGGCCCTTGGCCCCGGCTTTGGGGAGAGAGTCGCGCGGGTGATCGCACTGGTGGCCTCCGCCCTGTCGCTGCTGGCGCTGGTCGTGGTCTGGCTCGGCTTCGACACCGGCGCCGGCGCGCCCGCCTTCCAGGCCGTGGCCGAATTTGCCTGGATTCCGGCGCTTGGTGTCGCGTGGCGCGTCGGCGTCGACGGCATGGCGCTGGCGGTCGCCCTGATGAGCGCGCTCCTCTTCGTCGGCTCGATCGCCTGGCCGGCCGACTACAAGGGCAAGGCGCGGCAATATTACGCCTGGTTCCTGTTTCTCCAGGGCGTTTCGCTCGGCCTGTTCCTGGCGCTCGACCTCCTTCTTTTCTACGTCTTCTTCGACCTCAGCCTCGTCGGCATGTACTTTCTGATCGGGCGCTGGGGGCATGGCGATGCGGAATATGCGGCGCTGAAGTTCTTCATCTACACGCTGGCCGGCTCGCTCGCGATGCTGCTGGCGATCCTTGCCCTGGTGCTGGCGAACGATACGCTCACCTTCGACATGCGCGCGCTGATCGCCGCCCAGCCGCTGCGGGGGACGGACCTTAAGGCGAGCCTCGTTCTTTTCGGCCTTCTCCTTGGCTTCGCCATCAAGACGCCGCTGGTGCCGTTCCACACCTGGCTGCCGCTCGCCCATGTCGAGGCGCCGGGGCCGGCCTCGGCCATTCTTGCGGGCGTCCTGCTCAAGATGGGCACCTACGGCATCGTGCGCATCCCGTTCTCGATGATGCGCGAAACCTTCGCCGCCTATGCCCTGCCGCTCGCCATTCTGGCGCTCGTTTCGATCCTCTGGGGTGCGATTGTCGCCCTCGGCCAGACCAGCCTGAAGCGGCGGATCGCCTACACCTCGGTCAACCATATGGGCTACACGGTGCTCGGCATCGCCGCCGCGGGCGCGGCCCTGGGGGCGGAAAGTGCCCGGACGTTGGCGCTCACCGGCGCCGTCACGGAGATGGTGGCGCACGGGCTGATCACCGGCTCGCTGTTCCTGATGGCGGGATCGTTCTGGCAGCGGGCACAAACCTATGAGATGTCGGCTTTCGGCGGCTTGGCGCGTACGGCCCCCAAGCTGACGGCCGCCTTCTTCCTGGCCGCCTTCGCCAGCCTGGGGCTTCCGGCGCTCGCGGGATTCGTCGCCGAATTCCAGATCTTCGCCGGCACCTTCGCCGTCTATCCCTGGCTGGCGGCGGTCGCGCTGATCGGCATCGTCGTCACGGCGGCGCTGTTCCTGTCCATGGCGCAGAAGCTCTTCATGGGCCGGGCGGCCGTTCCGACGCGGGACTTCCCGGATTTCTCTCGCACGGAGGCGGCGGTCGTCGCCGGGCTTCTCGTGCTCGTCGTTCTGATCGGCATCTACCCGAGTTGGCTTCTTACGCTGATCGAAACGGGCTCGGCGTTCCTGCCCGGTGCCGGGGGCGTCCGCTGAGATGCCGATCGGCGACATCCTTCCCGAGATCGCGGTCGTCCTTTCGGCGGTCGCGATTCTGCTCTTCGCGTCCTTCGCGCCGCAGCGCTTGCAGTGGATCGGCGCGCCGCTGGCGCTTGTCGGGCTCGCCGCCGCGGCCGCCCTGTGCGTTGCCCAGTTCGGCGAGACGCGGCTGACCTTCTCGCAAAGTTGGGCGCTCGATGCGGCGAGCCAGTGGGGGCGCCTTCTCATTCTCGGCGCCACCGCCTTTACGACCCTGCTCGCGCCGGGCTGGTTTGCCGAGGACCGGCGGCACGGGGAATACTACGCCATGCTCCTGTTCTCGGCGCTTGGCGCGATGGCGATGGCGGGGGCGGCCGATCTTCTGCAACTCGTCATGGGCGCGCTGCTCTCGTCGGCATCGGGCTATGTGCTCGCGGCCTATCACCGCGACTGGGCGCTCTCGGTCGAGGCGGGGATGAAGTTCTTTCTCATCGGCGCGCTCGCCAACACCGCAATGGTGGTCGGTGTCGTCCTGACATTCGGCATGCTTGGCAGCACGGGCTTTGCCGGCATGGGGGGCGCGCTGGCAGGCGGACAAGGCTCACCGGTTTTGCTCGTCGGCGCTGTGCTCGTCATCCTCGGCCTTGCCTATAAACTCGGCGCGGCGCCGATGCACGCCTGGATGCCGGATGTCGCGGAAGGCGCGCCGGTGCCGTCAACCGCCTTTCTCACCGTGGTGCCAAAGGTGGGCGCGGCGATCGCCTTCGCCCGCTTCGTCTCGCTGTTTCCTGAAGGCAGCGTCGCCATCCGGCCGCTGGTGGCGGCGCTCGCGCTGATCACCATGACGCTCGGCAACCTCGCCGCGCTCTGGCAGGAGGATCTTCGCCGGATGCTCGGCTGGTCGTCGGTCTCGCAGTCGGGCTATGCGCTCATGGCTGTCGCCGTCGTCGGCCTGTCGCCGCATGCCGTGCCGGCGTTGATCCTCTTTCTCTTCGGCTATGCCGCGAGCAACCTCACGGCATTCGCTGCCGTCGCGCATCTGCGCGGGCGGACGGCGCGCGCCGACTATGATGGTCTTGCCACGACGAGGCCATGGGTCGCGGGAACGATCATCCTCGCGCTGTTGTCGCTGGTGGGCATTCCGCCCTCGATCGGCTTTGTCGGAAAGTTGGAGCTGTTCCTGGCGACCGTGGACGGCGGCTATTCTTGGCTGGCGGCGGCGGCGGTCATCAACACGGTCGCCTCGCTCTTCTATTATCTGCGCTTCATCGCACCGATGATGTTCGCGCCGCCGACGAGGCCGGTGGCAACGCTCGGCCTGCCGACGGGCGTTGCAGTGGCGATCGGATCGGGTGCCATCCTGATCCTCGCCATGCTGGCCGAGGGGCTTCTCACGCCCCTCATGCGCTCGGGCTTCCTGCCGTTGGGGTGACGCTGCCGCCTGTCGGCGCGATTCCGGGGAAAATCAGTTGAGACGCGCGCCGGATGCCGCATCGAAGAGATGAGCGGCGGCAACGTCCGGCCGCAGGCGGATTGTCTCGCCCGGACGGGCGGAAATCCGCTCGCGGAACACGGCGATCATCTGTTGCCCGGCAAGGCGCAGCGTCACCTGCGTCTCCGACCCCATCGGCTCGACCAGAAGAACTTCCGCTTCCAGCCCCTCGCCATCGAGGGCAAGATGCTCGGGCCGTATGCCGTAGACCGCGTCCTGGCCGTCGCGTTCGGCTATCGGTCCTGGCAATGGCAAGGTCACGCCGCCTGCCTCGAAGCCCGCGCGGGTGATCGTTCCCGGCAGGAAATTCATGGCCGGTGAGCCGATGAAGCCCGCGACGAAGCGGTTGGCGGGACGATCGTAAAGCTCGAGCGGCGTGCCGATCTGCTCGACCTTGCCGCCGTTCATGACGACGATGCGGTCGGCCATGGTCATGGCCTCCACCTGATCATGGGTCACATAGACCGTGGTGACGCCGAGCCGCTGGTGCAGGCTCTTGATCTCCGCGCGCATCACCACGCGCAGCTTGGCGTCGAGGTTGGACAGCGGTTCGTCGAACAGGAACACCTGCGGGTTGCGCACGATGGCGCGGCCCATGGCGACGCGCTGCCGCTGGCCGCCGGAGAGCTGACGCGGATAGCGGTCGAGCAGCTTCGCAAGGTCCAGGATCTGTGCCGCCCACTGCACGCGCTCGGCGATCTCGGACTTCGAGTGGCCGCGATGTTCGAGCGAGAAGCCCATGTTCCTCTCGACCGTCATGTGCGGATAGAGGGCGTAGTTCTGAAAGACCATCGCGATATCGCGGAATTTCGGCTCCAAATCATTGACGACGCGATCGCCGATCGCGATCTCACCGCTCGAGATGGATTCGAGGCCGGCGATCATCCTGAGAAGCGTGGACTTGCCGCAGCCGGAGGGGCCGACCAGCACCAGGAATTCGCCGTCGACGATATCGACGTCGACGCCCTGGATGATCTCGACAGCGCCGAAGGACTTGCGCACGTTCGCGAGTTTGACGGGGGCCATGACGGGTCCTTTCAGCCTTTGAGGCCGGTATGGGCCAGGCCTTCGATGAACTGCTTCTGAGCGACGATGAAGACGATGAGAACGGGAATGGCGGTCATCGTCGCGGCGGCGAGCTGGATGTTCCACATGGCTCCGCCATAGGCGTCGGTGAACTGGGTTAAGGCCTGCGGCAGGGTGAACTTCTCCGGCGAGGAGAGGAACACGATCGGCTCGAGATAGAGGTTCCAGCTGTGGAGGAAGGTGAAGATGCCGACGGCGCCGAGCGCCGGGCGCGCCAGCGGCAAGGCGATGGTGCGGAAGATCTTGAAGCGGCCCAGCCCGTCGACGCGCGCGGCCTCCTCCAGCTCCACCGGCAGGGCGATGAAATACTGCCGCATCACGAAGGTCGCGAAGACCGAGGGGGCGCCGAAGATGGGCACCAGGATCAGCGGCCAGTGCGTGTTGACCATGCCCCACGACAGGAAGATGCGGAACAGCGGCACGATCGTCACCTCGGAAGGGATCAGCAGCCCGAGCAGCACGATCATGAAGAGCGTGTTGGCGAATGGGAAGCGGATGCGGGCGAAGGCATAGCCCGCCATGGAGGAGAACAGCATCGTGCCGACCGTAACCACCGCCGCGATATAGGCCGAGTTCCAGTATTGCTGCGCGAAGGGCTGCAGCTCGAAGACCTTGGCGTAGGTCGAAAGATCGAGGCGGCTGGGCACGATCTCCGGCGGAAAGGCGAAGATGTCTGAGATCGGCTTAATCGAGGACGTGACCATCCACCAGGTCGGAAACACGAAGGGAATCAACAGGACCGACATCAAGCCGTAGACGACGACCTTCATGCGCGGGGAGAGCTCACCGTTCATAGAAGACGATCCTCTTGCGCATCTGCCATTGGACGAAAGTCAGGACCGCGACGATGACGAACAGGACGATGGAGAGCGTCGAGCCGTAGCCGAAGCGGTGGAACTGGAAGGCCTGCTGGTAGAGGTAGTAGACCAGCACGGTGGTCGACATGCCGGGGCCGCCCTGGGTGAGCACCGCGATCTGGGCGAAGACTTGGAGCGAACCGACGATGGTGATGATCGAGGTCAGAAGGATCGTCGGGCTGATGAGCGGCACCGTGATGCGCCGGAACTGCTTGAAGGGCGAGACGCCGTCCACCCGCGCGGCCTCATAAAGCTCCTTCGGCACGCCCTGGAGAGCAGCCAGGAATAGGATCATGTTCAGGCCGACATTCTTGAACACCTGAACGACGATCACCGAGATCATCGCGGTCGTCGGATCGCGCAACCAGTTGCTGCCCTCGAGCCCGAAGACCTGCAGGATGGCGTTCAGGCCGCCGTTCTTCTGCAAGAGGAAGCTCCAGACGATCGTCCAGGCGACGAGCGAGACCACCACCGGGGAGAAGAAGAGGGTGCGGAAGACGGTGATGCCGGTGAGCTTCTGCGACAGAAGCACGGCCAGCAACAGCGCCAGGCTCATGTTGAGGACGACGAGGCCGAGCGAGAAGATCGCCGTCGCTCCGAACACCTCGCCAAGGCCGGGGTCGGAGAGCAGCGCCTTGTAGTTGGCCGCACCGGTATAGGTGAAGCGCGCCGCCAGCACGTTCCATTCGTGCAGCGAGAACCAGAAGACCAGGCAGAGCGGGATCAGCACGAAGATGGTGATCCCGATCAGCTGCGGCGCGATGAAGAGATAGCCGGCCAAGGCATCGCGACGCTCCATCGTCCAGAAGGGGCGGCGGCGCGATCCGGTGTGGTCCGAGCCGGTGGGTGACGTCGCGGGTGCCATGGCTTTGCCGTCGCCTAGAGCATCGGTCCGACGCGGTCGCAGACGGACTGCATCACCGCCGCCACGTCCGCGTCAGGACGCCAGAGACTGTCGAGCTGGGCGCGGACGGTCTGCTGGATCTGCGCGAAGTTCGTGTGTCCGGGCAGAACCTTGCCGTTCGCGATGCCCTTGATGACGACGTTCTCGATCTGCTCGGGCGAAAGGCGCGGGTTGGTGGACGACAGCGTTTCGGTGTTGAGGAGGCTCTTGCGCGCCGGCGGGAAGAACTGGGCCAGCTTCTTCGAGTTCTCGGGGTTGGACATATAGGCGAGGAAATCGATCGCCGCGTCCGGATGGGCCGAGTTCTGGAAGACGCCGATGCCTGCCTGGCCGACCACGGCATAGTCGCCGGCCGGGCCCTTGGGCAGCGGCACGAGATCCCACTTGAACGCGCCGTCGCCCTTGGGCAGCAGCGAGGCACGCGAGATCTGGGTGATGGTCATGGCCGCGTCGCCGGCGAAGAAGTCGACATTCTCGCCAGGGCCCGGCATCGCCTTTTGCTCAAAAATGGCCTTGTGGATGAAGCTCATGGCATCGACCATCGCCGGCTCGGTAAAGGCGCAGGTCTTGCCGTCCGCGCTCCAGGCGGTGGCGCCCCAGCCACGCCAGATCGTGGCGAGGTTCTGCCAGATCTGGTAGTTGAAGTCGCGCACGATCAGGCCCGCATGACCGGCTTTCGCGACCTTGGCCGAGACGTCCACCGCGTTCTCCCAGGTCCACTCGCCGCTCTTGATCAGCTCCGCAGGCGATTTTGCCCCGGCTGCCGCGACGAGATCGCTGTTGACGAAAACGGCGAAGGGCGAGGTGGAGAAGGGATAGGCGTAAAGCTCACCATCCTGCGTCCAAAGGGCGGTCGCCTGCTCGGACACGTCGTCGAGGTCGTAGCCTTCGGTGTTGGTGAACGCTTCATTCAGGGGCGCCAGCGCGCCGGAGGTGACGAAATCGGCTGCCGTGCCTTCCAGGATCCAGGCGAGGTCCGGCGGATTGCCGCCGGCGATCTGGGTGGTCAGCGTCGTCGTGTAGTTGTCGAACGGCAGGGAGTCGAACGTCACCGACACGTTCGGATGCAGCTTCGCATAACCGTCGGCGATGTCCTTGAACATCGCCAGATGCGCGTCGTTGGCGCTCCAGATCGTCATGCGAAGGTCGATCTTGTCCTCGGCCCGCGCCATGCCCGCCGCAAGGGGCAGGGCGAGGGCGGCGATGGCGACGGTGGTCCTCAGTCTCGCAATGGTCATGCTTTCCTCCTCTTGATTGCGCAGGCGTCTCAGTACCCGCGGATGACCGGCCAGCGGATTTCGATGCCTTCCTTGTGCAGGAGTGCCTGGAAGTCGGCCAAAGCCGCGTCGTCCTCCTGGACCGCGTGCGGCGTCGTTTGCCGGTCGAGACAGTGGCTGGCGAGCAGGCCGGCAACCTCGCCGATGTTCCACTCGATGGGATGCAGCCTGTAGCAGCCGTTGGTGATGTGCGTCGTGCCGATGGTCTTGCCGGCGGGAAGCAGGTTGCTCATGCGCGTCGGCAACAGCGCGCCGAGCGGGATCTCGAACGGGCAGGACGGCACGTCGATATAGTTGTCTCCGCCCGTCGAGGGATGGAGATCGATGCGGTACATGCCGACGCCGATGCTGTCGCGATAGCTGACCGCGCCCTGTTCGCCGCGCACCGAGTAGGAAAGATCCTGCTCGACGACCGTCGTCACCGCGCGGATGCGCCGGCTTTCGCGGATGTAGGGAGCCATGGCGAGACCATGATCGGTGCCGGTGACGTCGCCGCGCAGCCGCAGGCCGGGGAAGCCGACGCCGCCATCCTGCCTCGGCGCTTCCGTCTGCAGCCAATAGAACATGGCATAGGAGAGCTCCGCCGCCGCCTTGAGGCGGGCGCGATATATGTCTTCGGGAACGTCGATGATCGGCGCCTCGAAATAGTCGATCATCGGCCAGTTGACGAGGCAGATGTCGGAAGCATAGGCGCCGGGCACGAAGTTGTCGCGCGCGGCAATGCGCCGGAAGGTCCAAAGGTTGGCATCGCCGGCGTTGAGGCGCTGATCGGCGTCGACCTCCAGCGGATCGTCGCCGGGATTGGGCGTGAAGGAGCGCTCGGTGATCTCCAGCGTGCGCGGGTTCGGCCCCTTGAAGCTGAGGAGCGGCGCACCCCAGAAATCCGGTCGATAGGAGCGCCAGAAGTCGTAGTTGGCCGGCTTGTCGATAACGTGGTTGCCGTCGACATGATCGACGGCGAAGCAGATCGAGACCGCCTGCTGATTGTCCGGCTGCGCCTCGTCCGGCGCGCTCGGCTCCCCCGTTTCCTTTTGGCTTTCGAAGCCGGTCACGTACTCCGTGCCGGTCAGGGGCAGAACGTCGCCAAGTTCGGTCGCGTCGATGAAATAGGGCGCGGTGACGACGACCTTCTCGCCGCTGTCGCGGTGGCGCACCGTCACCGAACGGACGCTATCCCCGTCGGTTTCGGCCTCGACCGGGAGGTAGGGCTTCAGCAGTCGCAGGCGGGCCGAGCCGATATAGGGCGTCAGCATCGCCTCCATCACCGCCAGCGCAACGCGGGGCTCGTGGCAGAGGCGGCTGACCCAGCCGGCGCCGGGATTGAGATCGGTCCAGGCGCGGGCGCGCTCGGTCAGCGGGTAATGATCGCGGTAGTACTGGCGGATGCCGTTCCGCAGCGCCCGATAGGAGCGCGTCGCCCCCATCTGCTCGATCCAAGAGTGCTCGTCAGGCGGCACGGCCTGGCTGGTCATCTGACCGCCGATCCAGTCGTATTCCTCGGTCAAGATGACGGAGCGGCCGCTGCGCAGGGCGCCGAGCGCCGCCGCGACGCCGCCCAGGCCGCCACCGATGATCGCGATGTCTGCAGAATATTCCTTCACGGCGAACCTATTGGATTGAGCCGAGGGTCTCGCCCTCGATGCGTTGACATGTCAGCAGGATCTGGCGTTCGCCCTCCCGCCCCTCGAGCTCGTCGACGAGCATGCGCGTGGCCCGGCGGCCCATCTCCTCGCGCGGGATCGCGTAGGTGGCGAACTGTGTGCCGTGGTCGGCCGGGCGAACATGGCTGCCGAGAACGATCAGGGAGAGGTCGCCGGGCACACGCAGCCCCTCAGCAAGCGCGGTGCGGCGGAAGGGGATGGCATCGGCGAGTTCGGTGAAGAAGACCGCCGTCGCGCCGTCGCGCCGAATCTCGGCGAGCAGATGGCCAGGATCGCGACCCACGGTCTTCGTGTGATGCACCAGGCGTGCGTCGCCCATCGCGGCCTGGAAGCCGCGCCAGCGATCAAAGGTGGATTCGGCGCCTTGATGCGGGCCGACATAGGCGAGGCGATCATGTCCGTTTGCGCGGGCGAATGCGACCAGATCGGATGTCGCCGCGACATAGTCCGCGCCGACATAGGGAACCGGGCCGCCGGCGTCGTCGCGTCGGCCAACTGCGACGAAAGGGTGGCCGTCCGAGACAAGGCGGGCGAGCTCGTCCCGATCGAAATTGCGTCCCAGCACCAGGCAGCCATCGGCCAGGCGAAGCCGGTTTCTCTCGTCGAAGATCTTCTTGGAGCCGTCCGCGCCTGGAGCGGCTGCCGTCAGCAGCAGCAGATCGTAGCCCTGCGATTGGGCTTCCTGCTCAATGCCGAACAGAAAGGGCGCGAAGAAGTCGGCCTGCTCGCTCGGGAAGGCCGGCTCGTAGGTGAAGACGCCGAGGATGCTGTTTCGCGAATGGGCCATGCGCCGGGCCACCGGATCGGCGACATAGCCGGTTTCGCGGATGATCTTCCAGACTTTCTGGCGCGTCGTGTCGGGAATGCGGTCCTGGGAATGCGAGGAGCCGTTCAGCACCAGTGACACGGTCGCCTGGCTCACCCCAGCCAGTTGAGCAATGTCCCGTTGTGTGAGGCGCTTGACGGCCATGCTCGCAACATCCCTCCCAGGTAATGCGAATTAGCAATCTGATAATACGCATTATCAACTGAGGGCATCCTCGTCAAGCCGAGGCGAAGGAAGTGCGCGAAGGGGACGGCGTGAGGTGGGAGATCGCCCGGACCTGCGCTGGAAAGCGCGTGGGGTGATTGATCTCAGGATCGGCGAATACGGCTGAAGCTGGTTCAACAAAAAGCCCGAACGTGCTTTGGAGGAAAAGCTCGTTCGGGCGAGGATTTGGCGCGGGGGCATGCCCTGCCGAGGTCAGCCGGCGATCTTCAGTCCGCCGCGAGCTGCTGCAACAGGGCTGCGATGTAGCCATAACAGAAAGCGAAGGCGACGCCTCTGGGATCGGGGCCGCTCACCTGCGGCGCGTGGTCCGGCATGATCATGTAGCGGTAGCCGACATCGCGGTAGACCTTCAGCGAGCGCGCCATGTCCATGTCGCCCTCATCGGGAAAGGTCTCCATGAACGACAGCTTGCCGCCGCGGATGTTGCGGAAATGAACGTTGAATATCTTTCCGCGCTCGCCGAACCAGCGGATGACGTCGTCGATCTCGTTGCGCGGGTCGTCGAGCATCTCACCGACGGTGCCTTGGCAGAAATTGAGGCCGTGATAGGGGCTCTCACGCATCGTGACGAAGCGCTTCAACCCATCCACCGTGCCGAGGACGCGCGTGACACCGCGGTATCCCGGCGGCGTGTAAGGATCGTGCGGGTGGCAGGCGAGGCGCAACCGGTTGCTTTCGGCAACGGGAACGACCCGTTCCAGAAAATAGTCGATCCGCTCCCAGTTCTCATCCTCGGAAAGGACGCCTGCGGCGCCGGGAGCGGCATCCTTGTCCGCGGCTTCCCAGCGGAAGGCCTCGTTGCTCGAGCCACCCCGGCCGGTCTCGCGCGCCGTGCGCGGAATGCCGATCAGATTGAGATTGTATTTGACGGCGGGGATGCCGGCGTTCGCTGCGTTCTCGATCATCTTGCAGACCAGGTCGATCTGGCGGTCGCGGTCGGGCCCGGCAAGCAGAATGTCCGGGCAGGGGGCCTTCTCGATGGGCTGGGACGGCAATGGAAGCTGGATCATGTCGAGAACGAGGCCGAAGCTCTCGACATGCTCGCGGTGGCGCTTCAGATCACCGAGAGTCCAACTATCCGGTCGTCCCGGAGGGTCCATGCAAATGTGATTGACGCCGAGCTGGGCGAACACGCGATAGTCGTCATCCGAGCGGACTTCGAACTGAGTTCCGAGATACAACGCCGTCTCCTCAGGTTTTGGGTTCGCGCATTCATACTACGAAAACGTACTATGAATCTAGAACAACTCGTTCCGCGAGGGCGCGATAGCGCCGATGGCTCGCCATCAGATGCTCCCGCATGGCAGAGCGCGCCCGATCGGCATCCTGATCCTCAATGCTCCGGTATATTTTCTCGTGCTCTGCGACCACGACCTCGAGGTAGGAGCCGTTGTCTTCGTCGCGAAACCCCGGAAACTGGCTTCGCGGGATATATTCTCGGCCAAACTTGGAACAAACCTCGATGTAGAATCGGTTGTTGGTTGCCTTGGCGATCGCGGCGTGAAACTCAACGTCGAAGTCGACGGCGGGCTCTCTGTTGCGGACGGCCGACGCCATCTTGAGATGGGCCAGCCGAATGGCGTGCTCCTGCATGGCGCTGCGGCGAACGGACGCGATGGCCGCTGCTTCCACCTCGACTGAAAGGCGGAATTCGAGCATTTCCAGCACAACCGGCAAGCTCAGCATGTCGACATGTGGCAGAGTCAGCAGGCCGGCTTCCTCCCGCTCTCTGACGAAGACGCCCCGCCCTTGGATCGGCTTCACCATGCCGGTCGAACGCAGTTCCGCGATGGCCTCGCGAATGACCGTGCGGCTGACGCCAAACGATTGAATAAGCTGCGGTTCCGTCGGCAGCTGGGCGCCAGGCAGCAAGTCTCCTGACAGGATCTGGGCGCGCAGCAACGCAACGACTCGTTCCGACAGGCGCTCCTTGCGTTTGTCGCCTTTCGCGCTGCGTCCCTGCTCCGGCTTGCTTTGCATCCGTGAAATTTCCTCGCGTCGCGTGCTGGACAAACACATCATACTATGAATTCATAATAGCGCAAAAGGCTCAACATGTCTCTATCGGGGAGGACGAGGATGACACGAACCGGGCTGGGCGCGATAGGTGCCCTCAGAGTGGCGTTGCTGGGGGTAGCCCTCTCGGCGGTTGCGGTGCCGGCGGCCTTTGCGGAGACGCCTGCCAACCAATTGGTAATCGGTACATCCCTTGCTCAGCTTCTTTCGCTCGACCCTCATCAGGGGCAGGAGCCAGGGGCTCAGGAAATCATCGCCAACATCTACGACCGCTTGGTCGCGACGAACAATGACGGCAAGGTCCTGCCGCAGCTCGCCGAGAGCTGGGAAGCCGACGACAAGGGGATCACCTTCCATCTCGTGAAAGACGCCAAGTTCGCTTCGGGCAATCCGGTGACAAGCGAGGATGTCGTCTACTCGATCGTGCGTCTTATCAAGATGAACCAGGCCGCTGCCATGAAGATGACGGCGGCCGGCTATACGAAAGACAATGTCGAGTCGATGGTGCATGCGGTCGATGCACACACCTTCCGCATCGACCTCAGCGACGTCATCACGGCGGACTATCTGCTTTATCGTCTGGCGCTCGGGAATACGAGCATCGTCGACAGCGTCGAAGTCAAGAAGCACGATGCCGGCGACAACGGCAACGAATGGCTGCGCACCCATTCGGCCGGTTCGGGGCCGTTCACGCTGTCGAGATGGTCGCCCAACGAGATTGTCATCCTGGAGGCCAATCCCGATTATTTCGCCGGCGCTCCAAAGATGCGCCGCGTGATCATGCGCCATGTTCCAGAGAGCCAGGTCGAGAGGCTGATGTTGGAGCGCGGCGATATCGACATCGCCAACGCCCTGACGGCCACCGATCTGGCGTCCTTCAAGGATCGCGACGGTTTCGCCATCCAGAAGGTGCCGACGGGCGGCTTCTACGTGCTGGCGATGAACGCGGGACGAGAAGCCCTCTCCAAGCCCGAGGTGCGCGAGGCTATTGCCTACGGCATCGACTATGACGGCATCGAAAAGGCAGTCATGGGCCTCTATGGACGCGCTCGCACGATCCCTGTGCCTGCCAACTATGACTGCGTCGTCAAGGATCTCGGCTGGTCCTATCAGCCCGAAAAGGCCAAGGAGCTCCTGAAGCAGGCGGGCTATGGCGACGGCTTGTCGCTGACCCTGAAGACCATCGCGCAAACGCCACGCGTCGATCTCGCGACGGCGATCCAGGCCTCGCTCAAGAAGGTTGGGATCGATATCTCCGTGCAGCAGGGCAACGGGCCCGACATCATCTCGGACCACAGGGCGCGCAACTTCGATCTGCTGATGCCTCAGACCGGGTCCTACATGCCGAATGTGATCGGCACGATGGAGCAGTTCTCCACCAATCCGGATAACTCCAAGGAAGCCAACAACGCCGGCAACTTCGTCTGGCGCTCGGATTGGGACATTCCCGAGCTGACCAAGCTGACCGCAGAGGCGACGCTGGAAAAAGATCCGGCCAAGCGCTGCGATATGCTCAAGCAGATGCAGCAGATGTTCTTCGACCTCAAGCCGGCGGTTCTGCCGATGTTTGAACGCTTCAATCCGATCGTCTTGTCCGATCGGGTAGAGAATTATGTCGGCCACTCGATGCAATCGACGCGGCTGGAAAACGTGACCAAGAGCGACTGATAAGGTCCGAGCCCTCTTCCCATGAAGCACTTTTCTCCCAGTCAGCTGGGCAAGCGGTTGGCCCAGCTCGTACTGAGCCTGTTCATCCTGCTTGCTGTGACCTTCGTGATCGGTCGGGTTCTCCCGACCGATCCGGTCGGCTCCATCGTCGGCGAGCTCGCTGATCCGGCCGCTTACGCAGCGATGCGTGAGCGGCTCGGGCTCAACCTGCCGGTTTACGAGCAGTTCTTCGTCTATCTCTGGAATCTTCTGCACGGCGACCTCGGCATGGCCGCGCTCACCGGCAACCCTGTTTCGAGCGACCTCGCCCAGGCTTTCCCCGCGACGATGGAACTCGCCACCCTCGCCATTTTCATCTCGGCTTTCGTTGGCGTTCCCCTGGGGCTGGCTGCGGCCCTGTTCCGCGACACCTGGATCGATCAGACGGCGCGTGTCGTCTCGCTCGTCGGTCATTCCATCCCGGTGTTCTGGCTGGGGATCATCGGCCTCCTGATCTTCTATGCCGGCCTTGGCTGGGTCGGTGGCCCCGGACGGCTCGACGTCTACTATGAGGGGCTGGTGCCCAGCGTGACGGGCATGCTTCTGGTCGACAGTTTGCTGGCCGGTGAGAAGGAGATCTTCTTCAACGCCCTTTCCCACATCGCGTTGCCGGCCTTCATGCTGGCCTATTCGGCGATGGCCTACATCACCCGCATGACGCGCAGCTTCACCTTGGAGCAGCTGGGGCAGGACTACGTCATCGCCGCGCGCGCCAAGGGCGTCTCGCCCCGCCGCACACTGTTTCGTCACATCCTGCCGAACATCGCCGTGCAGCTCGTCACGGTGCTCGCCATCTCCTACGGCGCCCTTCTGGAAGGGGCGGTGGTCACGGAGATCGTCTTCTCCTGGCCGGGCATCGGTCAATACATGACGAGCGCTCTCTTGATCGGCGACGTCAATGCGGTGACGGCGACCACCATCGTCATCGGTATCGTCTTCATGCTTCTGAACTTCCTTTCGGACATCGCCTATGCGGTGCTCGATCCCCGCACCCGCGAGGCGACGTCGTGACCGAGATGCCCGTCGAAACCGTGCGCGCGCCGCGTTCAGCGGCCGCATTCCGCGCCATCGGCACGCTGTTCAGGATCGGCCGCGAGATGACGCGCGAGCCGCTGGGCTTCGCTGGATGCATCGTGCTGGCCATCATCATCATCGTCGCCGCGCTGGCGTCGGTCATCGCGCCCTATCCGCCCAACGTGCAGTCTCTCGGCGAGGTGCTGCAACCGCCGAGCTGGGCGCATTGGGCTGGCACCGACGAGTTTGGCCGCGACATTCTGAGCCGGCTTATGTTCGGCGCCCAGATCACCATTCGCACGGTCTTCTCCGTCTGCATCATCATCGGCCCGATTGGCCTTGCCATCGGCGTCATCGCCGGTTTCTTCGGCGGGCGCATCGACGCCGTCCTGATGCGGGCAACCGACATCGTGCTGTCGTTTCCGGCCCTCGTGCTCGCCCTCGGCTTCGCCGCCGCGATGGGCGCGGGGCTCAACACGGCGGTCATCGCAATTTCCTTGACCTCCTGGCCGCCAATCGCCCGTCTTGCCCGCGCCGAGGCCCTGGTGGTTCGGCGCACGGACTACGTGGCAGCCGCGCGCCTCTACGGCGCCTCACGGATGCGGCTGTTGTTCCTCTACATCGCGCCGATGTGCATTCCCTCCGTCATCGTGCGACTGACGCTGAACATGGCGACCATCACGCTCACCGCCGCCTCCCTTGGCTTCCTCGGCCTCGGGGCGCAGCCGCCGGCGCCGGAATGGGGCGCCATGATCGCCAGCGGTCGCAAGTTCATGCTGGATTATTGGTGGGTGGCGGTCATGCCCGGCATTGCGATCCTACTCACCAGCCTTGCCTTCAACATCATCGGCGATGCCATGCGCGACATTCTGGATCCGCGATATGACCGTTCCTGAACACGCACCCATCCTGACGATCGAGGGGCTCGACGTCACCTTTCGGCGTTCCACGGTCAAGGCGGTGGACGGCTTCAACCTGACGCTCGGGCGCGAGCGCTTCGGCATCGTCGGCGAGTCCGGTTCGGGCAAGTCGACGGCGGGTCGCGCCATCATGCGCCTTCTGCCGAAGTCCGCGCGCATCGAGGCGAAGGAGATGCGCTTTGGCGGGCGGTCCCTGCCGGAGTGTTCCGAAAAGGAGATGCGGTCTCTGCGTGGGCGCGAGATCGCGCTGATCATGCAGGACCCGCGCTATTCGCTCAATCCTGTGCTGACGGTCGGCAATCAGGTGGCGGAAGCCGCGTTGCTGCATCTCGGCCTCAAGGGCAAGGCGGGGCGCGACAAGGCCCGCGAGATGCTGAGCCATGTGCGTATTCGCGATGTCGATCGCGTCATGGATCTTTATCCCCACCAGATATCGGGCGGCATGGGCCAGCGGGTGATGATCGCCATGATGCTGCTCGCCAAGCCGCGCCTCGTCATCGCCGACGAGCCGACCTCGGCCCTCGATGTCAGTGTGCGCCATGAAGTCCTGAAGCTGCTCGACGAGTTGGTGCGCGAAAACAACTCGGGGCTGATCCTGATCAGCCATGACATCCGCATGGTGGCCGCGTTCTGCGAGCGGATCGCGGTGATGTACAAGGGACGTATCGTGGAGATGCTGACCAGCCTGTCCGATGCTCGCCACCCCTATACGAAGGGGTTGATCGCCGCGATGCCGGACCCGCGCCATCCCGTCCGCCGCTTGTCCACGCTCGACCGGTCGGTGCTGGAGGCCCTGTCATGAGCGAGACGATGATCGAAGTCCGCGATCTCGATGTCGTTTTCGATCGAGGCTCGCCACAGGAAAACCACGTCGTGCGCTCGGTCAGCTTCCAGGCGGCCAAGGGCGAGACCCTCGGTATCGTCGGCGAATCCGGCTGCGGCAAGTCAACGGTGCTGCGCTGCATTGCGGGGCTCGAGAGCCACTGGAGCGGCGAAATTCATCTTGCCGGACGGCTCGTCGGGAAGGAGCGCAGCCGGGACGAGCTGAAGAGCGCCCAGATGGTCTTCCAGGACCCTTACGGCTCGCTGCATCCGCGCCATCGCATCGGAATGGCGCTGGCCGAGCCTCATCGCGCCATGGGAATCGGCGAGGGCTGGAACGCCGTTGCCGGAGCGCTCACCCAGGTCGGACTGCCCGCCGACTTCGCCAATCGCTTTCCGCACGAGCTCTCGGGCGGCCAGCGCCAACGCGTGGCGATCGCCCGCGCGCTCATGCTGTCGCCGCCGATCCTGCTTCTGGACGAGCCGACCTCGGCGCTGGACGTCTCGGTTCAGGCGGAGGTTCTCAACCTGATGTGCGACCTGCGGGACGAGCGCACGCTGACGCTGCTTCTGGTCAGCCACGATCTGGCCGTGATCGGGCACATGTGCGATCGCGTTCTGGTCATGAAGGAAGGCGTTTTCGTCGACGAGCTGACGAAAGACGATATCCGCTTCGGCCGCACCCATCACGAGTATTCGGCGACGCTCTTCGAGGCGAGCCTTTTGGGCGACGATGCCCCGGATGCGATGGCACGCGGGGCGGAGGCCGGCTTCGGCTCGTAGTATCGACCTGTCAAACCTTCAGAGCGTCGCGCAGCCGGCAGGCGAGGTCCGTCGCCTCGCGCGCGTCCTCGAGTGACAGCGGGGAAGGCTTGCCACTCCGCACCGCCTCGACGAACGCGTTGGCTTCCAGAAGGAACGCCTCGTCGAAGCGCTGGAAGAAATCCGTCTGCCCTTCGAGGAAGCGGCCTCCGGTGCTTCGTGACAGAGTGGGAACGCGCGTGAGGCCGGCGCCGATGTCGATGCCGGCCTTCGTTCCCGAAAGGCTCATCGTTGCCTCATAGCCCTGATGCGAGGTGCGCGAGACGTGAAAGGTCGCGACGGCTCCGCTCTCGAAGGTGACTGTCGCAAAGCCATTGTCGACATCGCCGCATTCCCCCAGGGCCGGATACATGATGCGCGTGCCCGTCGCGCTTATGCCGACGGGTTTGGCGCCATCGAGCATCCACTGCACGAGGTCGATGTCGTGGATGCAGCAGTCGAGAAAGATGCCACCGGAGGTTGGCGCGAACTTGACGAAAAAGCCGTCGGGATCGATTGGGTCTTCCGACCGGCAGGCAATGTGGAAGACCTGTCCGAGTTCGCCGGCGTCGATGCGGCGCTTGGCCTCGGCATAGGCGCGGTCGAACCGGCGCATGAAGCCGACCATTGCGAGCTGGCCGCCATGGCGTCTGGCCACGTCGAGAACGCGGTCGCAATCCTCGACTTCGAGCGCGAGCGGCTTCTCACAGAAGACATGCTTGCCGGCTTCAAGAACCGCAATGGTCTGATCCGCGTGGAGAGAGGTCGGCGTCACCAGCCAAACTGCCTCGACCGTTTGATCGGCGAGAAGGTCTGGCAGGCCACTGTAGATGCGAACCCCCGGAAGGGCGCGCTCCGCCCAGCGGCGTTCCTCCTCGACGGGGCTTGCCGCGGCGACGAGTGAGGCGCCGGGTACGCGAAAGGCGAGATTGCTCGCGTGCCGTTTGCCCAACCTGCCCAGCCCGACGATGCCAATTCGAAGTTCTTGCGACATTTTCCTTCGCGCCTTCGCGCCTTCGCGCCTTCGCGCCTTCGCGCCTTCGCGCCTTCGCGCCTTCGCGCCTTTGGTGCTGTGCTTTCGGACGTCCGGCTCTTCCGAGGCACTGCCTTTGACCGCAGCCAAGGCGCCCGATCCCGCCGACTATCCCGCCACGGAGGGAACATCCCTCCGTGGCGGTTGACGTCGTTTTGCCGAGCCCTGATGTGCCGCGACGGCCGCTCCAGGCGTCATGCGGAAGGGCGCGGCTGCTGCGACGTCACTGTGACATGTTGGCCCGATCGTCCAGCACCTTCTGGGCATTCTCCTTGGTCACGAGCGTCGCGCCCGAGTCGATGCGCTTGTCGACCGGTTTGCCGTTGATGGCGTCGAGCGCCTTCTCGATGCCGAGATAGCCCATCTGGTAGTTGCCCTGGGCGATGGAGCCATAGAGGTCGCCGGAGAGAATGGCCTTCAGGTTCTCGTCGTTGGCATCGACGCCGATCACCGGAACCTTCTTGCCGCTCTGCTGAAGCGCGCGCATTGCGCCCAGCGCTTCCTCGTCGTTGCCGGCGAAGACGCCGGCGATGTCCGGTGTCGACTGAAGAATGTTCTGTGTGACCGTGAAGGCCTTCTCGCGGTCGCTGTAGGCCGGTTGGCGAGACGCGACCTCGATCCCGGCGGCTTCAAGAACCTCTTTCGCTCCATCGACGCGGTCCGTCATGGAGGGATTACCTGGCGCGCCGTCGAGAAGGATGACCTTGTCTCCCTTCTTCAGCACCTTGGCGAGGGCCTCGCCGCCGGCCTTGCCCGCCGCCAGATTGTCCGTTCCGATGAAGGTCACATAGTCCGTGAAGCGCTCGGGCATTCCGGTATCCACGAGGATGACCGGCACCTTCGCCTCTGCGGCCTTCTTGAGAACGCCGACCGCCGTCGGAGGCTGCGACGGGCTGAAGACGAGGGCGCCGGGATGCTGCGAAAGGGCGTCCTGAACCATGTTGATCTGCTGTTCGACGGCGTCCTCGGTCGGCGGCCCGAGCAGGATGAGGTCGACGTCGTACTTCTTGGCGGCATCCTGGGCACCGGCCGCGACGACCTTCCAATACTGGCTGCTGAGGGTCTTCAGGATCACGGCGATGCGCGGCTTTTCAGCGGCTGCCGCGCTGCCGGCGTTGATGGCGACGGCCGCGGCTGCCAGCGCGAACATGAGATGGCGGAATTTCATATCGGTTCTCTCCCATTGGTTCTTGCTTGGTATGATGCTGGCTGTTCGCCGGGTCTGCGCCTCCCGCGCATTGTGATGCGACCCGGCGATTCCGAATCCAGGCCATGCCTGGCCTGGTACAGGGCCGCCGGATCAGCGCGCGACCATGAACTTCTGACGCACCACGTCGACAGCCACGGCGACGATGATGACGGCGCCGATGGCGAAGGTCTGGTAGGCGGAATCGACGTTGAGCAGGTTGAGACCGTTTCGCAGCACGGCGATGAGAAGAACGCCGATGATCGTGTTGCCGATCGAGCCGACGCCGCCGAAGAAGCTGGCGCCGCCGATGATGACGGCGGCGATCGCATCGGTCTCGTAATCGAGCCCCGCCAGCGGATAGACGGCATCGACCCGGCCGGCGAGGACGAGGCCGGCGAGCGCGGCGGTGAAGCCGCTGATCGTGTAGACGAGGTTGAGAATGCCGTTGACGCGAATGCCGCTCAGGCGGCTCGCCTCCTTGTTGCCGCCCACCGCGTAGATGTATCGCCCCGTCGTCGTGCGGGTGAGGAAGAGGTACATGCCGATATAGAGAACGGCGACGAGGACGAAGCTCACCGGAATGCCGCCCACCGAGGCGCTGCCGAGATAGGTCACCGGCTCCGGGAACATGCTGATCGGCGCCGCGGCGGTGATCACCAGTGCGATGCCGCGCGCCATCTTCTGCATGCCGAGCGTCGAAATGAACGGATGCGGCAGACGCAGCTGCGTCAGCATCAAGCCGTTGCAAAGGCCGAGAAACGCGCCGGTCGCTAGGCATGCGAGGATGGAGGTGTAGGGGCCGAACCCCCAGTTCACGCCGACGACGCCCATGACCATCGTGGACAGCGCCAGGATGGAGCCGACGGAAAGATCGATACCGGCCGTCAGGATGGCCAGGAACATGCCGATCGACACGATGGCGCTGACCGCTGCCTGGGCCGCCACGTTCATCAGATTGTCCATCGTCAGGAAGCGATTGGACAGGAAGCTCATGATCAAGCACAGGAGCAAGAGACTGAGAAGGACGCCCAGGCTATACAGCCGCTCGGTCATCGAGCCTTTCTTGCCCTTTTCCAATTGATCGGCGACGCTCGTCATGGGTGTCATCTCCGTCATCGCTCCCGATGCATGTTCATGCTTGGCAGTCTTGGCGAACGATTCCGAACTAGTTCACAGAAACGTTGGATGCCGCATACATGATCTTTTCCTGGGTCGCGTCCGAACGCATCATGTTCGCCGTGATGCGCCCCTCGTGCATCACCAGGATGCGGTCGGCCATGCCGAGGACCTCGTCCATTTCGGAGCAGATGATGATGATGCCCGCCCCGCCGGCCACGAGCTCGTTGATGAGCCGATAGACCTCGACCTTGGCTCCGACATCGATGCCGCGCGTCGGCTCGTCGAAGATGAATATCTTCGCGTGGGACAGCAGCCACTTGGCAATCACGACCTTCTGCTGATTGCCGCCTGAGAGCTGCCCAACAGGCATCTTCACCGAAGCCGCGCGCAGCCTCAGGCCGGTCGCCATCTTCTCGGTCATGGCCTTGAGCTTGGCGAGATCGAGGATGCTGCCCTTCGCATACTGCTCCATCTTGACCATGGTCGAGTTGAACTCGACGCTCTGGATCAGGATGAGGCCCTGCTCCTTGCGGTTCTCCGTGAGGAACGCGATCCCGGCATCGATGGAATCGCGTGGCTCGCGGATCCTGACCTCCTTGCCGAAGACCTTGATCCTGCCCTTGTCCAGCGGATCGGCGCCGGCGATGACTCGCGCGGTCTCCGTGCGACCCGAGCCGACAAGGCCCGCGAGCCCGAGCACCTCGCCCGCGTGCAACTCGAAGGAAATGTCATGGAGGACGCCCTTGCGGGTCAGGCCCTCGACCGCCAGAACGACGTCGCCCCAGGTCGCTTTGACCTTCGGGTATTTGTTCGTGATGTCGCGTCCGACCATCAGCTTGATGATTTCGTCGACCGATGTTTCCGCGATCTTGAGAGTCGCGACGCTGCTGCCGTCGCGCAGAATGGTCACTCGATCGCAGTGGTTCTTCATCTCGTCCAACCGATGCGAGATGAACAGCACGGCGACGCCGCGCGCCTTGATCCGGTGCACAATGCGGAACAGCTCTTCCGCATCTTTCTCGGACAGGGACGAGGTCGGCTCGTCCATGATGATCAGCTTGGCGTTGGAGCGCACGGACCGGGCGATCTCGACCATCTGCTGCTGTCCAACGCCGAGAGTGGCGATGCGCGCATCAGGATCGATCGCAAGCCCAAGCTCTCGCATCAGCTCTCCGACTTCCTTGCGCATCCTGCTGCGGTCGAGGACGTTGGTGTGACCAACCAGTCGGTATTCACGCCCAAGGAAAATATTCTCAGTAACCGTTAGGTGCGGAATGAGGTTGAGCTCTTGATAGATGCAGGCGATTCCGGCCTGCATGGCCCTGCGCGGATCGGTGTGGATCATCTCTTCGCCATCGAAGATGATCTTGCCCTCGTCCGGCGTATAAGCGCCGGTCAGGATCTTGATCAGCGTCGACTTGCCCGCGCCATTCTCTCCTGCAATGGCGTGGATTTCTCCGGCCTTCGCGTCGAGGCTCACATGATCGAGGGCAACGACCCCTGAAAACTTCTTGCAGATTCCCGTCGCCTGCAGCAGCAACTTACCGGTACTCATGGATGATCCCTGCGCAATCGCCGGTCATCGAAGCACGGCCGATCCCCGAAATGATCCGAATTCCGTCAAGAATATTGAGGGAAGGAAGAAGGCAGGTGGATGATCGGGTGAAAAATCCCTCGAGCGCAAGATAAGAACGAGAGACGCCGCCATCATCACCTTCTTCGGCCGGCGCCCGGCCAAAGATCTCGATGCGGCTGAATTCGACAAGCTTCGAGCTGCTTTCGGTCATTGCCGTTCCGCAGAAGAACAAGCCTCTGCGTCTCCTCCATTGGCAGGGGGATGTATGATTCATCCCCTCCGCTCGGCGGCAGAAGCATGCAGATCGTCTGCATCCTCCAGCTTCTGCCTTCTTATGCAGATATGAAATATCAATCCCATTCGGCAGTCAATATGGAATATTTCGATCCGCGCCATTCTTGAACGGTTTTGCTGATGCCGGTCAGAGCCTTGGATCGACGGGAAGCGGAACGCGCGGAAGAAGCCGACCGGCGCCTCGCCCATTTCTACGGGTTCGGGCATCGTGCGGCTTGCCGCGACTTAAGAATGATGGGTTGGATGGTTTGATGAGGCGGCTCGTGCAAGGACTGGCCGCCCCGGATGGCGCACGGCGTTCAGTTGATCGCCTTGCGGGCCGCCAGATGCGCCTCGTAGTCATCGCGCGCCTTACGAACCTCGGCGCGGTTGGAGACTTCAGGCACGGCGACTTCCCACCACGCCCCACCGGCCTCGGTGGAGGGAAGGGGATCGGTGTCGATGACGATGACATGGCTCCGGTCGGACGCTCGCGCTCGTCCCAGAGCCTCTTCGAGTTCGGAAATCGAATCGACCTTTTCCGCGATAGCGCCCATCGCGGCGGCGTGGGCGGCGAAGTCGATGTTGGAAGGCACGACGTGGCGCGCCGTGTCCAAGAGATTGTTGAAGCTCTTTCCGCCGCAGGCCATTTGCAGGCGGTTGATGCAGCCGAAGCCCCGATTGTCGAGGAGGATGACGATGATCTTTTGTCCGATCATGACCGAGGTGGCCAACTCGGAATTCATCATCATATAGGAGCCGTCGCCGACCATCACGCAGATTTCCCGGTCGGGCATCGCCATCTTGGCGCCTATGGCCCCGGCGATCTCATAGCCCATGCAGGAATAGCCGTATTCCATGTGATAGCCGTTGGGCTTGGAAGCCTTCCACAGCTTCTGCAATTCGCCCGGCAGGCCGCCGGACGCACATAGGAGAACGGCGTTCTCGTCGAGGCCGCGTTGCGCGGCGCCGATCACCTGGGCATCTGTCGGCAGGGCATTGCCGTGGGGCGCCGCCGTCGCACGGTCGACCTCCTTGAACCAATCCTCTCGGATGGCAGGGTCGGGGAGTGTCGCCTTATGCTGGCCGAGCGCAGCGTCGAGTGCTTCAAGCGCGACCTTGGCATCGGCGATGAGCGGCACGGCGCCGTGTTTGATCCCATCATAGGAGCAGACGTTGATGGCGAGGAGCCGGCGTTCCGGGTTTTTGAACACGGCCCAGGAGCCGGTCGTGAAGTCCTGGAAGCGCGTGCCGACGCCGATGACGAGATCGGCCTTTTCGGCGACGGCATTTGCGGCCGCGCTGCCGCAGACGCCTGGGGCGCCGAAGTTGAGCGGATCGCTCCAGGGAAGCGCCGAGCGGCCGGCATGGGTTTCCGTGACGACGATGTTGTGGGCATCGGCAAACCGCTTCAGCGCATCCATCGCGCCGGAGTAGAGAACGCCGCCGCCGGCGACGATCATCGGCGTTTTCGCAGCCCGGATCATCTCCGCCGCGCGATCGATCTCGCGCGGATCGGGATGCGGGCGACGGCGCTGCCAAATACGTTCGGCGAAGAACGATTCTGGCCAGTCGTACGCCTCTGTCTGGACATCCTGCGGGAAGGCCAGAACGACCGGGCCGCAGTCCGCAGGATCCGTCAACACGCGCATCGCTCGGGGAAGTGCCGAGAGCAGGTGCTCGGCACGGCCGATCCGGTCGAAGTAGCGGGCCACTGGGCGGAAGCAGTCGTTGACCGAGACGGTGCCGTCGTCGAAATCCTCGATCTGCTGCAACACCGGATCGGGCTGACGGGTCGCGAAAACGTCGCCGGGGACGAGAAGCAAGGGGAGGCGGTTCACGTGCGCGACGGCGCAGGCGGTCACCATATTGGTGGCGCCGGGGCCGATCGAGGTCGTGACGGCCATGGCCTGACGCCGATTCGTCGCCTTGGCGTAGGCGATGGCGGCGTGGGCCATGGATTGCTCGTTGTGCCCGCGCCACGTCGGAAGCGCATCGCCCGCTTCGGCCAGCGCCTCGCCGAGGCCCGCGACATTGCCGTGACCGAAGATGGCCCAGACGCCGGGGATGAGGGGGGCTCCCTCCTCGTTGCGTTGAACGATGAGAAAGCGCACCATCGCCTGAGCGGCGGTCAGTCTGATGGTTCCCATGTCTGTCGTCCTCCCCTCGGCCCGCGTCGCATCTCGCCGAATGGGCGATGGAGCGCCATAGGAAAATTGCTTCTCACCCGCCAGGATGATCGTGTCATTCGGCACACTTCCCGGCGAGCTGTCGAAGCCGTGCCAATATCATGGTCCCTTTCAGGCAGCCCGGAAAGGAAGCTCCGCATCCTCAGGCGAATTGGGCCAGCTCGATCGTGCGGCCGGTGCGATGGCTCTCCGTCGCCGCATCGGCAAGGCGCCCGGCCTCGAAGCCGTCGAGCGCCGTTGGGCTGGGCTCGCGACCATTGGCAAGGGCACTGATGAAATGTTCGATCTCGCTCCGGTACGCCGCCATGTAGCGCTGGAGGAAGAAATTCTGGATGGGGTCGGCCGTGATGCCTGCGCCGTTCGCGAGGCAGACGGTCGTCTCGTGGATGTTGCCGGCCGTGAGCAGCCCCTTCGATCCATGGACCTCGATGCGCTGATCATAACCATAGGTCGCCCGGCGCGAATTGGAGATCTGGCAGATCTTGCCGGACGCGGTCTTCAAAAGGACCGCCGCGGTGTCCACATCGCCGGCTTCGCCGATACCTGGGTCGACGAGGCATGAGCCGACCGCCTGAACAGTTTCGAAGGGCTCGCCGACAAGAAACCGCGCCATGTCGAAATCATGGATCATCATGTCGCGGAAAAGCCCGCCCGACTTCTGGATATAGCTGACCGGCGGCGGCCCCGGATCTCGGGAGACGACCGAGACGAGCTCGACCTCGCCGATCTGGCCGGCGTCGATGCGCGCCTTCAGGGCCGCGAAATTGGGATCGAAGCGCCGGTTGAAGGCGATCATCGTCGGGACCGCGCGCATGCGTCCGAGAAGCGCCTTGATGCGCTGGCTGGAAAGATCGACCGGCTTTTCGCAAAAGATGGCTTTTCCTGCCGCGGCTGCCCGCTCGATATATTCCGCGTGACTATCCGTGGGGGTGCAGATCGCCACAACGTCGATGTCATCGGCATCCAGGATGGCGTCGATCGAGCGCACCTCAGCGCCTGTTTGAGCGGCGAGGGCCTCGGCAGCGGACGGAACCGGGTCCGCCAGAGCCACCAGGCGTGCCTCGGGATTTGCCGCGATGTTGCGCCCATGGATCTGGCCGATCCGGCCGGCGCCCAGCAGCCCGAAATTGAGCATGAGTCTTCTCCCTCACCAAGCTCACCATCTCTGCCATACCGCTTCCGTGTGGAATATTCAATCCGTGTTGACACCGAATGGAATTTGCTGTTTCAATTATTGCGCAATGGCAGAGCGACCGAGAGCAAGTCGGATCCGACCGCTGTCCGCATTTCCGACGAATTCGGCGAGCCTTGCGGAGTGAGGAAAATATTCATGGCTGTGGGATTGGGTTCGCCGATGCTGGACGTCATCACCATCGGCCGTTCGTCGGTGGATCTCTACGGCCAGCAGATCGGATCGCGGCTCGAGGATGTCACGTCGATGGCGAAGTCGGTGGGAGGGTGCCCGTCGAACATCGCCATCGGGACGGCGCGCCTGGGGCTGAAGAGTGCCGTCCTCACGCGCGTCGGCGACGAGCAGATGGGGCGCTTCATTCGCGAGCAGCTGGTTCGCGAGGGGGTCGACGTTGGCGCTGTCGTCACCGATCCGAACCGTCTGACGGCGCTGGTGCTCCTGGCTGTCGAGAGCGACAAAAGCTTCCCGATGATCTTTTATCGCGAGAACTGCGCCGACATGGCCCTCAGTGAGGACGACGTCGATGAGGCGTTCTTTTCCCGCGCCCGCGCGATCGTCGTATCCGGAACGCATTTCTCACGGCCGAACACCGCCGCGGCCCAGAAGAAGGCGATGGCGATCGCCAAGAAGAACGGCGCGAAGATCTGCTTCGATATCGACTATCGGCCGAACCTTTGGGGTCTGGCCGGCCATGCGGCGGGCTTTTCCCGATACGTCGCCTCCGATGTCGTCTCGCAAGCGCTTGCGAGCGTCCTGCCGGACTGTGACCTGATCGTCGGCACCGAAGAAGAGGTCATGATCGCCGGGGGATCTGAAGACGTTCTTACGGCTCTAAGGGCGATCCGCGCGCTCTCGGCGGCGACGATCGTTCTGAAGCGGGGGCCGATGGGGTGCATCATCTATGAGGGCCCCATCGCCGGCGACCTGGAGGAAGGGATCGTCGGCAAGGGCTTCCCGATCGAGGTGTTCAACGTGCTGGGGGCGGGCGACGCCTTCATGTCGGGCCTGCTGCGCGGCTATCTCGCGGGCGAGGACCTGGAGACGGCCGCGACATGGGCCAATGCCTGCGGCGCCTTCGCGGTGTCGCGCCTGCTTTGCTCGCCGGAAAGCCCGACTTTTACCGAACTCCAGTATTTCCTGGAGCACGGCTCTCCGTTCAAGGCGCTGCGCAAGGACACGGAGATCAACCACCTTCACTGGGTGACGACCCGCCGCCGCCAGTGGCCGAAGCTCGCGGCTCTCGCGATCGATCATCGCACGCAGTTGGAAGAGATGGCCCGCGAGGCCGGTGTGGAGACAGAGCGGATCGGGCTGTTCAAGGAGCTGGCCGTCAAGGCCGCGCAGCGCGGGGGGGAGGGGCGGCCGGGCATCGGCATGCTCCTCGATGAAACCTATGGTCGCAGGGCGCTGGGGGCGGCGGGCCAAGCGGGATTCTGGATCGGTCGACCCGTGGAGAAACCGGGGTCTCGGCCTCTCGAGTTCGAGCATGGCCGCGATATCGGGTCGCGCCTGGTCGAGTGGCCCGTTGACCACGTCATCAAGTGCCTGTGCTTCTTTCATCCCGACGATCCGGCCGCGCTCCAGTCTGAGCAGACGGAAACTCTGCTGCGCGTCTACGAGGCCTCCCGCCGGGTCGGTCGTGAACTTCTGGTGGAGATCATCGCCGGAAAGAACGGACGCCTTGAGGACGATACCGTCGCACGTGTCGTGAACCATCTCTATCGGTCGGGGATCAGGCCGGACTGGTGGAAGCTCGAGCCGCAGGCCTCGCCTCGCGCCTGGGCCAATATCGCGGCGGTGATCGAGGAGTGTGACCCCTGGTGTCGCGGGATCGTTCTGCTTGGCCTCGACGCGTCGCGGCCGGAATTGGAAGCCGCTTTCGCTGCCGCCGCTTCCACGCCCATGGTCAAGGGCTTCGCCGTCGGCCGCACGATCTTTGCTGATGCCGCCCGCAAATGGCTGGCCGGCGCGATCGACGACGAAGTGGCGATCGACGACATGGCCGGGAAATTTCTTGCTCTTCTGGAGGCCTGGGAGGCAGCGCGCGCTTCGCAACAGACGATGGCATAACGCACGGAGCGCTTTGAAAGCGCTATGTTTGAAGGGGACATAAGGGCCCGGCGGGCCCGAGGGATGCCATCCGCGATCGAGACAGGGATGAGGCCGCTACTGCTGTGTGCCAAGCAGCTTTACGGCGGCGAGGCAATTGGAACTGGAGAAGACCATGATCCGCATCGGCGCCAATCCGATCTGCTGGTCGAACGACGACATGAAAGAGATCGGCGGAAACATTCCGCTGGAACAATGCCTCTCGGAAGCGTCCGAGATCGGCCTGGAAGGCATGGAACTCGGCAACAAGTTTCCCAAGACTGCCTCGGAGATGAGAGCGAAGCTCGGGCAATACGGTCTTGTCTTCGTTTCCGGTTGGCTGTCGACCTTCCTTCTGGAGCGCGACGCCGAGGCCGAGCTGGAAGCGCAACGCCCCGAACTCGCCTTTCGCCGCGACTCCGGCGCCGAGGTTCTGGTGACTTGCGAATGCACCCGCACGGTTCATGGCAGCATCGACGTGCCCTTGTCGCGGAGGCCGATCCTGACTCCGGACGAATGGGCCCGTCTTTTGCCGCGCATGACGCGCTTCGCGGAGCTGGTGAAGCAGGAATACGGCCTGACGCTCGTCTACCACCACCATATGGGCACCGTGGTTCAGAGCGAGGCCGACATCGATCGCTTCATGACCGGAACGGGAGAGGCGGTGAAGCTGCTGCTCGATACCGGCCACGCCACATGGGCGGGGGTCGACCCCGTGGCACTCGCCGCCCGCTACCGCGATCGGATCGCGCATATCCACACCAAGGATGTTCGCCTGGACGTCGCCAGGAAGGCGGCGGAAGGCGACTGGTCCTTCCTGAAGTCGGTCCTTGAAGGGGTCTATACGGTTCCCGGCGACGGTGCCGTCGACTATGTGGCCTTTTTCAGAGAGCTCCCGAACTATACGGGCTGGGTCATTATCGAGGCCGAGCAGGACCCGGAAAAAGCCAATCCCAAGAAGTATGTGGCGATGGGCTATGCCAATCTCGTTCGTTTTCTGAACGAGGCCGGACTGCGCAAGACTGCCTAGTCGGCGCGCTCTGCAGGTTTCGTCGTTGGCGCCGGCCGGGCGCCTTCGCTGGAATGCAATAGGACAGACAGTGTCCGCAGAAAGAGGGGATCTGAATGTCCCGGCTGAAGGTAAGGGCAAGCAAGGCGAACGGTCGCGTGATCGAGATCACACCGGAAAGCGCGGGCTGGACCTATGTCGGCTTTTCTCTGGTCAGGCTGGCGCCTGAAGAGAGCTTTGCGGACACGACGAAGGACAGGGAGGTCTGCCTGGTCCTGGTTTCGGGTATCGCGGCGGTGGATGCCGCCGGCCAGGATTTCGGCGCGCTTGGCGAGCGAATGGACCCGTTCTCGGGCAAGCCCTGGTCCGTCTATGTGCCGGCGGGCTCGGACTTCCGGGTGAGGGCAAAGACCCCCGTCGAACTCGCGGTCTGCTCGGCTCCGGCCAAGGCGGGGTCTCACGCGGCGCGCGTGATCCGTCCCGACGGCTTGCGCCAGACGACCCGCGGGGTCGGGACCAATACGCGCTACGTCACCGATATCCTTCCCGAGAGCGACGTCGAGGCGGATTCGCTGCTGGTTGTCGAGGTCATAACGCCGGGAGGGCACACCTCGTCCTATCCCCCGCACAAGCATGACACGGACAACCTGCCGGACGAATCCTACCTCGAAGAGACCTACTATCACCGCATCAACCCGCCCCAGGGGTTCGCCTTCCAGCGTGTCTATACGGACGCGGACGGGAGCGGGCATCGCGAGCTCGACGAGGTCATGACCCTCGAGGACGGCGACGTGACCATGGTACCAAAGGGCTACCATCCCTGCGCCGCGACGTACGGTTATGACCTCTACTACCTCAATGTCATGGCCGGACCGAAGCGCACCTGGAAATTTCACAATGCGCCGGAGCACGCGTGGCTGCTGTCGAAGCCTGCGTGACGGGCGACCGAGATGCTTCGTATCGGAAGGCATGCGGAGCGGCAGATCACGCGCCCGATCGCGCAAGAGTGGCGCAAACCGTGCCTGGATCGTCAGGCCAATCGCGGTGAAATCAAACAGTTCGGGCCGAGCATGTTCGGCTTCGACCTTCTAACCCGTTCGTAGGAAGTGACCGATGTCAGCAATGCCCAAGACTGAGGCTCCGAACCGTTACTTTTCGACCGATTCCGAGACTAAGCCTGATCCCATCAGCGGAAAGCGGCCCAAGATCCTCCATTATGGCGTCGGAGGAACGTGGAAGCGCTCCCGCAGCGAAAAGCTCATGCCGTGCTACGATCCCTCGACCGGCGCGGTCATCGCCTATGCGCCCCAGTGCACTGCCGCCGAGGTCGAGGAAGCGATCGCCGCTGCGGCTGCCGCCTTTCCCGCGTGGCGCGACACGCCGGTTTCCAAGCGTGTTCAGGTGCTGTTTCGCATGAAGCACCTTTTGGACGAACACCTCGAAGAACTCACTCGTCTTTGCGCGGAGGAGAACGGCAAGAAGTGGGACGAGGCTCAGGGCGATATCCTCAAGGTCATCGAAGTCGTCGAGTTCGCCTGCGGCGCGCCGCAGATGATGAAGGGCGAATCCCTGATGAACGTCTCGTCAGGCTATGACACGGTGCAGTTCCGCGAGCCCATGGGCGTTTTTGCGGGCATCGCCCCATGGAACTTCCCGGCGATGATTCCGCAGGGCTGGATGGCGCCGATCTGCCTGGCGACCGGCAACTGCATGGTGCTCAAGGCGGCGAGTTTCGCCCCGCAATCGGCGATGCGGATCACCGAGCTGTGGGCTGAGGCCGGCTTGCCCGAAGGGGTCCTCAACATCGTGACGACCAGCCGCAATGAGGCCGAAATTCTGCTTCGCCATCCCGATATCAAAGGGGTTTCCTTCGTGGGTTCGACGGCGGTCGGCCAGCATATCTATGCGACCGCGGCAAGCAACGGCAAACGGGTTCAGGCGCTGACGGAAGCCAAGAACCATGCGCTGGTGCTTCAGGACGCGGTGCTGGAGCGCGCGGCGCAGAGCATCATCAACTCCTTCTGCGGCTGTGCCGGCGAGCGCTGCATGGCCCTGCCTGTGGTCGTGGTGGAGAACGCCATCGCCGACAAGCTCGTCGGGCTCGTCAAGGATCTGGCCGAGAAGGTCAATCTGGGAGCGGCCTATGACAAGGCGACAGGCATGGGGCCGGTGGTCAACAAGGGGCACAAGGACTTCGTTCTCAACTGGATCGAAACAGCGATCAAGGAAGGGGCGGAACTCGTTCTCGACGGGCGCAAGCCGGACGTCGCATCGGGCTGTGAAACCGGCTTCTTCGTCGGTCCGACGATCTTCGATCACGTCACGGACGAGATGTCGTGCGGCCGCGAGGAGATCTTCGGGCCGGTTCTCTGCATCAAGCGCGTCGACAGCTTCGAGGAAGGATTGAAGGTGATGAACGCCAGCCGCTTCGCCAACGGCTCGGTGATCTTCACCGAAAGCGGCCACTATGCGCGGGAATTCGCCAAGCACACGGATGGCGGGATGGTCGGCATCAATGTCGGCATTCCCGTGCCCTTGGGCATCTTCGGCTTCACCGGTCACAAGCAGTCCTTCTTCGGCGACCTGCACTGCATGGGCAAGGACGGTTTCATGTTCTTCACGGAAACGAAGAATGTCACGTCGACCTGGTTCACCGGCAAGGCTATCCCTGCCAAGGTGACGACCTGGGACGGCACGATGACGCGATAACATCGCGCGAAGAGCGGCTTGAGCTTTCGGGCGACGACTGCTCTTCGCGCAAGTATATTCCAAGTTGAATTGGTGAGCTAATGGTTGTTGTGGCCGATGAAGACGCTTCACCGCAGGATTTCGATTCCCTGCGGGCGCTGATCCTCGCGCGGCATGGCACCTTGCCGAAGCGCTTGGCGCAGGTCGCGCGCTTCGCGGTGGAAAACCCGGAGGAGGTGGCGTTCGGGACAGCGGCGAGCATCGCCAAGGCCGCGCATGTGCAGCCCTCGACGTTGGTGCGCTTGGGACAGAGCCTCGGCTACCAGGGCTTCACGGACCTTCAGGCGGTGTTCCGCCAACGTCTGAAGGTGCAGAATTCCTCCTACGAAGAGCGGCTGGCGCATGCCAAGTCGATGATCCCAGACAACACCTCGGCCACGCATGTACTGGCCGTTGGGATTCTCGAAGCGGCTGTCCAATCCATCGAACAGGCCCTGCCGAAGCTCGATCCCGAGGCTCTGGAAGCGGCCACGACGGTTCTGGCCGAGGCCGACACGATCTATCTGCTCGCGCAGCGGCGCTCATTCCCGGTCGCCAGCTATCTCGCCTATATCTTCGGGAAGCTGAAGATGCGGGCCTGTATCGTGGGGTCGGCCCAGGGCGGCGAGGAAACCGTTCTGGAACTGGCTCGGCCGCAGGACGCGGCGATCGCTATTTCATTCACACCCTATGCCTCGGCAACGGTCGACTGGGTTCAGATTCTCGCCAACCGTGACGTGCCGGTGGTCGGCATCACGGACAGCGTCTTTTCCCCTGTCGCCCGGTTGTCGAAGGTTTGGCTGGAAATCGCCGAGTCCGATTTCGAAGGCTTTCGCTCGCTTGGCGCCACGATGGCGTTGAGTGTGGCACTGGCGGTGGCCGCAGCCAACAAGAGACGAGGGCACTAGCCTCCCGCCGTGGCCTGTATTGTCGCTTATCGCGCGATCGAGGTCGGCATTTCTCCGGAGACGACCCGTTGGATGTTCTCCCACGAAAAACTGCTGCGCCGGAACCATCCTTCATAGGAATGACCGGCCGAGTGGGGCGACAGGACGACGTTGTCGAGCCTGAGCAGCGGGTTGTCCGGCGCCACAGGCTCGCGCTGGAAGACGTCCAGGCCGGCGCCGGCGATGCGCCCCTCGCGCAGAGCCTCAACAAGCGCGGCCTCATCGACGATCTCGCCACGGCTGGGATTGAGTAGCACCGCGTTGGCCTTCATCAAGGCCAGTTGCTCGCGCCCGATAAGGTTCGCTGTCTCCTTCGTCAGCGGCAGATGCAGGCTGACGATGTCGGACACCCGCAAGAGCTCCTCCAGGGAAACGCGACGCGCCTGAAGCTGTTGCTCAAGCTCCGGGCGCGCGACGGGATCGAAATAGACGATCTCGGTCTCGAATGCCTTCAGCCGGTGCGCAACCTTTTTGCCGATGGTCCCCGCGCCCGCAATGCCCAGGGTCTTGCCGGCGACCTCGAACGTGCCGAACTCGGTGGCTGGGCGCCGCCACGTTCCCGCCCGGACCGAGGCATCGCAGGCGGTGAGGCGCCGATAAAGCGCGAGTAGCATCGCGATGGTGTGCTCGGCCACGGCCCAGGCATTGGCGCCGCCGTTGGTGGCGACCAGCGCGCCGCGCTCGGCGACGGCTCCGAGATCGATCTGGTCGTATCCGGCGCCGAGAAGCTGTAACAGCCGAAGCTTGCGACATTCTCCAATCACCGTGCTGGAGATATCGGCGGGTTGCAGAACGATGAATTCCGCATCCCTGACCGCGGCGATCTTCTCCTCCTCCGTAGCCGACATAGGCAGAAAGAAGACCTCGAAGTCGGTCGGCACGGCGCTACGGAAAATGTCCGCGACCCGGTTGAGCCGCGTGATCAGAACGACCTTGTGCATCTTGCTATTTCATCTTTCATCGAGCCGGGAAGGGCCTTTGCCCATGGCTCGCCGCAGGGGCGGATTTGGACAAGCTCAAGGACGTGATGTCGAGACGTCGCATTGCGCCTCGGAAAACATCGCGCACAAACAGAAGGTTACCCGGGGGGCGCGGCGCGGCGCCCTTTCTGGAGCACTTCCGGTGACATACGGTTCACCTTCGCTGCTCCAAGGCTTTGGCGTTCGATCCATTCCAAAGGCGGAATCGCTTCGCGTCTCTACGGGGATTGCGTTAAAGCGCACCTATGCCGCGAAGCACGGTCTCGATTTCGTCCCGGGCCGCTTGCGTCAGTGGCTGCTGGGGCTGAATCGGCGCGCCGACCGGAAAGCCTTGCAATTCTAGCGCCGCTTTGATGCATGCAGCGATCGAGTACTTGGCGAAGATCTCGTTGACGCGCCACAGCGGGCGCTGAAGTTCCATCGCGCCGACCCAGTCGCCGCGTCTGGCGGCGTCGTAAAGCGCAATGCTCTGGCCGGGCGCGATGCAGGCCGGCCCTGCCATCCAGCCCACGCCCCCAATCATCATGACGCAGACAGGGATGTGCGCCGATGCCGCGAATACGTCCAGGCGGCCGCGTGTACGCTCTATGATGGAAAGAAGGCGCCCGGTGTTGGTGGAGGCGTCCTTGATATAGCGGATGTTCTCGACGTGGCTGAGCCGCTCGATGACTGGCAATGTCAGGTCCGAGCGTTGGAACTGCGGGTTGGTGTAAATGACGACTGGTCGCCCCTGGGCGGCTCCGGCGATGGCAGTGAAGTAGGCTTCCACACCCTCGTCACCGATCGGGAAATAGGTTTCCAGAATTGCCAGGATGCCGTCGGCACCGGCGGAGACCATGTGCTTCGTCTGCGCCACGGCATCGCGCGTGGAGGTGGAGGCGACGCCGGCGATCACCGGCACCCGGCCCCTTGCAGTGGCCACGACCGTCTCGACCACTTCTCGCCGCTGCTCCCAGGTCAGGTAGGCGAACTCGCCGGTGCTGCCAAGCGGCGTCAGCCCATGAACCCCGGCATTGATGAGATGCTCGACGAGATCGCCGAGTACATCGCGCATCACTGCGCCGGACTCGTCGATAGGCGAGACAAGATACGGAAACACACCACCGAAGGCCATTTCAATTCTCCAACTTGGCTCTGTTCGCCCATGTTCGGCGCGTCGATGGCTCGTTGGCCACCGCCCTCGGCGCCTGGGGCGAGGGGGGGCGCGATCACTCCGGATCAAGCGAGGAGAACGTCACGGCTGGCTGGCCAGCACGCCTGTCGACTCAGAGGCATCTCATGACTCTTTGAGCCCAGGATCCGGCATCGCCGGGGCGGCAGGAGCGGGCGCGAGAGTCCAATCCCAGCCGAAGGAGTTCTCATTCGTGGCGAACGTCACCCTCTAGCGACGATTGTGCCTGCATGTTTCCGAAGTGCTCGCGCAGTTTGTTGTATGCGCGGCGTTTATGCTTGAGGATCAGGTTGTAAACCTCATCTCCGCTTCCGTGTTCGATAAGCTCAATTATTTCTCGGTGCTCTTTGAGCGAGCTTTCTATGATGTCCGGGAAGAGATCGAAAACTGTCTTCGTGTACAATTGTACGCGCAGCAGCTCGCTCATGATCTTGTTGATGTAATCGTTGCCGCAGGATTCGGTAATAAGCCTGTGGAACTCGCGATTCGCGTCTGAATACTCAAGATAGTCGCCCTCTTGTGCCAGCCAGACGCATTTGGCGTTGATCGCCTTGAGAGCCGCCACCAGCTCGGGTGTCGCATGTTCCGCCGCAAGCTTGGCGGCAAGCGGCTCCAGGACCTCGCGAACCTCCAGCATATCCCGCATTTCCTTGAAGGAGAGGTTCTTGACGACAGAACCTTTGTGCGGGCTCATCTCGATCAGGTTTTCGGCTGCCAGTTCTTTCAGCGCTTCCCTGACGGGAATATCGCTGCTCCCGTACAGCGTTGCCAGCTCACGGATTTTCAATCGGGTCTCCGCCTTAAGCTCGCCGGATAGAATTCTACCTTTCAGGTCAGAATATATCGTCTCCGACTTTGTCCTCATCTGGATTTTTACAGGGTTCATTTTGTCGAGCTGGGGTCGGGCCATGCCTAGATCTTTCGGAGACTCGGTCGGAATAAGAGCATTCTATTCCGACGCCAATGGGCGGCACCATATCAGATCGGGATCGTCGTGAGATACCGGCCCGACAACCCTGCCTCTCAATGGCCGCGATTGGGTCAGTCCAGATACTGTGAGCCACGGTCGATGGTCGTGGCCTTCCGACGATACCCAGCTTCGACTGCGACTTGATGGTTCTCCTTTCTTTCGATTGCTTCAGGGCTTTGTGTTGGCACCCTAGTTACGCCGTGCGTTTGTTGATGGATCGATTTATTTTTTTGATATTGATCGTATTTTTCTTGTCGATGGATGACGGCGTCAAAGGCTTTTTAAGAAATCCAGAAGTGGTGTTATGCTTGGCGAGGTGTCAATATTCTGTACGAACGCGAAAGCCGACCGCGATCCATTGCTGTCGACGTCTTTCGCTTGATCGAAGAATTTCTTGTCGAGAACGATGGGATCGGCGATGTCGGTCGAATCCATGGTTTCTCTGCTGAGGATGGTCCCATCGGTCAATTCGACCGAAACCTTGGCCTGGCGTCTCGGAAAGCGTGCTGTCGCTTCCCCGCTTTCGATGACGGACACCTTTCTCGCCAGTGCCAGAATGGCTTCATCGCTCCGCATTTCGGGGGCGAATTCGGCGAGCGATACACGTCCGAACATGATGGCGACGGCCAGGCAATAGGGAAGCGAGAACTTGGCGGCATCTTCGCTCTCGGTCTTCAGGGCGCCGGTCAGCGCGACGGAAACGCTATAGGTTTCCGCCCTGATGCTCTTGATGGCCGAAGGTTTCAGCGGGTGATCTCGCAAGAGCGCGAACATCACGTCCAGCGGCGAGTTCGTGTGACCGCAGGAGGCGTAGACCTTGTAGAACGCGGTATCAGACAACAAGGTCGCCTCGGTGGGAACCTCGATGCCGGTTCCTTCGCGGCTCGTGGCGCTGAGGAAGCCTTTTTCGCCGGCGATCGCCCGGGGCGAGCCGGTAAAGCCCGCCTCCGCCAGCATCGCCGCCTGGATGCCGTTCTGGCAGGCATGGCCGACGTTCAACGCCTTGGCATGAAAGCCGAAGGATGCCACCAGGCCACCCGTCAAGGTTCCGGCAATGCCGAGCGCGTTGCACGTCTGCGTCGGTGACAGCTTCATGAGCGAGGCCGCCGTTGCGGCCGCCGCGAAGCTGCCGCAGGTGCTGGTGGTGTGCCAGTAAGCATAATGGGATGGGTTAACCGCCTGTCCGAGACGGATGAAGACGTCGTAACCGATGATCAGCGCCTTGAGGAAATCGGCGCCTGTCACCGATCGCTTCTCGCCCAGCGCCAATGCGACGGGCAGGGTGACGGAACCGGGATGGCCGATCGCCTTTCGATGACCGTCATCGAGTTCCGAAACATGGCCGACGATGCCGTTGACCATGGCCGCGCTGGCAACGGGGTAGAGCCCTCTGGCGCCGATCATGGTCGCCTCGGACGCACCGCCCATTTCGCTGAACAGCCGCCGCGCGATCGCGCATTGCTCGTAGTTTCTCCCGACTGAAGCGCATCCGAGCCAGTCGATGACGCGGTACTTCATGTCAGCGATGAGCCGGTTGGGAATGAGCTGCAGGTCGCAACCGGCTATGAATGAAGCCAGCTCTTGCTGAGGGGATGCCGTCATGTCTCACCTTGGGATGGCGATGCCTGGAGCATGATGCTGGAAAGTCCTGGGACTTTGGAAGAAGCAACCTGCTGAGGCAGTGCGTTTCGAGAGAAGCGGCGGTCCGTCGCATTCTCTCTGGCTTGGTTCTCGTGTGGGGGCCCTGCCGCCTGAAAGACTGCCTCGAGAGGCGCCTTCCAGGCGACCGCCCGCACGGCTGTCAGGGAAGGACCACCAGGAAGGTCGCGAGGAACGTAACCAGAGTGCACAGGACCAGCTGGATGGCGTTGCGCTTCACGATCTGGAAGGGCGAGACACCCGCAATGCCAGCCACGGCCACAATCGCGCCGGTGACCGGCGACATCGTGCGTCCGATACCGGTCATGATCTGCAGAGGCAGCAACATGGCCGCCGCCGGGATGCCCAGTTTGGTGGCAATTTCCGGGATCAGCGCCGCGAAGGAGAAGAACGGCGCGTTGCCGGATCCCATCAGGAAGGCGACCACGCCGATGATGAGGCCCATGACGACGACCATGAAGCCAGCCCCTAGGTTGGCGGTCTCCGCACCGGTGATCAGAGAGTTGACGGCACCGGTGGCGATCAGGCCTTCACCGAACACCTGGCCAGCGACGATCAGCGCGACCACGACCGCCAGCTGCTTTCCCATTCCCTCGAAGAACTGCTTCATGCCGCCCAGCACGTCGAGCGCATTCCGCCGACGGATGAAGTCGAACATCATGGCGATCAGCACGCTCAGGACGATGGCCGTCGGTACGCCGACCTTGATGTTGATGCCATAGCGGCCCAGCACGATCGGGTTGAACGCCAGCAATATGACGAGTGGAATGATCGGCAGCAGGGCGTATATATTCGGTACGCTTCCCTCTGCGCTCTCGTGCTCCTGTTCGTTGCGGAACCGCTCCTGCAGGATGAGGTCCTCAGGATCAGGGCCTTCACGGCGCTCCCAGAATCGCTGCACGAAATAGTGCGACACAAGCATGGTGATCAGCAGCGGGATATAGATCTGCATCTGCCAGCTGAAGAAGTACTCGGCCCATGAGATTCCTGCCGTCTTGGCCGCCAGCAGGCAGTTGGCCGAGCCGGGCCCGAGATCGAAGAAGCGGCTCGATCCGATGATCGCCACGGCCGTCATGCGCGAGACGCCGGCGCGGATCATCACAGGATAGAGCGTTACCATCAGCATGAGTGCCAGGCCCGATGCGCTCGGGATGGCGAACCCGATGATCTGGCTGACCACGAAACCCATGCATGCCAGCAGATAGGGTGAGCGGACGTATTTGAGCGGGCCGCCCACCACGGAATAGAGCGCCTGCCCGGCTGACAGCGTATCCATATACTTGGAAAAGCCGCCCATCGCCATGATCGACAGGCCGAGGCCGCCGAGGTTGCTGGACATGACTTTCTCGACCACCAGGAAGATGTCGAAGAACTGACTTCCCGTAGACTTTTCGAGATCGATCCCGGGGCTCAGGTCCAAGAGAACCGAGGCACCCAACAGCACGACGCCGGCACAGAGCAGGACGGCCGTCGCATAGCCCTTTCTCGCGATCATCCAGGCAACCCAGACGATCACGATGAGTGAAATAAACAGCCCCATATGGAGCCCCCCTCCAAAAAAGGAGTAGCTTGAGTGCAAGCTACTCCTTTGCAGATGTTACTTGACGGTTTCCTTCGGCGATTCCGCGATCGACTTTTCAGTCAATTCCTGGCCGATGCCTGGAAGGTCCGGAATTTCGTAGAAACCGTTCTTCGGCAAGTAATCGTACTTGCAGGTTTCCCTGTTGCCCTCGAGAAGCGCGTAGCGGTGCAGTTCGTGGATGCCGAAGTTCGGAATGGCGCATTCCAGATGGAGTGACGCGGCCGTCATGATGGGGCCGCCGCAAACGTGGATCTGGCAGGTCGTGTCGTAGATGTGACCCATGTCACAGATCTTCTTGGCCTCGCTGAAGCCGCCGCAGGTGCCGAGATCCGGCTGAATGAGGTCGATGATGTGCTCCTCGAAGAAGGGGCGGAATCCCCAGCGCGTGTAGACGCGTTCGCCGGCAGCGATGGGGATGTTGACGTTCCGCTTGACCTCTTTGAGCTGACCGTGATTGAGGGCCATGACCGGCTCCTCGTAGGCCGATATCCGCAGGTCCTCGATCATCCGGCCGAAGCGGATGGCTGAGGCCGTGTCCGTCAGCGCGTGAGCCTCGACGATGATGTCCATCCCATCGCCCACGGCCTCGCGGATCGCCTGGAGACGCTTGTAGCCGACCATGAGCTCGCGATCGGTGAAGACGCCATAGAGGTCGCGCGCCTTGGCCCGTCCCTGCTCGTCGATCTCGTTCACATCCACCTTGATGGCGTCGTAGCCATCCGCGAGCGCCTTCTCGGCGGCCGCCGCGTACTGGGCGGGCGTGGTGAGAATCTCCTTCTTGGCGGCATCGCCCCAGCCAAACTGAATCTGGCTGGCATAGGTGCGCAGCTTGTCGCGGAACTTGCCGCCAAAGAGCTGATAGCAGGGCACGTTCAGGGCCTTGCCCTTGATGTCCCACAGGGCGATGTCGATGGCGCTCATGCCGGCCGAGATGACCGTGCCGCCGCCCTGACCCCAGAAGGTCTTCTTCTGCATCTTGTCCCAGATCTTCTCGCTCTGCATGGGGTCCATGCCGATGAGGAGGCTGGCGAGATCCTTGGCCATGCCGAATCCGGCCGAAGCGCCGACGCCGTAGGCCATGCCCACTTCGCCGAAGCCCGAGATGCCTTCGTCCGTGTTGATCCGTACGACGACCGGGCGCCATTTCGCGACAGCCGACTGAAGGGGGTTTTTGACGTCGATAACGTCGACGCTGACTATTTTCATTTCGTTCTCCACCAATGGGTTGCGGCCTGGAAATCGGACTTACGAGCGTCCAGTGACGCTTGCGTCTTAGCTATTATATATAATATATGATATTGGAACGCGCAACGAGATTGCCGCCTTCCCCCCTGTGACAAAGCGTCAGGAGCCTTCCGATGACATCAAGCGTTTTCGACTCGTCCCTTCTTCAGAATGTCTGGTCGACACCCGAAATGCGGGAGGTCTTTTCCGAGAAGAACCGCATGCAGAAGTGGCTCGACTACGAGGCCGCGCTCGCCATGGAGCAGGGGGCGCTCGGCATCATTCCCGCCGAGGCTGCCGAGGAAATCGCTGCGCGGGCCAAGGTCGAGTATCTCGATCACGCACTGATCCTGGCGGAGACCGCGCGTACCAAGCACGCGCTGGTGCCGACGGTGCGGGGGCTCGAACATGCGTGTCGCAACGGGCATGGCGAATACGTGCATTTCGGCCCGACGACCCAGGATGTCGTCGATACGGGGCTGATGCTGCAGCTCAAGGAGGCTCACGAGATCATCAAGCGCGATCTGAAAAAGATCGGGCAGCACCTCTTTCACCTCGCCGAGGAGCATCGGAACACCCCGATGACGGGGCGCACCCTGGCCCTGCAGGCGCTGCCGATCACGTTCGGGCATAAGGCAGCGATCTGGCTGACAGAGCTCCACCGTCACCATCAGCGCCTGGTCAGTCTCGAGAAGCGAACCTTCGTCGGCAGCGTCGTCGGAGCGGTCGGCACCAAGGCATCATTCGGCGAGCACGCGGACGAGATCGAACGACGCGTTCTGGAGCGTCTCGGCCTTGGCGTACCGGAAATCTCGTGGCAACCCTCGCGGGACCGGTTCGTGGAATTCGGTGGCGTTCTGGGGATGATTGCCGGTACGCTTGGCAAAATTGGTCACGAAATCCTTCTGCTCGCCCACAACGAGATCGACGAGCTGCATGAGCCGTTCGGGGAAGGGCAGGTCGGCTCCTCGACCATGCCGCACAAGCGCAATCCGGCTGTCAGCGAGAATGCCGTCACTGTGTCGACGGCGATCAAGGGCAACATCAACATCTTGCAGGACATGCTGCGCCAGGAGCACGAGCGCGACGGCGCGTACTGGAAAATGGAATGGAAGATCATGCCGGAGATTTGCATGATGACCTCCATCGTCCTGCAGAACATGGAGTTCTCGCTGGGCGGTCTTCTCGTGAACAAGAGGAAAATGCGCGAGAACATGGATATCCTCGGCGGCTTCATGCTTTCGGAGCGCGTGATGTTCGTGCTGTCGGACAAGGTCGGCAAGCAGACGGCGCATGAGCTTATCTACGAGGCGTCGCGCCGGGGCATGGAGGGCGGCGTCTCCTTCCACGATGCCTTGTTCCAGGATGATCGCATCCGCAACGTGTTGACGGACGAGGAATTGGCAGATGTGCTGGACCCGACGACCTATGTCGGCAAGGCACCAGAGGCAACCGATCGCGCCCTCGCCATCGTCGGCAAGAGCGGGTGGCTGGACTAGCGGCTGCCGCCATCGTCGCCGCCAAACGGGCCTGGCGACGATGGCAACCGCTCATTGATGCAATGCCGAGCCCCGCCCGATTCGGCGGGGTTCGTCGGATCAAGCGGATTCGGAGCCGGCGTTTTTCTGCCGGCGTTCGCGTCCCCTTAGTCTCTGTGCCGCAAAGCCTCGACGATGACGGAGAAGGCCGGCGAAGTCCGTCGCCTGTGCGGGTAATAGAGAAAATACCCGGGGAACGGCGGGCACCAGTCCTCCAGCACCGCCGTCAGCCGGCCCGCTTCGATATGATGACGAACCAGGCTTTCGGGAACGTAGCCGATGCCGTAGCCTTGGAGCGCGGCCTCGACCATCGGATCGATGGTGTTGAAGGTCAGCTGCCCGTCGACCCGAACGCGAAGCTCCCGTCCGTCCCTCTCAAACTCCCAGGCATAGAGGCCGCCGTGGGTGGCGAGGCGGAGGTTGATGCAGACGTGATCGGTCAAGTCCTGCGGCACCCGAGGAATGCTCCGCCCCGCGAAATAGGTCGGTGAGCCGATCGCCAGCATGCGGAAATCGGGACCGATACGGACCGCGATCATGCCTTCAGCGACCTGCTCGCCCAACCGGACGCCTGCGTCGAACCTTTCACCGACGATATCGGTCAGGCCGTAATCCGAGACGATCTCGACCTTGAGGTCGGGATAGTCCTTGAGAATGGGCGCGAGCTTCGGCCAGATCACGGTATCGGCCGCATAGTCGGTCGTGGTGATGCGGATGGTTCCGGCCGGCCGGTCGCGCATTTCGATCAGCGATTCGAGCTCTTCCTCGATCTCTGCAAGATGAGGGGCAATGCGCTCGAGCACCCGCTCACCTTCCGGCGTCGGCGTTACCTTGCGGGTCGTGCGGGCAAGGAGCCGCATTCCCAGCCGTTCCTCGAGAGCACGCATCGAATGGCTGAGAGCGGATTGCGACACGCCGATCTGCGCCGCCGCGCGGGTGAAGCTTCCGGTCTGCGCGACGACCACGAAGGACATCAGGTCGGTGATGTTCTCTCTCAGCATTGATGACCGGCCCTCATGACGCTCTCTCGATTATAGCGCCCGCTCAACCTCCCGCCATGACGTTGGCCGTTCCATTCGCTGGCGTCAGACTCGTCTGCCCAACCGCTCGAATGAATGGCCTCATGAGCGCCGCTCATAAGAGCGTGCGGCGAGGCAACGGTTATCATGATGCACGTTCGCGGTAGGTCTTGGGACAACTCAAGAATGAGCTCAGGAAAGGAAGATCGCCATGAAGATCACCCGCGCGGGCACCAATCCATCTAGTCCCGGACCACAGGACTGGTTCACCGGCACGGTGCGTCTCGATCCTCTGTTCTCGGCCGAGGAGCCAGGTCGCGTCGCCGGCGCGGCGGTCACCTTCGAGCCCGGAGCGCGCACGGCATGGCACACCCATCCGCTGGGCCAGACCCTGATCGTCACGCAGGGCGTCGGCCGGGTTCAGCGCGAGGGCGGCCCGGTTGAGGAGATTCGCCCCGGTGACGTCGTCTGGTTTCCGGCCGGTGAGAAGCATTGGCATGGCGCCGCACCCAACGTCGCCATGACCCATATCGCGATCCAGGAAAGCCTGGACGGCTCGGCCGTCACCTGGATGGAGAAGGTCAGCGATGCCGACTACGTCGGCTAACCGGCTGCGGCCTAAAGCGAATATCCTCCCCGGCAACATGCTCATGCGCCGCCGGGGAGGGATGGGGAGCCGCCTACATTTTGCCGCGGAAGACCGGGAAGGCGCTCGCGTCCTCGTAGTCGACGGGCTCGATGACCTTCAGCGCCGCCATATCCGCGTCTGAAATCTCGAAGTCCACATCGGCATTGGCGCGCATGTGATCCGGGTTTACGGTCTTCGGTAGCGGCAGCAGGCCGAGCTGAAGGCAATAGCGGATGCACAGCTGCGGAATGCTGACGCCGTACTTTTCCGCCATTTTCGCAACCGCGTCGTTGTTGAGGATCTTGCCGTGGGCGACCGGTGAATAGGCCTCCATCAGCAGCCCCTTGCTCGTTCCATAGTCGATCAGGTCGAACGGTGTGTTGCCGACATGGGCGAGGACCTGGTTGAGCATCGGCTTGACGGAGACGTTGTCGAGCAGATTGTCGAGATCGGCCTTCTGGAAGTTGGAGACGCCGATCGCCCTGAGTTTGCCGGCTTGATAAGCCTCTTCAAGCGCCCGCCAGGCTTCGAGGTTGCCTTCGAAGAACCGATCTTGGCCGTTGAACTTCTGCCAGGGCTGCGGGCTGTGGATGATCATCAGATCGATGCGGTCAAGCCCGAGCGCCCGCAGAGAGCCGTCGATCGCCTGTTTCGCGCCGTCATAGGTCTTGATTTCGGCGGCGAGCTTCGTCGTCACGAACAGCTCCTCGCGAGCAACGCCGCACGAGCGAATCCCTTCGCCGACGCCGCGCTCGTTGGCGTAGGCCTGAGCCGTGTCGATGTGCCGGTATCCGAGCTTCACGGCCGCCTTGATTGCCTGACCGACCTTGGCATCCTCGATCATCCATGTGCCGAGACCGAGCTTCGGGATATTGACGCCGTTCGACAGCGTGTAGGTTTCCTGCAGGATCATTCGTCTTTCCTTCGTCGAGACTCGCGGGCCGTTCGCCTTGCAACGTCAGCCGCCTCGCTCCGATGCTTATGGTTCGGGGCGTCTGACGACGGTTGGCACCGCGATCCGATCCAACTTGGCGCGTCGGGCGCGCCAAGATAACCGAGGCCGGCCTGAATAGACTTATGAAGAGAGCGCATAGACCGGGAGTGCCGTAATCCCCACTTACGCTGGATCGAAGGAGCGCAACCACCAGCATGGAAATGTCAGGAGTTGCCGATCCTATCATCCGATCGATCGGCGTCCTGTTCCAGGCGTTGCAGCCGTGGGAGCGTTTCGTCGGCGGGAGGCGTCGCAGATTGTTGCAGTTCACCCGGTATCTTTCTACCGGGATTCGTCCCAGGCACGAATCACCTTAGAGAGGCCGATGAGGCGCCAGCTGCCGCCCTGGACGGTGCATGACAGGTGGTCACCATTGATATGGTGGTGAACGGTGGCGGTGCTGCTGGACAGTCAGCGGCCTCGGTGATGGTCAGTTGCATGGCGCTGTATAGCTTCGCGGCGGGGATGTTGTGATCATCTTTGGGACCGGAAAAGCATGCAATCCGATGGGTGGTGCTGCGGCGGCTTTTAGCTCGTCGATTGTCCATCCAGCTTCGCAAGAAGCCGCTCGGCTACCTTGGTGGCGTGCGCTAGATAGGCCACCTTGTGCGCGTAGTCTTCGTCCCTGAGCGAGAGCTCTTCCATCCGTCCTTCCTTCTCCGCAGCGCGCTCCTGCAGGCATACAAGCAAGCCCCGAACAATCGAGTGCCATTGTTGCCCACGGAGAATGAAGTCTTGCAAGAATCCGACCGGATCTTCGCGTCGGTGTCCATCGCGAATGTTGGCGTGGAATAGGCGGTAGAAATTATGGACAATCAAGTTTCGGTCGTCGACGAACTCCTCTAGCTCCGGACTGGAGATCAGGAATGCATCGCCGAACACGGCGGTGATCTCTCCAAGGGTGGCTTTGAAGTCCGCTGGATCATCGCGCAGAAAAGCTTCGGGGTTTATCTGCTTGAAGCGCTTCTTCCGCTGAGCAGCCGGCAGGTGCGAGACGTGCGACGCGATGCCGTAAAGCGCCCACTCTACCTTCTGAGCTTGGTATATCGCCGCCCCGATGAGAGTAATTTCGTCTGATGTAATCGGTGTAGGTTCCAAGTTCATCGTATCCACATCGAAATTGGATGCTCCGCCTGCAAGCGGGATTTCTATCAGGAACTTCAAGTCTTAGGAGGATATCTGAATCGGTTCCACTAGGTGCGTTCGCACCGGCCATTGATGTCGCAACGGATCACGTTGCCGTAGTCTGGCTAAGAACTGATCGGCTTCGCAGTTTGATTTCCGGAGAAAGCGAGGGCTACGGCTGCTGCTGCCGGCGCCTCACAAGCGGCGTAATCATGAAATCCGCGATTCGTCTATAGAGCTCGAGGAAGCGGGCGAGCGCATCCTTTACCGGTACCGATGGGCAATCATCTCCTGAGAGTAGGTTGTCGCCGCTGAGCAAAGCCGTGAAGAACGTCAGCCGGAACCGTCCGATGGAGCGTGTTGCCCAGGTGATACCCGAGGTGCTTCAGTCCACACGCTGGCTTATCGAAGTCATTGAAATTGTTGGCGCACCCGACAGGATTCGAACCTGTGACCTCTGCCTTCGGAGGGCAGCACTCTATCCAGCTGAGCTACGGGTGCCCGGCTGCCGGGCCTGAAGGACGGCAGCGATGTCGGCTTTCGTATCTCATCGGTGTTCGGCAGGCAAGGCCGCTTGCGCGAGATAGAGGTGAGGGGGCTGCAGTGGAGTTTGTGCACACCTCCGGCGGCAGAGGTCACAGGTTCGAATCCTGTCAGGTGCGTGGGTGTGGCGGGGCTGTGGCGGAGGGGCGCTGTCACGGCCGCGACGGTTCCGGAGGGGATCGAGCGCCGGGGAGCAAGGTAACGAACGAACCCCAGCCGAAAGCGAACAGGCGAGCGATGCGGATGGCCCTGGACCAAAACCAAATGGCCGCGTAGCAAAGGCCTTCAGCCTCTGGCAAACTCGGCGCGGCTCAAAGGGACGCATACAGTGACGACGCTTACCCTCTCGCAGCTGGAGAAGCATCTCTGGCGGGCTGCGGATATCCTGCGGGGATCGATCGATTCAGGCGATTACAAGCACTACATTTTCGGCCTTCTCTTCTTCAAGCGCCTCTCGGATGTCTGGGAGGAGGAGTATGAGGAGCGGCTAGCGCGTTATCAGGACGCCGATCTTGCTGCCGATCCTGACGAGCACCGTTTCGATATCCCCAAGGGCCACTTCTGGAAGGATGTGCGCAAGCACGCGACCGACATTGGCACACATCTGAATGCGGCCTTTCATGCGATTGAAGACGCGAACATGCGCCTGCGCGGCGTCTTCCAGGATGTGGATTTCAACAACAAGGAACGCTTTCCCGATGCCATGCTGGAAGAGCTGCTCCAGCATTTCGAGACCCATCGGCTGCGCAACGACGATGTCGAGCCCGATATGCTGGGCCAAGCTTATGAATATCTGATCGCGCAATTCGCCGATGATGCCGGCAAGAAAGCAGGTGAATTCTATACGCCAAGAATGGTCGTGCGGCTCATCGTCGAATGCCTGAAGCCGGAAGAAGGAATGTCGATCTACGACCCCACCTGCGGCTCGGGCGGCATGCTGCTTGAGGCCGTGCATCATCTGGAGCGGCAGGGGAAGAACTCCAAAAGCCTGTCACTGTTCGGCCAGGAGCGGAACCTCAACACCTGGGCCATCTGCCAGATGAACCTCTTCCTACATGATATCGACGACGCTGCGGTGGCCCGCGGCGATACATTGCTGGAGCCCAAGCATCTCACCGGCGACAGCGTAAAGGCTATTCGCACCTTTGACCGTGTGTTGGCCAACCCGCCCTTTTCGCTGAAAAGCTGGGGACATGCTGTCTGGTCGAAGGGCGACGCCTATGGGCGCGATCGTTACGGCTGCCCGCCAAAATCCTACGGCGACCTCGCTTTCGTGCAGCATATGGTGGCCAGTCTGAAGGACGATGGCGTCTGCGGCGTGGTGCTGCCGCATGGTGTGCTGTTTCGCGGTGGCGCTGAAGGCAGAATCCGCGAGGGCTTAATCAAGGATGATCTAATCGAGGCCGTCATCGGGCTGGCGCCTAACCTGTTTTACGGCGCGGGCATTCCGGCCTGCATCCTGATCCTGCGCAAACAGAAGCCCGCAGCGCACAAGGGCAAGATCCTGATCGTCAACGGCGCCGAAGAGAAGGTGGATGGCAAGAACCAGAACCACCTGTCGGAAGCAAATCTTGCCACGCTTGCGAACGCCTATGGCGACTTCACCGATGCCGAGCGGCTGGCGCGTGTGGTGCCGGTCAGCGAAATCGAGGCTAACGACTTCAACCTCAATATTAGCCGCTATGTGCATCTGGGCGAAGAGGCCGAGGAGGTCGACGTCGCGGTGGAAGTGGAAAAGCTGGTCGTGCTTCAGGCCGAGCGGGACACGGCGGAAGCGCGGATGATGGGCTTTCTGCGGGAGCTTGGCTATGTCGCTTAGCCTTGAAGTCATCGAGGACCTAAAAAATGAATGGCTGAGCGAGCTTCCATCCGGTTGGCGATTTTCTCGTTTCGGTGACGTTCTTCAAATCAAGCGAAGACCGATCGAAGTCCAAGATCATGTCGAATATGTGCAGCCCGTAATCCGACGAGGACACGGTGGGATAGAGGTTCGCGAAAGACAATTAGGAGTATCAATCAAGACGAAGGCGCAATTCTTGATTCGCGCTGGCGATTGGCTAATGTCGAAAGTCCAGATTTTGCATCGCGCTTACGGGCTTGTGCCATATGATTTGGACAAAGCTATTGCCTCCGGCAGCTACTATGCTTTTGAAATCCAAAAAGATATCGACCCCAAATACCTATGGTATTTGTCTCATGCGAACGCTTTCCATAAGTCTTGCGAATTGGCGAGCGTGGGTGTTGTCATTGAGAAAATGGTCTTTCGAGCTACCGACTGGCTAGATTTCCAGTTCCCGCTCCCCCCACTCTCCGAGCAGCGCCGGATCGCCGAAATCCTGTCCAGCGTCGATGAGGCGATTACGGCAACGCGGGCGGTGATCGAGCAGACCGGAAAGGTCAAGCAGGGCGTGCTGGAACACCTGCTCACCAAAGGCATCGGCCATACGCGCTTCAAGCAAACGGAGGTCGGGGAGATCCCGGAGGGGTGGGATCTGAAACGTCTTCGGGATTTGGCGATCCACATTACCAGCGGATCACGCGGCTGGGCCCAATACTACTCAGACGAAGGCGATCTGTTTCTGCGATCTCAAAATGTGCGAAATGGCTCGCTGGACCTTAGCGACAAACAATTCGTAACGGTCCCGAAGAGTGCCGAAGGCTCTCGAACACTTGTGCGGGCCGATGATCTGGTCTTTACAATTACCGGCAACAGCGTGGGCAACATTGCCAGAATCCCGGCGGATTTAGGCAGTGCATACGTGAGCCAACATGTGGCTTTGGTGCGTTTGAGGGATAGGCAATTGTCCGCCTTTCTTGAGGCTTTCTTTTCCCCCTTAGGCCCAGGCAATAATCAAATCCTGAGCGCCCAATACGGCCAAAGCAAACCGGGCCTTAGCTTGGAAAATGTCCGATCATTTTATGTGCCGGTGCCCCCTCGTCACGAACTGGCTCAACTGAGCAAGATTGTTAAAGACCACGGCGTCTACGGGATGAATGTCGCAAAGGAACTCTCCCATCTGATCTCACTCAAAGCCGCCCTCATGTCCGACCTCCTCACCGGCCGCAAGCGCGTCACCGACGCCCTGCCCCTGGCGGCGGAGTAAGCGCCCCATGAGCCAAGGCCCCGAATGGCATTTTGCCGAGCGCCCGACGATCGAGCATCTGAAGGCCATGGGCTATGGCTTCGTGGCGCCGGCGGAGCACTCTACCTTACGCGACGGCGAGAACCAGGTTCTGTTTCTCCCACATCTGATCGACGCGCTGATGCGCATCAATGGGATTGACCGCGCTTCGGCGGAGGCCGCCTATGGCGAGCTTGCGGCGATCAGCGACAATGAGGCTTGGCTGAAGGTTTTGCGCGGGGACTATGCGCGCAAGGTGGCGGGTCAGGAAACGCGGCAGACGCTGCGGGTGATCGATTTTCTCGACGTCAGCAACAACCAGTTTTCCGTGACGCATCAGCTTAGGGTCAAGGCGGAGCATCCGCGCAAGCCGGATGTCGTGGTCTGTGTAAACGGCATTCCGCTGGTGGTGATCGAGGCGAAAAGCCCGCTGAATGTGAAGGACAAGACCGGCGAGGCGTTCGAGCAGATCAGGCAATATGAGCGGGACATTCCGCGCCTGTTCTTCTCCAATGTCTTCAACATCGTGACCGACGGTGCGCTGGTGCTCTATGGCGCGACGGGCTCCGGCTCGAAATATTTCGCCGAGTGGCGCGACCCGTGGCCGAAGTTTGACGCCGATTTTCCCGATACGCTTGCCAAAGGGCTTTGGTGCCTGCTGGAGCCGAGCCGTCTGCTCGACCTGATCACCCATTTTGTCGTCTTCGAAAAGACGGATGAAGGCACGATCAAGAAGATCTGCCGCTACCAGCAGTTTCGCGCGGTCAATCGCATCGTCGACCGCGTGATCGAGGGCAAGCACCGGCAGGGGCTGATCTGGCACACGCAGGGCAGCGGCAAATCGCTGACCATGGTGTTTGCGGCGCTGAAGCTGAAGACACACCGGACGATCCAATCCGAGACGCTGACCAATCCGAACATTCTGGTGCTGACCGACCGCATCGACCTGCACAGCCAGATCAGCGGCACCTTCGTTGCCTGCGGCTTGCCGAACCCGATACCAGTCGAGAGCGTCAAAGATCTGCATGCGCTGATCCACAGCGGCAAGGACGGGCACACGGCGCTTTCCACCATCTTCAAGTTCCAGGGCTCGGAGAAGCCGATCGCCAATTCCGAGAACTGGATCGTGATGGTGGACGAGGCGCACCGCACCCAGGAAAAGGATCTCGGCGCCTATCTGCGCGCAACCCTGCCGCATGCCCGCTTCTTCGGCTTTACCGGCACGCCGGTGAAGAAGGACGACAAGAACACCTACGAGAATTTCGGTGTGGTCGGCGAAGGCTATCTCGACAAATACGGCATCGACGACGCGGTAGCCGATGGCGCGACCGTGCCGATCTACTATACCGGCCGCAAGACCGACTGGCATATCGATGAAGCCAAGATCGACATCCTGTTCGATACCTGGTTTGCCGAGTTGGACGACGACAAGCTCAACGAGATCAAGAAGCGCGGGGTGCAGATCGAGGATCTGGTCAAGCACCCGCGCCGGATCGAGTTGATCGCCTACGACGTCTGGACGCATTTCAAGGAATACGCCAGGCCAGACGGGTTCAAGGCGCAGATCGTCGCCATCGATCGCGAGGCGGTGATCCTCTACAAACAGGCGCTGACGAAAGTCATTGCCGAGGACCTTCAGGCCGACGGCGTGGAAGCGGCGGAGGCACAGGTTCGGGCCGACGCCATGTCGGCCTGCGTCTATTCGATCAACCAGGAAGACGGCAAGCCGAGCGAGGATGCCCACAAGCAGGCGATCCGAACCGCGCTCAAAGCGAACTATCTGGATGCCGAGGCCGAGAAGCAGACGAAGAAGGCCTTTGGCCGCAAGGGTGACGACCCGCAGTTCCTGATCGTCTGCGACAAGCTCTTGACCGGTTTCGATTGCCCGATCGAAAGCGTGATGTATCTCGACAAGCCGCTGAAGGAGCATGGTCTGCTCCAGGCGATCGCTCGCACCAACCGCGTCTCGGACGCGAAGAAGCGCAACGGCCTGATCGTCGATTACATTGGCGTGTCCGGACATTTGGAGGAAGCGCTCTCCTCCTACCGCGCCGATGACGTGAAGAACGCCATGCGCGACCTGGACGACCTGCGTAACCAACTGCGCGCCGCCCATTCAGCTGTCGCAACCATGATGAAGCCGCTGAAACGCACGGCAAGCGACAAGGACGGGCTGAAGGCGGAATACGATGCCTTCGTGAAGCTGCTGGGCACCGAGGACAAGTGGTTCGACTTCAAGGCCAAGGCCCGCAGCTTCATCGCGCTCTACGAGACACTGAGCCCGGACCCGAGCGTTCTCGAATTCACCGCCGACCTGAAATGGGTCGCAAACTTTCTGCTCTATGGCACCCAGCGCTTCGAGAAGCGCCAGGCCTTCGACCAGATGAACTACAGCGAGAAGATCCGCGAGATGCTGGAGAAGCATCTGGAGGCAACAGGTCTCAGCGTCACCGTCAAGCTGCGCCACATCACCGATCCGAAGTTCTGGGAGGACTTCGAAGCTGAAGACAAGTCTGAAGAAGAGCTGATGACGGCCGCAATCCGCAAGACAACGGAACTGCGTAAGACCGTCACCGAGCGGATCGACGACAGCCCGCATCAATATGGCAAGTTCTCCGAGCGCCTGCGCCAGCTGCTGGAGAAGCTCGAAAGCGCCCAGCTCTCTTGGTCGGGGAAGCTGAAGGCAGCCGAAGAGCTTGCGAAGGACATCGCCGCCGAGGATGCCGCCCATGTCGAGGCAGGTCTGTCTCCCGGAGCCTATGGCATCCTGCAGATCCTGAATGACTTCACGTCGGGCCCAGAAGGCGAGGATCTGGCGATCCGACTGGAGAGGCTTTACACGGACCCCGCGACCGCGTCCGCCGGCTGGTGGGAGAAGGATGGTTTGCGCAAAAGCCTGCGTCAACAGGTGCGCTCTATGGCGCATCTGGCAGGGCTGACACAGCTCAAGGAGATCCCGGAAGAGGTGGAGGCCTACGCGCTCAAGCATTTCGCGGGGCAATGACGTGCCTGTTTATCGCATCGGCAGCCAAGAGATCGAATACACGCTGAGGCGATCAGCGAAGGCACAGAGGGCGAGCCTCAGCATCACGCCGAAATCCTTTGAATTGCTGGTGCCGGAGAACGCCACCGACGAACAGATCAGTGCCGTGCTAGGGCGCCGGCGCGCCTGGATCATCGAGACCGTGCAGGGCATGGAAAAGCGCGCTAAAGCTCAGACGCGCGTCTACCAATTCGTGTCCGGCGCAAAGATCCCCTATCGCGGCCGAATGAGCAGACTGACCATCGAACCATTTGAGGGCTCCCTGGTCGAGGTCAGCTTCCGCAACAGTTTCCAGATCCGCAAACCGTCCGATCTGTCACCCGACTCGTCTGATGCCATCATCGAGAGTGCCCTCAGGCTCTGGCTGAAGCGCCGTGTGCGCGATGATGCTCGCGACTTCGCCCGACGACATGGCGAGCGGCATGGATTGAATCCGCGCGGCGTGCAGATCAAGGACCAGAAGCATATGTGGGGCAGCTGCGGCCAGGACCGTCAGATCAATCTGAACTGGCATCTGATCTTCGCGCCAAAGCCCGTGCTGGAATATGCGGTGGTTCACGAGATGTGCCACCTGAAGCACCGCAACCACGAACCGGAATTCTGGGACCTTGTGGGCCGCGTGCTGCCGGATTGGCAGGAGCGCAAGGCCTGGCTCGACAAAAACGAGCACATGCTGGGGTGGGAGAAAGTGGAGCCGTCGCCGTGAGAGGCCGCAATGGCACGCGCCGTTGAATTGGACAGCTGATGCCGCTGCGCAATTGAACCGACCTTTCAGCCGGTTCTTGCGCGAGACGGTTCGCTCAAGCGCCGCGCGGGCTGACCGGCGCCCTCTGAAAGCGATGCTTTCAAAGGCTCGTCGGTATGACTTACTCGTTGCGCCCAGATATGCTCGAATTGGCTCGCAGCCGCTCACCGGCTCGATCCTGCGGTCTCGTCGCATCCATTCTTCATCCGGCGAGGAGCGCGCGCCTGTGACTTTGCCTGTGCGTTTCGGCGAATGTCCATTCGAAGGGAGGGCGGCGTTTGATCTTTCGCCGCTGAAGCGCTCGCCAAGGTAACGCGAGCTAAGACTTCGGTAATCGCATTGAGCGGATGCAAGGCTTTGGGACGCGGATCGACGCCGCCGCCTCGGTCCTTGGTTCACAAAAAAACGAAGAATCGATCGTTACATCTGTTGTAACGGTCACGATTTTGAGCTATATGCTGTCTCAGCAACGGAGGCACGCACATGGTAATGACCAGCGCCGAACGGCAGCGAAAGCGGCGCGAGCGGATCGCGCGGGAACAGAAGGCAATGCCGGACGAGGCGGCACCGTATATCCGGCGCCCCTTCTCGGAGTTCTTTTGGCTCCATGACGGTGAGCACATCGAAGGGTGGCAGAGCGCCGAAGAAATGTGCGCTTATGCCGGCATCGAACTCCCCTGGTTCAGGACGGAGGACTGGCCGGAATTCGACACATACGATTTGAGCAGCGCCGACATTGAAAATCGGGGCTCGATCTCAAAGGCCGAGCTTCTTGTGGGCGCGCTTCACGAGGCCCTCGACGTGCTGACCCAGAAGATCAACGCGTTCAAGCGGGAAGAGATCGAAGCTCGGATCAAGGAGCTTGAAGAGTCCGACCTGTCGGACCCTTCGGAGAAGAAGCGGGCGCTTCGCGAAATCGTCCGCCTGAACAAGATCAAGGATCAACTAGGGAAGCGAGTCCGCCTCGAACACCCGGTGACAGAGGTCAAGGGCTGAGGCCCTTGGTGCTGCCGACGCGACTGCAACCGCGCCGGCAGCTTTACGAGCCGTCGCGCTCCAACGCGACGAATCTTACTCACGGCTATGAGCAGAAGGACCATAACATAATGGGCACTACCAACACGACCTCCGCAGTCGCGGACTTCCTGAAGACCGACGAAGCGACTTCACTCCTGTCGTCGGCGGGGGAGCACATGGAAATGGCTGACGAGGTTAAGCAAGGCTCTGCCTGGATTGCCTCGTTGATCAATGATGCGAGCTCCGGCGCTGGCGATAAAGGCATTTTTGACGAGATTGCGACCGTGACGGAGTATCTGGAGGGCGCGGTCGTGGATCTTCATGCATTTGTCGATCTGGCGCATGAAGCGCTTGGGCATGTTGCTTTGACGAGAGAGGCGCTGAGGGCGCTCGCTGCCGATCCAACTGAAGGTAATCGCAAAAAACTTGCTATTGCGGCAGGGCTCTTGGAGGGTAGCTCGGTGCCCATGAGTTCTGAAGATAAGCAGCTCCTTCGCCTGTTCCTCCCGAAGTGCTTTCCGCGCCCAGGAATTACCCTCGGCAATCTGCATTTTCTCGTCAACGACCGGCGAACCTTTAAGTTGGCTGCGCCGGAGGCCAAATGATGCGCTACAACCCGTCGCGCGGTGGACACGCGCCATCCAATTTACGTCATCGGTTTGAGATCCTGATCGCGCGCTACGTTCGCGGCGGCGCAATGCGGCTCGACGACCTCCAAGAACTTTTCGGGCTTTCCGGCCAGCTCTGGAACTGCACCGATCCACTCTCCATCGGGCTCTACGCTTCTGAAGGAGCGACCGCAGCCAAGGGCGTGCGGTTCAATATGGCTCTGAGAACGTATGCCGAGGCATCGCGCTACCTTCGCCGACACCTGCGGTCGCACAAGCCTCGCGTCCGCATTCCGACAGAAGGCCGACCGCCAGCGGCTTGAGCGTAGCCGCGACCAATTTGATCTCAGCGAGGGCGTCCATCGTGACGCCCTTCTTCGCCTAAGTGCTTTGGCATGACACGACCAAGGACTTTGGAGACCGGCGCCGGCCGACGCAACGCCGGAGAGAACCATCGACAAGCACGACAGGAATTGGTCCAGGGAGTGTTCTGACCGATGTCAGGCCGAGATGGCAGTGAACTTTCGCGAGCGGAGTTCCGGCGCCAAAACCTAGATCGACGCAACCGAGCAGGCAGAACGCGGTCGAGTGAGCTATCCGGTCGTCCGAGCCATATCGAGATCTTTGGTCCGGTCTGAACAGCAGCACCAATACGAGAAGCCACCTCAGTCACACCGGAAGTTGACAGAATACCGGAAATTCCGAAATCGTTGAAATCCGTCAACTTAGTGTAAACTTTGTGTAAACCCTCAAAGTGAAATCAATGACTTAGCGCCGAAACGAACCTGCCATTCGCGGCCTCAATGCCGGCGATGTCAACCAAATACGCCGCCCTTCGGGGCTCATAGCGACCTGATGTCAACTTCTGTCAACCGCCGTGTCAACCATGATGCGACTTGGGAGGCTCTGCTGCCCGGCAACGCCCCATCCCGAGCCGGACGCTCGTCGATGCACGATCGCGTGCGGACTTAGCCACCCGCACGCTGAAGCGTCATAGGAAGCCGGCGGCGAGCATTCTTTGTTCGGACGCAGAAAGACGCACTGGCAGCGCGAATGCGCGCCGGTGAGTCTCTCTTGCGATCTGAGTCCGACGACACGCTTGGGATCGCAGTTCGAGCAGCCAGTCGATTTGTTGCAACCGGAGTTCCGGACGTTACCGGGATTTCAGAACCCTCAGGCGGCATTCCCTCCCGTGGACCGCGTATTTTCTAGGACTTCGCACTCTCCGGCACAGTGATACCTCCGCGATCAGGGATCAACGCAATCATGACGGCTTCCCCGATCTCCGCTGAGGTCGTATCGGGTCCATCCACTTCTGCTGTTTTGATCCAGGATCTTTACACGTGCCGCTACGAAATATTGCCGTGAAGTTCGCCAAGAGCAGCAGGACCCCGGTGAATCTGACATACTTCGATCAGAAGCTCGCTCAGTCGCAGGAACGGCTAGCCAATCGCTTGGCGATGGTGCCGCAGATTGATCTCGGTGACTTTCATCGCCGCGCAGTTATCGATTGGGTCGATATCGGCTTTTGGATTTCTCGGCGCACGCAGGCAATCCACGTGAAGCGCACAATCGACAAAGCGCTTGATACGAATTGCTTCACAGATCTCGTGCCGCTCGATGAGGAGGAAAAACGTAGCCAAACCGGAACCTACTTCTCGGTAATACTACAGGAACCAACGATCGCGTTGATGCTCACCGCAGTGGGGGCGATGGAGCAAAAATTCAGTTTGGAGATGCAGGGCGTGATCCGGGCGATGGAGATCAGTGTCGATTTCCGGCCGAGAACTCCATCGCCGGATGCGCGAACGAGAATGCTGACTGTTTTGCAGCGGCACCATGTTCCTCCTCCGGAGGTTCTCTCAACGCGCCCGGACAGACCTCGCTTTGCTTGGGGGAACAAAATGGATGGGGAACGCTATGCTGCAGTGCTCCCGCTGTCGCGCGATAATTCTCTGAATGAGCATTTGGCGATAACTACCGATCACGACCGGCAACCTGTTGGAGATGCTAACTACTATGTCGGGCGAAAATACGGACCGGCGATGTGGCGCATCATGGATAAGGAGATCGACCAGCAGAACCGGGCAGCAGGCACGGCTCGGATTCTCACTGAGGAAGAGCGCCGCGTCAGAATGGAGGTGACGCTAGAGACGGAGGAGGTTCGGCGGCTAGGCGTTATATTCATCGACGACCTGCGGCGATTTCACTTCGAAGGGCTTCAGAATACATATTTCCGGTTCATGCTACCAACATTCAAGTGCTCGCACGGTGGCGTTATGGGTCTTGTGTCGGAGAGGCTCGAAAACGACCGGCGCCGGAAATTCATGATGACCGGAATGATTGGTTTGCGTGAGATGGACGATGCGCTTCAACGAAGGAGAGCCACTCACCGCCGAGGCCTCATTAAGCACCTTCGCGAGCGAGGCTTAGCAGTGAAACCCGAGAAGCGCGCCGGACGCGGACCTTCAAAAACCTACGTCGCCTACAATGATCTCAACAAGGCGTTTGAGGTCGCGCTGCGAAATTTGCGCGAACGTGAGCAGAGAGAGCTTCAGCATTTGTGATGGAGAGGCAGGAAGAGGACATATTCCTAAACAAGTTATTAGAGGTTCAAGCGAGCGATAGAACGGAATTCAACGTTCTCAGCGCATGCGCGAAGGCGCGCGAACGTATTTCTCGCCCGAATTAGTGGGAAAAATTTGCAGCAGGCTCTCTGGCTGACAACGCCCACCATGCTGGACCTCGCCGCCAGGAAGTGGAAAAAAGCGGCCACGGAATAGGTCCGTTGACGTGCTGCGAGCTTCGAGTGATCGCATCGTGAGCGGCACGGGCCGGGCGTCACAGGCCTCTGTAAGGCTCAGGGACACGATCCGGCGCTTCAGGCCGTGTATTCCACCGAAGCCCAAGAAGCTGGCCACGGCGCATCGGCATCGAGAATCCAGTCATGCGCCGCCTGATTGACGGCGATCTGGGCGTCAAATTGTGCCGGCGTTTCCGCCCGCGCGGCGGCTGCACCGACGAGCACGCACAACGAGACGAGCCCGATTTGTCGGAGAGGCATGGTGACCATTGCGACATTCCTTCAGCATTCACGCTGCCGGCCGATCCGACAGCCTCAAGCTGATAGGACGCGGGGCACGGGGTGCAAAGGAAAATCCCGGCGCGGCGAACGCTGCCTTCTGGTGCGCTGCTACAGGCGATCGACCAGATCGACAGCCTTGATATGAGCATAGCGCTGGAGCATGCGAAGCTCTTTGTGACCGGAGATCGTCGCGGTCTCGATGACGTTGAAACCACGCTCCAGCAGGCGTGTGACCGCTTCGTGCCGCAAATCGTGAAAATGAAGGTCCACTGACCCGGCGCGCGCCCGCAGGTGCGCCCATGCTTGCTCCACGGCAGATTTGCTGGTGTCGATCACCCGTTCTCCAGTGCGTTCGCCCTTGAGCTGCCGGAGGATCTCGGTGGCCCTCTGCGACAGCGGCACGTCACGCTCTTCGCCGTTCTTGGTCATAGGCAGATGGGCGATGCGCTTTTCGAGATCGACGTTTTCCCAGGTCAGGGACAGCAACTCGCCCTGCCGCATGGCGGTCTCAAGCGCGAGGATGATCAGAGGGCGTATCCATGGGTTTCGACCGCTATTGGCAGCGTCCAGCAGGCGTTGCTCTTCACCGGGCTGCAGGCGCCGATTGCGGCCACGCGGCGGCGAAGGTCGCCGGATGAGCCGGCAGGGATTTTGCGGAAGATGAACACCCCACTCCTTGCGAGCGATGTCGATGGCGTGGCCGAGCGTGTTCAGCTCGCGAATGACCGTCGCCGGCGCAACGTGCGTGAGTCGTTCATCTCGATAGCCGGCAACGTCGCCCGGTGTCAGGAGCGCCAGCGTGCGAAAGCAGATCGACCGGGAGAGCATTCCCCGGATACGGTAGGTCTCGGTCGAAGCGCTCCTCTTCGATGGCGTGATCTCCTTGAGATAGCGCTCCAGAAGCTCCCGGACGGTCATCTTCTCGGCAAGGCGCGTGTCGGGAAGATTGCCGCAACGGTCGAGTTCCGCCTCCAGACTTCTCGCCCACTTCTCGGCGTCGGCCTTGCTGTCGAAGCTCTTCGCACGCGGCTGCAACCCTTTGCGACGAACCATCGCCTGCCATCGTCCACGAAGTCGCCTGATCGTTGCCATGAAAGCGTTCCTGTTTTGTGCCTTCACGCATAGGATGCCCCCACAGCGGCGCCAAGGAACAGACTGACGTGGCAAGAGGAATTCTTGGTGCAGCCTCGCGGGCGCGTGGCTCGTTGCCGGAGCGGCTTGCAGCCAGTGTGCCGGGAATGTGGCTTTCGATGCCAAAGGCGCTATCCGGCGAGCGCTTCAATCGTGGCAAAGCGCTGCGGCCCAATGGACCGCTGCAGCCAAATTATGTGGTATTAGAGCACCTTGTTAAGGCAGTTCTTTCTCAAGCTGGTCAACAACGGCTGCCTGCGAGCTTGGCGCTCAGTCCGGGCGCTCCGGTAGATACGGGCGTGCCAGTATCGCGCCGCAGACACGGATCCCGCAAACACACCAGTCGACTTTCGCCGAATTGTGCTGAAAATTCAAATTGTTATGGAAAGCTGCATCCGCTCTTCGCGGACAATTCGGAGGGCAGCACTCTATCCAGCTGAGCTACGGGTGCCCGGCTGCCGGGCCTGAAGGACGGCAGCGATGTCGGCTTTCGTATCTCATCGGTGTGCGGCAGGCAAGGCCATCATTGCTCTCGACCGGCGGATGATTTCCGTCTGGATTTGGTGAATGCACCTCGAGAATTGCCGGTGTTTCGAGTCAACGCGCGTTCCGCGGCTGTTCGGCGACGGGAACCAGAACGACTGCCCTGTCGATGATGACGGTTCCGCGCCGCCTGGCGCTAGGAGCTTTCGGAGGGTCTTGATCCTCATCGCGCATGTCATCCTTGGAAGCGCCTGCGGCAACGTCACGCTGACCCTCGGCGTGATTTCGAATATCATGGACCACACCGGCCTTCCCGGTTGCATCCAGCGCATGGTTCAAGGCGGGCACCATCATCCTCGCCCTTCCGACCGAGCGCTCCGCATGCGCCGGGGAAGTCAGGTCGGAAAAACGCACGTATGCGGGGGGAGCATCTGACGGCCGAAAATCGGCCGACGAGGATGGCGCGATGCCTGTTGCGTGGCTGCGGCATGAAAGACTGGTTGGAGGAAAAGCTCATGTCTTATCTCGAGAAACTGTTCGCCTTGCAGGGCAAGAGCGCCTTCGTGACGGGTGGCGCCCAGGGCATCGGCAAGTCCGTCGCGCTCGGCATGGCGCAGTGCGGCATGAACGTCGCCATCATCGATCTGAACAAGCAGAAGGCGGAAGAGGCGGCCCACGAGGTCGAGAAGGCCGGCGTCAAGGCGCTGGCCCTGTCGCTCGACGTCACCTCGCCGGAAGACACCGACGCCATGATCGCGCCGATCGTCGGCGCCTTCGGCCGCCTCGACGTCGCCTTCAACAATGCCGGCATCGCCAACAACGCTCCGAGCGAAAGCATCGACTTTTCGGAGTGGAAAAAGGTGATCGACGTCAATCTGGTGGGCGTCTTCCTAACCGCGCGGGCGGCAGGGCGGCAGATGATCGCCCAGGGCGGGGGCGGCTCGATCGTCAACACCGCCTCCATGTCCGCCCACATCGTCAACCGGCCGCAGCCTCAGAGCGCCTATAACGCCTCCAAGGCGGGCGTCATTCAGCTGACGAAATCCCTCGCGGTGGAATGGGCGCCCCACGGCATACGCGTCAACTCGATCAGTCCCGGCTACATCCGCACAGAGATGACGGGGAATCTGCGTGAGGATTGGCGCAGGTCCTGGCTGGAGCAGTCGGTGACGCCCGTCATGGGGACGCCGGAGAATTTGGTGGGCGGGGTTCTCTATCTCGCCAGCGACTGCGCGGCCTTCACCACGGGCGCCGACCTCGTCATGGACGGCGGCTTCACCGTCGTCTGACGGGGAGGTTCGGGAGGTCCTTCGTGCCTGCGGGGGAAGATGATGCACGTGGGCACGGATCAACGCCTATGAGACTATGATCAACGGTGGCCGGGGCGAAGTCAAAGCGCAGGCCTCCATGTCCTGACGTCCGTTCCAAAAAACTTGGTGATGCAATGAAATACGGAATCTACTATTCGTACTGGGAGAAAGAGTGGAGCGCGGACTGCCTGCGCTATGTCGAGAAAGTCGCCAAGCTCGGATTTGACGTCCTGGAGATCGCCGCTCACCACGTGAACGGCTACGAGCCCCGCCATCTCGACGAGATCCACCGCTGTGCCAAGGACAATGGCCTGATCCTGACGGCCGGACTTGGGCCTTCCAAGGACCGTTATCTTTCCTCGCCCGATGCCACAGTGCGCGCGGCGGGGCGCAAGTTCTTCGAAGAGACGCTGACCAACATCGCCAAGCTCGACGTTCATGTCATCGGTGGGGGGCTCTACAGCTATTGGCCGCTCGACTATTCCGAGCCGGTGGATAAGGAGGGCGACCGGGCCAGGGCCGTTGAAGGGATCACCGGCATCGCCGACTTCGCCGCGAACCTTGGAATCGACCTGTGCCTCGAGGTGCTCAACCGCTTCGAGAACCACATCCTCAACACGGCCGAGGAGGGAGTCGCCTTTGTCCGCGACGTCGGAAAGCCGAACGTGAAGGTGATGCTCGACACCTTCCATATGAACATCGAGGAGGACAGCTTCGGCGGCGCCATCCGCGCTGCCGGGCCTCTTCTCGGCCACTTCCACACCGGGGAATGCAACCGGCGCGTTCCCGGCAAGGGGCGCATTCCCTGGCGAGAAGTCGGCGAGGCGCTGCGAGAGATTGGCTACGAGGGCGCAGTTGTCATGGAGCCCTTCGTCAAGATGGGCGGTCAGATCGGGAGCGACATCCGGGTCTGGCGTGATCTCAGCAACAACGCCGACGAGGCGCAGATGGATCGCGACGCCAAGGATGCGCTGATCTTTTCCCGCTACATGCTCGAAGGGTAACGCCTCGTAGGGCGAAAGGCCGATCCGCCGCCAACAATGCTCGGGACACAGCCGTTCCGGGCATGAGGGCAAGTGCGCCGACTTTCGCTTCCTGCGCATTCTGCTCGAGGGGCTGCTTCGACCGTGCAAGCGTTCCGTCGAACTGGTACTCGCGAAAAGGCCGCGGGGAGGGGGCTCCCCACGGCTTTCAATGGTAGTCAGAGCGAAACGCGATCGACCGGAAGGTCGGTTCGCTCCGACGCTATGGCTCGGCGCTCTGCCTCAGGGCTGCTTGCCGATATAGGCGAGGATGCCGCCGTCGACATAGAGCACGTGGCCGTTGACGAAATCCGAGGCCGGGGAGGCGAGGAAGACCGCCGGTCCCTTCAGGTCATCCGTCGTGCCCCAGCGATTGGCCGGCGTCTTGGCGAGGATGAAGCTGTTGAAGGGATGTCCCGGCTCGCGCAGCGGCGCGGTCTGCGGCGTCTCGATGTAGCCGGGCCCGATGCCATTGCACTGGATGTTGTAGGAGCCGTACTCCGAGGCGATGTTGCGGGTCAGCATCTTGAGGCCGCCTTTGGCGGCGGCATAGGCCGACACCGTTTCGCGGCCGAGCTCGCTCATCATCGAACAGATGTTGATGATCTTGCCCGCGCCCTTCTTGATCATGCCGGGGATCACCGCCTTCGAGACGATGAAGGGGCCGTTCAGGTCGATATCAATGACCTGGCGGAACTCGGCGGCAGACATCTCGATCATCGGGATGCGCTTGATGATGCCGGCATTGTTGACCAGAATGTCGATCGACCCGACCTCGTCGGCGATCTTGGCCACCATCGCCTCGACCGCCGCCTCGTCGGTGACGTCGCAGATATAGCCCTTGGCGTCGATGCCGGCGGCCTTGTAGGCCTCCAGGCCCTTGGCGAGATGGTCGGGATTGACGTCGTTGAAGACGATCGTCGCGCCCGCCTCGGCGAGCGCCGAAGCCATGGCGAAGCCGATGCCGTAGGAGGCGCCGGTCACCAGCGCGACCTTGCCCTTCAATGAGAAGGCTGAGGAGAGTTCCATGAACCCGTTCTCCTTGTCAGATAATTCGAAGAGCCGACGCGCCTAGCGCAGGTCCTTGATGGCGATGTGATCCATGTCGGGGAACACCTGGTTCTCGCCGCCCATGGCCCAGATGAACGTGTAGGCCGTGGTGCCGCAGCCGGCGTGGATGCTCCACGACGGGGAGATCACCGCATCCTCGTTGTGAACGAGGATGTGCCGGGTTTCCTGGCCCTCACCCATCATGTGGAAGACCGCCTGGTCCTCGGGCACGTTGAAATAGGTGTAGATCTCCGAGCGGCGCTCATGGGTGTGAGCCGGCATGGTGTTCCACACGTTTCCGGGCTCGAGCTGGGTGAGGCCCATGCAGAGCTGGCAGGTCTCCAGCACGTCCGGATGGATGAACTGGTTGATGACGCGCTTGTTGGCCGACTTGTCGTCGCCCATCGGCACTTTCTTGGCGTCCGCCATCGAGAGGAAGGTGGTTTTCAGCACCTTATGGGCGGGAGCCGAGATGCAATAGAACTTCGCCGGCTTGTCGCCCGCCTTGCTCTTGAAGACGACGTTGCGGCTGCCCTTGGAGATATAGACGCAGTCCTGGAAGCCGACGTCGAAGGTTTGCCCATCGACTTCCACCGTGCCGGCGCCGCCGAGGTTGAAGAGGCCGAGCTCGCGACGCTCCAGGATGTAATCGGTGCCGAAGCTCTTCATGCACTCGATGCCTTTGTCGAGCGGCACCGCTTCGGAAACCGGCATGATGCCGAACACGACCATGCGGTCGACGTGGGAATAGACGGCGACGACGGTGTCGGCGACATAAAGGTTCTGGATCAGGAACTCGTCGCGCACTTCGTCTGTCGTGTAGCGCTTGAAATCTCTCTGATTGACGGAATAGCGAATATTCATCGGCTTCTCCTTTGGTTACAGGCGGCGGGCGCCTGTCGGATCAAAAAAGGTTGCGCCGGCAGGGCGCGGGAAATTGGTGGTCGTGTCGGCAGGGACGGACCTTCGCGTTCAGGAAGCGCGGATCTTCATAACGACCTTGCGCACCGGGCTCGGCGCTTCGGTCTGACATGCGGGACGGTGGACGTCCCAGGGATAGAAGACCGCGTAGCATCCCGCGGTCAGCACAAGGTCCGTCTCGTTCGGCACGTCCGCGAAAAACTGAACGTCCTTGTCCTCGATGACCTCGCTTGCCGCAGGCACGAGCGAGAGCGGCGCAAAGCCGATCTTCTCCTCGCCGGATACAACGTACTGAATGTCGATGTAGCGGAAATGGGCCTCGGGCTTCTTCGTCGCCTTGGCGCCGGTCTCGTACTGCTGGAAGGAGGCGAACATCGCCTCGCCATCGATCTCGACGCGGCCGGGTTCGATCGCCGCGAGGTCGGTCGAAGCGAGGAACCGCAGTCCCTTCAGGATGGCCTCAGGTAGCGTCGAGGCTTCATTTTCAAAGTTTTCCAATCGGCCGAAGATCATGGGTCTGGTCCCTGGTTGGCTCAAAGCGGGAGAAGGTTCGACACTGAGCGGTCGCTTCGTCCCGAGCCCCGCGGGTAATGCCGCGGAGCGGCCAGTTTCTGATGTATCTGATATATTTGTTGGCGGTGCAAGCCGCGCCAGCGAGAACGAATGCCGCAGGCGCGGTCTGCTTTTGGGTGTCAGCGGGCGGTCGGCGCAACCGGCGGCGCGACGACCATCGCATCGACGGGGTCCTGCTTTACTGCCGCGGCCGGGTTGACCATCCTGGCCCAAAGACCTGTGACGATCGGCACGAGAATGGCTGTCACGAGACAAGAGGTGGCAACCAGTGCCGTCGCCGACTGTGCGGCAGGCTGGAAGGCGGGCACCATGCTGGCGATGATCATCGGATTGGCGATGGCGGCGCCGGCTGTGGAGGAAGCGGCGAGGCCCGCCGTGCCGTTACCGCCGCCGATGAGCTTGTCGGCCAGCATCAGCGGGATGCCGGTCACGACGATGACGATGAGGCCGAGCAGGATGCCGCTGATCCCGGTGGTCAGGATCACGTGCAGGTCGATGCCGTTGCCCAGCGCGAAGCCGATGAACGGGATCAGGGCGTGCACGCACTTGCCGAAGAACTGGCGAAGGTCGCTGTCGAGATTGCCGAGGGCGAAGCCGACGAGGAAGGGCAGCACCGCTCCGACGAAGACATGAGGCTCAAAGGTGGCCACGCCGGCCGCGCCGAGGATGACCATGGACATCAACGGTCCGGATTCCAGCGACATCAGGATGAAGGCTCCAGCCTCCTCCTTGGTGCCGTACTGCTGCATGACGGCCGCGTAGAGACCGCCATTGGTCATGTCCATCGCGGAACAGATGGCGATGGCCGAGAAGCCCGCGAAAAGGCCGGACTGGACGCCTTCCAGCGGCAGGAAGCGGGCGGCTAGCATGGTGCAAATCCAGGCGACGATGATCTTGACGATCACCAGCGTGCCAGACTTGCGCAGCACGGTGCCCGTGGCGCGCAGCTCGATCGTGGCGCCCATACAGAAGAACCACACCGCCAGAATGGGAACGGTGCCGGTGATCAGGCCCTTGGAGAAGGAGCCGAGATAATCGCCCGCTTCGGGGAAGAAGGTTTTGCAGATCGCGCCCAGGATGAGCGGGACGAGCATGACACCGCCAGGAATGCGGTCGATGGCTTGCTTGATGCGCATTTTTTTCAAATCCGGATCAGGGAGGAGGGCGCAACCGGCCGCTGGGAGCAGCGTCTGGCGCTGCGCCCTTGAAGCGGGAGGTTGCGGAAGCTGTTGGTCTGTGCCCTAGCGCACCAGGCCGAACGCGCGGGGAAGCGCGAGCGAGAGGTCGGGAATGAAGGTGACGGCGAGGAGCATCACCACCAGGATCATGAAGTACGGCAGAAGAGATCTGACGACATCCTCGATCCTGAGATTGGCGATCCGGCACCCGACGAACAGAATGGGTCCGACAGGCGGCGTGATGGTGCCGATGCAGAAGTTGAAGACCATGATCACGCCGAAGTGGACGATATCGAACCCGAGCGACGTGGCGATGGGCAGGAAGATCGGCGCGAAGATCAGAATGGCCGGCGTCGGGTCCATGACGCAGCCGAGAATGAGCATGATGATATTCATCATGATCATGATCAGCACCGGGCTGTCGGTGATGCCCAGAAGCGATTCCGCGATGATGTTGGGAATGCGCGCATAGGCCATGATCCAGCCCATGATCGCCGAAACGCCGATCATGAAGATGATCATGCCGGTGGTCTTGGCGGTTTCCAGGAGGAAGCCGGGGATCATCTGGACGGTGATCGTGCGGTACACAAAGGACAGGATCGTCACGTAGACGACCGCGATGCAGCTCGCCTCGGTGGGCGTGAAGATGCCGGAAATGATGCCGCCGACGATGATGACGATGAGGAGCAGCGCGGGAAACGCCTCGATCGTCACCTTGAGATTGGCGCCGAAGCCCGAAAGGCGCTCCGAGCGGTAGCCCTTGCGCCGGGCGTAGATCAGCGCCGGGATGATGCAGGCCAGGCCCCAGAGGATGCCCGGGATGTAGCCGGCGACGAAGAGGGCCGCCACCGAGGCGCCGCCGCTCGCCAGCGAGTAGATGATGAAGGTGTTGCTCGGCGGAATGAGCATGCCGGCCGGCGCCGAGGCGATGTTGGCCGCCGCCGCGAACTCGGGCGCATAGCCCTCGGCTTTTTCCTGCGGACCCATGGCGCCGCCGATGGCCGCCGCCGCCGCCACGCCCGAGCCGGAGATGGCGCCGAACAGCATGTTGGCGACGATGTTGGTCTGGACGAGGGCGCCGGGAATGAAGCCGATAATGGCCTTGGCGAAGTTGATGAGACGTCGCGCGATGCCGCCGTTGGTCATGATGATGCCGGCGAGCACGAAGAAGGGAATGGCCAGGAGGGAGAAGGAATTGATGCCCGCGAAGGCGCGCTGGGCGGCCGTGATGGCCATCTTATCGACGGTGAAGATGGTCGCCATGGCCAGCACGGAGCCAAGGCCCATGGAAATGCTGATGGGCACCCCGATCGCCAGAAGGACCGGGATCGAGATGAGCATGATCAGCCCGATGTCGGCAGCGTTGGCCATGGATCACGCTCCCATTTCGCGGTTGGAAGCGCTCGAGAGCAGGCGCAGGGCCCGCAGGTCGCTCCAGATGTTGAAGAGGCAGTAGAAGATCGAGAACGCGCCGCACACCGGCAGGGCGAGATAGATCTGGCCCGTGGTGACGAGCGGGATTGCGGCATTGGTCTGGCGCATGGTGCGCCCCACCGCTTCCCATCCGCCGTAAAGCAGGATGATGGCGACGAAGATCAGGATGAGGACGCTGCAGATGATCTGGAGAATGAGGTTCCAGCGCTTCGACACGGCGTCGCAGACGAAGCTGATATTCATGTGCCCTTTTTCGCCAAAGAGCAGGGCTGCGGCGAACAGGACCAGCCAGACGAACATGATCTTTGCCAGTTCCTCCGACACCGCACCAGGACTATTGAAGACGTAACGCGCGACCACCTGCCAGGTCACCACGACGGTCAGCGCTCCGCACAGGACAATGCAGAGAAACGCCAGGATTCTGTCGACCCATTTCTTGACCGCAACCATGATTTTATCCTCTCCGATAGGGCTTGCCGGGCGCTGAGGCGCCCGGCAACGGATTCGTCACTTCATTTCGCGGATTTTCTTGTAGATCGTCTTGGTGACGTCGTCGTTGAGCTTGCTCTCGACGAGCGGCTTCACGGCCTCGCGGAAGGCGGCAAGGTCGACGTCGTTGAACTTCGCACCAGCAGCTTCGGCATCCGCCTTCGCCTTGGCGACGGAGTCGGCGAAGGAGGCGTATTCGGTGTCGACCGCCTTGGCGAGTTCTTCCTGGAAGATCGTCTTCACGTCGTCGGGTAGACCGTTGTAGAGGTCGGCGTTGATGACGAGATAGTCCGGCATCATCAGGTGCTGGGTGTAGGAGTAGTAGGGTGCGACCTCGTCGTGCTTGAGCGAGGAGAACACGATCTCGTTGTTCTCGCCGCCGTCCAGCACTCCGGTCTGGATGGCCGTGTAGACCTCGCCCTGACCCATGGCGATGCCGACGCCGCCCATGTTGTTCATCATCTGGATGTTGGTGTCGGACTGCATGACGCGCACCTTCGTGCCCGCGAGATCGGACGGCTCCTTCACCGGGCCCGACTTGCGGTAGACGTTGCGCACGCCGCCGTGGAAGGCGGCCAGAACGATCACGCCCTGGTCCTCGACCGAATGGTAGAGATCGCCGACGATCTCGGGGTCGTTCACGACCTTCTTCTGCTGCTCGATGCTGTCGAACATGTAGGGAAGGTTGAAGATGACGAAATCGGGGTTCCAGCTCTCGAGCAGGCTCGCCGCCGCCAGCGACATGGCGATGGTTCCGGTCTGGACCATCTCCACGGTCTCCTTCTGAGCGCCGAGAAGCTCGTTCGGGAAGATCTGAACCTTGTATTCGCCGTTGGTGCGCTTCTCCAGAGCCTCGCCGAACTGCTTCATGGCGATGTACTGGGGATGCGTCTCAGGCTGGTTGAACGCCACTTCGAGCACGGTTTCCGCCGAGGCGGTGGTGATCGGCGCGGCAAAAGCGGCCAGCGCCAGGGCGCTGGCACCGATCATCGCGAAAGTCTTCATGCGAAACATTTCCGTTTCCTCCGTTTCACTGGCAAGGCGATTGCGACATCCTCGATTGGCGCACTCGTTTCGGGTGACGAGCACTCGTTAGCCAATCTCGTATATCAGATATACCGATGCGCGCGCAGTTTGGCCTGATCAGCCCTATTCATTGCGCTTCCAGTCGCCGGGCATGACGCCCGGCGTGGCCGGCATGCGGTTCCCGATCCTTTGCCGGCTCCCGCTGGGACCGGCGCTGTGTTCCTTTCCTCCCTTTTTCGGCGGCACCGTCTCCTCCGGCGCCTGTGCCGATCTTCTCAGCCTCTTGGCGAGGCCGCAGCGCGGCTCATGAGCGCCGCGCGACTCCGCGACCCCATTTGATGTAGGCGGCCTCGACGTCGCCTGTGAAGTATTCGGGGCTGAGGTCTCTGATCGCGCCGAGGCTCGATCCAAGTCCATCCATGTGGCGGTCCATGGCCTGCACCGCGGCTTCCGTGTCATGGGCGGCAACAGCCTCGACGATCGCGGTGTGCTCGCTGCAGGCGCGCTCCATCCGGTTCGGCTGCGGCAGTGTCAGTCGCCGATAGCGATCGAGCTGGATCTTCAGCTGTTCAATGATCGTCCAGATCCCCGGATAGCCGGCCGCTTGCGCGATGGCCCGGTGCAGCGCCTCATCGGCGGCGTGAAAGGCACGATAATCCTCGCTCTCCTGGCTCTCGCGCTGAAGCTCGAGAATGGCCCTGAGGCTGGCGATGTCGCTGCCGCGCGCTCGCTCCGCCGCCGCACGCACAGTCACCTGTTCGAGCGCGGTCCTCGCGACGATCGCCTCGGGCAGTACGTCCACCGGGATCTTGGCGACGATCGTACCGGACTTGGGAACGATCTCGATCAGCTTCTCCTCGGCAAGGCGAAGCAGAGCCTCGCGAACCGGGGTGCGGCTGACGCCGCTCTCTGCGGCGATTTCCTTTTCATTGATCGGATCGCCCGGACGGCGGCGAAGCGACACGATTTCCTCGCGCAGTCGTTGATGCACCAGCTGGGCCGCCGTCAGCGTATGGGCCGAGGGGGAAGTTCCAGAATGGGTTATCGTGGCGATCATGCGAGCACTGTGTCCCGATCCCGATTTCGACCTACTTGTATATCAGATACACCAGAAGGCCAAGGCCGTCGGTAGGGCTGCGACATTCTTTCCTGCAGGTGCCTGGATAGTCCTTAACCGCAGGGCTTCGAGCATGCAAAAGATCCGCTCGTCCCGCCTTTCCCGTTTTCGATGGAGGATGCTGGCGCGCAGCGGCAAATCTTTGGAGCAAAGTTCTGGTATTCGCCCGCGAGGTATCCTATACGGGCCGCTGCGGCGGCGCCCGATGGGCGAAGTCCGAATGCGGGTGTGGCGGAACTGGTAGACGCGCTGGACTCAAAAAGTGGTTTGTCTACCGTATGCACAGAATTCACGACGAGTTGAAATCGGCACGATTTCAACGAGTTGGCAAAGAGGATGCTGGAGACGACAAAGCTGCCGGATTGCGCTAGGTGCAGCATAGGTGCATGGAGCGCGGTCAGAATCGGCGGCAATAGGCGGGTGTGGCGGAACTGGTAGACGCGACGGATTCAAAATCCGTTTCTGGTGACAGAGTGTCGGTTCGAGTCCGACCACCCGCACCAATCGAGATTATTGCCAAGGTTGGGGTCAAGGGTTCGAATTCCTTCACCCGCTCCAAATTTTCTGTGTCCGGCCCGGACACTGTTTCATTTATCTCCAATACGATCCGGGCGTCGGCTGGCTTCACACCAAGATCTTCCTGGCGCTCCTCCTGTCGGGCTATCACGGCTTTCTGTCGGCCTCGCGCAAACGCTTTGCGGCCGACGCAAACACCCGAACCGCGACGTTCTGGCGCGTCATGAACGGGGTGCCAATGGCGCTAATCATCGCCGTCATCATCCTCGCCGCCGTCAAGCCGTTCTGACCGGACCTGCGCGGGAGGGTCAGAATTACGGCATTACGTCATGGTACCGATGGCCGAACGGAAGCGCGCTAGGGAGATGGCAAAGAGGATCGCGCCGATGAGCGCGATGGCGAGGAACTGCGGCCAGACGACGTCGAAGCCGGCGCCACGGTAGAGGATCGCCTGGGCCAGGCTGACGAAATGGGTGGTCGGCGCGCCCAGCATGAGGGTCTGGACGAAGTCCGGCATGCTCTCGCGCGGCGTCACCCCGCCCGACAGCATCTGCAACGGCAACAGGACCAGCATCAGCAGCAGGCCGAACTGCGGCATCGAGCGCGCCTGGGTGGCGAGAAAAATGCCCATGGAGGTGGTGGCGAACAGATGCAGCGCGGCGCCGGCGAGGAACAGCGCGACCGAGCCCTCGATGGGAACGCCGAGCAGTCCCTCGACGATGAGAAACAGCGACCCGGTGCAGGCGGCGAGCACCACCACGCCCATCGACCAGACCTTGCTCGCCATGATCTCGGCGGGCGTCAGCGGCATCACCAGAAGATGCTCGATCGTGCCATGCTCGCGCTCGCGGATCAGCGCGGCGCCGGTCAGCACGATCGACAGCATGGTGACGGAGTTGATGATCTCCATGATGCCGCCGAACCAGGCCGGATCGAGCGACGGATTAAAGCGGGCGCGCAGCACAAGGTCGATCGGCAGGTCCTCGACCGTCCGATAACGCTGGGCGAAGGCGGTGACCTCCTGGTTCACGATGGACTGGATGTAGCCCGCTCCGATGAAGGCCTGGGAAATGCTCGTGGCGTCCACGTTGAGCTGGGTCGTCGGCTGCCGGCCGGCCAGCACGTCGCGCTGGAACTCCGGCGGCACGACCAGGGCGAAGGTGTCGAGCCCTGCATCCATGCGTGCATCCATGCCAGCCGGGTCGATCATCTCCGGCGGTGAGAAGTACGGAGGCTTGAAGGCGTCGACGATGCGCATCGAAAGCTGCGACTGGTCCTCGTCGAGGATGGCGATGGTCGCCCGGTTCATCGTCTCGGGCATGGCCGTAGCGGACAGATAGATCGAGACGGTGAAGGCGAAGACCACCAGCACGAGCATCATCGGATCGCGCGCCAGGCTGCGCAGCTCCTTGACGCCGAGATGCCAGATGTTGGCGAAGCTACCGCTCATCGCTCCTGCTTCCTCAGGAACGCCGCCGCTGCGGCCAGAAGGACCGGCACGGCGAGGAGCAGGGGCACGAATTGCGGGGCGAGGTCGGAAAAGGTCAGCGCCTTGGAGAACGTGCCGCGCGCGATCGTCAGGAAATAAGTGGTCGGAAACACTTCTCCGACGAGGCGTCCCATCCCGGAGAGCGAGGAGACCGGATCGATCACGCCGGAAAAGCTGACCGCCGGCAGGATCGTCAGGATCGCAGTGCCGAACATCGCCGCGATCTGGCTGCGCACGAAGGTGGAGATCAAGAGCCCGATCGCCGTCGAGGCGCCGACATAGACGATCGCGGCGGCGAGCAGGGTCGCGAAGCTGCCCTTGAGCGGCACGTCGAAGACGAATACCGTCAGGGCGACCAGCAGCACGAAGCTGGCGACCGACAGCACCACGTAAGGCAGTTGCTTGCCGATCAGGAATTCCAGCCTTGTCGTCGGCGTCACGGAGAAGTTGACGATCGAGCCGAGCTCCTTCTCGCGCACCACGGAGAGCGCGGCGAGCATCGCCGGGATCAGCATCAGGAGGATCGGGATGACGGCCGGGGCGATCGCCTTCAGGCTCTCGACGTCTGGATTGTAGCGATAGCGCGTCTCGACGTTCGCCAGGCTCGCGACCGCCGCGGCCTGGCCGGCCTTCTTGGCGCGGCGGGTCAGCCAGTTGGCGTGCATGCCCTGGACGTAGCCGCCGATCGTCTCGGCTCGGGTCGGCATGGCACCGTCGATCCAGGCCGCGACCGCCACGTCGTCGCCGCGGGCGGCACGACGAGCGAAGCCTGGCGGGATCTCGATCGCCAGCGAAATCTCGCCGGCGCGCATCCGCCGGTCGAGGTCGGCATAGCCGGTGATCGGCGGTTTTTCGTCGAAGTAGCGCGAGCCGGCGATATCGAGCGTATAGTCCAGGCTGAGCGTCGTCTGATCACGGTCGAGCACCGCGAAGGTGAGGTTCTCGACGTCGAGCGTGATGCCGTAGCCCATCACGAACATCAGGAGGACGCTGCCGAGGATCGCCAGGGTGAGACGGATCGGATCGCGCTTGAGCTCCAGGGTCTCGCGGTGCGCGTAGCTGAGGGCGCGGCGCGGGCTGAAGAAGCTCCGCCAGCCGGCACTGGCCGCAGGTGCGGCGGGCTCGGCGGTCGGGGGTTCGTTAGCCGCCGCGAGCTCTGGCGCGGGCTGTTCTCCGTTGGCTCCCTCACCGGTAGCCTCCTCCAGATAGCCGATGAAGGCGTCTTCCAGTGTAGCGACACCGCGCGCCGCGACGATGGCGTCGGGAGCGTCGGTCACGAGCACCGTGCCGGCATGCATCAGCGAGATGCGGTCGCAACGTTCGGCCTCGTTCATGAAATGGGTGGAGATGAAGATCGTCACGCCGTCCTCGCGCGACAGCTCGATGAGACGCCGCCAGAAGGCGTCGCGCGCCACCGGGTCCACCCCCGAGGTCGGCTCGTCGAGGATCAGCATCTCCGGCCGGTGGATCATCGCCACGGCCAGCGACAGGCGTTGGCGGTGGCCGAGCGGCAGAGCGTCGGGATAGGCGTCCTCGACCTCTCCGAGGCCGAAGCGCTCGATCATCTCGCGCACCCGCTCCGACACCTCGGCTTCGGCGACATGGAAGAGGCGCGCATGCAGCGCGAGGTTCCGGCGCACGGTGAGTTCGCCGTAGAGCGAAAAGGCCTGCGACATGTAGCCGACGCGGCGGCGGGTCGACAGATCGTCCGCGTCGACCTCGTGGCCGAACAGCCAGGCCTGCCCTTCGCTCGGCGGCAGCAGGCCGGTCAGCATCTTCATGGTGGTGGTCTTGCCGCAGCCGTTCGAGCCGAGAAAGCCGAAGATCTCGCCGCGACGGATGCGGAAGCTGACATGATCGACGGCGGTGAAGTCGCCGAAGCGCATCGTCAGATCGCGCGCCTCGATGGCGGCGCCGTCCGCGCCGGTGTCCGGATGCGATGGGATGACGATCGGGCGGTGCTCGCGGCGCTTGTCCTGCGGCAGCAGCGCGACGAAGGCCGCCTCCAACGAAGCCGTACCGGTGCGCGCCAGAAGATCGGAAGGGCTGCCCGTCGCCAGAACTCGCCCGGCATCCATCGCCACCAGCCAGTCGAAGCGCGAGGCCTCCTCCATGTAGGCGGTGGCGACCATGACGCTCAAGCCGGGGCGGTCGGCGCGGATCGCCTCGATCAGCTCCCAGAACTGGCGGCGCGACAAGGGGTCGACGCCGGTCGTCGGCTCGTCGAGGATCAACAGGTCAGGATCGTGGATCAGCGCGCAGCACAGGCCGAGCTTCTGCTTCATGCCGCCCGACAGCTTTCCGGCCGGGCGGTCGAGGAACGGTGCCAGGCCCGTGCTCCGGGTGAGATCGAGAATGCGTCGCCGCCGCTCGGCGAGGCCGTGGCCGAAGAGCTGACCGAAGAAGTGCAGGTTCTCGGCCACCGACAGGGTGGGATAGAGGTTCTTGCCCAGGCCCTGCGGCATATAGGCGATGCGCGGACAGGTCCGGCGGCGATGACCCTTGCTGGCCATATTGCCACCCAGCACTTCGATCGTGCCTGCCTGGATCGCTCGGGCCCCGGCGACGAGCGAGAACAGGCTCGACTTGCCCACCCCGTCCGGTCCGATGAAGCCGACCATGCAGCCAGCCGGCAGATCGATCGTGACGCCGTCGAGCGCGCGGGTCTTGCCGTAGCTGAGACTCACGTCGGCGAGGCGGACGACCGGCGGGGCAGCGGACTCAGGCGGGAAGGAGCCGAGTTCGTCAGCCATCGGGCAGCTTTACCTCAAGGCCGTCCGGCCAGTCCTGCCTCGGATCGAGCTTGACGTAGGCCATGCCGGGCAGGCCGGTCTTGACGTAGCGGATGTATTCCTGGAGCAGCTCCGGGCGCACTCGCGCCTTGACCCGGAAAGTGAGCTTCTGTCGCTCCTCGGCGGTCTCCACCGTCTTCGGCGTGAACTGGGCGACGTCGGCCACATAGCTCACCGAGGCGGGAACGACGAATTGCGGCGCGGCGTCGAGCACCAGGCGGACCTCGCTGTCGACGGCGACCTTGCCCGCCGCTTCGGTGGGCAAGAAGAATGTCATGTAGACGTCCTTGAGGTCGACGAGGTTCAGGATGGCGCTGCCGGCGCCGACGATCTCGCCCGGCTGGACGACCCGGTACTGCACCCGGCCGGCTCGCGGCGCGCGCAGCGATGTGTCGGCTATGCTGGCGTCGATGCGCTCAAGCGTGGCCTCAGCCGCCTCGACTTCCGCGCGGGCGGAGACGACCCCCGACTGGGCGGTGCTGATCGCCGCCTCCGCCGCGGCGACCTCAGCCTCGGCGGCGGCCAGCGCCGCCTTGGCGCTGGCCAGCGTCGCCGTGGCGTTGTCGAGCTGCTGGACGGACGCGGCGTTCTTGCGCACGAGCTCTTCGGCGCGGGTGAAGCTCTTGTCGGCCGAGTCGAGCTCGGCCTTGCGTTGCTCGACCAGGGCGTCGGCAGCCTCTTTCTGCGCCTCCTGCTGGCGAACCTGATGCTCGGCGGTCTCCACACCGATGCGGGCGCGCTTGAGATTGGCGGCCGCCTCGCGCCGCTGGGCGTCCAACGTCTCGGTGTCGAGCCGGGCCAGCACCTGGCCCGCATCGACGAAGTCGCCGTCATTGACGGTGATCTCCTCGACCCGGCCGGCCGTCTTGGCGGCGACGTCGATCTCGGTCGCCTCGATGCGGCCGTTGCTGGCGGCGATCCATTCCGGCACTTCCGAAGGCTGGAGCTTCAGCCAGGCCAGATAGCCGAGGAACGCCCCGAGCGCCACGACGATGACTGCCCGCGAGGAACGGGACCTTTTTCTCATCACCGGGTCTGCCCCGACCTGTGGCGTGTCCCAAATCTTCGGTCAGTGACGCCGCGAGGATAGCGGAGACAGGCCTCGCCCCGTCCGTTCGCAGCCATAGTGACGCTCGGTCGACCATGGTTGAAGCAGGAGCGGGCGGACTTGCACAAAACGGGCATTGGCACCTTCGGCCCAACCTGGATAAAGATACGTTATGGTACCCTTTTTTCTGACGGCACGCAAGCAGGCCCTCCGCCTTGCCCGGACGAAAACTGCGCGGATGCGCCCTCCACGCGGAGTGACATGGCAGATGGCGTCGCCGCGGTAGACCCCTCCGTGTTCTCGCGCATTTTCGACTGATCGTCGCGGAAATCGCATGGAGGCCGATGGCGTCATGAGCATCTTGAAATCCGCACCTGCGAAGCGATCAACCGAATTTCGTATCAGAGCCGAATCGCTTGCGCGCCTTGGGGGGCGGCGGTGTGCGGATCGCAATCACGAGACAGAGCGCTGGCTGATATAGCCGTTCCTGAAGATCAGGATCGCACGGCGCAGATCCTTGCGGATCTGGTCGGTCATCTTAGGAGGCTGCAAACCGAGCGAAGCGCGTCGCAAAGGAGACTCGGCGGTAAGCGCCAGAAAGGTTTCGGCCAGGAAACGGATCTCGTCGTCATCCACTCCCCGCAGCACGGAATCTTGCCTGAGAACTTCGGCGATCAGCCGAATCGTCGGTTCCCATCCCTCTTCTTCCAAGATGCGCGGCAGGTTTGGGAACTTGTCGCTTTCGCAGACGAGAAGACGGTATAAGGAGACGGTCTCCGGCGTGAGCACTTGCTCGAGGAACCGTTCGCCTAGAGAGAGCAGCGTCTGTGTCGGTGTCTCGTCAGCCGATTTAACGCTTTGCACGAACTGGAGCCGTTCGCGGATGAAGCTGATGATGACGGTTTCGAACAGCGCCTCCTTGGACGGGAAACGCGCGTAAAGGGTGCGTTTCGAGCTGTGCGCCCGCGCGGCCACATCATCCATGTTGGTGGCCGCCAAGCCGCGCTCGAAGAAAAGCTCGGTGGCGACAGCGACGATTTGTTCGGTCACCAGCCCCGCGGTGCCCTTCTTGGGGCGGCCACGCCGACCTTCTCTCGGTTTGCTGAGCGCCGGGGAAGGTCGGGCGATTGTTGCTGTCTTGGCCATGGCGCCAATCTGAACGTCGCAGCCCTGGCAGGCAACCCTTTTCCGGTCGTTGGAGCGGATGTGAGAGCTTCTCACCGGAGCGCCAACTTCGGTTCCGGCGGCGGAGGCGCGAGGAGCGGCCTCCATCCCAGTCCAAGGCTCTTCTCCAGTGCGATGAAGGCGTTGGTGAGCTGCGCCTGCCCCTGGGCCAGTCCGCGCTCGGCCTGCAGGCGTTGGCGCTCGACATCGAGCACGTCGATGACGCTGACCGTGCCGGCCTCTTGCATCTGTCGCATCAACTCGGCCGCTTTCGACGCGGCGGCATCCGCCTCGGCGAGATGGGAGACATTTTGTTGCCTGTGGCGGAATTCGGAGAGGGAGGATTCGGCGTCCTCCAGCGCCGAGAGCACCGACTGGCGGTACTGTGCCAGTGCCGCGTCGAATCCGGCTTGCGCCTGTTCGACGCGAGCCGCCGTCCGTCCGAAGCTGAGGACGTTCCATTGCAGTGTCGGGCCGCCGAGGAGGGTGAGCGAGCCGGCGTCGAACAGCTTGTCCGCGTCCGTGGAGCCGGACGACGCCAGGCCGATGAGCGTGATCTTGGGAAAGTATTGCGCGACGGCCTGGCCGATCGCGGCGTTGCCGGCGGCCAGTTTGCGCTCGGCCTGCCGGATGTCGGGCCGCCGGCGCAGCATCTCCGCCGGATCGCCGATCGCCACTTTGTGTGGCGGCCGCGGAACTGAGCGCGGCGACTTCAGCCTGGCGTCGAGTTCGCCGGGTTCGAGGCCGCACAGCACGGCGAGCCGGTTCAAACCCTGCTCGACCTCGCTCTCCAGGACGGGAACGTCGGCCTTGGTGGTGGCGAGCTGGGTTTCCAGCCTGGCGATGTCGAGGTCCGAGGCGGTGCCTTGCTCGGCCTGCTGGCGCGTCAGGTTCAGCGACGTCTGCTGCAGTTCCGCGGAATGGCGGGCGATCGCCAATTGCTGCTGCGAGGAGCGAAGACTGACATAAGCCTGCGCGGTCTCGGCGGCGAGCTGGACCTGGGCGTCGGCCAAAGCCGCCTCGGCGGCCTCGGCCTGCGCCGCCGACTGTTCGGCGGCGCGCCGATTGCCGCCGAAGATGTCGATTTCCCAGGAGGCGTCGAAGGCGGCATTGTAGAGATCCGTCGACACGTGGTTCGGGACGCTCGGGGCCTCGACCGGCAGTCCCGTCAGATCTTCGGCCGCCGATGCCGCGCTTCGCAGACCGTCATTGATGCTGTCGGTGTCGCCGAGGCCGAGGCGCGCCTGCGCGGCGACGGCCGAGGCCGATCCCTGCGGCCGAAGGTTCGCACGCGAGCCGGCGTAGGCTGCCCTGGCCTGTCGCAAGCGGGCCTGCGCCATGTCGATCGACGGACTGTTGGCGAACGCCGTCTCGACGAGGTCAGTCAGCACGCGGTCGTCGAACGCCTTCCACCAGTCGTCGGCGGGGTGATAGGCGGGCGTCGTGCGATCGGCCCGGAGGAAGGCCGTCGCCGCGCTGGCACGGGGGGCGGCGTTCGGCGGTCCGAGATAGTCCGGCCCGACCATGCATCCCGAGACGAGAGCGCTGGCCAACAGCGGTGGAGCGAAACGCCGAACAATCATGGGACCACCTCAGTGCACGGAAAGGCCGCCCTGATCCTTCGGCAAAGGCCGCAGAAGCAGAACGAGGGGAACCGATGCCGCCAGGATCAGGGCGAACACGAAATAGATGTCGTTGAAGGTCATGACGAGCGCCTGCTGCTGGAACGTCATGAACAGCGTCCTGAGAGCGGCCCCCATCGCATGCGAGTCGCCGCCGGTCATCTGCGCCAGCCTCTCCTGGACCAGGACCGAGTTGACGTCGACGGTCTCGGCTATCCGCTTGAAGTGAAAGCTCGAGCGCTGCTCCTGCAGGATCGAGATCATCGCCAGGCCGAAGGAGCCGCCGAGATTGCGGGCGGCGTTGAAAAGGCCGGAGGCGTCGCCGGCCTGCTCGCTCGGCACCGCGCTGGTGGCCGCCTGGTTGAGGAAGAGCAGAGCGAAGGCCTGTCCGACGCCGCGCAGCATTTGCGACACGTAGAAGTCCGAGCCGGCGGATTGGGCCGTCAGGGACGTGTCAATATAGCAGCTCACGGCGTAGATCAGCAGCCCGAAACCGATGGCGATGCGCACGTCCAGCGTTTTCACCAGAAAGGGAAACAGCGGCATGATCATCAGCGTCGGCACGCCGCTGATGAGGGCGATGGTACCTGACTGATAGGCGTTGTAGTCGGGGATCTGGGCCAAGAACTGCGGAATGAGGTAGAGAATGCCGTAGAGCGCCGCCCCGGTGACGAGGCTCAGCAGGAAGACGCTGCCGAAGCCGCGCTGGAAGAGAATGCCGAGGTCGATCACCGGCTCGTCGGCGCTGAGTTGGCCGATCACCAGCAGCGCCAGCCCCACCGCCGAAACGGCGGCAAGGACGATGATGAGTTGCGACTCGAACCATTGCTCGCGCTGCCCATCTTCGAGCACCACGGTCAGGCAACCCAGGAACAGGGCCAGCCCGACGATGCCGATCCAGTCGGCATTTAGGAAATCACGAAGGCGCGCCTTTTGGGTTTCGAGCCCGAAGAGCAGCAGCACCACCAAGCCCCCGGCGATCGGGACGTTCAGGAAGAAGGCATAGTGCCAGCTCAACCGCTCGGTGAGATAGCCGCCGATCAGCGGCCCCAGCACCGGGCCAAGCACGGCGGTCAAGCCGAACAGGGCAACGCCGATCGGCCGCCGGTCCGGCGGCAGGCGCGTCGACACGATAGTTAGCGCCGTGGGGATCATCGCACCGCCGGTAAAGCCCTGACCGACGCGGCCGATGATCATCATGTCCAGCGAGTTCGAGATGCCGCACAATACCGAGAACGCCGCGAAGGCGACGGTCACGATCAACAGGAAGTTGCGCAACGTGAGAACACGCTCGAACCAGCCGCTCAGAGGGATCATGATGATCTCGGCGACCAGATAGGCCGTCGAGATCCAGGTGCCCTCCGACCCCGTGGCGCCGATCTCGCCCTGGATGGTCGGCAAAGCCGCGTTGACGATCGAGATGTCGAGAGTGGCCATCAGCGCGCCGATCGTGCCGGCGGCCACCGCGATCCAGGCGGCACCGCTCGCCTTGTCGCGACCTTCCTCAGGTGAGGTGCTCCCTGCTCCTTGGTCAGCGACGGCGCTCACGGAGCGTCATCCTGTCTGGCCTCGGTCCGTTCGCCTTCCTCTTCCATGCGTTCGGCGTCGTCCCTCGCGCTGCGCGTATCCACCTCGACACTGACGGAAAGACCGGGAATGAGAACCTTGCGCGCCTCCGGCCCGGCCTCGATGCTGATGCGCACCGGCACCCGCTGAACGATCTTGGTGAAGTTGCCGGTGGCATTTTCCGGCGGGATGAGCGCGAACTGCGCGCCCGTGCCTGGCGAGAAGCTCTGCACGTGGCCGTGGATGTCCTCCGAGCCGAGAGCATCGACCTTGATGGTCGCCGGCTGGCCGACGCGCATCAATTCGATCTGCGTTTCCTTGAAATTGGCTTCGAGATAGAGATCCTGGACCGGAACGACGGTCATCATCCGCGTCCCGGCTTGGACGAATTGGCCGATGACAACGGTCTTGTCGCCAACCCGCCCCGCGATCGGGCTGCGGATCACGGTGGAGTCCAGCTGGATCTTCGCCGAATCCAGCCGCGCCCGCGCCTGCTCGACGGACGCCCGCGCCTGGGCCACCGCGGCCTTGGCCGTATCGACCGCTTTCGTCGCGGAAACCACCTGGGCTTCGTTGATCGCGACCTGCGCGTTGGACTGATCGCGCTGGCTCTTCAGTTCCGACAGGCGCTCCTCTGGCTGCGCGCCGGTCTTGACGAGCGGCGCATAGCGGTCCACCTGGCTCTGTGCGAAGGTCGCCTGAATCTTGGCCGAGGCCAACTGAGCCTTGGCCTGATCGACGGCGGAGGCCTGACGGGCTTCTTCCGTCTCGGCGCGGGCGACGTCCGCCTGCGAGGCCTCGACATTCGCTTGTGCCTCGTTGACCTGTGCCTGGTAGTCCTCGTCGTTGATCTTCACGAGAATGGCGCCGGCCTCGACGACCTGGTTGTCCTCGACCGGCACTTCGCCCACATAGCCGTTGACCTTGGGCGCGATCGCCACCTGGTCGGCCTGCAGATAGGCGTCGTCGGTCGACTGGATGAAACGGCCGACGGTCCACCAATGCCAGAGCCACCAGCCGCCAAAGATCAACACGGCCAGGACGGCGAGAACGATGAGAAGGCGGACCCACCACCGCTTCCAGAAGGGCCGCTTCTTGGCTGTCGGCCGGGTCTCCTTGTCGGCTCCGGCGTCCTCGTCGTCCCGGCCATCCTCCGGACGCGATTTCGGATTCTTTTCGGAAGGTTGGTCGCGGTCTTCGCTCGAGCCGTCAGCGTCCGCGGGGGGGGCCTCTGCATTTCCGTCCCGTCCCTCAACCTCTGTGTCCGGCGGGTTCTGCCGCTCTCCCGTCGTCTCATCCGTCGTGGTGCTGGAGCGGCGTCTCGTGCTCTCCTCTCTCGAATGCGTGGCTTTGACTCGCGGGTTCGCGTCGCTCCCGTCGCCGGCCGTCGCCTCGCGGGCATCGGAGTCGGCCTGCGCATTCTTTTCCGTCATGGAGCAATCTCAAAAAAGGAACGACATCGTACAATATCTACATGGAGCCGGCCCGTGGCAAGCTGCTTCGGGACGGTCGCCAAATGGCGAGCCTCTGCCGTGACCGACCGGTCACAGTCACGGTCGCAGCCACTGAGATTGCCGAACCATTTGAGGCGGCCGGCGGATTTTAGGGGGCTCGGCGCGAAAGCCCTCCACTTCCTACTGGCCGATGGCGGTCTGCAGCGTGCCGCCGAGGCTTTGGCCGACATTTCGCACCCGATCGTGAAGAGTCCGTCGTGCGTCGGGATCGATAACCGCGATCGGCAACGTGGCAACGGCACCGGCGGCCGATCCGACCGCTTGGGCAGCCCCGAGCGTGGCCGCTTCGATCCGCTCGCCCACGCTGATATCGGCATCGGTGATCTTCTGGCCGGCGATCAGACGGTCGCCGATCAACCGCACGACCTCCGGGCTTTCGGCGAACTTGGTGTGATTGACGCTGTCGCCGGCTTTCAATGCCGACAGATCCAAGACGGTAATTCCTTTTGCCTCCAACCCCGAGCGATACGGCTCCTGGGCAGGATTGATTGCACCGAGGCGGTCGACGCCGCCGGCGATCCGGCGCGAAAGGCCGAGCGCGCGGTCGTCGGTAGAGGTGAATAGGGTGATCCTGGTGCGGTGAGTGTCTATTTCCTGGAGTTGCTTACCGAAGACGTCGACGTCGAGATCGGGCGAGGCGAGGATGACGTTTTGGAGTTTCGCTGGCAGATGGCCGTCGCGGATCGCCAGTTGCCTCAGTGCTTCCATCGTCAGCCAGCCGCCCATCGAATGGGCCATCACGGTGACGCTGTCCACTTGTGGGCTCGTGGCGGCCTCGCGCAGGATCGTTTCGAGCGCGGTGCGGGAGTAGTTGGCGCTCTCGCGGTCGTAGTTGTAGTCGAAGACGCTGCCGCCCGACGGCCAAGTGAAAAGGACGGGAATCACGTCGGCACCCGAATCGTGAACGATCTGAGCGAAGCGATAAACCGCATCCTCGTAGCGATTGTTGAAACCGTGTACGAAGATCAACACCCGACGCTTCCCGCTAGCGGCCCGGTTGAACCACTGCTCGGCACCATCGACGGTGAGCGGGATCACGTGCAGCGTGACGAACTCGTGCGCCGGATCGCCGGGATAGCGCTTTGGCCAGACGACGTCGCCGATCGTGCGGTTCTGGTCGGGCGGGATTGAAACGACGATGTTGTCGAGTGAAAGGCCCGCGCCGCGCTGACCCGAAAACAGGATGCCGGGATCGGGCGACTTCGCCCGCGTTGTCGCAACCAGCATGTCGACTAAGCTGGCGCCTGGCACGGTTGCAGGTACCGGCAGCAAAGCTTCGGTCGGCCGGGACGCACAGGCGACCAGCGACAGGCAGAAGGCTATGGCCAGCGCCGTGCAGCCACGAAGACGACGAAAGCCGGTCGCAAAACTGCTCATGGGATCTTTCGGTTGACTGGTCTTGAGAACTCGGGAGCGAAGTCCAGGTGGGCGATGTCGCCGGAAGTGACGATATACGGAAAATCCCATCCGCGAGGCTAAAGGTAACGGAACATATCCGTACCCTTTCAGTTAAGGCAATAGGATTTTTCCATAGGTCGATCTTCGGCGGCGACGGTGCCGTACGCGGGTGGCCCGAGCGATCCCGCGACTGGAACGTACCGAGATTGTGCCGGGACTTTCGAGGAAAACTCGCGGTGCTCGGATCGAGCGTCGGGGTCCCGGCGAGGAAGCGAATGCGCAAACGAGAGATAATCATGACCGTTCGACATATTCACGTCTGGCGACAGTGTCTGGCGGCCCTCGTCTTGGCCGGGCTGCTGGCAGGACCGGGGGCCGGCACCGGTGCGGCCGCCGATGTCGTGGCCGTCGCGGCCCGGGACGGGCGCTTTGATACCTTCGTCAAGGCGCTCGACACCGCCGGCATCACTGACGTGCTGCATGGCGACGGCCCGATGACCGTCTTCGCGCCGACCGACGAGGCATTCCGCCGCCTACCGGCGGCGATGCGCCAGGCCCTGCTGGACCTGGCGCATGCCGCTGAGCTCAAAGCGATACTTGGCCTGCACGTGGTCCCTGGCCATGCCTACGAACAGAACAACATCCCGGTCCAGTTGCATCCGATGAGCGGCGGTCGGCTGGTGGCGACCTACACCGATGGTGCGCTGACTGTGCGTTTGGCGCCGGCCGATGCGGTCATGGATCCCTCTGCCGTGGTGAAGCGCCGCGAGCAGACGGAGGCGCGGGTCCTGCCCGTCGAACTACGGGCCGACAACGGGATCGTGCAGGCCATCGATACGGTTCTGCTGCCGTCCGACTTCGAGGAGCTGGGACCGGCGGAGCAGATCGTCGACATCGGCGCGCAGCCGAGCCGCGGTTCGGCCGGGACTGCGCCGGCGGGTGCTCTGCCCGTGCAGCGCGATGTGGGTGTTGCGCAGACCGGATCGTCGAAGGACGGACCGCTGACGGGCGATGACGATGCCGCCACCGTCGGTCGAGAGGCTTCCGAGCGATCGGAAGCTGGTGGACAGATGGCGAAGGCCCCGGGACGCTTCGGCAACGCCTCACCGGTCGTGGATCCGTCCACGCCGTCCACGCTCGACGAAACGCCGGCGAGAAAGATCGTCGGCGAAGGCGGGCCCGGCGAGCATCTGGCCGTGATCGAGAGGACGAAACCCCAGACGCAGACCGGGCGCACAGAGCCGGAGTCCAACGTCACCGACAAGGGACGGGAAGAGGCACTATCAGTGAGCCCGGACAAGCTCTCCGTCAAGGAATTGCTCGGACGTAAAGTAAAGGCTCGAAACGGGGAGGAGATCGGCGAGGTGGGCGACCTCCTCGTGTCGTTGACGACCGCACGGATCGAGACATTCATCGTAGACGTGGACGCAGGCTTCCTCGGTCTGCTCGACGAACCCCTGGCCGTCTTACCTGACGAGATCAGCATCGATCCGCTCGATGACAGCATCCGAATCGATCGCTCCGCCAAAGCGATAGAGAATCAAGCGGGCGGCGACTGAGCGTAGCCCCGGATGATATGATTGCTGCCGACGGATCGGTCGCCGATCGTTTCGATGTGGCGGCTGGGTAGCGCGGTTCTCTCGAAATCAAAGCTAAGCCTTTCTCCTCTCGACCTCCTATGATTCTGCGGTCACGGGGGGCGTGTGATCGTCGTCGATGACGGCGGGAGCGGACACGCTAGAATTTTCGGGTATTGCTCCGAGCGTCCACGGCCGTTAACGGTACATTAGTGTACTAAAGTTGCGCCGGGGATCTCTTGTTCGCAGACGCTCATACGCCCCGCTTCCTGCATTCACATCTTGACGGGCCTAGCAACGGACGACGGCCGTCAGCGATAACGACCGATCCCCAGGGTTCCGCTGACGATCATATCGGGAGTCGGACGGTCCGGCCGGTGCTTCTGCAATGGCTCGTGCTGTTGCTCCTGGCCGTCGTGGTTGCAGGATGCGCGACACCCCCGCGCTCAATTACGCAAGAACAGGCGAAAGCCGCCACCGTGCCGGGATTTGCCGCGGTCCGAGTTCCTCTGGATGCGTCGCCCGCCGAGTATCAGCGAGTTTTCAGGCCCTCCAAGATCGAACGGAAGAGACGCCTTACGTTTCTGGCACTCTCGGGCGGCGGCGCCGGCGGCGCATTCGGGGCCGGCGTGCTGTGTGGCTGGACCGATCGCGGCGACCGGCCTCAGTTCGACATCGTCTCGGGCGTGAGCACCGGGGCGTTGATCGCGCCGTTTGCCTTTCTCGGCTCGGATTACGATCCGGTGATTCGGAAGATCTATACAAGAGGCTTCGGAAAACGCCTGATCGATCAGATCGATTTCATGGGTCTGTTCGGCGACGGGCTGATTCCGCAAGACAAGATGCGCCAGATGGTCCGCCCATTCGTCGACGAGGCGCTCCTGGCCAGGATCGCAGAGGAATATCGCAAAGGGCGCCGCCTCGTCGTGTTGACCACCAATCTCGACAGCGGCCGGGCCATCGCCTGGAACATGGGAGCGATCGCGGTAACCGGCGGGCCGCGAGCGGTGGCGCTGTTCACGGCGGTGCTGGCCGCCTCGGCCAGCGTTCCCGTCGCCATGGCGCCCGCCTTCATCCAAACGGTCGCCGATGGTATTCCGATCGAGGAAATGCACGTGGACGGGTCAACGACCCAGCCGATCTTGACGATCCCTCAGTCCCTGATGGTGAACGATCGCGGCGAATGGTCGGGCCAGACTGTCGACCTCTACCTGGTGGTCAACGCCAAGCTCGAGCCGCCATTCAAGGTGGTCGACGGAAGTGTTCTGGACATTGCCTCGCAGGCCGTTGCGACGCTGATTCGCTCGGCTGAACAGGCGCAGGTTTTCGCCACGTACAATTTCGCTCGCGAACATCGATTTGGCTATCATCTCGCTGCGATCGGACCCGATGTCGAAGACCGCGATTTCGTCGACGAGTTCCAAACCGCATTCATGCAGCGTCTGTTCGAGAACGGATACCGGCGGGCACGCTCCGGTACCGCCTTCCGCACGCGACCATTGCCCGACGCGCCGCCCTCCCGGCAGGCGGAGTCTCGACAGCCCCGGCTTGTATCGGCCGAGTAGTGACTGCCAATGTTAATGGTACATTAACGTTTCATTGATGGGATTGAAGTGCGGCTTTGTCGGAGGGCCAAGCCGACGTTGTGGATCGGCAACACCAAGAAAAATGAACATTCTCGTACCTATTATCCGTGGTGCTTCGGGCCTACGCTATTTTTGCGGCTCCGACCTGCCTTCGGGTCTCTCGGCGGGACGTCTTCACGGGAACAAGCGTCGCTGCGGCGACTGATGGAGTAATAGACATGAAACGCATCGCTTTGCTTCTTGCTTCCACCGTTATTGTGACACCAGCGCTGGCTGCCGATCTCGTCTACGACGAGCCGCCGGCTCCGGCTCCGGTGGTCGTCGCGCCCACCTATAGCTGGACGGGCTTTTATGTCGGCGGCCAGGCCGGTGCCGCCTTCGGCGGCGACGTTTACGACTCTGGTGACGACGATGCCGGGTTCATCGGCGGCGTCCATGTCGGCTATGACTACCAGGTGGACAACTTTGTCTTCGGCGCCCTGCTCGATCTCAGCTACATGGACGCAGATACGAGCCGGACGTACGACGTCACGAACAATGCAGGTACAACCATCGGTTCGGTCACCGCAGGTCAGGAGATCAACTTTCTTGGCACGGCGCGCCTGAAGGCCGGCGTGGCGTGGGACCGGGCGCTTATCTATGGCACCGGTGGACTGGCCTATGCCAACGTCGATGATTCGGCTGCGAGCGCTCTCGAAGATGCCGGATACGACGTTCACAGCGACAGCGACGACTTTGGCTATACGGTCGGCGGCGGTGTTGAGTTCCTCGCCACACCGAACCTGTCGCTCGGTGTCGAATATCTCTATACCAACCTCGGCGACCACGACTTCGATGTCGACGGCGGTGCCGGGGACGTCGACTTCAAGAGCAGCAGCGATCTGGACTTCCATACGGTCTGGGCGAAAGTGTCGTATCGCTTCAATTGACGCAATACAGCCATCGGTTCTATCGATAAAGAGGCGAAGAGAAATTGCGCCTTGATTCTGCTGCGCAGATCCGGCCGTGAAACCGGTCCGTCGATAATGAATTCGTAGGTGGTCGGCATCGATCCGAGGTCCGATCACCCTTCTTCCCTAATTGCTGAAGTGCAGGCTAACGCAGGTAACAAGATCGTACCTGTCGCCGCCGACCTGACTAATCCCGCAAATGTCGACGCGGTGATGACCGCGACAGATGGGAAGATCGACGTTTTGGCCAATGTGGCGGGCATCATGGACAGCATTCTCGGACTTGCGGAGGTGGATGACGAGACGCAATGCCGCTCACGTAGCAGACTGGAGATGGCGTTCACGATCTCCCGCATGAGCTGCTTCGGCGACCTTCCGTGTCCACTCGGCTTTGGCAGCAGTGGTTCGATTATCGCCCCATTCTCGTCGATCGGCCGCCGGCTTCGAATCTCAGTTGATTGCGGCTATGCTTCCGCCGGGTGGTTAGAGCTAGATTGGCACTTCCAGAATTAGGATTTATATTTAGAAACCTTCTAAATGCATTATAATCCCGATCACGGAGCCCTTCTTGGCCTCTGAAAATGTACAAGATGACTCCCTTCCGCCAGCGGCGCTAATCTCTCCGCCACTGCCAGGCGACGAAGTTGGAACGAGGTTAGCGAATCCAGATTCGTCAAATAATAACTGTATTTTTTCGGAAACAATGATTTATATGTTTTCTGATAATCATCACACGGAATTATAATAGATATGCAATAGAATTATTTTGTAGAAATACATTATACCACTATGATCGTCGCGGAAAATAGAATGACTAGTAATTTCAGCGAATCTTTTAATGAAAAATATCTCATATTCCTTCTTTCGGTAGCGAAGGTCGGAAGTTTTCGGGAAGCAGCTCGCGCTCTTGGCGTACGCCCATCGAGTGTAAGCCGCGCCATCCGACATCTTGAAGATAATCTTGGCGTGGCGTTGTTCGAGCGGAAGACTTCTGGCGTACGCCTGACGAACGCAGGAAGATGTTTCCAGAACGAAGTAGCTATCGCATTGGCTCAGATCGAGCGAGCAAGGAAGACAGCCGCAGCGGCGGGGCGTGGAGAGATCGGCAGGCTCAGAATTGGTGTTCTCACTTCGCTGGCTGGCGGCTTTCTGCGAGGCCTCCTGGCCGCACACGCTCTGGAGCAGCCCGCTATTTCGGTCGACATTCATGATGCAAGCCGGCGCGATCAACTCGCGGCCATTCGATCCCGCGCTTTAGACATCGCATTTCTGACCGGTGCGAGCGTCGTGCGAGGCTGCGAAACCGCAGAACTGTGGCAGGAGCGACTTCATCTCGCGATGCCTCGAGATCATCGCTTGGCAAGCCGCAGGAGGCTCGACTGGTCCGATCTCCACAGCGAGCGTTTCATCGTCAGCCATTTCCCGCCTGGTCCGGAGGTCCACGACTACATTGTCCGACGAGCTAGCGACTACAGCACATATCCAAGCATCGAATTTCAAGCAGTGCGGCTCGGCACACTTCTGAACCTCGTCGGACTGGGTCAAGGTATTACCGTGGTCTCGGAGGCCGTAGCTGCGGCAAAGCTGCCAAATGTGGTGCTGCGCCCGCTGACGAATCCGGAGGACATGATGCCGATGAGCGCTGTTTGGTCTCCGAAGAACGACAATCCTGCTCTGCGGCGCTTCATCAGTCTGGCGCATGTTCTCGCTGGCCGCGTCCGGCCTGGAAGCTCCGACTGGACGCATCGCGTCGCCTAACGGTTAACCTTCCGTGCCCTCGCAAATCCGCGATCGGTTGCGATGAAGCGCTGGAGCATGGGGACGATGAGGCGGACGGGATCAGCGGCAGGCTGCCCGGTCTCGTGAGCGAGGATCTCGGCATAGGCGGCCAGGTCGCGGTGTAGGCTGGCGGGAAGCTCCAGCGTGACCTTGACGGGCTTCTCGTCAGCCAGGGGACCGAGCTTCAGCTTGACCATGGGTATGCCTTTCCGATTTTGCGATCGGCGCAGCAGTGCCGTGCGGCTGTGGGATCAACTGCCGTAGGGCTCAAGCACGAGATCGCGGGTGACGATGATGCGGACGGGGAAGCCGGGGCGGATGGTGAGCGTCGGGGCGACGTCGAGTTCGCGGCGGATGATTTCCTGGCCGGCGTCGTTGACGGTGTCCTCAGCGCCGTTCTGGATCGCCTGGACGAGGCGATCGTCATCGTCGGTCGCGAGCTCCGCGCCGACGCCGAGGAGGGTCGAGAGGCCGGCGGCCTTGGCGAGGTCCCACCAATGGTGGTCGACGCCGTCTTCGAGACCGGCATAGCCTTGGGTGTCGGCACCTGGCAGACGTTCGAGAACGATCGACTTGCCGTTCGGCAGGATCAGCCGGTTCCAGACCAGCAGGATGCGCCGCTGGCCGAACTCGACACCGTGATCGTAGGTGCCGATCAGGCGCGTTCCCTGGGGGATGAGCAGGAAGCGGCCGGTGGGGCTGTCGAAGACGTTCTCCGTCACCTGGGCGGTGATCTGGCCGGGCAGATCGGAGCGGATGCCGGTGACGAGCGCGGCGGCAATGACAGCACCGGCCTGGAGGACGTAGGGGCTTGCGGGAGCGGCCAGTCGCTCGGCCGAGACGGTGCGGTGATCGGCCGGGGCGTTGACGAAGGCGAACTGCCGATCCTGATCAAGCGGCAAGCCGGCATTCTCTGCCGCGGATGCTGCTCCTCCGTCGCTTCCTGCTGCTCCACGGCCCCCTTGCTGGGCGACGAACAGGCGACTGGTGAGGGCCGCCTCCTGTTCCTGCGCCTGCCGCTGCTCCTCGCGGGTCGCGCCGGGCACGGCCGGGGCCGGCACCGGCTTGCCCTCGTCGCGGGCGCGAACGATCGGACGTCCGAGATCGCCGGGCAGCGGGGGCCCGAGCTTCGGGACCTGCGTGTAATCGGACGGCAGACTGCGCAGCCCGTCCGGGGTCGGCTGGCGATCGGTGGTCAGCGCCTCCGATGGCGCGTTCGAACGGTGCTGCCCCTGCAGGGCGTAGACGAGTGCGCCGCCGACCAGGAGACCCGCGCCGAGGCCGAGGGTGGTGAGAACCTTGCGCGACAGGCGAGTCACGCGCGGCGGGGCCGGACGCAGGCGAAACGCCTGTGCCGAGCTCTCCCTGTCGTTCGCGGCGGGACGGTCGGTCGGATCGCTCATCAGACCCGGCCCTCGCTGCGGATCCCATCGACCCGGAGAATGCGGACGGTCTGCTGATGCTTGCCGCCAAGGCGCAGTTCCGCAGCGCCGAACAGGCGGTCGACGATGAGGACGTTGCCGAAGACGCGGGTGTTGGCGAGCTGCGGCTCGCCGTCAGGCCCGGTGACGAAGAGCGGCGGCATCTCGCCCTGGACAATGCCCCGCGGGAATTCGACATAGACCCGGCGTCCATCGTCATAGACCGTGACAGGCCGCCACGGCGGGCTGTCGCCGGAGAGCGCATAGCGATAGCGCCGCATCGCCATCGTCGGCAGAACGGGCGTGGTGGGCGCCGTTGCAACCTGCTTTGCCGCCGAGCGCGGATAAGCCCAGGCGACGGCCGGCATGTAAGGCTTCTCGCGCGAGGAAAGCTCGATCAGATAGGTGCGCCGGTCGGTGTTGATGACGAGATTGGTGGCGATGTCCGGCCGTGTCGGCTTCACCAACACATGCGTCTGCTCGCTCTCGCCGGTGCCGCTTGTGGTGTCGCCGATGATCCAGCGGGCAGTGTCGCCGGCGGCGATCGGGCCGGAGCCGGCGAGGATCTTGCCGGGCTCGAGCGCGATATCGGTGATCTCTCCCGGCGCGGCGTAGACCTGGTAGAGTGCGCCTTCGCTGTAGGGATAGATCTGGATGGCGTTGTAATAGCCGCCGCGGCGCGGTTCGACACGGGCAGCGGCGTTGGCAAGTTCCACTCGCGCGGGCGGATCCTTGGCGTCGCTGGCCCCGCCATGGCTCGGCGTCCAGGCCGGCGGCACGTGCAGCGGCTTGCGCGTTTTGTCCGGCGCGATAGGTGGTGCCGGCGGCAAAGGCGGTGCGTCGTCGTCATAGGCGATCGCCGGCGGCTTCTGCGCCGTGGCGCAGCCAGCCAGTGCCGAGGCGGAGAGCAACAGCGCCGCGAGAACACCCCGATAGCCGTTGGCCAGTTTGCAGCTGGCGCTTCTCATTGCCCGAGCTCCTTCGACCAGTTGATGGCGGTGACGAGGATGCCAAGCGGGTTCTTGCGCAGGCGCTCATCCTCGTGCGGAGGATGGATCGTGACGGTGACGATGGCGGTCCAGCGTGAGGTCTCGGCGAGGGAGCCGTCCCGATAGTGCCGCTCGCTCCAGGCGATGCGGAACGACTCGGGCGAGGCCCGGATGACGCTGGAGACGTCGACGGCGATCTGCTCCTTGCCGATCTTGGCAAAGGGGTCGTTGGCGCGGGCATAGTCGTTGAGAGCCTGCGCGCCGCTGCTGGCGGTGAAGTCGTAGGCCCTGAGCCAGTTCTGGCGCAGCACGACCGGATCGGCGGGGATCGAGCGGACATTCTCGATGAAGCGGGCCAAGTGGAAGGCGATCTGCGGATCGGTTGGACGATAGTCGGCGGTGGCTGGCGAAACGGTTTGTGCTTCGCCGAGCCTGTCGACCTCGACCACCCAGGGCACGACGGTGCCGCGCGCCGACTGCCAGACGAGGGCCGAGGCGAAGCCGGCGGTGAGGATCAGGCAGCCAAAGGCCATCAGTCGCCAGTTCCTGGCCTGGACACGGGCCGAGCCGATGCGCTCGTCCCAGACCTGGGCAGCCTTTTGGTAGGGCGTCTCGGGCTCGGGCGTCTTGCCGTAATGGGTGGCCGGTCGCTTGAACATCAGCGCTTCTCTTCGGAGAGATCGATGGAGGAGCCGGCGCCGTGGCTGTCGCCGGCGCGCACGGAATGGGCGGTCAGGGTGACGCCGTGGCTCATCGCCTGGTGGCGCTTCATGCGCTGGGCCCAGGCGGGCGGGCTATCGGCGGCCGTGGTCGAAGGAGCCGCACTGTCGCTGACAACGCTGCCGGCTGCTGTGGTTGCACTGCTTCCCTCGGTGACGAAACGGCCGCCTTCGGCAAAGCTGGAGCGCAGGCTGCCGGCTGCACTGGATGCCGCGCGGCGGAGCGGTGAGAGTGCAGCCTGTCCGGCAGCGCGGCCGACGCCGGCAACGCCCGAGGCGACGCCAGCCGCACCCGATTGCTCTCCTGCGCCAAGGCGATACGCCGTCGACGCTCCGCCTGCGACCGCGGCACCGCCCCGGGCCGCGGCGGCTGTGCCGCCGATCATGCTGCCGGCGCCGGAGGCGGCAGCACCCATGGCCGCTCCTCCCGCGACCATGGCCCCGCCGGCGGCAAGGCCCGTGCCGATAGCGGCTCCCGCTCCGAGTTGCGGCCCGCCCGAGACGAGGCCGTTGGCAATGCCGGGACCGAAAATGCCGAGGCCGAGCAACGACAGCGCGGCGAGGACGATCGCCATTGCCTGATCGATGGTCGGATTGACGTCGCCAAAACCGGCGGTGAACTCGGAGAACAGCGTCGAGCCGATGCCGATGATGACTGCGAGGACGAGCACTTTGATGCCGGATGAGATGACGTTGCCGAGCACCCGCTCGGCCATGAAGGCGGACTTGCCGAAGAGCCCGAAGGGGATCAGCACGAAGCCTGCGAGCGTCGTCAGCTTGAACTCGATCAGGGTGACGAAGAGCTGGACGGCGAGGATGAAGAAGGCGAAGAGCACCAGCGCCCAGGCGAGGAACATGCAGGCGATCTGGATGAAGTTCTCGAAGAACGACCAATAGCCCATCAGGCCGGAGATCGAGTCGAGCAGCGGGCGCCCCGCATCGAGACCGGTCTGCGCCACCTTGCCGGGGCGCAAGAGGTCGGCGGCGGTAAAGCCGGTGCCGGACGCCTTCAGGCCGAGACCGGCAAAGCTTTCGAAGATGATCCTGGCGAGGCTGTTCCAGTTGGAGATCAGCCAGGCGAAGACGCCGACGAAGAGAGTCTTCCGGACGAGGCGCGCGATGATGTCGTCATCGGCGCCCCAGGACCAGAAGAGGGCGGCGAGCGTCACATCGATGACGATCAGCGTGGTGGCGATGAAGGCAACCTCGCCGCCGAGCAGGCCGAAGCCGGAATCGATATAGCGGGTGAAGACCTCGAGGAAGTGGTCGATGACGCCGGTGCCCTGCATGGCGCTAACGGGCCTCCGGCTTTATCCGCGGCGGGACCGGCAGGCGGTCGCGGATCCAGTCGTCGTTCGCCGACAGAAAGCGGCGGCGGTTCTCCGCCCAGGTCTCGAGACAGGCGGCATCGTGTATGGCGGCCTCGCCGATCCTGGCACAGCGGATCATCTCCGCCCGCAGCGGATTGGCCGGGATGGCCGAGCTCGGCACCGATGCCTCTGACGCTGGTTCCTCCTCCCTTCCGGCCCCACCCAACACCGCGACGGCCAGAGCGACGGCCACGAAGACGCCGGCAGCGAGCCGGGCAAAGTGCTCCGCCTGCATCTCAATCGCCGTAGAACATTTGCGCGCTGCCGGGTTCATAGCCGGCGCCAGGCGTCAGGAACCGTCGGCGCTGCTCGCGGCCCTGATCGGCGGCTGCCGCCTGTTCGGCCGATTGCAGCGCGTGGGCCCGTCCGTCCGCGGCAACGACAGCAACGAGATCGGCGAGCTGCTGGGCCTGCAACGCCAGGAGCTGGTTGCCGGCCTGCGTCGCCTGCAGGGCACCGGTCGCGCCCTGGCTCTCGCCAACGAGCGCCGACATCTGGGTCCGGTTGGTGTCGAGATTGCCGACGACGCCGGCCTGAACGCGCATGGCGTCCTGCAACCCCGCCACGGTGTTCTGCCAGCGAGTCTTGGCGGCTGCGATCAGGTCCTGATCGGAGGTCGAAGTCGAGGCCGCGCCATAGGTGGAGGAAAAGGCCTGGTCGATCTCGCCGACGTCGAAGGCGATCTTCTGGGCCTGATCGAGAAGCTGCCGGGTGCGGCTGATCGACTGCTGCAGCTGCTGCAGCGAGGAGTATGGCAGGCTCGCCAGATTGCGCGCCTGGTTGATCAGCATCTGCGCTTCGTTCTGAAGCGAGGTGATCTGGTTGTTGATCTGCTCCAGCGCCCGGGCCGCCTGCAGCACGTTCTGGGCGTAGTTCGTCGGGTCGAAGACGAGCCAGGCGGCCGCAGCAGGTGTGACGGTCATCGGCGACAGAGCAACGGGAGCGATAAGCGCCGCAGCCAGCGTCTGACAACGCAAAGCATGAGGGATCATGACGGCATCTCCAGATTGGCGAGATCGGCGGCCCAGGCAAGGCCGCGGCGCTTCAGCCAGGCGGCAAGGAAGCCGTCCGGGCCGTATTGCGCGAGGACATCCTCGATCTCGGTCTGGTCGGTCTTGGCGGAGGCGGCGCAAAGGGCGAGCGCGATCTCGCCGAGGCCGAGCTCGAACAGGCGGTTGCCGCGCCGGCTCTGGCAGTAGTAGTCGCGCTTCGGCGTCGCGCGGGCCAAAATCTCGATCTGACGATCGTTGAGACCAAACTTGCGGTAGATCGATGCGATCTGCGGCTCGATCGCCCGCTCGTTCGGCAACAGGATGCGGGTGTGGCAGCTCTCGATGATCGCCGGCGCGATCGGACTGCCGTCGATGTCGGAGAGCGACTGGGTGGCGAAGACGACGGAGGCGTTCTTCTTCCTCAACGTCTTCAGCCATTCGCGGATCTGGCCGGCAAAGCCCTCATCATCGAGGGCGAGCCAGCCTTCGTCGATAATGAGAAGTGTCGGTGAGCCGTCGAGCCGATCCTCGATGCGGTGGAAGAGATAGGCCAGCACGGCCGAGGCCGCGCCGGTGCCGATCAGGCCCTCGGTCTCGAACGCTTGAACGGACGCTTCGCCCAGATGCTCAGCCTCGGCATCGAGCAGCCGGCCATAGGCGCCACCGAGACAATAGGGCTGCAGGGCCCGCTTGAGGACGTTCGACTGCAGGAGAACGGAGAGCCCGGTGATGGTGCGCTCGGTGATAGGCGCCGTACTGAGCGAGGTCAGTGCCGTCCAGAGATGCTCCTTGACCTCCGGGGTGATGGCTATGCCCTCGCGCGTGAGGATCGCGACGATCCAGTCGGCCGCCCAGGCGCGCTCGGGCGTGTCGGGAATGCGCGCCAGCGGCTGCAGAGAGACAGAGGCACTCTCGGTCAGCCCGCCGCCGAGGTCGTGCCAGTCGCCGCCCATGGCCAGCGCCGCGGCGCGAATACTCCCGCCGAAGTCGAAGGCGAAGACCTGAGCGTTTCGATAGCGGCGGAACTGCAGCGCCATCAGCGCGAGCAGCACGCTCTTGCCGGCGCCGGTCGGCCCGACCACCAGCGTGTGGCCGACATCGCCGACATGGAGCGACAGGCGGAACGGCGTCGAGCCCTCCGTCTGCCCGAAGAGCATCGGCGGCGCGCCGAGATGCTCGTCTTTGTCTGGTCCCGCCCAGACCGCCGAGAGCGGGATCATGTGGGCCAGGTTCAGCGTCGAGATCGGCGGTTGGCGGACATTAGCATAGACATGGCCCGGCAGCGAGCCGAGCCAGGCATCGACCGCGTTGATCGTCTCGGGCATCGCCGTGAAGTCGCGGCCCTGGACAACCTTCTCCACCAGCCGCAACTTCTCCTCGGCAATCCGGGGATCCTCGTCCCAGACGGTGACCGTCGCGGTGACGAAGGCGGCCCCGGCATAGTCGGCGCCCAGTTCCTGCAAAGCGAGGTCGGCATCGGCCGTCTTGTTGGCGGCGTCCGTGTCGACCAGCACCGAGGCTTCGTTGGTCAGAACCTCCTTGAGGATGGCCACAAGGGATTTGCGCTTGGCGAACCACTGCCGGCGGATTTTGGTCAGCAGCCGGACGGCATCGACCTTGTCGAGGAGGATGGCGCGGGTCGACCAGCGATAGGCGAAGGCGAGCCGGTTCAGCTCGTCGAGAATGCCGGGCGTGGTGGCGGTCGGAAAGCCGGTGATGGTGAGAACGCGCAGATGCGCGATTCCCAGCATCGGCTCCAGGCCGCCGGTGAGCGGCTGGTCGGCGAGCAGCGCATCGAGGTGCATCGGCACCTCGGGTACGCGCACGCGCTGGCGCTTGGTCGAGATGGTGGCGTGGAGGTAGGAGAGCGTCTCGTGATCATCGAGCCATTGGCACTCAGGCATGAAGCTTTCGATGAGCTGCAGGACACGGTCGGTGCGGTCGATGAAGCCGCGCAGGACCTCGCGGGCGTCGATGCCCTTGCCGCTCTTCCCCTCGTAGAGCCAGCCCTCGGTGCGCGCGGCCGTCTCCGCCGGCGGCAGATAGACGAAAGTGAGAAAATAGCTCGACTCGTAATGTGCGCCTTCGGCTTCGAACTCGGCCTTGCGCTCGGCATCGACCAGCGCCGAGGCCGGATCGGGAAAGGTGCTTTCCGGATAGCGCTGCGCGCCGAGCCGAACGGCCTCGACGAAGAGTGCCCAGCCGGAGCCGAGGCGGCGGAAGGCGTTGTTGAGCCGGGCGGCAACCGCCACCAGCTCGGCCTCCACGGCGCTGTCGAGGTCAGGCCCGCGAAACCGGGCGGTCCTTTGCAGGCTGCCGTCCTTGTTGAGGACGACGCCGGCCTCGACCAGGGCGGCCCAGGGCAGGAAGTCGGCGAGCCGAGTGGCGGTGCGGCGGTATTCGGCAAGGTTCATCATTGTGCGCGCCTTCCTCAGAGATCCAGGTGGCCGGGAATGCGCAGATGCCGGCGCACGGCATCGGCAAACAGCGGATCGCGCCTCGCCGCCCAGACGGCGGCGAAGTGACCGATCGCCCATAGGGCAAGTCCAACCAGCCAGAGGCGCAGGCCGAGCCCGAGGACGGCGGCGAGCGTGCCGTTGAGGATGGCGATGGAGCGTGGCGCGCCGCCAAGCAGGATCGGCTCGGTCAGCGAGCGGTGCACGGCCACGCTGAAGCCGGCGACCTCGCCGGCGGAAGTGAAAGAGGCGGCCATCAGACCAGCGCTCCGCCGCCGAAGGAGAAGAACGACAGGAAGAAGCTCGAAGCGGCAAAGGCGATCGACAGGCCGAAGACGATCTGGATCAGCCGGCGAAAGCCGCCCGAGGTGTCGCCGAAGGCCAGCGACAAGCCAGTGACGATGATGATGATCACCGCGACGATCTTCGCCACCGGCCCCTCGATGGATTCGAGGATCTGCTCCAGCGGCTCCTCCCACGGCATCGATGAGCCGGCAGCGTGGGCGGCCGAGGCCAAGGCGATGTTGGCTGCCCCGATGGTCGCGGCTGTTGCAGTGATGCGCCGACCAAGAGATCGGCGAAGGCAATGAGGGCGAGAGATCATGCGCGGTCTCCGGTGCGAGGCGGAAGGGTGGGCGTGATGCGGTAGTCGCCATGGCGGTCGAGACCGACGACGCGGGAAAGCTCGGCGAGGCGGCGTGAGGATCCTCGGCCGGAGAGCACGGCGACGAGATCGATGGTCTCGGCGATCAGCGCCCGCGGGACGGTGACAACGGCTTCCTGGATGAGCTGCTCCAGCCGCCGCAGCGCGCCGATGGCGGAGCCGGCATGAATGGTGCCGATGCCTCCAGGATGGCCGGTGCCCCAGGCCTTCAGGAGATCGAGCGCCTCCGGCCCCCGCACTTCGCCGATGGGTATGCGGTCGGGCCGAAGGCGCAACGATGAGCGCACCAGATCGGAGAGCGAGGCGACACCGTCCTTGGTGCGCAAGGCGACGAGGTTTGGCGCGGCGCACTGCAACTCGCGCATATCCTCGATCAGCACCACGCGATCGGCGGTGCGGGCGACTTCGGCGAGCAGCGCGTTGGTGAGCGTCGTCTTGCCGGTGGAAGTGCCACCGGCGACAAGGATGTTCTTCCGCTCGGTGACAGCCTGGCGCAGCTGCGCGGCCTGATCGGCGCTCATGATGCCGGCAGCAACGTAGTCCTCCAGTGTGAACACGGCGACCGCCGGCTTGCGAATGGCGAAGGCCGGTGCGGCGACGACCGGCGGCAGCAAACCCTCGAACCGCTCACCGGTCTCCGGAAGTTCGGCCGAAACGCGCGGCGCGCCCGCATGAACCTCTGCGCCGACATGATGGGCGACGAGCCGGACGATCCGCTCGCCGTCGGCCGCAGAGAGTCTCTCGCCGGTTTCGGCCAGCCCTTCGGCGAGCCGATCGATCCAGAGCCGGCCATCGGGGTTCAGCATCACCTCGACGACGCCCGGATCCTCCAGGTATCCGGCAATCGCCGGTCCCAGCGCCGTGCGCAGCATGCGCGCCCCGCGTGAGACCGCCTCCGAATGCTGATGCGAAGAAACCGCCATCTTGTCCCCATTGCCGGCGGCCCGCCGACGGCGGCTCCGGATCGGGGACGATTAAGAGAACCGGAAAAGGGACGAGTTCAACAGGTCCCGGACAGCCGTCGTAGCCTGGCGAAGAAAGACAGGCGATCGGCGAAGTGGCGTTCAGCGAGGGTGTGGACGACGACGACCTATCACTCGTTGTGCTATGGATCGATATCCTCGGAGATCTCTTGCCTGAGCTTTGGGCCCTTGGCGAGCCGTCGGCCGAGCGCCGCGACGAAGGCATCGTAGCGTTCGCCGGCCTGAGCGCGTGCGGCCGCCTGCGTGGTCTCTGGCAGCGGCGGATTGGAGATCAGCCAGAAGCGCACGAAGAGGGCGAGCATCTCGACCGAGATGCCGAGATCACGCTCGATCCGTGTCAGCCGGCGATCAAGCTGGTCGAGACGCTTGGTCGTGGCCGCTTCCTGCCGCTCGGCAGCATCCGGGGACAGGAAGGAGGCGATCGCCGCTTCGGCGACGAGGGACCGCGAATGGTCGCGGCGGGCGGCATATTCGGCGAGAGCCTTCATGATCGGCGGATCGAGATAGACCGACAGGCGCTGCTTCTTTTGCGGCTTGTTCATCGGCGCCTCACAAATCCATGCCGTCGGCGGGATCGAGCGAAACCTGCCGCGCCACGCCCTGCATCAGCCGGTCGACGCGGCCGATCCGCGCCGCGTCGTCATCAGCGTCCGCATCGAAGTCGAGATCGAATTCGTTGGTGGGCGGCATCGCCGGTTGTTCGATCGGTTGGACGCGGGCCAGCTCCGGCTGCTTGCGGCGCTCTGAGCCTGCGGGGTCCTCATCGTCGCCGGAGGCGCCGTTGGCAGTCTCTGCGGCGCTTGCCGGCTGGGTCGGCATCGGCAATGTGCTCCAATCGTCGGCAGCCGAAGCGTCCTGCTTGATCAGCACCGGCGGCGGCAGCACCCGCTCGGCAAACCTCGCGTCCTCGAAGTACCGCGCCTTCTTCGCCCGGATCGGCGGTGTGCCTGCCACCATGACCATCTCGTCCGCCGGCGGCAGTTGCATCACCTCGCCGGGCGTCAGCAGCGGCCGCGCCGTCTCCGAACGCGACACCATCAGATGGCCGAGCCAGGGCGACAACCGATGGCCGGCATAATTCTTCATCGCCCGTAGCTCCGTGGCGGTACCCAGGGCGTCCGATACGCGTTTGGCGGTGCGCTCGTCGTTGGTCGCAAAGCTCACCCGGACATGGCAGTTGTCGAGGATCGAGTTGTTCGGTCCATAGGCCTTCTCGATCTGGTTCAGCGACTGCGCGATGAGGAAGGCCTTCAGCCCATAGCCCGCCATGAAGGCGAGCGCGCTTTCGAAGAAGTCGAGCCGCCCCAGCGCCGGAAACTCGTCCAGCATCAGCAAGAGCCGATGTCGGTTGCCCTTCGCTTGCAGATCCTCCGTCAGCCTGCGGCCGATCTGGTTGAGGATCAGGCGGATCAGCGGCTTGGTGCGGGCGATGTCGGAGGGCGGCACGACGAGGTAGAGCGTCACCGGCTGTGCACCGCTGACGATGTCCGCGATGCGCCAGTCGCAGCGCCGCGTCACCTCGGCCACGACCGGATCGCGGTAGAGGCCGAGGAACGACATGGCGGTGGAGAGGACGCCGGAGCGCTCGTTGTCCGACTTGTTGAAGAGTTCGCGCGCCGCGCTGGCAATGACGGGGTGCGGCCCGGCATCGCCCAGATGCGGCGTCTTCATCATCGCGGCGAGCGTCGCCTCGATCGGTCGGCGAGGATCGGAGAGGAAGGCGGCAACGCCAGCCAGCGTCTTATCCTCTTCGGCATAGAGGACATGGAGGATGGCGCCGACGAGCAGCGCGTGGCTGGTCTTCTCCCAGTGGTTCCGCTTCTCGAGCGAGCCTTCCGGATCGACCAGGATGTCGGCGATGTTCTGGACGTCGCGAACCTCCCATTCGCCTCGACGAACTTCGAGCAGCGGATTGTAGGCGGCCGACTTCGGATTGGTCGGGTCGAACAGCAGCACGCGGCCGTGCCGCGCACGAAAGCCGGCGGTGATCTGCCAGTTCTCGCCCTTGATGTCGTGAACGATCGCCGAGCCTGGCCAGGTCAGCAGCGACGGCACGACGAGACCGACGCCCTTGCCGGAGCGTGTCGGGGCAAAGCACAGCACGTGCTCAGGTCCATCATGGCGGAGGTAATGGCAATCGAGCTTGCCGAGCACGACGCCGTCGGACCCAAGCAGCCCAACCGCCTTCACCTCATCCGGCCGCGCCCAGCGGGCTGAGCCGAAGGTCTCGGCGTTCTTCGCCTCTCGCGCCCGCCAAACGGACAGGCCGATCGCGACTGCGATCGCGAGGAAGCC
>NZ_FUXL01000013.1 GCF_900167365.1 Consotaella salsifontis | reverse complement strand
CGGCCCCCTTTGGTGCGTATATATTTGCGCATTAACGCACGGGTGTCAAGCGTCAGTACGCAAAATTATGCGCAAGATAGGACGATGAAATGACCCCAATCGACCTAGCTCTCTCCTACCGTGATCGCGGATGGCCCGTCTTCCCCTGCCGCGCCGGCGAGGAGCACGACCCAGAGACGGGCGAGATCAGGGACGCCAAGTCGCCGCTCACGCCGCGCGGGCTCAAGGACGCGACCACACGGCAGGCCATCGTGAGCGCGTGGTGGGAACGGAAATATCCATCCGCCATGGTGGGCATCCCTACAGGCGAGGCGATCGGCGCGTGGGTGCTCGACATCGACGTTCCTCCGGATCACGCTGACGGCCGCGCGTGGCTGGCGGAAATGGAGGTGAAGAACGGTGCTTTACCCGAGACGCTCACGGCGACGACGCCGAGCGGCGGCACACATTATTTCTGGCGCCACGTCGACGGCGTGAGGAACAAGGCGGCTATCGCGCCCGGCGTCGATACCCGCGGCACGGGCGGTTATGTCATTGCGCCTGGTAGCGTCATGGCCGACGGTGGCATCTATTCGTGGGACAACAATCTGCCGATCGCCGAGGCGCCGGCGTGGCTCATCGATGCCGTGACCAAGAAAGCAGAGCAGCCGAAGGCGACCAGTCCATCCGTCGCGCCAGCGTCGGCGCCGTCTCGCGACTTGGCGCCCTACGTCGAGCATGCAGTCGACGCCGAGATGCGCGAATTGGCGGAGACGGGGAGGGGCAGCCGAGGCTATCAGCTCAACGCCAGCGCCTTTTCGATGGGACAGCTCGTCGGGGCCGACGTGTTATCGCGGGATGAAGCCGAGGACCGGCTATTCGGCGCGGCAATTGCCAATGGTCTGCTTGAGACCGACGGCGATCGTGAGGTGCGCGCCAAGATCCGCCGCGGCCTTGAGGCTGGCATGAACCACCCGCGCGATATTCCGGAGCCGACCTTTCGCGAGGACAACACCCGCCTTGTGGATGTGAAACAGATGATCGCCACCGGCCTCGCCAAGGGCGGCGGAGCGGCGAGCATCGAGTGGGGCAGCGGGAAGATCGACGACACCGCGCCGGCAGGGGGTGAAGCGACCGACGACAGCCCCATTGTCCTGACGCCGTTTGCCTGGGTCGATCCGTCGACCTTGCCGCGCCGTGAGTTCGCATTCGGCCAGCACTATATCCGCAAATATGTCTCGGTGACGGTGGCGCCTGGCGGTATCGGCAAGACATCCAATAGTATCGTCGAGGCACTGGCCATGGCCAGTGGCAAGGCGCTGAACGGTGTCGCCCCGCCTCAGCGGTTGCGCGTCTGGCTCTTCAACGCTGAAGATCCGCGCGACGAGCTCGATCGGCGCATCATGGCGGCATGCATCCATTTCGGCCTGACGCGCGAGGACATCGACGGCTATCTCTTCGTCGACAGTGGCCGTGAGCAGGAGGTTGTCGTCGCGATCGACGATCGGCGCACCGGCCTAAAAATCCAACGGCCGATCGTCGAGGCGGTAGTGCAGCAACTCGCCAAAAACCGCATCGACGTGGCGATCATAGACCCGTTCGTGTCGACGCACGGCGTCAACGAGAACGATAACGGCGCCATCGACAAGGTCGCCAAGTTGTGGGCTCAGATCGCCAACGACGCGAATTGCGCGATCGACATCGTCCATCATCTGCGCAAGGTTGCTGACCGCGAGGCGACGGTAGACGATGCCCGCGGCGCGGTGTCGCTGATCGGCGCGGCCAGGTCGGTGCGTGTGCTCAACCGGATGACGGAGGATCAGGCCAAGGCGGCAAGCCTCTCGCCAGACGATCGGTTCGGCTATTTCTCGATCACCTATGGCAAGGCCAATCTGACGCCGCTGTCGCATCGTGCGGATTGGCGACACATCGTGTCGGTTGGGCTCGGCAACGGCCGTCAGCGCCACGCTCGAGGCAATGTCGCCATGCTCAAGCAGGATCACGCGCCGGTTGTCACGGCATGGCAGTTGCCAACGAAAGCCGACATGATCAAGGGGGTTCCGGCTGAGCAGATCGACTTGATCAAGGCCCGCGCGGCTGGCATGTCGCTGACCTATAATTACCAGTCGAAAGACTGGATCGGGCATCAGGTGGCCGATATCCTGCAAATCGACCTGCCGGAGGGCAGGGCTAAATCGGCAGAGCACGCGCGGATTGAGCGGATGATCGATGCGTGGATCGACGATGGTGTGCTCATGCGAGAGGACGTGAAGGGCACCGACCTCAAGCATCCTGACCGGCTGACGACATACGTCAGAGCTGCGGCGTGAGGGTCTGATCGACATGGATGCCGTAGACGGCACGAAAGCGATAGCGGCGCCTTGATTGGCGCCCTTTCTCGCTTTATGGAGAAGAGAACGAACGGTGAACATTGATCCATCATGGCGATCCGCACCCCGCATCAGTTTGTCATCGAGCGCGAAGACCCGCAGGGTGACGAGTGGGTGGCCAGCTTTGACAGGTTCGTTGTGGCGCGCGATGCGCTTCCGTTGGCGGCCAAGCATTATCCAGGCGAGTCGCTTATCCTGCGCCACGGCGCGAGGATCGTGATGAGGGCTTGTGAGAGGGCTGGTGAATGAAGATCGGAATAGCGCTGATGCTGGCCGGCTTTGTCGTGACGATCAACCATCCGGCAGAGGCAGATCCTCTCCCTGTTTGCACTGGCGGCAACCGCGCCGCGCGGCACCTGACATGCATCGTCGACGGCGACACGGGCTGGGAGGCCGGGCGAAAATGGCGCCTCGAATTAGTCGACGCGCCCGAGTTATCCCATCCAGAATGTGCAGCCGAAAAGCGGCTTGCTGTCGCCTCTCGCGACCGTCTACGCGAGATGATGGGAAAGGGATACCAAATCCACTGGAGCGGAGAGAGCGGCCGCTATGGGCGCGCCCTGGTCAAGATCGATCTCTCCGACGGCCGAGATGCTGGCGATGCTCTGATCCGCGAGAACCTCGCCCAGCCGTGGCCGAACCGCGGCAATGTCTGGTGCGGGCGGTGAACAACATTTTCTCAAATCCCCCCCTTGCAATCTGTATCGTCACGATACATATTTAAGCTGTCAGCAGCGAGCTGATGACCGCGCCTCGGGGATCAGGGGCAGGAGCCGAAAATGACCAAGTCCGTTTCGTTCACGACGCCGCGCGGATCGGAAATCACCATTTCGATCATCACCGAGCGCGAACTCATTTCCGATCACAATTTCACAGAGGCGTGCTGGGAGCTCGAGCTGCGCTGCGGGGCCATCTGCACAACATCATTCGAGCGCGTCGAGTATGGCGAGCACGGCCCTTGCCTCAAATTCCAGGCAGGCTCCCGGCAAGAAGGCAAAAAGACCATCATCACCTATGCCCACTCTCAGATTCCCGCCGACAAGCTCGCGGAAGTCGATGGCCTGATCGCCGAGTATCGCGCCGAGGTCAGCCGGCGCCTTGATGCCAGCATCGAGACCGACCGCCGCATGGCCAAGCACGATGAGTTTGCCCGCCGCTTCTACGATCCGAAGAGCGACCTGTGATGACCGACTATTCTCACGTCAAGTTTTCGGCGACCAATCCCAAGCAGCTCCGCACGGCGCTGCTCCATGCGATCCAACGCGACTATGAGATCGACAAAGAAATCGATGGCGACCCGAGCTGTATCCGCCATGGTGTTTTTGTCGGCGGAAGGCACATCGGCTACCAAGGCTCGGTGTCACCGGATGGTCGCCCTCATATCCATTTTATCCAAAGTCTTGGGCTAAGGAGGGTGTGAGGTGTACTTTAGCCATGTCACCCTCGACACAGGCCACCGGGCGAGACAGCCACGGGAGGCCGTGGCCGACACCGTCATCGAGATGATGCGGCCGATCCTCGACAGCGCGCTGACGGGCGGCAAGCCCGCCGTGCCCGGCTGCGAAGGCTATCACCTCGCTTCAAGCCACGCGACGCGCAACACCATGTTGGCGACGCTTTACCACGATGACGGGACACCGATCCTGACGACGGCCGTCTGTCTCAAGAGCCGCGACGGCCCGAAGCTGTGGCGGATGCTCCACGAGCGGCCGCTTGCCACGCGGCCGGATGATCCGCCACCCGCGCCGTGGATCGCCGACAGACTGGAGCCAGGCGCGATGGCGCATCCGGACGCGCTCGCATGGACGGGTGATTTCTCCCGGTGCCTCGCCTGGGCGTGGGCGGAGTATGATCGATGATGGATTTGACCGGCTCCGATATCCAAGCGTTTCAGGAGGCGCACGGCCTGTCCGATCTTGCCCTGGCGCGGGCGATAGGATGGCCTGACAGCGGACGGTCGAAAGTGTGGCGCTGGAAGCTGCCGGAGGGGCACAAGGATCGCCTCGTGCCGCCTCCGGAGATTGGCCTGGCGCTCGCCGCGCTCGCGGCCGGGCTGGAGCCCTGGCGCTCCAAGTAGACAGCCGTAAAGCAAGACATTCAAGGCGCCGCGGGAGGCGCCTTCTTTTTTACCATTTTTCTGTTGACGGTAAAATGGTGAGATGGTAGACAGTGATCATCGATGGCGAAGAGGTGATGTCGATGACGTTCTACATCTTCAGAGACAAGCTCCGTTATGTTTTGAGCGAAGACGATGGTATGACTATGCCATTCGAGACCGAGCATGAGGCGACTGGCGCTGCTGTCAATACCGCCACCGACGCCGGGTCGCTCTACACGATCTTCTACTGCCGGCCTTAGGCGTTTTTTTGCCCGCAGCCACCATTTTACAGGATCAACAATGTTCGCCACCATTCTTGCGTTCACCCGTGCCAACGGCACCAGGACGATCAGGATCATCGAGGGCAACTGCATGGATGCGGCCAGCGATATCTGCCGCCGAAGCTCGGCCGACATCTTCGACGGAGCGCGCGTCGTGGATTGGCGCATATGCCTGACGCCAGCCCGCGATATCCGCATCGCGATCGAGAAGGCATTCGATCCAGAGTGGGCCGACATGGCAGAATCTCAGATCGACAACTTCATCGACATCGACGCTCAGGCCCGCGCCCACGTCGAGGGCAACTACGACGACATGATGGCGGCGGCGTGATGGGTGGCGCCAAGGCTCGTGAACTCACGACGAAAGAGATGCTGGCCGCGATCGGCGTCGAAGTCCGGAATACGCCAGCCTGTGGGAACTCCGAACGTGAGTTGTTTCACGGCGAGAGGTCCCTCGGCTTTTACAAGGCGATCGATGCGAGCGCCGCGCTTGCAGATGGCTCGTTGGCTCGCAAGATCGCCGAGAACGCCTGACGATGCCGCTCTGGCTCCTCCTCCACTTGGTGGCGCTCCCGCCGCCGACGAGACACCTAGCCCGCAGCCTGCCCATCGGCCGCGAGCGTGATGCGGGGATCGATTGGTACGGCAACCGCCCGCCGCCGAGATGTCTGGCCTCGGTATGGCTGGTGAGACCTTGAAAAGCCGGGGCACCGCATCGCCCCGGCAACCACTCCTGAAAATGACTCTCCGGCCGCGGCACTCGCCCCGACCCGAACACCAGATGGAGAACCATCATGATTACGATTTTCGCCAATAACGGCAAATCCCCCACCATTCGGCTTTTTCGCGGCGACCGGCTCGCCCACCTCGGCACGCTCATGCGCGGCCGCGATTCCGATTGGCAGGCGGTTTCGTGCGAGGCCTCCGAAGTTCGGTCGGTTCTTATGGCCGCGTTCGGCATCGAGTGGTTCAACAGGGCGCGCGGCGAGCTCGCGGCGATGGGGCTGTGAGATGGGCCGGTTCTTCTGCGGGTGGTGCCTGCTGTTTCTATTGTGTGGCTGCCTCATGTCCGCCGCCGTGGTCCATGCCGCAAAGACATCCGCGCGGATCGTGATGGCCGATCAAGAACGATTTTCGGCCTACCGCATCGCCAGTCAGGAGCAGGGGAGATGAATGCAATGGATGTCATGCCGACAGAATCCACGACATCAGTCGAGACGAATTCGCTAGTTGATACGACCTCGTCAGTCGAGGCGACTTCATCATCCGAATCCAGAAGTACCCGCCGCCGCCGCATCTTTCGCGAGCGCGCTCGGCGCGGTCGGGCAGCCCTTGCCGAATCCTTCCCGAAGTGCTTCGCGGCTCATGGCGCGGACAAGACGCCACTCAAAATCGGCATCTACCACGACATCATCGCGGCCATGCCGGACATCTCGCGCGGCGATCTGCGATCGGCCATGTTCGACTACACCAACGGCCGCCGCTACCTTAGGAACGTCGTCGAGGGCGCGCCGCGCATCGATCTCGCTGGCGAACCGTCTGGCGTCGTGACGGCCGAGGAAGCCACCTATGCGGCGGGTAAGATGGCTGGGCGGTAATAGGTAAGGACAGTCCTGCTACGCCTCGGCGATAGCTCACCACAACCAAAACGAGGCGTAACCACGCCAATTACAACTTCCCCACGCCATAAAGGCGGGTGGGAATGGTGGGGAAAATGAGCCGAAACTTCTATTCGCCCACATCCCCCGTAGGGATGATGTGGGGAAGCCATCCCAGGAGGTGGGAAAAATGGCACAAGCCAAGCCGCGGTCAAGGGTCACCCGCCAGACCGTCACCCGCGACGGCAAGCGGATTCGCGTCACCACGACGACGCACCTGGACGGATCGGTTTCAACCAAGGTCACAGATGCGCCGCCGCTCGAATGGCGGCTCCAAGCCGCCGCGATCAAGCGTTTGCACGGGATGGCGGCGCGGGGCCTCGATTTCGCTTTTGCGGGCGATATGAACGGCCTACCGCTGCTTTCGCCATCGTCGAAGGTCAAGGCCAAGGCCACCGGCATGACGCCGGGCGAGCACGACATCAGGATCTATCTTCCCCACGGCCGGCTGGGCCTGATCGAGTTGAAGAACGCCGACGGCAGGCCATCATCGGAGCAAACCGCCCGCCACAAACGGCTGGCAGAGCTGGGCTTCGACCGGCAGGCCGTGGTCAAGGAAAGGGAAGAAAACGAGGTCGCAGACGCAGTCGAGAGGATCGTTCGGGGCTGGATGGGCGAATAGTTTTCTTCTGTTCCCCACGACGTTTTCTCAGGATTGGCGCGCCAGAGTTGTCGGCTACGTCCCTAGCCGGAATGGCTGAAAAGCGCTCCACGGTGCCGTTATGGCGATTTCGGGGTTTTGGGGCTCGATGGATGGTCCAAAGTAGGCATGCCCACTGTGGAGAGGGGTTGACTTAGTGAGCACTCCTCACCCAGCCCAGCCCACCTCCTTCATCTCACTTCCGGCTGGAGGGTGCTGGAGAGACCCCACCGCCCCCACCTCCCTCACCCCCCTATCCCCTAAAGGGGATATAGGGGGAGGTGGGGAGGGGTGAGGTAGGCTCTCCCGCAACCACCCGAGTAGCTAAAATCCCCACCTAAACCAGTACCGTGGGGAAGTTGTATTTTCTGATCAGTACAACCTATTGCGGTTGTGGCTTTGGGGGGATCAATGGCGATGCCATCAACGTCCACATCTGGCGGTGCGAATATCGCTAGATACGGAGCTGCGAACGGGTCGCGTTCCCGTATCCAGTTGGTCATGGACTATTCGGCTGCACTTGCGACGGCGCAGCCTGGTTTGCGGATCGCCAGATTGATCTGTCTGGCCTATGGCGTGACGATCGACGACCTTCGCAGCCACCGCAGGACAAGTCCGCTGCCAGATGCGCGGCAAGCCATCTCTTACTGGTGCCGCAGGCGAACCGGCCTCTCATATGCGCAAATCGCCAAGCTCGTCGGCGTCAAGGATCACACAACGATCATCCATGGCGTGCGCCAACACCCATACAACCGACTTAAGCAACGACGATATTTGCGGCCTCTGACGTCATTTAGGGTGTGAATTTTACTATATACCATCAGCGCCGCGAGATGGATGGCAAAGATGTCTTGTCGTACCCCTGAAGAACATCGCAATGTCGTAGATGCATGGCGCGCCGTCGCGCCATCCAGTGATAGTGAGATCATGTCTGCTCGCAGGGCGACAGAATACCCAAAGCTTGGTGCCATGGCCGATGCTCTGGCGCCTTTGCTCGCGTGGATGCAGCGCCCCGACGGCATCGCCGAGGGTATCGAAGTCGATCCTGTCGATATCCCGGTGGTCAGCACCAACTGGCGCACCACGCCGCAGCCGGCAGAGATGTCTCCCGAGGACGTCGATGGAATGCGGACAGAGCGCCGGTGGGCGATGCGCCCAACGGTCGGCGAGATCATGGCCGAAGTCGCCGAAGGTAAGACTGATCGCAATGCCGATGGCCAGATCGTCGCAATCGGCAGGCTGCGTTTTAGCGACGGCTCGCAGACGGAGCGCGGCTATCGCTACAGTGCTGATGGCAAGATCACAGCTTGCAGCATCAGAATGCCGACCGGATCGATGCTTGGTGTGCGCGACATCGAAGAGCGGGCTCTCGGCGGCGAGGGATCGGACGGATCGGACATTGATCGGAGCAACCGGTATTTCGCCGAGGTGTTCGGCGCGGCGTTCCGGTTTCTGCCTGGCGGCAGGATTTGTCGAGGCAGATCTTACACAGCCGCCGAATCCCGCGCCATGCTCGCCGATGCCATTGCCAATACGCCAGTCATGCCAGAAGTGCGTCGCTACCCTGCGGGCCTGCCGTGCGGATCGCGCAATGTCGCCGAGAACTTCATCGGCATGCGAAAGGAAGTCGGTGGCGGTGGCGGCTCTGTCGGGTGGGAAGATATCTTCATGGCCCACATCAATCGCAGCGAGTGGGCGGCAACCGTCGCCAATCTGAGCGATGAAAGTCGGCAGACACTCGATGCAACCGAAAAGGCGAAGGGGATCGCGGATCTGGCGCCTGGCCGAAGGGGCGGGAATGCGTATGCGGCAGGACGTAAGCGCCTTCAGGCTGCCAACGACAATCTGATGGCCGCTATGAAAAAAGTTGCGGCCTAGGCGGGAGTATTTGCAGTCTCATGGTGTGGAACAGTGAAGGGGCTTGATCCTCTACACAGTTCCGCGCGCACTGCGGCGGACGCTCGGCCATGCGGCACAAGATGCCGCCTCTGAGCTGGGCGTAACTACCAGATCACTCTCGGCGCGTCTCTCCTCCGCGACAGAGTGAAGCCCGGCTCCTCGAAAGAGTTTGAGCCGGGCGCCATTCATCAGGAAGATGGTTTGATCCCAATTTGTCCTGACCATCATGGCCGGTCCCTCTGCGCTTGTGCATGGGTCGGCTTTCCCATCGTGCGCCATAGCGCCGATAGGCCGGAAGACTGGTTGTCTCCACGGCTTTCTTGAAGAGCGATCGAGAAAGGGAAATCGTTATGGAAGTTGGTACCGTCGTCATGTTCAAGGCCGGGCCGAAAAGCACCTTCGAAACGAAGGCGACCATCGTCGGAAAGGCCAAGACGCCTCGCGGCGAATTCCTTGTGACCAAGGATGATGAAGGCGTCGAGCGCAAGGTGCGCGAGGCGCGTGTTCGTCTGGCTGCCTGACGGCTGAAGGATGGCCAGCCTAACGGCTGCCGTCGAATAATTGGCCCATCGCGGGCCTGAGCGGGTCGGTTCTCGGCTTCGGCCTTGACGCTACACGGTCACCTGGCACCGTGCCGACGAAGCCCGGCAAGTTTTGTTTAAGATGGCGATGGGTGAGTGAATGGCCGACTTCTCAGGAAGGCTGGCGATAGCTCTGTGGGGCTGGTCACTTGGTGTGCTCTTGTTTGGAGCCGTCTTCCTGTTCGTCATTGGGTGAGTGAATGGCCGAGCATCTTATCGAGACGCCATTCGTGTTCCCGCTCTTGGGCATTGGTGCTCTCGCCGTCATTGTTCTTGCTGGCTTGATTGCGACGGGGCGCGGCGATGAAGAGCGATCGTCCTGACCAACGCAGTGCAGAGGCCGATGTTTATCGTCGCCTCTACAAGACGCCGCAATGGCGCGCGCTGCGGCTGTCAAAGCTGTCCCAAGACCCACTTTGTCAGTGGTGCCTAGAGCGGGAGATCGTCGAGACTGCAACTGAGGTGCACCATGCTCGGCCGCACCGAGGTGATGAGGGGGCGTTCTGGCGCGGGCCGTTCATCAGCACGTGCAAGGCCTGCCACGCCAGCCGAGGGCAGCGTGAGGACCTCGGGCAGGACGTCGTGACCTTCCGGGCCGATGGCTGGCCGGCGTGAAGTGTGACAAATAAGTCGCAGTTGCTGAAATGTCACTGTTGCATAAATGACGCACTGGAGGGGGTATCGTCAATTTCCAGGACGACGGCCTCCAGGGACCGGCGCGGGCACATTCCGCGCGCATCCACCATTCAAATGTTGAGCCTGAAAGGGCAGTGAGCCATGGCGAGGCCAAGAACGCCTCGCGCCAAAGCAGCGCTTGAGGCAAGCGACGCGAAGAACCCGCAGCGATTTAAGGACCGAAAAGAACCGGTTGTCAACAGTCCGATCGGCGAGCCACCTGAGTGGATGGTGGACACCAATGCCAGCAAGGCACGGACGGCATGGGAAACGTTTGTTCGGGAGGTCCCGTGGCTGAATGGGTCGCACCGCAGTTTTCTCGAGATCGCCGCCACGATCCGCGGCAGATTGATGGTCGGTGATGATGTCGGCGTCCAGGCACTGAACCTGCTTCGCCAGTGTCTCGGGCAGATGGGGGCAACGCCATCCGACGCGTCAAAGGTGGCGATACCAGATGACGGCGAAGAGAAAGACGACATCCTCGACTAGCGGGACGGCCCTTGATCGCGTGAACGCCTATGCGCGCGCTGTGTTGAGCGGCGAGGAGATAGCCGGCCCGCATGTCAGAAACGCCTGCCGTCGTCATTTTGACGACCTGGATCGCGGCGCTGCGCGCGGGCTGTGGTGGGACGATGCCGCTGCGGTTCGGGTGTTTCGGTTCTTTGAAGAGCGACTGAAGCTCAGCGAAGGTCAATTCGAAGGTACGCCATTTAGGCTTCACCCGTCGCAGGCGTTCAAGCTCGGTTCGCTGTTCGGATGGAAGAACGCGAGCGGCAATCGCCGCTTTCGGCGCGCCTATATCGAAGAGGGCAAGGGAAACGGCAAGTCGCCATTCGCTGGTGGCGTCGGCCTGTACGGCATGATGGCTGACAGCGAGCCCGGCGCTCAGATCTACGCTGCCGCCGCTACGAAAGATCAGGCGAATATCCTGTTTCGCGATGCGGTTAAGATGCGCAACCAGTCGCCAGCGCTAAGGGATCGAACGAAGCCGAGCGGCGGGCCGGGCAAGGAGTATAATCTTGCCTACCACGCGAAGAATTCGTTTTTCCGGCCGCTATCGAAAGAGGCCGGCAAGACTGGTTCTGGCCTGCGCCCACATTTTGCGCTGTGCGATGAGGTGCACGAGCATCCCGACCGGTCGGTTATGGAGATGCTGGAACGCGGATTTAAGTTCCGTCGTCAGCCGCTTCTGTTGATGATTACGAACTCCGGATCAGACCGGAATTCGGTGTGCTGGGAAGAGCACGAACATGCCGTCAGGGTGGCGGCTGGAACGCGCGAACCCGATGATGATTTCGCTTATGTCGGCGAGGTCATAGACGATTCGACGTTCGCCTATGTCTGCTCTCTCGACAAAGACGATGATCCGCTTGAGGACTCGTCGTGCTGGAAGAAGGCAAACCCGCTTCTCGGCACCATCCTGACAGAGGAATACTTGGCTGGTGTCGTCCACCAGGCGAAGGTGATCCCCGGCAAGCTGAACGGCATTCTACGTCTGCATTTCTGCGTTTGGACGGATGCCGACAAGGCATGGATGCCGAGGGCGACGGTCGAAAAGGTGATGGAGGATTTCGACCCGTCGATTCACTACGGCGCACCGCTTTACATGGGCATCGACCTGTCCGGAACGAAGGATATGACCGTCGCCGCGTGCGTTGTGCCGACCGGGAACGTCGACGTCAAGCGCGATGACGGATCGGTTGCCCACCTCCCGACCTACGACGCTTGGGTCGAGGCGTGGACACCAGGGCAGACGCTTATGGCGCGCGCGCAGGCCGACAAGCAGCCTTATGACTTGTGGGTGCGGGATGGCTATTTGAACACGACGGATGGGCCGCGAGTGCGGTTCGACGTTGTTGCGGCGCGCGTGGCCGAAATAGACAGCCTTTATGACGTGGCGTCGATCGCGTACGACAACTACGCCTATGCTAGATTTTCGGAAGAGCTGGATATTTTTGGCGTCAACGCTGAGCAGCTGCCGCACCCGCAGGGCGGCAAGGTGCGAGCCCGCCCGTCTGAAGAGAAAATAGCGGCGGCCAAGGCTGCAGGCGAGAAGGTGCCGCTTGGGCTTTGGATGCCTGGCTCGGTGACCGAGCTCGAAAACCTGATTGTCGATGGTCGGATACGCCTTCGGGCGAGCCCTGTGTTGATGTCTGCCCTGATGGGCGCGACTTTCGACAGAGACGCGCATGATAATCGCTGGTTCGTGAAGTCAAAGGCCTCGGTTCGCATCGACGCTGCCGTGGCGCTGGCCATGGCGTGCGGCGCGGCATCCGATGGCGCGACAGTGGTGCAGCCTGTGATGTCGCCATGGGACGATCCGGATTTCAAGCTGGTGGCCTAAGAGAACGGTGGCGCAATGAGGCTATTCAATTGGGGCCGCAAGGGCGGACCCAGCGCTACTGAAACGCGCGCATCCATCGAAAATCCCTCGGTTCCGGTTGGTGCCGACGGTTTTCTGACGTTTTTCGGGGTGAATGACGCCAATTTACCCGCGATCACCATCGATAGCGCGTTGTGTGTGCCGTCGGTGTGGGCTGCGGTTGCGTTTCTTTCGCGGACGCTGGCGACACTGCCAATCCACGCCTATCGATCGTCGAAAGACGGACCGAAGCGGCTCGGTGGAAAGATCGAAACCGTAATCCATGACGCGCCGAATGACGGCATGGATTCGTTCAAGTTCCGTCAGTATTTTTGGCAGCAGGTTTTTACCGGCGGCCGTGGCCTGGCTTGGATTGAGCGCACGCCGGCTAGCCTAGAGGCTATATGGCCGATCGACCCGTCGAAGACGACGATTTCAAAGTCGCCGAACGGGACGTTGACCTATGTCGTAGGGGGGCAGACCTACGACGCGACAGAAATCATCGACGTGCCATTCATGCTCAAGGCTGATGCGGCTGGCCATTATGGCCCGATAGCGCGCGCCAGCAAGGCCATCCAGTTGGCGCTCGCGATGAATGACTACGCCAGCAATTTCTTTGCTGGCGGCGGCGTGCCGCCGTTGGCCTTGTCCGGCCCCATGCCGGCGGGGCCTGATGCGGTTAAGAGAGCGCAGCAAGATATCAGGCGCGCGATCGACGCGGCCAAGGGCAGTAGCGAACAGGTTTTCCCGATCCCTGCCGGCTATGATTTGAAGCCTGTTGGGTTTGACCCTGAAAAGGGACAGATGACCGACGCGCGCCGGTTTCAGATCGAGGAAATTGCTCGCGCCTACCAGCTACCGCCGGTTTTCCTGCAGGATCTGACGCACGGCACTTACAGCAACACAGAGCAACAGGGCGCCATCCTCGTCAAGCACCTCATCGGCCAGTGGGCGAAGGCGCTCGAGGGCGAGATGACGTTGAAGCTGTTCGGCCGCAGTGGTTCGTCCCGGTACGTCGAGCATAATCTCGATGGGCTGATGCGAGGCGACTTCGCGACGCGCATGGAAGGCCTGTCGAAGGCTGTGCAGAACGCGCTGCTGACGCCGAACGAGGCGCGAGAGCTTGAGAACAGGCCATCGCGACCAAATGGCGACGACCTGATGATCCAGGGAGCGACTGTCCCAATGGGACAGCAAAAGATGCAGGGCGCTGCTGCGAATGACAATCAACAGAATGAGGCGCAAGCCGCATGAACGGCATTGAAAAGCGCGGCGGCTCCCTTGGCGTTGAGGTGCGAGCCGACAGCGATAAGCGCACACTCGTCGGGTACGCAGCGGTGTTCAACAGCGACACCGTAATCGGCGATTTCATGGTCGAGCGGATCGTTCCTGGGGCGTTCAGCAGGGCGCTGAGGGCTGATATCCTCGCGCTCGTCAACCACGATCCGGGCCGCGTCGTCGGGCGCACCAGGAGCGGCACTTTGCGGCTCGCCGAGGATGATCGCGGCTTGAAGGTTGAGATTGATGTGCCCGACACTACGGACGGCAACGATCTCTGGACGCTAGTTGAGCGTGGCGACATTAGCGGCATGAGCTTTGGTTTTCGCGTCACAAAGCAGGAATGGGACGATACCGGCGATTTGCCGCATAGGACCATTCTTGAGGTGGAGTTGTTCGAAGTCACCGCAACTCCGATCCCGGCGTATCCAGACACCAGCCTCGCAATGCGATCGCTCGAGAGCGCGCGTGCTGAGGCTGAGGCCGCGCGAGATGTGGAGCGGCGCAAGCGCGAAAACGCCGCCGCAGCGCAGCGTCGCATCGCCGAGAAACACGCAATTCAGGAACAGAAGTTTCGGCGCATCCGGCAGGACGCCTCGTAGCCGGCCATCAGGCCGAAGTCACCCGGCGCCAGCCGGAGGGCCGGACGGTTAGTCCTGCCAGATCTCATCATAGCCCGCCGTGTGCGGGCTTTTTCATGCCCGAAAGGACTATCCAATGAACCTGACCGAGATGCAGGAAAAGCGCGGCCGGCTGGTCGCGCAGGCTCGCGAAGCGCTCGACGAGATCAAAAACAACACAGACGAGGCGCGCTCCGCTGATCTCGATGCTCGTCACGACGCCATCATGGCTGAATATGATCAGGTCGAGAGCTTGATCGAGCGCGAGCAGAAGATGGCCGACATCGAGAAGCGGCTTGAGGAGCGTACGAAGGAGCGCGAGGCAGAAGACCGCCGCAAGCGTCGCCCGAACCAGGGTGATAACGTTGAGCACCGCGGCCAGGACGACGGCGACAAGCCCGAATATCGTCAGGTGTTTTACAAGTTTCTCGCTGGCGGCGCCGATCTCGGAGAACTCGACGCCGAAGAGCGTGCGATCCTGAGGGCTGGCGTTCAGTCGCTCAAGGAATCTCGCATGCAGACGACCGGCACCAATTCGGCCGGCGGCTATACGGTTCCGGTCGAGCTCGCGAACTTCATCGTCAAAACGATGAAGGACTGGGGGCCGATGTACAATGAAGACATCGCGACCGTCATTCCGACGAGCTCCGGCAACATCATCAACATTCCGACCATCGACGACACGGGCGTTACGGCTGAAAAGCACACCGAGGGCGCTGCGCTGACGGATGATGGCGGCAAGGACGCCACTTTCGGCCAGAAGCAGCTCGGCGCCTATGTCTACGACACCGAGTTCGTCAAGTTCTCGATGGAGCTTGCCGCCGACAGCATCTTCAACATGGAGGCGCTGCTTGGCGCGCTGCTCGGTGAGCGCCTTGGCCGTATCGCAAATCGCGAGCTGACCATCGGCGACGGCGTTGACGATCCGAACGGTGTCGTTACCGCTTCTTCGCTCGGGAAAGTCGCGACGGCCGCTGCCGCGATTGCTTCCGACGAGCTCATCGACCTTCTGCACTCGGTCAATGCGGCTTACCGCCGGTCTCCGAAGGCTCGATGGATGTTCTCAGACCTGACGCTGGCGGCCATCCGCAAGCTCAAGGATGGCGATGGGAACTATCTGTGGCAGATGGGCGACGTCACCAAGGGCGAACCTGGCGTGCTGCTTGGTTACCGATACGAGATCAACGACGACGTCCCGGCCATTGCGGCTGGCGCGAAGCCCGTCATCTTCGGTGACTTCTCGAAGTATTTCGTCCGCAAGGTTGGGTCGCCGGTCATTGGCGTGCTTCGTGAGCGATTCTGGCCCGATCTCGGTATTGCCGGCCTGATCAGGTTCGACGGCGAGCTCGGCGACACCGCTGCGGTGAAGCACCTGATTATGGCCGCTTCGTAAGTTGTGAACCGCCGATGGTGACGGTCGGCTCATCATGGTGGGCGGTCTTTGCCGCCCACCTCATGAACCGAAGGAGTTTCGATGAAAATCAAGATGATTTCGAGTGTTGCTGGTGTCGACTTCGCGTTGTCGCCTGGCGATGAAACGGATCGATTTGGTGATGCGGAGGCCATTCGCATGATCGAAGCCGGATTTGCCATCCCGGTCGCTGGCCAGGAAATGGAGCGCACCGTCGTCGATCATGTTGCCGAACGCCGCGGCCGGAAAGGAAAATCCAATGTGGTATCCGGCAACGGTGACGACACCGCCGGCCACTGAGCCGGTCACTCTGGACGACGTCAAGCGACAAGTTTACGTCGACCACGATGACGACAATGATCTGATTGAACGCTTGATTGCTGCGGCTCGAGATCATGTCGAGCGGTATTGCGGCGCGATGTTCGCAAGCCAGACGGTCACGATCAAATGCGACGAATTCGGCGATTTCTCTTATCTGCCGGTGGCGCCAGTATCGTCGATCTCATCCATTGAATACGATGCTATTGGCGGGACCGCAGTGACGCTGCCAACCAGCGTCTACGAGCTGCGATCTGACGGCATAGAATCGCGCATTGTTCTCAAATATGGCCAGCAGTGGCCCCCCATCCAGCCCGGATCACGCATCACCGTAACGGCAGTGGTCGGCCATGACGATGTGCCGCCGGCCGTGAAGCACGCCATGCTTCTCTACATCGCCAACGCGTTCGAAAACCGCGAGAACGCCGCAGACGGCGGTTGGACGACGATGGACAGCCTCCTTTGCAACTTCCGGCGAGGCTAAAATGCCATGGGTGCGCTTCACCTCAAATTATGATTATCGACCCTCTGAGCGCCGAGGCCGCGTTACGATTGCGTTCAAGGCTGGCGCGGTGCGTTTTGTGCGCCGTGAATGTGCAAGCCGAGCCATCGCCGCTGGCCGCGCCGAAGAAGTGAATAGGCCGGAGCGCCAATGCCGAATGCAGGAAGCCTGAAGGAGCGCATCGCTTTCGACGCACCGGTGATGAGCCGGGACGAATACGGTGGCACCGTGATAGGTTGGGAAGAGCGGACATCGTGCCGGGCAGGGCTGCAGTATCGGAACGGCGGCGAGCAGGTCATGGCCGATCGCCTTAGCGGGACGCAAACCGCCGTGATTACGGTGCGAAGATCAAGCGCGACCGCGATCATTACGCCGCAATGGCGGGCCCGCGACGTGCGCAGCGGGACCATATACAACATCCGCGAGGTGCGCTTGCCGCCTGATGACCCATCCGTCGTCGAGATCATGGCGCAGTCAGGAGTTGCCGTCTAATGGCTGTTCGCGGACTTGCAAGCCTGAAAAAGAAGCTTGCGAGAATGCCTAATGAGGCGCGCAAGGAGATCCGCAAAGCGCTTGATCAGGGCGCCTATGAGATAGCTGAGACTGCCGCATCGTGGGCTCCCGTCGATAGCGGCGACCTTAAGAGGTCGATCGGATATACGTTTGGCGAATACCGTGCGGCGAACGCCAATGTGCGAGGCGTGACGGGCCGATCTGGCGCATCTGGTGACCCTGATTTGAGCGTCACGGTACATGCGGGAGATGAGAAGGCTTGGTACGCCGCGCTCGTTGAATTCGGCACGGCGCCGCACTTCGTTGAGAAGGGCGCCGCCACGGTAGTCGGTAAGATTAGGAGAAAAGTGCGCGGCGGCGGTAAACAGCACCCTGGAACCAAGCCGCAGCCGTATTTTTTTCCTGCCTATCGAGCAAACAAGAAGCGAATTAAGGCAAGTATAGCGCTTGCGACTAAGCGCGCCGCTCAGAAGGTTGCCAATTCATGATTGGTCCGCAGGTACAGGCGGCCGTCTTCGCCGCCTTGACATCTGCCGATGTGGCTGATGGCCGCATCTTTGACGGCGTCCCTGATGGCGCGGTGTTCCCATATGTTGAGATCGGAGACGAGCAGATCGTTGATGATGGCAATACATGCTCGGATGCATGGGAAGTTTTTATAGACTGTCATATTTGGAGCAGAAGCCAAAGCCGGACAACGGCTGAGGTAAAGCAAATCGGGGCAGAGATCGTCGATGCACTGTCTCAAGAGCTTCCGCTAAACGGATACAGCGTCGTCTTATTTAAGCTTGATACAGCAAGATATTTGGATGATCCAGATGGCATCACAAAGCATGGCATTGTAACCATGCGATACGCCGTCGAGGAAGCCTAGCACCAAATCATCACATCTGGAGAATTCAATATGGCCACGGCTAACCCGGTCAAATCGATCTCGGGCAAGAAGCTGCTCGTGCAGATTGGCGATGGCGCATCGCCTGATGAGGTGTTCGCGTCGGACTGCATGATCAATGCTGAGCGCGGGCTTGCCCTCTCAGTCGATAGCAACGACTTCGTCATCCCGGATTGCGATGACCCCGATGCCGCTGGATGGAAAGAGCGGGAAGTGGACGGCATGTCAGGCACGATTTCTGGCTCGGGAATGCTGCACACGACCAGCTTTGCGACTTGGTTCAACTGGATGGAGTCTGCGGCGCCGAAGCGCTGTCGCGTGACCTTGGATGTCACGGCGGCAAACGGCGGCGGCTATGTTGAGGGCCTATTCTTCTTGACTAGCTTTGAAGTGAAGGGCAGCCGTAACGACAAGGTGACGGCGGATGTTACGCTTGACAGCACGGGCATCCTTACTTGGACGGATGCCGCCTAATGCACAAGCACGGAACCGTAGTCCTCGCATGGGGCGACGGAGAATATCCGTTTCGACTCGGGCTCGCCGAAATGGGCGAGCTCGAAGACAAGCGAGATGCTGGCGTTTGGAGTCTGCTCCAGCGTCTTCGTGACGGCGAATGCCGCACACAAGATGTCGTGGAAACAATCCGCCTCGGCCTGATTGGCGGAGGTGTGACGCCGGTCGAGGCGCTGAAGAAGGTCCGCGTCTACTGCGAAGAGCGGCCTATCGAGGAAAGCCGCATCGTTGCGTTCAGCATCCTCGGCGCATCCATGACGCGGCTTCCTGGCGACAAGGGAAACGAGCAATCGGGGGAAGGCGACCCGGCGGGGACGATGAGCGTCTCGACCTCGCCGGGATCGTCGGAAGCGCAGCCGCCATCGGCGTAAATGACCCGCTGTCGCTATCGCTCGCTGAGTGGTGCGCCGCCGTCAATGGTTGGCTGAAGGCGCACGGCACGGAAGAGGCGGCGCCGCCCACGGAAGAAGAGTTCGAGGCCGCGCTCATGAGGTTCGGGAGCGGCCGATAAAACTGTCATCCTGCAGTCGAGCAGCTCTTGGCCTTCATCGTGGATTCGATCGCGTTGACTTTGCCCTTCGCGATGGCGACCTGACCCTCCTTGTCGCCGCCGAAGGCGCTGGAAACAGGCACCCCGAGAAGGAAGACACCGAACGCGTCACCACTGGCGGCGTCGTTCTGTTGCTTGCTGAGGGAGGTAAGCGCGCCCTGTTCCTTCATGTATTCCTGCGCCAGCTGCTTGCATTCCAGATTGCCATAGGCGGCCATGGGCACCTCGACCGGCACAATGGCATCCGGACGCTTGGCGCATGACGACACCGTCGCGGCGAGCGCGACCAACGCGATGATCTGCTTTTTCATGATCCCTCCAATGCGGAGGGCGATAGAATTGTATCGCAGCGGTTGTGTCAATGGGGCGAAATTGAGGCGAAAGCGCTCATGGCGGGCAGGCCGCCGCTTCGGCGTCGGCCGCTGTGATCATAACGCCGATCAGAAAAAGCAGCCCGAAATCCATTTCACCTTCTCCCGTTCGGCGATGATTAAGAGAGACAGGCATGGCGACAGATATTGAGCGCCTGGTGGTTGAGCTCTCGGCTCAGATCAACAAATATGATCGCGATCTGCGCAAGGCTCAAGGAATTTCCGACCAGCGCTTCCGCGCCATTGAGACGCGCGCTCAGAAGATGAGCAAGGCGCTGCAATCCTCCTTTTCGGGGATCGGGCGTAGTTTGGTCGCCGGCCTCACGGCCTATGTCGGCGTCCAAACCCTCGGCGACATTGCAAAGGCGGCGGCATCCTATCGCGATCTTCAAAACGCGCTCAAGGTGACGGGTCTCGAAGGCGAGGCGCTCGCTGGCACGTTCAACAGCCTCGCGTCGATCGCGATGCGCCAGGGCGCGCCGCTCGATGCTCTGGTGACGCTCTATTCTCGGGCGTCCCTTTCGGCCAAGGATCTCCACGCCTCGCAGTCGGAGCTGATCCAGTTCTCCGAGGGTGTGGCGACCGCGCTGCGCGTGCAGGGCACCTCGGCCAGCGAAGCATCCGGCGCGCTCCTCCAGCTGACCCAGGCGCTCGGCAACGGCACGGTGCAGGCGGAAGAGTACAACTCACTCCTCGATGGCGGGCAGGCGATCCTGCGCACGGTGGCGGCCGGGCTCAAAGAGGCAGGCGGGTCCGTTTCGGAGCTGACGAAACTCGTCAAGAGCGGGCAGGTCTCATCCGAGGCGTTCTTCCGTGCATTCCTGGCGGGGCAGGGCCAGTTGCAGGAGCAGGCGAGCAAGGCCGAGGGCACGGTCGCCCAGTCTATGAACCGCATCGGAACGGCGATGACGCTGCTGATCGGCCATCTCGACGACACGACGAGAGCCTCAAGTAACGCGGTCGCTAATCTCAACGCCGTCGCAGACGTTATCCAGAAGCTGCCGTCTTACATTGATGCTGCAGCGGAGGGGTTCGAGTCGTTAAACAAATGGCTGAATGACGTCGGAAACTCGTCTTTCTTCAAGAAAATGAACGAGATACTCGGCGTGAATGAGATGACGCCGGATGAGCTGCGCAAGCTCGGCATCAACCCGGCTGCAGACGGGGCAGATAGCCGCGTCGCCAACGCATTTTCGGACACGGCTGGCACCGGTGTCGCGACGGCATCAAAAACCAGCCGAGTGACATCTGCGCCGAGCCAGGTCTCCATCCTGGATCATCCGGTCAACAGCTCCAAAACCACCAAGACCAAGAAGGCCCGCGAGGACGATTGGCAGCGCGAGACGCGGCAAATCCAGGAGGAAACAGAGGCCATCAAGGCCGAGACGCTGGCGCAGTCGGCGCTCAATCCGCTTATCGATGATTACGGCTTCACCCTTGAAAAAGCGCGGTCGGAACAGGAACTTCTGACCGCAGCCAAGCGCGCCGGCGTCACGGTGACGCCGCAGCTCCGCGACCAGATCAATCAGCTCGCCACAGCCTATGCGCAGGCAACTGCCGAAGCCAATAAGCTGGATGAAAGCCAATCTGAGGCTCGCCGGAGCGCGGCAGAGATGCGCGACCTCGGGCAGGACGCCCTGGGAGGCTTCATCAAGGATCTACGAGACGGCAAATCAGCGGCCGACGCCTTTGCCGATGCCCTCGGCAAGATCGGCGACAAGCTGCTCGACATGGCGCTCAACAATCTGTTCGACCCCAAATCTGGGGGAGGACTAGGGGGTCTGCTTGGCGGCATCGGGAGCCTTCTTTCCGGGGCCCGAGCTTCCGGTGGCCCGGTTTCTGCGGGCGGGGCCTATCTCGTCGGCGAGAAGGGGCCGGAAATCTTCGCCCCGACGCGATCCGGCACTATTCTGCCGAATAGCGCCGTGAAGTCAGCCGGCGGTCAGGTTTACTCGCCCTCGTATGTCATCGACGCACGTGGAGCCGAGGCAGGCGTGGAGCAGAAGATCGTGGCGGCGATCAAGGAGTACGACAAGGGCTCCTATGGCCGGTTCCGGTCCAATTTGGACCGGACTAAGACGCGCAGCGGGGCGTTGCGCTGATGGCCATCACCTTTCCCCGCGCCATCCCCGACGTGCCCTATGTCGGGGCCGATCTGGAGCTTATCGAATCCGTGTCGCAGTCGCGATCGGGTGAGCGGCTGACCAATATCGTGGAGTACGCCGATCCCGTTTGGCGGGTGACGCTCACGACCAAGCCTTTGCGCCCGCCCTTGGCCGCATCGGTAGAGGCGTGGTGGCGCTCGCTGCGGGGCGGGCTCAAGACGGTGCTCTATCGGCACCCCTGGTACTGCACACCGATCGGCAATGTTTCGAGCCGAGGCCCGGAGCTTGATCCGGGGACCGTCTCCAGTGTCGCCAGCGGCAATGTGGTGGCGATCGCCAGCGTCGACGCGGGGCTCGTGCTTTCGCCGGGCGATTATGTCTCGTTCGCCGCGGTGAGCGGCGTCCGTCATCTCGGGCAAGTCTCGGATGTTTCGGGCACCGGCACGAGCCGAACCGTCACGATCGAGCCGCCTGCGCCGGTTGGACTTAATCTGGTGGGTGCGACGGCTCGGTTTGACCGCGCCGAGTTGTTAACGCGGCCGATCGCCGGATCGCACGACGTGTCGGGCTCATCGACGCTCAAGACGATCACCTTCCAGCTTCTGGAGAGCGCGACATGAGGTCTTTACCTGAAGCGGTGCTCGCCAAGCTCGACGCGGGCCTGATCGTCACCCGTGGTCTGATGCGCTTCGACTTCGGGGGCGGGACCTACGCGTTTTGGACCGGGACCCAGCCGCTCACCTATGAGGGGCTGACCTACCTGCCGGGGAGCATTATCGAGGTCGAGGCGGTCCATGGATCGTGGGGGATGGATGCCGAGGGGATGAAGATCACTCTGGCGGCCGCGCCAGACGACGGCCTGACGCCCGACGTGCTCGCGACAATCGAGCAGGAGGACTATCACCAGCGCCCGGTGACGATCTCCGACCTCTATATCGATCCCGACACGCGACAGATCCTGTTCCGGGAGCCGGTCTATCGAGGATACGTCGACGTGATCGAGCACGACGACGGGCCGGAGCCGAAGCTCATCGCTAGCTGCGAGAGCCGCGCGCTCGACAATCAGCGCGAGGGCTACCGGATGCGATCCACCGCCGATCAGGCCCTGATACACGACGGCGACCTGTTTTTTCAGCACGCCGAGGTCGCGGGTAAGCAAGAGCTGTGGTGGGGGCGCAAGAAGCCATGACGCGCGTCACGGGGTGGGAGAAGGCGCTCGTCAGCGTGATCGAACGTCATGCCGCCATGCCCTTTGCCTGGGGCAAAAGCGACTGCGGGATGCTCGCGGCCGATTGCGTCGAGGCGGTGCTCGGCGAGGATCTGTTCGGCAGATATCGCGGCTATTCGACGGAACTCGGCGCCGCGCGGAAGCTAAAGAAGGGCGGCTTCAGCACCGTCGAAGATGTCTTTTCCTCCGCTTTTGAAGAGGTGGCGCCGTCCCTCGCGCAGCGCGGCGACGTGGGCGTGATCGAGCGCGACGGCAAGATCGGCGCCGGCGTTATCACGTCCTTCGGCTTTGCCTGTCGCGGCGAGACGTCCGTCCGCTACGAGCCCATCACGGCTGTCAAACGAGCCTTCAAGGTCCGATAAATCATGGCCATCATTGCAGCAGCGGTCGCGGCGATCGCTACGGCGGCTGGAGCGTCTGCATCCTTCGCCGCCTTCATCGGCCAAGCGGCCGTGGCCGCTGTAGGAATCGGCTTGTCGCTTGCCGGCTCGGCGTTTGCGAAAAAGCCGAAGGCACAAGGCACCGGCGGCACGAAGCTCGAGGTGCAATATGGCGGGACGGTCGGACGCCAGATCGCGGTCGGCCTCGTCGCGACGGCCGGTCAGGACATCTACTCCAACACCTATGACGGCAAGAGCAACAAGCGTCTCCAGAAGGTCTATGTGCTCTCCGACAGCCGCATCACGTCGGTCAAGCGCGTGGCGATCAACGGGTACTGGTACGTCCTCAGCACGACGGACATCACCGCCGAGGGCGCGGCCGTCATCGCGACGGGCTCCGAGGATGCGGCGGTCGGTCACCTCAGGATCAAGGTCTATGACGGGACACAGACGGCCGCAGACCCGAACCTCGTGGCCAAGAGCAACCCCGCGGGGCGCTGGACCGCTGCCCATGTCGGCTATGGCGTCGCCTACGCCGTGGTAACGGCCAAGTGGGACGATGACGATATGTCAGCCGTCCCGCAGCTGCTTTTCGAGATCGAGGGTGCGCCGCTCTACGATCCCCGCAAGGACTCTTCTGTTGGCGGCTCCGGGGCGCACCGGTGGAATGATCCGAGCACGTGGGAGTATACGGAAAATCCGATCATCCAGGTCTATGCCTATGAGCGCGGCTTTTGGATCGGCGATCAGCTCATCATCGGCAAAGGGATGCCGGCCTCAGACCTGCCCGTCGCGGCGTGGATGGCGGCGGCGAACGTCTGCGACGAGACGGTTGATGGATCGCAGCGCTACCGATCGGGCTACATCTATGAGGCCGGCGACGGGATCACGCATCAGGACAACCTTGAGCCGGTGCTCAACGCTGCTGCGGCGATGTTGATCGAGCGCGTCGACGGTGATTATCCGATGGTGGGGGCCAATCAGCCCGTGGTTGCCACGCTGACCGACGCCGACCTGATCGTCGATGCGCCTCGCAAATTCCAGGCCAAGAGATCCCGCACCTCGCTGATCAACGCCGTGTGGGGCTCCTACAACAACCCCTCCGATCTTTGGTCTCAGGCGTCGTTTGAGCCCCAGGTGAGCGATACCGCGCTTGCCGCCGATAGGGAGTGGCACGGCATCTCCATCGACTGGAAGGCCGTGGACAACGAGGGGCAGGCGATCCGGCTTGGTGATATCGCGCTCCGTGAAAACCGCTATCAGGCGAGCGCGACGATCACGGTGCGGCCGAGATGGGTCGTGTTGGAGGTCGGCGACTGGATATCGTGGGCCTCGGCGCGCTACGGCACCCGGACTTATCGCGTGGTCGGGCGCTCGCTGGCGCCGCTCAACGCGCAGGGCGCGCGCAACGTCACGCTGACCCTCCAGGAGATCGGCAATGGCGTCTATGACAGCTCCGTCGTCATCCCCGAGCGGACGCCGAGGGTGGGGCAGGAGCCGCCGCAGTACGTCTCGACGCTGCCTGGCTTTGGTGCTTTGCCGACGACCGTGACGAGCGAGGACGGGCGCACCTATCCGGCGCTCTATGCCTACTGGACGCTGATCGACGATGTGACGGTCGATTCCGTCGTGATCCGCTACTGGGCGGCGGCCGACGACAGCCAGATGATCACCAAGGTCATCCAGATCGACCAGTCGGCGCCGCAGACGGATGCGATCCTCGCCGAGGGCGTTTTGCCGCGCACCGATTACGAGATCGAGGGCACCGTGGCGGCCAGCCCGCCGCGCGGCGTGACCTGGGCGGGGCCGGTGACAGTCACGACGGGCGACGAGGAGCTGTCCGTCAGGCTGATCGACCTCAAGGAGGACGTGCAAGAAGTCCTGACCTACGGCCAGCAGAACTTTTACGCACTCCAGTCCCTTATCGAGGGGCTGGCCTCATCGGTGGCTCTCACCAACGCAACAGTGGTTGCCGAGGCCCTGGCGCAAAATGACCGTGGCTGGCAGCTCTCGGCGCAGATCATAGAGGAACGCACCACGCGAGCCTCGGAGGATGAGGCGCTGGCGACGCGGACGGACGCCGTCCAGGCAACCGTGACGGATCTGTCGGGTCAGGTGCAGGGGCAGGCAACGGCGCTCAACAGTCTCTCCTCCAGTGTCTCGACGCTCAACGGCACCGTCTCGGCGCAAGCCTCCGCGCTGACCGGCGTCCAGGCTGCGGTGGGCGATGCGACGGCAGACGGGCTGATCCGATTTGAGGCCGTCGCGGCGCCGGCTGGCGTCTCAGCAAGGCTGTCGATCCAGGTGCGAGCATCGACGGCCAGCGGCTATGCCAACAGCGGCATCTATCTCGACGCGATGGGAGACGGCGGCAGCAGGATCGTCAACATGGCCAACCAGTTTATCGTCACCGACGGCGCCAACGCCTACCTCCCGCTCGTCTATGAGGGCGGGGTCCTCAAGCTCAACGTCGCGCAGTTTTACACGCTCCAAAGCGGCAACGGCAAACTGGTGATCGACGGCACCAACGGCACAATCTCGATCTACGACTGACCATGGCTCTCCGAACCTATATCAACGCCGGACGCCTCATCATCTCAGAGGCGGGCTACAACGCCGACCCCGCCCTTGCCGATGAGCACAAGGTGTTCGACAGCAATTGGGCGTTCTCGGGCAGGGTGATCGCGTCCGGTTTTCTGATCGATCCCGCTACGCCGGCAAGCGGTAACGATGTGACCGCAAGCAATACGGATCAGACGTTTTCCATTCCGGCAGTGTTCGATGTCATACCTACGGTTCGGCTCGTTCTGGTGGCCCCATCGCAGTATGTCTCCCCGACCAACTTCACCTTAGCTTTTTTCGGGCGGTACGTCCGATCGGTCAGCGGCACCAGCGTGACCATAGGGCGTGATCGTGCCCCGCCATCTGGTGGTTCGTCTCGTTGGTACATCAGACACGCATTTTACTGGGTCTACTCGTCGTGACGAAAAGGCTGCAAATCGGGCAGATTGGAGGCGCTTTCGGGCTTGCTGTTGCCAAACCAGGCTATGACGTGGATGTGGCTACTTCCGGCAGCTTGCTCCTAACCGATAGGGACCGGATATCGCGGGTCGCGCTTTCCGGAACCTTCGCCGTTACAATCGACCACAGTGATTTTCTGAACTCAGAAGGGGTCATCTGGTCTAGGTACCGATACTACTGGAGCGTTGGTCTAGGTAAATTCTATCCATTGATGCCGAATGCTCACGTATTCATATCCATGACATTCAAGCGGAGCACGGGCGACAGCTTTACTAGAGATTACCGAACGGCTTCTCAGGCCTCATCTCCGGATGGGGGCGTTAGATTTGACGGGTATTCGTTGTCGGAAGACACTGGAGACATTGAGATCGTCAATGGATTTCGTCCCACGTCTGGTGACGGCTACTACTTCGTGTTCGAGTAAATGACGAGGCGAGTTTACGTTGCGCCCGGAGCGTTTCGGGTCGGTTTGCCTGGGTTCGACGCGGCTACCGCGCCTCCTGAAGGCCTCGCTTTGTCGGAGACGTTTAAGTCGTTAAAGCCATGGATCGTCGGTAATGCCACGCTAGGCGGCGGCGCCAATACCACGGTAGCCCTTCCAATTCCGGGGGCATTCTTCGCGCTTTGCTGGTTTACTGCGCCCGTCCCTGCGGACGCAGATATTGACCTCACCATTCCCACGGCGTCAGGCGATACGAGCGGGCCATACATCACGCTGAGGCATGAAAAGACTGGCTTTATTCTTTACAACACTGTGAAGAATTACACGATGCCGATCAAGTACATCATCTTCCACAACCGCGCTGATTAATCGGAGGCCCCATGGCCATCTACAACGACGGCACCGCTACGGTGACGGCGGGCTCTGCTGTTGTCACTGGATCGGGCACGGCCTGGGCGATTGCTGCCGTCAACGGCGGCATGTTCAGCCTCCAGGGGCTGTCGGTCCCTATCGCGGCAGTCCAGAGCAACACACAACTGACGCTCGCCTATCCCTGGCCCGGAGGGACGGCGACGAGCGCCTACGCGATTGATCTGACGCGGGCGGACGCGGCGAGCGCGGCGACAAGCAATGATCTGCTTGCCGCGTTGGTGACGACGCTGAGGGATTCCGTATCGCCTTACATGCGGACGGTGCTGGATGACGAGAGTGCGGCGGCGGCGCTGCAAACCCTCGGCGCCGAGCCGGCGCTCGGCTTTACGCCCGTGCAACAGGGAGGAGGGGCCGGGCAAAACTCAAATAAGCTGCGGATCGGTTGGAAAAACACCAATCTGGGGCTCCAGGTCGACAACTCAGATCTGGGCAATTTTTGGGGCGATTGGCAGACTGCGGTTAGCCTCGCCGGCAACGGGTATCAGCTTTTGCCCTCGGGCCTCGTCGTGCAATGGGGGACGGAGACCTCCGGCCTCAGCGATACCGTCGTCAACTTCCCCTCGGTCTATCCATCGGGGTGCGCCGCTGTGGTCGCGACGTCTCAATTCGATTCGATCTCCGGCAGCGCCTTGATCGTCTGCCATTGCTCGCAGCTCGGTAGGACGGGATTTGTGGTCCGCAAAAGGGCGATCGTCGGGGTGGCTTCGCCTGTCGGTGAAACAACGCCCGCGCAGTGGATTTCGATAGGATTCTGAGCCGATGAAGACCTATGCCAAGTTTGACGATGGCCACCCGGACGGCTTTTGGCGCGAGGATCTATTCCCGGTGCGGCCTGACGGCGCCCGGCACCCGGATATCCCGGCCGATGCGGTGGAGATCACTGAGGCGCAATGGCGCGACTTTGTCGACCATCCAGGGCGGCGGATTTGGCAGGATGGCGCGGTGGTCGCCTATGATCCGCCACCGCCGCCGCTGACAGAGAGCGACTACAGTCGGGCCGTACAGGCCCACCTCGACGCCAAAGCGCGCGAGAGGCGCTACGACAGCATCCAGGCGGCCGTGACCTATCGGGGCGATCCCAACGCGCAATTTGCCGCCGAAGCGGAAGCTCTCATCGCTTGGCGGTCTGCCGTGTGGACCTATGCCACGGCGCAGCTCGCCGCCGTCGAGGCGGGTGAGCGCGAGCAACCGACCGTGGAGGCATTTCTCGCGGAGCTGCCAGTTTTCGAGTGGCCTGACTAATCTTCCGATAGTTTTTCGGCGGCATCTATTGTGTGCTGACTGGCGCGCAACATCTCAGTCACAAATTGGCGTCGCTTTTGCGGGCGAATGTGATGGTCGATCCACTGAAGCAGGTCTTCAGGGATATTTATAGTAACCCTATGAATATTGAGTGGCGGACGGCCCATCAAGTCATCCTCGTGCTTTTGGGCGACTGGTAGCACGCGCCTCTTTCATGTGAGTTCATATAAATCGAAATCTTCGATAAGTCTTAAAGACGACACGGAGAGGTTATGATTACGACCGATTTCAGGGGCGCCGCGAAGCGCCTCGACGACATCGATTTGCCTCGCATCGCTGCAACCATCGGCGTGGGCGAGGATGAACTCCACGCCGTCCTTGACGTGGAGACTGGAGGGGGATCTGGGTTTGATGCCAAGGGGCGCCCTCGGATGCTCTTTGAGCCGCACGTTTTCTATCGTGAGCTTTCCGACGCCGAGCGCGCCAGAGCCGTCACCGCCGGGCTTGCTTATAGGACGTGGGGTGAGCGTCCGTATCCATCCGACAGCTATCCTCGCCTCATCGGGGCAATGGCGATCAATCGCGCGGCGGCGCTTCGGTCGGCCTCGTGGGGGCTCGGTCAGATCATGGGGTTTAACGCGAGCCTCGCCGGATTCGCGTCGGTGGACGCATTGGTTTCGGCATTCATGGCCGATGAAGAGGCTCACCTTGCCGCGATGGTATCATTCATCACGGCATCCGGCCTCGATGATGAGCTCCGCCGACACGACTGGACGGGATTCGCGCGCGGCTACAACGGGGCCGGCTATGCCAAGAACCGATATCACCTCAAGCTCGCCAGCGCATTCGCGAAGTGGCAGGGGATTAGGGACACTTCATGGTCACCGGCAGATGCGGCGGAAGATGCCTCAGCCGTCGATAAGAGCACCGTCGCGTTACACCGCGGATCAAGAGGCGAAGACGTAAGAGCGCTCCAATCTGACCTGGCGACCGTCGGCTCCTACACAGGAAAGATCGACGGGGATTTTGGACCGGCGACCGAGGCTGCAGTCGTCGCTTTCCAGAAGATCGCCGGCATCCTTCCAGATGGATGGGCCGGCGACGAAACCATAGACGCTATCAAAGCCGCGCTCGTCGCCAAGCCTGCCACTGTCGATGATCGAATTTCAGATCTCGAGCGGCGCGTATCCGCCCTTGAGGCGGCACAACCACCACATCATCTCACCACTGAGGGTTTCTCATGCTGCGCATTTTCGCTGCGGCCATCGCCGCATTGTGCCTGATCTCGGGCACGGCCTACGCCGCCGAGGCCATTACCGACACTGCCGTCTCTCTCCCGGTGGGAGAGTGGGTCGGAGACGTGGCTGCGCTTCTCCTAGCCATCTCCGGATCAGTCATTATGTGGGCGTTCCGTCACCTGCCGTCGTCTATCGTCCAGGTCCTCAAGACCATGCAGGCAGAGCAGCTGCTTGGCAAAGCGCTCGCCTACGGCATCAACGCCACTGCCGGCGCGGCCAAGGGCAAGACACTCACCGTCGACGTTGGTAATGCCGTTGTCGCTCAGGCTGCCAGGTATGCGGTCAATCATGGCCCCACGTGGCTGATCAACTGGATGGGCGGGATGGATGCGATCGCCGAGAAGATCATCGCCAGGCTAGACGTCGAGGAGGCCGCCGCAGCAAGCGGTGACGCCCTGAAGACTATCTGATGGTGGCCAAGATTTTAGGTCTTTTCATCGCGGCGTTCGCCGATGCCGCGATGGCTTGGCTCAAGGCGCGGCAAGCGAGCCAGAAGGATCATGATATTGGCCGGGTCATGGCCGAGTTGGATGCCGCGGTGCGCGGCAAGGAGGTGGCCGATGCGATGGCACAGGCTGATCTTGATGGCCGCAGTGATGATGTCGCTAAGCGCCTGCGCGACGGGCGGTTCTAGGCCAGACATTGTGGCGCCATGCCCTACAATCCGGGCATATTCAGCGAACGAGCAGGGCAGGGCGGCTGATGACATCGACAAGCTTCCTGCCGACTCGCCGCTGCGAGTGATGATGCAAGATTATGGTGGGTTGCGCGACCAGGCCAGAGCGTGTCGCGAGGCGGCATCATGACGGCAAACGAACTTATGGCCGCCGTCGTGTTCATGATCACTGTGTTTGGTGCGATCGGTGGATTCTGGTGGCGGATCGATGGCCGCATTCGGCAGGCTGAGGCCAACGCGACCAAGCAAGCTGATTCGGCCATCGCCGCCGCCGTTCTTGCCAGATCGGAATTGGCAGAGCACCGTCTGCACGTCGCCGAAACTTACGTTTCAAAGGCTGGTCATCGTGAGGCGACAGAGCAGATCATGAGCGCCATTTCCTCTCTGGGTAGCGATATCAGGGACATTAGAGCCCGCCTTGATCGCTGGATCGACCCGAAACATTGACAAAATGGTAAAATAGTAATACGGTGGGTTCAGAAGGTCGACGCTGCCGCTCCACCACGATTTTGCGGGATGGCCTTCTCCACCACACCGAGGCCCACCATGCACAAGAGATTTTGGTATGGCGCGTTCGCCATATCTGCAGTTGTCGCGTTCGCAGCAGTAGCCCCAGCCCCGCGTGCGCCATTGGGTGCGCCAGCGATGTCAGCCGTAAAGGTCACGGCAGGAGCGTCGCTAGGTTCCGGCGTCCATATCGGTCACGGATTCATTCTGACGGCCTCGCACGTCGTTGGTCAGGAGGCGACCGCGAGCATCAAGACCAGTCTCGGCGATGCCGTGGATGGCGTCATAATGTGGACTAACGCCGCCTACGACATCGCGCTCATCAAGATCGATGATGGATCACTGCCAGCAGCGGCGCATCTCGACTGCCGTATCCCCGACATCGGGGAAGCCATCGAAACCGTCGGCAATCCCCTCGGGCTTGAATTCGTAACATCGTGGGGGCGCGTGTCGTCGGTATCGGGTGCCGCTGGCCGGTGGGGATCGGCAGTCATGGTCGACTTGTCGGTATCCCCTGGCAACAGCGGCGGGCCAGTCTACGATGATGATGACGATGTGGTCGGCATTGTCGTTGGCGATGTCATCGCCCCGATGGGCTTGGCGAGCAGTCTCACGGGTATTGGCGTTGTCGTTCCCGCCAAGACTGCATGCGCCCTTCTTGCGCGAACGCACTGACACGCGCCCGCTGACCGATTGGTCGGCGGGCTTTTCTTGTATTTAGGACGAACATCATGAGCGACTGGATTAGATGGGGGGGCGGGCCGATGCCCGTCGACAGGAGCGAGCGCGTTGAAGTCGAGACAGAGTGCCACGCCACGTTCACGGCGTTCGCAGGCGCGCTGGAGTGGTCCTTCTATAACGGGCACGATGGCGTGATCGCATATCGCGTTGTGACCGACTGATGCCGACGCCTCCACTGAACGAAGATGCAATGCGGTCAGCGGCTGAGGCTTACCGCAAGTACGGTAGCATTACAGCGGCCGCCCGCGCGCTCGGCCTCAAGCGGCAGACATTCCGATCGCGCCTTCACCGCGCGGCCGAATGCGGCATGTGCGGCACAGATCCAGTCATTCCTGGGTTCTCCATTCGGCAGGTCAGCACGACCGAAGACGCCGAGGGCCGTGTCGAGAAGCGACACATTCAGCAGCGGCGAGCGTCTGGACAGCCATTCACCCTGCCGGCAGGAATGGCGTTGAAGGGCGTCACGGCTCTGGTCGATGCTGATGGTCGTGTCATTCACAAGCACGTCATGGCTCGCGCCGACGCCGACCGGCAAGCCGCGGTATTCGCTGCCGCGACAGCGGCGCTTAAGGATGGGCTTCCGCGGATCGCGCCGACGGATGGGCCGCCCATCGTTATTGGGGATCTCCTCAACCTCTACGCCGTGACCGACAATCACTTCGGCATGCTGGCGTGGCGTGAGGAGACGGGTTCCGATTACGATCTGCGGATTGCCGAGCGGCTGCTTGTGGATTGGTTCGCGGCGGCCATAGAGACGGCGCCGCAAGCCCACACCGCGGTGCTCGCGCAGATCGGCGACTTGATGCACCATGACGCGCTTGAGAGCGTCACGCCGCTGCATCGGCACGTCTTGGACGCAGATAGCCGGCTGCAAAAGGTCATCAGGATCGTAATCAGGACGATCCGGCGCGTCATCGACATGCTTCTTCAGCGGCATCGGCATGTCCACATCATCATGGCCAGCGGCAACCACGATCCGGCGAGTTCGGCATGGCTGCGCGAGATGCTCGCCGCGATGTACGAGACCGAGACGCGCGTCTCGGTCGATAACAGCCCGTCGCTTTACTATGCCTATGAGTGGGGATCGACGGCGCTGTTTTTCCATCATGGCCACCGGCGCGGGATCGGCAACGTCGATGCGACATTGGCGGGTCAATTCAGAGAGATATTCGGCCGGTCGCGGCACGCCTACGCCCACATCGGCCACCTGCACAGCGACGAAGGGCGCAAGAGCGCTCTGATGTACGTGGAGCGGCACGAGACGCTTGCCGCGCCAGACGCGTTCGCCGCTGGCGGCGGCTGGCTGTCGGGCCGCTCGGCCAAGGTTATCACCTATCACCGAGATCATGGGGAGGTCTTTAGGTCGACGCTGCGGCCAGAGATGGTCGCCGGCGCCGCAAACGACAACAATCCGGCAGGAGAGATGGCGGCATGAAATTCTTCAATGTTTGGAAAATCAGAAATCGGTGGGTGAGAGCAGTGGTTACTGTCACAATCGTCACGCCGATACTTATCGCTATTATGTCTCCGCTTCTGATCATTCATGCTCTTTTGGGGGCTGTTGAGCGGTTAGACTCCGACGTTTCGATTATTTGGGATGAAGCTGGCGATGGCTACATCAAGGCTATTACCGGGAAGGACTCGGCGGCATGAGATGGAGCATGTGGAATAGCCGCCCGGCCCGCTGGCATCGGTAGTTTGCATGGTTCCCTGTGACCACCACCACAGGGACGAGCGTTTGGCTCGAATTCGTCGAGCGTCGGTTTTGGATCGACGGCGACACAACCTATCGCTTGCCGCGCGCCACCACCGAAGTCGGCAAGCGATAATCCACCACACCACCACTGAGGAGAAGTGATGATGGCGACTGCAAGATTTAGTGCAGCTGTTGTCTTGGATCACGCGCGCCGAGCCGATGAAAAGAACGAGGCCAAGCGCATCGAAGCGCGCGAGGCGGCTATCACGGAGCTCATTAAGCAACCGAAGATGGTCGGTGTTTGGCCGTTCCGTCGCGAGCATTGGCGGACGCGCGAAGAAGCGGAACGCGACTACGCTTTGCCAGCATGTGACGGTTGGGAGCCTAGCAGCGAATGGGTTGTCGAGCGACGCCATTGGCGCAAACGCGACAAACTGCGGCCGATCATTGATCTGGCGGCGGCTGCGGTCATCAAGGCGAGCGATGACATGGTGGAATTGTCGCCGGACGAAGCCACCCTCATCGGTCTTCACATCGACGGAGCCGCAGAATGATCACCGCCATCAAGACCCGATTGGAAGCCGCGCCGCGTGCCGCCAACGACAACGCGCCGTTGCTGGACCGCATCGCGCCGTTGAAGGATCTGCCGGGCTACGCCTATCTCGGCACACCTTACAGCAAGTTCCCGGCAGGGCAGACGGTCGCCAACTACCTGGCCTGCAAGGCAGCCGCCATCCTCATGGCGATGGGACTGCGCGTCGTATCGCCGATCGCTCACAGCCATGCCGTCGCGACGTGGGGCGGTATCGACCCGATGGATTGGGCGATATGGAAGCATCAAGACGAGCCGCTGATGGATGCGGCGAGCTCGCTTGTCGTGCTGACCATGGAGACATGGGAGGACAGCCTCGGGCTGAGGCACGAGATCGCGACATTCCTGGCCGGCGGCAAGCCGGTGGTCTACGTCGATCCGGCTGAGCTGTGGAGCGCGGGGCGGTGAACCACTTCCACGTCGGCCAGGAAGTCGTCTGCATCGACGACAAGTTCAACCATGTCAGCATCGATCAGGGCATCCGCAAGGGTGCGGTCTACACGATCAGATGGCTGGGAATGTATCGCCACTACATCGATGGCGAGTTCCTCGGCGTGAAGCTGGCTGGCATCGATCGCGGCGTCGATCCGGGCGGCTATGGCGCCGACGACATGCCGTTCGCGGCGCGTCGGTTCCGGCCGCTCGTGCGCGATCCGCTGGCATCTCTACGCAACATCGCGGCCGATCCTGATGGGTATGTGCCGCCGGCACCAGAGGAGCTAAAGCGAAAGGTCAAGGAAGAGGAGACGGTCGGATGAACATGGCAATCAGCTGGTATCACGACCTCATGGCCGAAACCTTCGGCGATCCGGATCGGTATGTCGCGGCGAACGACAACCGTGAACCGATGATCATCGGGCTCACCGGCCTCCGCAACGTCGGCAAGACGAGCGTCGCGGATGTCCTCGTCGATCGCCATGGGTTTGCGCGCACCCACGCTTTCGAGGGCGGCAAAGAGGCGGCCGTCGCCTACTTCGAGCACATCACAGGCGATGTCAGCGAGGCTCGCAAGATGGTCTATGGCATCCTCAAGGATCGACCGTCGCCGCATCTCCCTGGCGGCGTCGCTCCGCGGCATTTCCTTGAGCGGTTCGGGCACTTCATGGGCGCCGATATGGGCGTGGAATGGACGCTCGCCATGGAGATCGCGGTTGCACGTCGTATCGCACATGGGCGCCCGATCGTGGTCGAGTCGGTGGTCTACGAGGCGCCATGGCTGAAAGCGCAAGGAGGCATCATCGTGCGCGTTGAGCGCCCCGGCCATGTCGGGCCGGCGGGGATCGAGAGCGATGCTGTGCAGGCTGCTGTCGGAGAGGATTTTCGGCTCGTGAATGGGGGAGGCTTGGCCGATCTCGAATCCGCCGTTGCAGGTCTTCTGGCGGACATATCGCATCGAAGGCGAGCCGCCTGAGCCATCAATTCAGCCCCGCTTCGGCGGGGCTTTTTTGTTGCCGCAGTTCGGTTCCCTTATCACAGATATGTGATCGCGGCGTGAAAGAGATATCGTGGCTCGACCGACGCAATCGGGAGCGAAATCTGTTAATGCTGTTGGCGGGCGTCAGAACCCGGACTGAAGATCGGCAGGCTCCGTTTGCGGCGGAGTTGCCAATGCATGCGCGCGTGAGCGCGATGTGCTGGTGCGCTTTGGCGAGCGCGCCGAACCTGGCCATTATGGCCGGGAGCGGTGCGCTATGTCCAGAGCTTTGGCTTAAAAGCCGCCGGCCTGTCTCTTCAGCAGGTTCTGAACTCCCGGCTGCCAGGGCCATCCTGGCTAGGCCTTCAGAAGCCACGATGAAGAGACCCGCAATCCATGACCACCAATGCGGACGTTACAGTAAGCTCCATTTCGATCGCGGACATCAACGCTGGGATAGACGCCGAGCCGCGGGTGAGCCACCATAAGCTCGCTGCAGCCATTGGGATGGGCAGGCAACAGGAGTTGTTGCGCCTTATTCAACGGAACGAGACCGAGCTGATGCGATACGGAGAGGTTTGTGTCACCGCGACACAAACCTCTGAAAGGGGCGGCAGGCCTGGGAAGGTCTATTGGCTCAATGAAGGGCAGGCTGTCCTAATCGTCATCAGATCAGACGCGCCGCGAGCTCCTGACGTCCGATTTGAACTCATCACCGTCTTCATGGATTACCGCCGCGCCAAGGCCGACGGAAAGACCGTCGCGGTGCGTGAGCACCAGAGGCGCGCGTCCACCAAGATCGACAAAGCTATCAGCTTGGCCAAGACGGCCACACGGCTTGAATTGGTCGCCGACCGGCTAGATGCCGACGGCACTGATGCGGCGCTAGCTGACGAGCCTCTGCGGGCTGCTGGGGACGACACGCCCGTCACCCTTGGCAACCTCCTGGACATGCTGCGAGAGGCGAACCGCAGGATGCACGGCGGGAAGGCGACATCGACGCGATACGAGATCAATCTGATTGAGACTGTGTCAGAATCTATTGCGGCTTCGTGTGCGCCGGCACAAGCGACGAGGCCGAACAAGGCTCCGTATCGCGATCTTGTCTTAACGGGCATCAACGATGGCCTAAGCAATCGTGAGATAGTTCGGCGCACCGGCGCGTCAGCGAGCACTGTCAGCTACTGGCGGAGGGCGGTCGAAGACGGGGTGGCGTGAAACGAGTGCGGCCGGGCCTCATTCGTGAGGCTCGGCTCTGACAGATACCGGACAGAAACACGAGAACAGATCATGAAGTTTCCGTCATCATCATCGCGCAAAAGCCAGCATTTCTCGGCATCTGCGATTTATGCACTCCCTTGGTAAGGGAGAGGTCGAGAGTTCAATCCTCTCTCGCAGCACCATTTTGTAATCCCCAGAAATGATCGCGGCGCTTGGCGACCTGGCGGCTTCGTGCGCACCTTGCACGCGAGGATTTGGCTCTTGAGCGAATGTCGGACCAGCCGCCAGCTTCGTTGGCTGCTGTCTATGGCTGGGGTTGGCTCGGTCCAACTCGCCCGCCGGCTCCATTCGTTCATCATGAGATAAGCACGGCCGAAACGATGGGTACTCTTTTCTCTGTCGATTAACGCCGGCTTAGAGACCCATCGACAATATGCAGTCGTGCGAACTTCTCCTCGAGAGCAACGAATGGACGAATTGCCGCGCGCACTGATGGCCGATCGGGCATTGCTGGCCCTGCGGGTGTCGATCGCGCTTGCCTGCGCCGTGATTCTGTCGCTCTTCGGCTGGACCGAATACCAAGCGCGCGAGAAGGAGCTGCGCAACGCGCAGGATTCTCTGGTCAACCTCTCGCGCTCCCTGGTTCAGCAGGCCGAGGACACGCTGGAAATGGCGAGCGTCAGTGTGTCGGGGATCGCCCGATATGTTGAAATGACGCCCATGACGGCGCAGACCGAGCGTCCCCTCACGGCGATGCTGCGCAAGATGGTGGATCGCACCAACCAACTGACGGCGCTCAACGTGATGGACGCCTCCGGCAACCGCATTGCCACGTCCTTCCACCTCGATGAGGACAAGCTGAACTTCGCCGACCGCGCCTATTTTCAGTATCATCGCACACACAACACCGATGGTGTCTTTGTCGGCCCACCGGTCGAAAGCAGGACGATCGGCCAGCGCATGCTCACCGTTTCGGCGCGGATCAACCGACCCGACGGCAGCTTCGGCGGCGTTGTCATCGCCGGCATCCGGCTCGACTTTTTCACGACGCTCTATTCGCAGTTCGATATCGGCAAGAACGGCAGCATCACCTTCTTCGGCAGGGACGGGTCGTTCTACACTCGCTTTCCCTATCTGCCCAAGTTGAAGGATTTCGATTTCAGGCAGATGCCTCATTTCGAGCGCTTCTTCGCCGAGGATGCCCGCGGCACCTTCCGTTCTCCCTCGCCTTACGACGGCGTCGAGCGCGTCGCTGGCTATATGCGCGGTACTCACTATCCCGTGGTCGTGCTTGCCGCGCGATCGATCGACGAGGTTCTGGCCGCCTGGCGCATCAACTTCGTCTATCACGCGCTGACCGCTCTGGCCCTTGTGCTCGCCATTGGTCTGCTTGGCTTCCGCATCACCCGGGATATCGCGGCCGGCCAACGCGCCGCCGCGCATCTGGCGACGAGCGACGGGCTCACCGGGCTCTACAACCGCCGCGCCTTCGACCTGCACCTCGATGCGTGTTGGGATGCGGCCTGCCACAGCGGCGCGGACGTCAGCGTCGTCATGGTGGATATCGACTACTTCAAGGACTTCAACGACGAATACGGCCATCCGGCGGGCGATGTCTGCCTGAAGCGGGTGGCACAATGCATGAGGCAGCTCACCCGCAGCCAGGGAGACATGGCGGCGCGCTATGGCGGAGAGGAGTTTGCCCTGGTGCTGGCCCATGCCGACGCCGTCGCAGCCTTGAGGATCGCCCAGCGCCTGCGCGCGTCCATCGAGGCGTTGGCGATCCGCCATCCCCGCAGCGCGGCATCGGAAGTGATCACCGTCAGCGTTGGCTGCGCCACTGTGACGCCGCTTTCGCGTCGCGCAGTGGTCGGCTCCCCATCCACTCTCGTCAAGGCTGCCGACATGGCGCTCTACCGGGCCAAGCGATACGGACGCAATCGCGTCGTGCGTTGGAGCGACGCCATCGATGCCGACCTGCTTCGCTCGCCGGCGTCTGACGAGAGCCGCACGATGGTGGAGGTCGTCGGCTGATCACGCTTTGTGCATGGGAGTGGAAATTCTTGATCGAAGTCGTTGCGCGCGGCGCGAAATGGCGCTTTCCGTCATGAGGGAAATTCACGCGAGTCGAAGATCATCATGATTCCTGAACAATGCCGAGCCGCCCGCGCCTTGCTTGACTGGACGACACGCAAGCTCGCGGAGGCGTCGCACCTCGATAACGCCATCGTCGAAGACTTTGAAAAGGGGCTGAAACGTCCCGCCCAGCAGGACATCGTCACGATGAAGCGCGTGCTGGAGCAGGCGGGCGTCGAGTTCCTGCCCGCCGACGGCGGCGGACCGGGCGTCCGACTGCAGCGCGGCGGCGCGGGCACGGAAGCCGGCCTGAAGCCGTCGGAGCTCAACGCGGCCAACGACGGCTAGGTTGGCGCGTCAGGCGCGGCCGAAGGCCTTGAAGGCGACAAGGGTGAAGGTGTCGGCGACACCGTCGAGCGGCTGCAACGACTCGGTCACAAACCTGCCGATGTCCTTGTCGTCGTCGAGATAGAACTTGGCGATGAGGTCGTAGTGACCGGAGGTGGAATAGACCTCCGAGATTTCCTCGACCGTCTCGACCAGCGTGTCGGCGACCTTGTAGGCTTGGCCGGGCCGGCATTTGAACTGAACGAAGATCGGCTTCATCGATCGGCTCCCGAAGGCTCAGAGGCACGAAGTAGGGCGGGGCTTTGCCGCGCGCCCTGGTTCCTCCCCGCTGTGTCCTGCCCGGCGCGCTGCGTCAAGGCGCAATGGTGCGCGGTGAGTGATCCACGACGGAAATGGTGTGCGGTCGACGCTTCGGCGATGTTGCCTTTCGGCGCCGTTGCCCAATGAGGGGCGCCGGCGCTATGAAACCCGCAGCTTTTTCGGAGATGGCGTGACCCAGTTCATCGTCGCAATCACGAACCCCACAGAGGTGGCGACCGCGCTCGAGGGCGGCGCCGATCGCCTGTTCTTTATTCCCGGCTCGGCGGATGCGCCGACCGCACAGCGACATGATGTCATCGTCTCGGCGGCGGGCACCCCCGTCTGGATGGCAATCAGCGAAGCTCTCGCTTCCTCGGCACTTGGCCGCGAGGCGGAATTGGCGGGGTTTGAAGCCATGGTGCTTCCGCCCTCCATGAACGAAGGCGTCGCCTCTGGCTGCCGGTGGATGGCGAAGGAGTGTCCCCGCCGGATCGCCTGGATCGCGACCGAGGCGCCTCCTCGTGCCGAGCTTCAAGGGCTGAAGGGGAAGGGCTTTGCGGGCGTCCTTCTGGCGCCGCCGACCGGGGAAAATCGGCTTCTCGATCATCGCTCGCCCGCCGTGCTCGCGCGCTTCGTCAAAGCCTGCCGACAAGCGGGCTTGATCAGTGTACTCGCCGGGGCACTTGAACCGCCGGACGTGCCGCGTCTTCTCGCCCTTGCGCCGGACATGATCCTGTGGAGCGGGCGCTGGCGCGGCGAGGACCGTGGGCGCGGCCCTGACGGTACGGCTCTCGCGCAGATGCGTCGGCTCGTCCGGTCTGCAGCATCCGCGGAGCGCGAAGGGGAAGAGGTAGCCACGGATGTCGTCTTCGTGCGGGACCATGTGGTCGACATGACCGTCGGTGCGTACAGCCACGAGCGCGGCATGCGGCAAAGAGTGCGTTTTTCGGTAGAGGCGGAGGTGATACGTCATCCCCGCGAGCCGCGCGACATGGCCGATGTCTTTTCCTACGATATCATCACCGACGCGATCGGGCGGCTCGCCGAGGCTGGGCATCTGGAATTCGTCGAGGCGATGGCGGAGCGCCTGGCGGCGGATGTGCTGGCCGATCAGCGCGTCAAGCGCGTCATGGTGAGGGTCGAGAAGCTCGATCTGGGCTCCGGTGCCGCCGGCATCGAGATCCGGCGGAGCGCCGCGCCGGGTTGATCGATGACGGTGAAAATTCTTAATTAAGCAAGGCAGGATAAGCCAAGGGCATGGACCCGCGACCCGCCTCAGACGATCGCTGCGCGCTCTGGCAGGCGGCACCTAGGAAGGCCACCGTCCGGCCAAGCCGAGCACGCGCTGTCGGCCCGCGCTGTTTCGCAAGGGCGGCCGTGCCCGGAGCCTTGAAAGAACAATCTCGAAGGGCCGCTGTGCCCAAAGGGAGATGACCATTGTCCATGAATGACGTTCTGGTGATGAAATTCGGCGGAAGCGCGACCGTGCTGCGCGATTTGGCGCGTTGGGTCGAGGCGATCGAGAGAACGTCCATTCCCTCCATCGTCGTTCCGGGTGGCGGGCCTTTCGCCGATGCCGTTCGGCACAACAAGTATAAGATGGGTTATAGCGAGGAGGCGGCCCATCAGATGGCGATCCTCGCCATGGAGCAGTTCGGCCACGCTCTGGCGAGCCTTGGCCAGCGCATGGTGCCGGCCAACTCCGAGGAGGCGATCAAGGCTGCCATCGCCAGGGGCGAAATCCCGGTGTGGATGCCCTACAGCCTCCTGTGCCAGCATCAAGAGATCGAGAAAACCTGGGCCGTGACGGCCGATGCCTTGTCGGCCTGGCTTGCGGCGCGTCTCGGCTGTCGCCGGGTGCTGCTCATCAAGCAGACCGTCGTGCCCGAGAACAGCACGCTCTTCGCCCTGCGCGGCGCCGAGATCATCGACGAGGCCTTCCTGCAGATGCTGGCGCCGGGCGCCGACGTTCACATCGCCGGACCCTACGATCTGGCCGGGGCAGGCCGGCGTTTCGCCGAGGGCATCATTCCTGGACGCCCGATCGCCCGGGGCTGGCAGGGCGCCGCCTGACAGCCGGCTTGACCGCTGCGTATGCCTGATTTCGTCAGTCGTTTCCGCCGAGCAGCGCGACGGCCGCCGCTGGCGCCGCGAGGCAGACGGCGTCCCTGAGGCCGGACGGACAATCGACGAGATCGGCGAAGTCGATGACGCCGCGATCGAGCCGCGCCGCGAGGCGCCTGAGCACCGGCCGTCCTGCGCCGGCGACTACGATGGGCGCATCCTTGGTGATGTCGCAGCGCGACAGCACCAGCAAGGCCGCGTCCTGGACATGGCGAAGCTGCGCCTCGGCAAAGGCGGCGGCGAGCGCGCTCCACGCCTCGGGCGAGGCGTCGGCCACGTCCATTCCCACCATCCGGGCCAACCGTGCGCGCGAGGTGGCGTCGAGCGCCGCCGAATCATCCTCCGGCGGTTCGCCCGTTTCCTCCAGAGTGCCCAGAAGGCGCTGCGCATCCTCCATGGTCGCAAAGTCCACGGCGAGCACAGGGGTCGAGCGGCCGCCGAACGGCACGACGTCCGCCACTGCCATCACCGGCGTCCTCACGAAGCCCTGCGGTACGAGTTCGCCGCAGACCAGGCGCTCGCGCTCCGTATAGCCGGCGGCGCGCACACGGTGCTCGGCGATAGGTGCGATGTCGGTGCTGGAGGAGCCCATGTCGATGAAAAGAGCCTCGCTCACCGCCTCGGCCGCGAGACTGGCGCTGGCATGCCAGCTTGCTGAGGCAATGTCCTCGGCATATCCGGTGACTTCAGTTCCGCTCAACCAGCCGGACCGGCCGGCATAGAGAAAGAGGTCGTCGCCCAGACGCTCGTGAAGCGCCGAGCTCAGCTGCTCGACACCGGCCTTGCGGTCCGCGAAGCTGTCCGCGATCTCGCCGGTCAGGGTGACGGTGTGGCGGCTGATTTCGCCGGCATCGCCGAGAATGGAGTCGATGGCCTGTTCGATCGCGCCGCGACCTCGCGCGATCGGAATAGGGATTTGCCAGACCTTCAGAACCCGTCCGTCGCTGGCGAGAGCCGCCCTGACGAACGCGCCTCCGATGTCCCATCCCAAGGTGCGTCCCATTGGTCCTTTTCCGCTTTTCGCGACATGGGCTGGCGGTCTCTGGCCTCGCCGCCGCGTCGCATTCGAGCCGCGATAGTGCGGCAAAGCCGCGGGCTCGACAAGCGGGGAACGCATCGGCACTACTGCTGCAGCTTCAAACGCCGAATGAAGGGCAAGCCGCGAGACATGGACGAGGCACTGACCGAAACGGGCGAATCAGCATCAACCTATTCTGCGGAACTCCAGCGCGCGCGGGGAAGTGCCGCCGTTATCGTCCATCAACGCGAAGGAAAGAGCCGCCTGTCGCGGCTTTATCAGGAAGGCTGTCTCAAGCTGCGCTTTCCGCGATTGCCGGCGCCGGGCCTCACAGCCGTCGCCATCAACACCGCCGGGGGGCTAACGGGCGGCGACCGGTTGACACAGGAGTTTCGTGTGGAGGAAGGCGCAACCCTCACGGCCACGACCCAGTCTTGCGAGCGCATCTACCGGGCGAGCGCCGGTCGCGCTCAGGTCGCGACGCGTCTCGTCGTCGCGCCGCGCGCCGCGCTCTCCTTCCTGCCGCAGGAGACGATCCTCTTCGATGGCGGCCGAATCGCCCGCACCCTTGATGCCGAGATCGAGGCGACCAGCCGACTGCTGATGGTGGAGAGCGCTGTCCTCGGCCGCCAGATGATGGGCGAGAGCGTGACCTCCGGCTCCTTCGCAGATCGATGGCGCGTCCGCCGCGACGGCCGGCTGGTGTTCGCCGACGACCTTTCGTTGCAGGGCGACGTTTTTGGGCTGGCGGGCCATGCCGCGACGCTTGGCGGCGCGCGGGCGTTCGCCACGGTGCTGCTGCATGAGCCCGAGGTTTCGGCGCGCCTCGAGGGCGTGCGCGCGCTTATCGGCGCGGCAGGCGGGGCAAGCGCCTTCGACGGCCTTCTGGTCGTCCGCCTTCTTGCCGAGAGCGGCCATATGTTGAGAAAGACGCTCGTTCCTCTTCTTTCGGCGCTGGCCGAGAGCGCGCTTCCCCCTGTATGGTCCATTTGATCAGGACGAGCTTCCGAAGGACGACAGATGCAGCTGACCCCACGAGAGAAGGATAAGCTCCTCATCGCCATGGCCGCCGAGGTGGCGAGAAAGCGCCTCGCGCGGGGCGTCAAGCTGAACTATCCGGAAGCGGTGGCGCTGATCACCGACTTCGTCGTCGAGGGTGCCAGAGATGGGCGCTCCGTCGCCGACCTGATGGAGGCGGGCGCCCATGTGGTCACGCGCGAACAGGTCATGGAAGGCATCGCCGAGATGATCCCCGACGTTCAGGTGGAAGCGACCTTTCCCGACGGCAGCAAGCTGGTTACCGTTCACGAGCCGATCCGCTGATGTCGGCCGAGGCGCGGCTCGTCATCGAGGCGCTGCAACTCGCCTGCGAGGTCCACAGCGGGCAGACGCGCAAGAACGGCGTCGAGCCCTACGTCAATCATCTCGCCGAGGTCGCGGCCTTGTGCGCTCGGCATGAGCCGTTCGACGCAACGACCGTCATCGCCGCGCTGCTCCACGACACGGTGGAGGATACGGGCGTGGACGAGGCGCTCCTCAAGGAGCGCTTCGGCGGGGAGGTCGCCTCGGTGGTCATGGAAGTGACAGATCCGCCCGGCCTTGCCGAAGATGAGCGCCGCCGCCGGCAGGTGGAGCATACGGCTAGGGCGTCATGGCGCGCCAAGCTGATCAAGATCGCCGACAAGACGAGCAATGTCGCCGAGGTCGCCAACCAGGCGCCCGAGGGATGGTCTCCGGAGCGCGTCCTCGCCTACGCCGACTGGGGCCGCGCGGTGGTCGATGTCTGTCGCGGCACTGACGCCGCGCTGGAGGCCGAATTCGACCGCGCTTGGCGGAGGGCGATGGCGGCCGGGGGTGCGGACGAGGACGCGGATTGACCCGAGGCAGAGCCTTGGAATATTAGAAAAAGCGCGGACAGGTGGTCCGCGACCAACAGGTGTTTGATGCCGGAGACTGCGGGAATCCTCTAACGTTCCGCCCGCGCGCGGAACGTGGAGCAGCGCCGGGCCGATGTGTTTGACGCATCGGCGCGAGGATGGCGCTTGATTTCGATTCCGCATGAAAGTCTCAGCAATGAACATCTCGCGCGGCGAGCAGCGTGTTCTTCACGTGCTCGCCCAGGGCGGATACATCCGCCACACCCGCGCCGACGGTCGGCGCATCACCTCCATCGAATGCATGACACGGGACGGGAACCTCCTGTCCGATTGTTCGCTCGGCGTCTTCTTCAGGTTGAAACGGCGAGGCTTGATCGAGTCGAGGAATGGAAGCCCCTACCGAATCTCGAGGTTCGGGCGGGTTGCCGTCAGGTCGCAAAGCGACAACCGGGAGACACGCGCATGATCATTCGCGAGGAAAAAGCGTCCGATGCGGCTCTTCTGCGAGCGCTCGTCGCCCGCGCGTTTCGGACGATGCCATATAGTCGGCACAACGAGGCGACCCTTCTTGCCGATCTCAGGCGTGCCGGCGCGTTGGCGCCATCGCTGGTGGCCGAGGAGGACGGCGTCCTGCTCGGCCAGATCGCCTTTTCCCCCGCGCTCATCGGGGGAAGGGCGGGTTGGCTCGCCATGGGACCGATCGCCGTCGAGCCGCGCTTCCAGCGGCAAGGCATCGGAAGCGCATTGGTCAGGGAAGGCTTGAGGCGTCTCGCCGAACGGGGCGACGAGGGATGCGTGCTGGTGGGCGATCCGGCTTTCTACGGTCGCTTCGGATTTCGCCCCGTGTCATCGGTCGTGGTCGATGGCGTTCCCGAGGCGTTCGTTCTCGTCCTGCCTCTGCAAGATCGAATGCCGTCCGGCGAGGTGGGCTTTCATCCAGCGTTCGCGGTGGCGCCGGAGGCCGATGTCATCGGCTGACCGCTCCCTGTGATAGATCGGCGATGCGCTCGGCCTCTGCAGCAAGGCCGGGCGCGTACCGCCCGACAAAAAGGAAGCGGTGGTCCGGCGCCGAGTAGTAGGCGGGGGCCTCGAGTCCCTCCATCTTCACCTGGCGAATGATCAGCGGTTCGTTCCGTCCGGCGGGAGCGGGCATGGACAAAGTGGCGAGCATGAAAAGCGCGGCCGGGAAGACGGCACGGAAAAACGGCATTGCTTGCATCCCCTCTCGCGGAAAGGGCCGCGCGCTTCTTCGTGAAGCCTTTTCGTCGGCGCCCTCCCGTGATGTGGAAACCTTATAGGCGAGGCCGCTTGGCGCTGCGTGAAAGCGATCATTCAAACTCGAACGATCGTCTCGACCGCTGTCGTCTTGCATTTGCCGCCGGTTCGCGCTTGGCTCTCTTTCCAACGAAGATCGGTGATGGATGGGCGCGATGATCCCAGGCGAGGTTGTCACGAAGGACGGTTCGATCGTCCTCAACGAGGGCGCGTCCAGCGTGACGCTCGAGGTTTCCAACACCGGCGATCGGCCGGTGCAGGTGGGCTCGCACTATCATTTCGCCGAGGCCAACCCATCCCTGGCCTTTGACCGCGACAAGGCGCGGGGCATGCGGCTCGACATCGCGGCCGGCACGGCGGTGCGCTTCGAGCCGGGGCAGACGCGCGAGGTCAAGCTCGTTCCCTACGGCGGCCTGCGGACCGTCTACGGCTTCAACGCGAAGGTCATGGGCACGCTCTGACCGGGCGCCGACTTGTGGTGCGCTGGCCGAATCACCAAGCCGAAGGGGGAGGTGAGGAGCCGGTGTCCGCTTCCATTGCGTTGCGGATCTTATCGAGATCGACGCCGACGCGCGGGCGGGGCATGCCTGTCACCGAGCCTGTCTCGCGTATGTAGGTTTCGCCGGCGGCGGCATTTCGCCCGTCGGTGAAGCCGGAGCCGCGTGTGGTCAGGCCGGTCTGACCGGCAATCGCCGGGTCGACAGTTCCCGTCACAGCCCGATTCGTGATCGGCCCTGCCGCCGGGGGAACCGTGCCGATCGTGGTGCCGTCGACGGCCCCGTTCGGCGCTGTCATTCCGCCCGTCGTTCCCGGCGTTTCGATGCGCGGAATGCTCGTGCCGGAAGCGCCTGCGGACGGCTGGGTGCCGACACCTCCCGAACTCGGCGCTGGGGAATTCAACGTTTGCGCAGAAGCCGCGCCCGCGGATGCGACGGCCATTGCGAATGCGAGGGCAAAGCCGGCTTTCATCATGGTATGGTTCCTTTCCTCGCGAGCCTCTTCAAGGGCTCTTCGATTCTATCTATGGCGGGCGGCGTCGAAGACGCGTTCGCCATTTGGTCGCGGCTAACGATCGATCCTCACATAGGGGCCGCCGCCGACGCCTGTCGCGCCTTTTCGCGCCAGCGCATCAGCATTGGCCGGACCCACCTTGCCGCTTCCTTTGGTGGCCCTGAGCCTGATCTCGTCCTCGCCCGCCGGCAGGCGTGGCACGACCGGATGGGGCACGCTCGCCTCATCGCCGCCCACCTGATTGCGAAAGCGGCGCGCGTCAATGAGGCGTTGGCGCTGCTCGGGCTGAACCACGATCTCGGGCTTGAAAACAGGAACCCCGCCGAGCGCCGGGCCTGGAACCGAGCGACCGGGAAAGGCGGTGTAGGGCTGGGCCAGCGCTGTTCCGGCGTCGGCGAGCAATCCGGCAAGGAGAAGAGCGCTGACGCCGCGATGAATGATCGTCATGCTCTTATCGACCTTCCCACGCGATTTCTGCGGCGGTCATGCCAATAGGCATGGCCATCTCACTCAAAGATATAGTGTCGGATGCGAGACAATCGAGCCGCCGCTCGCTATGGTCTGCTGCACCGCAGCGACCGCCGCCGGTCTGCTCGGTCTTTTTTGATGAGCCGAGGAGAGCCTGCCAGTGCCTGCCACCATTTCTCGCGCCTCTTACGCAGCCATGTTCGGCCCCACCACGGGCGACAGGGTGCGCCTCGCCGACACCGAGCTCTTCATAGAGGTGGAGAACGACTTCACCATCTATGGCGAGGAGGTGAAGTTCGGCGGCGGCAAGGTGATCCGCGACGGCATGGGGCAAAGCCAGGCGAGCCGCGCCGACGGCGCGGTGGACACCGTCATCACCAACGTGCTCGTTCTCGACCATACCGGCATCTACAAGGCCGATATCGGCCTGAGGGACGGGCGAATCGCGGCGATCGGCAAGGCCGGCAATCCCGACACGCAGCCGGGCGTCACAATCGTCATCGGCCCCGGTACGGAGGCGATCGCCGGCGAGGGCAAGATCCTGACGGCCGGCGGTTTCGACAGCCATATCCACTTCATCTGCCCGCAGCAGGTTGAGGAGGCGCTCTATTCCGGCCTCACCACCATGCTCGGCGGCGGCACCGGTCCGGCGCATGGTACGTTGGCCACCACCTGCACGCCCGGACCCTGGCATATCCGCCAGATGATCGGCGCGGCGGAAGGCCTGCCGATGAACCTCGCCTTCGCCGGCAAGGGCAACGCCTCGCTGCCCAAGGCGCTCGAGGAGCAGATTCTCGCCGGCGCCTGCGCCCTGAAGCTTCATGAGGACTGGGGAACGACGCCCGCCGCCATCGACTGCTGCCTCTCGGTCGCCGACGACTTCGACGTCCAGGTGATGATTCACACCGACACGCTGAACGAATCGGGCTTCGTCGAGAACACCATCGACGCCTTCAAGGGCCGCACCATCCACGCTTTTCACACCGAGGGAGCGGGCGGGGGGCACGCGCCGGACATCATCAAGGTTTGCGGCTTCCAGAACGTCCTGCCGTCTTCGACCAACCCGACGCGGCCCTACACGGTCAACACGCTGGAGGAGCATCTCGACATGCTCATGGTGTGCCACCATCTGGACGCCTCCATCCCCGAGGACATCGCCTTCGCCGAGAGCCGCATCCGCAAGGAGACGATCGCAGCCGAGGACATTCTCCATGACATGGGCGCCTTCTCGATCATCGCGTCCGACAGCCAGGCCATGGGCCGGGTCGGCGAGGTGATCATCCGCACCTGGCAGACCGCCGACAAGATGAAGCGCCAGCGCGGCCGGCTGCCCGAGGAGACGGGCGACAACGACAATTTCCGGGCGAAGCGTTACGTCGCCAAGTACACCATCAATCCGGCGATCGCCCATGGCATCGCCCACGAGATCGGTTCCATCGAGGTCGGCAAGCGCGCCGATCTTGTCCTGTGGGACCCGGCCTTCTTCGGCGTCAAGCCGGCGATGGTTCTGCTCGGCGGCGTCATCGCGGCGGCGCCCATGGGCGATCCCAACGCCTCGATCCCGACGCCCCAACCGGTTCACTACCGGCCGATGTTCGGCGCCTTCGGGCAGGCGGTGCGGACGTCGAGCGTCGTCTTCACCTCCCAGGCGGCGATCGATACTGGGATTGGCAAGCGCTATGGCCTGGCAAAGGGGCTCGTCGCGGTCAGGAACACGCGCGGCGGCATCTCCAAGGCGGCGATGATCCACAATTCCGCGACGCCAAGGATCGACGTCGACCCTGAAACCTATGAGGTGCGGGCGGATGGCGAATTGCTGACCTGCGAGCCGGCCAAAATTCTGCCGATGGCCCAGCGCTATTTCCTGTTCTAGAAACTTTTCTGCCGCCCGTTGGTGGCTGATACGTAAGGGGATTGGCGTTTCATGATCATGGCAGAGGCGGTGGCTCGGCGAGGCGAATGGACGAAGGCCGACGACACGATCACGCTGGACGAGACGGCGCGCCATCGCCGGCGCATGGCCATGGTCACGGATGGCGGCATCGCCTTTCTTCTTAATCTGCCTGAAGCGGTGCGCCTGCGTGATGGCGACGCCCTCGTCTTCGACGACGGCCGCTTTGTCGAGGTGAAGGCCAAGCCCGAACCGCTCTACGAGGTGAAGGGCCACGACACGGCCCACCTGCTGCGTCTCGCGTGGCATCTCGGCAACCGCCATCAGGCGGCGGCGATCGAGGGCAGGCGCCTGTTCATTCGCCGCGACCCGGTGTTGAAGACGATGCTGGAAGGATTGGGCGCGCGGGTCCTGGAGGTCGATGCGGCCTTCGATCCCGAGGGCGGCGCCTATGATGGCGAGGCGGAGCACAGCCACTGAGCCTCGTGCCGGACCGTCGATGCATGAAAGGCGGAATGCAGAACACGATGAGAAGGACGTTCGATGAAGCTCTTCAAGCCGGACAATCCGACCAAGTCTTCTGAGACGAAGGATATCTACGCGGCCTACGAGATCGCCTACACCATTGTCGATTTCGCCGCCGCAATGGCTTTCCTCGTCGGCTCGATCCTCTTCTTCAAGGATTCGACACAGACCGCCGGCACCTGGCTTTTCGTCATCGGCTCCATCCTGTTCGGGCTGAAGCCGACGTTGCGCATCGCCCGCGAGCTCCACTATCTCGTCGTCGGCAACTATTCCGCCTTGGCCAAGCGCTTCCGCTCTTGAGTCCTTCGCTCATCCCGCTGCTGACGTTGATGTCGCCGGCCTTTCCGGTGGGCGCCTTCGCCTATTCGCATGGGCTGGAATATGCCGTCCGCGCGCGTGTCGTTGGCGATGCGGACGCTGTTCTGGACTGGATCGAGACGCTTCTGCGATACGGTACCGGCTGGTGCGATCTCCTCCTGTTCGCCGAGGCGCACCGCGCCGCCGCCGAGGGCGACGAGGCGCGCCTCGCCGGGGTGGGAGAGTTGGCTCTCGCGCTGTCGGGCAGTGCCGAGCGGCGCCTGGAAACCATCGGTCTCGGCATGGCCTTCCGGCAAGCTTCGCGGCCCTGGGAGGCCTCGCCAGACGATGGCGACGTGGCCGTTGCCTATCCCGTCGCCGTGGGGCAACTGGCGGGACGGCTTGGGCTAGCGCTGGACGAGGCGCTGGCGGCCTTCGCTCATGGATTCGCCGCCAATCTCGTCGCGGCCGCGGTACGTCTTGTGCCGTTGGGCCAGAGCCAGGCAGTGGCGCTGTTGCGGCGCTTGGAGCCGACGCTGGTCGAGCTGGCCGACAAGGCTGTGCATTCCGATCTTGATGCTCTCGGCTCGGCGGCGCTTTTCTCCGAAATCTCCGCCATGCGGCACGAAACACAATCGCCCAGGATTTTCCGCTCATGAAGAAGAACGGCCCCCTTCGCGTCGGTATCGGCGGCCCGGTCGGCTCCGGCAAGACGACGCTGGTCGAAAAGCTCTGCAAGGCCGCGCGCGAGACATGGTCCATCGCCGTCGTCACCAACGACATCTATACGAAGGAGGACGCCGAGGCGCTGGTCCGCCTTCAGGCGCTGCCGGCGGACCGCATCATCGGCGTCGAAACCGGCGGCTGCCCCCACACCGCAATCCGCGAGGATGCCTCGATCAATCTCGCCGCCATTCGCGATTTGAACCGGATTCACGATGATCTTGACTTGATTCTGGTTGAATCAGGTGGCGATAATCTCGCTGCGACGTTTTCGCCCGATCTGGTGGATCTTTCGATCTACGTCATCTCGGTGGCGCAGGGCGACGACATTCCGAGGAAGGGTGGACCGGCCATCACCCGCTCGGACCTTCTCATCGTCAACAAGACCGATCTTGCGCCCTATGTCGGCGCGGACCTGGAGCGCATGGCGCGTGACGCCGAGAAGGGGCGGGCGGGGCTGCCCACCATCTTCACCGATCTCTCGCGCCTGAAGGGCATCGACGGCATCCTGGATTTCCTGACGGAAACCGGCGGCCTGCCGCGTGTCGTCGCGGGGGCGTGAACGCCGCGCTCCCTTGAATTCTGCTGCCCTCACGACAGGTGAGAGGAGCGGCGTTTCGACGCCGGATTCAGACATAACGCAGCACGCCGCCAAGGCGGACGGCCCGGCGAGGAGCGCGGGGCCTTCACCGCTCAACGCCTGCCGGCCATCGTTTGGCGATGGAGACGGCGCGCCGCGAAACCTCGAAAGGAATTCTGCCATGGAAAAGCGGGCGCTTGGAAAGACCGGGCTGTCGATCGCTCCCCTCGTCTTCGGGGGCAATGTCTTCGGCTGGACCATCGACGAGAAGAAGAGCTTCGAGATCCTCGATGCTTTCGTCGACCACGGCTTCGACGCCATCGACACGGCGGACGTCTATTCGCGCTGGGTGCCGGGCAACAAGGGTGGCGAATCCGAGACCATCATCGGAAACTGGCTCGCCGCGCGCCCCGGCATGCGCGATAAGGTCAAGGTGTTCACCAAGGTCGGCTCGGACATGGGCGCGCCGGAAAAAAAGGGCCTTGGCGAGAAATGGATCGTCCGGGCGGTGGAGGATTCGCTCTCGCGCCTCAAGACCGATGCGATCGACCTCTACTTCTCCCATTGGCCGGACGAAACGCCCTATGAGCAGACGCTCGGCGCCTACGACAAGCTGCTCAAGGCGGGCAAGGTGCGCGCCATCGGCGCTTCCAACCTCGACGCCCGCCAGCTTGGCGAGGCCCTGAAGGTGTCGAAGGAGAAGGGCTTGCCGCGCTACGAGGTTCTCCAGCCAGAATACAATCTCTATGCGCGCGAGAAATTCGACGGGGCGCTTGCCGAGCTTTGCCAGAAGGAGGGGATCGGCGTCGTCACCTATTTCAGCCTCGCCTCCGGCTTCCTCTCGGGAAAATACCGCTCCAAGGCGGACCTCGGAAAATCGCAGCGCGGCGAGGGCATCGCGAAATATCTCGACGATCGCGGCATGGCGATCCTTGCGGCGCTCGACAATGTCGGTGCCGCACATGACGCCAAGCCGGCCGAGGTTGCGCTCGCCTGGCTGATGGCGCGCCCCGGCGTCACCGCGCCAATCGCCAGCGCCACGAGCCGGCCCCATGTCGAGAGCTTCGCCAAGGCTGCGGCCTTGAAGCTGACCGACGAGGACATGAAGACGCTCAACGAGGCGAGCGCGCTGCGGTAGAGCGCTGAGGGGCTGGCTCTTCGCTGTCAGCCTTCGCGACGTGCGATAGGCGAGATCAATCTCCAATCTCGGGCGCTGAATGGGCCCGGGATTGGGGATGCTCAGAAGACAAGATAGCCGGAATTGCGTTCTTCTCTTATTCAGGCCGATAGCTGCCGTTATCGAATGCCTCCAGGAACTCGCGGGCACCTGCCCGAACAGGGCCGGCCTCCCATTCGGCCAGTTCCGAAAGTTTGAGACGCGCTGCTTCGGGGAACAGGGCCAAGGTCGCTTTTGCGGCGTTAAGTTGAACCCATGTACTTTTGTGGCCGAAGTGGCGCATGAGAAGCCGCCGCGCATCTCCCTTGCGGGACTTCAACTCTGCTACGACGTCAAAACGCCGCCGAATTGCTCGGTTGAGTTCCGCTTGATCGGACATGATTTCAGCCTGCTCCCGAGAAAGGCCGAGTTCGGCAAAATAATCGACGAGTTCTTCCGTCGTGGCTTTAGCAGTGTTCAAAAATCTCATGGCTTCAACACTCCGAACTGTCGAAGGACATCAGGCCCCAGCGTGAAGCGTCGCCAGGCGCTGCGAAGAGGATCGCCGTCCTACGCCAAGATGATCAAGATGTCTTCTTAGCCGGAACGGCAGAGCGAGAGGGAACGTCGACATTCAATCGGGTTTCCAAATGCCTTGATCCCAGGCATGAAGCGACATGCCTGCGTCGGCCGCCATGGGATAATACCGCGATTCTGCAATCTCCTGCAGTTTCCGACGAGACGCCTCGGGAGCCGCTGATCGAGTCGCGCGTGCGGCATTCAGTTGAACCTGCATCTTCGGATGGTCGAACAGCCTCAACAGCGCTCGGCGCTGATCCCCGTCGCGTCGCTTCAACTCGGCCTCGAGAGCGATCTGGCGCGGCACTGTCGCATTGAATGCGTGGAAATCGCCGTCCAGACTGAAATCATGCTGACGGAGACTCACGCGGATATAGTCTTCGAGCAACTCTTCCACTGTCGCACTATCGAGGTGCTTGAGAGACAATGAGCTCATGGCTTGAGGAGTCCTTCCTGGATCAGGCGCTCAAGACCGAGTGCCATTCTCTCTTCCCAGCTCTTTCCGATGGTGCTCCGTACCATGCGCAAAATATATCGTAGATTTAATCTACACCGGATGAAATATCCCCTCGTCTAGAGCATGAAGACGCATACTCGCTTCTAGAGCGACCGGCCCTGCTTCCCACTCTGCGATTTCCTGGATCTTGCGTCGCGCGGCTTCAGGAAAAAGGGCAAGTGTTGCAGTCGCTGCGTTCAGTCGCACCTGTGCGCATTGGTGGTCATAGTAGCGGATGAGCAGCCGAAGTGCGTCACCATCTCGAGACTTGAGTTCTTTAACAACTTCAAAGCGCCGCCGGACAACGCGGTTGATTTTTGATTGGTTGGACATGATTTCCGCCTGCTCTTGCAAAAGGCCGAGTTCGGCAAAATAATCGACGAGTTCTTCTGTCGTGGCTTTAGCAGGATTAAAAGGTCTCATGGCTTCAACACTCCGAGTTGTCGAAGGACATCAAGCCCCAGCGTGACGCGTCGCTAAACGCTGCGAAGAGGATCGCCCCGCTGCGGAAATCGAGAGCCGACCCATCGAGCAATGGGAAGGGCAGACCTTAAGCCTCCGCCCACCAGGGCTCGGGATAGAACGCCTCCTGGAGATTGGCGCCGGGGCCGCCGCGATCGACCACCAGAAAATCCGAGACGTCTTCGAGGGCGATCAGCGGGTGATGCCAGACGTTCCTCGCGTAGTTCACGCCGAGTTTTTCCGTCACGAGAAAGGCGAGGGGAGCGCCGGGGCGCCCGCTCTCGTCCGGTGCGACGACCACGAGATAGGGCCGCTCGCTCATGGGGAAGAACGCCTGGCTGCCGAACGGGTGGCGTTCCATCATCCTCACCTCGAAGGGCAGGCGGAACGGCTTGCCCCGGAAGATCGAGATGAGGGCGCTTCCGCCGCCCGCCGTCACGTCGACGCTCGCCACGTCGTGAAAGCGCGTCGTCGTGCCCTTGTTGATGAGGCGGATCTCGCGGGCATTGTCCGCCTCGATCACGTCGCCAAAGGGGGCGAAGGCGGCGCTGGTCAGCGGCGCCGCTCGGATCGTCCGGGGCTCTTTCATCAGCCGGCTTTCTGGCCGAAGAGGCGGAGGCGCGAGACGCCGCCATCGGGGAAGATGTCGAGACGCACGTGGCTGACGGGACCCAGCGGGAAGAGCTCGGGAATGTCGAGGATCGCATCCGCCGAGAGGCGCGTCTGAGGCACCAGAAGCGGCCAGGCGGCGCTCGCCTCCTCGATCGTTTCGGGAGAGGGATCGGCGTCGAGACGGACCGCGCGTAGCGAGAAGCGGTCGGGATAGTTGCCCTTGAAGTGGGCGGTGTCGATGCGCACCCTTTCGATCGTGCCGGGGTGGCCGAGCTTCAACACGCACCAGTCGTTGCCGGGCCGGCGGCGCCGCGCCGTTTCCCAGCCGTCGCCCATGTCGGCGCCGCGCCCCGGCGCCAGCATGTTGGCGGGAGCGCCGTAATGGGCATCGTTCCAGGCGATGGCCGTGCCGCCATTCTCCAGCGCGACGAGATCGAGCGTCTCATCGGCAGGCACGGCGTTCCAATCCTTGGCGACGAGGCCGAAGACGCGAAGGCGCGCGATGCCGCCATCCGGGAAGATGTTGAGGCGCAGCCAGCGGAAGGGGGCGCCTTCCGACACCTCGAAGAGATTGTGGCTGTCGCCCTTGAGCGCCGTGCGCGGCACGATCACCCGCCAATCCGTTTCGCCGGGCTCCGCGTCCGTATCGGCGGCGAGAAGCTCGGCCTCGGGCGGAAAATTGCCGGTGAAGAACGACGTGTCGATATCGACGGCGTGGATCATGCCGCGCTGGCCGAGCCTGACGACCGCCCAGTCGTGGCCGGGTGTGCGCTTGCGACGCGATTCCCAGCCGTCCATCCACTTGCCGTGATCGTCGTACTTGCCGGGGATGAAGATGGCCGGCGCGGGATTGATGAGCCGGTTCTTGTCGGCGAAGAAATCGTCCGTGGCGAACGTCATCTTCGTGCCGAGGCGGGGATGGGCGAGGTCGACGAAGCGCTTCAGGAGAGCGTCGGCTTCGGCAAGCGGCTCGGCCGTCAGAAAGGCTTCGCTCATTGTGCTTCTCCGAAAATGGTATCAATACGAAGGCGCGCGATCTTCTCGACCTCGCGCAGCGCGGTCGAGAACTCCGCCTCGGGTGTGTTTTCGACGCGCGTCTCGAACAGGGAAAGGATCGCCTCCTTCGGCTTGCCCTTCACCGCCACGATGAACGGGAAGCCGAATGTTTCGACATAGCGGGTATTGAGGGCCTGGAAGCGGGCGAGTTCCTCCGGCGTCAGGCGGTCGAGCCCTGCCGAACTCTGTTCGGCCTTCGACGCGGTGGTGAGGTCGCCGGCCAGCGCCAGCCTGCCGGCGAGATCGGGGTGGGCCTTCAGCACCGCCAGCTTCTCCTCCCGGCTCGACAGGCGGAAGGCGGCGTTGAGCGCACCCGACAGACCCGTCGGCGTGTCGTGCGCCGCGCTAAGGCCGCGCTCATAGGCTCGGTTGGCGATGAAGGGCGAATGCTCGAAGACGCCGCCGAAGGTGTCGAGGAAGGTCTCGCGGTCCATCCGGCTGGGTTGAAGCCCCGGCGAATAGGGAAAGTGCTCGCGCCAATGGCGCGCGATATCGATGCGCCGCGCCACCCACACCTTTTCGTGGGCTTGGACGTAATCGAGGAAGCGGGCAAGAGCGGCGGCGCGCGCCGGACGGCCGACCAGGCGGCAGTGCAGCCCGACATTCAGCATCTTGGGGTGGCCCGCCTCGCCCTCGGCATAGAGCAGGTCGAAGGCATCCTTCAGATAGGTGAAGAACTGGTCGCCCGAGTTGAAGCCCTGGGGCGTGGCAAATCGCATGTCGTTGGTGTCGAGCGTATAGGGAATGATCAGATGCGGGCCCTTTGGGCCCTCGACCCAATAGGGCAGGTCGTCGGCATAGGAATCGGAGGAATATTCGAAGCCGCCTTCCTCCATCACCAGCTTCAGCGTGTGGTCCGAAGGCTTGCCCTGATAGATGCCGAGGGGGCGGGTGCCCGTCACCGCCGTATGGATGCGCACCGCGTCGAGGACGTGCTGGCGCTCCACCTCTTCGGCAAAATCCTTGTATTCGAGCCAGCGCAGGCCGTGGCTGGCAATCTCCCAATTGGCCTCCTGCATGGCGGCGACCGCCTCGGGGTTGCGCTCCAGCGCTGCCGTGACGCCATAGACCGTCACCGGCATGGTGCGCTCGGTGAAGAGCCGCCACAGCCGCCAGAAGCCGGCGCGCGAGCCGTATTCGTAGAGCGACTCCATGTTGAGGTTGCGCTGCCCCGGCCAGGGCTGCGCCCCGACGATCTCCGACAGCAGCGATTCGGAGGCCGGATCGCCGTCGAGGATCGAGCTCTCGCCGCCTTCCTCGTAATTGACGACGAACTGGACGCATATATTCGCGTCGCCTGGCCAGTGCGGATGGGGCGGATTGCGGCCGTAGCCGCGCATGTCGCGAGGGGTGCGATTGGTCAAATCGGGCTTCTTTCCAAACAGGCTCGACGCCTTCCGCCACTTCATGACACGTGGCCTTCAGCCAGTCATGAGGAAGCGGGTGTTGCCGAGACGACGCGCCCGGCGGCCAGGCGGCGTTTTCCGCGAGGCACAGTAAAAGCGCCCCCCTTTCGCCGCAAGCCGATGTGCGGTCATATGCTGTATCGCACGCTGAGGATGCTTCAGAGGGTCCGATGATCGTAGCGCAGATCTCCGATATTCACGCCGCGCCTGGCAACGGGAACATTTCGAGGTTGGACCGCGCCTTGTCGTGGCTCGGTGACGTTGCGCTGGATGCGCTGGTCGTCTCGGGTGATCTGATCGACGAAGGGTGGACCGACGGCTACAGGGAAATTTCAGCACGCTTCGACACGCTGTGCTGCCCGGTTCTGCTTCTGCCCGGCAACTCCGACGATGGTGACGCCATGCGGGGCGTGTTTGCGAGGCGCTTTGGTTCCGTCGAATGTGCCAATGCCATGCACTTCGCCGCCGATCTAAGTGACCTGCTTCTTGTCGGGGTGGACGCGACCCTCAGCGCCACATCAGGGGGCGATGTCTCTCCGCATTTGGGCTGGCTGGAAGATGTCCTGACCGATTCAGCGCCGCGTGCGTCTCTGGTTTTTTCACACCATCACCTCTTTCCAAGCGGCATTGCACCGCTCGACGAATCGATGGCACAGGGGGCTGAGGCACTCCGCGATCTGCTTCGCCAATGTTCTTGCAAGCCGCTCGCCATCTCATGTGGCCATGTGCATCGGCCGATGTCGGGCATGATCGCCGGTGTTCCTGTGCATGTCTGTGGTTCGATCTGCCCCGCCAATCCGCTTTGGTTCGGTGGGGTAAGCGTGCCGACCATCGGCGAACCGCCAATGCTCATGGTTCATAGACTGGATGGCTGCGAACTTGTCAGCCACCACGTCGCCGTTTGAACCGTGGCGCGGCGGCTGTCGGAAGCGATCATTGGCGTCCGCCGACCTCGTCCAGATGGGCGAGCAGATCTGCCGGGTCCTCATAGACACGGAACGCGCCGGCGCGCTCCAGTTCCTCGGTGCCATAGCCGCCGGAGAGCAGCCCGACGCCGAGCGCCCGGCAGCGCTGGGCGGCGAGGAGATCCCAGATTGAATCGCCGATGACGAGGCAGCTCTCGATCGGCACGTCGAGCTTTTCGGCCGCCGCGACGAAGAGATCTGGGTCGGGCTTGGCGTACTTCACCTCGTCGCGCGTCACGACGACGGCCTTGGCCGGATCGACGTCGAGACGCTCGAGATTGTACTTCGCCGTCTCCATCCGCCCGGAGGTGGCGATCGCCCATTTAAGGCCAGCCTGGTCAAGCGCCGCGAGAAGCGCCTTCGAGCCGGGCAGGGCACGCACCTTGTCGGCATAGCGCCCGTACGCCTGCGCGTGGAGGTGGCGCAGCCGCTCGCCTTTTTCCTCGGTGATGGGCTCGCCCGTCTCGCGTAGCAGCTGCTCGGTGAAGAGCCCGCCGCTCATGCCGATCTTGCGGTGAATGCGCCAGACGGAGATTTCCATGCCCTCGGCGTCGAGGGCATCCTGCCAGGCGAGAACATGCTGGTAAACGCTGTCGACGAGGGTGCCGTCGAGGTCGAAGAGAAAAGCCGGCGCGGTGCGCATGGATGGTCCTCCAATTGTCACGGGGGAATGATAGCGCGCCGAGGCTGGGCAGGGAGAGGCTTTACGCCACGCCGTCGCGCGGTGCATGGTGATCGGCTCTGTGGTCAGGAATCAAGGCTCTCGAATGACGCCCAAGGAAACGGCGAAACTCACCACCCATGTTCTCGATACCAGCCTCGGCCGGCCGGCTGCGAATCTTTCGCTGGCGCTTTGGCGCGTCGAGGGCGAACAGCGCGCGAAAGTGGTGGATGCCGTGACCAATGCGGATGGGCGCTGCGACAGCCCGCTTCTGGCGGGCGAGTCGTTCCTGCCGGGCGTCTATGAGCTGGTTTTCGCCGCCGGGACCTATTTCGACCGTCTTGGCCTTTTCCTTCCGCAGCCGAAGTTCCTGGACGAGGTGGTCATCCGCTTCGGGCTGGCGGAGCCGACGCACTATCACGTGCCGCTGCTGCTCTCGCCGTTCGGCTATTCCACCTACCGGGGCTCGTGATCATGGCCGAGCCGATCCGCTTCATTCTGAACGGCGAAGAGCGCGCCATCGCGGGCCTTGCGCCGACCACGACCATCCTCGCCTATCTGAGGCAGCATGCTGGCCTTCCCGGCACCAAGGAAGGCTGCGCAGAAGGCGATTGCGGCGCCTGCACCGTGCTCCTCGCCGAGCCTGACGGCGTCGGCGGCCTCAGGCGCCGGGCAGTCAATGCGTGCATCCAGTTCATCCCCTCGCTTCATGGCCGGGCGATCGAGACGGTCGAATATCTCGGGCGCGGCGGGCTCCATCCGCTTCAGGCCGCGATGGTCGAGAATCACGCCAGCCAGTGCGGCTTCTGCACGCCGGGCTTCGTCATGCAGCTCTACGGCGCGTGGCTGACGGGCGCGCTCACCGATCGCCAGTCGGTGAAGGACGTCATTGCCGGAAATCTCTGCCGCTGCACCGGCTACGGGCCGATCGTGGATGCAGGGCTCGATCTCGCCGCGAGGCCGGTGCCGGACACGCGCGCCGAGGATGCGGCGCTGGCCGAACGGCTCGTCGCGCTGCTCGGCGGCGAGATGTTCCACTACGAAGCGGCCGGCGGTGCCTGGTGTGCACCGCGCCATGCCGACGAGTTGGCGGATCTCTACGCCTCCCGTCCTGATGCGCGGCTGGTTGCCGGCGCGACCGACGTGGGCCTTTGGGTGACGAAGCAGCATCGCGACCTGCCGGTGCTGATCGACGTTTCACGGGTCGAGGACCTACGCCATATCGAGGCCGGCCCCGGCCGGATCTATATCGGCGCCGCCGTCACCCACCGCGAGGCTGCCAGCCATCTGGCGGAGGTTCATCGAGACCTCGGCGAGATGATGCGGCGCTTTGCCGGCTATCAGATCCGGAATGCCGGCACGGTTGGCGGCAACATTGCCAACGGCTCGCCGATCGGCGACCTGCCACCGGCGCTGATCGCGCTGGGCGCCCGGCTGCATCTGCGCAAGGGAGAGACGGCGCGTAGCGTGCCGCTGGAGGATTTCTTCATCGCCTATGGCCGCCAGGATCGCGCGCCGGGCGAGTTCGTCGCCGCCGTCGAGGTGCCGACGCTGGAGGACAACCAGCGTTATTTTGCCCACAAGGTTTCCAAGCGCTTCGACTCCGACATCTCGGCCGTAATGGCGGCCTTCCTCCTGACATTCGAGGACGGCGTCGTCAGCGAGGTGCGCCTTGCCTTCGGCGGCATGGCGGCAACGCCGAAACGCGCGGCGGCGGCGGAGGCGGCGCTGGTCGGGCAACCCTTCGACGCGGCGGCGGCGGATCGAGCCGCGGCGGCCCTCGCAGAGGATTTTGCGCCTCTCACCGACATGCGGGCGTCGTCCGCCTATCGCCTCAAGGTTGCGGAGAATCTCATCCGCCGGTTTGAGATGGAGTTGCGGGACAATCCGCCGGCGCGGGTTTCCCTGGCGCGGGAGTTCGCCTGATGGACGAAACCCGCATCCAGGACCGGGGCCCGGCCGGCGAGCCCTCGCTGAAGGAGCTTCACGAGAAGTCGCCCGCGCAGCCCTCTGACATTCGGGGCGGGGTTCATAAGACTCTGCCCCACGACAGCGCCGCCCGGCACGTCTCTGGGATGGCTCGCTACATCGACGACGAGCCGGAACTGCCCGGAACGCTGCAGGTCTACATCGCCATGTCGAGCCGCGCGCACGCGCGCATTGTCTCTCTCGATCTGGATGTGGCGCGCCGGGCGCCGGGCGTCGTGGCCGTGCTCACGGCGGCCGATATCCCCGGCCAGAACGACTATTCGCCGGTGATGGGGGACGATCCGATCTTCGCCGACGGATTTGTCTTCTACATCGGTCAGCCACTCTTTGCGGTGGCCGCCGAAACGTTGGATCAGGCGCGCCGCGCCGCCGCCCTCGCCGTCGTCGACTATGAGGATCTGCCGGCGGGGATCACGATCGACGAGGCGATCGCTCACGCCGAGGCCGAGGGCCGGGACCTCCTGCCGTCCCACACCATGCGGCTCGGCGATGCCGATGCGGCGCTGGCGGGCGCGCCGAAGCGCATCAGGGGGCGCGTCGAGGTCGGCGGGCAGGACCACTTCTATCTCGAGGGTCAGATCGCCGTCGCCATCCCCCAGGAGGACGGCGATGTTATCGTGCGCTCCTCCACCCAGCATCCCTCGGAAGTGCAGCACAACGTCGCCAAGATGCTGGGCGTGCCGGACCATGCGGTTACGGTGGAGGTCCGGCGCATGGGCGGCGGCTTCGGCGGCAAGGAAAGTCAGCCGGCGCTCTTCGGCTGCGTTGCGGCGCTCGTGGCGCTGAAGACCGGGCGCCCCGCCAAGTGCCGGCTCGACCGCGACGACGACATGGTGATGACCGGCAAGCGCCACGAGGTGCGCGTCGACTATGACGTCGGCTTTGACGAGGGTGGCAGGCTTCAGGCCGTCGCCTTCGACCATTTCGTGCGCTGCGGCTATTCCTCCGACCTTTCGGCCGCCATTGCCGACCGGGCGATGTTCCATGCCGACAATGCCTATAAACTGCCGGCGGCACGCATTCATTCGCGCCGGCTGAAGACCCACACCGTCTCCAACACGGCGTTTCGCGGCTTCGGCGGGCCGCAGGGCATGGTTGGCATCGAGCGGGTGATGGACCGTGTTGCCTTCGAGGCGGGGCTCGACCCGCTGGATGTGCGGAAGGCGAACTTCTATCCGGCTGACGGATCGGGCGTGACGCCTTACCATATGAGCGTCTCCGATAGCGTGATCGAGGAGATCGTCGAGGAACTGGAAGCCTCGTGCGATTATCGTGCCCGCCGGCGGGAGGTGCGCGCCTTCAACGCGGCGAACCCGATCCTCAAGAAGGGGCTGGCGCTGACGCCGGTGAAGTTCGGCATTTCATTCACGACGTCGCATCTCAATCAGGCCGGCGCTCTCGTCCACATCTACAAGGACGGGTCGGTCCACCTGAACCATGGCGGCACGGAGATGGGCCAGGGGCTCTTCACCAAGGTCGCCCAGGTGGTGGCCGAGGAGCTGCAGATCGATATCGAACGGATCAAGATCACCTCGACAACCACGGCCAAGGTCCCGAACACCTCGGCCACCGCCGCCTCCTCTGGCTCGGACCTCAACGGCATGGCGGCGCAGGCGGCCGCGCGGACGATCAAGGGCCGGCTGATCGACTATGCCGCCTCGCGCTACAATGTGTCGGCAGAGCAGGTCGTCTTCCTCCCCGGCCGCGTGCGCATCGGCAATATGGAGAAGCGGTTCGAGGATCTGGTCGGTGAGGCCTATCTCGCCCGCGTCTCGCTCTCTTCCACGGGCTTCTATGCAACGCCCGGCATCACCTATGACCGCGAGACGGCCTCCGGCACGCCGTTCTTCTACTTCGCCTATGGCGCGGGCTGCTCGGAAGTCGTGATCGACACGCTGACGGGGGAGCACCGGCTTCTTCGCGTCGACATCCTCCACGACGTTGGGCAGTCGCTGAACCCGGCGCTCGACAAGGGCCAGATCGAGGGCGGCTTCATCCAGGGCCTCGGCTGGCTGACGACGGAGGAGCTGTGGTGGAACGACAAGGGCGCGCTGATGACCCACGCGCCCTCCACCTACAAGATCCCGACCGCCAACGACCGCCCGGACGATTTTTCCATCCGCATCTGGGAGAAGGGGCGCAATCCCTCGCCGACGATCTATCGCTCCAAGGCGGTGGGCGAGCCGCCTTTCATGCTGGCGATCTCCGCCTTCTCGGCCTTGACCGACGCGGTCTGCGCTGCGGGCGACTACCGCGTCTTTCCCGATCTCGACGCACCGGCGACGCCCGAGCGCGTCCTCATGGCGGTGGAAGCGGTGCGGGGGCGGTGAGCGACCTAATCGCCCTGCTGCGCGGCAGCCTTGCCGCTGGTGAACCGGCAGCTCTCGTGGAGATCGCCGAGATCAAAGGTTCGACCCCGCGCGAGGCGGGGGCGCTGATGCTCGTGACACCGCGAGGAATTGCCGGGACGATCGGCGGCGGCGCGCTTGAGTTCCGGGCGATCGATGCGGCTCTGGTGATGCTGGCGGACGGTCGTCCGGACGAGATCATGGAGCTGCCGCTGGGGCCGGAACTCGGCCAGTGCTGTGGCGGCTGGGTCAGCCTGCACCTTTCCGTTGCGGACGGCGCTTGTCTGGCGAGACTGGAGCGGCGTCAGGCGGAGGAAGCGGCCGCGCGGCCGTCCATCCTCATCTTCGGCGCGGGGCATGTCGGGCGGGCGCTGGCGCAAGCGCTGGCGCTGCTGCCATTTCGGATCTCTCTCATCGATACCCGGGCGGAGATGCTCGCTGGTCTTCCGTCAGAGGTTGAGACGCACGTCGCCGCGCTTCCCGAGTCGCTGGTCGGGGAGGCGCCTGCCCACGCTGCTTATGCGGTGATGACCCACGACCACGCGCTCGATTTTCTCATCGCCGAGGCCGCGCTGAGGCGTGGCGACGCAGCCTATGTCGGCATGATCGGCTCTGCGACGAAGCGGGAGCAGTTCCGCCGCCATCTCGTTCGCGGTGATCTTGGGGAATCAATCTCGCGCTTGACCTTGCCTATCGGGGGGAGTTCGGTAAAGGACAAGCGTCCGGCTGTGATCGCCGCTCTGGCTGCCGCCGAAATGACCAGCTGCCTGCTTTTGCGTCAACAGGAAATTGTGACTGATCGCTTGGCAGCGGCACCCGCCGGATGCAATAGTGCCGCTGCCGGCTAGCCCTCCACCGCCGGCCCAAGGGATTTAGCCGCCACCCATGCTGCCGCGTATCGAGCTCCTGGGCATTACCAAGCGTTTTCCCGGCGTCCTTGCCAATGACGCCATATCCTTTGCCGTCCAGCCGGGGGAGATTCATGCTCTTCTCGGCGAAAACGGCGCCGGCAAGTCGACGCTGGTCAAGATCATCTATGGCGTGCTCCAGGCCGATAGCGGCCAGATCACCTTCGACGGGCGCGAAGCGCAGGTCGGCTCGCCGCGTGAGGCGCGGGCGCTGGGCATCGGCATGGTCTTCCAGCACTTCTCGCTGTTCGAGGCGATGACGGTCCTGGAGAATATAGCCCTCGGCATGGATCATCCGCCAGCGCGACGCCAGCTCGAGGCGGAGGTGCGCAGGGTTCTGGACAGCTACAATCTCGCGCTCGACCCGCACCGCGACGTCCATACGCTTTCGGTGGGCGAGCGCCAGCGAATCGAGATCGTGCGCGCGCTTTTGCAGAAGCCGAAGCTCCTCATCATGGACGAGCCGACCTCGGTGCTGACGCCGCAGGAGGTGGAGGAGCTGTTCAAGACGCTGCGCCAGCTCGCCAGCGAGGGCTGCTCGATCCTCTACATCTCGCACAAGCTCGAGGAGATCAAAGCCCTGTGCGACCGCGCCACGATCATGCGCGGCGGCCGCGTGGTGGCGACGTGCGATCCCGCCAAGGAGACGGCGCGCTCGATGGCCGAGATGATGATCGGCGGCAATCTCAAGGATATTGAGGGCAGGGACGGGCGAACCGTCGGTCAGGTGCGCTTCACCGTCGAGAATTTGTCCGTGCCGGGCGAGCCGCCGTTCGGCACCAGCCTCAACGACATTTCCTTCGAAGTGTCGGCCGGCGAAATCTTCGGCATTGCTGGCGTTGCCGGCAATGGCCAGAACGAGCTTCTGGCGGCACTCTCGGGCGAGCAGCGGCGCGGCATGCGCGGGCGCATTGTCATCGACGGCCGGGACATCACGGACACCGGCGTCACCGGGCGACGGCGCGCCGGGCTCTCCAGTGTGCCCGAGGAGAGAAACGGACATGCGGCCGTGCCGGGCATGTCCCTTGCCGAGAACGCCATCCTCTCGGCGCGCACCCGCAAGGCGCTGGCCGCGAAGGGGCTGCTGCGTCGGAGCGCGGCACGCGAATTCGCCTCCTCGGTCATATCCGCCTTTTCGGTGAAGGCGACGGGCGCGAGGGGGATGGCGGGAAGTCTTTCCGGCGGCAACTTGCAGAAATACGTCATGGGCCGCGAGATCATGCAGGAGCCGGCGGTGCTCCTCGTCGCCCAGCCGACCTGGGGCGTGGACGCCGGAGCGGCGAGCTTCATCCGGCAGGCCATGGTGGATCTGGCGGCGTCCGGCTCCGCCATCGTCCTGATCAGCCAGGACCTCGACGAGCTTCTGGCGCTGTCGGATCGCATCGCCGTCATCAATGAGGGTCATCTTTCGGCGGCGATGGACATCGCCACCGTCTCCATCGAGGAGCTCGGCCTGCTGATGGGCGGGGTGCATGGCAAGAAGAAGCCGGCAAGTGCGGCGCCGGCCGAGGGGATCACGCATCATGGTGCTTAGGCTCGAGGCAAGGCGCGAACCGTCGACGCTGATGGTCTTCGCTTCGCCGGCGATCGCCGTGGTGACGACCCTGGTCGTCGGCGCCGCGCTGTTCACGCTGCTCGGCTATGACGGCATCGGCGCTGTCATGAAGATCTTCGTCGAGCCATTATTCAATCCCTATCGCTGGCAGGACCTTCTGGTGAAGGCCGCGCCGCTGGCGATGATCGCGCTCGGGCTCTCGATCGGCTTTCGCGCCAATGTCTGGAACATCGGCGCCGAGGGCCAGTACGTCGTCGGCGGTCTCGCGGGCACGGGCGTCGCGCTCCTGACATACGAGATGTCGGGATACTGGATCCTGCCGGCGATGATCCTCGCCGGCATTCTGGGCGGCATGGCCTATGCGGCAGTGCCGGCAGTCCTGAAGACGCGCTTCTCCGTCAACGAAATCCTGTCGAGCCTGATGCTGAACTACGTTGCGCTTCAGCTTCTGTACTATCTGACGCGCGGCCCCTGGAAGGACCCGGAGGGCTTCAACTTTCCCCAGACGGTGCTGTTCACCGACTGGCAGACGCTGCCCAAGGTCGTTCCCGGAACGCTGATCCATCTTGGCGTGCCGATCGCGGGGGTGCTGGCCCTGGTGATCTGGTTCCTGGTGGTGCGGACCGTCGCCGGCTTTCAGATGCGCGTCTTCGGAATGGCGCCGATGGCCGCGCGCTATGGCGGCTTTCAGGAGAGCCGGACGGTGTGGACAGCAATGCTGATCGGCGGCGGCCTCGCGGGCCTTGCCGGCGTTCTCGAGGCGGCCGGCCCGTTCGGCCAGATGACGCCGGGCTTTCCCACCGGCTACGGCTATACGGCGATCATCGTTGCCTTCCTCGGCCGGCTTCACCCGTTCGGCATTCTCATGGCGGCGCTCGTCCTCGCGCTCACCTATGTCGGCGGCGAGAGCGCGCAGACGGCGATCCGCCTGCCTTCGGCCGCCGTCGGCGTCTTCCAGGCGATGATGTTGTTCTTCCTCCTCGCGGCCGACGTTCTGGTGCGCTACCGCGTCGTCAACCGGACTACGGCGCGCTCGCAGCGCGTATCCTCCGAACCGGCGACCCGCAACACGGAGAGGGCGGCATGAACGCGGCGATCCTCGTCTCCATCCTGATGACGGTGGCGGCGGCCGCGACGCCGCTGCTTCTGGCGGCCCTCGGCGAACTCGTCGTCGAAAAGTCCGGTGTCCTCAACCTTGGCGTCGAGGGCATGATGCTGATCGGTGCGGTCACGGCTTTCGCCGTCTCCGTCACCACCGGCTCTCCCGCACTCGGGGCTATCGCCTCCATGGTGACGGCCGCCGCCGCCTCCGGCATCTTCGCGGCGCTGACGCTGGGCCTTGCCTCCAATCAGGTGGCGACGGGATTGGCGCTGACCATCTTCGGCACCGGCATCTCGGCGCTTGCCGGTGCGCCCTATGTAGGCATCACGACGACGCGCCTCGGGCCGATCTTTCCCGATGCCCTGGCGGACGATCCCTATTGGCGCCTCATCTTCGGCCACTCGCCGCTGGTTTATATCGCGCTCCTGATGACGCTCGCCGTCTGGTGGTTCCTGAAGCACAGCCGCTCGGGCCTTATCCTGCGCGCTGTCGGCGAGTCGGACGACGCGGCCCATTCCATCGGCTATCCGGTCCTGAAGGTGAGGGCGCTTGCCATCCTCTTCGGCGGAGCCATGGCGGGCCTTGCCGGCTCCTTCTATTCGCTGGTCGTGACGCCGATGTGGGCGGAGCGCCTGACGGCGGGACGCGGCTGGATCGCCATCGCGCTCGTGGTCTTTGCTTCCTGGCGGCCTGGGCGGCTCGCCGCCGGCGCGTATCTCTTTGGCGCCGTGATCACGCTGGAGCTTCAGGCCAAGGCGGCCGGCCTCTCGGCGCTGGCGCCCGAATTCATGTCCAGCCTGCCGTATCTCGCCACCATCGCGGTGCTGGTGATGATCTCGGCGGGGCGCCGCAGCATCAAGAACGCGGCACCCGCCTGTCTCGGAAAGCCCTTCCGGGCAAGCGCATGATCGGGCCCGCCCGCGCTCGTCTTTCGCCGAAAGAGGCGAGGCGGTGGAGCCGATGACCAACAGGATCGAGGAGCAACAGGAGTGACGTCGATGTTTCTGACAAGCCGCCGCCGGATGATCGCCGGCGCCCTCTCGCTCGCCGCGGCGAGTGCCCTGGCGATGCCGGCGAGCGCCCAGGAGGCCTTCTCCAAGCCCAAGGATCAGGTCAAGGCGGCCTTCGTCTATGTCGGCCCGGTGGGCGACTATGGCTACAGCTTCGCCCACGACCAGGGACGCAAGTATCTGGAAGAGAAGCTTGGCGACAAGGTGAAGACTACCTTCGTCGAGAATGTCGCCGAGGGTCCGGACACCGAGCGCGTGCTGCGCCAGCTCGCTCAGGACGGCAACGACATCATCTTCTCGACCTCCTTCGGCTTCATGAATCCCACGGTGAAGGTCGCCAAGGAGTTCCCGAACGTCGCCTTCGACCACGCGACCGGGTACAAGAAGAACGACACCAACATGGGCATCTACAACTCGCGCTTCTACCAGGGGCGCGCGGTGCTCGGCACGATCGCGGCCATGATGTCGAAGACGGGCAAGGCCGGCTATGTCGCCTCCTTCCCGATTCCCGAGGTGGTGATGGGCATCGACGCCTTCACGCTCGCGGCGCGCAAGGTGAATCCCGACTTCCAGGTTCAGGTGGTTTGGGTGAACTCCTGGTACGATCCCGCCAAGGAGGCCGACGCCACCAAGGCGCTGCTTGATCAGGGCGCGGACGTCATCACCCAGCATACCGACTCGCCGGCACCGCTTCAGGTCGCCGAGGAGCGGGGGGCCGTCGCCTTCGGTCAGGCGTGGGACATGTCGAGCTTCGCGCCCAACGCCCACATGACGGCCATCGTCGACCATTGGGGCCCCTATTACGTCGAGGAGGTCCAGGCGCTTCTCGACGGCAAGTGGGCGCCGCGCGATATCTGGGGCGGAATGAAGGAAGACATCCTCGAGATGGCGCCTTTCAATCCCAAGATGCCTGACGACGTGAAGGCGGCGGCGCAGAAGGTCATCGACGAGACCAAGGCCGGCACCTACGAGATCTTCACCGGCCCGATCAAGGATCAGAACGGCGAACTCAAGGTCAAGGACGGCGAGAAGATCCCCGATGGCGACCTGCTCAAGCTCGACTGGTATGTCGAGGGCGTGAAGTCCTAAAAGGCGCCGCGTTCCCTCGGAACTGACGAAGCAAGGGGCGCCGCGGCGCCCCTTGCCGTGTTCGCCGCCGGCGCGGGCCGGCTCCATGTTCCTCCTGAGGCAAGGAATGCGCCATGGCGCCCATCGTCTATGAATGGTTGAGCTTTGCCGTGCGCTGGCTCCACGTGGTGACGGCGATCTCCTGGATCGGCGAATCCTTCTATTTCATCGCCCTCGATCTCGGCCTCAGAAAGCGTCGCGATCTGCCGCCGGGGGTCGCCGGAGAGGCATGGCAGGTCCATGGCGGCGGCTTCTATCACCTCCAGAAATACACCGTGGCTCCCAGTGAGATGCCGGAGGAACTGACCTGGTTCAAATGGCAGAGCTACACGACCTGGCTCTCCGGCGCGGCGCTTCTGTTCCTCGTCTATTACCTTGGCGCCGAGCTGAACCTCATCGACACGCACAAGGCCGACCTGTCACCGCTGACGGCGAGCCTCATCGGCATCTTCGGCATCGGCCTCGGCTGGATCATCTATGACCAGCTCTGCAAGTCGCCCCTGAAGAAGAACGACACAGCGCTGCTCGCCGCGCTCGCCGTCTATGTCGTGGTGGCGAGCTTTCTCTTTTCGCAGGTCTTTTCCGGGCGCGGAGCAATGCTCCATACCGGCGCGCTCATCGCCACCGTGATGACGGCCAACGTCTTTTTCATCATCATTCCGAAGCAGAAGATCGTGGTGGCGGACCTCAAGGCCGGGCGCACGCCCGATCCGCAGCTCGGCCTCGACGCCAAGCAGCGCTCGCTCCACAACAACTACATCACCCTGCCGGTGATCTTTCTCATGCTGTCCAACCATTATCCGCTGGCCTTCGCCACGGAATGGAATTGGGCGATCGCCGGCCTCGTGCTCCTGATGGGCGCGGTCATTCGCCACTTCTTCAACACGGCGCACAAGACAGGCCGGCATCTTTGGTGGTGCTGGGGCGTCGCGGCTGTTCTCTTCGCCGCCATCGTCTGGCTCTCGACGTACCCCGGCTGGCAAGCCGAGGCGGAAGAGGGCAGCGCTCTGCCCACCACGAGCCGGTCGGCGGCGCTGGCCGCCTCGCCGGATTTCGAGGAGGCGACGATGATCGTCCAGACGCGGTGCTCGATGTGCCACGCCCGCGAGCCCTTGTGGCCGGGGCTTGCTCATGCGCCGCGCGATATCTTGCTGGAGACGCCGGCCGATATCGTTCACAATGCGCCAAGGATCGATGTCGAAGCGGTCATGAGCCACGCCATGCCGCCAGGAAACCTCACGGAGATCGAGCCTGCCGAGCGCCTCACTCTCGCCCGGTGGATCGAAACGAGCAAGGAAACGGACCAACCTTGACCAAGACCCGCGGCGCAACGCCTCCTACCTCCCTCGCGATACGCGGACGGCTGCTTTCCTTCGAGGGCGATCCCGCCGTCGAAGGGCCGTCGGTCGTGCGCTTTTGGGAGGACGGGACGCTGGTCGTCGCGAACGGTCTGATCGAGGCCATCGGCGAGAGCGGCGATATGCTGGCGGGGCGCGCGAAGGGCTTGCCGCTTGCCGACCACCGCCCGCATCTCGTCATGGCGGGCTTCGTCGATCCCCATCTCCACATGCCGCAGACGCAGGTCATCGCCTCATTTGGCACCGAGCTGATGGAGTGGCTGCAGCGCTACACCTTTCCCGAGGAAAGCCGCTATGGCGATCCGGCGGTCGCGGCGGCGGGATCGCGCTTTCTGCTGGACGAGCTGCTGCGCAACGGCACGACCAGCGCGGCGGTCTATTGCACCTCGCACCCGCAGTCGGTCGATGCCTTCTTCGGCGAGGCTGAAAGGCGCGGCCTTCGCATGGTCGCCGGCAAGGTGATGATGGATCGCGGCGCGCCCGAGGCGCTGCTCGACACGCCCCAGCGCGGCTACGAGGAGTCCAAGGCGCTGATTGCGCGCTGGCACGGGCGAGGGCGCCTTTCCTACGCCATCACGCCGCGCTTCGCGCCGACTTCGACCGAGGCCCAACTGGAGGCGACGGCGGCGCTGGCGGCAGAGTTTCCGGACCTTCACGTCCAGACTCATCTTTCGGAGAACGAGGGCGAGATCGCCTTCGTGCGCGAGGCCTTCCCCTGGTCGAAGGACTATACGGAAGTCTACGAGCGCTATGGCCTGGTGCGGGAGAAGGCGCTGTTCGGCCACTGCATCCATCTTTCGGACCGCGAGCGCACGGCGCTTGCGGCGGGTGGGGCGAGCGCCATTTTCTGCCCGACCTCCAATCTCTTCCTCGGTTCCGGGCTCTTCGATCTCGAAGCGTCGCGGGCGGCTGGAATCAAAACCGGCATCGCCACGGACATCGGCGGCGGCACCTCCTATTCGATGCTGCGAACCGCGGCGGAGGGCTACAAGGTGCTGGCGCTCAAGGGGGAAAAGCTGCCGCCGCTTCAGGCCTTTCACATGATGACGGCGGGCAACGCCGCCGCCATGGGGCTGGGCGACAAGATCGGGCGGCTCTCGCCGGGCTACGAGGCGGATATCGTCGTGCTCGACAGCGAGGCGACGCCTGCCCAGCGCCGGCGCATGGAGCGCGTCGAAACGCTCGGCGAGGAATTGTTCTGCCTGATGACGATGGGCGACGACCGCTCCATCGTCGCGACCTATGCCGGCGGGCGCTTGCTCCACGAGCGGGATAAGGCGCCGTTTCATCCTCTGGAGGCGAAGCAGGATGCGCCGCCGCCACCATCGTCCAGCCAGGGAGGCGAGGCGGGTCAGTAGGGCTATGGAGTGACTCGGCTCACTCCTTGCGCGTTGCGATACGCCGCTTTTGAAACCCGGTCTTCGTCTGCTCAAAGCCGGCGTGCAGGTAAAAGTTGATCGTCGCCGAATCTTTGGAACCGGTCAGGAGCATGACCTTGTAGCACCCGTGATCCCAGGCGGATGACGTTGCGGCGTCGAGCAACTGCGTGGCATGGCCCTGTCCCCTGAAGCGCTCATCGGTCACGACGTTCTCGATCAGTCCATAAGGGCTGCCTCCACGGGTGAGATTCGGCACGACGACGAGCGTGCAGGATGAAACGATGCTCGATGCGATCTCTCCGATGAAGATCGCGCTTCCCGGATAGGTCAGAAACCGGCTGAAAATCTCGGACGCAAGCTCCGGCGAGGCGCGCTGGTCGCCCGGCGCGAGGTGCTGATAAAGATCGAGAAGCGGGGGGAGATCGGCTTGTCGTGCCTGCCGGATGGAAAGAACGGTATCATTCATCGGGATCTGCTTTGGATTTTCCTGTTCGAATTGAGCGGCAGCACGGGGCATTTGCGCCATCACGATCCTTCCCCGTCGGCCGCCGCCATGCTCCGGCCGCAATCGCGGCTCCTTGCGTGCAAGCGGGTCCATCATCGCAGCAGAGTTCAGCATGTTCAATTTGCGCGGTCGCCTTCGTCGTATCAGTCGGGTGAGGCTTCCCACCTGGGCCGCCAGCGCGGCGTTTGCCGCCGGCGCGGTTTTGGCGCTGTGTTTTGCTGGTGCCGGCATTGCCGATGCCGGGCAGTCGCATCGGCTGGTGGAGCCCAAGCTGCATATCGCCACGGGCGGCGTCGCCCATCCGCAGGTCGCCCTGACGTTCGATGCCTGCAGCGGAGCGACCGATCCGAGGATTCTCTCGGCTCTGATCGATAACCGGATTCCCGCGACCATCTTTGTGACAGAGCGCTGGTTGAAGAGGAACAAGCCGGCGCTGGAGACGATGCTTTCCCATCCCGATCTCTTCGAGATCGAGAATCACGGGGCGAAACACATTCCCGCCGTCGATGTTTCGATGAGCGTCTTCGGCCTTGCGGCCGCCGGCAGCACCGAGGCCGTCGATCGGGAAGTGGACGGCGGCGCGGAGGCTGTCCAGAACGCCGGCGCGCCGGCCCCACACTGGTTCAGAGGCGCCACGGCGAAATACACATCGACCTCCATCGCCGAGATACGCCGGCTCGGCTTTCGCGTCGCCGGCTATTCGGTCAATGGCGACGAGGGCGCGCTGGCCAGCGAGAAGGCCGCCAGGAGCTATGTCGCGAGGGCCAAGGACGGCGACGTCGTCATCGCCCATATCAACCAGCCAGGCCGCGCCGCCGGAGCGGGCGTCGCCGCCGGCATCCTGTCACTCAAGGACAAGGGCTACCGGTTCGTCCGCCTCGACGACGCCGAGGCCACCGGCACCGATGGGACCACGCGCCAACAGCCGGGCTTCTAGGTAGTCGCGTCGTCGCGGGCTCCGGCCGGCTCAGTTCTGTACCGCCTGAACCGAGCCGCCGTCGACCCGCAGATTGGAGCCGTTGATGAAGGAGCCGCGCTCGGAAACGACAAGCGCGATGGCCGCGGCGACCTCGTCCGCCTTGCCGCGCCGTTTCATCGCGATGCCGGGGCGCTCCTCCTCCAGGAAGCTCGCCACGGCCTCGTCGAAGGAAACCCCGAGCTTTTCCGCGCGCTGCTTCATCATGTCGTCCGTCATCGGCGTCTCGATGAAGGCCGGCGCGATGGTGTTGCACAAGACGCCGTGGCGCGCTTCCCTGTAGGAGAGGTTCTTGACGAAGGCCGAGAGCGCGGCCTTGGCCGTGTTGTAGGTCGCCTCTTCCCAATAGGGCTGGACGGCGTTTTCGGACGTGATGCAGACGAAGCGGCCCCAACCGCGCGAGCGCATCGCCGGCACGGTCACGCGCGCCAGGCGCACGGCGGAGAAGAAGTCCACCTCCCAGGCTTCGCGATAATCCTCGTCGGTCATGTCCAGCGGGTCGCCCTTGGCGCCGGTGATGCCCGAGGTGTGGATGACGATATCGATGGCCCCGAAGCGCCCCCGGGCGTTTCTTGCAAGCGTTTCGACGTCGGACTGCCTGGTGACGTCGGCGGCGACGACGAGTGTCTCGCTTGGCAGGCTCTCCGCATCGCTCTTCAACCGATTGACCTCGATGTCGGAGAGGATGAGCCTGACGCCCTCCTGGGAAAGCAGGCTTGCCGTCGCAAAGCCGATGCCGCCGGTCGCTCCGGTGATGAGGGCGACGCGATTCTTCAGTCCAAGGTCCATGAGACTTTTCCAGCTCGGTTGATGTCGCGCGGGGCTGCCGCGTCCTTGTCCGCTCAACGCCGAGGCGGGTGCAGGGTTTCGGACGCAGGCCTGATTTGCCGAGAACCGACGAGGCGAAGGCACTTTTCCGTCGCCCTGTCGTTATCGACGCGACAAACCCATTCGATCGAGGAGACCGCCATGAGTGCCAAAGCCGACGATCAGCGCCCTGACCTCGCCATGGGCGTCGCCTCGGAGGCCATTCCCGAGGGTGCCATTTTGGCCGGCACGGTGAATGAGGAGCCGGTGGTCGTCGCCCGCAAGGGCGGCCATCTCTTCGCCCTCTCCGGCAAGTGCACGCATCTGGGCGCGCCGCTGGAAAAGGGCATCCTGGTGGGCGGCGAGTTGCGTTGCCCGTGGCACCATGCGCGCTTCTGCCTGAAGCGTGGCGCGGCAAAGAACGCGCCGGCCCTGCTGCCGCTGGCAAGCTACGAGGTGAGCGAGGTGGAGGGCGTCGTGCGCGTCTTCGCCAAGCGGCCTCTGGATTCTTCCGAGCCGGAAAGCCAAGGCCCCGGCAGGGTCGTCATCGTCGGCGGCGGGGCGGCGGGTCACGCCTGCGCCGATATTCTGGCGCGTGCCGGCCACGGCGCCAGCGTCACCATCATCTCCTCGGATGCCGATGCGCCCTATGACCGGACATTCTGCTCAAAGCAGTTTCTTGCCGGCAAGAAGGAGCGCGAGGACGCCATGCTGCCGGTCATGGGGCTCGGCAATGGGCCGAAGCCGGCGCTGCGACTGAAGTCCACCGTTGCAAGAATCGATCTCGGCGCGCGCGCCGTCATCCTCGAAGGCGGCGAGCATGTGCCCTTCGATTCGCTGGTGCTCGCCACCGGCGCCGAGCCGAAGCGGCCGGAGCTTCCGGGCGCCACGTCGCAGAATGCCTTCGTGCTTCGCTCGCTCTCCGACGCCGAGGCGATCATCGAAAAGGCCGGTTCGGCGAAGTCGGTCGCCATCCTGGGCGCGAGCTTCATTGGGCTGGAGGTCGCGGCGTCGATGATCTCGCGCGGGCTCGCCGTCCATGTCGTCGCGCCCGGAAAGGTGTCCTTCGAAAAGGTCATGGGTGCGGGTGTCGGTGGCTATGTCCGCGATCTTCATGAGAAAAAGGGCGTCGTCTTCCACCTTGGCAGCAAGGCGGAAAGCTTCGACGGCGGCACGCTGACCCTCGATGACGGCTCCACGATCGAGGCGGATTTCGTCGTCTTCGGCGTCGGCGTCAGCCCACGCATCGAGCTCGCCAAGCAGGCCGGCCTCGCTATCGCCTCGAAGGAGGAGGGCGGCGGCGTCAAGGTCGACGCGGAGCTGAAGACCTCGGCACCCGGCGTCTATGCGGTCGGAGATATCGCGAGCTATCCCGACGCCCGGCTCGGGCGCCGCATCCGCGTCGAACACTGGGTTCATGCCGAGCGTCAGGGCCAGCATGTCGCGCGCGTGCTCCTGGGCGAGGCGGAACACTTCAACGAGACGCCCTTCTTCTGGACCGCGCATCACGGCACGAGCCTGCGTTATGTCGGCCATGGCGACGATGTCGCGGAAGTGCGGATCGACGGCAGTCTGGAGGCCGGAGAGTTCGCGGCGGAGATCGTCGAGGGCGAGCGGGTGAGCGCCCTCGTCACGCTGAAGCGCGACAGGCAGGCGCTGGAGAGGGAGGCCGAATGGGACCACGCGGCGACGCTCGCCTCCGGCAAGAGCTGAGGGGGCGGCCCTGACGGTCGTCAGTTCTTATAGACGACGCAGGCGCCTCCCGCGGCCTTGAGCTTGCCGCAAAGAGCATCGGCTTCCGCCCTGCTGTCCGCGCCGATCCTCACGGCGTAGATGGAGCGGCGGCCGATGCCGTTTCGCGCGCGCATGACAATGGGGTCGCGCCCTCCGAGGACCGACGGGTAACGCTGTGCCGTTGCCCGGTAGATGCGCATCGCCACGTCCTGGCGGAAGTTTCCGGCGACCTGAACGCCCCAGGGCTGCATCGGCGCCGAGGCGACGAGGGCGCGCGTCTTGACGACCGGCAGGCGCTCGCAGGCTTCCTGGAAATCCTTCCCCTCCTCGAGCGGCCGCTCCTCCACCTCGTGCCCGTCATCGAGGAACCAGTCGGCCGATCGGGCCGTGATGGAAAGGACGTAATCCTCGGTCTCGAAGGGCAGGGACCCGCCGCTCGCCATCCAGCCCTTCACTCGGTTGATGCCGCCGTTATAGGCTGCCGCCGCGAGACCCCAGTTGCCGAGTTCGCTCTTCAGGTCGGCGAGGTAGAGGGCCGAATGCCGGATCGCCTCCTCCAGGTCATAGGGATCGGCCAGCCCGCGCTCCTTGGCGGTGTAGGGCATGAACTGGGCGATGCCTTGCGCGCCGACGGGCGAGACGGCCTTGGAATCGAAGCGGCTCTCCTTCCAGATCAGCCGGGCGAAGAAAGCCGGCGACATGCCGGCGACGTCCGCATTCGCCTTGATCAGCTTGCAGATCTCCGGCGGTCCGGGGGGTGGTCCCTCCTTTTCCGCCGCCGCAGGAGCCTCGGCTTGCGCCGCGTCAGGCGTCGCATTCGGCTCGGCGGGAGCAGCACGGGCGGCCGGCGCGGCCATCATCAGCACAAGCGTCAGCACGAGGAGGCCTCTCACGCGATGATGGCGCATCAAACGCTGCAACCCGTCGGCCATTCTCACTCGGCTGCCTGCGGTCTCCCGAAGCGCCGCTCGATATAATCGGCAACCATCACCTGGAAATCGGCCGCGATGGATGGCCCGCGCAAGGTCGCCACCTTCTTGCCGTCGACGAAGACAGGCGCCGCCGGCGTCTCTCCGGTACCCGGCAGGGAAATGCCGATATCGGCGTGCTTCGATTCGCCGGGGCCGTTGACGATGCAGCCCATCACCGCGACGTTGAGTGCCTCGACACCGGGATATTTCTCGCGCCAGAGCGGCATGTTCTTGCGAAGGTCCGACTGGATCGCCTCGGCGAGCTCCTGAAAGACGGTGGAGGTCGTGCGCCCGCATCCCGGACAGGCGGCGACCACGGGAACGAACTGGCGGAAGCCCATGACCTGGAGCAGCTCCTGGGCCACCTGCACCTCGCGCGTCCGGTCGCCGCCGGGCTCCGGCGTCAGCGAGACGCGAATGGTGTCGCCGATGCCCTCCTGAAGCAGAATGCCCATGGCGGCGGAAGAGGCGACGATGCCCTTGGTTCCCATTCCCGCCTCGGTGAGGCCGAGATGGAGGGCATGATCCGTGCGGGCGGAAAGATCGCGGTAGACGGCGATGAGGTCCTGCACCTGGCTGACCTTGGCCGACAGGATGATCTTGTCGCGGGAAAGGCCTGTCTCCTCGGCGAGCGCCGCCGAAAGAAGCGCCGACTGGATGATCGCCTCGCGTGTCACTGCGCGGGCCGAGAGCGGGCGGGGAAGCCGCTGGTTCTCGTCCATGAGGCGCGTCAGGAGCTCCTGATCGAGCGAGCCCCAGTTAACGCCGATCCGCACCGGCTTGTCATAGCGGATCGCCATCTCGACGATCTGGACAAACTGCCGGTCCTTCTTGTCCTTGAAGCCGACATTGCCGGGATTGATGCGATATTTCGCTAAGGCTTCGGCGCAGGCCGGATGATCGGCCAGAAGCTTATGGCCGATATAATGGAAATCGCCGACCAGGGGCACAAAGATGCCGAGGCGCTCCAGCCGTTCACGGATGTGAGGCACGGCGGCGGCCGATTCGTCCCGGTCGACGGTGATGCGCACGATCTCGGAGCCGGCGCGGGCGAGGGCCGCCACCTGTGCGACGGTCGAATCGGCATCGGCGGTATCGGTGTTGGTCATCGACTGAACGACGACGGGCGCATCGGCGCCCACCATGACGCCGCCGACCGAAACGCCGACGGTGCGCCGGCGCGGCAAGGGAGCCGCATCACGCTCGGAATGCGAGGCCTCGATGTTCATTGGTCAAGGTCCATGAATGTCCGGACAGAACGAAGCCGGCCTTAGGGGCCGGTCGTCTTCCGAGGTGGCGCTTTCCGGCGCTGTTGTCAAATCACGGGGACGCGCGACGTGACCGCCGCGAAAGTTGCCGAGCAACAATCGTGGCGAAAATGGGAACTTCCTGGCCGGACCGGAGTTTATTGGCCGACCAACCAAGGCTCCGCGTTCAAGGAAGCTCTGCCATGTCCCTCGGTACAATTCTCATCATCATCCTCATTCTTCTCCTCATCGGCGCGGTGCCCTCCTGGCCCTATTCGCGCGGTTGGGGATACGGCCCGTCCGGTATTCTCGGCGTCATCCTGATCGTCATCATCATCCTGCTATTGATGGGCCGGATCTGACGCCGAGCCGCGATCCAATCGGCGGCGGACGGCAAGTCCACCCGTGAACGAAAAAAGCCTCCCGGTGCCTAGCGCCGGGAGGCTTTTCAGTTGGCATTCGTGGAGCGCCGAAGCGCGCTGCGGTGCCGGCGATTAGCGCGTGATCTCGATGCGGGTGTTCTCCATGCCACTGCTACGAACCAGCCCGTAGAAGATTCGCGCATTGGCGGGATGAAGCCGCACACAGCCGTGAGAGGCGGGGCGGCCGAGGCTGCGCAGGGCATTGGTGCCGTGGATGGCATAGCCGCCTTTGAAGAACACCGAATACGGCATCGGCGACATGTCGTACTTGCGCGAATACCACATCTTATGGATGCGCTGGGCACGGTAGGTTCCTGTCGGCGTATGATAGCCGCGCCGTGCCGTGGAGACCGGCCAGGTATAGGTCAGCTCGCCATCCTCATAGACGTTCATCACCTGACTTGAGATGTCGATGCGCGCCGTAATGCCAGCGGACGCAGGTCCGGCAAGAGCGGCGACAAGAATACAGACCAGAAAGCCCAAAAGACCAAAGCGCATCGCTTTTCCCCACGGCGACTATTTCAACCTCTGGTCCTAATCCAAGCACGAGCCAGTCAACGAAAAAACAATTCCGCCTTGTGGTCGGGCTTCCGTTGGGAAAATGGCAAACAAAGTCTTCCTGAGCGGCGACGCACCCGAGAACCGCGCTCTTCAATGGGGGAAGCTTCGCCTCCCCATGTCTTCATGGCTGCGGACGGTCGGCGATCCCCAAGAGGCGAGCGCTGAAGAAGCCGCCGACGAGCAGCACGGACAACGCGATGAAGACCGTCGGGAAGCCGATCCTCTCCGTCAGATACCCAATCGGTGCAGGGGCGAGCAGGATGCCGGAATAACCGACGGTGGAAACGATCCCGAGCCCGACGCCCGGTCTCAGGCCCCGGACGTTGCCGGCCGCGGAAAAGGCGATGGGAACGAGGTTGGAAACGCCGACGCCCATGAGGGCGAAGCCGAGACAGGCCATGGCGAGGTTTACCGAGCAGGCCGCGACCACGAGACCGGCAGCGGCGGCAAGCGTGGAAAAGCGCGTGACCCTGACAGCTCCGAAGCGGTCGCGCAATCCGTCGCCGGCAAAGCGGAACGCCGCCATGGAAAGCGAGAATGAGGCGAAGGCGAACCCGGACAGCGCGACGCTGACGCCAAGGTCCCGCCGAACGAAGATCGCACCCCAATCCAGAACGGCGCCTTCCGGAACCATGCACAGGAGCGCAAAAAGGCCAACCGCGGTGGCGATGAGGATGGGGCGGGAGGAGGTCGAGCCGCGGTCGTCCGTGTCGGAAGGCACGGCAGTCGATTCCTCCTTCGCGGCCGTCAAAGACGAGCCGCGATCCTCCAGGGCGCGGCGAACCACCAACGCGATGAGCAGCAGGATCACGCCTCCGACCAAGAGCGCGTGGCCGAGGGTGCCAAGCGTAGCGATGAGCACTCCGCCGACGCTGGCGCCGGCAAGGCCGCCGAGGCTCCAGAAGCCGTGGCAGGAGGACATGATGGCAAAGGGGAGGCGCTTCTCGAGGGCTACCGCGTTAGCATTCATCGCGACATCCATGCTGCCCGTCGTCGCGCCGGCATAGGCCGCGGCGACAGCAACCGCCCAAAGCCCCGGTGCCGAGGCGATCGAGGGCAGGCCGAGCGCGAGGAGGACGCCCCCGGTGATCATGATGCGCCGCGACCCAAGCCGGCCGATGAGCCCGCCCACCAGAGGCATGGTGCCGATCGCTCCAAGGCCGAAGAGCAGGATGATCGTGCCGAGAACCGTGTTGTCGATATTGAGGCGCGCGGCCAGCATCGGAATTTGCGTTGCCCAACTGCCGGTAAAGAAGCCATTGGCGAAGAACGCTGCGCAGACAGCCACTCGTTCCGGCGTAATGCGACGAACGACAGCCGTCTCTCCGGCCCGGAAAGAGTAGGAAGATTGATCCATCGGATTCACTGGTCCTCGAAGGTGGCGGGCGCGGCGCGCGTCACGGCGACGCCCAGCCTCGAAAAGCGCTCAACCTCACGGGGCTCGGCATCGGCCTCGACCACCAGAGCGGAGACGCGTGACGCCGCCATGATGGCAAAGGGCGCGGCGGTGCCAAGCTTCTCGCGGGTCGAGGTGACGATGACCGCGCGGCTCGTGGCGGCGACGGTCCGCTTGATTTCGGCTTCCTCGCTGGAAAAGACGGTGACGCCCGCGTCCGCGGCGATGCCGCAGCCGCCGAGAATGACGACGTCCGGCGCCAGCCCCTCGACCTCGCGCAGTGTGCGCGAGCCGAGGCAGGAGCCGGTTGCCGGGTCGAGACGCCCGCCGATCACGACGATCTCGTCCACACCGTTTTCCGACAGGACGGCGGCGATGGAGGGCGCGTTGGTAATGACCGTTCGCGGCTGGAACCGCCAAGCCAACGAGGCAACCTGGACATTCGTCGAGCCGGCGTCGATGAATACGGTCGACCCCGGGGGGATCAGCGGGATAACGGCTTCCGCGATCAGACGCTTGCGCCCCGGCGCCTCCCGCCGGCGCTCGGTCAAGTTGCCGCCGGCGGGCGACAGGGGGAGCGCTCCGCCATAGACCCGGCGGCATTCGCCCGCACGGGCAAGGTCGCGGAGATCGCGCCTAACAGTATCCTCGGATACCGCGAATTCAGCGGCCAGTTCGGCAGCTTTGACCGGGCGTCCCTCACGCAGGCGACCGCGAATCAGCTCGCGTCGGGCATCGGCAAGGGGAATGAGTTCGCTCATCGACATGCATGCAATCATGCATGAATCGGATGAAACGTGCAAGAACGTGCATACTGCTCCTTTTAAAAGGAAAGGCGGCTCAGGGCCGCCTTCCGCTGGAACGATGGGGCTGAGGCTCCGTCGTCAGCCTTCGGCGGCGTAGACCACCAGAAGGTCCTTGGCGTCGACCTGGGCACCGAGCTTCACGTTGACTTCGGCGATGACACCGTCGCGTTCGGCATGGATCGCGGTCTCCATCTTCATCGCCTCGATCGAACAGAGCACATCGCCGGACTTCACCGCCTGACCCGGCGCAACGCCAAGCGTGGAGATCACGCCAGGCATGGGCGCGCCGACATGAAGCGGATTGGAGGCCTCGGCCTTCGCCCGCACCCCGGCGCCGGCCGCGCCATGGACGCGATCCGGCACCTTGATGCGGCGCGGCTGGCCGTTGAGCTCGAAGAGAGCGGCGCGCATGCCCTCTTCATCCGTCTCGGTGATGCCCGTGCAACGCACGATCATGGTCTTGCCGCGTTCCAGCTCGACCTGAATCTCCTCGTCCTGATCCATACCGTAGAAATAGTTGGGCGTCGGCAGGATGGAGACCGGACCATAGGTATCGGACGCGGCGACAAAGTCGAGGAAGACCTTCGGATACATGAGATAGGCGGCGAATTCCTCGTCGCTCGCCTCGCGTCCGATCTTCTCTTCCAGCTCGCGGCGCTTGGCGTCCATGTCGGCCGGCGCGATCAGTGAGCCGGGCCGCGCCGTCGTCGGCGTCTCACCCTTCAGCACCTTCTTCTGGATGTCCTTGGGCCATCCCGAGGGCGGCTGGCCAAGATCTCCGCGCATCATCGCCACGACCGAATCGGGGAAGGCGACGTCGCGCTTGGGATCGAGCACGTCGGCGACCGAGAGATCCTGGCTGACCATCAGCAGGGCCATGTCGCCGACCACCTTGGAAGACGGTGTGACCTTGATGATGTCGCCGAACATCTTGTTGACGTCGGCATAGGTCTGGGCGACCTCGTGCCAACGCGTCTCAAGGCCGAGCGAGCGGGCCTGTTCCTTGAGGTTGGTGAACTGGCCGCCCGGCATCTCGTGGAGATAGACCTCGGAGGCCGGACCCTTGAGGTTGCTCTCAAAGGCGGCGTACTGGTTGCGCACCGCCTCCCAATAGAAGGAGATGCGCCGGATGGCCTCGGCCGAAAGGTCCGTGGCCCGATCGCCATCGGCGAGCGCTTCGACGATGGAGCCGAGGCAGGGTTGCGAGGTATTGCCGGAGAAGGCATCCATGGCCGCGTCCACCGCATCGACGCCCGCTTCGACGGCGGCGAGGATGGTCGCGCCGCCAATGCCGGACGTATCGTGGGTGTGGAAGTGGATCGGCAGGCCCACCTCCTCCTTCAGGGCCTTGAACAGAGCGCGGGCCGCCGCAGGCCGCATGACGCCGGCCATGTCCTTGACGCCGAGGATATGGGCGCCCGCCGCCTCCAGCTCTTTGGCGAGGGAGACGTAGTATTTGAGGTCGTATTTCGGGCGCGAGGCGTCGAAGATGTCGGCGGTGTAGCAGAAGGTGCCCTCGCAGAGCTTGCCCGACTCGATCACCGCGTCCATCGACACGCGCATGTTCTCGACCCAGTTGAGGCAGTCGAACACGCGGAAGAGGTCGATGCCGCCCTTCGCGGCCTCGGCGACGAAGCGCTTCACCACATTGTCGGGATAGTTGGTGTAGCCGACGCCGTTGGAGCCGCGCAGCAGCATCTGAAGCAGGATGTTCGGTGCCTTTTCGCGGATGAGAGCGAGTCGCTCCCACGGGTCCTCGGTGAGGAAGCGCATGGCGACGTCGAAAGTGGCGCCCCCCCAGCACTCCAGCGAGAGCAACTGCGGCAGCGCTCGCGCATAGGCGTCGGCGATCTGCGCGATGTCGTGGGTGCGCATGCGCGTCGCCAATAGCGACTGATGGCCGTCGCGCATCGTGGTGTCGGTGACGAGGACGCGCTTTTCCGCTCGCATCCATTCGGCGAAGCCCGTCGCCCCGAGCTCGTCGAATTTCTGGCGCGTGCCCTCGATGAGCGGAAGATCGAAGACCGGGGCGATGGGCCGGGCGATCTGCGGGTCCGGTCGCGGACGGTCGCGGGTCTCGGGGTGGCCGTTCACCGAGACGTCGGCGAGATAGGTCAGCAGCTTCGTCGCGCGGTCGCGCCGCTTGGTTCGATGGAAGAGCTCAGGTGTCTCGTCGATGAAGCGGGTGGTGTATTGGTTGGCCTTGAACTTCTCGTGGGTGATGATCGCCTCGAGAAAGGTCAGGTTGGTGGCCACGCCCCGGATGCGGAACTCGCGCAGCGCCCGGTGCATCCGCGCGATCGCCTCTTCCGGCGTCGGCGCCCAGGCCGTCACCTTTTCCAGAAGCGGATCATAGAAGCGGGTGATGACCGCGCCGGTATAGGCCGTGCCGCCATCGAGGCGGATGCCGAAGCCGGTGGCGCCGCGATAGGCGGTGATCCGGCCATAGTCGGGAATGAAGTCCTGCTCGGGGTCCTGCGTGGTGATGCGGCACTGGAGGGCATGGCCGTTGAGGCGGATGTCCTTCTGGGCCGGGACGCCTGATCCCGGCGCGCCGATGGCGAGGCCGTCGAGGAGGTGGATCTGCGCCTTGACGATGTCGATGCCCGTCACCTCCTCGGTGACGGTGTGCTCGACCTGGATGCGCGGGTTGACTTCGATGAAGTAGAACTCGTCGCTGTCGGCATCCATGAGGAATTCGACCGTGCCGGCTCCGACGTAGTCGGTCGCCTCGGCGATCTTGCGGGCGTAGGCCGCCACCTCGCGCCGCTTCTCGTCGGACAGGTAAGGCGCGGGCGCGCGCTCCACGACCTTCTGGTTGCGCCGCTGGATCGAGCAATCGCGCTCGAAGAGGTCGACCACCGTGCCGTATTTGTCGCCGAGGATCTGTACCTCGATGTGGCGGGCGCGCTCCACGAGCTTTTCGAGATAGACCTCGTCCTTGCCGAAGGCCGCCTTGGCCTCGCGCTTGGCCTCGATCACCTCGCGCGCAAGGTCGGCGTCGGAGCGTACGACGCGCATGCCGCGCCCGCCGCCGCCCCAGGACGCCTTCAGCATCAACGGATAGCCGATGGCCTCCGCCATCTTCTCGATCTCTGCCGGATCGTCCGGCAGGGGCGGCGTCGCCGGAACGACCGGCACGCCCACTTCCACCGCCAGATTGCGCGCCGCCACCTTGTTGCCGAGCTTGCGCATGGTTTCGGGGGAGGGGCCGATGAAGAGAATGCCGGCGTCGGCACACGCCTGCGCGAATTCGGGGCTTTCCGAGAGAAGGCCATAGCCCGGATGAATGGCGTCGGCGCCCGAGAGCTTGGCGACCCGTATCACCTCCTCGATGGAGAGATAGGATTCCACCGGCCCGAGAGGCCGCGCCAGGTGCGGTCCCCGACCCACTTCATAAGACTCGTCGGCCTTGAACCTGTGGAGCGCCAATTTGTCTTCTTCCGCCCAGATCGCGACCGTTCGAAGACCCAGTTCATTGGCGGCCCGGAACACCCGGATGGCGATCTCTGACCGGTTGGCGACAAGCAACTTGCGAATGGGCAAGGATATCTCTCCTCATGAAGTGCAGCGATTCACGCTCCCCGCGCTGCCGCGAAAGTGCGGTGGCAAGGATGATTTCGCAAGTGCGAAAGTCTGAGCGTCTTGAAAGCGGCGCACGTTAGGCTGGCACAACGTTGAAGAGTTAGGGCCTTGATTGGCGCCGTCCATGTGCGCCGACGATGGAAGCGTCAATCGCGAAAGGCCCGCCTGCCATGCTCTCGACCCTTCTTGCTTATCGCATGGTCGCCAACGACCCCGACCGAGCCCTTGCTCGCGTGGAGGCCAATCCCGTGAACAAGCGAGAAGCCGAATACTATCAAGACAATATCGGCAACGTCCGGTCGGTTGACGACTTCATCGGAAACTTCCGTCTCTTCAGATTTGCGATGACGGCCTACGGGCTCGAAGAGAAGGTCAACCAGCAAGGCTTCATGCGCAAGGTGCTGGAAAGCGATCTTTCCGACAAGAACAGCTTTGCCAACCGTCTGGTCGACAAGAGATTCGTCGCCTTCGCCAAGGCCTTCAACTTCTCCGCGGACGGTTCTGTCTCGTCTACACCTGAGATTCAGACCGCGACGCAGGAAAACAACACCGTCGAGGCTTATAGCGAGTGGCGGGTGCGGAACGCGACGGCGGCGGCGGCCGAAACCAACTATTTCCGCGATCATTTCCGCGGCGACATGAGTGTCGACGACCTGCTGAACGACGACCGGCTCTATCAGGTCGTGATGAAGTCGGCGGATATCGATACAACCTATCTGTCCAAGAGCTATGTGCGGCAGATGCTGACGGCCGACTATACGGACAGGAACGCCTTTCCCGCCGGAAGTCAGGGCGCCAAATATTTCGAGCTCGCCGGGATGCTCCGCTTCGATTCCACCGGTGCGGCGCCTGCCCGAACGCCCGAATACACAGCGGATCTAATCGACCAGACGAGCTACAACTACAACGTCAACACCGACAACATCGATAGCCCTCAGGCTGAGCAGTACATGGTCGATCACTTCACGTCGAAGATCGATACGATCACCAACGTCAATGATCTGGTCGCGGACCCGAAGGCGTGCCGCTACATCTTCGTGGCCTTCGGCCTCGATCCCGATCTCGAATACTCTTCCTCGATCCAGCAGGCGCTGACGAGCGATCTGAACGATCCCAACAGCTGGGTGCGCAAGTTACCCGTTGACTCGGCCGCTGACGTGAAGCGCAAGACCTCATACATGGCGATGGCATCCATGTTCGACTTCGGCACGGATGGCACGGCCGACCCGGCCGGCGCGATCACCGACGAGGAGAAGCAGCAGCTCTCCGCGCTCTTTCATGAGCATAATGACGACAAGTCCGAAACCATGGACAAGCTCAGCACGGCGATCTTCCGGGGCAAGATACGCAAGGTGACGACGCTCAACAGCCTTCTCTACGACAAGAGCCTTCTCGAATACGCGCTCAAGGCTTGCGACATCGACCCCGAGAAAGTCTCGCAGTCGCAGCTGCGCAAGGTCCTGACCAGCGATCTTTCCGATCCGAAGAGCTATGTGAACCGCCTCGGCGATGAGCGCTTCGTCAACCTCGCGGCGTCCTTCAACTTTGACGCCAACGGCAAGGTCGGCGCTCCGAAGCCGATCCAGACGCTGCGTGACCAACAAGCCACCGCCACGCTTTATACGGCGGCGCTCTCCAGCTCGGCGACAACGGCCCAGAAGGCCAAAGCCAAGGAGGAGGTCACCTACTACCTCGAGAAGATGCCGACGCTGCACAAGCTCGACGATTTCGTCGCCGATGATCGCCTGACGAAGTTCGTTCTGGCCGCTCATGGCGTCGAGGATCAGAAGGTGACGCCGTCGATGTGGAAGAAGATTCTGGCCAGCGATATCACCGACCCCAAGAACTATGCCAGCAGCCTCGGCAGCCAATTCGCGGACATCGCCGCCAGCTTCAACTTCGACAAGGACGGCAAGGTCGCGGCGAGTGACAATGTGCAGACGGTGGGCGGTGTGGCCAAGACGCGCCAGCTCTTCCTCCGCCAGACGATGGAGACCGATGCGGGGCAACAGAACGAGGGCGCGCGCCTGGCGCTCTATTTCCAACGCAAGGCTCCCGAGGTCAAATCAGCCTACGACATCCTGGCCGACAAGGCGCTAACGCAGGCGGTCAGGACGGCCTTCGGACTCCCGGATCAGATGTCACAAATGGATATCGACGTTCAGGCGAAGATTCTCGACAAGAAGCTGAATTACGATGACTTCAAGGACCCGAAGAAACTCGATGCCCTCGTGGCGCGATTCGCCGCGATGTACGATCTCAAGAATGACACCTCGGCCTCATCTCCCGCGGTCTCGCTGATCTCCGGCATCAACACCGGCGGCACAGGCCTGCTCGGATATCTCTGACGTCGGGTCACACGATGGCGCGCGGCCCTCCCGGGCCGCCGCGTTCACTGCCGATGGCGCACGACGGGCGTGCGGCGCGACCAGCCCGCTCTCTTCTCCTCGCGCACGAAGGTGAAGAGACCGGAGGCGCCGACGAGGCCCATGCCGACGACGGCCAGGAAGTCCGGCAGCTCGCCGAACAGTCCGGCGCCCAGCAGGGTCGCCCAGACGATCTGCCCGTACTGCGTCGGCGCGATCCGGTTGGCCGGGGTGAGGCGCGCCGCCGTCACCAGGAGAAGCTGGCCGATACCGCTCATCAAACCGCCGAGGACGAGGATCGGCACGACATTGAGCGAAGGCGGCGAGAAGGTGGGGATCATCAACGCGCCGTTGGTGGCGATCGCCGCGACGATGACGGAGCCCATCAGCGTCACCCGCCTTTCGCTGGGACCGAGCACGCGCAGGACGATGATCGTGATGGCGCCGAAGGCGGCGACGCCGAGGGCGGCGAAATGGGCGGGCAGGATTTCATTGAAACCAGGCCGCACCACGAGCAGCACGCCCGCAAGGCCGATGGCCACCGCGATCCAGCGCCGCCAGCCGATCTCCTCCTTCAGCACCAGCCGGGAGAGGACGGTGACGAAGAACGGGATCAGGAAGATCAGCGCATAAGCCTCCGCAAGCGGCAGATGGGTGAATGCATAGATGCCGAGAATGCCGCTCGACGTGCCGCAGACCATGCGCAGGAGCACCAGGCGCGGGCGTCTCGGCACCAGCAGCTCGCGCCATGTCTCTCCCGCCCTTTTGGCGAAGAGGACCGGGAACAGCGCGATCAGCGACGTGAAGAAGCCGATCTGAAACACCGTCATCGAGCCTCCCAGGGCCTTAACGGCGGCGTCGCTGCACGAGAAGCTGAAGTAGGCGAGAAACGCCAGCAGGACGCCAAACTGCATCGCTATCGGTCTTTCGGGAAGAGAATCACGGGAAGGCTTTCGGGGGTATGGGCGCGCCTCGCCGGAAAGGCAATGACGAGCCTTGCGCGCCATCGCACAAGCTTCTGACGACAGACCACGCCGGCACTTTTACCCTCCCGCAATCTGCGGTAGCATCGCCGATATTCTGATCGGAAGACGGTGTTGGCCCATGGCATCCTGGTTCGATCGTATCACGCTGCGCCAGATCGCTTTCGGTGCCGGCGCTGCTCTCGTCTGCCTCTTCGCGATCGGCTGGGCGACGCGCGATCCGCCGGCGGACAAGCCCTATCTCAAGATCGCGGGCAGCGGCTTCATGTTCAATTACCGTGTTGCCGACGCCTATTACGGCTTCACCGCCTATGTGCAGAAGCCGGTGCGGAACCTTTCCCTGCTCGAAGCCTCATTCGAGGACCCGGCGGGTGGACCACCTCATGTGGTCTCGACCCGCCTCTCTCCCAGAACGAGGCAATACAGCCTGCGCTCGCCACCGCTCTCGGGCATCGAAAAGGACAGACCTTACGGCGTCGATGTGCGGCTGATCCAGGCGGGCGACGGCGCGGTGCTGTTCTCGGATCATTTCACCGTCACCTCACAGATCGCCGACGACATCCTGCCGAAAGAGCCGCTGACCATTGGTCCCGGCTACACGCGCAACCCGCGTCTTTCGGTTGACGAAAACCACCGGGGCTGAGGCGAGAGAGGGCGCGGGCGCCGAGTTTTTTTGCTTGATCGGAGTACGCCGACCCTCGAAAAGTAAGGGTGCCGTGCAGTTTCTTGCGGCGGCCCTCTTCTCGAACCCAGGCGAACGCCCGTGAAAAAGATCTGCATATTCGGGGCTGGAGCCATCGGCGGCGCCGTTGCCACCCGCCTCCAACTCATCGCGCAAAGCCACGATCTCGACGTGTCGGTGGTTGCGCGCGGGGCGCAGCTCGCGGCGATCCGCGAGCACGGCCTTACCGTTTCGGCGGCGGGCGAGCCACAGCCGTGGGCAGCCCGTATGCGCGCGACCGATGATGCCGCGGAGCTTGGCCCCCAGGATATCATCTTCGTCGCCTTGAAGGGCCACCAACTCACTGCCGCATGTGGCGCGCTCGCCAGCCTTCTGGGCCCTGAGACGCGCCTTGTCGCGATCCAGAACGGCATACCCTGGTGGTATTTCCACGGCGACAAGACGAGCGGCCTCGAAGGTCGCCGGATCGAGATGCTCGACCCGGGCGGTGAGCTGTGGCGGCGCATCGGGCCGGAGCGCGTGATTGCCGGCGTCGTCTACCAGGGCGCGGCCGTCGCTGCCCCCGGCGATATTCGGCTCGGGCCGATCGGCCGCTTCGTCTTCGGCGAGCCAAACGGGGAGATGACGGACGATCTCGAACGGGTCGCGACGCTCATTCGCGACGCGGGCTGGCAGGTCAAGACGACCCCGCGCATTCGCGACGACCTCTGGATGAAGCTGCAGGGCAACGCCGCCTTCAATCCCTTAAGCGCGCTGACGCGTGGAACCATGGCGGACCTTCTGAAGGAGCCGATGCTCTCCGTGGTGCGTCAGATCGTCGACGAGGTGCGGCAGGTGGCCGAGGCGCTCGGTGCCCGCATCGAGGGCTCGGCCGAAGAGCACATCGTCGCCAATGGCGGTGTCGGGTCGGCCAAGACCTCCATGCTTCAGGATCTGGAAAAGGGGCGCCGCCTTGAATACGTGCCGATTCAGGCGGCGGTGGGCGAACTGGCCCGCATGGTCGGCGTGGCGACGCCGATCAGCGACGCCGTCCTCGCCCTTACCACGCAGCTGGACGAATCCATGGCGCGAAAGGGAAGCTGACGTTCCCTGCCGCCAACCTCGTCATGCCGCGAGCAGGAACGCGAGGGGCAGGCCCTTGAGAAGAGCCGACAGCTCCATGGACTTGCCGGCCCGCCGCCTGCCGCCCGAAAGGACATCGCGGAAGCCGCGCCCCTCGAAGTCCTCCGGCAGGATCAGCCGTCCGCCTTCCCAACGCTCGGCCGGCGGCAGAAGCCCTTCCGCACCGTCCAGCAGACCGAGCGTGAGGCGCGGGACGACGACGATAGCGGCCGCATCCTTCGCCGTTCTGGCGAAGGCGAGAAGGTGCCTGCTCGCCTCGCCCTCGATCGCTAGCGGGGTATAGGCGCCCGAGGTGAAGAGAGTGGGCGCCTCGGCGCGGGCCGCGAGCCCCGCCGCGAGCAGCTTGGCCTTCACCCGCCCATCACGCCACTTCGCCATCGCCTCGGCGATCGATGCGTCGTCGTGAATGAGCGTGCTGCGCCCATTGATGTCGACGGGCCTACGGTTGTCCGGATCGACGAGGCTGAAATCGTAGAACTCCGTGCCCTGGTAGATATCGGGCACGCCGGGCACTGTCAGCTTGAGCAGCGTCTGCGACAGCGAGGTGAGGGCGCCGGCGGCGACGAAAGGCTGAATGGAGGACCAGAAGTCGGCGAGGAACGAGCCGGTCGCCTCTTCGTCGAAGGCGGCATGAACGAAGGTCGCGAGCTGGGCCTCGTAGGCGGTGCCGGGCGCGGTCCAGCTGGTGTAGCGCTTGGCCTCGCGCACCGCCTTTTCCATGAAGGCCGCCAAGCGAGCCTCGATATTGGCCCGCGCGCCCGTGTCATCCGGGTCGAAGTCGCACGGCAAGACACCGGCGAGCGCCTGGTAGAACATCCACTCCGTCGCCGGGTCGGGCGAGATGGTCAGACTGTCGGCGGGAGCGCGGAAAGGCTCCATCGTCTTGCGCCACCCTTCCACCAACTCGGCCCAGCGCTCCGGCGCCTCGCTCAAGGTGTAGAGCCGGGCGCGCGCGTCCTCGGCGCGCTTGGTGTCGTGGGTGGAGCTGGCCAGCAAGCCTTCCGGCTGGTCTTCCAGGCGGATCGCCATCGCCTGGTGGAATTCCTCTACGCCGGTGCCGTAATGGTCGGGCTCGCCGCCCACCTCGTTGAGGGCGATGAGGCGGTTGTAGCGGTAGAAGACCGTGTCCTCCACGGCCTTGGCCATCACCGCGCCCGTCGTCTGCTGGAAGCGCCGGGTGAACTCCAGCGCGCCGGCGACATCGAGCGCGTCCGAGAAGTCGAGCTTGAGCAGCCGCCCGATGAACTCGATCGGCTCGTCCGCTTCCACCTCGCGTCCCGCCTTGGCGCGCTCGACCGCGCCATCGATCACCGCCGTGTCATGGGCCGGCACGCCCTCGACGCTGACATAGGTGCGATAGACCGGCAGCTGGGCCGCCATCTCGACGATCGACCGGGCCATGGTGTCCGGCCCGAGGTCGCGGGTCGAGAGCCCGCGCGAGGCGACGTTCATCGCTTCGTTGGTGAGGAACTGCAGCTCGCCCGCCAGATTGCGGAAGAAGATCACCCGCTTCTGCTTGGCGATCATCGTGCGCAAAGGGTCCTCTTCCCCGACGAAGCCGCAATAGGCCTGCGTCATCGCCGCTTCCTGGTCACCATCGACATAGAGGCCGGCGAGCGCGGTGATGAATTCGTAGCCGGTGGTTCCCTCGATCTCCCAGCTGGCGCGAAGGCGCTCCGGGCCGGTGAGGATCTTCTCGACATGGATGGTCGGGCTGCGGCGAACGCCGGAGAACGCCTGCTTCAGGTCGCTCAGATAGCTCTTGGGATCGCCGAGGCCGTCGACATGGTCGATGCGAACGCCGTCGAGCCGCCGCTCCTTGGCGAGGCGGATGAGTGTGCGGTGCGATTCCTGGAAGACCCGGCGCCTTTCCTGGCGAACGCCGATCAGGTCGGCGATCTCGAAGAAGCGGCGATAGGTCAGCTTTTCCCGCGCCGTGCGCCACCAGGCAAGGCGCCAGCTCTGCGCCTCGTGCAGCTCGTGCAACGCACTTTTGTCGCCGTTGACGGCGGCGACGGCCGCGTCCAGCGCGGCGCGGAAGGTCTCGTCCTCCAGGTGCTCCTCGAAGCGCTCGTCGAGTTCGGCGGCGTCCCACGGCGTGGCGACGGCAAAGCGCCGAACGAGCTGCTCGCGCGCCTCATGCTCCAGGAAGCGGAAGACGATGCCGAGGCTGCGCGGGTCGAGCGGCAGCTGGTAGCCGGCGGCATCGAAGCGCAGCCGGCGCTTGCCGGCATCGATGATCACCGACAGGTCCCCGTCCGCGAGCGCGTCGCCGTAGGGCTTGCCGAGCACCGGGACGAGGATCTTCTCGGCGTCCCAGGCGATGTCGAAGACGTCGCCGAAGCGGCTATCCGCGCCCCATGTGAGCACATCCTCCCACCACACGTTCTGAGGGCTGATGCCCATGTGGTTGGGCACGAAATCGAGCATGAGCCCGATGTCGGCTTCCATCAGGGCGTCGCTCATGGCGACGAAGCCGTCATTCCCGCCGAGCGCCGGTTCGAAGGCGTTGTAGTCGACGACGTCGTAGCCATGAGTTGAGCCGGGCGCGGCCGTGAAGATCGGCGAGGCATAGAGATGGCTGACGCCGAGCCGCTTCAGATACGGGGCGAGCTGGCGGCCGCTTTCGAAGTCGGTACCCTCGCGAAACTGCAACCGATAGGTTGCGACCAACTGTCTCTTCATCGTTCGGCCGGTCGCTCTTCTCTCATCGCCGATGCCAGCCTCTGGAACTCCTCATGCGAGGCGAGATCTTCCAGGAAGACATTCAGGCGGATGCGCCAATTGGGGTATTGATCGGTGGTGCCCGGGACGTTGAGCTGCCGCGTCGAGCCGATCATGTCGTCGATCTGGGCGGCGACGACGATCGCGCGTGTGCGGGCGATGAAGCGGTGGACCGCCTCGACCAGCGAAAGCGGTAGATCGGGCGGCATGGCCTCCTCGCCGGACGCGGCACGCTCAAACTCTTCCGGCAGCAGCGCGGCGTCCTTGAGGGCGAGAACAAGGGCTCGCCGGTCGCGCCGGCGCTCGTCCCATGTGCGGTCCGTCGCCGTCTGGTCCTGCGTGCCGAGCTCGAAGCGCAGATTGACATCCGCGCCCGTCCACCAGCCCTTCAGGGTCGGCAGATCATGGGTGGAGATGCAGGCCAGCGCGAGGTCGGGATAGGCTGACGGCGGCAGAAAACCAGTCTCGCCATGGCGCTCGAAATAGAGCAGTCGATAGGAGAGGATCGCGGCCTCTCCCATGAAATGACGGAAGCCGGGCGGAACGGTGCCGAGGTCCTCGCCGATGACGAGGCACTTGTTCTCCTGCGATGCCTTGGCCACGACATCGATCATCCGGCCGAGCGGATAGCGCACATAGCCGCCGTCCTTGGCGCCGACTTCGGCGGGAATCCACCAGAGGCGGGCGAGCCCCATGGAATGGTCGATGCGAACCGCGCCGGCATTGCGCATCAGCATCGAGAAGGAATCTTCCAGTGGCTTGAAGTTGCGCTCCGCCAGGGCCGCCGGAGAGAGCGGGGCGAGGCCCCAGTCCTGACCGGAGGAATTGAACATGTCGGGCGGAGAGCCAATGCGCGCGGCCCCCGCCGTCAGGGCGGGATCGGCCCAGGTCTCGGCACCGTCGGGGGCGACGCCCACCGCCAGATCCAGATAGAGCCCGATCCGCATTCCCGCGCCCGTCGCGCGCGTCTGCGCGGCGGCAAGCTGGGCCTCGGCGAGATATTGAAGCCAGAGATGAAAGAGAAGGTCGTCCTGATGGGCGGCGGCGAAATCCTTCACGGCCTGGCCCTGCCGATCGCGCATCTCCTCCGGCCAGGAATGCCAGCCGGCGTGATGACCGGCCTCGACCATCTTTTCGGAAATCGCCTCGAACAGCGCGAAGTCGCGCAGCGGCTCGCCGCCACCGGCGCAGAAGCGCTGGAATTCCTCGTCGCCGCGGATCGCTTCCAGGCGCGCCGAGAACAGAGAGCGCAGGAGGCGCCGCTTGAGAGCGCCCACCCGTGGGTAGTCGACGAGGTCCTCGTCGAGCCCCTCGAACATTTCCGGCGCCTCGGCTCTCACCCCGTCGATGGCGGCCGGCCCCCCTTCGATCTGGTCGATGGCGATATAGAACGGGTTGAGGAAGCGCCGGCTCGACGGTGCGTAAGGGCTGAAGCGCCCCGGATCGGCCAGAAACAGCGCGTGAAGCGGATTGACGCCGATGAAGGCGGCCCCGACCGCCCCGGCGATGGTGGCGAGCCTCCCGAGATCCTCGAAGTCGCCGATGCCGAGATTGCGCCGCGAGCGCAGGCCGTAGAGCTGGCAGGCGACCCCCCACAGGCCACGTTCCGGCATCGGCGGCACGTAGCAGCGCGACGTCGACTGATCGGCCGCCTCGTCGAACGCGCCTTCCGGGCCCGTTTCCGGGTCGATGCCCATGACCTTGAGCAGACGCGCCTTGGCTTCGTCGGAAATCATGTGGCGCTCGCCGAGCTCGGAGATGTAGGCGAGCTGGATGCCGTGGCTCTCGGCGAGGCGGTCGAGGCGTTCGCTCATGAGTCTTTCCCGATCTGGAGGTTGGGCGCGAAGCGGAAGACGACGGAGGGGCCGGGCAGGACGCCGGTGGCGAGGCTTTCGGCCGCTCCGGCCTCGTGTTCGAACAGAACCTCGCCGGCGGCCGCCGCGCCCGCGGTCACGGCCTGCGGCACGTTCCACGGCTCGTCGTCGAGATTGGCGAAGAGGCGCAGCACGTTGTCTCCCGCCAGCCGCCAGGAGACGGCGAAAGCGTCGGTCGACTCGTCGACGTGATAGCGGCCGGCATGGCCGCCCATTCCCTTCAGCAGCGGCACGATCCTCTCACGGCGCAAGGTCAGCAGCCGCTCCACCAGATCGAGGCGGCGCCGGTAGGTCGGTCGACCGCGCGCGGCCGTCCAATCCATCTTGCACTGGAGGAAGGTTTCCTCGTCGTTCGGGTCGGGAATGAGCTTGCGGTTCTCGGGATTGCGGAAGGCGGCGAAGTGCTTGAACTCCGAGCGCCGCCCCTCGCGCACGATCTCGCCGAGCTCGCCATGGAAATCGGTGAAGAAGCAGAACGGGTTGGTCTCGCCATACTCCTCGCCCATGAACATCAGCGGGATCTGCGGCGACAGCAGGAGGATCGACTGGAGCACCGCCACCAGCCGGCGCGAGGCGAGATCGGTCAGCCGCTCACCGAAGGCGCGGTTGCCGATCTGGTCGTGGTTCTGGAGGAAATTGACGAAGGCGGTCGGCGGAAGATGAGCCGAGGGGAAGCCGACATCCTTGTCGCGGTGGCGGGAATGATCGCCCTGGTAGACGAAGCCCTCGGCCAGCGCCCTGGCCATCTGCTTCACCGCGGAGCGGGAATAATCCTGGTAGTAGCCCTCGCTCTCCTTGGTGGCGATGGCGTGGGCGGTGTGGTGAAAGTCGTCGTTCCACTCGCCGCTGACGTATTTCGGCGAACAATCCTTGTTGCGCTCGATGTGCCAGGTGATGTTGCGCGCGTCCTCGCTGGTGAGATGCACGTGCCGGTCTGTGATGCGCGTGCGCACGGCGGACGCCAGCTCGCGGATCAGCGGCTCGTCGGTGGTATCCTCGATGGAGTCGATGGCGTCGAGACGCAGGCCGTCGATGCGAAACTCCTCGAGCCAATAGAGCGCGTTCTCGATCATGAAATCGCGCACCGGCTTCTTATCGTAGGCGATGGCCGCGCCCCAGGCGGTGTGAATCTCGGGATGGAAGAACTCCGGCGCATAGACGCCGAGGTAGTTTCCGTCCGGGCCGAAGTGGTTGTAGACGACGTCGAGGAAGACCATCAGTCCGCGCTCGTGGGCCGCGTCGACGAGGCGCTTCAGCCCCTCGACACCGCCATAGACCTCGTGCGGCGCATAGAGATAGACGCCGTCATAGCCCCAGCCGCGCCTGCCTGAGAATTCGGCGACCGGCAGAAGCTCGACCGCCGTGATGCCGACCTCCTTCAGGTAATCGAGCTTTTCGATGATCGCCTCGAAGGTGCCTTCCGGGGTAAAGGTGCCGGTGTGGAGCTCGTAGAAGACCGTTTCCTCCCACGGGCGGCCCTTCCAATCTGCGGTCTTCCACCGATAGGCCTTCGGATCCACTAGCCGCGACAGGCCATGCACGCCGTCGATCTGCGCCCGCGCCGCCGGGTCGGGCACCACCATGTCGCCGTTCACCCGGAATCCATAGCCGCCGCCGATGGCGACGCGGTCGGTCTCGACGCGCCACCACCCCGCCTCGTCGCGCTCCATGGCGAGAAAGTCGGGGCCGTCCGCCTTGCCGATCGCCAGCTCGATGGATTGTGCTCCCGGAGCCCAAAGGCGAAACAGCGTGCCCGTCTCGCCGATCCTTGGACCCCATGAGGTTTCGCAAGAAAAGGTCGCCTCACCAGTCATGTCGTCCCTTGCCTCGGCTCCCTCGCGGGCGCCGTGAATAGCGTTGCTGGTCATATGTGGGCCGACTGCAAGCGGCCCCGCCCATCCCCGTTCGATGGCCGTTTTTCTGCAACACAAGATTGGCCTGATCCTCCCGCCGTCCAGCGGTCGGGGCCGGAAAAATGCGGGGCGGTCTAAGGTTCATGGCCGCCGGCGCGATGTCGTGGGCAAACGGAAGGGTGGCGGCTTACCTGCCGTGAACGAGATCGTGGATGAAGCCGAGCTTCTCGATGACCCCTGGGGAGAGGACGAAGGGATAGAGGTCCTGCTGACCCATGGAGCGGTTGAAGGAGTTGAGCGCGGCGGCGAGGGGCAACCAGGCGTCCGTGATCTCCTTGATCGTGATGCCGGGCGCGTAGGGATCGAAATCGAGGTCGGCGTGCAGGAGACCCTTGTTGTCGACGCGCGGATCGATGGAGATGCCCCAGGAGCGCCCCGTCTCCAGGGTGTCGACGATGTGGAGGTAGTGTGCCCAGGTTTCGGCGAAGTCCTCCCAGGGATGGGAGCCGGCATAGGCCGACACATAGTCGGTCTGCCAGTCGGGCTTCGGTCCGTTCGCGTAGTGGCGCTGCAGCGCCTCGCCATAATCTTCGCTGTCGTCGCCGAACAGGGCACGGCAGGCATCCAGGCTGCCGCCATCCCGCACCAGCCGATCCCAATACCAGTGGCCGATCTCGTGGCGGAAGTGGCCGAGAAGAGTGCGGTAGGGCTCGCCCATCTGGGTGCGGCGCTTTTCGCGCTCGGCGTCGTCGGCCTCGGCGATGGCGATGGTGATGAGGCCATGGTCGTGGCCGGTCATCACATGCTCGGTTCCCGCCACGCCCTCGGCCAGGAATTCGAAGCCTAGTCCCTCGGGGTTCTCGTCTCGCGTCAGAAGCGGAAGTCTGAGCTTCAGGAGCGTGTAGAAGAGCCGGCGCTTGGCGATCTCCATCTTCTGCCAGAGCGGCAGATTTGCGGGGTCTGTCAGCGGCGGGATGATGAGGTTGTGGCGGCAGGCGAGGCAGAAGGTCGTCTCGCTGGTCGTCGGCACCAGCCAATTGCAGACGCCATGAGCGTAGTTCTCGCAATAGCGCCACGTCGCCTCGGTGGCGTGACTGCCCGCCTCCTTCCAGCCGTCGCCCTCCTGTTCCAGGGCGAGCATCGTCATGGCGCCGGGCTCAAAGCCAAGCGCATGCCCGCAATTCTCGCACACCACGTTCTCGAAATAGACGACGTTGCCGCAGGATGGGCAGGAGAAAAGCTTCATGAGCCGGAACCGTTTGGCGGCACTTTCGCCGCTGGGAAGACCGCGCCAACAATGACCGGGCGGTCAAGCGGTTCCGCCGCAATTGCGCGGAACGCCTCTGCTTCGTTCAATATTTGGCGAGCCGGCCGAGCAATGGCAGCCGCCGTCGCAACGGACCTGTGCGGCGATCGGCGCTTGCCGCAGCACTCCGTTCGTCTACAGTTGACTTCCGCGTCCTCCCTCGCGTTTCGCAAAAGGCTCCGATGTCGATCCTCGCTGCCCTCCACCACGTCACCCACTACAGGTACGACCGGCCGGTCACTCTCGCCCCCCAGACCATCCGTCTTCGACCGGCGCCGCACTCCAAGACGCGGGTCGCGTCCTATTCCTTGAAGGTCACGCCCAAGGAACACTTCATCAATTGGCAGCAGGACCCGTTCGGCAACTATCTCGCGCGCTTCGTCTTCCCGGAGAAGGCGAACGAATTCAAGATCGAGGTCGATCTCCTCGCCGACATGACGGTCTACAATCCCTTCGACTTCTTCGTCGAGGACTATGCCACCGAGTGGCCGTTCACCTACGCCGAGCCGCTCGGCAGCGATCTCGAGCCCTATCTGGAGCGGGAACCGGCGGGGCCTCGGCTCCAGACCTTCCTCGCCGAACTCGATCGCAGCGAGAAGCACACCGTGAACTTCCTCGTCGGGCTGAACCAAAAGCTCGAACAGGCGATCGACTATCTCATCCGCATGGAGCCCGGCGTCCAGAACCCGGAGGAGACGCTGGAGAAGGGCTCCGGCTCCTGCCGCGACACCTCCTGGCTGCTCGTTCAGATCCTGCGTCATCTCGGCTTCGCCGCCCGCTTCGTCTCAGGCTATCTCATCCAGCTGAAGCCCGACATCGTCGCGCTCGACGGCCCGCCGGGAACGGATCACGATTTCACCGACCTTCACGCCTGGGCCGAGGTCTATCTGCCGGGGGCGGGCTGGATCGGCCTCGACCCGACTTCGGGGCTGCTCACCGGCGAGAGCCACGTGCCGCTTGCCGCGACGCCGCACTACCACTCGGCCGCGCCGATCTCGGGCGCCGTCGACTACGCCGAGGTCGAGTTCTCCTTCGACATGAGCGTCGAGCGCATCGCTGAGCGGCCGCGCGTCTCGCATCCCTTCTCCGACGAGAGCTGGGCCGCGCTCGACGCGCTCGGCGAGGCGGTGGACGAGGAGCTCCGGCGCAACGACGTGCGGCTCACCATGGGCGGCGAGCCGACGTTCGTTTCGATCGACGACTTCCAGTCGCCCGAGTGGAACACCGAGGCCACCGGCCCTCAGAAACGGGGCCTCGCCGACGCCTTAATCCGCCGCTTGCAGAAGCGCTTCGCCCCCGGCGGCTTCCTCCATTTCGGCCAGGGCAAGTGGTATCCGGGCGAAACCCTGCCGCGCTGGACCTTCTCGCTCTACTGGCGCAAGGACGGCAAGCCGATCTGGAAGAAGCCGGATCTCGTCGCCCGCGAAGCCGATCAGCGAGCGGTTACGGCAGAGGACGCGGCGGTGTTCACGCGGGCCGTCGCCGCCGAGCTTGGCGTCGACCCCGACAATGCCGCGCCCGCCTTCGAGGACCCGGCCTATTGGCTGGTCAAAGAGGCACAGCTTCCGGAGAACGTCGATCCCACCGACCCCAAGCTCGAGGACCCCGAGGAGCGCGCGCGCATCTCCCGGGTCTTCGATCGGGGGCTCACGCACCCGTCCGGCTACGTCCTGCCGATCCAGGCCTGGCAGGGGCGGGGCTTAAAATGGATCTCGGAGCGCTGGTCGACGCGGCGCGGCAAGCTGTACTTGACGCCCGGCGATAGTCCGGTGGGCTATCGCCTACCGCTGTCCTCGCTGCCCTACCTGCCGCCCTCGACCTTCCCCTATATCTTCCCCTCCGATCCGACCGTGCCGAGCGGCCCGCTGCCGGAGCCGCAGGAGTTCGGCCCGGGGCGCGATCAGATGCGCATTGCGGCGCCTGCCGGCCAGAGCCAGTCGCCCTCGGGCGGGCTTCAGGCGATGGGTGGCATGGCGCAGGGGCAACGTCTCGCCTCGGATGGCGCCCTTCCGCCGATGGGCACCCAGTCCATGGGCGGGATGAGCCAGGGGCCGGGAGGGCGGAGCTTCGGTCCAGGGCCGGACATCGTCGGCTATGTGCGGACGGCGCTCTCCATCGAGCCGCGCGACGGCAAGCTCTGTGTCTTCATGCCGCCGACGGAGACGGTGGAGGCCTATCTCGATCTTCTCGGCGCCGTCGAGGCGGTGGCGGAAGAAAAGGGCGTCCCGGTCCAGATCGAGGGCTACCAGCCGCCGCACGATCCGCGCATGAACGTCATCCGTGTCGCCCCCGATCCCGGCGTCATCGAGGTGAACATCCACCCGGCCGACACGTGGCGGGATGCAGTGGACATCACGACGGCAATCTATGAGGAGGCGCGGCTCACCCGCCTCGGAACCGACAAGTTCATGATCGACGGGCGCCATGCCGGCACGGGCGGCGGCAACCACGTCGTCGTGGGAGGCGCGACGCCGCTCGACAGCCCGTTCCTGCGCCGGCCCGACCTTTTGAAGTCGCTGGTGCTGACCTGGCAGCGCCACCCCTCGCTGTCCTATCTCTTCTCCGGTCTTTTCATTGGCCCGACCAGTCAGGCGCCGCGCATCGACGAGGCGCGCCACGACCAGCTCTATGAGCTGGAGATCGCCATGGATCACGTGCCGCCGCCGGGGAGCGGCATGGCGCCGCCGCCCTGGCTGGTGGACCGCCTCTTCCGCAACCTGCTCATCGACGTCACGGGCAACACCCACCGCTCGGAAATCTGCATCGACAAGCTCTATTCTCCGGACGGGCCGACGGGCCGGCTCGGCCTCATCGAGTTCCGCGGCTTCGAGATGCCGCCGGATGCGCGGATGAGCCTTGCCCAGCAGCTCCTCATTCGCGCGCTCATCGCCAAGTTCTGGAAGGAGCCGGCTTCGGGCAAGTTCGTGCGCTGGGGCACCCGGCTTCACGACCGTTTCATGCTGCCCGAGTTCGTCTGGGGCGATTTCCTGGAAGTGGTGGCCGACCTCAACCGCTCAGGCTATGCCGTGCGCCCCGAATGGTTCGAGGCGCAGGCCGAATTCCGCTTTCCCTTCTGCGGACGCATCGAGCGCGAGGGCGTGTCGCTGGAACTCCGGCAGGCGCTGGAGCCCTGGCATGTCATGGGCGAGACGGGCGCCATCGGCGGCACGGTGCGCTTCGTCGATTCCTCGGTCGAGCGCCTTCAGGTGAAGGTTTCGGGGCTGGAGGACGGGCGCCACGTCGTCACCTGCAACGGAAGGCGTGTGCCGCTCGTGCCGGGCCGAAAGAACGGCGATTGGGTGGCCGGCGTGCGCTTCAAGGCGTGGCAGCCGGCCTCGGGCCTTCATCCGACCATTCCCGTCCACGCGCCGCTCACCTTCGATCTCTACGATACGTGGACGGGCCGCTCGCTCGGCGGCTGCGTCTACCATGTCGCCCACCCCGGCGGGCGAAATTACGAGACGTTCCCGGTCAATGCCTATGAGGCCGAGGCGCGGCGGCTCGCCCGCTTCGAGGATATCGGCCACACGGCGGGCGGTTTCGTGCCACCGTCCGAAGTCCCCGACCCGACCTTCCCGACGACGCTCGACCTTCGCCGGCCGGCGCATCTTTCGTGATGGAAAGGGAAGGGGAGCGGCCGGGCATGACGGGGGCAGGGAGCCTGGAGGCGCTTCTCGCCGGCTACCGGCCGCCGGCCGGCGGCTTCGACGAGATGATGGAGGCGGGCGGCACCGTCCGTGAGTGCTACCGTCCGCTGGCCGACGCCCTCAGCGCCATGGATCGCGCCGAGCGTACCGCGCGCTTTGCGCGCGCCGGGCGCTACCTGCGCGAGGCCGGCGTCTTCTATCGCGTCTATGGCGGCGAGGACCCGGGCGAGGAGCAGCGCGTCTGGCCGCTCGCCTATCCGCCGCTGGTCATAGGCGAAGGCCAGTGGGCAGCGCTCGAGGCCGGGCTCGTCCAGCGCGCCGTCTTTCTGGAGCGCCTCCTCGCCGATCTCTACGGCGACAACCGTCTGGTGGCCGAGGGCATTCTGCCCGCTCCCATCGTCGCCCGGAATCCGGAATATCTGCGCCCGCTCGCCGGGCAGGCGGCCTCGGGCGAGCCGCTCATCCGCTTCATCGCCATCGATCTCGGCCGGGGGCCCGACGGGCGCTGGTGGGTGCTCGGCGACCGCGCCCAGGCGCCCTCCGGCGCCGGCTTTGCGCTGGAGAATCGCGTGGCGACGGCGCGCGCCTTCGGCGACGTCAGTCGCGCCATGCGGGTCGAGCGCCTCGCCGGTTTCTTCCAGCGCTTTCGCGAGACGCTGTTTCGCCTCACCGGCTCGCCAACCGGGCGCGTTGGCCTTCTGACGCCCGGTCCTCACAACGAGACCTATTTCGAACACGCCTATCTCGCCCGCTATCTCGGCCTCACGCTCCTCGAGGGCGGCGATCTCGTCGCCGGGGAGACCGGTGTCGCGGTCCGCACCGTCCATGGCGCAAGACCCATTCCCGTTCTGTGGCGCCGGCTCGATGCCGACTATGCCGATCCGCTGGAGCTCTTTTCCGCCTCGCGCATCGGCACCGCCGGGCTTGTGGCTGCGGTGCGGGCCGGAAGAGTAAGGCTGGTCAACGCGCTCGGCTCCGGCATTCTCGAAACTCGCGCGCTGCTCGCCTTTCAGGCGGCCATGGCCAAACGGCTGCTCGGCGAGGAGCTGAAGCTGCCGGTGATCGCGACCTGGTGGTGCGGCCAAGGAAGCGAACGCGAGCTTGTGCGGGCTAACCGGGAGAGAATGGCGCTGGCGCCGGCCTTTCCACCAGCCTCTGGCGAAGAAGGCGCGATGCGGCCGATCCTGCCCGCCACCGGTGGCGCCAGCCCCGAAAGCCTTTTCGGACCGGCGGTGGAAGCGGCTTCGCTGGTCGGGCAGGAGATGGTTGCCCTCTCGACCGTGCCTGTCTTCTCGGCCGGGCAGTTGGAGCCGCGCCCGGTCACGCTCAGGGTCTATCTGGCGCGAGGCGAGGACGGCTGGTTCGTCATGCCCGGCGGCTTTGCGCGCGTCTCGCAGTCCGACGACCCGCGCGCCGTTGCCATGCAGGCGGGGGGGCACTCGATCGACGTTTGGGTGACGTCCAGCCAGGAGCCGAAGCCCGTGACCCTGCTCGGCGGGGGAGGGGCGCGGTTTGCCCGGCGCCTGCCCAACGCCTTGCCCTCGCGCTCGGCGGACAATCTCTATTGGCTCGGGCGTTATGTCGAGCGCACGGAGGGCGTAACCCGGCTTCTGCGCCTTGCGGCGGCGCGGCAAGGCGAACTCGGGGAGGGCGCGCCGCTGATCCAGCGCATCGGCGATCTTCTCGCGGCCTATGGTGTTTCGCTTTCCCATGATCCCGTTGTCGGGCTGGAGGCGCATGCGCGGGCGGCCTCGGCGACGGCCTCGCGCATCCGCGATCGTTTCTCGCCCGATGGCTGGCGGGTGCTCGCCGAGCTGGAGGAGCTGATCCTGCGCAGCCCGCCGGGGCTCGGCATCGAGGCGCTGCAGCGCCTCCTCGGCGAGATGCTGACACGGCTCGCCGGCTTCACCGGCCTCGTCCACGAAAACATGGTGCGTTTTACCGGCTGGCGCTTTCTGGAAGCCGGACGCCATCTGGAACGCGGCACTATCACGGCGGGGATCGCCGCCACGCTGCTCAAAGGCGAGCCGCCGGAAGGCGCGCTGGAGGCGCTGCTCGAATTCACCGACAGCCGCGTCGCCCACCGCCGACGCTATTCCGTCGCCCTGTCGCGGGAGACGGTGCTGGATCTCGCCATGCTCGATCCGCTCAACCCGCGCTCGGTTTCGTTCCAGGCGGGCAAGCTGAAGGAGATGCTGGAGCATCTTCCGGGAACGGGCGGGGGCGTGACGCCCGACGGCCTGATCCGCCGCACCGCGCGCCTTGCCGTGCGGCTGGAAACGGCCGAGCCGGCGGAGGTGGACGAAGCGTTTCTCAACCGCGCCAGCGCCGATTTCTCGGCGATCTCCGATCTCCTGCTGCGTCGCTATTTCTCCGGCGCGGCGGGAGGCGAGGAAAGGGGGGAGGCGGAATGATCTGCGATATTCGCCTGAGGATCGGCACCGACTATCCCTCCGCCGTCGGCGAATCGAGCCATCTCCTGCGTGTTCGCCCGCGCGCGGGCTTTGGCCAGAGCGTGGAAGCCGCTTCGCTCCTCATCGATCCTCGGCCGGGGGAGCAGGGGCGGGAGACGGATTTCTTTGGCAATACCGTCGACCGGTTCCGGATCGATCGCGCCCACGATCGTCTGTCGATCGAGATGCGCGCGCGCGTCGCGGTGGAGCGCACGGCGCCCGATCTCAACCTGGCACTGCCTGTCGGCGAGGTGGCGCGGGCGGCGGAGGCGAGCCGAGATCTCGCCGCTCTTTCGCCCGCGCACTTCCTGGGTTCTAGCAGGGCCGTCAAGCTCGTTCCCGACGTCACGGCCTATGCCGCGGCCCGGTCGGGGCGGCGCGTCTCTGTCGGCCGCGCCTGCCTGGATCTCGCGACCACGATCAGAAACGAGTTCACCTACGAGGAGGGCTTCACCGACGTCACCACGGACGTTGCCGCCGCCTTCGCTCTGCGGCGCGGCGTCTGCCAGGACTTCGCCCACGTCATGATCGCCGGGCTCAGGGGGCTCGGGCTTCCCGCCGCCTATGCCAGCGGCTATCTCAAGACCGATCCGCCGCCCGGCCAGCCGCGCATCGAAGGCGTCGATGCCATGCATGCCTGGGTGATGGCTTGGCTCGGCCCGGAGATCGGCTGGATCGGCTTCGACCCGACCAACGGCATCCTTGCCGGGGAAGGGCACATCATCGCAGCCATCGGCCGCGACTATGCCGACATCGCTCCCATGGCGGGGGTGGTCACGACGGCCGGCGCGCAGAGATCGTGGCACGCGGTGGACGTGGTGCCGGTGGACTGAGAACGGATTCGAACGAGATGTCGAAAAGCACCCAGGCGACCCTTGCCCTCGACAAGGCGGGCATCGCCTATCGCACGAGAAGCTACGACTATCACTCCGGCAACGAGCCCATCGGCCTTCAGGCCGCCGCCGCCATCGGCGAGCCGCCGCACCGGGTGCTGAAGACGCTGATGGTGGAGGTGGACGGCAAGCCCGCCTGCTGCGTCATCCCCTCCGACCGCGAGTTGTCGATGAAGAAGGTCGCGGCCGCCTTCAAGGGCAAGACGGCGGCAATGATGCCGCCGCAAAAGGCCGAGCGCCTCACCGGCTACCATGTCGGCGGCATCAGTCCCTTCGGCCAGAAGCGGGCCGTGCCGACGGCGATCGAGGAGAGCGCGATGGATGAGGCCAGCGTCATCATCAACGCCGGCCAGCGCGGCCTGATGCTGGAGCTGGCTCCCAAGGACGCGCTGGCGGGGCTGAAGGCGACGGCGGCGAGCCTGGCTGCGGAGAGGTAGGAGGCGGCGCGAGCAGGCCGCCTCGCAAGACGGGCGGCTACAGCTTGACGGCGGCGTTGCCGCCATCGGCCCAGAGAGCCGAGCCGGTGACGAAGCTCGACAGGTCGCTCGCCAGGAACAGGGCGGCTCGGGCGATCTCGTCCGGCTGGGCGATCCGCTTCATGGCGTGGAGGCCGGCGGCCCATTCGCGCTGCTGGGCATCGCCCGCCATGGCGGTGTCGGTGCCGCCCGGCAGAAGAGCGTTGGCCCGGATGCCCTTCGCGCCGTAATCGGCGGTGAGGCCCTTCACCAGTCCCACAAGCCCGGCCTTCGCCGCGCCATAGGCCGCCATTCCCGGCAGGCCGACGCTGTTGCCGACGAAGCTGCCGGTAAAGACCAGCGAACCGCCGCCCTGCTTGAGCATTGCCGGAACCTGATATTTCGCACCGAGAAAGGCTGCTGTCAGGTTGGTGCGCAGAACGCTCTCCCAGTCGTCGAGCGTCAGCTCCGCGAGAGGGCGCATAGGCCCCACCAGACCGACATTGTTGAAGGCGATGTCGAGGGCACCGAACGCTCTTTCTGCTTCTTCGATGCAGGCCTTGTGCGTCTGCTCCAGAGCCACATCGCCGACAACGACGGCGACCTCTCTGCCCGCCGCCTGGATTTCCGCCGCGAGATCTTCCAGAGGCTCGCTGCGCCTCGCATTGACGACGACCCGCGCGCCCTCCTGGGCGAAGAGCTTGGCCGCTGCCCTGCCGATGCCGGAGCTTGCGCCGGTGATGAGGGCGACCTTGTTTGACAGAAGATCCATGGAAACACTCCCGTGTCACGTCAAAGGAGCGTCTCAGCTAGAGCATGGCTTTCCACCGAGCCACCCGTTTTCCAAGCGGGAGCGATAATGGTCGATGGCGATCGGCGGAAGCGCGACGGATGAGAGCATTGTCATCATCCATGATCGCTGCGGCCGAAGCGGTGGCGGCGAGCTCGGTGGCAAGCCTCTTCATGCGACAAGCTTATGAAGGCATTGGCGCCCGCACTTTGCGATCGAATACCCGTCGCCGCTTATTATTTGCGATACAGTTTGTCATTAGTGAGGTCGTAATAAATCGAAACTATTGTCACCAGCAACCGTGAGAAGCGCTCGATGGGCGAGCGGCCTCGGGTGGAGTTTGTCCCGGTGCTTGCGATGTTAAAGAATTTTCGAATTGTTACCAAGATTGCAGCGGTAGTAATTGTCGTCAGTCTGATAGGGTTAGGATTTTCTGTCTATAGCTCGGTCGAAATGCGGTCGATCGACGCCGAATACTTCGATCTCTCCGGCCCTGATTCCCTCAATCTCGTCAGATTGGCGAGAGCCAGCCGGGCCGTCAGCGGAGTGGCCTATGACTCCTACAAGGTCATGGCCTATGACGGCGCCTCTGATGAAGCCAAAGCCTCGGCCGCCGACCGTGACAAGCAGATCGAGCGCGCGAGGCAATTCCTGTCCGACGTGCTGGCCAACTTCCCGGAGGTCGGGTCTGCGATCGACGCGCAGATCAAGCGCCTCGACGTCATCGACCAGAAGACCAAGGAGGCTGTTCAGCTCGGCCGCGCAAATCGCAATGATGAAGCCAAGCAGCATCTGGCCGAGGCGGATGAGGTCATCGCCGAATTCACCTCGCAGAGCACCAAGCTCACTGACGATTTGATGGCGAGCAACGACGTCCGAGCGAAGGAACTGTCTGCTCTGGTCGGAACGATCTCGACGGGAACCTTGGCGGGCTCTCTGCTTGCCATGATCCTAGGCATCGGCGCGGCGCTGGTGGTTTCCTCGCGTGGCATCACCAAGCCCCTGGACCTGTTGCGCAGCGAGATGGAAGCGCTTGCCGCCGGTCGGCTCGAGACCAAAGTCACCGGCCAGGATCGCCGCGACGAGGTCGGCAAGATGGCCTCTACCATCGAGGTCTTCAAACAGACGGCGATCAAGCAGAGAAACCTCGAGGCGGAGGCTGCCGCGATGCGTGAGGCGCAGGAGGCCGAGCGTCAGCGGCAGGCCGTCGCCGAGCGCGCCAAGGCGGCCGAGTTGCGCGCCTTTGTGTCTGACATCGAATCCGGCTTTGCTCAGCTTTCCGCCGGCGACCTGACCGTGCGGATGACCAACCCCGTCGCCGCTGAATACGAGGTCATTCGCGATCAGTTCAACGGCTCCATCGGCAAGCTGGAGGAGACGCTCGGATCGGTGGTTTCCTCGATCGGCTCGATTCGCAACGGGCTGGACGAGATCAACACCGCGTCCAACGATCTCGCTCAGCGCACCGAGCAGCAGGCGGCGAGCCTCGAGGAGACGGTGGCCGCGCTCGGCGAGGTCAGCCGCGGCGTCCACGAGACGGCCGAAGGTGCCAGCCGGGCCCAGGTTTCGGCCGAGTCCGCCCGGTCCAACGCCGAGAAGGGCGGGGCGATCGTCAGCAAGGCCGTCGGCGCGATGGCGGAGATCGAGAAGTCGTCGGAGGAAATCGGCAAGATCATCGGCGTCATCGACGAAATCGCCTTCCAGACGAACCTCCTCGCCCTGAACGCGGGCGTCGAGGCGGCGCGCGCGGGCGAGGCCGGCAAGGGCTTTGCGGTCGTCGCGCAGGAAGTGCGGGCTCTTGCCCAGCGCTCGGCGGAGGCCGCCAAGGAGATCAAGGGACTCATTGTCATGTCGAGCCATCACGTCAGCCAAGGCGTGGAGCTGGTGACGGCGTCGGGCAAGAGCCTGGGGGATATCGTGGCGCAGGTCGCGGCGATGAGCCAGGAGGTGGCCGATATCGCTAAGAGCGCGCGTGAACAGGCGATGAGCCTGAAGGAGGTCTCGACGGCCGCCGACCAGATGGACAAGGTCACGCAGCAGAACGCGGCGATGGTCGAGGAAGCGACAGCGGCCGCACAGACGCTCGCCAACGAGACCGACCAGCTGGCGCAGCTGATCGCGCAGTTCAGGACCGCGGCGACGGCCGGCCATCAGGCGCAGGGCGCGCGCGCTGTGCGGCGTCAGACGGCGGTGACCGCCGCAAGGCCTGCCGCGTCGGCGTCCCGCCCGGTCCAGAAGGCGCCTGCCCGTCCCGTGGGGCAGATGAAGGCGACGGGCGCCGGCGGCGCGGCGGCGAAGGCCGCCCCTGTCGACGACAGCTGGGAGGAGTTCTGAGACGTCAGCCTTCTCTCTTAATTGATCCCTATTGATTGAGCCGCCAAAGCTCAGGACAACGAACGAAGGGGGCGCACCTATGGTCGCCCCCTTTCGCCATTTCGTCTCTGCGTCGGCGAGGTTATCTCGGCGCCGGCGGTGCGAGCCGAGGCCGCGCCTGTCGCCGCCTCCTGCTGCCGTGGGTTATGCCCTTCGGCGTCGCGTGCCCTATGCCTCGGCCTCCGGCACCAGCATGATCGTCGCCAGCGGCGGCAGGGTGAGCTTCAGCGAGAAGGGCCGGCCATGGGACGGCGTCTCCTCGGCAATCACCTCCTCGTTGGCGACGTCCGAGCCGCCGTACTCCGCGTGGTCGGTGTTCATGACCTCGACCCACTTGCCGCCCTCCGGCACGCCGAGCCGGTAGTTCTCGCGCACCACCGGGGTGAAGTTGCACACGATCAGCACCTTGCCGCCCTCGCGATCCTTGCGCAGGAAGGCGAGGACGGTGTCCTGGGCGTTGGCCGCATCGACCCACTCGAAGCCCGCCGGATCGCAATCGAGCTGATGGAGCGCCGGCGTCTCGCGATAGAAGTGGTTGAGATCGCGCACCAGCGTCTGCATGCCCTTGTGCTCACCGTACTGGAGCAGGTGCCAGTCGAGCGAATAGTCGTGGCGCCATTCGTTGGACTGGGCGAACTCGCCGCCCATGAAGATGAGCTTCTTGCCGGGATGGCCCCACATGAAGCCGAAATAGGCGCGAAGGTTGGCCGCCTTCTGCCAGCGGTCGCCCGGCATCTTGTTGAGGAGCGAGCCCTTTCCGTAGACGACTTCGTCGTGGCTGAGGGGCAGGATGAAGTTCTCCGAATAGGCGTAGACCATCCCGAAGGTCATGTTGTGATAATGGAAGCGCCGGTGGATCGGATCTTCCTGCATGAAGTGCAGGGTGTCGTGCATCCAGCCCATGTTCCATTTGAAATGGAAGCCGAGGCCGCCGAGATAGGTCGGCCGCGAGACGTTTGGGAAGGCGGTCGATTCCTCGGCGTGGGTTGACGCCTTGGGGAAGTAGGAACCGATCTTCTCGTTGGCCTCCTTGAGGAAGGCCATGGCCTCGAGGTTCTCGCGCCCGCCGAAGATGTTGGGCTCCCATTCGCCATGCTTCCTCGAATAGTCGAGGTAGAGCATGGAGGCGACGGCATCGACGCGCAGCCCGTCGATGTGGAAGCGGTCGAGCCAGTAAAGGCCGTTGGCGACGAGATAGTTTTTGATCTCGGTGCGGCCGTAGTCGTAGATCAGCGTGTTCCAGTCCTGGTGGAAGCCTCGGCGCGGATCGGGGTGCTCGTAGAGCGCCGTTCCGTCGAAGTGCGCAAGACCGTGAACGTCGGTCGGGAAGTGCCCCGGCACCCAGTCGAGCAGGACGCCGATTCCCTCCTGGTGGAGCCTGTCGACAAGGCGGGCGAAGCCTTCCGGCGAGCCGAACCGCGAGGTCGGCGCGTAGAGGCCGATGGGCTGATAGCCCCAAGAGCCATAGAACGGGTGCTCGGAGACGGGCATGAACTCCACATGGGTGAAGCCCATCTCCTTGACGTAGGTCGGAAGTTCCTCCGCCAGTTCGTCATAGGTGAGGTAGGCGTTGCCGGGGCCGCGCCGCCACGAGCCGAGATGAACCTCGTAGATGGAGATCGGCTTTTCGCGGTCTTGCCAGTCGTCGGCATGGTCGCGGAACGCTCCGTCCTTCCAATCGTGCTCGACGAGGCCATCGATGACCGAGGCCGTCGAGGGGGCCAGTTCCTGAAGGAAGCCCACCGGGTCCTGCTTCAGCGGCTGAAGATCGTTGCCGGGTCCGAGGACCTCGAACTTGTAGACCTCGCCACGGCCGATGTTCGGAACGAAGAGTTCCCAAATGCCGCATTCGTGGCGCCGGCGCATGACATGGCGCCGTCCGTCCCACGAGTTGAAATTGCCGACCACCGAAACGCGGCGGGCGCGCGGCGCGAGCACGGCGAAGCGCGTGCCCGCGACGCCGTCCATCGTCGCCGGATGGGCGCCGAGCGTCTCGTAGAGCCGGTAGTGCGTTCCCTGGGCGAAGAAATAGAGGTCCTGGTCGCCGAGGATATAGCCAAAGCGATAGGGGTCCTCCTCTTCCCAGTCGACCGTGCCGTGGGCATAGCGCAACCGATAACGGTTGCCCTCCGGCATCGCGTTGACGAGGCCGGAGAAGAAGCCCTCGGGACCGAAGCGGTCGAGTTTGGCCAAAACCTTGCCGCTTGCGTCGATCACCGCCGCCTTCTCGGCGCCGGGACGATAGACGCGGACCGCCGTGCCTCCCGACACGGGGTGGGGGCCAAGAATGTGGAAGGGATCGCCGTGGCTGCCACGGCTGATCTCCCAGGCCTCGCCTTCATTCGGGCAATGATCGATCACCGGCTCTTCTGCCGGGGGGGTGAGCTCAATCGTGTTCATCAGAGGACCTGTCGCTTCTCGAGAAGAGAAATGATCCCGCGCAACGGGATCGACAGCCACGCCGGGCGCGAGGCCGCCTCGTACTTCAATTCGTAAAATGCCTTCTGCAGGAGAAAGAGATCGAGGAGCCGTGCGTTCCCTTCTTCCTCCGCATCGATTCCCGATGCCTCGCTCCATGAGGCGAGGAAGGTGCGGGTGGCGTCGTCACGCCAGACGCCCGCCATGTCGAACATGCGCTGCAGCGCCGCCTCCTCGGCCGGCCCCGCGTGGTCGAAGGCGGCGTAGGCGGCATAGTCGAAGGAGCGGAGCATGCCGGCGACATCGCGCAGCGGCGATGTCTTCCGGCGTCGCTCGTCCAGCGGGCGGCCCGGCTCGCCCTCGAAATCGAGGATGACGACGTCGTTCTTGGCCACCAGAACCTGGCCGAGATGGTAGTCACCATGGATGCGGGTGCGCGGGCTGGAGAAGCGCCCCGCGCTGAAGCCGTCGAACCACGACAGGATCGCCCCGCGCGCCTCGGTGAGCCGGGCAACGCCCTCGGGCAGTGCCGCGCCATGCGCCGACTGCGCCTGAAGCTGGTCGAGAAGGTCGAGGGCTCCCTCGGCCTCCTTGCGCGCTTCGGCGACGATCTCCGCCAGGGAGGCCGCGTCGATCGGCTCTGGGTCGAAGGCCGGGTCGCCCGTCGGCGTGGCGAGGGCGGCATGCATCTCGCCCGTGCGTCGGCCTATGGTGGCGCCCGGGTCGATCTGGATGTTGAGCACCGGCTCCACCGGCGCCGTCTCGCCGCCGTCGCCCTCCTCTGTCGTCGCCTGGGCATAGGCGTTGTCGCGCAGGTGGCGGGCAAGGGCGTCCGTCACCATAGCCCAGGCGTCGCCCTGGTTCTCGATGCGCTCGAACAGGGCGGCGATGGCCGCCTCGCTGCCGTCGGCGCGCTTCAATGTGACGCTGCCATAGAGGGCGGGCGCAGCTTCGAAGCTCGTTTTCTCGGTGAGGAAGCGCGTCACCTCGAGTTCCGGCTGAATGCCGTCCCTGAGCTGGCGATAGAACTTGAGGATCGCGACCGTGCCGACCTGGAGCGAGGTGTTCGACTGTTCTCCGCCCAGCGGGTGGATGGCGTCGGCATCGACCTCCATAGCCTCGGCGACGGCTTCTGCCTCGGTCGCCGAGCCTTCGACCACGAGCGCCCCGTTTTCCATCTCCACCGTCTCGCCTGCGCCGATGAGGTCGACGAAGACCTTGGCGAGATCGGCATCGCGGGCGCCGTCGAGTATGGCACCTGTACGCGGGCCCCGGCGGATCTTGGCGATGGTGTAGGGAAGCGCCGGCGCGTCGCGGTGCAGGTGCTTTTCGCCCCATTTCACGCCCAAGGGCAGGAAGTAGCGTTGCTCACCCGCCGCGCCCTCGACACGGGCCTCGGCAATCAGGTGATGGCGCGAGGCCGGCGGCGAGTCATACGGGATCAGCTCGACCTTCTTCGGCCGCGCCGTCTTGCCGGAGAACCAGCGCTGGCGACCGACGAAATCGGGCAGGATGCCTTCAAGGTCGCGCTTATTGCGGGCGCTGATGCTGGCCTTGAGATCGCCGGTCATCACGACGGTGGTGAAATCGGGCAGCGGCACCGGAGTGTTGTCGACGCTCGTCGTGTCTCCCGGCGTCAGCTCGAACCAATAAAAGCCATAGGCCGGCAGCGATAAAAGGTATGGCAGCTGGCCGATGCGCGGGAAGGCCGCGCCTCCCACCATCTCGACCGGCAGGAAGCCCTGGTAGGCGGAAAGATCGAGCTCCACGGCCTGCGCCGAACTCGACAGGTTGGCGACGCAGAGGACCTTGCCGTTCTTGTATTCGCGCAGATAGGCCAGAATCTTGCGGTTCGAGGGATAGAGGAAGGTGATCGAACCCCGGCCGAAGGCCTCGCTCGTGCGGCGCACCTGGATCAGGCGCCGCATCCAGTTGAGGAGCGAGGAGGGGTTGTTGTTCTGTGCCTCGACGTTGAGCCCGAGATAGCCGTAGATCGGGTCCTGGATCAGCGGCAGATAGAGCTTCTGGGGGTCGGCGCGCGAGAAACCGCCATTGCGGTCGACGGACCACTGCATGGGCGTGCGCACGCCATCGCGGTCGCCGAGATAGTAGTTGTCGCCCATGCCGATCTCGTCGCCATAGTAGACGGTCGGCGTGCCGGGCATGGACATAAGCAGCGCGTTCAAGAGCTCGATCTTGCGCCGGTCGTTGCCCATGAGGGGCGCGAGCCGGCGGCGGATGCCGAGGTTGATGCGGGCGCGGGTGTCTGCGGCGTAGGTCGACCAGAGATAGTCGCGCTCCTCCTCCGTCACCATCTCGAGCGTCAGCTCGTCGTGATTGCGCAGGAAGATCGCCCACTGGCAATTGTCCGGGATGTCCGGCGTCTGGCGCAGGATGTCGGTGATCGGGTGCCGATCTTCCTGGGCGAGGGCCATGTACATGCGCGGCATCAGGGGGAAGTGGAATGCCATGTGGCACTCGTCGCCCTCGCCGAAATAGGGGCGCGTGTCCTCGGGCCACTGGTTGGCCTCGGCCAAGAGCATCTTGCCCTTGTAGTTGCGATCGAGTTCGGCCCTGATTTCCTTCAGGACGTCGTGGGTCTCGGGCAGGTTCTCGTTGTTGGTGCCCTCGCGTTCGACCAGATAGGGAATGGCGTCAAGGCGCAGCCCGTCGACGCCCTTGTCCAGCCAGAAGCGCATCACCGAGAGCACCTCCTCCATCACCTTCGGATTGTCGAAGTTGAGGTCCGGCTGGTGGGAATAGAAGCGGTGCCAGAAGTACTGCTTGGCCACCGGGTCCCAGGTCCAATTGGAAACCTCGGTGTCGAGGAAGATGATGCGCGTGTCCGGATAGCCCTTGTCATCGTCGGCCCAGACGTAGAAGTCGCGCTCGGGCGAGCCGGCGGGGGCGTTGCGCGCCGCCTGGAACCACGGATGCTGGTCCGAGGTGTGGTTGATGACAAGTTCGGTGATCACCCTGAGTCCGCGCTTGTGCGCTTCCTCCACCAGGCGCTCGAAGTCCTCCATCGTGCCGTAGGAGGGATGAACCGCGCGATAATCGGCGATGTCGTAGCCGTCGTCCCTCAGGGGCGAGGGGTAGAACGGCAACAGCCAGATGGCCGTTACGCCGAGGGCCTTGATGTAATCCAGCTTTTCCAGAAGGCCCGCGAAGTCTCCCGTTCCGTCGCCGGACGAATCGGCGAAGGTCTTAACGTGGAGCTGGTAGATAATCGCGTCCTTATACCAGTCTTCGGCCTCCGGGTCCGGCACTGTGTTGACATCCGCCGCAATCGGCAAGGTCTGGTCGTTCATGGGAATTGCCTGGGTTACGAGCGTGAGATTCTGAAGACGGCGTAGGGGCACTCTTGGGGATTGAACCACCAGTGCTGCACCTTCCCCTGCCAGGTGAAGGACCGCTCCGCGACGAGGTCGTCGACCTTGATCGACCCGCCGTCGGGCAGGCCGAACTCCCAGAGCGGCACCTCAAACTGGCCTCCCTGGGGATTGAACGGATCAAGCGTCACGGCGAAGAGCAGGAAGCTCGAAAGGTCCGGCGTGCGCTTGCCGTACCAGAGCACGTTGTCGTTCCAGAAGGTGTAGAAGGCGAGATTGCGGAAATCGCGCATCGCCGGCTCGCTGTTTCGCAGGCGATTGAAGAAGGCGATGTCGTCGCGGATATTGCCCTCGCGCTTCCAGTCGAACGCGCGGATTTCGTATTTCTCGGAGTTGAGATATTCCTCCTTGCCGGCGACGACGGGCTCGAACTCGCAGAGCTCGAAGCCGGAATAGACGCCGTAATTGCCGCCGAGCGTCGCCGCCAAGGCGAGGCGGATGCGGAAGCCCGGCCGGCCACTGGTCTGAAGGAATACGGGGTTGATGTCCGGCGTGTTGACGAAGAAGTTCGGCCGCATGTACTCGGCGCATTCTTCCTGTGTCAGCTCTGTTAGATATTGTTCGAATTCCCACTTGGCGTTTCGCCAAGTAAAATAGGAATAGGACTGGTTGTAGCCGATCTTTGCCAGACGCTTCATCACCTTCGGGCGGGTGAACGCCTCGGCGAGGAAGATGGCGCCGGGATCGACCTTGCGCACCTCGTCGATGACCCATTCCCAGAACGGGAAGGGCTTGGTGTGCGGGTTATCAACGCGGAAGATGCGCACCCCATGCTTCAACCAGTGAAGGAACATGTCGCGCATGGCGATCCAGATCGAGGGGATCGCGTCGCGGTAGAAGTGGAAGTTGACGATGTCCTCGTACTTCTTCGGCGGGTTCTCGGCATATTTGATGGTGCCGTCCGGCCGCCAGTCGAACCACTCGGGATGCTCCTTGATCCACGGATGGTCGGGCGAGGCATTGAGAGCGATATCGAGGGCGATCTCCAGCCCATGGCCTTTGGCCGCCTCCACCAGTCGGTGGAAGTCGTCGAACGTGCCGAGTTCGGGATGGATGGCGAGATGCCCGCCTTCCTCGGAGCCGATGGCGTAGGGGCTGCCGGGATCGCCGGCCTCGGCCTTCAGCGAATTGTTCTTGCCCTTGCGGTTGGTGTGCCCGATGGGGTGGATCGGCGGAAAATAGAGGACGTCGAAGCCCATCTCTGCGATGTCGGGCAAGCGCGCGATGACGTCGTCGAAGGTGCCATGGCGCGCGGGATCGCCGGACTGCGAGCGTGGGAAGAGCTCGTACCAAGCGCTGAACGCCGCCCGTTCCCGATCGACCCACACCGGCACGTCGGCATAGCGCGTCAGATTGGTGCGAACGCCGGTGGCGTGGAGCAGGGCGATGGTTTCGGGCGCCTGCATCAGAAAATACTGCGCGTCGGCATCGCCCGCCGCGCGCAGTCCGTCCAGCTTCTCGGCAAGCTCGGCCAGCGCATACTGCTCATCGTCCGAGCCTCGCCCGGATTTCTCCGCCATCTCGACCAGATGGCGCGCTTCCGTGAGTTCGAGGTCGGTGAGAACGCCGGCATCGCGCTTCTTCTTGGCCTCGTCGCGCCATGTCGCGTAGAGATCCCGCCAGGCGATGATCGAGAAGCGGTGGGCGCCGGGCTCGGCGAAGGACAGGGTGCCGGTCCAACGGTCGTTAACGACGAAGGAGAGCGGCACCTCATGGAGCTCGCCGTCTACCGCGCCATAGACGAGCGCGGCATCGATCTTGTCGTGGCCGTCGCAAAAGACGTCGGCGGTTACGGTCAGCGGCTCGCCGGCGACGCGCTTCACCGCGAAGCGCCCGCCGTTGATTTCCGGCGTCACGGCCTCGATGGCGACCCGGCTTTCGGCAAGGGTGCGCAGGCGCGCGACATCGGGGTCATCGCTTGGCACGGTGTCGACTTTGGTTCGGCTCGCTTCCAAGGCTTTGGACATGGAGGAATCCCGTTTTGCGTGTCTTGACGGATCTGCGCTGCCTTCGAGGCGGCCGGGTCGTCTTGAATGAGGGCCGCGAGATAAGGCATAGGCGCCGATCCGCCCAAGTCCAGGCGAGGACGCGAAGGAAACCAGAAATTGCGCGCCTCGCCTGCGGCTCGTTCAGTCCTCGAACGCCTTCACCACATGGCGTTGCTCGCCGAGGCGACCCCCGCCGAGCGTCACGATGTCTCCCGCCTTCAGAAAGCGCTTCGGGTTCATTCCCATGCCGACGCCCGGAGGCGTGCCCGTGGTGATGACGTCGCCCGGCATCAGGCGCATGAACTGCGAGGCGTAGGAGATCACGTTGGCGATGGAGAAGATCATCGTCGCGGTCGAGCCGGTCTGCATCCGCTCGCCATTGACGTCGAGCCAGAGATCGACGGACTGCGGGTCTTCAAGCTCTTCGGGCGTCACAAGCCAGGGGCCGAGCTGGCCGAAGGTGGGGAAGCTCTTGCCCTTCACCCACTGGCCGCCGCGCTCCTTTTGATAGGTGCGTTCCGAAACGTCGTTGCAGAGACAGAAGCCGGCCACATGGTCGAGCGCCTGCTCCTGCGAAACGTAAAGGGCGGGCGTGCCGATGACGGCGGCGATCTCCACCTCCCAGTCGGTCGTCTCCGAACCCTTGGGAAGGATCAGTTCGTCCTGTGGGCCGGCGAGGCAGGAGGGCGCCTTATTGAAGAGGATGGGTTCACTGGGAATGGCCGCGCCGGTTTCGCGGGCATGGTCGGCATAGTTGAGGCCGACCGCCAGGAAGTTGCCGACATTGCCGACGCAGGGGCCGATGCGGTGGGAGGGGTCGGCCTTGGGCAGGCTTTTGACGTCGAGCGCGCGGATACGGTCCATCTGATGGCGAGAAAGACCTTCGCCCGAGAAGTCCGGCACCTCCAGGGACAAGTCCCGGAGATGATTTTCCTCGTCGATCAGTCCAGGCTTTTCGTGCCCCGTCTCGCCGTATCGCACCAGTCGCATCGCGCGTCTCCTGTGGTCATGCCCGCCGTCCCGTCGGCTTCGCCATGAACATAGAAGTGCGACGCGATCTGTCTCTAGGCGAGAACGAAGAAGGCTCTCACGAGTGCTTCATGATGATTGCAATGCCGCTGCCGTTCAGGCTTTCAGCGCCCAGGAAAAAGCACTCTTTAGCGCCTCTCGGCAATCGCCCTGGATGATCCGCCCGTGCGCGACCACGATTCGCTGCGGTTCCAGCGCGATGAGATGCCGAACGAGGGAGCCGATCTCTTGTCTGTGATGTCTGTAGGTCAGGCGCATGTCCCTTGGCGTGCTGCCATGGGGTGAGACGATGCCGGCAAGCCTCGCCAGCGGCGCGGTCCACCAGGATAGCTTGTGCGCCTCGAAATTCTCGATGAGATCCGTAAGGATGAGGCTGCGCGATGCGCCGTGGAAAAAGACCATCTCGGTCATATAGTCGCCGGGAGCGGCGAAGGTGGCTATGGCGTGGTCCCAAGGATAGCTTTCGGCCGGCATGGAGAGGCAGGGAAAATCGATGCGTCCCTTGGCTTGGCTCGTGATTCGGGGCGCCAGCCAGCATTGGGCTTGCGGATAGGCCGCATGCCAATCGGGCATCCACCAATAGTGGATCCTGTTGGGCGCTGCGATGAAACGCACCTCGCCCACCGCATCGATTTCTTCTTTGAGAGGAGCGGGTAGCGCTATCGGAGAATGAACGAAGAGCCCCTCGTCCAGCCTGATGACGGTCATTCGCGTGGGAAACGGCATCGTCATCCCGCCGAGGCCGAAGTCGATAGTCTCGCCATCGGCGATCCAGATATCGTGGTCCAGCGGCTTGAGGGTGAAGAGCGGAGCATAAGTCGGGTCGCGAGCCATGACTGGCGAACTAGCACACGATTCCGATACTGCGATTGCCTATGCTCGCCGAGGTCGGGGCATTTCGTCACCCCGACCTGCGACAGCACGATCTTAGTGTGATCGGCTCACAATGTAGCGGGTTGCGGCCCTGAGTGTGGTGGCCTGATCGCCATAATGCTTCAGCAGTTCCTCGGCTTCCACGGAAAGATCGTAGAGCCGATCCTTCGCCCAATCGACGCCATGGAGCGCCACCATGGTCTTCTTGCCCTGGCCGCGGTCCTTGCGTGCCGCCTTGCCCATCGCCCCGGCGTCGCCCGTCTCGTCGAGAAGATCGTCGGACAGCTGATAGGCGCGGCCGAGCACCTCGCCGAGATGACGCAGCCTGTTGCGGTGGTCGACGGTGGCGCCGCCGACGATCGCGCCCGCCTCGCAGGCAAAGGACAGCAGCGCGCCCGTCTTCATGGTCTGCATGCGGGTGATCTCGATGTCCTTGAGATCGTGATCCTGCGCGTTCATGTCGAGCATCTGGCCCCCGACCATGCCGGCGACGCCGGCGCGGCGCGACAGGGCCGAGATCAAGGCGATGCGCGGTGCGGGGGGAATCGATTCGGCCTCGGCGATGAGGCCAAAGGCCAGCGTCAGCAGCCCATCGCCGGCCAGCACCGCCGTCGCCTCGTCGAACGCCTTGTGGACGGTGGGCTTGCCACGCCTGACGCTGTCGTCGTCCATGGCCGGGAGGTCGTCGTGGATCAGCGAATAGCAGTGGATGCATTCCAGCGCGATGGCAACGTCCATGGCCGCCTGTTGGGGCGCGGAGAACAGCTTGGCGGTTTCAAGGACGAGGAAGGGGCGCAGTCTCTTGCCGCCGTTGAGCACGCCGTGGCGCATGGCGTCCAGCAGGCGGTGCGGCGTGCCGACGATCAGGCGGTGGGAGCCGAAGACGTCCTTGAGGGTGGCCGTCACCGTCTTGGCGGTCTCGTTCAGCACGGTCTCGAATGCTTCGGTTGAGGTCATCGCCAACACTCTGGTTTCCTCGTTCTTAGGTTTTGCTTCGTATTGCTCGCCAGCGGCGGCTGACCGCATCGTCAATGTTGCGCGATCTTGATAGCGCAGATAGGTAAACGCTTGTTTTGTCGGGCGTCCGTTTCGCCCGTTCTTACCACGAAGGTTGCCATTTCGTGACATTCCGGCGCTCTCTTCGTGTCCTGGCGCTTGTTCTGGCGGTGTTGGTGGCGCTGCCGCTGGTGCTGGTTCCGATCTATGCCATTCCCGGCGTCCGCCCCTTGTCGACGCCGATGCTGGCCGATCATTTTCTGTTTCGCTCCTATCAGCGGCAATGGGTGCCGTTTGACGATATCGCGCCGGTGCTCGTGCGCTCGGTGATGATGTCGGAGGACGGGCGCTTCTGCTTCCATGACGGTATCGACTGGGACGCGATGTCCGAGGTGATCGATCAGGCCATGGATGGCGAGCCGACGCGCGGCGCCTCAACGATCCCGATGCAGACCGTCAAGAATCTCTTCCTCTGGCCCCAGCGCTCCTTCGTGCGCAAGGGGCTGGAAGCGCCGCTGGCGCTCTACGCCGACCTCATCTTGAGCAAGCGGCGGATCATGGAGATCTATCTCAACATTGCCGAATGGGGCGAGGGCGTCTACGGCGTCGAGGCGGCGGCGCAGACCTATTTCAAGGTTTCCGCGAATAAGCTCTCCGCCCGGCAGGCCGCGCTTCTCGCCGTGACCCTGCCAGCTCCGACGCGGCGCGATCCCGCAAGGCCCTCCCGCTCGCTCAGTCGCATGGCCCACACAGTGGCGGCACGGGCGCGCGCCTCTGGCGATTATGTCGGTTGTGTCGGTGGATGATCCGGATGCCGACGGACAAAATCGCCGTCTGCTCTTCCCAAATGGGCTGCTCTTTGCTATGGCCAGCCCCGATTTCCCATCAGGCTGCGGTTAACCCACGATCGCCCGCCGGTCGGCCGCGCCGATGTGGATGAGAACATCGTGTGCTGGCGTCAGCGTTCCTGGCGAGCTGCGATGGTAACGAGAAACCAGGGTGGCCGTGCGGCGAGGGTTCGTCGGGCGTCTGCCGTCGTGTTGTATCCTTAAGGGAGCATCACGGCATCAACCATTGTTTCGGAGCGGGGCCGTCCTGGCGACGGGGACCTTCCGGACGGAGCGGAGCAGGACATGGCCGTACCCAAACGCAAAACCTCACCGTCGAAGCGCGGCATGCGTCGCTCGGCCGATGCCATCAAGGCGCCGACCTATGTCGAGGACAAGAATTCGGGCGAGCTTCGCCGGCCTCACCATATCGACCTGAAGACCGGCATGTATCGCGGTCGTCAGGTGCTGGCCGTCAAGGACGGCGAATAAGCGCGACATGTCCAGGATGAGGCGCGGCGGCGTTTCCGCGGCGCCCTCTCGACGCTGACCTGCGCTCTGCCGGATCCCGGCGAGCTCATCTTTGGAAACCGGCGTGAAATGCGGCGCTATCCTCGCATTTCACGCCGGTTTCTTGTGTTGTGCGAAACATGTGAAGGGCGCCAGTGCGCGACCGCTCGTTAAGAGCGCGAGTGAGGCGTGTACCAGGCCGCAAGCAGGCGCGATCCGGCCCCAGGCGCGATCCGGTCCTTGTGCCTCATGGCGTTCTGTCTCGGCTGCCCCTTCGGCTATTTGCCGATCGGAGAAAGGCTTGCCGTGTCGCCGCGAAATTTCCGCTCGGCAGGCAAGGCGCGGTCGATGCTTTCGAGGCGGCGCCGCATGCGCTCCAGCTCCTCGCGCATCGTCTTGAAATCGCCGGGCGCCGCATCGCTCGCGCTTTTGTCATAAGCGGCCTGGGCCCCGGCACCGCGCTTCTCGTTTCGGCCTTCGCAGAAATCGGCCATCGCCTGTTCGAGGGCGAAGGGCACCGAGCCTTGGGCATCCTTGCCGTAGAGGCGAATCAGTTGGCGCATGAACGCGCACGGCATAAGGCTCTGGCCGTCCTGGTTCTCCAGTTCAAAGATGATCTGGGTGAGAACCAGATGGGTGAGGTCCTCGCCCGTGCGCGCATCGCTGACGACGAAAGCCTCGTCGCGCCGGATCATCTCGGCCAAGTCCTGAAGCGTCACATAGGTGCTCGTGCCGGTGTGATAGAGCCTGCGGTTGGCGTATTTCTTGATGATGGTGGCGTCGGTGTCCTTGGGCAATGCGGTTCTCCTCCCGGTCGAATGTCATTGATCGCACTCGACTTTTGCATGCGGAATCGAACATAGGGAAAGCCAGGGACAATTTCCACTTCGGCCGATCGCGTTTATTGATGGGCGAAAGAAGTCGCCAAGATCCCTGCTTTGGCGCATCTCGCGGCGTCGGCGGCAAGCCGGGGCCTTTCCACTTTCCGCCCGGCTTCCCAAATAGCGGCCAGAATGAGTGAACCCCGAGTCTCTTCCCCGGCCTTGCGCTTCGATGGTGCCACTGTCACCGCCGTTCTCGGGCCGACCAATACAGGCAAGACGTTTCTCGCCATCGAGCGGATGATCGCCCATTCCAGCGGCGTCATCGGTCTGCCGCTGCGCCTGCTTGCCCGCGAGGTTTACCAGAAGGTCGCGGACCGCGTGGGCGTGAGGTCCGTCTCGCTGATCACGGGCGAAGAGAAGATCAAGCCGCCCAACGCGCGCTACAGCGTGTGCACCGTCGAGGCGATGCCGCGCGATCCCGGCACTGCCTTCGTCGCCATCGACGAGGTTCAGCTCGCCACGGATCTGGAGCGCGGCCACGTCTTCACGGACCGCATCCTCAATACGCGCGGCCGCGAGGAAACGCTTCTCCTTGGCGCCTCGACCATGCAGGGCGTGCTGCAACGCCTTCTGAAGGGGGCGTCCACGGTGACGCGCCCGCGCATGTCGAACCTCCTTTACGCGGGATCGAAGAAGATCACGCGCCTGCCACGCCGCTCGGCCATCGTCGCCTTCTCTGCCGAGGAGGTCTACGCCATCGCCGAGTTGATCCGCCGGCAGCGGGGCGGCGCGGCGGTGGTGCTGGGAGCGCTCAGCCCGCGCACGCGAAACTCGCAGGTCGAGCTCTATCAGTCGGGCGACGTCGATTTCCTGGTTGCCACCGACGCCATCGGCATGGGCCTCAATCTCGACGTCGATCATGTCGCCTTTGCCCAGGACTGGAAGTTCGACGGCTATCAATATCGTCAGCTGACGCCCGCCGAGCTGGCCCAGATCGCCGGGCGCGCGGGGCGCCACGTGCGCGACGGCACGTTCGGCGTGACGGGGCAGGTGGACCCATTTGCCGACGAGGTGGTGGAGGCGGTGGAATCGCACGCCTTCCCGCCGGTCAGAGTGCTCCAGTGGCGCTCCGAGAAACTGGACTTCTCGACGATCGGCGCGTTGCGCGACAGTCTGGAGGCCGTGCCCCCTTCAGAGGATCTTACGCGCTCGCTGCCCTCCGTCGACCAGCGCGCCCTGGAATTCCTGTCGAAGGACGGGGAAGTCGTCCGTCGCACGCGCGACGCGCGCCATGTCGAACTCCTGTGGGAGACCTGCAAGCTGCCGGACTACCGGCGCATCGCTCCGGCCCAGCACGCCGAGATCATCTCGACCATCTATCAGGACCTCGTGGAGCGCGGCGCGGTGGCGGAAGACTATATGGCCGCCCAGGTGCGCCGTGCCGACCGAACCGAGGGCGACCTTGACACTCTGTCGCAGCGGATCGCGGAAATCCGCACCTGGACATATATTTCTCACCGCCCTGGCTGGCTTGTCGATCCGACACACTGGCAGGAAAAGACACGCGCAATAGAGGATCGGCTGTCGGATGCGCTTCACGAACGGTTGACGAAACGCTTCGTAGACCGCAGGACAAGCGTCTTGATGAGGCGGCTGAGAGAGAACGCATATATGGAAGCTGAAATCAGCGGTGACGGCACGGTGTCGGTGGAGGGCCACCCTGTCGGCGAACTGCAAGGATTCAGATTCACGCCCGACACCACGGCTGACGGTCCTGACGCGAAGGCTGTGCGCGCCGCCGCCCAGAAGAGCCTGAGCGGCGAGTTTGAGCGCCGCGCCGAGCGTTTCGCCAATTCCCCCAATGGAGATCTGGCCCTCGGCTCAGACGGTCTGTTGCGATGGCTCGGGGCTCCCGTGGCCTCGCTGACGGCGGGCGAGGACGCGCTGAAGCCGAATATCGTGCTTCTTGCCGACGAGCAGTTGACCGGACCGGCGCGGGACAAGGTGGCGGCGCGGGCCGACCGCTATGTCACCTATCAGGTCTCGACGGTGCTGAAGCCGCTCGCCGATCTTCAGGTCGGGCTGGGGCTCGAGGGTGCGGCAAAGGGTCTCGCCTATCGCCTTTACGAAAATTTCGGGCTGATCCAGCGCCGCGATGTGTCCGAAGAGGTTCGCACGCTCGACCAGAACGCGCGCGCCGGTCTTCGCCGCCTCGGCGTTCGTTTCGGCGCGTATCACATCTTCGTTCCGGCGCTGATCAAGCCGGCGCCCGCCAGCCTCGTCACGCTGCTCTGGGCGATTCGCAACGACGGCCGCGACAAGCCGGGCTTCGGCGACGTGACGCATCTGCTCGCCACCGGACGGACCTCGGCCGTGCCCGACGCGAGCTTCGAGCCGGTATTCTACACCCTGGCGGGCTACCGGGTGCTCGGCCGCCGGGCCGTGCGCGTCGACATCCTCGAGCGCCTTGCGGACCTGATTCGCCCGGCGCTTGCCTGGAAGCCTGGCACCGGACGGCGGCCCGAGGGCGGCTACAACGGCTCGCAGTTCCTGGTGACGCCGGCCATGATGTCGATTCTCGGCGCGACGTCCGACGACATGGACGAGGTGCTGAAGGCCCTCGGCTATCGCGCCCAGGCGATGAAGGCCGACGACGTCGAAAAGACCGTCGCCGATCTCGACGCCGCCGCCGAGGCGGCGCGTCTGGCGGCGGAGGCGGCGCGCAAGGCCGAGGCGGAAGCGTCGGCGGCTGCATCCGCGACGGACTCGCCCTCGGAAGCTCCGGCGGCTGAACCCGTCGAGGCCACGGAACCCGGCGGCGAGCCACAGGCAGACGCTGAGATTGTCGCCACCGAGCCGGAGAATACGGACTCGGTGGCCGAGGCAGAGGAAACCGAGTCGGCGGTCGAGCCCGAAGCGGTGGATGCCGAGCCGTCGCATGCCGTCGAGGAGGCGGACGTCTCGGAAAAGCCCGAGGCGGCTGCGGTCGAGACCGTGGCCGAGGAGAGCGAATCGCCGCAGGCCACCGAGAGCGATCCGGTACAGGCCGACGAGCCCAAGATGATCAATGTCTGGCGGCCCCATCGCTTCGAGGGGCGCGGCCAGCGTCACGGCCACGGACGGGGGGATGGACGCGGACATCGGCGCCATGGCCAGCCAGCACAGGCGGCCGGGCAGGATCAGCAAAATCGCCAGGACCAGCAGCCCCGGCCCGAGCGGCAGGGGCGGCCGGACCGGAACGGTCAGCCTCGACGCAATGAGGCCGGGCAAGGTCAGGGACGCGCCGGGGGGGAAGAGCGCCAGAGGCGTGACGACCGGCGGCCCAACGCCAACCGTGGCGAGGACAAGCGCGAGCGCTTCGGCAAGGATCGGCCCCGGCCCGACAAGGGCGGACGGTCGGGCAAGTCCGATTGGCGCGCCGATATGCCGGCCCGTCAGCAGCGCAACCAGCAGGTCGATCCCGATTCGCCGTTCGCAAAGCTCGCCGCCCTCAAGGACAAGCTGAAGTCTTGAGGCTTATGACGCGATCTGCCGATCCTTGGCGCTTCCTCGCCGGCCTGTCCGGCAAGGAGGCGCGCGGGACCGGGTGATGGCGGAGCAGCGCATCGACAAGTGGCTGTTCTTCGCCAGGGTGGTGAAGTCGCGCAGCCTGGCGCAAAAGCTGGTTCAATCGGGTGTGGTGCGCGTCAATCGCGACAAGGTGGACAGCGCCGCGCGGCCGGTTCGTCCCGGCGATGTTCTCACCATTCCCCTGCACGGCCATGTCCGCGTGCTGAAGGTGCTGGAGCCGGGCACACGGCGTGGTCCGGCCAGTGAGGCGCAAAGCCTCTACGAGGACCTGTCTCCGCCCAAGCCTCCAAGGGAGGCGCCGCTGACCGATGGCTTCAACCCCGGCGACCGCGCGCCCCACAAGCGCGAGCGCCGAGCGCTGGAGCGCCTGCGCCGGCCCGATCCGGAGGACGATCTCGATTAGAGCGGGATGAAGTTCGGCAGAATCGGAAGAGGATTCCATCGGAGGCGCCAATCTGATTCAACATGCTGGCTGGAGACGGAGGCCAGCATGGATGGGTCGACCTTATTCGATGGATCTGCGCGAGCGGGTGGTTGCGGCGGTGCTTGAGGGCGGGCTGTCGCGCCATCAGGCGGCGGAGCGCTTCGGGGTTGCGGTGAGCACGGCGGTCAAATGGCTGCAGCGCCACCATGAGACGGGCAGTGTGGCGCCCGGCCAGATGGGTGGGCACAAGCCGAAGAAGATCGCCGGCGCGCATGCCGAGTGGCTGCGCCGGCGCTGCACGGAGAAGCCCTTCACGC
>NZ_FUXL01000011.1 GCF_900167365.1 Consotaella salsifontis | reverse complement strand
GAAATCTCCAAGATCATCGGCGTCATCGACGAGATCGCCTTCCAGACCAACCTTCTCGCCTTGAACGCGGGCGTCGAGGCGGCGCGCGCCGGCGAGGCGGGCAAGGGCTTCGCCGTCGTCGCGCAGGAGGTTCGCGCCCTCGCCCAGCGTTCGGCCGAGGCGGCGCGCGAGATCAAGGACCTCATCTCCAATTCCCATCATCATGTCGAGCAGGGCGTCGATCTGGTGACGGCCTCGGGCAAGAGCCTGGAGGAGATCGTCGCCCAGGTGGCATCGATGAGCCAGGAGGTGAAGGAGATCGCGCGCAGCGCCCGCGAGCAGGCCGTGACGCTGAAGGAGGTCTCCTCGGCCGCCGATCAGATGGACAAGGTGACGCAGCAGAACGCGGCGATGGTGGAGGAGACGACGGCGGCGGCACAGTCGCTGGCCAACGAGACCGACCACCTCGCCCAGCTGATCGCCCAGTTCAAGACGGCGGCCAAGTCCGGCCATGCGGCGCAGGCCGGGCGCACGGCCAGGCGCCAAAGCCCGGCTCCCGCGCCGCGCGCGGCCGCGCCTGCCCGTCCGGCCGCAGCCAGACCCGCTCCGCGTCCGGTGCCCGCGATGAAGGCGACCGGAACCGACGGCGCCCCGGCCAAGGCCGGCGGCGACGACGGATGGGAAGAGTTCTGACCAGAACGGACCAAACAAGACGAGGGGCGGCCGGCGATCATCGCCCGCCGCCCCTTCATTTTGTTCTCTTAAGCAACGGGCTGGAAAGGCTCTTCCCGCTCCTGTCCCGCATCAGCCGATGAACGGTTTCAACAAGGAGAGATCGGCCTCGGAAAGACGGTCGCTCGCCGTCTTCGCCTGATGCCAATAGGGATAGAGCAGAGGCTTCTGGCTGACCTGGTCGAGCTTGGCCCTCGCATCTTCCGGCAGCTTCAATTCGGCGGCCGCCAGATTGTCCTTGAGCTGAGCCTCGGTGCGCGCTCCGACGATCAGCGAGGCGACGCCCGGCCGGCCGAGGAGCCAGGCGAGCGCGACCTGCGCCGGCGTGGCATTGAGCCCGTTAGCGACCTCGAGCAGAACATCGACGATGTCATAGAGCTTCTCGACATCATGGATGGGTGGTTCCGTCCAGTCGCCGGCAAGGCGCGTACCCTCCGGCCAGGGCTGATTGCGGCGATACTTGCCGCTGAGGAGCCCGCCACCGAGCGGCGACCAGACGACGAGCGGCAGGTCCGCGTCGATCGCGACGGGGATCAGCTCGCTCTCGGCATCGCGCGCCTGGAGGGAATAATGGATCTGCTGAGCCGCCGGCCTCGGCAGGCCGAGCCGCTCCGAGGCGCCCAGCATCTTCATCGCGTGCCAGCCGGAGAAGTTGGAAACGCCGAAGGAGCCGATCTTGCCGGCGCGCTGGAGGGTATCGAGCGCCGACAGCATCTCCTCGACCGCCGTCTGGCCGTCCCACTCGTGCAGCCAGTAGAAATCGATGTGATCGGTCTTGAGCCGACGGAGGCTCGCCTCGCACGCCTTCATCAGATGATGACGCGAGAGGCCGGCGTCGTTCGCCCCCTCGCCCATGCGGAAGCGCGCCTTGGTGGCGATGAGCAGCTTGTCGCGCTTGCCGGCGATCGCCTCGCCGAGCACCTCCTCGGACTGGCCTGCGGAGTAGATATCGGCCGTGTCGAAGAAATTGATGCCGGCATCGAGACAGAGGTCGACCTGCCTCTTCGCGCCGGCGAGATCGGTGTTGCCGACATCCTTGAAGGCGCCGGAGCCGGCAAAGGTCATCGTGCCGAAAGTCAGGGTCGAGACCCTCAACCCCGTCCGGCCGAGCGTGCGGTATTCCATGAAGTTTTTCTCCTTCCCCTTGGTGTCGGCAGGACGACGGCGATAAGCCAACGCCCTCCTCCGGCCGCCGAGACCCCCACCAGGGAGGCGACGGGCTAGCCGCGCTGCCGAAAGCCGGGGAAGCAAATAGGGCGGATGGACAGCAAGGGGATGGGGCGAAGCGGAGAGGCGGCGCCGCCGCCATTCTCAGAGCTGGATCAGGCCTTCTTAACCCAGCGCCGATCCTCGGTCTGCTGCCAATAGGTCACGGTGTGGCCCGCGGCCTTTTCCGCAGTCCAGCGCAAGCGCGCGGCGGAGACCTGTTCCATGTCATGCCCATCGAACAGGTAGACGCCGCGCTCATAGCCGGAGAGCGAGGCGGGGACGGCGCCATCCACCATGAAGCGCACATGCGGCTGGTTCACCGCCTGATCGTCCGAGACGGTCAGGAGGATCGGCTGGAGCGCGCCGTTGCTCTCGGCGTCCGTCCCGTGGGGCAGGAAGGCATCGTCGCGAAAGGTCCACAGATGATGGTCCAGCGCGTCACGCCGCTCTTCGCTGGCCGTTTGGACGACGACGCGCCAACCGCGCGCCAGCGACCGCTCGAGGAGCTCTGGCAGAGCCTCCTCGAGCCGACTTTCCGTCAGGTGATAGAAAAGCACCTCCGCCATCGCGGGCGCTTCCCCCTTCCCAAGGGCCAGGGCCTATTTCTCTTCGTAGTTCGCCTCGACCAGATGGTTGAGCAGGCGAACACCGAAGCCCGAGGCCCAGGACTGGTTGTACTCGTTGGACGGCGCGCCCATGGCCGTGCCGGCGATGTCGAGATGGGCCCAGGGCACATCCTTGACGAAGCGCTTCAGGAACTGCGCCGCCGTGATGCTGCCGCCGGCCCGACCGTTGCCGATGTTCTTGATGTCGGCGAACTTGCCCTCGATGTGCTTGTCGTACTCGCGGCCCAGCGGCATCCGCCACACCTTCTCGCCCGTCTCCTTGCCAGCGGAAAAGAGCCGCTCGGCCAATTCGTCGTCGTTGGAGAAGAGCCCGGCGTGGTGATGGCCGAGGGCGACGATGATGGCGCCGGTGAGCGTCGCGAGGTCAACGACGAAGCGCGGCTTGAAGCGCTCCTGGCAGTACCAGAGCGCGTCGGCAAGGACGAGACGGCCCTCGGCGTCGGTGTTCAGGACCTCGATGGTCGTGCCCGACATGGCCTTGACGATATCGCCGGGGCGCTGCGCGGCGCCGTCGACCGAGTTCTCGACCAGGCCGACGATGCCGACGGCGTTGACCTTGGCATTGCGGCCCGCGAAGGTGCGCATCAGGCCGGTGACGGCGGCCGCGCCGCCCATGTCGCCCTTCATGTCCTCCATGGAGGCGGCGGGCTTGATGGAAACACCGCCGGTGTCGAAGCAGACGCCCTTGCCGACGAAGGCGACGGGCGCCTCGTTTGCGTCCGTCGCGCCGTTCCAGCGCATGATCGCCAGACGCGGCGGCCGGGGCGAGCCCTGGGAGACGCCGAGAAGCGCGTTCATGCCGAGGGACTTCATCTCCGTCTCGGTCAAAATCTCGACGTCGACGCCCAGCTGCTGAAGCTCGGAAATCCGCTCGACGAACTCGACTGGTCCCAGAGCGTTGGCCGGCTCGTTGACGAGGTCGCGAGCCAGCGCGACGCCCGCGGCGATCGCCTCGCGAACAGCAAGCGCGGGACGGGCCACATCCGGCTCGGCGACGGCGATCGTCACCTCGGCGGAAACGGCGTCGCCGTCTTCCTCGTCGGCCTTCTGAGCGGACTTGTAGCGCTTGAACTCATAGGTCCTGAGCAGAAGGCCCTGGGCGATGGCCGCCACGTCGGCGGCGGCGACGGGACCGCCTTCGGCGCGATCGGTCCAGATTACGGGCGCCTCGGCGCCCTTGATCTTGGCGGCGACGACACCGCCGAGCTTCAACCAATCCTCTTCACCGTAGGGCGCATCGCTCTTGGTGCCGACCACCACGACACGCTCGAACGGCACATCCGCCGGAGCGATCAGGTCGAGGGTCGAAAGGTTCTTGCCCTTGAACTTGCCGATGCGCGCGGCACGGCCGATGAGATCGGCCAGATGGGCCGGAAGCGAAGGGGCCACCGCCGCGCCCTCGCCCGCCAGGACGACTAAGACGCCCCGGGAGGGCAACTCGAGCGCGGTCATGCGCACGGTGGGTAGCACTGACATGAAATCTCCAACGTAAAAGGGAGGGAACGGACGGCCGGAAAGGCGGACGGGCGGTCCATGCCCGGAGGCGGCGACGAGGGCCGACCTTGATATGCATTATCATGCGTATGGCGGCGGGCCATTGCAAGGGTGCATCGCCGATGCCTCAGGAATTTGTTAACCGCGTTCTTTTGCCCTTCTTTAGCCAAGCTGTCCCAGTGTATGCAGCAGGAATTGGCTCTCGCCTGATCGGCGGAGCCGCTTGGTGTGCTTTGTGCAACACCAATGGTGAATTCGAGATGAGGATATTCGGGCGGATTGGGATCGATGGCGCTTTTCCTAGACAACGCCTTCCTTAAGGCCCGGCCATCAGCCGTCAGCGCGCGTTCTCCCGAACATGGTGAGCGAGGCGCCTCCTGTTGACGGCCTTCCTGACCCTTGGGCGCTATTTTTTCCAGCGGTATCTGACCAGCGTCATAGCCACGTTCGTGGCCTCGTCGTTCTTCATCTATCTGATCGATATGATCGAGCTGAGCCGCCGCAGCGTTTCCGACAACTTCAGCGCCGGAGAGCTCGCGCTCATCTCCGCCCTTCGGGTCCCGGCCTTCGTCCAGCAGGCGTTTCCCTTCATCATCCTGTTCTCCTCGGTGTTCACGCTGCTGTCGCTGAACCGCCGACTCGAACTGGTGATCGCCCGCGCCGCCGGCGTCTCGATCTGGCAGATTCTCGCCCCCTTCCTGGCCGGCTCCTTCCTCGTCGGCATCGCCGTGACGGGAGCCTATAACCCCCTTGCCGCCTGGGCGTTGAGAACCTCGGAGGCGATCCAGGCCGAGGCGACGGGACAGGGCCTCGCCACCGAACGGACCGACCGCATCCCCTGGTTTCGCCAAAGCGCGGAGGGGATCGTCTCGGTGATCGGGGCAAGCTCGGTGACACGGGGCGGGATCGAGCTCAACGGTGTCACCGCCTTCATTCTCGACGACAACGGCGTAGCGCGCGAGCGAATCGATGCGACCAAGGCGACGCTCGTCGACAATGCCTGGGTTCTCTCGGACGCGACGGTTGCCAAGGTCGGATACGCGCCGGAACGCCAGGACACGCTGCGCCTTCCGACGCGCCTGCGACCGGAATATGTCGAGCAGCAGCTCGCCGATCCGGAGACCATTCCGATCTGGGAGCTCTATTCCAAGATCGATGTGGCCCAGAATCTGGGCTACAACGTCAATGCCTTCTCCATGCAATACAATACCTTGATCGCGATGCCCGCGCTGTTCCTGGCGATGACGCTGGTGGCGGCAACGGTTTCGGTGAGGTTTGCGCGAATGGGGCAGTCTGCTAGGACGATCGTCAGCGGCATCATCGCCGGTTTCGCGCTTTACGTCGTGACGTTTCTGGCGAAGGCGCTCGGAAGCAACGCTGTGGTGCCGCCGGTCGTCGCAGCGTGGTTTCCGGCTGTTGCCGCCGGACTTTTTGGGATAACGATCCTGCTGCACCAGGAGGACGGTTAATGGCATCGAGAGGGACAGGAAGCTGGGAGGCGACGAGAGGGCTGCGCGTTACGGCGTGCGTTCTCGCGCTGGGTCTCGCCAGTACCTCTCTGACTCCCCGTTCGACGCTTGCGCAGGACGCGACGGATCTGGGCTCGGCGGTGTCGATCCCATCCGGCGCCAAGATGCTGCTCGAGGCGGACACCGTCACCTATGACACGGACGCCCAGACCGTCTCGGCCACGGGCGGCGTGCGCATCGACTATGGCGGCTACAAGCTCGTCGCCCGCCAGGTGACGTACAATCAGAAGACCAACCGTCTCATCGCCGATGGCGACGTCGAGCTTCAGCAGCCCGACGGCAACAAGGTCTATGCCGACCACGCGGACCTGACGGAGGATTTCACCGACGGCTTCGTCCAGGCGCTGCGAATCGAAACGCCGGCCAACACCCGTTTCGCCGCCGCCGAGGCGGTTCGCCGCAATGGCGATGAGACGACGTTCGAGCGCGGCCTCTATACCGCGTGCGAGCCGTGCCGGGAGCATCCTGAACGCGCCCCGCTCTGGCAGGTCAAGGCGCGGAAGATCGTCTGGGATCAGAAGGAAAAGGAAGTTCGCTACTACGGCGCTCATTTCGAGGTGTTCGGCGCCCCGATCGCCTACATGCCGTATTTCCAGAGCCCGGACCCGACGGTGAAGCGCAAGAGCGGCTTCCTGATGCCGCAGTTCCGCAGCTCCAGCAAGCTCGGCTATGGCGCCAGCGTCCCGTATTTCTGGGCCGTGTCCGACTCGAGTGATCTCACCGTCACCGGAACCTACTTTTCCAAGCAGGGCTTCCTTGGGGAGGCGGAGTGGCGCCAGGCGCTTTCCAACGGCTACTACACGTTTCAGGCTGCGGGCATTTCCCAGAGATCTCCGGACGAGTTCCTCGACAACACTCCCGACGACAGGGACGGCCGCTGGATGGTGGCGAGCCGGGGCGAGTTCGAGCTCAGCGATCGCTGGGTCTTCGGCTGGGACCTTCTGAAGCAGAGCGATCAGAACTTCTCCAGAACCTACAAGGTCAGCAACTACTCCGACGTCTATCATACCTCCGAGGTGTTCCTGACGGGCCTCGGCGATCGAAGCTATTTCGATCTTCGGGCACAGAAGTTCGATGTGCAGAGCACGACCGAGCTCGACAGCGACATCCAGCCGGAGGTCCTGCCTTCACTCGATTATGAGCGGATCGAGGACGACCCGATCCTGGGCGGCGAGGCAAAGGCGCGTTTCAACCTGACCCATCTGCGTCGCAACGACAGCTATCCCGCGGCATCGCTCATCTGCGAGCCGAGTTCTTTTTACAACGGCGCATGCTACGGCGGTGCCTACCGAGAGGACATTTATCGCCACACGGCGATGGAAGGTGACTATTCCCGCGCGTCCGGCGAACTATCCTGGCAAAAGACAGAGAACGTTCTCGGCGGCGTCCTCGTCACCCCCATGCTCTCTGTACGAGGCGATTTCTACAGCGCGAACATGGAGATCGACGATTTCTCGCCGACCTACCAATCCGGCTATTCGCTGGACGACTCCGGGGCCCGCTTCATGCCGACGGCGGCGTTGGAGGCGCGCTATCCCTATCTGATCGAGACCGCTCACAGCAGCCACGTCATCGAGCCGATCGGCCAGATCATCCTTCGCCCGGACGAGACGAATATCGGGCTTCTGCCCAACGAAGACTCGGAAGGTCTCGTATTCAATACCGGCAACCTGTTCCAGCTCGACAAGTTCGCCGGCTATGACCGCATCGAAGGCGGCACGCGCGCCAATCTCGGCATCCACTATCTCGGCACGCTCGACACGGGCTATACGCTCGACGCCATGTTCGGCCAATCCTATCACTTGGCCGGGCAGAACTCTTTCGCCCAGCGAGACCTCGCGCTCGTCGGCTACGATTCCGGGCTCGAGAGCGATGTTTCGGACTATGTCGCCTCCGCCGCCGTGAGCATGCCTATCGGTCTTTCCGTTGGCGTGCAGGGGCGTTTCGACAAGGACGACTTCGGGCTGGAGCGCACAGACGTCTCGGCGAACCTCAACCGGAGCCGGTTCAGCGTTGGCGTGACCTACTCCGACATTGCGCCGCAGCCGATCTATGGCTTCCCCGACGACCGCCAGCAGATCACGACGACGGGTAGAATCGCACTCGACGAGAATTGGTCCGCCTTCGGCGAGATGAGCTATGACATCGCCAATTCGACGCAGATCTCTCAGGCGTTTGGTCTTGGCTACGCGAACGAGTGCTTCAGTCTTCTGGCGACCTATCGCGAAACGGAGGACCGCTACGCCCAGGACGTCAACACGCGGACTCTGCTTTTCCAGGTGGGGCTCAGGACCATCGCGGATTTCGGCACCTCCTACGATCTTGGCACGGAGAAGTGACGACGCGCAGCCGCGAGAGCCGGGCGGCGCGCCTTGCGGCAGGGCGGACGGGGAAACCTCTGCCGCCAGCGCGAGCCGGCAAGCCTTGCGATGGGGCAGCCAAAGCGGCTTGACCGGTCGTTTTGAAACGATCGTGCGGGCAGACATGAGTGCCGCTCCGGGCTCTCGCCACCGTCACGCTATCTTGACATGGAAGATTTCACGCTTTCGACAAAGCTGCAGTATAGAGCGCGTTGTGGCATAAGAGTTCATCTTGCCGCATAGATCCGCAGCTCCAACCGACGATCGAGACCTGGGAGACCGCTCCACGATGAATATCCGCGCCCTTTCCGCCCGCATCCTCATGGCCGGCGCTCTGGCGGCGGCAGTGCCGATCGGTATCGCGGTTTCTCCGGCACAGGCCGCGTCGGAGGTAAAGGTGGTGGTCAACAAGATGCCGATCACCAGCTACGCGATCGCGCAGCGGGCGGCATTCGTGCGCCTGCGCCACATGAATGGCAATCCGACGACCGTCGCCGAGAACGAGCTCATCGACGAGGCCCTGAAGCGGCAGGAGATGCGCCGCCGCGGCATCCAGATCCCGGATGCCATGATCAATCAGGCCTATGCCAAATTCGCGTCCGACAACAAGCTCAGCGAAGCACAGCTTGGGCAAGTCCTTCGTCAGGCCGGCTTCTCCGCCGACGCCTTCAAGGAGTTCATCGGCATCCAGATCGGCTGGGGTGAGGTCGTGCGTCAGCATCTGCGGCAGGACCAGAAGGTGAGCGAGCAGGACGCCGTGCAGCGCATGCTCGCCGATGGCGGCAACAAGCCCTCGACGACGGAATATACCCTTCAGCAGGTGATCTTCGTCGTTCCGGAAAGCAAGAAGGGCGAGACCTCGCGCCGGATGCAGGAGGCGAACCAGCTGCGCTCGCGTTTCACCTCCTGTCGAGCGACCTACGACCTCGCCAAGGGGTTGAGGGACGTCACGGTGCGCGACCTCGGGCGCGTGACCCAGCCGGAACTGCCGCCCAACTGGAAGGACGCCATCATCTCGACGCCCGTCGGGCGGGCAACGGCGCCGAAGACGACGGAACGTGGTGTCGAGTTCATCGCCGTCTGCGACAGCCAGAAGATCTCCGACGACAAGGTCGCGGCGATGGTCTACCAGCAGCAGGACATGGAAGCGCTGGGCAAGCAGGCGCCCGGCGAGGACGTGCTGAAGACGCTTCGCGACAAGGCGCGGATCGTCCGCAAATGACGAGCGGCGCCATGGCTCCGCTCGCGGTTTCCATCGGAGAGCCGTCCGGCATTGGGCCGGACGTCGCGCTTCAGGCCTTTGCCGCGCGCCACGAGCTTGGGCTGCCGATTTTTTTCATGCTTGCCGATCCTGCCATGCTGTCGAGCCGGACCAAAAGCCTCGGCCTCGACATCGTGCTTTCGGAGATTGGACAGCCTGAAGGGGCCGGCGGCGTGTTCCCGACCGCCCTGCCCGTACTGCCTCTTTCGGCGCGCCACCGCGACGAGCCGGGACGGATCGCGCCCGAAAACGCGGCAGGAACGATCGAGGCCATAGAGCGAGGCGTCGATTTCGCCCTCACGGGAGCGGCGAGCGCTCTCGTGACGGCGCCGATTGACAAAAAGGCGCTCTATGACGCCGGCTTCCGCCATCCCGGCCATACCGAATTCATCGCCGAGCTCGCGGCACGCCGCACGGGCCATCCGTCGCGTCCGGTGATGCTTCTCACCGGGCCGGAGCTGTCCTGTGTTCCCGTGACCATCCATATTCCCATCGCGGACGTGCCGAGGGCGCTGTCGAAGGAGCTGATCGTCGAGACGGCGCGGATTACCGATGCCGACTATCGCGCCCGCCTCGGCGTCGAAAGGCCGCGGCTCGCCATTTCGGGCCTCAATCCCCACGCAGGCGAAAAGGGGGTGATCGGGCGAGAGGACGAGGAGATCATCCGCCCCGCGGTCGAAGCCCTACGCAGCGAAGGGATTGACGCGTTCGGGCCGCTTCCCGCCGACACGATGTTCCATCCCGAGGCGCGGGAACGCTACGACGTGGCGCTGTGCATGTACCACGATCAGGCTCTTATTCCGGCCAAGACGCTGGCCTTCGACCAGACGGTCAACTGCACCCTCGGCCTGCCGCTGATCCGCACCTCGCCCGACCACGGCACCGCATCGGACATTGCCGGCACCGGAAAAGCCCGGCCACAGAGCTTCGTCGCCGCGCTGAGGCTCGCAGCCCGGATGGCCGCCGGCGCTCCCGCTTCTCCTAGCGGCAGCTAATGAGCGTCATAGACGATCTGCCACCGCTTCGGGTGGTGATGACCGAGCATGGGCTCGATCCCCGGAAGGCGCTCGGCCAGAATTTCCTGCTCGACCTGAACCTCACCTCGAAGATCGCGCGCCAGGCGCTGCCCTTCGACGAGGCGACGGTCGTCGAGGTCGGCCCTGGCCCTGGCGGTCTCACCCGGGCACTGCTCGCGGCGGGCGCGCGTCACGTCATCGCCATCGAGAAGGACGCTCGCTGTCTGCCGGCGCTTGCCGAAGTCGCGGCCCACTATCCGGGCCGGCTGACGGTGCTGGAAGCCGACGCGCTGACCGTCGACCTGACAGGGCTTGGCGAGGGGCGGCCGTTGAAGGTCGTGGCCAATCTTCCTTACAATGTCGGGACGCAGCTTCTCTTGAACTGGGTGACGACGCCAAGCTGGCCGCCGGCATGGCTGGACCTGACGCTGATGTTCCAGCGCGAGGTGGCGGAGCGCATCGTCGCCACCCCCGGCTCATCCCACTATGGGCGCCTCGGCGTTCTCTGCGGTTGGCGAACCGAGGCGGACATTCTCTTCGATGTGCCGCCCCAGGCCTTCACGCCGCCGCCGAAGGTGACGTCGTCGGTCGTGCAGATCCGGCCGCGCGCCAAGCCGCTGCCGGTCGCGCTCGAAAAGCTGGAGCGCGTCACCGCCGCCGCCTTCGGCCAGCGCCGCAAGATGTTGCGCCAGAGCCTCAAGGGGCTTGGGGGCGAAGCGTTGCTTCAGAAAGCGGACATAGAGCCGACGCGGCGCGCCGAGACCCTGTCGGTCGCCGAATTCTGCCGCCTCGCCGAACTCATCTGAGCGCACACGTCCAAAGCAGTGGCTCAGGCGCTCGCCCGCTCGTCTCAGACGTCCTCGGAGAGAAGCTGCGCGGTGAAGTCGGCAAGGCCGGGCCGGCGCACCCGCCTGAGCCGCTCGGCCGCAACGATCGCCCGGATCGCCGTGAAGGCGCTGTCGAGATCCTCGTTGACCACGACATAGTCGTAGTCGGGCCAGCGCTCGATCTCGGTCTTCGAGTTCTTGAGGCGCTTGGCGATCGTATCGGTCGAATCTTCTGCGCGGCGGAGCAGCCTTTGCTTCAGCTCGGCCATGGTCGGCGGCAGAATGAAGACGGAGACGATGTCGTCCTTCGCCTTTTCCTGAAGCTGGTGAGCGCCCTGCCAATCGATGTCGAACAGCATGTCGCGCCCTTGGCGCATGGCCTCCTCGGCCGGCTCGCGGGGCGTGCCGTAAAGGTTACCGTGGACCTCCGCCCATTCGAGCAGCGCATCGTCCTTGCGCAGCCGATCGAACTCGGCCGGCGAGATGAAGTGATAGTGGACGCCGTCGATTTCGCTGCCGCGCCGCTTGCGCGTCGTCACGCTCACCGACAGCGAGAACTGCGAGTCGGATTCGAGCAGCGTGCGCGCGATCGTCGACTTGCCCGCGCCCGAGGGCGAGGAGATCACCAGCATGATGCCCCGGCGGGCGATGGAGCGCATGGGCATTTCTTCGGAAGTCTTCATTCGATGTTCTGCACCTGCTCGCGGAACTGATCGACGATCACCTTGAGCTCGAGCCCGATGGTGGTCAGCGACGCCGCATTGGATTTGGAGCAGATTGTATTCGATTCGCGATTGAATTCCTGCGACAGAAAGTCGAGCCTGCGGCCGATCGGTCCGCCCTGATCGAGAAGTGCCCGCGCCGCCTCGACATGGGCCGCAAGACGGTCGATCTCCTCGCGCACGTCAGCCTTGGCGGCAAGCACGGCCGCTTCCTGATGCAGCCGGCCCGCCTCCAACCGCTCGTCCGACCCGAGCAGCATCTCGACCTGCGCCTGAAGGCGCCGGCGGATCGCTTCCGGACTGCGCGATGTATCCGCCTCCGCCGCCGCCACCAGCGACTCGATGGCGTCGAGCCGCTGAAGCAGCACCTGCTTCAAAGCCTCGCCCTCTGCCAACCGTGCCGCGACAAGGCGGTCAAGCGCGGCACCAAAGCCTTTCAGCACGGCGCGTTGCCGTGCTTCCTGGACACTCTGGTCGACCGGGTTCTCGGCGACGTCGATCACACCCTTGATCGACAGCAGGCCATCGGCGCTTGGAAGGGTGGCATTGCCTTCCTTCACCAGCCTCGACGAAAGCTCGACAAGCTGGGCCAGCATATCCTGATTGATGAAAAACGCCGGTTGCTCGCCGTCTCGGCGAAGCTGGAGCGAGACTTGAACGTTGCCTCGCTTCAATCTGTCGGCCGCGACGCGGCGCATCTCCAGCTCAACCGCCTCGAACCCCTGAGGAAGGCGGGTCTTCAGCTCCAGGCCCTTGCCGTTGACCGAGCGAATCTCCCAGACGAAGCCGAAATCGCCGTTCTGTTCCTCAAACCGGGCAAAGCCCGTCATGCTGGCGACCGACATCTCTCACCCTTCCGATCGTGCTTTCCGCGTCACTGGCCGGACGCCTCGTCCGCTGGCTCCGCGCCCTGCTGCCGCAGGATTTCCCGATAGTGGCGGACATTGGCGTTGTGCTCTTCGAGCGTCGCGGAAAAGACGTGCCCGCCCGTGCCGTCCGCCACGAAATAGAGGTCGCTGGTCTTTGCCGGATGCGCCACAGCCTCCAGCGCGGCGCGGCCCGGATTGGCGATCGGCCCCGGCGGCAAGCCGCCGTTGACGTAGGTGTTGTAGGGGTTGTCGTCCTTGAGGTGCGATTGCCGGATCGGCTCGTCGGACGGCTTTCCCGCGCCGCCCCAGATGCCATAGATCACCGTCGGATCGGACTGGAGCCGCATCTTCTTTCTAAGACGATTGACGAAGACCGCCGCAACCTTCGGACGCTCGCCGTCGACCCCCGTTTCGCGCTCGACGATGGACGCCAGCGTCACGAACTCGTTGATGTCCTTGACCGGAAGGTCGGGGTCGCGCTCCTCCCAGACCTCCTTGACCAAACGCTCCTGGGCCTTGGCCATGGTGTCGATGAGTTCCCCACGGCTCATGCCTCTCGTGAACCGGTAGGTTTCGGGCCGCAGTGAGCCCTCGGGCGCGAGAGGTGGAAGGTCACCGGACAGCGTCGGCTCGGCCTTCACCAGATCGTAGACCTGCTGCACCGTTCGGCCCTCGGGCACGGTGAGGCTGTGGAGGATGGATTTTCCGCTCTTCAGCTTCTCCATCACCTCGCGCATCGATTCGCCGGGTGCGAAGGCATACTCGCCGGCCTTGAGCTGGCCACCCGCACCCGAAAGCCGGGTCCCGAGCTGGAACACCCGCGCGTCGCGAATGATGCCGGCCTCCTCGAGCCCCTCGGCGATCGTCGTCACCCCGGAGTTGCGCGCGATGAGATAGGTGGTCTCTTGCCTGAGAGGGCCCCGTCCCTCGAACATGGCGTAGAAGCCGGCGGCCCCGAGCGCCGCCACCAGGCCGACGGTGAGCAGGAAGCTCAGAAAGATGATGAGGCCGTTGTTGCGCAGATAGCGCGAGCGGCGCTTGGGCCGCGGAGGCTTCGCGCGCCGCCCCTTCCGGGAAGGAGGCTGCGTCTCCGCCTCGGCCGGCTCTTGTCTCACGCTGTTGTCGTCCGTCACCACGCTACCCTTGAGGCTATTCTTCGATCCCTCGAAGCACCATTCGAATGTGGCGAAAGACGGAAGACGATGGGAGGGCCGTCACCGGCCCGCCCATCAGTCCGCGAATCGACGCAGCACCAAGGAAGCGTTGGTGCCGCCGAACCCGAACGAGTTCGAAAGGACGACGTCGATCTTTCGCTCCCGCTTCTTGTGCGGCACGAGGTCGATCTTCGTGTCAACCGACGGATTGTCGAGATTGAGCGTCGGCGGCGCCACATTGTCGCGGATGGCGAGCGCACTGAAGATCGCTTCGACCGCACCGGCGGCGCCAAGGAGATGCCCCGTCGCCGACTTGGTGGACGACATCGATACGGTTTCCACCGCGTCGCCCAGCACACGCTCCACCGCTTTCAGCTCGATTTCGTCGCCCATCGGCGTCGAGGTGCCATGCGCGTTGACGTAGTCGAGATCCTTCGCGGAAATCCCCGCCCGCTTCAGAGCAGCCGAAACGCAGCGAAACGCGCCGTCGCCATCCTCGGCCGGGGCCGTGATGTGATAGGCGTCGCCCGAAAGGCCATAGCCGATCACCTCGGCGTAGATCTTGGCGCCACGAGCGCGTGCATGCTCCAGTTCCTCGAGCACGACCACGCCGGCGCCCTCGCCCATGACAAAGCCGTCGCGATCCTTGTCGTAGGGCCGCGAAGCCCGCTCCGGATCATCGTTGAAGTGCGTCGAGAGCGCCTTGCACGCGGCAAAACCCGCCACCGAAAGACGACAGACGGGCGATTCCGCGCCGCCGGCCACCATCACCTCGGCGTCGCCCAGCGCGATCAGCCGAGAGGCGTCGCCGATGGCATGGGCCCCCGTCGAGCAGGCCGTGACCACCGAGTGGTTCGGCCCCCTCAACTTGTTTCGGATCGAGACATGGCCCGAAGCGAGGTTGATCAGGCTGCCGGGGATGAAGAACGGGCTGACGCGCCTTGGCCCCTTCTCGGCGAGAATGAGCGACGTCTTCTCGATGCCCTGCAGGCCCCCGATTCCCGAGCCGATGAGAACGCCGGTAGCGATCTGATCCTCGTAGGACTCGGGATGCCAGCTCGCATCGTCGAGCGCCTCGGAGGCAGCAGCCACGGCGTAGACGATGAAATCGTCGACCTTGCGCTGCTCCTTCGGCTCCATCCAAAGATCGGGATTATAGGTGCCGTCGCTACCGTCACCGCGGGGGATCTGGCAGGCGACACGGCAGGCGAGATCGTCGGCCTGGAAGTTTTCTATGCGTCGAGCGGCGCTTCGCCCCGCCAAAAGACGCTGCCATGAAACATCGACGCCGACCCCCAGAGGGCTGACCATGCCGACGCCGGTGATGACCACTCGTCTCATAAATGTCTCTTGTGCAGAGGCAGTCAGCGCTGCCGGAGCATCAGGACTGATTCTTCTCGATGAAGGAAACAGCGTCCCCAACGGTCAGGATCGTCTCCGCGGCGTCGTCGGGAATCTCGACCCCGAACTCTTCCTCGAACGCCATCACGAGTTCGACCGTGTCGAGGCTGTCGGCGCCCAGGTCATCGATGAAGCTGGCATTGTCGGTGACCTTCTCGGGTTCGACGCCGAGATGCTCCACGACGATCTTCTTAACCCGTTCAGCGGTATCGCTCATTGTCAGTCCTCTGTTTGTTGCTAGCCCTCGTTATCCGCGAGGACGCGTGGAATCAAGCTATTCGACCCAAGGCGGATCGTTCCGCCCTGGTAAATTCGGCACCCGCGCATAACACGGCACATCGTGCCGGCCAAGCGAGAGGGCAGCGCAACCCCAGGCGCAAGGCGCCTGGAGAGCTCTCAGATCATCGCCATGCCGCCGTTGACGTGAATCGTCTGGCCGGTGATGTAGGATGCCTCGGCGGATGCCAGAAACACCGCCGTCGCTCCGACCTCGGCCACTTCGCCCATGCGCCGCATGGGAATCATGCCCATGATCGATTCGCGCTGCTTATCGTTCAGCTTGTTGGTCATCGCGCTGGAGATGAAGCCCGGCGCGATGCAGTTCACCGTGACGTTGCGCGACGCGATTTCCTGGGCGAGCGACTTGGTGAAGCCGATCATGCCGGCCTTGGCGGCGCAGTAGTTGGCCTGGCCGGGATTTCCGATGACGCCGACCACCGAGGAGATCGAGATGATGCGCCCGAAGCGGCGGCGCATCATCGGCTGGGTGAGCTCGCGCGTCAGCCGGAAGGCGGCCGTGAGATCGACCTCGATCACCTTGTCCCAGTCGCCGTCGGTCATGCGCACGAACAGGCCATCCTTGGTGATGCCCGCGTTGTTGACCAGGATGTCGACGCCATCGAGCGTCTTGTCCGCGGTTTCGGCGAGCGCCGTCTGCTCCTCACGCGACGAAAGGTCGGCGGGGAAAACGTGAACACGCTCGCCGAGTTCGCCTGCCAGCGCCTCGAGCTTCTCGCGGCGCGTGCCGTGAAGGCCGACCGTCGCTCCCGCCTGATGAAGCGACCTGGCGATCGCCTCGCCAATGCCGCCGGATGCGCCGGTGACAAGAGCCTTGCGGCCGGAAAGATCAAACATCGGTCTCAATCCTCATAAAGACACCCGCCGCGCCAAAGCGCCCGACAAAGGGCTGATCGAGCGGCAAGGATGCCGAATTCAGTTCAACAGCGACAGGGCCGCCTGAATATCCGCCGGCGCACCGACCGGCTGCGCCTTGAGGCGCTTGTCGATCCGTTTGGCCAGCCCGGAAAGCACCTTGCCGCTGCCCAGCTCGAACAGCGTGTCCACACCCTGGCCGGCCAAGTATTCCATGCTTTCGCGCCAGCGGACCTGCCCGGTCACCTGCTCGACGAGGCGCGTCCTGATCTCATTGGGATCAGTGATGGCGGCCGCGACGACGTTGGCCACCACCGGCACCCGAGGCGCCCTGATCTCCGCCCCGGCGAGGGCTTCCGCCATGCGCTCGGCGGCCGGCTGCATCAGGCGGCAATGGAAGGGCGCGGAAACGGGAAGCGGGATCGCCCGCTTCGCCCCGCGTTCGCCGGCGAGTGCGATGGCGCGCTCGACAGCCGCCTTGTCTCCCGAAATCACGATCTGCCCGCCGCCATTGTCATTGGCAAGCTGGCAGACTTCGCCCTCCGCCGACGCCTCGCAAAGAGCGACCACCGCATCGTGGTCGAGGCCGAGCACCGCCGCCATCGCGCCCTTGCCGGCGGGTACCGCCTTCTGCATCGCCTCGCCGCGAATTCGCAGCAGCTTTGCCGTCTCGGCCACGGAAAGCGCGCCCACGGCGGCGAGCGCCGAGTATTCGCCAAGCGAGTGCCCGGCGACATAAGCCGCCTTATCCACGGAGAAGCCTTCCGCCTCAGCCGCCCGCAGAGCCGCCAGCGACACCGCCATCAGAGCCGGCTGAGCATTGGCGGTGAGCGTCAACCTGTCTTCCGGGCCAGCCCAAATGAGATCGGACAGCTTCTCGCCAAGGGCCTCGTCGACCTCCTCGAAGACCTGTCGCGCCGCCGGGTAGGCCTCGGCGAGCTCACGCCCCATGCCGACGGACTGGCTGCCCTGGCCGGGAAAGATCAATGCGAGTGCCATCGGAACGCTTTCGTCGTCGTTAACATTGTCGCGATTGCCGCTGCTGGCGCGGGAAATGACCACCGATGGTCGCCCTGTCAAGGCGCAAGCATGGAGAGAAGCTTTGTTTGCCGCCCACAGCCGCCTTGAATGGCGTGGAGAAATCGGTTAAGCGAGCCCCTGTTTGTGCCCGGGTCTCAGCCGGTGGCTGAACGGAAGGCGGCCGGTTCCACCCGGCTGAAGGCGTGGCACAACACGCCAGCTTCCCGTGTCTCCGCTCTCGACCCCTCGATAACGCGCCTTTCCGCTCTCGCCCTCGGGTGATCGCAATGGAAGTCGCAGAGGCTTAGCGCTGTGGTCGGGCATTGCGAAGAGTAGAAACGGAAAGGCAATCTCATGGCTCTTTACGAGCACGTGTTCCTTGCCCGACAGGACATCAGCAGCCAGCAGGTCGATCAGCTCGTCGAACAGTATCGCGGCGTGATCGAGGAAAATGGCGGCTCCGTCGGCAAGGTGGAGAACTGGGGTCTCAAGACCCTCACCTACCGCATCAATAAGAATCGTAAGGCGCATTATACGCTGATGAACATCAGCGCGCCGGCGGCTGCCGTGCAGGAGATGGAGCGCCAGATGCGCTTCAACGAAGACATCCTGCGCTACATGACGATCCGCGTCGAAGAGCACGAGGACGGCCCCTCGGCGATGATGCAGAAGCGTGACGACCGCCCGCGCCGTGGCGGCCGCGACGATCGCCCGCGCCGTGACGACGACCGCCCGCGCCGCGACGATGACCGTCCGCGCCGCGATGATGATCGGCCGCGCCGCAGCCGCGACCACGATTCGGAGTAAGACTCATGGTCGATATTGCACAGCTTCCGACTCGCCGTCCCTTCCATCGCCGCCGCAAGGCCGATCCGTTCTCCGGCGGCGAATCGCCGAAGATCGACTACAAGGACGTCCGCCTTCTCCAGCGCTACATCTCCGAGCGCGGCAAGATCGTGCCGTCGCGCATCACGGCGGTGTCGCAGAAGAACCAGCGTGAGCTCGCCCGTGCCATCAAGCGCGCGCGCTTCCTCGGCCTTCTGCCCTACGTCCTGAAGTAGGACTCATGTGATCACAGAGAGTGGCGCCCGCGCCGCTCTCTTTCCCCGGGCGGTCGGGCCGCGTCGGGAAAACGAAAAGCCCGAGTTGGAGCCGGTCACGCCATGACCCGCCCCTAACTGCCAGAACGAGCAGGACAGCGCATTGATGAAGCCCTCCGCGATCCTCGTCGGCCTTGCCGCCGGTGCTGCCAGCGCCCTGCTCTTCGCCGGGCTGGTCTTGCAGTCGTGGACGGCCGTCAGCCTCTCCCTCGCCGCACCTATCCCGATCTATCTCGCCAGCCTCGGCTGGGGATCTCGCGCCGGCTTCGTCGCCGCGGCGGCTTCGGCCATCGTGCTGGCGCTTTTTACCGGCTCGCCCTACAGCGGCATGATCCTCTTCGCCTCGATGACGCTTCCCGCGGCCATGGTCGGCTATCTCGCCGGCCTCGCGCGTCCAGCGCCCGCATCGGCGACGGATGAGGCTGGCGGCATCAACGCGGCGCCGCCTCGGCTCGACTGGTATCCGCTCGGCCGCGTTCTCGTCGGCATCGCGGTTTCGGCGGCGCTCGGCTGCCTCGTCGTCGGCTGGCTCGCGGGCTACGATGCCGAGGACATGGCCGAGGTCGTCAGCCGCACCTTGACCAGCCATGAAAGCGGCTCGATGGAGGCGGCGAGCGAGGAGCAGATCCGCGAGTTCTCGCGCCTTGTCGTCGGCATGGTCCCGTTCCTGCAGCCCGCCGTTCTGGTCGTCGTTCAAGCCTGCTGCCTCTATATCTCCGGCTGGATCGTGCGCCGGTCCGGGCGCCTGACCCGGCCGCGCGACGACGTGCCATCGTCGGTGAAGCTGCCGGCCTGGACGCTGGCGGCGCTGGCGTTCGCGGTTGCCGCGAGCTTCGCGCCCGCCCCTGTCGGGCTGCTCTTCGCCGTTCCGGCGGGGGCCTTCCTCGCGGCCTTCACGCTGGCGGGCCTCGCCGCCCTCCACCGCCTGACGCGTGGGCGCGCCGGGCGGGGGCTGCTGCTGTTCAGCAGCTACGCCGCGATTTTGTTCCTCACCTTTCCGATCGCGATCTTCACCGTGCTCGGCATCGTTGAAACCGTGAAAGCGGCCAAGTCCGCCTCATCCTCCTGACATCTCTCCCGAAAGGACACTCCGATGGAAGTCATTCTTCTCGAACGCATTGCCAGACTCGGCCAGATGGGCGACACCGTGAAGGTGCGCGATGGCTATGCCCGCAACTATCTTCTGCCGAGCGGGCGTGCCCTGCGCGCCAACGACGCCAACCGCGCGCGCTTTGAAGCTGAAAAGACCCAGCTCATCGCCCGCAACAACGAGCGGCGCAGCGAGGCGGCCGTCGTCGCCGACGAGCTCAAGGGCAAGTCCTTCACCGTCGTGCGCTCGGCCGGCGAAACCGGCCAGCTCTACGGCTCCGTTTCGACGCGCGACATCTCCGACATCCTGAAGGAGGCCGGCTTCCAGGTGGGCCGCAACCAGGTCGAGCTCAACAGCCCGATCAAGACCATCGGCCTTCACGAGGTCGCCATCGCGCTCCACGCGGAGGTCGAGGTGACGATCACGCTCAACGTCGCGCGTTCCGCCGACGAGGCCGAGCGTCAGTCGCGTGGCGAGGACCTGACCTCTGCCGAAGCCATCTATGGCATCGAGGAAGAAGAGGCCATGGACGAGGAAGACGAGGAGGAGGTCTCCGAGGACGCCGCCGCCGAGGAAACCGAAGCTTCGGCTTGATAAGCTTCCCAAACGATCTAAAACTGGGCTGTCGTCAGCCCCGAGGCCCCGGAGCTCGGCTCCGGGGCCTTTTCTTTGGAAAGGTAGGGGCTAAAGTAATATTCATTGGAAACCAATTTATCAAAAACGCCTGATGGAACATCGACGTCTTCTAGTTTTGGAGTAGCGGTGGATGAATAGGCTCCTAACCTTTTATCTGGATCACATCGTCAAGAAGGGAGCGCTTACCCTTACGAGCGCCACCGGCGAGAGCAGGACCTGGGGAGACGGGTCGGGGACCCCGGTTCATGCTCGCTTCAATCACAAAGCGGTCGAGCGCAAGGTGGTCATGAACCCGGCGCTGCACCTCGGCGAATGCTACATGAACGGCGAGATCGAATTTCTGAAGGGGTCGATTTTCGACCTTCTCAAGGTCGTGTTCGAAAACGCCGGCAACAATGCCACCGCCGAACCCTGGATGCGCGCGATCGAGCGCATGCGCCTGCTCTTCCGACGCGTGATCCAGAACAATACGCCCCGGCGCGCGCGAAAAAACGTGCAGCATCACTACGATCTTTCCGGGGTCATGTACTCCCTCTTCCTCGACGAGGACCGGCAGTACTCCTGCGCCTATTTCGAGAAGCCGGGCGCCAGCCTGGAAGAGGCGCAACTCGCCAAGAAGCGGCACATCGCCGCCAAGCTGCTGTTCGAGCAGCCTGGTCTGAAGACGCTGGACATCGGCTGCGGCTGGGGCGGGCTCGCCCTCTATCTCGCCCGTTTCTGCGGAGCGGACGTGACCGGCGTCACGCTGTCCGACGAGCAGTTCCGCGTCGCGAACCGGCGCGCGGCCGAGGCCGGCCTCGGCGAACACGCGCGCTTCAAGATCGAGGATTACCGCGCGATCACGAGCCCGTTCGATCGTATCGTCTCCGTCGGCATGTTCGAGCATGTCGGCCGCGACTTCTACGACGAGTATTTCGGCCAAGTGGCGCGCCTTTTGAAGGAAGACGGCGTCGCCGTCGTCCATTCCATCGGCCAATTCGATCCGCCGTCGAACACCAATGCGTTCATCGCCAAGTATATTTTCCCCGGCGGCTACATTCCCGCCCTGTCGGAGGTTCTGCCGGCCATCGAGCGCGCGGGGCTCATGGTCACCGATCTCGAGATCCTGCGCCTGCACTACGCCGAGACGCTTCTGGAATGGCGCAAGCGGTTCCTGGCTCATTGGGACGAGGCCAAGGCGATCTATGACGAGCGCTTCTGCCGAATGTGGGAGTTCTATCTCGCCGCGTCCGAAAGCGCCTTCCGCTGGCAGGGGCTGATGGTCTTCCAGGTGCAGCTCGCCAAGCGGGTCGACACGGTGCCACTGACACGCGGCTACATGATGAAGGCGGAGGACGATCTGCGGGCGGTCGATTCGGGGGTGCGCGAGCCGGAGATCAGGATCTGCCACGCGGCCGAGTAGGCTGAGGCATCCACCGAGGCGACAGGTGGCGCCGTTATCCCCGCTGTTAACAGCGGCGCCTGTGACTTCCGGTGGATGACTTCGGGTCGGAGCACGGCTGCCACATTGGGCATCCTGGATGTCGCCATCGTGGCTTGATCGCGTTCGCCCGTCCTATATGACGGTCCCGTTCATCGACGAGGAGACGAGCCGTCATGGCGGATGCGGCGCGCAAAATGGAAGAGGAGGCCACGCTTTATCGCGAGGCCCCCAACAATATCGAAGCGGAGCAGGCGCTCCTCGGCGCCATCCTCGTCAACAACGACGCCTATTACGTCGTTCATGATTTTCTGAAGCCGGATCACTTTTTCGAGCCGCTTCATCGGGAAATCTTCGCCAAGACGAGCGAGATGATCCGGATGGGCAAGATCGCCAATCCGGTGACGATGAAGACGTTCCTGCCGGCGGCCGACCGCGTCGGCGACTTGACCGTCGCGCAATACCTTGCCCGCCTCGCGGCCGAGGCAACGACCATCATCAATGCCGGCGACTATGGTCGGGCGATCTATGATCTGGCGCTCCGCCGCTCGCTGATCCGCATCGGCGAGGACATGGTCAACATCGCCTACGACGCGCCGCTGGACATGGAGCCCAAGTCGCAAATCGAGGATGCGGAGCGGCGGCTGTTCGAGCTGGCGGAAACCGGCCGCTACGATGGCGGCTTCCAGTCCTTCACCGACGCGCTGACCCTCGCCGTCCAGATGGCCACGGCGGCCAAGGACAGGGACGGCGGACTGTCGGGCGTATCCACGGGCATCAATGCCATGGACGCGCGCATGGGCGGGTTGCAGTCGTCGGACCTGATTATCCTCGCCGGCCGCCCCGCCATGGGCAAAACCTCGCTGGCCACCAACATCGCCTTCAACATCGCCAGCGCCTATGAGCCGGCGCAGCAGGCGGACGGCAGCTTCACGGCGAAAAACGGCGGCGTCGTCGGCTTCTTCAGCCTCGAAATGTCGGCCGAACAGCTCGCCACCCGTATCATCTCAGAGCAGACGGAAATCTCTTCCTCCAAGATTCGTCGCGGCGAGATCAACGATTCGGAGCTGGTGAAGCTCATCGCGTGTTCCGAGACGATGCAGAAGATTCCGCTCTACATCGACCAGACCGGCGGCATCTCCATCGCCCAGCTCGCCGCGCGTGCCCGTCGCCTCAAGCGTCAGCGCGGACTCGATGTCATGGTGATCGACTACGTGCAGCTGATGCAGGGTTCGTCCAAGGCCTCGGCGCAGAACCGCGTGCAGGAAATTACTGAGATTACCACCGGCCTCAAGGCTCTTGCCAAGGAGCTGAACGTGCCGATCATCGCGCTCTCCCAGCTTTCGCGACAGGTGGAAGCGCGCGAGGACAAGCGCCCGCAGCTCTCGGACCTTCGCGAATCAGGCTCGATCGAGCAGGACGCCGACGTCGTGCTCTTCGTCTATCGCGAGGAGTATTATCTCCAGAGCCGCGAGCCGAAGTTCGGCACCGACGAACACCTGAAGTGGGAAGCGGAGATGAACGAGGCGCGCGGCAAGGCCGAGGTGATCATCGCCAAGCAGCGCCACGGCCCCACCGGCTCGGCAAAGCTGGCGTTCCAGGCGGAGTACACGCGGTTCACCGATCTTGCCGAGGAAGCCTATCTGCCGGAGCGCTTTGAATGAGGACCGATCAGGTCTAGCTTCGGCGCTTCGAGCCCCAAGTCCGAATTTCGAATCGAAGCCCTCAATGTCCGAGACAGTCCTCTCCGCCGCGGCCGCCGACCGCTCCCGCATGCCTTTCGTCGCCATTGATAGCGATGCGCTGAAGGCCAACTGGCGGCTGCTCGCTTCTCGCGCGCCCGGCGCGCGCACCGGCGCCGCCGTCAAGGCGAATGGCTACGGGCTGGGCGCGGTTCCCGTGGCGAAGGCTCTCTTCGAGGAAGGTTGCCGAGACTTCTTCGTCGCCTGGGCGAGCGAGGGCGCTGCGCTGCGCCAGGAGATCGGCCCCGATGGGCGCATCTTCGTTCTGCAGGGGCTCGATCGCCCTGCCGCCCGGCTTTGCCGCGAGGTTAAGCTCTTCCCGATCCTCGCCAATCCAGACGACGTGGCGCTGTGGGTCGAGAGCGAAACCGGCGCCCCCTCGCCCGCCGGGCTGCAGCTCGAAACCGGCATGAACCGCCTCGGCGTCGAGGAGGCGGATGCGCGGCGCATTGCGGGGCTGACGGCGGACGGCCGCCTGCGCCTCGTCCTCGTCATGAGCCACCTCGCGTCGGCGGACGTGCCGGGCTCACGCCAGAGCCGCGATCAGCTTACGCGCTTCGCCGAGCTATCCGCGCTCTTTCCCGGCGTTGAGCGCTCTCTCGCCAATTCGGCCGGCGTCTTCCTGGGCTCCGATTTCCACTTCAATGTCACGCGTCCGGGCATCGCACTTTACGGGGGCGAAGCGGGCATGGCCGATCAAGGCGCGATCCGCACGGTTGCAACCCTGACCGCCCACGTGCTCCAGGTCCGCACCGCGAAGACGGGAGAGGCCGCCGGCTATGGCGCCGCCGCCGAGCTTTCCCGCAACACCCGCATTGCCACGGTCGGGCTTGGCTATGCCGATGGCTTTCACCGCGCCGCGTCGGGCGCCGGCACGGCCATCCGTCAGCTCGCGGAAGGTCCTTCCGTCTTCGTCGCCGGCCGCCGCGCGCCGATTCTCGGACGCATCTCCATGGATTTGACGCTGATCGACGTCACCGGCCTTCCCGAAGGAGCGGTAAAGCCCGGAGACCCGGTGGAGTTCTTCGGGCAGAACATCTCGATCGATGCCGTTGCCCGCTCGGCCGGCACCATTTCCTACGAGTTGCTGACCGGGCTCGGCACCCGTGTCACGCGCGTCTGGCGCTGAGGGGGATCGGTTTGGCGCGCGGAAAGACCTCCTTCATCTGCCAAAACTGCGGCTCCGTCTATGCCCGATGGCAGGGCCGGTGCGATGCCTGCGGCGAGTGGAACACCATCGTCGAGGAAAGCAGCACCGGTGGTATCGGCGGTGGCCCGCAGCGCACCAAGCGAAAGGGCAAGCCCGCGGCGCTCCTGCCCCTGGCGGGCGAGAGCGAGGAGGCGCCCCGCATCGTCACGGGAATCGATGAGTTCGACAGGGCGACTGGCGGCGGCATCGTGCGCGGCTCGGCGCTGCTCGTCGGCGGCGATCCCGGCATCGGAAAGTCGACGCTGCTGATGCAGGTCTCGGCCGCGCTCGCCCGCCGCAAGCAGTCGGTGATCTACGTCTCGGGCGAAGAGGCGGTGGCGCAGGTCCGGCTGCGGGCGCAGCGCCTCGGCGCGGGCGACACCGGCGTGATGCTGATGGCGGAAACCAATGTCGAGGACATTCTAGCGACGCTGGACACAGGCCGTCGGCCGGACCTTCTCGTCGTCGATTCGATCCAGACGCTCTGGACCGACATGGCCGAATCGGCGCCCGGCACCGTCACCCAGGTCCGCAGCTCCGTTCAGGCGGTCATCCGCTATGCCAAGGCGAGTGGTGCTGCCGTCATCCTCGTGGGCCACGTCACCAAGGAAGGCCAGATCGCCGGCCCGCGCGTGGTCGAGCACATGGTCGACGGCGTCCTCTATTTCGAGGGCGAGGCAGGCCACCACTTCCGCATCCTGCGCACGGTGAAGAACCGCTTCGGTCCGACCGACGAGATCGGCGTTTTCGAGATGTCGGACATCGGGCTGCGCGAGGTGCAGAACCCTTCCGAGCTTTTCCTGGGCGAGCGCAATTCGAGCGCGCCGGGCGCGGCCGTTTTCGCGGGCATCGAGGGCACGCGCCCTGTCCTGGTCGAGATCCAGGCGCTGGTCGCCCCGACGTCTCTCGGCACCCCCCGGCGCGCGGTCGTCGGATGGGATTCGGCGCGCTTGGCCATGGTGCTTGCCGTGCTCGAGGCTCATTGCGGCATCCGACTCGGGCAGCATGACGTCTATTTGAACGTGGCCGGCGGGTTTCGAATCGTTGAACCGGCCGCCGATCTCGCGGTCGCGGCGGCGCTCGTCTCCTCGCTCAGCGGACTTGCCCTTCCGAGCGACAGCGTCTATTTCGGCGAGATCAGCCTCTCGGGGGGCATTCGTGCCGTCGCACACGGAGGTCAGCGTCTCAAGGAAGCGGCAAAACTTGGCTTCCGGCGCGCTGTCCTTCCAGCTGCCGGCCTCGATTTGCCGAAGGATATGGACGTTGCCGCCCAGGCGGTCGAAGCCCTGCCGGCACTGGTGGCGAGCATCGCGGGCAGTGCCGCGTGAAGCTCTTGATTTTCGGCGGCCGTGCGAGTGTAACCGTGCGGTGAAGCAACGTCAGACGAGGTTTCTCGGCGAATGACCGTCACTTTGCTCGATGCGATCCTCATCGCGATCATGTTGGTCTCGGGCCTTCTCGCGATGGTGCGCGGTTTCTCGCGCGAGGTGCTGTCGGTGGTCTCGTGGCTGGCGGCCGCGGCTGCGGCCTTCGTCTTCTACGAGCCCGTGACGCCCTTCGTCGCGCGCTATATCAGCAACGGCACGGTGGCGATGGCCGTCGCGGCGCTCTCGGTCTTCCTGATCACGCTGATCATCGTCTCTTTCATCACGCTGCGGATCGCCGACTTCATCATCGACAGCCGCATCGGCGCGCTCGACCGGGCGCTCGGCTTTCTCTTCGGCGCGGCGCGGGGACTTCTCCTCGTCGTCGTCGCCATGCTGTTCTTTAATTGGCTGGTTCCGGAAAACCAGCCGACCTGGATCGCAAACGCGCAGTCCAAGCCCATGCTCGACGACCTCGGCCAGCAACTGGTGGCCGCGCTTCCGGAAAACCCGGAAAAGGCGATTCTCGGCCATATCCGTGGCGGCGAAGAAGGCGAGCCGAGCACGGTGGAAGGCGCCATCGAAAACGGAGCGGCGATCGACGCCGCGCCGGGCAATGCGCCCGACAGCGAGCCCGACAACTCGGCCGAACCGCCGTCCGATTGACCACTTGGCGGAACGGCCGAGCACTTGCTGATGACGTAAACCGGGCGGGCCCCGGGCATCAGGTGCAGGCCGCCGACAAAGTTGCCGTCTTTTCGCCTTTTCCCCCCATGGAGAAGGAGCGAAAGCCTTGGTTTTTCTTCAGGAATTGCCAAGTGGTGTCCGCAATGATGGTAGAGCGCCCTGCGGCGCGCGAATGGTGAGCTGATGGACGAGACGCCTTTTGGCGACGCCGACTCCCTTCACGAGGAGTGCGGCGTTTTTGGAATTTTCAGACGGACCGACGCGTCGGCTCTCGTCACCCTCGGCCTTCATGCGCTTCAGCATCGGGGACAGGAAGCGGCGGGCATCGTCTCCTTCGACGGCGCCCAGTTCCACATCGAGCGCCACGCCGGGCTTATCGGCGACAACTTCACCAAGCAGGCGGTTCTGGAACGCCTGCCTGGTGATTGCGCTATCGGCCACACCCGCTATTCCACCACCGGCGGCGGCGGCCTGCGCAACGTGCAGCCCTTCTTTGCCGAGCTTTCTGCCGGCGGGTTCGCCGTCGCGCACAACGGCAACATCACCAATGCCCGCACCGTTCAGCGCGATCTTCAGCGTCGCGGCTCGATCTTCTCCTCCACCTCCGACACGGAAACGATCCTGCATCTCGTGGCGACGTCAGGAGCCCGGCGCTTCGTCGACAAGTTCATCGATGCGGTGTCGCGCCTCGAAGGTGCCTTCTCGCTCGTCGGCATGTCGCCCAAGAAGATGGTCGGGGTGCGCGATCCGCTGGGCATCCGCCCCCTGGTGCTCGGCGACCTAGAAGGCTCGCCGATCCTCGCGTCTGAAACCTGCGCCCTCGATATCATCGGCGCCGACTTCGTGCGCGATATCGAGCCCGGCGAGGTGGTCGTGGTGACGGAAGACGGCATCGAGAGCCTGTTTCCATTCCAGGCGCGGCGCCCCCGCTTCTGCATTTTCGAATACGTTTATTTCGCCCGGCCCGATTCCATCGTCGAGGGTCGCAACGTCTATGAGATTCGAAAGCGCATCGGCGCGGAGCTCGCGCGGGAAAGCGGCGTCGAGGCGGATCTCGTGGTTCCGGTGCCCGATTCGGGCGTTCCGGCGGCCATCGGTTACGCTCAGGCGGCGAATCTGCCCTTTGAACTCGGCATCATTCGTAACCACTATGTCGGGCGCACCTTCATTCAGCCGAGCGATGCCATCCGCCATATGGGCGTCAAGCTGAAACACAACGCCAACCGCGAGGTGCTGGAAGGCAAGCGCATCGTTCTGGTGGACGACTCGATCGTGCGCGGCACCACTTCGCAGAAGATCGTGCGCATGGTGCGCGAGGCGGGCGCGAGCGAGGTCCATATGCGCATCGCCAGCCCGCCGACCCGCGCCAGCTGCTTCTACGGCGTCGACACGCCCGAGCAGTCCAAGCTTCTCGCCTCGCACATGAGCGTGGAGGAGATGGCGGAGTTCATTCACGTGGATTCCCTCGCCTTCCTGACGATCGACGGGCTCTATCGCGCCGCCGGAGAGCCCGAGCGCCATCATCTGCAACCGCAGTTCTGCGATGCCTGCTTCACGGGCGACTATCCGACATCGCTCACGGACCACGACGCGAACGGCGACAAGGATCGCGAACTGCCGCTCCTGGGAGGGATCGTTTAGTCATGACCGGACGCCTCGACGGTAGAACCGCCCTTGTCACCGGCGCCTCACGCGGTATCGGTTTTCAGCTCGCGCGGCTTCTCGCCGCCGAGGGCGCGCATGTGATTGCGGTGGCGCGCACCGTGGGTGGGCTCGAGGACCTCGACGACCTCATCAAGGGCGACGGCGGCAGCGCGACGCTGGTGCCGCTCGACCTCAAGGACATGGGCGGGATCGACCGGCTCGGCGGCGCCATCGCGGAGCGCTGGGGAAAGCTCGACATCTTCGTCGGCAATGCCGGGCGGCTCGGCGTTCTGGCGCCCATCGGCCACATCGAGGCGAAGACCTTCGAGGAGGCGATGACGGTCAATGTCACCTCCACATGGCGGATGATCCGCTCGCTCGATCCGCTGCTTCGCCGCTCGGACGCCGGCCGCGCCATCATCATGTCTTCCGGTGCCGCGCATTCCTGCAAGGCGTTCTGGTCGCTCTACGCGGCCAGCAAGGCGGCTGTCGAGGCGCTCGCCCGCTCCTGGGCGGCGGAGACCGAGAACCTGCCGCTCAGGGTGAATTCGGTCAATCCTGGCGCAACACGCACGGCCATGCGCGCGCAGGCCATGCCCGGCGAGGACCCCAAGACTTTGCCGACGGCAAAGGAAGTTGCGGAGAAGATCCTGCCTCTCGCCCTTCCCGACCTTACCGAGACCGGACGCGTTTTCGACGTGCGGCAGAACCGATTTCTCAACTACCACATGCCGGATTGATACCGGCAGGCGTCGTTCGACGATCAATCGAGCGGCGCTTGAGTCTTCTGCAGAACCGAATCCGAACGCTCAGGTGAAAAGATCGGCGGCTTCCGGCATTCCCGTCGGCAGACCGTCGAGACTGACCGAGTTCTTCTCGCGCCGGTATTCGACCAGCCCTTCCTCACCCTTCTTCTCAGCCCAGCGGGTCAGGGTTGGCCGTTCCCCGACATAGTCGAAGAGCGGCACGCCGAAGCCGCAGGACGTGAGCACCAGCTCGACATCGAGCAAGACGATCTGCCGCGCGCCGACAGGCGCCTTGCCGTCGTAATGCTCCGCAAGAAACGCCTCGAAGGCTTCCGAGCCATGGAAGGCGCTTCGCCCCCGACCGTAGAGCCGCAGGATGAGCGGCGCGCCCTCGAACGCGCAGAACATGATGGTGAGGCGGCCATCCGCCTTGAGATGGGCCGAGGTTTCGCTGCCGCTTCCCGTCAGGTCGAGATAGGCGACGCTCCGGTCCGACAGAACGTGAAAGTGCTCCGTCGAGCGCGGCGAGATGTTGATCCGGCTCCCTTCGGCGGCGGACGCCGCGAAGAACATCCTCTGCCGCCGGATGAACTCCCGCCGGCTCTCGTCAATGGTCTCGAAGCGTTTGGCCATCCCTGCCCTTCCCTGATTTTTGCGCCGATCCCGCCCCGCAGTCGGTCAGTAGCCGTGCTCGTGCTCGTGTTCGCGCTCGCGCCGGGCGCGCTCGCGATAGGACCGGACAGAGAAGACGATGGAGATGAAATAGGCGACTGCCGTCGCCGCCAGCGTCTGCCAGAGGAAGCTCATGAGCAACGCGACGTAGAGCACGACGAGCAGAATGAGCGGAACCACCACGTCGCGCCTCAGGCGGATGCCGACGCTCTTGCCGGAAAAGGTCGGCAGGCGGCTCACCATCAACAGACCGATGAAGACGATATAGAGAGCCGAGAGCGTCGCCGTCGCCGGATAATAACCAAGGTCGACGCCCATGAAGCTGAGATACATGGGCAGCATCGCCAGCCCCGCCCCCGCCGGCGCGGGCACACCGACAAAGTAGCCGGTGTGCCATTTCGGCTGGTGCGGATCGTCGAGCATGGTGTTGAACCGCGCCAGACGCAGGGCGCAGGCGGTGGCGTAGAGGAGCGCCGCGATCCAGCCGAGCGACCCCGCCTCCTTTAGCGTGTGGGCGTAGAGCAGCAGACCCGGCGCGATGCCGAAATTGACGATGTCGGCGAGCGAATCCATCTCGGCGCCAAAGCGGCTCTGCCCCTTCAGCAGGCGCGCGATGCGGCCATCGATGCCGTCGAGGGCTGCGGCGCCGAGAACCATGGCGACGGCGATCTCAAAGCGCCCCTCAAAGGCAAGCCGGACGCCCGTCATGCCGGCGCAGATGGCGAGCAGCGTGATGAGATTGGGGATGATGCTGCGGAACGGGATGCGGCGGCGGGCGGACGCGCCCTCGTCCTCGCCGTCGAACGGCGCGAAGGGAGAAGGGCCGGCCATCAGTCGCGCCGCGCGGGCCACGAAACAAGGCCCTCCCCGAATTCCGCGATGACGGTCTCGCCGGCAAATGCGTTCTGGCCTTCGGCGACTCGCGCGACCGCGCCATCAGGTAAATAGACATCGAGGCGCGAGCCGAAGCGGATCAGGCCGAAACGCTCGCCCGCCTCGAGCCGGTCGCCGCTGGCGGACCAGCACACGATACGCCGGGCAATGAGCCCCGCGATCTGAACGACGCCAATCTCTCCCCTCGCCGTTTCCAAAACCAGCGAGTTGCGCTCGTTGTCCTCGCTGGCCTTGTCGAGCTCGGCGTTCCGGAACTGGCCCGCGCGATAAATGATGCGGCTGATCTTTCCGCGCACGGGGCTGCGGTTCACATGGCAGGAGAACACGTCCATGAAGATCGAAATCCGCAGCATCGGCTCGTCGCCGAGATCCAGCTCTCGCGGCGGCAGGACATGACCGACCAGGGAGACGCGGCCGTCGGCCGGGCTCATCACGAGGTGTTCTGCGAGCGGCGTCACCCTTTGGGGGTCGCGGAAGAAATACGCGCACCACAGCGTCAGGATGAATCCGATCCAGAACAGCGGCTGCCACAGGAAGCCGAGCACCACCGACACCACGAAGAAGCCGGCGACGAAAGGCCACCCCGCCCGGTGAACCGGGGCCAGAGCGTTTCGAATGGATGCGAAGATATGCATGGTGTCAGGCATCTCCCTTGCCGGCCTGGACGGGATGAGCGCGCCCCGCGATCAGTTGACTTCCGCCGGCTTGCGCCGTTCGATAGCACCAATCGCATCGGTTTCGCGAGCCCGACGCAGCGCCTCTTCCGCTTCGCTCGCCTCGCGCTGCATCGCCCACATCTCCGCGTAGAGGCCGCCAAGCTCCAAAAGGGTTCGATGATCCCCGCGCTCGACGATCTCGCCGGCCTTGAGCACGATGATCTCGTTGGCATTGACGATGGTGGACAGGCGGTGGGCGATGGTCAGCGTCGTGCGGTTCCTCGACACCAGATCGAGCGCCGACTGAATCTCCTGCTCCGTGTGGGTATCGAGCGCCGACGTCGCCTCGTCCAGCACCAGAATTGGCGGCGCCTTGAGGATGGTGCGAGCGATGGCGACGCGCTGCTTCTCGCCGCCAGAGAGCTTCAGCCCGCGCTCCCCGACCATGGTGTCGAAGCCCAAAGGCAGCGTTTCGATGAAGTCCGAAATCTGCGCCAGTTCGGCGGCTCGCCGCACCTCCTCGTCGCTGGCGTCGGTCCGGCCATAGCGGATATTGTAGGCGATGGTATCGTTGAACAGCACCGTATCCTGCGGCACGATGCCGACCCTCGCGCGCACGCTCTCCTGCGCGACATCGGCGAGATTCTGCCCGTCGACGAGGATGCGCCCGGCGGTGACGTCGTAGAAGCGGAAAAGCAGACGCGAGATGGTCGACTTGCCCGCGCCGGACGGCCCGACAATGGCCACCGAATGGCCCGGCGGCACCTCGAAGGAGATGCCCTTCAGGATCTCACGCTCGGGATCATAGCCGAATCGGACGTCCTCGAAACGAATGGCGCCATCCGTTACCACGAGGTCCGGCGCACCGTCCTTGTCCTTGACCTCCTGCTCGACGTCGAGGAGCGCGAACATCTGCTCGATATCCGTCAGTCCCTGTCGGATCTCTCGATAGATCGAGCCGATGAAATTGAGCGGGATCGAGAGCTGCATCAGCAGCGCGTTGATGAAGACGAAATCGCCGAGGGTCTGCGTGCCCGCTCGAACCTCCAGCGCCGACATCACCATGACCGCCGCCATCCCTAGGCCGAAGATCGCGCCCTGGCCGAAATTGAGCCAGCCGAGCGAGGTCCAGATGCGGATGGCCGCAGCCTCGTAGCGCGCCATGGCACCGTCGAAGCGCTCGACCTCCATCCGCTCATTGCCGAAATACTTGACCGTCTCGAAGTTGAGCAGCGAGTCGATGACCTTGGTGCCTGCATCGTTATCGGAGTCGTTCATCTCGCGGCGGATGGCGATACGCCAGTTGCTGGCCGCCACCGTGAACCAGAGATAAAGGCCGACCGTGACGGCAACGACGACGAAATAGGAGAAGCCGTAGGCAAGGACGAAGATGACCGCGGTGAGCGCGAACTCCAGCAATGTCGGCAGGGTGTTGAGGATGGTGAAGCGGACGATCGCCTCGATCCCCTTGGTGCCGCGATCGATGATGCGCGACAGCCCGCCGGTGCGCCGCTCCAGATGAAAGCGCAGCGACAGCCGGTGCATATGGACGAAGGTCCGGCGGCCGAGCTGGCGCACCGCATGCTGCCCCACACGGGCGAACAGCGCGTCGCGAAGCTGGTTGAGAGCGACCGCGACGACGCGCGCGAAATTATAGGCGACGACCAGCGTCACCGCGCCGGTGATGGCCAAGGGGAGCCAATCGCGCGCCGAATGGGTGCCGTTGAGCGCGTCCGTAGCCCATTTATAGAAGTAGGGGATAAGAACGGTCAGCACCTTGGCGAGCACCAGGAAGACCGAGGCCCACAGCACCCGAGCCTTGAGGTCCGGTCGATCGTCCGGCCACATATAGGGCCAGAGATTTCGCAGCGTGGTGAATGTGCCTCCGCTGTCAGCCGAGACCGTCTTGCGCGGTGGTTTGGTCAATGCCTGCTTCCGTCGACAAAACGGCTTTGGGCGAAGCAGGACCGCTCCGCCTCAAAGCCGCGCCAAAAAGATGTTTGAGTGGCCTCAGTTCACTGCGGCCGCGCGATCTTTCGCTTCCCCCTCGTCCACGGGAAGGCGAAACACCTGGCCGGGGAAGATGCGGTCCGGATCGCGGATCTGATCCCCATTGGCCACATAGATCACGGTATAGCGCCTGCCAAGGCCGTAGGTGTCGCGCGAGATAGCCCAGAGCGTGTCACCCTTGCGAATGATCACGCGTCCGTCCTGGGGCACAAGGGGCGGCTGGCGCAGCACCGCGATGGACTGAGCCGCATCGGAAACCTGCTCGTCCGGCTGGGTCGACGCCCGGTCGTCGCCGCTCGACATGCCGGGCGCCACGGCTGCCGTGTCATGTTCGTTAGGACGGTTGAAGACCACCTCGACGCGAGCGGCGACGGCGCCGTCCTGCCCGATCTGGTCAGCGCGCACCAAATGGTTGCCAACGGGAACGGCAGTCCGTCCGGCAACGAGGAAGCGCCGCTTGGAAGAGGTATGATCCTCGCCCAGCAAGCCGTTGTCGAGATAGACGCGGACGGTCGAGCCATCCTCTGCTGCCCCGGCGACGAACATCTTGTCGCCTTCCACCTCCACCGCCTCCACCATCAGGACGGCGTTGGCCGCGGCAGCATGGGCAGATGCGGGATTGTTGGCAGATCCAGGATTGGACGTCGGCGTTACCAGCGTCGCCGCGCCGATATCCGCGACAGCGGAGTCGGCCGCGCCCTTGGCCAGAGGCGCAGAAGACTCGGCCTCAGCGGTGGTGGCCGCGTCGGGCGAGTTCGACGAAGCCGACGGCTTATCGGACGGCCCGAGACTGGCAACTTTCTCCGCGGGCCCATTCACAGCAGGCACACTGACCAGACGCGAGGGCTGTCCCGGCGCCTCGATCATCGCCAGGAGATCGCTCTCGTGCCCGCGCGGCGGAACGCTGACCACGGCCACGTCATCCGACAGCACCGTCGTTGCGCCATTTTCATCCGCCAAGGCCAGGCGCATCTGGTGCGGCCCCGTCGCCAGAGGCTGATCGAGCACCAGAGCAAAATCCCCGTCGGGCCCGGCCTTGTCGATGGCCAGCGTTCTGCCTTCCTCCACCAGCACGACCGTCGCGCCCGCCGGCGCTCGGCCGGCGATGACCGTCGAGCCATCCGGCTCCACGCGCAGCAGATCAAATCTTGGCTTGGCGCTTCCGCCCGCTTCCGCCCCTTGCGAGGGTAATGGCGGCTTGACCGCCGAGGCCGGCATCGCGTCATTGGGTTTGTCGACAGATTTGTCGACGTCGGCGCTCGAAGCCCCGACGTCGACCTTCGAACTGTCTGCAAGCGAGGCGACATCTGTACCGGACTGGCCGGCCTCAGTGCCAGCCGTTGGCGCGTCAACGCCCGAGGACGCTGCCATTGGCGCGTCGTCCGCGGCCGGCCGCGGCGTGATCGAGTTCCCCCGATCGAGAACGCTCCAATAGCCGGCCAGGACGGCTGCAAGCAGCGCGCATGAGGAAATCAGAGTGGCGGGCAAAGGACGTTTCATGGCAGTCGCTCGCGATCCCGCGGGGCCCCCGGATCATCGGTTTTCCAATGGTTTATCCAAGGACGGCAAGGCAAACAAGTGATCGGCGTCAATTGTGCGGGTTCTGATGCAGACGAGCGAGCCGGAAAAACCTGCGAGCATACCAAGCTTCAGGGGCGCCACGGCGAGCGATGAACTGTCGATCCCTGCGAAGAAAGCCGGAATTTCGGTCCGGTCAGGGCCTCGAGCCGCCGTTTGAAACGCCTGTTTGCCACGAGATCAGCCGAAATCATCGCTCTTGCGGTAAATCTCCTTGAAATCTGGACTTCATCTGGTAGGAGGAACGCACCGGAGAGGTGGCCGAGTGGTCGAAGGCGCTCCCCTGCTAAGGGAGTATACGTCAAAAGCGTATCGTGGGTTCGAATCCCATCCTCTCCGCCAGACCGCTAATGAAATCAATATTTTCCGTGGATGAATTGGCTCGTGCCATAACCGTTGCCATCGCCCGGATTTCCACAGACCAACGCGCCTGGGATCACGCTTCAATCGGCCGCTTCACAGAAGACCCGCCGTCATCGCGCTGACGCTTCGCCTTTGCTCGTTCCTTCGCCCGCCTGCGATGCTCCAGCCGGGCACACTCGGCGCACCGCTTGGTGTCGCGCCGAGTGACACCACGAATCGGCCCGCCGCAGTCGATGCACCGGACGGCTGAAAGCGGTCCCTTCTCCCGAAGCGTCCGGGCCGCCGTTCGGCACGGGATGCAGCAGAACTTGGTGTCGGTCTTCTTGGCACCGACGATCGGCGCGCCGCAGTGCTGGCAGGTCAGCTTCGCGAGCTTGGTTCGAACCTCCTGCTTGTGGAAAGCAGAGATGGAAGCGGCTCGGCACCCGGCGCAGCAGTATTTCTGCCAGACGCTCCGGGCCTCGTAGCCCTTTCCGCACCACGCGCATGTTTCGTCGGCAAGGTCTTCGAGCTTCATCCGCAAGCCCTCCGATCATTGGCAGCGCAGACGTAGCAGCAGAAGCGCTGTTGCTTGCGCTTCGGCTTGAACATGCCGCCGCAGCCCTCGCACCGCCGCGCCGGCTGACGTTCGATCCATGCGGCCTTGTTCGCCTTCCACTGTGAATAGGCTTCTTCGCCCCATCGCTGGCGCTGGCGGTCCATCTTGGCAGCATGGGCGCAAACATCGCTGCACCAAAGCCGGTTCTCTTCGGGGAGCGGCTTGCCACAACGGGCGCACCGCTCGCGAAGGATCGGCAGGGCTCCGGGTTGCGTCCACTCCGGTTGTCCTTCGTACCAGTTCGGGCGCTTCGCCCCCACGATACTCAAAGCCGCCGAGACGACATCGATCGCCGCCGCATCGGCATAAGCCCACTGCCAGCCTTGAAGGCACAAGCTTTGACGAACGCCAGTCCGGCACGGCCCCTCGGCGGCAAAAGGCGTCGGTTCGGCCGCCTGCATGATTTCAGTTAGCTTGTCGATCAGCGCTCGCCGCCGGTCCTTATTGAGCCGCCGAGGTGGCGCCGGCTGGACGCGAATCGAAAGGATCGGGGTTCGCGCCAGCACGATCAGGCCGCCTTGTCATTTTCGCCCCAGTTCACCAGCGTCAGCGCCGCGTTCACGTCGCCTGGCGACAGGCCGGCTTCCTTGGCCTTCGCCAAGGCCTCGACGATGGTCGAGAGTGCGCGCGCCCGGCCGCCGGCGTCGAATGCCTGGACGGGCCGCAGCAGGTCCACCATGACGGCGCTGCCGAGCTTCCGGGTCGCTTCCTCGGCGAGAAGCATGGCGATCGGCTGGAGGGTCCAGCCCGCAAGGTGCCGTTGCGCTTCCCGGACAAGCGGTCCCTGCGCATTCGAGGCGAACAGCGCCGGCAGCACGCCGAAGGCTCCACAGATCGCGTCACGGCTCGCCTGGAGGGTTTCGCCGGCCATGGAGCGCGACAGGTCCGGCGTCACGTCTTGAGGGCGCCAGTCCTGTTGCGGAGCCGGGCCGCCCGCTGCCGTCACGTTGACGGACTCGCGGAGCAGCACGCGCCCGCGTCGGCCGCGAAAGCCGCGTCCCATCGCTTCAAGGTCGGTTTCCTGCGACTCGGGGAAGGGCACGATCTGCGAGCCCAGGGGCGCATTCTCGTAAACCTCGGCGAGCGCCACTTCGATAGCGTTCAACATGCCCGCCGTGAGGCTCGCTCGCCGCAGCGGCGGGGTGCCGTAGTAGGGTGCCACCGGATCGCAGCCGATGCGGATATGCAGCACCTCGCCGGCCAAGGCGGTTTCGTTGCGGCCGCCGCCGGCTTCCGAGACGCTGACACGATAGGCGGTCGGCTTGCCGTTGCGGGTCCGCAAATCCCAATCGGCGCACGGGATCAAGCCGGCGTCGTCAATGAGGAAGACGGCCTCGCCGCGAAGCGCCAGGGAACGGCCGATCAGCGCCAGCGAGTGCCGGTCGATCAGGTCGGTTCCCGACACGTCGGCGAGCGCGAAGCACCCTTCCCACAACGATATGCAGCCTTGCGCGGTGGCGGTCAGCTCGGCGATGCCGGTGCGCCCGGAGATATAGGCTTCCCGCGCCGCCATGATTTCCGCCGTGAAGCCGGACGCCGCCGAGCGCTTTTCATACTGCGAACCGTTCACAGTATGACGCTTTCCGAATAGCCATCCGAGCATGTCAGGCCCTCCGATAGGGGCGCAACAGATCGCCGGCGCCGCTGTTGTTGATGGCCTCGGCGAGCCAGGACGCCGAGCGGTGGTGTGTCAGGGAAATCGAGCCCGCCGAGGTGCTTTCCGAGGTCGCGCCCGCCTTGCCGGGTTTCGCGGCCATGTATTCGGCGAGGCGCCGGAAGGCTTCGGCGACAGCGGCCGGAACGTCGCCGCCGCCAACGGTCCCGGTGAAGCGGTAGGGTCCGCAGCCTGACAGGCAGAAGCCGCCGAAGGGCGACGACGAGAGGGTCACAGTCTCCCACGCCTCGCCGCGCCAAACCTCCATGGTGGCGATCGTCGCGGGCTTGAGCGGCGGTTGCCAACCGCCCGGACCTTCCACGATCCATTCGACGGCTCGCTCGCTCCAGCGGTGCGCGGTGTAGGTTTCCAGGCGCTGCCAGATCATGTCAGCGTCTAGCGCCGCCGCAGCGGCCGACAGCGCCACGGATAGGGTCGGATAGGCGCTCGGCGCGGCTTCGGTCTGGCGTAGCGTGTCCGCCATCACAGCCTCCAGCGATTGAGATGATGGGTCGGAACGATGATGCCGGAGGGCGTCGTCTGCCAGTTGCGGGCCTCGACGGTGGCCTCGTCATAGGCAGGCCGCGTCACGATCGACAGCTCGAATAGGATCGCCTGGAAGATCGTCCGTATCAGCGCGCGGCCGAGGCTCGGCGGTTCTTCCTCGACGGTCTCGGCTTCCTCCAGTGGCACTGCGGCGGGCGGTGGGATGCGGAAGCCCGGCGACAGGCCGAACACCAGCCGGGACGTGATCAGCGCGAACAGGTCTTGGGCATAGGAGGTATCGGCCACCTCGGGCACGATCTCGGCATCGAAGGTCAGGGCCTCCGGCGTGTCGTTGAACACCAGCGTGCCGTTGTTCTTGCTGGCGAGCGGCCTGTCGAAGGAATGCCCGACCAACAGGTGAATGTCGGCGGGCGCCTCCAGGCTGTAGGTGAAGGCGCCAGGCGCGAACTGTTCCTTGCGAGGGCGGCCCGTCCTGCCACCGTCAGACAGCACGGCGCGCTTGTTATAGGGGAATCGCCCCCGGATGCGGCGCCCCCCATTGCGGGAGGCGCGCAGCTCCAGGGTCGATCCTTCAAAGCCGCCCGTCAGCATCTTACGCCGCCAGTTCGAGCTTGATGCCGATGATCAACTGGAGCTGAGACGGCCGCGCCACCGTCACGTCAACCGTGGTCAACGCCGTGATCCGCAGCCCGCCCGACTGAGCGTCCGAATAGGGATCGCGGATCATGTCCACGCCGCCCCATGCGCCGACGAAGATCGGCGAGACGCCGCCCGCCGCCGTGGTCAGCAGGGATTCGGTTTCGAGCGGATCGCCCGTCGGATCGGCCAAGGCGTTCGCGCTCATGGCGATGTTGCCCGCCGGGATGTTGCGGAGCAGCCGATCCCACTCGGTTTCATTCAGCGGCTCGATTGCAGCGCCGTCCAGCACGGCCCACAGCTCGGGACGAATGAGCGCCCGCACGGCAGACGGCGAGCCGGCGGTGTTGCCGGTCATGAACCGCACCACAGCCGAACGGAAGGCGCCCCAGGTCGCGAGGTTCAGCGTGTCATCGGTTGACGTGATGCCGTAGGTCGCCGCCCCGGTGATGACGCCGAGCGGTTCGCCATCCGCCCCGGTGCCGAGGAAGATTGCCCGGTCCAGCTCGGTCGCGATGGCGCCGTTCATGTCGCGGCGAACCGCCTGTTCCAGCGCCGCCCCGGACTGCTTCAGCGTCTTGCGGGTCAGCCGCATCTGAATGCCGAGGTTGTGGTCGGGCTTCATCGGCCGGTCGGTCGTGGTGAAGGCGGTTGGCCCGGCGACGTTCGCGGTCTCGCCGGAGGCCCAGCCCGCCGAAACGGCGCTCGTCACCACCGGCCATTCGATGGCGCCGGAATCGATGTTGATCATCTGCGCACCCATGCGCGCCGCCACGCTGTCGGGGAACAGGCGATCGATGATCGGCCGCGTCTGGATCGGATCGGGCACGCCCGCCGCGACGGTCTCGCCGGCTCGCCTTTCGAGCGCCGCCCACGGCACCGGAACACCGCGATAGCCGCCCTGCGAACGCATCTCCTGCACCACTTCGGCGGTCGCACCGTCGAGCTGCCGCCCTTCGTCCAGGGCAAGCGCCACCTGCCGCAGCTCGAAACGGTTGATCAGCTCGGCGAAGTCGCGCTCCGAACGGGTTTCCAGATCGTCTTTGGCTTCCCGGCGCTCGGCATCCTCGGCGATCAGCGCGCCGCGATACCGGATTTCATTGCTCCGATATTCCGCATCCAGGGTTTCCATCGAGCGGGTTTCATCCTCGCTCGGGTCCGACTTCCCGACCAGCCCCGCAAGGGCCTGACGAATCTCGGACTGTCGCCGAGCGATCTTCACGGATTCAAGCATGGTGGTTCCTTTTCAAGCAGGTCGCGCCAGGCTTTCCTTGCTGGCGACAGGGGGGATATGCCGGTTTCTTCGGCCGTTACTTTCGCGTGACACGACACACACAAGGTCAGCAGGTTTTCGAGGGAATAGGCGAGGTCGGGATGCGTCTTGACGCGCTTGACGTGATGGACTTCGAGCCGGCCAGCGGCGCCGCACTCGGCGCACCGGAAGCCGTCGCGCCGCTTCGCGAGATATCGGACGGCCTTCCATCGCGGGGTGCGATAGATCGCGGCGCCGGCCCGGTCGTAGGTCATGCCCATACCGGCGCCCTCTTCGTTCGGACGGGGCGGGCCGTGCGGCGGGCGCCTTCGGCGACGGCGAGGATGGTGGATGCCGCCGCGTCGATCCTGCCGAGCGAGCGCCCCTTCGCCAACTTCGCGTTCGAAGCCGGATCTATCAAAACGACGGCCTCGCTGAATGCCGAGCGCAGCAGCAGCGAGGGCGTCGTCTTCACCAGCCGGTCGAAGCAGGCGCGCCGGAAACGCTCGATATCCTCCGAACCGTCTTTCCATCCCATGCCGCGCCAGACGATCGGCGCCCGGATGCCGGCCTTATCGATCGCCTCGCCGAGTTCCGCCTGTTTGTAGCGGTCCATGACCAGCGCGGCGATTTGCTCGCCCTCGACATGGCGCATGGCCTCCACCAGCCATTCGGCGACGGGGACGGTCTGAGCGCCGAGGGTGAACAGCTCGCCACGGCCGCGCATCTGGACGTAGCGGTCCTTCACGCCGTCCACCTGTCCGCGATTGAGAAGCGAGGGATGCGAAGGAAACCAGCCGATGGCTTCGAGCCGCCCGCTCTCAAACCAATAGTAGCTCGCCGCCGTCATGCTCGCCGAGCCGCCGAGGTCGATCCCGACAACCACAGGCCCGGCGCGCGGCGGCAGCTCCGACGCTTCGCAGGCGAGCCATTGATCGGTGGTCAGAACAACGTCGCGGTCCTCGCCGGCAACACGCTGATTGAGATTGTAGAGGCGCCAGGAAGTGAGTGCGGAGCCGCCGCGATCGACGGCGCGCCGGGCTTGCGCGGTCAACCATTCGATCGAGGCACCGACGCCATAGGCCGCGCCGGGATTCGCCTTGCGGATTTGCTCCACGTCGTCTGGAGCGCAACCGTCGTCGGCCTTGTGCTCCTGCCGATAGACGCCCGGCTGATCATCGTCCAGCCATCGGGAGAACGGATGCGAATCGTCGGGCGCGCTCGTTGAGATGAGAAGCATCCGGCCGCCACGCTTGCCGCAGCCGGACGAAAGGGCGTGTTCCAACGCATCGCCCTTGTCCCGATCCCAGTTGCCGCGTTCGTCGCAGATAACCAGCGAGGGCGATGTGCCCAGGGCGTTCTTGCCATCGGCCGCCAGAACGCGAATGAGGTGCGGGCCGTCGTCTGACTCGTATTCGATTTCGAGGCGGGGCGCCCGGCGGAAGGTCAACCGCTTCTGCACGTCCTCCGGCAGGGTGCGAGCGAGCCCGGTCACATAGTCCCAGACGATGCGCCCCTGATCTCGCGTCCGCGCGGCGACCAGACATTCCCGCCGAGGCTGCGGGTCGATCTCGCCGAGAAGGTGCCCAAGGGCAACGCCAGCCGTCAGGGCCGACTTTCCGCCGCCCCGCGCCACCGAAAGGACGCCGATCGAAATTCCCTTCGCCAGGGCGCCCCGGAGGAATTGCTTCTGATAGGGTGCGAGCTTCAACGGCTTGCCCGAAAGCGCCCCTGTCGGCACCTCCAGGCCCTCAATGAAGCGGATGGCACGGGTCGCCGGGGTCATGACCACCCCCCGAACCTGCGAGCGAGAAAGAGAAACCCCCGCTCCGCGTGCGCCGTCTCCCCCCAACTGCCCGGCATTGGGACCAGATCGCCCATCAGCGCCTCGCCTGAAGCTCGTAGAGCGCGCCACTGGCATCGCGGGCGGCATTGATCACCTGATAGGTCTCGCCTCCCACGGTCACGCTGTCGGCCTCCGAGGGTGCGATGGCGATGGTGGTGGTGAGGATGATCACGCGAACGTCGCTGATACCGATCAACGCGCCGTCGCGGTCGGCATCCGCGTAGTTCTCCACCCAGCCCTTGCCCACGTAGTCGGCAGTGCCGCCCGATCCGCCATCGGGATCGTAGGGATTTCCCGGCAGGGTGCGCGTCACGACGATATCGCGCGGGACGTTCGCGTCGGTCAGCGCATCCGTCACCAGTTCAGCCAATTCGCCTTCGAGGATTGAACTCATACTCGCCTCGCGTGGCCACTGCGAAGCTTATAGGCTTTTCATCCTATTTTTGCAAGAGAACTAAGATCATAGTCCTATTGGTCCGAGTTCCACTTCGACTCGTATTCCGCCGCTTCGTCGTCCTCATCTCCAGAGGCCGACAGCCACTCTCGCGTTGAAATGTCCGACGCGTCAGACAAAACGCCGCCCGGTATCCTTGAGGTCTTGGTGAGAGTAGCAGAGGTATCATCATCCTCCCTACCGCCCACCCTAGATGGTAATAGTACTGTGTACTCATTTTGGGGACAGTCAGACGCCTGAAAAGGGCCTAAACTGTCCTCATTTTGGGGACAGGTGTCCTTATTTTGGGGGGATGGTGTCCCTATTTTGGGGACAGTTTCCCCTATTTTGGGGACGGGCTTTTTTTCTTGGGCCTGCCACTGCCGATAGTCTCGTGTCGGCTGTTGGCCCATGAAGCCGATCTCGGTCAGACGCCAGCACGTCGCCTTGCCCTGCCCATCAACGCCCAGGTGGCCGACCTCGGTCGGACGAATCCAACCGAAGTCCTGCAACTCCTTGAACCATCTCTCAATGGATGTCGGCCCGGCGCCGAGTTCGTCAGCGGCTCGCCGCACCGATAGGAAAATGCGCCCGTTATTCCGGCCGTTGAAATAGCTCTTGAGGCAGAAATAGAGGCAGCGGGCGCCGTAGCTCATGGCCTTCCAGGCGGGTTCCTTCAGCGTGGCTTTCGCCACGCCGACGAATGCGCCATCAGGAACCGCGTCCCAACTCTCGCGCGTTGCCTTGCCCTTCCGGCTCAAATCGCCCCCCTATTGAGGCCGATTAGCCCTTCATCCGAAAGCCGGCGCCGCTCCCGGTTCAATTCACCCTCGGTCTTCACAAGGATGGTTTGCACCGGATAGCCGCGCCGATGGACGTTCAGCGCGAAGCCCTGTCCGAACGGCTCGAAGGTGAAGTAGCTCTTGTCGCCAATCACCTCTTTCGGATCACAAGGCCGCTCGAAGGGCTTGCGGCCGCGCCGCAGATCGCGAGGGCCGCTCATTCGCCGTCCTCCCGCGAGAGTTCAGCATCGGCCTCGCCATCATCACAAACGCCGATTTCGCCATCCGTCGTCCAACCGAGAGACGGCTCGCCTTCGTCCAGATTCCAGCCGTCGCGCCGCATGGCCTGTTGCTGGTCTATGGCCTCGGTCCAGCCGAGCGAGTGTTCCCGATCCTCGTCCGGTTCGCCCTCGTCTCCGACGTCCTGTTCACGGTCGTCAGTCAGGCGGTCGTTCCAATTCGGCCCGCCGCTTGTCCAGCCGAGATGGGGTTCATCGTCGCCGTTTGATTCAAGGTCAGGGTCGGCGTCGGCCGCGTCCAACAGGGCGATGGCGATCTCGATTGCCGCTTCCAGGCGGGCGCGGCGGTTCTGGTCGGTGTTCGGCGCCACCATCATGCAACCTCCCGATCACGGTCGGCCGCGTGCAACTGGCGATGATGAAGGCGGCACAGCCACCTTACAGCCAGCGGCTTTTCGTAATCCTCGTGGTGGCCGTGGATGACGGCATCGTCTTCGCCGTGAACCGCGCCACAGACTTCGCACGGCCCGCGCTCGATTAAACCTTTGCGGAGCGCGGAGCGCAGTGCGGCGTGCGCCCACATTGCTTTCGGATTAGAGCAATTCCACTTCGCTTGTGGAGAAAGGCGCGGTGCGCTATCGTCCAGGGTATCGATTGCCTTGCCAACGGCTTCGACATCAGCCCCGTCAGCGCCTGCCAGCGCGGCGGGGTTTCTCGTGCAAGAGGTCATGCTGCCCTCCCGCGAGCCGCAGCGATGCGGTCGGCGATCCATTGCTCAACTTCGCTGCGGATGAAGGCAATGCGCTTATCGCCAAGAGGTACAGCAGGCGGAAACTTACCTTGAGCACGCCAACGGTTGATGGCGGTACGGCTGAGAGAAGTCAGCCGGCAGGCATCATTGAGACTGATTAGGTGGGGGGTGTCGGTCATTTGCCGCTCCGTATGTCGAGCGACCTGTTTGACTAAGCCGCTCTAGTTGAACGGCATCATCAATATGCACGGAAATCCTTCTGGTCTTTCCGAGTTAAGCTCGGCACCTATCCCGTAAACGGCACCCTCGCGCATATGCCTCTGCCGCTCGGGACGGTGCCTTCTCCTGACCCGGCCACAAGACTTCACCCATCTCGCGCAAGACAATCGCGGGTTCCTGCTCTTTGGCGTCAATGGCCCTTAGGGCTTCAATTCGGCCGTTGCGGCGCTCCCGTTCCTTCTTAATGGGAGCATCCTCATCGTCGGGATTCTGATAGCGGTATTGCTCATCAAGCAGATACTCGCGCGCCTTCTGCAACTGGAGGTCGATCGGCATTCGCAGATCAAATGTGACGGCCAACTGCCCTTCGTCACGTTCATCATCAACGAAGAAGTTGAAGCCGTCATATTCCTCGAATTTGAGCCACAACTCCTGATCCCCGATAGCAGGATTGAGCAATGAATAGAGCCCATATTTTCCCGGATCGGCTGCCGACACAGTAAATCCGGGTCCTTCGGGATCACTGAAAGCTATGGCGGCTAGGCGTGTCATTTCCTCATCGGAGAAGATCGCTAGTTCCTCTTTCGGAACAATGAGGCCGCTGACAACCGCCTCGGCCAACGCGATCTTGGGAGACCAAACGAATTCCGCGCGGTAGGGCGCGGCAAGAGCCTCAAACTCCGCGCGGTATTCGGGACGGCGGCGCAGAAATTCCCACCGCCACCGATCGTCCGACCATCCGTTGTAATATCCATACTCGTCTAGGTCGCGCCAGGGCGGAGTTCCCCACTCGTTCATGCTGAGACCCTCCGCATGGCAACAACACTCCCGCTGCTACCGGCCACGCAATAGTCTGCCCAAGCGTCCATCAGCTTGCGTCGTTTGTCGAGGGCATCGCCGCGCCGATAGGCCCGTTCCACTGCATTGCCGACATGGTGCGCCAGCGACCATTCGGCGATCTCGCGAGGATAGTCGGTTTCCTCGCCGGCCCAATCCCTGAACATCGAGCGCAGTCCGTGAAGGGTTGCCGTCTTGTCGGGAGAGGCGAGCCGCAACGCCTTGGTCATCGCCGTGTCGGATATCGGCCGCCCGTCAACGCCTCCGCCGAAGATCAGGTCGCCCGTCGCCCGCTGTCGCATGGCTTCCACGATGGCGAGCGCCCGGTCGGACAGCGGCACCACGTGTTCCTTGCCCGCCTTCATCCGCTCGCCGGGAACGGTCCAGGTTTTCGCGTCCACGTCGATCTCGGCGAAGGTTGCGCCTCGCACTTCGCCAGTCCTCGCGGCGGTCAAGGTGATGAACTCCACAGCGCGCGCCGCCGTGCCTGAACTCTCCCGCAGCTTCGCCATCATCTTCGCCGCCTCGGCATATGCGAGCGCCGCGTGGTGCCCCCGCTGGAGCTTCTTGCGGGCGGGCATCACCTTGTCGAGAAGCCCTTTCCATCGCGCCGGATTGCCCGCCGTGCGCCAGCCATGGGCGATGCCGTAGTCAATAACGGCCTGGATGCGGGAGCGCAGCCGATCGGCTGTCTCTGGCCGCTTCTGCCAGTGAGGCAGCAGGCATTCTTTCACGTCGCCGATGACGATGCCGGCGATCGGGAGCGGGTGCAGCGGCTTGGCATACTCGCGCAAGGTCATCTCCCATTGCGCGCGGTGCTTGTCGTTGGTCCAGTCGGCCGCCTTCGCTTCAAGCAGAGATTCCATGCAGTCGGCGAAGGTCACGACGCGAGCCGGTTTCCGCTCTGTCTTCGGGTCATCGCCCCGCGCCAGCTTTGCACGGATGGCGTCGGCCTTCTCCCGCGCCAGCGCCAGCGAGACGGGAGCCGTTCCTTGCCCGTAGCCGCCGAGGCCGATCTCGGTGCGCTGGCCGTGGCGCTTGAAGATGAAGAACCACTGCCGGGAGCCGCCCTTGCGGATGCGGATGAAAAGCCCGTCGCCATCGCTGTAGATGCCAGGTTTGTCGAGCTTGCGGAGGTTGGACTCCGACAACTTGTGGCGCCCCATTTTCCTCGCCTGTTGCCATAACCGTAAAAGCGACATTACGGGCTATATTGGCAACTTCAAGCACTTATTGACAGAAAAGACGGCAGAAACGGCGGAGAGGCGGTCATCCTCTCCGCCATGCCCTTCACGGCCTCGACGATCTTTGCGCTCCATGACTGAGGTGCCGCCTGTTCGGCGAACCGGGCGCAATTACACCGAGATGGGAGGATCGCTCTCCCCTTCGACCAGCTCGAGCGGCCAGATTTTGCGGCGCGGAGCGTCGGGATAAAGAGGGGAAAACGCCGGAATCGTTGACAGAAGCGTTTCGCCGAGCTGAACCCCAAGCTCTTTCAGCCGCACGCGAAAGCACGTCAGGCGGGGCAGCAGAAAGCGCCCGACGGGGCTCTCGCGTTCAGCGATGACGGCGAGATCCGGCCCGGGCCGCAGCCCCGCCTCGCCCAGGCGCCTATAGAGACCGACCGACATCAACTCTGCGATCAGCAGGATAGCCGTGGGCCGATTCTCCAGATGCAGGATCCGATCGGCGACATCATAGCCGCCTTCCTCGCTGGTTTCGGCCAGAAAGACGATCTCGGGGTCGTAGGGTAAGCCGTGCGCCTCCAGCGCCTCGGTGTAGCCTTGCATGAAGATGCTCCCGAGATGGACGTCATTGGTCGGGGCAGCCACCGCAATCCGCCTATGTCCATTGGCGACGAGCCTTTCGACCGAGTGCAGAGCGATGCCTCTGAAATCAAGGTCGATCCACGGGCTGCCCGCACCGGATTGGCTGCGACCGAGCGAAACGAAGGGAACGCCAGCCTTTTGCAGGAAATCGAGGCGGGGATCGATGGTGCGAGTCGCGGTGACCACCAGAGCGTCGACAATGCGCCGTGCGACCATCCGCCTCAAATAGGCGTCAGGGTCCTCTCCGCTCGAACACAAGAGCACCACAAGATCGAGCCCGTGCCGCGCCAGAACCGCCTGCAGGCCATCGATGACACCCGGAAAGAAGTTGTCGTTGTTGGCGCCGAGATTGACGCCCTGCGTCATGATCAGGCCGACCGTGTTGGTCGTGCCCTGACGCAGCGCCCGGCCCGACTGGTTGGGCACGTAACCCAGGGCTTCCGCTGCCTCAAGCACGCGACGTCGCGTCTCGGGATTGACATCCGCCTTGCCGTTTAGCGCCCGAGACACTGTGCCGATCGAAATCTGCAAATGGTCGGCAAGCTGTCGGATGCCCTTCATGTCGGTCCCTCGTTGGCGGCCCCAAGAACCCCTATTGACACCTATACCCCTCCGAGATTAGCGTCGTAAACGTTTACGGAGGGTCGTATTCGACACTCGGTGAGAAAGACAGATCGACCGCTTATCGGAATTAGTCCTTCAGGCGGTTCATGAATTCGTGTGCCTTTGGAAGAGGACCCGGGGCAGGCGGCAATATCACGTCGGGATTCGGCACTGCGACCGTAACCGGCGCCTTAATTCGTGAGGAGGATTTTCATGCAACGCATCTTGCCGATAGCCTCGGCCGCCGTCATGGGACTCGCCCTTGCACTGCCAAGCGCGGCTCGGGCACAGGATCCGGTGACCATCACGATCTGGACGGTGGACAAGACCGGTCAGCCGACGCCAGACTTGGCTCGCGAGTTCGACGAGAGCGAGCCCGACATTAACGTCGTCTATCGAGAAGTGCCATTTGCAGATCTGATGAGCGAGGCGCTGCGCGCCTTCTCCATCGGCAAAGCGCCCGACATCTTCGCGGTCGACAATCCCGACACGGCGATGCTGGCCGCCAATGGGGCGCTGCTCGACCTGACTGATATGATCGCCAAATCCGACGCCATCAAGGTCGAGAACTATTTCGACGGCCCGATGGAGTCGGCGACCTGGGACGGACACATCTACGGTGTCCCGAAGGCAACCAACACCATCGCGCTCTACTACAACAAGGACATGTTCAAGGAAGCCGGCATCAAAGAGCCGCCGCGCACCTGGGACGAGTTGATCGAGGACGCCCGCAAACTCAACAAGCCGGACAAGGGCGTCTACGGCGTCGCCTTCTCGGCCAAGGCCAGCGAGGAAGGCACCTTCCAGTTCCTGCCCTTCGTGCAGATGGCTGGGGGAAGCTACGACCACATCAACTCCGAGGGCGGAGTGAAGGCGCTGACCTTCTTCAAGACACTGCTCGACGAGGGGCTTGCCTCTCCCGACACGGTCAGCCGCACCCAGTGGGCCTCCACCGCCACCTTCAACGCCGGCAATGCGGCCATGGCGATCTCCGGGCCGTGGGAACTCAATCGAATGGCCGACGAGGCGGATTTCGACTGGGGCGTCGCGCTCCTGCCGGTTCCGGAAGAAGGGGCCCAGCGCTCGTCCGCCATGGGCGACTACAACTGGGTGATCTTCAAGACAACCAAGCACCCCGAGGCCGCCTTCAAGGCACTGGAGTTCTTCGCCAATCAGGACAAGGACCTGTTCCAGCGCTTCGGCCAGTTGCCCGCGCGTCGCGACATCGACATTCCACCCACCGGCAACGACAAGAAGGACGCGGCCCTTCAGGTCTTCCTCGAGCAGATGAAGTACGCCAAGCCGCGCGGACCGCATCCGGAGTGGCCCAAGATCTCGAAGGCGATCCAGACAGCCCTCCAGGCAGCCCTCGCCGGCGGCGCGACGCCGCAGGAGGCCCTGGACCAAGCCGCCAAGACGATCGACGGCATCATCGACTGACAGGGCCCTTCCTGTCCGGTAGTTCCAACCCGCGCCTCGTGGAGAGGCGCGGGAGCGGCCTCACTTGGCCGTTTCACCGGGCATGGATCAGCGGAGCATACATATGCGCAATGGTCTCTCCACCTTCTGGGATGGCCGCGGCTTCGACCTTCTCCTCGTCGGCATCCCCCTCGCCTTCCTGATCGCCATCTCCGGCTCAGCCCTCGTCTACAACGTGGTGATGAGCTTCCAGGAAGTTGGCATGTTCACCCTCGGCTCGTTCGTGCGCCCGTTCGCGGGCCTCAAGAACTACGCGGAGGTGCTTTCCGATCCGCAGACGTGGCCGATCCTCGGCAACACGGCGATCTTCGTCGTCGGATCGCTCTCCGGCCAGTTCATCGTCGGCTTCGCGCTCGCCCTGTTCTTCGGGCTGAAGTTCCCCGGCAGCACCTATCTGCGCGGGCTGTTCCTGGTTTCCTGGGTGATGCCCGGCCTCGTCACCGGCGCCCTTTGGAGCTGGCTGCTGGCCGGTGACTTCGGTGTCGTCAACTTCTTCCTGCGGTCCCTCGGCATCATCAACGAGAACATCTTCTGGCGCTCCGATCCCGCCTTCGCCTTGTGGAGCGTCGTCATTGCCAACATCTGGTTTGGCACGTCGTTCAACATGATCCTCCTGTCTGTGGGCCTGGCCTCGATCCCCGAGGATCTATACGAGGCCGCCAGTCTCGACGGGGCGAACGTCTTCCAGCGCTTCTTCACCATCACCTTGCCGATGATGCGCTCGACCATCGGGGCGCTGCTGTCGCTGGGTCTGATCTTCACCCTACAGCAGTTCGACCTCTTCGCCGCGCTCACCGACGGCGGCCCCAACAACGCATCGAACGTGGCGCAATATTGGGCCTGGCAGCTCTCCTTCCGCGAATACGACTTCGCGCGGGGCGCCACCGTCTCCGTCATGATGATCATCGTCGTCATCGCCGCCGCGCTCTTCTACGTCCGCTCGACACGCCATGAGGTGCGAGGATGACACGCGTCCGCAACGTTCTCCTGATCGCTGTCGCGCTCATCCTGGCGGCGATCTATCTCTTCCCGCTGTACTGGATGTACGTCACCGCGCTGAAGACCTCGACGGCGATGTTCGCCAGCCCGCCGATCTTCGCGCCGCGGAACCCGCAATGGGGCATCTTCGCCAGCGTATGGCAGGAACGTCATATGGCGGGCTATCTGTGGAACTCGCTGGTGATCGCGACGAGCGCCGTGGTGCTGATCGCCATTTTGGGCGTCGGCTGCGCCTATGTGCTGGCCCGCTACCGCAGCGTATGGGTCGACGCCGGCCTGTTTCTCGTCCTGATGCTGCAGGTATTGCCGGCCTCGCTGATGGTCACGCCGATCTTCGTCGGCTTCTCCCAGCTCGGCCTGCTCGACTATCCGCGTCTTGCCACCGTTCTCGCCATCACCGCCAAGGCGATGCCGTTCTTCGTGGTGCTGGTGCGCGCCACATTCATGAGCGTGCCGATGGAACTGGAGGAAGCCGCGCTTGTCGACGGCAACTCACGCGTCGGCGCCTTCTTCCATATCGTTCTGCCGCTGGCCCGCAACGGCATTCTGGTGAGCGCCACTCTCATCTTCATGCAGGCTTTCGGCGAGTTCGTCTATTCGAAGTCGCTGATCCAGGAAGTCGGATTGCAGCCGGCGAGTGTCGGTCTCAACACCTTCATGGGGCCGAACTCCGTCGATTGGAACCGGATCATGGGCTACGCCTCGATCTACGTCACTCCGATCCTCGGCATCTTCGTCCTGCTCCAGCGCAAGATCGTCTCCGGCCTGACCTCAGGAGCCCTCAAATGACCGCCCAGATCGAATTCGTCGACGTTCAGAAATACTACGGCACCTATCACGCCCTGAAATCGATCAACCTCACCGTGGAGAAGGGCAGTTTCGTCGCCCTTGTCGGGCCGTCGGGTTGTGGCAAGACGACCTTGCTGCGCTCGCTGGCCGGATTGGAGAAAATATCAGGTGGCGAAATCCGCATTGTCGGCGAGCGCATGAACGATGTGCCACCGCGAAAGCGCGACATCGCCATGGTGTTCCAGAGCTACGCGCTCTATCCCCACATGACGGTGGAGCAGAACCTCACCTATAGCCTGCGCATTCGCGGCATGAAGAAGAAGGAAGCACGGAAGGCGGCCGAAGACGTGGCGGCCACGACGGAGCTGTCGCATCTGCTCAAGCGTTATCCCCGCGAGCTTTCGGGCGGTCAGCGCCAACGCGTCGCCATGAGCCGCGCGATCATCCGCGATCCAAAGGCCTTTCTGTTCGACGAGCCATTGTCGAATCTCGACGCGGCGCTTCGCGTCCACATGCGCAAGGAAATCCGCACCTTGCACGAACGGCTCGGGGCCACCTCGGTCTACGTCACCCACGATCAGATCGAGGCCATGACCATGGCGGACCGGGTCGTCCTGATGAAGGAGGGTCGGATCGAACAGCAGGGGGCGCCGCTGGAGCTCTACGACCGGCCGATCAACCGCTTCGTGGCGGGGTTCATCGGCTCACCGGCCATGAATTTCGTGCCGGCCACGGTCGGGGCGGACGGCCAGAGCCTGGTGCTCGATCTGCCGGGCAACCAGACGCTGCCATATCCCGGCCGGCTGGAGCCAAGTCGGCGCGTCGTCGCAGGTCTTCGGCCCGAGCATTTGGTACCGGCCTCCGGCACCGACGCGCTGATCAGGTTGCCCTTGCGGGGCGCGGAAGCGACGGGCGCGACGACCTTCCTCTTCACGGAATCAGACCCGGAGCTCGCTGTCGTTCTCAATGGGCGCAACACCATCAAGGTAGGCGAGGAGCTAGGCCTCATGATCGATCCCGCGCTCATCCATCTCTTCGACGAAAAGACCGGCGAGCGCCTTTAGCGCACCGGCCCGTTCGTTTGCTCCCATCGAATGCGCTCCGGCGCGAACGAACCGCGCCGCACGCCACCAAAGGTTTGATTCCAAAACATCTTCGGGGCGACCTCATCCGCCCCTGACGCAGCATCGCGGTCAGCGACGACCGGGCGCCGGCAAGGCCAGCTGCGCCATTTCCACCCGACACCGAGGATGAACATCATGAAATTCGCCGACGGTAACTGGCAAGTACCCGCCAACCTGTCCATTCTGCATCCCGTGCATCTCTTTCGCGCCGAAGTCAGGGACGATGCGCTCGTCCTCCACGCTCCAAGCTGGGACGCGCGCGAGCGCGGCGCCCAGATCAATACCAAGATCTTCACCATCCGCATCTTTTCGCCGATGGAGGGCATCCTTGGTGTCCGCATCGACCATTTCCAGGGCGTTCTGGACAAGGGGCCGCATTTCGAGCTCAGCCCGGAGGAGGGCTTCAAGCCGACAGTCGAGGAAGGGCCGGAGCATTTTTCGATCACCTCGGGCAACCTTACGGCGCGCGTTGCCAAGGAAGGCCCGTGGAAGCTGGAGTTCCTTCGCGACGGACAACCGCTGACGGCCAGCGGGCTCAAGTCGACCGGCTATGCCCTGGACAGCAACCAGGACGGCCGCCCCTATCTCTTCGAGCGCCTCGACCTCGGCGTCGGCGGGCTCGTCTACGGCCTGGGTGAACGCTTCACCGCCTTCGTCAAGAACGGCCAGAGCGTCGACATCTGGAACCGCGACGGCGGCGCCAATACCGATCAGGCCTATAAGAACATCCCGTTCTTCCTGACCAATCGGGGTTGGGGCGTCTTCGTCAACAATCCGGGCAAGGTGGAGTTCGAGATTGGATCGGAAAAGGTCTCCAAGGCGCAGTTCTCGGTGCCCGGCGAGAGCCTGGAATACTACGTCATCGACGGTCCGCAGCCCAAGGGCGTGCTCGACCGCTACACGAGGCTGACCGGGCGCCCTGCCCTGCCCGCGCCGTGGTCCTTCGGTCTTTGGCTGACCACCTCTTTCACCACCGACTACGACGAGGCGACCGTCACCAGTTTCCTCGACGGCATGGCGGAGCGCGACATCCCGCTCCACGTCTTCCACTTCGACTGCTTCTGGATGCGCGCCCTGCATTGGTGCGATTTCGAGTGGGACCCCGAGATGTTCCCCGATCCCGAGGCGATGCTCGCCCGCTACAAGGCGCGGGGGCTGAAGATCTGCGTCTGGATCAACCCTTACATCTCCCAGCTTTCGAAGCTCTTCGAAGAGGGCAAGGAGAACGGCTATCTCATCAAGCGGCCAGACGGCTCGGTCTGGCAATGGGATCGCTGGCAGCCGGGCCAGGCGGTGGTCGACTTCACCAACCCCGCCGCATGCGAATGGTACGCCGGTTATCTGAAGCGCCTCGTCGCCATGGGCGTCGATTGCTTCAAGACGGATTTCGGCGAACGCATTCCCACCGACGTCGCCTATTTCGACGGCTCCGATCCGGAGACCATGCACAACTACTACGCCTATCTCTACAACAAGGTGACCTACGAGGCGCTGGAAGATGCCAAGGGCAAGGGCGAGGCTGTCGTTTTCGCCCGTTCGGCGACAGTCGGCGGACAAAAGTTCCCGGTTCACTGGGGCGGCGACTGCTATTCCGACTTCGAGTCCATGGCCGAATCCCTGCGCGGCGGGCTGTCGCTCGGTCTGTCCGGCTTCGGGTTCTGGAGCCACGACATCGGCGGCTTCGAGTTCACGGCGGCGGCCGACGTCTACAAGCGTTGGTGCGCCTTCGGCTTGATGTCGAGCCACAGCCGACTGCACGGCTCGAAGTCCTACCGCGTTCCCTGGCTCTACGACGACGAAGCCTCGGATGTGCTGCGCCACTTCGTCAAGCTGAAGTGCCGGCTGATGCCCTATCTGTTCGCGACCGCCTGCGAGGCGCCGCACACCGGCCTGCCCGCCATGCGGGCGATGCTCCTGGAGTTCCCCGACGATCCGGCCTGCGAAACCCTGGATCGGCAGTACATGCTCGGCGAATCGCTGATGGTCGCGCCGGTTCTGCAAGCTTCCGGCGAGGTGGACTTCTATCTGCCCGAAGGCCGCTGGACCCAACTTGTCACCGGCGAGGTGGTCGAGGGAGGACGCTGGCGCCGCGAAACCCACGATTTCATGAGCCTGCCGCTCTACGTCAGGCCGAATTCGCTTCTGGCGTGGGGCGCGAACGACACCCAGCCGGACTATGATTACGTTGACGGCACGACCTTCCTGCTCTTCGAACTGGAGGATGGACACAGCGCCACGGCTTGCGTCCACGCACCGAACGGCGACCTTCTCCAGCAGCTGACCGTGTCGCGCGTCGACAAGGTTCTAACCGTGGAGGGGTCGCATGATCGGCCGTGGAAACTGCGGCTGACGGGGGTCCACGAGGCAACGTCGTCTGAACCGGGCGTGACCACTGCCGATTCGCCGAGCGGACTGGAAATTTCAGGTAGCGGCCGGGTTCAGATTACCCTTTGACCAGTGCCTAGACGGCCCTCGGGGGACGCGCCCGCGTCCCCCGAGATTCATTCCGCCGAAAGAGCCAATCACGGCCCCCCGGTTCACGGCAATGTCTCCGCCATCGCGTCCTGCGAAAGGTTTTCCTTAGCGACGCCCGACCCGGCGCAATGCGCCGTCGTTTCCCGGCGTGCTCCCCTGTCGATGTGAATTCAAGCACCGGCGCGTCGGGCGGAAGGAGCTCTCCTGCGCAATCCGGGATCGCCCCACGCGACGAACCAGGGGTTTGCGAAGTCGCAGTCGTCGGACTGTCCACGTTTGCCATAAGTGAGCGGCGCGCCATCCAGCGTCGCCACCATCCCGTCAGCGGCCCTCAAAATCGCATCGCCCGCAGCCGTATCCCACTCCATGGTCCGTCCCAGGCGAGGATAGACGTCAGCCGCCCCCTCGGCGATCAGGCAGAACTTCAACGAGGAGCCTAGGCTGGTGAAGCGCTCAATGTCGAAGCGCTGGAGCCAGCCTATGGTTTGGGGCGAGCCATGGCTGCGACTACCGATGGCGACGATCGCCTCCGGTGCCTCGCGCACGTGAATTCGCTGACTCGGCCCGGGAACGCCGCCTGTCGAGACCCATGCCTTGCAGGCACCTTCGTGCGGCGCCCCTGCGTAGAGCAGCCCGAGCGCGGGGGCATAGACGACGCCGGCCACCGGCTCGCCGTTCTCGATAAGCGCGATGTTGACAGTGAACTCGCCGTTGCGGTTGATGAACTCCCTGGTACCGTCGAGAGGATCGACCAGGAAGAAGAGCTCGCAGGTGGCGGGAACAAGCCCGGTAGCGGCGGCCTCCTCGGCAACGACGGGAATATCGGGCGCCGAACGCCTCAGGCCTTCCAGGATCACGGCCTCGCAGCAGATATCGGCTTCCGTCACCGGCGAGCCATCCGCCTTGCGCTCCACCGCTCCGCCCTCTTCGTAGACGCGCATCACCTCGCGTCCTCCGCGAAGGGCGATCTCGATCATCTCAGCCAATCGCGCGCGCATCACCCGGCAACTCCCATGCCAAGCCTGCTGCCATTCGACCGGCGAAAGGTCAATCGCCAAACACAGCGGACGTCACGCCTGACGGCGCTTACGTCTTCGGCAGAGCGTGGCGCCTCGCCTCGGCGAAGCGGGCTAGCGGGACCTACGACGTCCGTCGCACCGGCCCATGGGGCGGCCGGCACGAAAGGCGAAGCTGCTCACTCAGGCAAAATTCTCCTTGAGACGCGCGATGACATCTTCCATCGCCCGGCTCTGGCGGAAGAGCGTCTCCGTCCGGGTGACCGCGGCTTGGCACTCTGCACTGGTGTCGACTTCCCCGGCTGAATTTCCGGCGAGATAGGCGGACGTGGGCTCCAAGTCCTGAAGGCGCCTCCGCAGCCCCTCGTATTCCTGAGAAATCTCGGCCAAGTTGGTCTGGAGAACGGCCAACATCGTCGACAGACGACGCTCGTCCGTCGACGCGTCTCGCGATTGGGAGCGAAATCGCGGAGCCTTCTGGCGGCTAAACGGGAAAAGGGCCATGACCGTTCTCAATTTTCCATCAGCGGTTCGCAGCCTACCCAGTCGGAAGCGATCAAGCCAGTGCCCCGGGTGCTCGACGGTTTGGAGCCGTTCCTGTTGCGGCTAATGCCGACCAAGACAGCACGCGGCCCACTGCGAACACGTTCAACACTTGCCTCAAATTCGAACCAAGCCGCATCATCGCGACGACTCGCAAGCGCCGTGTGGCCAATGTCGCCGCAACGACGACCCGATGGGGGCTCCATTCCGTTTCCTGAATGAAATGCATGAGCGGTGGGCAAGCCCATCGCTCTCTCGCCGTCTGGGATCAGCTTCCTTCCAGGCGAAGGTGTGGCCGTGGTAGCGTTCCGTTGCCTGCGGCGCGCGAGTCGCTCCGAGCGCCCGCCGCCCAACCTGCCCCATGGCCTCACAGCACCCTAACGCCTGTCATGCTTCACCCGACGCTTCGGTCTCTCGCCTTTCTGACGCGGCTGCCACCTTCGAAATCGTCGTTTTTCGGCGAGCATCGCCTGGGCGACGATATCGCCGCCTTCCCCCTGGCGGGCCTTGTCGCCGCGGCCCCCTCGGCGCTGATCCTTCTTCTCGCCGGTTGGACGGACCTCTCGCCGCTGGCGGGAACGACGCTCGCTATCGCCGCGATGGTGTGGGTGACGGGGGCTCTTCACGAAGACGGCCTCGGCGACGTCGCCGACGGCCTCGGGGGCCACCGCCCCGCCGAGCGCGCGCTCGCGATCATGAAGGACAGCCGCGTCGGCTCCTATGGCGCGCTGGCGCTCATCCTCTCAATTCTCTGCAGGATCGCCTTTCTGTCGGATGTCGCGGCCGCTGCGCCGGCCGGCGTCGCGATACTCTATCTCGGCATCGCGGCCTTCAGCCGGGGCGTGATGGCCTGGATGTGGGCCAGCCTGCCCTCGGCCGATCCCGGCGGGCTTGCCGATTCCGCCGGCCAGCCGTCGCGACGCGGCGCCTGCGCATCCCTTGCCCTCGGTCTCGCCCTCTATGTGGCGGCGGTTCTTCTGGGCACGCCAAGCTGGCAGGTAGCCCTTCTCGCGCTGGCGGTCCCGCTCATCCTCGCAGCGGCGGTATTCCTGTGGTTCGCGGCGATGCTGAAGCGGCGTCTCGGAGGACAAACGGGCGACGCGCTCGGCGCGACCCAGCAGCTCACGGAAATCGCCCTGCTCCTGGGCCTCGCGGCCATGCTCTGATCAGAGCGCCGCAAAAAGAAGAGCGAATGTCGCCAAGGCAAGAAGTGTCGAGAAGCGAGAGAGCAAGCGCAGCGCCGCCCTTATGTCCTCAACCCATGCGTTCCTTCGTCCCTCCGCGTTGATCAAGGGGGCGGCAACCTCCAGTTCCCCGTAGCGGCGCGGACCACCGAGCGCGAGATCGAGGGCACCCGCCACCGCGCCCTCCGGCCAACCGGCATTGGGCGAGCGGTGCGCCGGCGCGTCCTTCGCGGCCACTCTCAAGGCTCGCCGGAACGCCTCCGCTCCTCCCTCAGGCAACGCGGCCACGGCGAAGAAGAGCGCGGAGAGGCGAGCCGCCGGCCAGTTCGCCAGATCGTCGAGCCTTGCGGCGGCCCATCCGAAGGCGCGATGGCGCTCATTCATATGGCCGATCATGGAATCGGCGGTGTTGAGAGCCTTGTAGGCAAGGATGCCGGGAAGGCCCAGCAGGAGATACCAGAGCCAGGGCGCGGCGACGCCATCCGATGCGTTCTCGGCAAGGCTCTCGATCGCTGCGCGGCAGACGCCCGCCTCGTCCAGCTGGTCGGGATCGCGTCCGACGATCATCGAGACCGCGCGGCGCCCGGCGGCAAGTCCGTCCCCCTCCAGGGCATCCGCCACGCGCGCCACATGGTCGGCAAGGCTCTTCTGGGCCAGGAAGACCGCGACCACAATCGCCTCCAGGCAGAGGCCCAGCCAGCCCGCCGCCGCCAAGACGCCATGGAGCGCCGCGCCGGCCAATGCCACGCCCGAGAGCAGAAGCGCGACGGCCAGCACTCCGAGAATTCGCCGGCGGCGGAAGGAATCCTCTCGCCGATTCCAGGCGCGGTCGAGCAGGCCGATGAGTCGCCCGATCCAGACCACCGGATGCGGCAGACGGCGCCACAGCCAGTCGGGATCGCCGACCAGCCGGTCGAGGACGAGCGCGGCGAGCAGAATGGCTAGGTGGGCGGTCACGCCGTCACCTCGGTGAGTGCCTCGCGCAAGGCCGTTTCAAGGCGCGCAGCCTCATCCGCGCTGCATGGATTGCCGATCCTCAGCCAATCAGCGCGATAGGAGAAGGGTCGCGTCAGAAGATGTCGGCGGCATAACGCGTCGAACAACAGGTGAGCGCTGTCATGGCGAACGAGCGCGAACAACGCCGTCTCGCCAACGATCTCGCATCCTGCCGCCTGAAGGGCGCTACGCCGCAGCGCCGCCTGACGAGCGATCGCACACCGCAGTCCTTCGATCACAGCACGATCTGACATGAGATTCGCCGCTATGGCCAGCGCCGGACCTGAGACGGCCCATGGGCCGAGACGGGCAGCGAGCGTTTCGGCAAGGCCTAGCGTCGTGAGCGCAAAGCCCAGCCGCAGCCCGGCCAGCCCGAAGAACTTGCCGAAGGAGCGGTGGACCAGCAGCCCCGCGCGTCCCGAAAACGGCGCAAGACTCACCGCCGGATCGGCATCGGCAAAGGCTTCGTCGACGACAAGAAGGCCACCGCGTCCCGCCATGCGCTCGGCCACCGCGAGGAGAGCCGTGCGGGAACACCGCCGGCCATCGGGGTTGTTGGGATTGATCACGATGGCAAGCATCGCCGTTTCGGAAATCCCGTCGAGTGAACCGATTTCCCTCACCCGATGGCCCGCTGCCGCAAGGGCGCGGGCGTGTTCGCTATAGGTCGGGCCGACAACGGCGGCCTCGCATGGCGCGAAAAGCAAGGGAAGCTGAGTGATCAGCATCTGCGAGCCCGGCGCGGCAACGATCCCCGCCGCTTCCGGCGCGCCATAGAAGCGCCGCGCGGCAGCAAGCAGACCAGCCTCATCTACCCGCTCAGGCAGGCGCGTCCAGGCGTCTGCCTGAATGGCGGGAAGCGGCGGCGGCGCCGGGTTGATGCCGGTCGAAAGGTCCAGCCAGTCGGCGCGCGGGCCGCCGAAGCGCGCCACCGCGACGTCGAGAGCGCCGCCATGTTCACAAGGATCGTTCAAGGCTCTGTCCGGTCGATGACGTGAAGATAGGAGCCAGCAACATTGCCGACGCGAAGGCCGCAGTGTTCCAATGGCTCACCCCGCGCGTCCTCGGCCTCGAAAAGCGGCTCGCCCGGCCCCTCGCGAACCACGGTGGAATAGTGAAACTCGTGGCCGCGCAAGGTCCCTCCCCAGGGAAATCCGGAAAGCGCCCTGATCCGTCGGTAGCCGAGGTGGCGCTTTCGCTGCCTAAAGCTCGTCTCCACGGGAAGAAGACCGAGCATGGCGTGGGAGCAACCGTCGGCATCCTCTATCGCCTCGCCCAGCACCATGTAGCCGCCGCACTCGCCATAGACGGCGACGCCGCGATCCGCCGCTTGCCTCATGCCGGCGATGAAGCAGCTTGCCGCCGCCAACCGGCCGGCATGAAGCTCGGGATAGCCGCCAGGCAGAAAAACCGCGTCCGCCGCAGGGTCAGGCGCTTCGTCCGCCAGCGGCGAGAAGAAGGAGAGTGCAGCGCTCTCCGCCCGCCATCCGGAAAGGATGTGCGGATAGGCGAAGGCGAAGGCTTCGTCCCGCGCGACAGCGATGCGCGCGGCCAACGGCGGCAGCCGCGCGGCGGTGGCGCGCGTCGTTTCTCCCGGTCGCGCGAGGCCGGCCAGTCGATCCAGATCGAGCCCGTCTGCGGCCCAGTCTGCCGCCCGCTCGATGAAATCCTCGAGTCCCGTGTGTTCACCCGCCTGGACGAGGCCGAGATGGCGCTCGGGCAGGGCAAGGTCGGCGCGCGGCGGCAGCACGCCAAGCGCCCTCATGCCGATCGGCGCGAGAGCCTCACGCAGCAGCATGGCATGGCGCGGGCTTGCCACGCGATTGAGGATGACGCCAGCGATCGACACCTCCGGCCGATGGTCGCGAAAGCCGCGTACGAGAGCCGCGATGGAGTGGGACTGGCGCGCACAATCGACGACGAGGATGACATCGAGGCCGAGCAGCGCCGCAAGATCGGCCGCCGAGCCCGAGCCGTCGGCCGCGCCATCGAAGAGCCCCATCATGCCTTCGACAACAAAGGCATCGGCCTTCTCCGCCGCCTCGGATGCCAGGGTGGCAAGAAGAGCGGGGCGCATCGCCCAGGGATCGAGGTTGACGCAAGGCCGCCCGCTCGCCGCTTCGTGGAAGGCGGGATCGATATAGTCCGGCCCGGCCTTGGCAGGCGCGATGGCGACGCCCCTTCGCCGAAGCGCGCGCAAAAGGCCGAGCGTGACGGTGGTCTTGCCGGAGCCGGAAGCAGGCGCGGCGATCAGAAGGCCGCTCATGGGCGCAAGCCTCGCTTCCCGCTCTTCCGGCCGGCGTCCGCCCGCCCTATAAGCCGGGAATGGGTTCCGAGCGCCATTTTGCCCCCGACCAGACGAACGGCACGGCGCTGCGCCGCGGCTGGACGACGGGCGCTTGCGCCACCGCCGCGACAAGGGCGGCGCTCACGGCGCTCCTTTCCGGCGAGTTTCCCGATCCGGTGTCGATCCTTCTGCCCAAGGGGGAGACACCCTCCTTCACGCTCAATCGTCACGCGCTGGACGATGGACGCGCCATGGCGGCCATCATCAAGGATGCGGGCGACGATCCCGACGTCACGCACCTCGCCGAAATCGTCGTGACCGTCTCGTTTGCCGAAGCGGGCGCCGGCATCGTGTTTCGCGCTGGAGCGGGCGTCGGAACGGTGACGCGGCCCGGATTGCCGCTGGAGCCGGGCGAGCCGGCCATCAACCCGGTGCCGCGCCGCATGATGCGGGAGGTCGTCGAGGAACTCAGCGCGGCCCACGGCCGGCCGTCGGATTTCATCATCGAAATCGGCGTGACTGAGGGCGAGGAGATCGCGCGCCACACCTGGAACCCGCGCCTCGGCATCGTCGGCGGGCTCTCCATTCTGGGCACGACGGGGATCGTTCATCCCTTCTCCTGTTCGGCCTGGATTGCTTCGATCCATCGCGGCATCGACGTGGCCTCGGCGGCCGGGCTTCGCCATGTGGTCGGCGCCACCGGCTCCACTAGCGAGGGCACGGCGCGCGCACTCTATCCCGCCCTTCCCGAGATCGCCTATCTCGACATGGGCGATTTTGCCGGCGCTGTCCTCAAATATCTGCGGCGGCATCCGGTGGAAAAGCTGACGCTGGCGGGAGGCTTCGCCAAGCTGACGAAGCTGGCGCAGGGCGCGATGGACCTTCATTCCGGCCGCAGCCAGGTGGATTTCGCCTTTCTTGCCGGGCTGATCCGAAACATCGATGAGGAGGCCGGCACCCTGCTCGGTGAAAGGGTGCTCGCCGCCAACACGGCGCTGGAGGTGCTGACGCTCGCGAGAAGCCATGGGCTCGACCTCGCCTCGGCCGTCGCCCGCGCCGCCCAGGCCGTCGCCCGCGACAAGCTCGCGCCGGTGCCCATCGAGGTCGAGGTGGTCGTGACGGACCGTGGGGGAGATCTCCTTGCCCGCGTCTGAGACCATCCTCGTTCTCGGGGGAACTGCCGAGGCGAACGCGCTCGTCCCTCTGATCTTCAAGAATCGGCCAGGCGCGCGGCTGATCCTGTCGCTCGCCGGACGCACGAAGATGCCGACGCTTTCGGCCGTCGAAACGCGCATCGGCGGCTTCGGCGGCGCGGAGGGCCTCTCGGTGTATCTCGAGACCGAGCACGTGACGCGCCTCATCGACGCGACCCACCCCTTCGCCGCCACCATTTCGGCGAACGCCGCGCTTGCTGCTAACGAGGCACGCGTGCCCCACATCGCCCTCGTCCGTCCGCCGTGGGAGCCGATGGACGGCGACCGATGGCGATCGGTCGCCAGCGTCGAGGAGGCGCGCGACAGCATTCCCACCGGCGAGACCGTTTTCCTCGCCCTCGGCAGCCAGCACATCGCACCTTTCGCCGAGCGGCCAGACCTGAAGCTCGTGCTGCGCATGGTGGAGGCACCCAGAGCGCCCTTCGGCTGCGACGCGAAAATCATCCTCGGGCGTCCCTCCCCCCGCGAGGAGGACGAGGCGGAAGTCCTGCGGAGTCTCGGGGTGGAGCGCCTCGTCTGCCGCAACTCCGGCGGACGCATCTCATATGCGAAAGTCGCCGCCGCCCGCTCACTCGGCGTTCCCGTCATCATAATCGAACGGCCGGCGCCGCCACCCGCGCCGCTCGCCACCTCGGTCGCGGAGGTGCTGGCTTGGCTGGAGGGCGGCGTCTGAGCGGCCTTCGCGTCAGCCGCGCCGCTTGGGCCGAAGCACATGGACGTGGCTGGCATCGTAGAGCTTGGAATCGATGAACTCGGTCGCGCCCAATCCCCGGCCGACGAAGATCAGCGCCGTGCGCGTCAGCTTCGCCTCCCGCGCCTTTTCGTAAAGCGTCGACAGGGTGGCGTGGATCAGCGCCTGATCCGGCCAGCCGATGCGATAGGCAATGACGGCGGGGCAATCCGGGCCATAGGCAGGAAGAGGCGAGAGCTCCCGCTCGATATGGCGGATGTTGCGCACCGAAAGGTGGATCGCCAGCGTCGCGCCGCTTCTGCCGAGCGTCGACAGTTCCTCTCCCTCCGGCATCGCCGAGGATTGCATGGCCGTGCGCGTCAGGATCACCGTCTGGCAGACCTCCGGCACGGTGAGTTCCTTGGCCATCGCGGCAGCGGCGGCGGCAAAGGCCGGCACGCCGGGCGTGACGTCATAGGGAATGGCGAGCACATCGAGCCGGCGCATCTGCTCGGCGATCGCGCCATAGATGGACGGATCGCCCGAATGGACGCGGGCAACATCCACGCCCTTTGCATGAGCCGCCTCCATCTCGGCGATGATCTCGTCGAGGTGAAGAGGCGCGGTATCGATCACGCGCGCGCCTTGCGGCGCTTCCGCCACCACGGCCTCCGGCACCAGCGAGCCGGCATAGAGGCAGATGGGGCAGGATTGGATGATCCTCAGCCCGCGCACGGTGATGAGGTCGGGCGCGCCCGGCCCCGCGCCGATGAAATGAACCGTCATGCGCTCTTCCCCGTCATCCCGCTTCCCACCTTGCCGGCATAGCCGCGCGGCGTATAGGCCCAGCGGCGTCCATCGCCCGTCGTGACAACCCGCGTCTCAGACGAGCCGACGACAACCACCGTCAGCATGTCGACATCGTCCACGTTCAGCGCTTCGAGCGGCACGATGCGCACACGCTCGCCCTCGCGACCGAGATTGGTGGCGAGGATCACCGGCGTCTCCGGCGGGCGATGGGCGAGGAGCACATCCCGCGCGAAGGCGAGCTGACCGCGCCGACGCCGGGAGACGGGGTTGTAGAAGGCGATGACGAAATCCGCTTCGGCCGCCGCGCGCACGCGGCGCTCAATGTCGGGCCATGGCGTGAGGAGGTCGGAGAGCGAAATGGTGCAGAAGTCGTGGCCGAGCGGCGCGCCGGCCCGCGCCGCCGCCGCCTGAAGCGCGGAGATGCCCGGCGAGACGGCGATCTCGATGCGCCGCGCGGCATCCGACACGCCGCCCTTGTCGATCAGCTCGAAGACCAGCGTCGCCATCGCATAGATGCCGGCATCGCCCGAACAGACGAGGGCGACCTCGCGGCCCTCCCCGGCGAGTTCCATGGCGTGGCGCACCCGCGCCTCTTCCGCGCCGAGGTCGAAATCATGGCGCGTCTTGCCGTCTGCCAGCGGCCCCAGAAGATCGAGATAAAGCCGGTATCCGACGAGGTCGCTTGCCCTCTCCAGCATGCGGCTCACCTCCGGCGAGCGCCATGCCTCGCTGCCGGGCCCAATGCCGACTACAAAAAGGTGGCCCCGCGCCCGGCCGATTTCAGCGGCGATGGGCGAAGGCGCTTCGGCGAGCGCGGCGGTGACGCGCTTTGCCTTTCGCTTGGGAGCCACCAGCCGCCCGTCAGGCCCGGCGGCGGCAAGCGCGGCGCCCTCCGCGACGCCATGGCAGCCCGTCTCGGCAAAAACGATGTCGGAAGGGTTGGCGAGGCGATCACGCTCCACCTCCAGCCTCGCCGCGTCGAAAAAGCGGGCCGGCACGCCAAAATGATTGGCGACGGCATGGACGGCCGCCTCATCCGCCTTGAGGTCGAGCGAGAAGACGCCGGCGAGCGAGAGCGGGCTGCGGCCCGCCTCGGCGAGAACCTCCGTTGCCAGTGTCACCGCCTCCTCGGCCGGTGCGCCCCGCTCGGCGCCGATGCCGAGCGCCAGCGTCGCGGGGCGGTAGAGAAGCTCGCCCTCGTGCGGCGGACGCGCCTCGGCGGTGATGGCCAGACGCACCGCGCCGTCCTCAGAGATCGGAAGCGCCGAAGCGGCGAGCCAGGGAGCCTCTCCCTCGACGCGCGCGCTCGCCCCGGCGACGAGCGCCGCCATTGCGCCCTTGGCGTCTTCAGGGTTCTCCAGGCGATAACCGGTGGGCGGCGCATCGAGCGCGACGCCGAAGCGCAAATCGCCCGCCGTCGTCACCGCTGCGAAGGCGCCGAGCGCCGCCGCGATCTGCCGCGCCAGCTCATTCGCCCCGTGGTGGCCACCGAGCAGCGGCACGACCGCAGAGCCATCTTCGGCCACGGCAAGAACGGGCGGCTCCACGTGCTTGTCGGCAAGCATCGGCGCGAGGATTCGGATGACGGCCCCCGATGCCATGAGGGCGACGATGGGGCGTCTCTCGGCGAAGAGAGACCTTAGATGCGGCCCGACCGCCTCGAAGGCGCGGTCGGGCGAGGCGACACGCGCGGCGAGGCCATGGACCGCACCGCCGGTCGCTTCGGCGATGCGGCGGGCGAGCGGCATGGCCTGATCGGTAAGGATGACGATGGCGGGCTTCATCGCTTGAGTTCCCGTCGCCCGAGGATCAGCGAGAAATAAGGTGCCGGTTCTTGCGCCTCTGCGAGCGGCGCGACCTTTTCCTCGGCCAGCGTCACGCGCTCGAGATAGACGCAGCCGGACGCCAGCCCGAGGTGGTTCAGCAGCGCGCGCACCCTCGGCAGATGGCGGCCGACCTTCATGAAGGCGAAGGCGGTCGCGTGCTCCAGCAGCGCCGCGATCTCCTCGTCGGAAAGCGTCGCCGAAATGACGGTCAGCGTTTCGCCGCGCAAGGCAAGGGGCATCCGGGCAGCGGCGGCGCCCGCCATGACGGAGGAAATTCCCGGCACGATCTCGACCGGAAAGCGGTCGCGCAGACGCTCCAGCACATACATGAAGGTGCCGTAGAACAGCGGATCGCCCTCGCAGAGAAAGGCGACGTTCTCGCCGCTGTCCAGTACGGCCGCGATCCTCTCGGCGGCCTCTTCATAGATTCCTTGCGCCGGTGCGGGATCGACCCGCATCGGGATGACGACGGCAATCTCGCGCTTGCCTGTCAGGCGGGGAGCGACGATGGCCCGAGCAAAGCTCTCCCCCCTGTCGGGCGCAGGGTAAGCCACCACCGGGACCGACGAAAGAAGCCGCGCCGCCTTCAACGTCAAAAGCTCGGGATCGCCCGGCCCGAGGCCGAGGCCGTAAAGCGTGCCGCTCACGCGTCCGCCTCCTTCGTCAGAAACCAATGGGTGACGGGCATCGCGGGCTTCCAGCCGCGATAGGGACCGACCGGCGCCGCGTACGCCACCGATACTCGCGAAAGCTCGCCGCCGAGCCGCGCGTGAAGGGCAAGCAGCAGCGCCTCCGATTCCAAGGTCACGGCATGAGCGACGAGCCGGCCGCCACAGGGGAGCACCGCCAGGGCTGCGTCAACGGTTTCGTTCGTCAGGCCGCCGCCGATGAAAACAGCGTCCGGCCGAGGAAGGCCCGCGAGCACCGCCGGCGCCTCGCCGTCGATGATCGTGATGCCACGCGCGAGCAGGCGGCGCGCGTTGTCGGCGATCATCGACCGCCTTTCCGGCCGCGGCTCCAGGGCGAAGGCGCGGGCACCGGGCGCTCCCCGCACCCATTCCACCGAGATCGAGCCGCATCCGGCGCCGATGTCCCACAGCGTCTCGCCCGCCGCCGGCCGGAGCGCGGCGAGAGCGACGGCCCGAAGGACGCGCTTGGTCATCTTGCCGTCGTGGACGAAGGCGTCGTCCGGCAGCCCCGCGCCGCGCGCGAACCATCGAGCGCCCGACGACAGCGCGCAGTCGATCGCGACGACGTTGAGGTCCGCGATATCGCCGAGAGAAAAATCGTCCGCGTGCGCCGAGCGCACCCGCTCCTTCGCGCCGCCGAGATGCTCGAGCACCACCAGACGGCTTGCGGAAAAGCCGCGCTCGGCCAAGTGCCGCGCCAGCATGGCGGGCGTCGCGCCATTTTCCGAAAGGACCAGCAGCCTCGCGCCGGGAGCGAGCGCGCTATCCACCGCATCGAGCGGCCTGCCATGAACCGTCAGCGTCGAGACATCCTGAAGCGCCCAGCCGAGCCGCGCCGCCGCCAGGGAAAACGCGGAAGGGGCCGGGATCACCCGTATCTCCTCGATCGGGAAATGCCGGGCGAGGGTCGCGCCTACGCCGAACCACATGGGATCGCCGCTCGCGAGCACGACGACCGGCCGGCCGCGCCGAGCCTCGATCTCCGGCACCGTGGCGGCAAGCGGTGAGCCCCAGGCGATGCGCTCGCCCCGGATATCGGCCCCGAGCATCGCCAGATGCCGCGCCCCGCCAACGATCGCTTCGGCGTGCGCCAAGCACCGCCGGGCCTCGGGCGTCAGCGTTTCCAGCCCGCCGTCGCCGATGCCGATAATCGTCAGCCACGCCGTCATGCGCCCGCGCCCTTTGCCATCAGGGAGAGCGCGTTGACGGCCGCGGCGGCGAGCGCGCTGCCGCCACGGCGCCCGAAGAGCGTGACGAAGGGAACGCCGAAGGAATGGCCCGCGAGCGCCGCCTTCGATTCCGCCGCGCCGACGAAGCCCACGGGAAAGCCGAGGATGAGCGCCGGGCGCGGCGCGCCGTCCCTCAGGCGCTCCAGAAGATGGAAGAGCGCCGTCGGCGCATTGCCAATGGCGATCACGGCGCCGGCCAGATCGTCTCCCCAAAGCTCGACCTGCGCGGCCGACCGCGTCGTGCGCAATGCCGTCGCTCGCTCGGCGACGCCTGCGTCATTGAGCCGGCAGATGACGTCGTTTCCCGCCGGCAGATGCCGCCGGATGATGCCGTGTGCCACCATTTCCGCGTCGCAGAAGATGGCCGCCCCGGCGCGGAGGGCCGCGATGCCTCTCTCGACAGCCCCGGCGGAGACGGCGAGATCGGCGGTAATGTCGGTCATCCCGCAGGCATGGATGAGACGAATGGCCAGCGGCCGCGCCTCTTCAGGCACGCGAGCAAGATCGGCTTCCGCCTCGATGATGCGGAAGCTCGCCTCGTAGATCGCGGCCGGGTCGCGCTCATACTCCATCAAGGGAGGCGACCCACCGTCGTGCGCGGCCGGGATCATCGCTTCGTCAACGAGCGCGGCCCCAGCGGATGGTCGGCATGGGGATAGGGATGGTGATGGTGGTCATGACCATGATCATGGTGGTGATCGTGGTCATGCCCCTCGCCATGATCGTGGTGATGATGATCGTGATCATCGTCGTGATGATGATGGTGGTGCGTGTGCCCGTCATCGCTGTGATGATGATGGTGGGCCTCGCCGGTGCCGATGCCTTCCACATGGTGGTGGTGGCTCTCCTGCGGCAGCCCGACCTCCGCCTCGAAACCGAGAACCTGCTCGCGATACTTGCACATCTGGCAATTCATCACGTTGGCGCCGGCCAGGATTTCCTCGAGGCGCTCCGCGAAGGTGTCGATGACCAGCGGATGGTCGTTGAGATAGCCGGCCTTGAGGAAGGTGATGTCGGGATGCTCGGCGGCGACGCGGTCGGTGTGCTCATAGACGCGCCGAACCAGGATGCCGGTGAACAGGAAATAGGGGAAGACGACGACGCGCTTGTAGCCGAGCCGCGCCACATGCTCGAGCCCCGGCTTGACCAGCGGAAAGGTGACGCCTGAATAGACGGTCTCGGCCCAGGCGAAGCCGAGCCCTTCCCAGAGCATCCGCGTGACCTTGGCGACGTTGGAATTCGCGTCCGGGTCGGAGGAGCCGCGCCCCACGACCACGAGCAGGCTGTCGTGAAGCGGCTCGCCGTCCCGCCATCCGGCAGTCCGAAGACACTCGCGGATGCGCTCGCCCGCCGCGCGGATCATCTTGAGGTCGACGCCGAGCTCGCGCCCGTAGCGGATCGACACACCGTTTTGCGCGGCATAGGTGTTGAGGACGGAGGGAATGTCGTTCTTGGCGTGGCCGGCGGCAAAGAGCATGCCCGGCAGGGCAAGAATATCCCTCGCCCCCTTCTCGCGCAGCTTGTCCAGCCCGTTGCGGATCACCGGCTGGGCGAATTCCAGATAGCCGTATTCCACCGCCCAATCAGGCAGGCGATCCCGCAACCGTTCCGCCAGGACCGCAAACTCCCTCACGGCCGCCTCGTCGCGGCTGCCGTGACCGCAGAGCATCAGCGCCTTCATTCCCATCTCCAACTCGCAATGCGGAAAGCCTGAAGTGGCAAAATGGGCCGCCCCAGCCTTCTCGCGTTCAAATCACGCCGGAGAGATGTGGGCCGCTCTTGAGCGGGCAATCCGTCCGACAGCACCGTCTTGGTCCCCTGATTGGGTCGACCGCACCGGAATCATTTTCAGCCCGTCCAGCAGGCACCGTCACGACACTCGACCCATGCCGGATGGCATAAGGAGTCGGAATCCCAACATGACCCGGATAGAACAGCCCCTCCACCGGTGCAAGCCTGATAGGCTTTGCAGGTAACGGGGGAATGCCGCACTATGGCAGCGAAAGGAGACATTCGATGGTCCTTCTGGAATTCGCCATGTACCCCATCAGCAAGGGGGAGAGCCTCAGCGCCTATGTCGCCCGCACCCTCGACATCATCGACAAGAGCGGCGTCACCTACCGCCTGACGCCAATGGGCACGATCCTCGAGGGGGAGTGGAACGAAGTGATGGCCGTCGTCACCGAGTGCTTCGAGGCGATGCGCGCGGAGTGCCCACGCGTCGAGGTGGCGCTGAAGGTGGACTATCGGGAGGGCACGGAAAGCCGGCTCGAAAGCAAGATCACCTCGGTGGAGCATCTCCTCGGCCGCAAGATGAAGACGGTCTGACGCCGGCTCTTGCGCCGTCCGCCGGAACGTGCGTCCTAGGGCCGATCATGAACCACCCTTCCGACTCCCCCGAACGCTCCCTCCGATCCGTCGCTTTGGACGTCGTTCCCGCCGATGGCGCGCCCGCGCGCCCGGCGAAGACCGGACCGCTCGCGACCCTGCCGGTCTTTCTCGACCTTGCGGGACGCGAGGCGCTCGTTGCCGGGGGAACCGCCGCGGCGGCATGGAAGGCGGAGCTGCTGGCAGCGGCGGGGGCTCATGTTCTCCTCCTGGCGCCACTTTTCGAACTTGGGGAGGAAGCGCGCGAGCTGCTGACCTGCGGGCCGGCCGCCGGGCGCATCGACTACGCCGACGAGCGCTGGAGCGCGGAGCGCTTCGCGGGCATGGCGATTGCCGTGTGCGACGCCGATTCGGAGGACGAGGCGGAAGCCTTCGCCGCCGAATCGCGGCGCCACGGCGTGCCGGTCAACGTCATCGGCCGCCCACGCTGGTGTGATTTCCGCTTTGGATCGATCGTCAACCGCTCGCCGGTGGTGATCGGCATCTCCACCGATGGCGCGGCCCCGATTCTCGGCCAGGCGATCCGCCGCCGGATCGAGACGCTGCTGCCGCCTGCCCTCGCCGGCTGGGCGCGCCTTGCGGCAAAGCTGCGTCCCGACGTTCTCAAGAATCTCGCCCATGGCGGACGCCGCGCCGCCTTCTGGGACCGCTTCGCCGACCGCACCTTCAGCGCGCACACGCCGGACGCGGGCGATGAAACAGACGCCCGACGACTCCTCGACGCCCTCTCCCGCTCACCCGCCGCCGGCGGCAGCGTCACACTGGTCGGCGCTGGCCCCGGCGAAGCCGAGCTGTTGACCCTGAAGGCGGTGCGCGCCCTCCAGGCGGCCGACGTCATCCTCTTCGACGATCTCGTCTCGGACGATGTTCTGGAGTTGGCGCGCCGCGAGGCACGGCGGCTGTTGGTCGGCAAGCGGGCGGAACGTGAGAGCCACCGCCAGGAAGACATCAACGCCCTGATGATCCAGCTGGCGCAGGCGGGCCGCCATGTCGTGCGGCTGAAATCCGGCGACGTTTCGGTATTCGGCAGGGCGGGCGAGGAAATCGCCGCGCTGGAAGCGGCGGGAATCGAGGTGCGGATCGTGCCGGGAATCACGGCTGCCTCGGCGCTGGCCGCCGGCTTCGGCATATCCCTGACTCACCGTGATTGCGCGCGGGAGTTGCGCTTCGTCACCGGCCACTCGAGGAAAGGCCGCCTGCCGGAAGACCTCGATTGGCGGGCGCTCGCGGACCCTTGTGCCACGACGATCTACTACATGGGCGGGCGGGTCGCGGGGCAGATCGCCGAGCAACTGATCCGCCACGGCCTGCCGCCCGAAACGCCGGTCGCAGTCGCGGCCAACGTCTCCCGGCCGGACGAGACCCGCGCCGCCGGCCGGCTCGACACACTTGCCGATGTCGTCGCCTCGGTCGGCCTCGACCGTCCCATTCTGATCGGCATCGGCCGCGTCTTTGAGCAGGCGGCAAGGCGGGCGTCGTCGTCCGATTCCTCGCCTTCCGATCGCATGAAGGCCGACGCTTCCATCCAATGAGCCGCCGCATCATGGCGGCAAGGCCCCTATAGCGGCTGTGATTGACACGCCCTCCCGCGTGCTTATGCTTCGGCCCCGGATGGTCCCGGCCGGTTTCCGGTTCGGGTGAAAAGGGAATGCGAAGGGCGCGTTGCGCCTTGATCGCAGCCGACCCCGCGACTGTAGAGCGGCGAGGCTTCCCCCACTGTCATTCCACGGCGGACCCATTCCGGGCGCCGAAGACGACAGGAAACGCCACTGAGGCCGAAAGGCTTCGGGAAGGCAGGGGGATGACCGACGACCCGCGAGCCAGGAGACCTGCCATCCGATCATGGCCGCGAGGCCGTCACGGAGGTTGATGATGAACTGGATTCTGGGATTGCGCCCGCGCCCGCCCGGCGCGCGCCACCGTCTTTCGACACGGCCGCATCGCCCGCGTACCTGAGACGGTTCGATGAACGGAAAAGCGGAGCCTGCCGGAGCCGTTCTGGTTCTCGGCGGCGCGCGTTCGGGCAAGAGCGCCTTCGCCGAACGGCGGATCGAGGAGATCGGCCGGCCGGCACGCTATGTCGCGACGGCCGAGATATGGGACGAGGAGATGCGCGAGCGCATCGCGCGTCACCGCGCGCGGCGGGGCCCTCTCTGGTCGACAGTCGAGGCGCCGCTCGACCTTGTCGGCGCGCTTGAGGAAGCTCCCGCCGACATGGCGATCCTCGTCGACTGTCTGACGCTCTGGCTGACGAACCTCATGCTGGCTGAGCGCGACATCGGGGCCGAGAGCCGCCGCCTGACCGAGTGGCTGTCGCGTCCGCGCGAAGCCCGCGTTTTTCTCGTCGCCAACGAGGTCGGCCTCGGCATCGTGCCGGACAACGCCCTCGCCCGAGCCTTTCGCGACCACGCCGGACGGCTCAACCAAGCCGTCGCGGCCATCGCAACGGAAGTCCATTTTCTCGCGGCAGGCCTGCCGCTTCGCCTGAAGGGTTGAACATGCTGGGACAGAAGATCCCCACCACCGTCGTCACCGGATTTCTCGGCGCCGGCAAGACGACGCTGATCCGCCATATGCTCGGCGAGGCGAAGGGGCGCAGGATCGCCCTTATCATCAACGAATTCGGCGATCTCGGCGTCGATGGAGGCATCCTGAAGGGCTGCGGCCTGGAGGCCTGCACCGAGGACGACGTCATCGAGCTGACCAATGGCTGCATCTGCTGCACGGTCGCCGATGATTTCATCCCCACGATGACGAAGCTTCTCGCCCGCGAGGAGCGGCCGGACCATATCGTCATCGAGACGTCGGGCCTTGCCTTGCCCCAGCCGCTGGTCGCCGCCTTCAACTGGCCGGAGATCAAGGCCGAGGTGACGGTCGACGGTGTCGTGACGGTGATCGACGCGGCGGCGGTGGCCGAAGGCCGCTTTGCCGACGACGAGGAGAAAATCGCCGCCGAGCGCGCCGCCGACGCCTCCATCGACCATGACAATCCGCTGGAAGAGCTGTTCGAGGACCAGATCCGCGCCGCCGATCTCATCGTCCTCAACAAAGCTGATCTCATCGACGGCACGACGCTGGAGCGCGTGACGGAGGAAGTGGCGCAGGCGAGCCTGCCGGCGGTGAAGGTGGTGGCGGCGCGCGGCGGCGTTCTGCCCATCGACGTGCTCCTCGGCCTGAACTCGGCGACGGAAGACCTGATCGCGGACCGCAAGTCGCATCACGAGATGGAGCACGAGGGCGAAGGGCACGCGCACGACCACGACGAGTTCGAGAGCTTCGTCGTTTCCGGCGGGCCTCTCGCCGACCCGGACGGGCTGAAAAATGCGCTGAAGGCGGTCATCGAGCGGCACGATATTCTGCGCCTCAAGGGGTTCGCCGAGGTGCCGGGCAAGGCGATGCGCCTTGTCATTCAGGCCGTCGGCCAGCGCATCGAGACCTATTTCGACCGACCCTTCACACCCGGTGAGGCGCGGGGCACACGCCTCGTCGTCATCGGTCTCCATGACGGGCTCGACGAGACGGCCATCGAGAAGGAGCTTCTCGCCGTCATCGCCGGCAACGCCGAAGGGTAGGAGCGGCGGTGCATCTCCTCCTGGCGCAAAAGGGCTCCATCGCGGACGGGCGCGAGGCGGTCGATCTCGGCCAGTCGCCCGCCCCACTCATCGTGCTTTCGGCGGCCGACACGGAAATCGCGTCGCTCGCGGCGGCGCGGCGGCGGCTTGGCAATGCGGCGCCCGAGATGCGGCTTGCGAACCTTCTGCGCCTGTCCCACCCCATGTCGGTCGACACCTATGTCGAGCGCACCCTGCGCCGCGCGCGCCTCGTCGTGGTCCGGCTTCTCGGCGGACGGGCCTATTGGCCCTACGGCCTCGACGCGCTCCATGGCGCCGCGCGGCAGGCGGGCGCGCACTTTCTCGCCCTGCCAGGAGACGACAGGCCCGATCCGGGGCTCGATCCGTTCTCGACGCTCCCGCCGGAGCAGCGCGACCGGCTCTGGCGCTATCTCATCGAGGGCGGCACCGACAACGCCGAGAACTTTCTCCTTGCCGCCCGCGCGATCATGGAGGGTGGCGACTGGCCGGCGGAGCCGCGCCCGCTCCTGAAGGCGGGGCGGCTCGATCGCCCCGGCAGCGCCCCCGAAGGGCGAGGGCGCCCTCTCGCCGCCATCGTCTTTTATCGCGCGCTGGTCCAGAGCGGGCAGACGGAGCCGGTCGAGGCGCTGGCGAAGGCTCTCGAAGCCGAGGGAGTGGATGCGCTCCCGGTTTTCGTTTCCTCGCTGAAGGACCCGGTTTCCATCGAAACCGTGCGTCATCTCTTCGCCTCCCGCTCGCCCGACGTGGTGATCAACCTCACCGGCTTCGCTGTTTCCTCTCCCGGTTCGGAGCGCCGGCCGACTGTCCTTGAGGAAGGCGGCGCGCTCGTGCTCCAGGCGGTGCTTTCGAGCGGCGCGCAGGAGCAATGGGAAGCGGCGAGCCAGGGCCTCTCGGGCCGTGATCTCGCCATGAGCGTCGCCCTGCCCGAGGTTGACGGGCGCGTGCTGTCGCGCGCCATCGCCTTCAAGAACGCCGGCGAATGGGACGAGGATTGCCAGACCGATATCGTCGCCCATCGCAGCGTCCCGGACCGCGTGGCCTTCGCAGCCAAGCTCGCGGCGCGCTGGGCGCGCCTGCGGCGCAAGGAGAACCGCGACAAGCGCATCGCCGTCCTTCTCGCCAACTATCCCAACCGCGACGGGCGGATCGGCAATGGCGTCGGGCTCGACACGCCGGCCGGCACCATCGAGGTGCTGAAGGCGATGGCGGCGGCGGGCTATGACGTTCGAGAGATACCCGAGACTGGCAATGCGCTGATCGAGCATCTCCAGGCGGGCACCACCAATCAGGGGACGGGTCGCCGCGAGGTGCGCGAGACGTTTTCGCTTGCCGCCTATCGCGCCTTCTTCGACGCTCTGCCGGGGGAAGTGCGACAGGCCATCACCGAGCGCTGGGGAGAGCCCGAAGCCGATCCGTTCTTCCTTGCCGACCGGAGTGCCTTCGCCCTGCCGCTCTCGCGCTTCGGCAGCGTCCTCGTCGGCATCCAGCCGGCGCGCGGCTACAACATCGACCCGAAAGACAGCTATCATTCGCCGGACCTCGTGACGCCGCACAACTATCTCGCGGCCTATGCCTTCCTGCGCAGCAACTTCGATGCCGACGCCATCGTCCACATGGGCAAGCACGGAAATCTCGAATGGCTTCCCGGCAAGGCGCTGGCGCTCTCCTCCGCCTGCTACCCGGAGGCGATTCTCGGCCCGATCCCGAATCTCTATCCGTTCATCGTCAACGATCCCGGCGAGGGCACCCAGGCGAAGCGACGCACCAGCGCCGTCATCATCGACCATCTGACCCCGCCCCTCACCCGCGCCGAGAGCTACGGCCCGCTGAAGGATCTCGAGGCGCTGGTGGACGAGTATTACGAGGCACTCGGCACCGATCCGCGCCGCCTGACGCTTCTCAAGGACCAGATCCTCGACCTCGTGCGCGACATCGGGCTCGACCATGACGCTGGCATCGTCAAGGAGGACGAGGAGGAGACGGCGCTTCAAAAGCTCGACGCCTATCTCTGCGAACTCAAGGAGATGCAGATCCGCGACGGGCTGCACATTTTCGGCCGCGCCCCCGAGGGCAGGCTGCTCGCGGACCTCGTCACCGCCCTCGCCCGCCTGCCGCGTGGAAGCGAGGCGGGGAACGGCTCGCTGCACCGGGCGATCGCGAGCGATCTGGGGCTTTCCTTCGACCCGCTCGACTGCGACATGGCGGCGCCGTGGGGCGGCGCTCGTCCCCACGTTCTCCACAGTCTTTCCACAGCCCCTTGGCGCACCCATGGCGACACGGTGGAACGCATCGAGCTGCTGGCCACGAGCCTCGTCAGCGGCGAGACGAAAGCGGATATCCACTGGTCATCCACAGCTGCGGTGCTGGAGGAGATCGAGACGAGGCTGAAGCCCGCCGTCACCGGCTCCGGTCCGGCCGAGATTGAGGGCCTTCTGACCGGTCTTTCCGGTCGTTTCGTGCCGCCGGGTCCGTCCGGCGCGCCTACGCGCGGGCGCCCGGACGTGCTGCCGACGGGGCGAAACTTCTATTCGGTCGACACCCGCGCCGTGCCGACGCCCGCCGCCTTCACCCTTGGCAAGAAGTCGGCCGAACTCCTCGTACGCCGTCATCTTCAGGACCATGGCGAATGGCCGACCTCCATCGGCCTGACCGTCTGGGGCACCTCCAACATGCGCACAGGCGGCGACGACATCGCGCAGGCCCTGGCGCTGATCGGCGTCAAACCGACCTGGGATTCCGCCTCGCGCCGCGTCACCGGCTTCGAGATCGTGCCCCTCGCGGCGCTTGGCCGGCCGCGCGTCGACGTGACGCTGCGCGTCTCCGGCTTCTTCCGCGACGCCTTTCCCGACCAGGTCGCCCTCTTCGATCGCGCCGCCCGCGCCGTCGGCGCCCTGGAGGAGGACGCGGCGGACAACCCCATCGCGGTCCGGATGCGGGCGGAGGCGAAGGAGCTTCAGGCCAAGGGCGCCAGCGAGGCGGAGGCCGAAAGGCGCGCCGGCTTCCGTGTCTTCGGCTCAAAGCCCGGGGCCTACGGCGCTGGACTTCAGGCACTGATCGACGAGAAAGGCTGGGAGAGCACCGCCGATCTCGCCGAGGCCTATCTCGTCTGGGGCTCCTACGCCTATGGCGCCGAGGCCGAGGGAGAAGCCGACCGCGAGACGTTCGAGACCCGGATCGGCGGCATCGAGGCCGTCGTCCAGAACCAGGACAACCGCGAGCACGACCTCCTCGATTCCGACGACTACTACCAGTTCGAGGGAGGGATGACGGCGGCCGTCGCCCACGTCTCCGGCACGCAGCCAAAAATCTACCACAACGACCATTCGCGGCCCGAGCGCCCCGTGGTGCGAACGCTGGAGGAAGAGATCGGCCGCGTGGTTCGGGCGCGCGTGGTCAATCCGAAATGGATCGCCGGCGTCATGCGCCACGGCTACAAGGGCGCCTTCGAAATGACCGCAACGGTGGACTATATGTTCGCCTTCGCCGCGACGACGGGCGCCGTCTCCGATCATCATTTCGAGGCTGTCTATCGGGCTTATCTGCTTGACGACGGCGTTCGCGACTTCCTCATGGAGAACAATCCGGCGGCGTTCGAGGAAATGCGTGATCGTCTGGCCGAAGCAATTGAACGCGGGCTCTGGTCGCCGCGTTCGAACTCCGTCCTGGCGGAGCTCAAGGGCCGCGACTGGCGCGCCGTGCCCCGCCCCAACCGACACGAAGACAAGGCGCTGGGCGCCAAGGAGGAACGATGAGCGAGGGAAAGCCGCCTCTTACCGAAGACGAACTCAACGCCCGCCACGCCGAGAAGATGGCGAAGAAGAAGCAGGCCCGCGACAAGATCCTCGCCACCAAGACCATCGAGAAGGGCCTTCTCATCGTCCATACCGGCAAGGGCAAGGGCAAATCGACGGCCGCTTTCGGGCTCGTCTTCCGCGCGCTCGGCAACGGCATGAAGGTCGCCATCGTCCAGTTCGTCAAGGGCAAGTGGGAGACGGGTGAGCGAAAGGCGCTGGAGCGCTTTTCGGACGAGGTGACGATCTCGGCGATGGGCGACGGCTTCACCTGGGAAACGCAGGACCGCCAGCGCGACATCGCCGCCGCCAAGGCAGCCTGGGAGCGCGCCAAGGCGCTGATCATGGACGAGACCCATGACATGGTGGTCCTCGACGAACTCAACATCGTGCTGCGCTACGACTATCTCGATATCGCAGAGGTGCTGGAGGCGCTCGCGAAGAAGCCGGAGATGAAGCACGTCGTCATCACCGGGCGCAACGCCAAGGACGAGTTGATCGAGGCCGCAGACCTCGTCACCGAGATGACGATGATCAAGCATCCCTTCCGCTCCGGCGTGAAGGCGCAAAAGGGCATCGAGTGGTAAGAACGCCCGCCCTCATGCTCCAGGGCACAGGCTCGGACGTCGGCAAGAGCATTCTTGCCGCCGGCCTCTGCCGCCTGTTCACCCGGCGCGGGCTAAGGGTGCGCCCGTTCAAGCCGCAGAACATGTCGAACAACGCAGCGGTGGCGGCCATCCCCGGCTCTGAGGAAATAGGCGAGATCGGCCGCGCCCAGTGGCTGCAGGCGCTCGCCTGCGGCGTGGCGCCGACCGTGGACATGAACCCCGTGCTGCTCAAGCCGCAGTCGGAAACCGGCAGCCAAGTGGTTCTTCGCGGCCGCGTCGCCGGCACCGCCAAGGGACGGGACTATCAGCGCCTCAAGGAGACATTTCTGCCCGCTGTTCTCGAGAGCTTCGGGCGTCTCGCAAGCGAGGCGGATCTCGTCATCGTCGAGGGCGCCGGCTCGCCGGCCGAGATCAACCTTCGCGCCGGCGACATCGCCAATATGGGCTTCGCGCGCGCCGCCGATGTGCCGGTTATCCTCGTCGGGGATATCGATCGTGGCGGGGTCATAGCCTCGCTCGTCGGCACCCATGCCATCCTGCCCGAGGAGGACCGGGAAATGGTGGCGGGCTTCCTCATCAACAAGTTTCGCGGCGACGTTTCACTGTTCGAGGATGGCCTTGCCGCCATCACGCGCTTCACCGGCTGGCGCTCCTTCGGCGTCGTTCCGCACATTCCTGCCGTCGCGCGTCTGCCGGCCGAGGATTCCGTCGCGCTGGATCGCCCCGCCGCGCGCCAGGGCAAGGCGCTCGTCGTCGCGGTGCCGAGGCTGCCGCGCCTCGCCAATTTCGACGATCTCGATCCCCTCGTCGCAGAGCCTGAGGTCGAAGTCGTCTTCGTGCCGCCCGGAGAGCGACTACCGCGAGAGGCGGGGCTCGTGGTTATCCCCGGCTCGAAGTCGACCATCGCCGATCTTCTGTTCCTGCGCGCCCAGGGTTGGGACGTGGATATCCACGCCCATGTCGCGCGCGGCGGCCATGTCGTCGGCCTGTGCGGCGGCTACCAGATGCTGGGGCGCATTGTTCGCGATCCGGTCGGCATCGAGGGGGACGTGCCGGAGGCCCAGGGGCTGGGGCTTCTCGACGTCGAGACAGTGATGGAGGGCGAGAAGACCGTTCGGGCGAGCCGCGCGTTCAGCGCTGAGGGCCACCCGCTCACCGGCTACGAAATCCATATGGGCCGCACGGACGGCCCTGGCCGCGCCCGTCCCTTCGCCTTCATGGATGGTCGGCCCGAGGGAGCCGTCAGCGCGGACGGGCGCGTCATCGGCACGTACCTCCACGGCCTCTTCGCGGCCGATGGCTGGCGTCGGCGCTTCCTCGCGCGCCTTGGCGTTGAAGCTGGCGCCGGTTCGTTCGAGGAAGGCGTAGAGGCGGCTCTCGATGAGCTCGCGGAAGAGCTGGAGCGCCATATCGATATCGAGGCGCTCGTTAAGATCGCAGAGTCCCGATAAAGCCGCTCATACCGTGAGGTGCCGGCGCACCTCCTCGCGGTCGAGGTCCTCGGCCACCCCGGTAAAGACGATTTCGCCGCGATCCATGATGTAGACCTTGTCGGCGAGCTCGCGACAGAAATCGAGGTACTGCTCCACCAGGAGGATCGTCAGCCCGGACTGCTCCTTCAGGAACCGGATGGCGCGGCCAATATCCTTGATGATCGAGGGCTGAATGCCCTCCGTCGGCTCGTCCAGCACGAGAAGGCGCGGGCGCGTCACCAGCGCGCGGCCGATGGCAAGTTGCTGTTGCTGACCACCGGAAAGGTCGCCGCCGCGCCGCGACAGCATGGATTTCAGCACAGGGAACAGCTCGAAGACATGGGCCGGAATGGAGCGCTCGGCGCCCTTGACCGGCGCATAGCCTGTTTCGAGATTTTCCTTCACGGTCAGAAGCGGGAAGATCTCGCGCCCCTGGGGAACGAAGCCGATGCCACGCCGCGCACGAGCATAAGGCGGCTCGCGCCCCATCGCCTTGCCATCCAGCGCGATCTCGCCTGATTTCACCGCCTGCTGGCCGACGATGGCCGAGAGCAGGCTCGTCTTGCCGACGCCGTTGCGGCCCAGCACACAGGTGATCTGCCCCTCGGGCACTGTCATCGAGACATTCCGCAGCGCCTGCGCCGCGCCATAGAAGAGGTCGACATTGGAGACGGTCAGCATGGGCCCACTCGCGATCGAGAGAAGAGACGGTTCCGCTCGTAATCCACCGACGTCATCCTCGCGCGGAGCGCGGGGATCCATGCCACAACGATGACGTAGCCTCGTCGTCGCAGGCAAGGCGGCTTTGACGCCGGGGCATGGATCCCCGGCCCTATGGGCCGAGGATGACGCCGATTCAGGGAAGGCACGGTCATTATCGCCTCAAGCGCCTTCATCGGCCGAGATAGACTTCGATCACGCGGGGGTCGCGCGAGACGTGGTCGATGGAGCCTTCCGACAGCACCGAGCCTTCATGCAGGCACGTCACCTTGACGCCGAGTTCGCGGACGAAATGCATGTCGTGCTCAACGACGATGACGGAGTGCTTTTGAGCGATGTCGCGAAGAAGCCGCGCCGTCTCCTCGGTTTCCGCGTCGGTCATGCCCGCCACCGGCTCGTCGACGAGAAGAAGCTCCGGGTCCTGGGCGAGCAGCATGCCGATCTCCAGCCACTGCTTCTGGCCATGACTGAGGCCCGAGGCGAGGCGCTTGCGCTTATCGGTGAGACGGGTTGTGGCAAGAATCTCGTCGATCTTTCCCGCGTCCGCCGCGCTCTTCTTATGGAGCAGCGCCGTCAGGACGGAGCGCGAGCCGGAGAGCGACAGCGCGAGATTGTCCTCCACCGTATGGCTCTCGAACACCGTCGGCTTCTGGAACTTGCGGCCGATGCCCATGGAGGCAATGGCCGGTTCGTCGTGTTTGGTCAGGTCCACCTCGCCGCGAAAATAGACCTCGCCCGCATCGGGCCGCGTCTTGCCGGTGATGATGTCCATCATCGTCGTCTTGCCGGCGCCATTGGGGCCGATGATGGCGCGCATCTCGCCGCGCTCCAGCACCAGCGACAGGTTGTTGATCGCCTTGAAGCCGTCGAAGGTCTTGTTGACGCCGTTGAGGTAGAGCAGCGTCTCGCGCCGCGATCCGAGGGCCGCCTCGCGTGCCAGTCGCTCGGTCCGAAGCTGTGTCGCGTAAGGGTGCGGCGAGACGACGAACTCGCCGCCCTCGGTCTGCGGCGCGGCGCCCTGATCCATGGTCATCATCGCGCTACTCCGCCGCCTGCGAGGACACGCCGCCCTCTCCCATGCTCTCGCCCTTCTCGGCGCGCGCCGCGCGCCGGCGCTCCCTTAAGGCGCTCCAGCCATGGTCGATCGTGCCGACGATGCCGCGCGGCAGGAAGAGCGTGACAAGAACGAAGAGGCCGCCGAGAACGAAGAGCCAGTATTCGGGCGCCAATCCGGTGAAGACGCTCTTGCCGTAATTGACCAAGAGAGCGCCAATGACCGGCCCGAGCAGCGTTCCGCGCCCACCGACCGCCGCCCAGATGACGATCTCGATGGAATTGACGGGGGCAAACTCGCCGGGGTTGATGATGCCGACCTGCGGCACGTAAAGCGCGCCGGCGATGCCCGCCATCACCGCCGAGACGGTGAAGGCGAAGAGCTTCACATATTCCGGCCGCCAGCCGATGAAGCGTGTCCGGCTCTCAGCGTCGCGCACCGCCACCATCAGCTTGCCGAGCTTGGAGCGCGTGATCGCGCCCACCACCAAGACCCCAAGGGCGAGTGCGACGCAGCTCGCGGCGAAAAGCCCAGCCCGCGTCGTCTCCGCCTGGATCGGAAAGCCGAGGATATCCTTGAAGTCGGTGAGGCCGTTGTTGCCGCCGAAGCCCATGTCATTGCGGAAGAAGGCAAGGAGCAGCGCGTAGGTCATCGCCTGAGTGATGATGGACAGATAAACGCCGGTGACGCGGGACCGGAAGGCGAAGAAGCCGAAGACGAAGGCGAGCAGCCCCGGCACCAACACCACCATGATCGCGGCGAACCAGAACTCTCCGAAGCCGGTCCAGTACCAGGGCAGCTCCTTCCAGTTGAGAAACACCATGAAGTCGGGGAGGATCGGATTGCCGTAGACGCCGCGGCTGCCGATCTGGCGCATCAGGTACATGCCCATGGCGTAGCCACCGAGGGCGAAGAAGGCGCCATGGCCGAGCGACAGGATGCCGACGTAGCCCCAGACGAGGTCGAGCGCGAGGGCAAGCAGCGCGTAGCAGACATATTTGCCGATGAGCGGTACCAGATAGGCCGGGATATGGAACGGGCTGGAGGCGGGCAGAGCCAGCGTCGCCGCCGGCACCAGAACCGCGGCGGCGAGAAGCACGGCCACCAGCACGATGACGCGGGGTCCGAGGAAGCGCGCGAGGATCATGCGTCGACGAACCTTCCCTTTTGGGCAAAGAGCCCGCGCGGCCGCTTCTGAATGAAGAGAATGATGAGGACGAGCACCACGATCTTGCCGAGCACGGCGCCGGCGAAGGGTTCGAGAAGCTTGTTGAGGATGCCGAGCGTCATGGCGCCGACCAGCGTTCCCCAGAGATTGCCGACGCCGCCGAACACCACCACCATGAAGCTATCGATGATGTAGCCCTGGCCGAGATTGGGCGAGACGTTGTCGATCTGGGAGAGCGCGACGCCCGCCATCCCGGCGATGCCCGAGCCCAAGGCGAACGTCATCGCGTCGATCCAGGGCGTCCGGATGCCCATGGCCGAGGCCATTTTCCGGTTCTGCGTCACGGCGCGCATCTGGAGGCCGAGCGGCGTCTTGTTGAGCACCAGGAGCAGCGCGGCGAAGACGAGAAGCGCGAAGACGATGATCCACAGCCGGTTCCACGTGACCGACATCATGCCGACATCGAAGGCGCCGGACATCCAGTCGGGATTGCCCACCTGCCGGTTGGTAGGGCCGAAGATGCTGCGCACCGCCTGCTGGAGAACGAGGGAGACGCCGAAGGTGGCGAGCAGCGTTTCCAGCGGGCGGCCATAGAGGAAGCGAATGAGGGACCTCTCCAGCACGAGGCCCACCGCCGCCGACACCAGAAAGGCGAGCGGAATGGCGATGGCAAGCGACCACTCGAACAGGAACGGCGCCGATTGGCGGATCTGCTCCTGGACGACGAAGGTCGTATAGGCGCCGAGCATCACCATCTCCCCGTGGGCCATGTTGATGACGCCCATGACGCCGAAGGTGATGGCAAGGCCGATGGCGGCGAGAAGCAGGACGGAGCCGAGCGACAGGCCGTACCAGACATTCTGCGCCTGGCCCCAGAAGGCGATGTTGCTCTCGATGGCGGCGATTGCGCGCTCGGCGGCGCCGCGCGCCGCCTCGTCCTTGGTCGAGGAAGCGAAGGTCGCAAGCTTGTTCAGCGCCTCGCGGTCGCCGCGCTGTTCGAGCACCTTGGCGGCCGCCGCCTTCTCTTCTGCCGGCCGGTCGGACTCGAGCACGGCGGCGGCGCGCGCCTCTTCCATGCGCGCCTTGACGGTCGCGTCCGTCTCGGCGGCGATTGCCCCGTCGAGCGGCTCGATCATCTCGGGGTCGGCTTCTGAAAAGAGCGTATCGGCGGCGCGAAGGCGCTGGACTGCGTTTTCGGCGCGCAAGGTGAGAGAGCCGAGCGCCGCCGTCACCGCGACGCGGATGGAATTCTTGACGCGAACTTTCGTGAAGTCGTCCTTGGGCGCGGTGCCGGCATCGGCACCGGTCATGGGATCGGCGAGTTTCAGCGTGTCGCCGCTCTCCGTGGCGATGAAGACGGCCTCATCGCTCTTGCGCCAGTAGAGGTTGCCGTCGCGCAGCGCCCGCAAGGCCGGCGCCACGGCCGGATCGCCGGTCGCCGCCGCCTCCTTGATGTGCGTCTCCGTCTCGTCATAGCCCTGCTTGCCGCCGAACGACTGAACGATGGCAGCCGCATCGCCCTCGGCGGCCCAGACCGGCGCAGCGGCAAGACCTGCGAGAATGAGAAGCCAGAGAAGCGAGAGCCTCTTGAGCATGCAGCGCATCGAGCGTCCTGATCATCGAGGGACAGTCAAGGGCGGCCGGATCGGCGGCCGCCCCTCCTTCATCACGCCGTGGCGGCGTGCCGGCCCGGCCTACTTGGCCGCGTCGCCGAGGCACTTCTTCGCCTCGGTGTCATAGTTGCCGCACTTGAGGTCCACCCAGTCGGCCTCGAGCTTCTTCGACTCGGGCAGGAAGTCCGACCAGGCATCGCCCGGAACGAGGTCGTCCGTCTCGCTGACCACCTCGAACTGCCCGTCGGACTGGATCTCGCCAATCAGCACCGGCTTGGTGATGTGGTGGTTCGGCAGCATCTTGGACATTCCGCCCGTAAGATTGGCCTGCTCGACGCCCGGCAGCGCGTCGATCACCTTGTCCGGATCGGTGGTGCCGGCCTTCTCGACCGCCTTCACCCACATGTTGAAGCCGATATAATGGGCTTCCATCGGGTCGTTGGTCACGCGCTTGTCGTTGCCGATGAACTTGTGCCACTTGTCGATGAACTCCTTGTTCTCCGGCGTATCGACGGATTCAAAGTAGTTCCACGCGGCGAGATGGCCAACCAGCGGGCCGGTGTCGATGCCGGCGAGCTCTTCCTCGCCCACCGAGAAAGCGACGACCGGAATGTCGGTCGCCTTGATGCCCTGGTTGGCGAGCTCCTTGTAGAACGGCACGTTGGCATCGCCGTTGACGGTGGAGACGACGGCGGTCTTCTTTCCGGCCGAGCCGAAGTCCTTGATGGCCGAAACCTCGGTCTGCCAATCGGAGAAGCCGAAGGGCGTATAGTTGATCTTGATGTCCTCGGCTGCGACGCCCTTATCCTTGAGGTACTGCTCCAGGATCTTGTTCGTGGTGCGCGGATAGACGTAGTCGGTGCCCTCCAGCACCCAGCGCTGAACCCCCTCGTCCATCAGATAGTCGACGGCAGGGATCGCCTGCTGGTTGGGCGCGGCGCCGGTATAGAAGACGTTGCGCTCGGATTCCTCACCCTCGTACTGGACGGGGTAGAAGAGGATATTGTCGAGCTCCTTGAAAACCGGCAGCACGGACTTGCGCGACACCGAGGTCCAGCAGCCGAAGACGGCCGCGACCTTGTCCTGGCTGATCAGCTCGCGCGCCTTTTCGGCGAAGAGCGGCCAATCGGAAGCGGGATCGACGACGACCGCCTCCAGCGGCCGACCAAGCACGCCGCCCTTCTTGTTCTGCTCGTCGATGAGCATCAGCATGGCGTCCTTCAGCGTCGTCTCCGAAATGGCCATGGTGCCGGAGAGGGAATGAAGGATGCCGATCTTGATCGGCTCGCCGGACGGCTTGTCCTGCGCGAACGCGCCCGTGACGCAGAAGGAAGCGATCGCAGCGGCCGTGAGCGTGCCCAGCCGTTTCGTGCGAAGGTCCATGTGTCTTTTCTCCAACCGTTGATGCCCCGCGCTTGAGGTGCGCACGGACCAGCCTCGCAAGCACCGTGCCAAGACGGCGGAGAGAGACGGCGGATGGCGAATTTCCCGGTGACACGGCGCCAAGGGTCACCGACAGCCTAAGATCGCTTTATGAGCAGAAGCGAGTTATGAACAAATTCTGAACAGTCGGTGATTAACCTCTGCTCTCCGGCTCACACCATTTTGCGGGCGCGTGCCGTTGCGTCCGCTCGACCTTGCCGGAGTGCGGGCACCGTTCGCCCGTGAGTGCGCGCTGCGGCCCCCGGTCTGCCAAAACAGGCCGCCGACTTGTCCATCCTCGACACAAACCAGATGGACCAGCGAACTGCGGCAAAATTGCCACTGTCGGGCAAGGAGCCATCTCGTTCGACACCCGAGATATATCGCAAGCCTTATTGTCATGGAGGTTACATTTACCGGTGATTTACCCCCGCCGTCCCGCGACGGAGCAGTTTCCGTCGACGGAAGTCGCCAGAGGGGCCGCAATGTCATCCGAGTTCAGTTTTCATGATCATCAACGACGGCGCCACGCCGTTTCAGCTCGCGCGCGCATGCTGCTCTGCAGCGTCGCAATGATCAGCGCGCTCGCAACCCCCGCCCATTCCGACGACACGACCCCCAAGGGCAGCTTCCGCGTGTTGACCTTCAACACCTGGGGCGAGCGGTTCAGCGGCAGAGTTGCGAACATGTCGTCCTTCTTCAAAGGCGGCAATTACGACATCATCGCCATACAGGAGCTGTCGAACAAGCACTACCTGGATGACCTGCCGGGAATGCTGAAGGATCAGTGGCTGGGCGACTATAAGGCGCAGCGCGCCATGCAGGATTCGGGCATCCTGACCAGGCTTCCCGGCTCGACCGGCACGTCATCGGCCGGATACGGCATTCCCAACGTCGGCAACGGCGGCGTGGCCCTCGCCTTCATCGACGCACAGAACGGACTGCCGAAAATGACGGTCGGTTCCACCCATCTCGATTGGAGGGACGAGTCGGGCAGCCGCCTCATGCAGGCGAAGGCGCTCAATGAGCTGGCGGCTTCCTCCACGAGCCCGTTCCTCCTCACGGGCGATTTCAATGCCGGCGACGTGTCCGAGAGAGGTTTGAACCGCTCTATACAGCAGGCGCTGCTCTACACCCATCTCATCTATGACAGCGCGCCGTCGGCGCTTTGGAAGCAGCTCGGGCGCGAATATGCTCCTGATGGCAAGGCGGACGACGCCGAAGCCTATGTCGCGGCGATGCGCGCCACCGATTCCAACGGTAAGCAAAAGTACCGTAACGTCCTCCAGACCTACTTCGACAACAACCGCAGCGAGTTCCCTGGCAAGAACAGCATTTCCGATTTGAGCTGGCAGCAGTGGGCTTCCATCATCGAGAAAGACATGGCGTCCAGCGGACTGGAGCTGAAGGACGAGACCTATCCGGTGGCGAGCAACACCCCCGTCACGATGAACGTTCTGAAAAAGAACTACATTCTTCTGACGGACGAAGCGCACCGCGAAATCTACGCGCCTCTGGCCGCCGGCGACGGCATCAGCACCTGGACGTCTGCCGGTGAGGATGACACCAACACCTGGGCGAGCTGGGACCACGTCAAGATCGACCATTTCCTGGCCGCGCGCCCCTTCGGCAAGTGGTTCACGCTCGCCGACGATCCGAAAGATCCCTATGTGGGCGTGATGGAATCGGTCAGCGTCGGCAATGACGGAACGCCGCTTTCCGATCACAACACCGTCGCCCATACCGTCCGCTGGGTCGGTCCGGTGTTAGCGGACTATGCGGGCGATCCGGCGAAGAAGACGGTGATCTGGGGCGCCGACGCCAGCACGTTCGGCGAAGAGAAGACCGCCTATGTCGCTGGCGACGGCAAGAAGGAAACCCTCGACGGCTCGACCTTCTACCTGACCCGCAACAACGCCCGCACCGATGTCCGCCTCGGCCAGATTGCCGATGAGAACGGCAATCCCATCCTCGAGGGCCTGACGCTCGACGAAAAGAAGCAGGTTCTCGACTGCTACTCCAAGGACGCGCGCCTCAAGGCGGCCATCGCCGAATACTGCATCGATGATCATTCGTTCATCGGCGAGACGCAGATCAAGGACGGCGGCACGGTGATCGTCGACGAAGATCTAGCACTCGGCAATGCAAATGCCGCTCTGAAGCTCGACAACGGCACGCTGAGAATAGCCGGCACCAGCATGACGAGCCTCGAACGCAACGTCGTTCTGGAAGGCAAAGGCACCCTGGACGTTGCCTCAGCCGACAATCTTGTCACTGCTCCGGGAGTGATCTCCGGCAGCGGATCGCTGACCAAGGCGGGCACCGGCGCGCTGAATCTGACCGGCACCAATACCTACACCGGCGAAACCACGGTTGCCGCCGGCGCGCTCTTCGTCAACGGCTCGATTGAACACTCCCGCCTGACCACGGTCGAAGACGGCGCGCTTCTCGGCGGCAACGGCACGCTCGGCGGCCTGCTCGTCAAGAAGGGCGGCACGGTCGCACCGGGCAATTCGATCGGCAGGCTCATGGTCGACGGCGATGTGACGTTCGACCCCGGCTCCACCTACAAGGTCGAGATCGACGCCGACGGTCATGCCGACCAGATCGTCGCCAGCGGCGCCGCTACGATCAAGGGCGGAACTTTGGCAAGCGTCGCGGCGAACGGCAACTACCGGCCTGACACCAGCTACTCGGTGCTTTTGGCGGCGGGAGGCGTCACCGGATCGTTCGAAGAGGTCGTGACCAACATGGCCTTCCTGACGCCCTTCTTCGAGACCGAAGGGAACACCCTCAACCTCGCCATGGTGCGCAACGACATCGACTTCTCCGCGGTCGCCACCACGTCCAACGCGGCCGCCGTCGCCAACGCCATCGAAGGCGTCGGTCCCGGCACGATCTACAATGCCATTGTCGGCCTCGACGCCGGCACGGCGAATGCCGCGTTCGGACAGATGACCGGCGAGCTTTATCCCTCGCTCATGGGAGCACTCGCCGAGGACAGCCATTTCTTCCGCGATGCCGTTTCCGCCCGTTACGTCGGGGGAATTGCGATGCCATCGGCCAAGGAAGAGGCAAACGCCAAACCCTATAGCGTCTGGAGCCACGCCTACGGCGCCCATGGCAGGACGGAAGGCGACGGAGTCAGCTCTCTGGATCGCGATACGGGCGGCTTCTACTTCGGTGCCGACACGGCGATCGACGGCAATCTCAGCATCGGCGCGCTGGCGGGCTATGGTCATTCGTCCTTCTCTCTCCACCACGAGGGCGACAAGGCCGATGCTGATACCTATCTCGTCGGTCTCTATGGCGCCGCATCAGTCGACGCGCTGCGCTTCACCTTCGGGGCCAGCTACAGCTATGCCGACATCGACAGTGATCGGACCATCGACATTTCCCCGCTGTCGCAGACCCTCAAGGGCAGCTACGACGCCTCCACGGTGCAGGCGTTCGGCGAGGCAGCCTACGCCTTCACCTTCGACACGGCGATGATCGAGCCCTATGCCGGACTGGCGCAGGTCCACGTCTCGACCGATGGCTTCACCGAAAGCGGCGGAACGGCAGCGCTTGGCGTCGACGATGCCGACATGGACGTGACTTACATGTCGCTTGGCGTTCGAGCCGCTCAACGCTTCGCCCTCGGCGACAGGAGCGCGCTGCTTTCCGGCCAGATCGGCTGGCGCCATGCCTTCGGCGATGTAACGCCGGAAACGGCCATGACGATTTCCGGAAGCGCGCCTTTCGACATCGCGGGGGCTCCGATCAACGAGGACGCGGCCACGGTCAACGCCGGCATCGACTTCGATGTTTCCGAAAGCGCCAAGCTCTACCTCAACTACGCCGGTCAGTTTGCGGCAGATGGATCGGACAACGGCGTCAATGCCGGTCTGAAGGTGGCCTTCTAGGATCCGCCGGCTGGACGAAAGAACGGATGCCGGCCTCGCCGCCAACAATATTTGAGCTTCGCGGCCGGTATCCAACCCATTGAACGGAATACAAAAACACCCGGCCATGTCACCAACGCGACACGGCCGGGTTCCCTCTTGTCTCGTGGGCGACAGCGACGATCGGTGGCCGGGACTAGACGTAACGCCAACGTCTGGGAATCCGGGGGAATCAGAGGTCGTCATGCTTATGCTCGAAGGAGGCCAGCTCGCTTGGCTTGGGGCGATTTTGCTGTTGTTCGGCGAAATCGCGGCGCTGATGAGCCTTCCCAATCTTCCGCGTGTCGTGATCGTGTCGACCATCGCGGAGGTTGGCTACGTCCTGATGGGCCTCGGCCTCGGCGGGGCGGCGGGCGACACCGGCGCCTTCATGCACATTGGGTTTCAGGTGGTAATGCGCGGGCTGGTGGTCGTCACCGGCTGGTATCTCATCGCGCGCACCGGCTCATCCAATCTCGACGATCTTGCCGGCAGCGGCCGGCGCATGCCGCTGATGACGACGCTGTTCGGCTTCGGCATGTTCTCGGTGATGGGCCTTTCCCCCTTCAAGGGCTCCTTCTCCAAGTTCCTGATCCTCTATGCCGCCATCGAGCAGGGACGCTGGATGCTGGCCGCCATTGGCACGCTCGCCTCCATCATCGCCGCCGTCTACTACATGCTGGTCATCCAGAAGGTGTGCTTCCAGCGGCCCGACCGGCGCGTCGAGATGGAGGAGGTACCGGCGGGGGGCGCCAAAACGGTGGCCTACGTGCTCGCCGCCATCACCATCGCGATCAGCCTCTTCCCCCATCCCTTCCAGCATCTGGCAGAGAGCTTCGCCGGTGTCGGCGGCAAGGGCCTGGTGCCCGAGTTCGAATCGCCCTGGGCAAGCCTCGTGCTGGTGCCCTATGTCGGCGGCTTCGTGATCTACGCCATCGGCCACTACCTGCCGCGCTGGCGAGACGGGGCGGCGGTGCTGCTTTCCCTCGTCACCCTCGGCCTCGTCGTCATCGACACTTCCCTCGACCCCACCTCCAGGCTCTTCGCCCTGCTCTTTGCCGCCATCGCCGCGGTGATGATCGTCTACTCCGTCGGCTACATGGCGCGGACCGAGTGGACCAACCGCTACTACTTCTTTGCCTTCCTGATGATCGGCTCGATGCTGGGCCTCACTACCGCCCATGAGCTCGGAAACTTCTACGTCTATTGGGAGCTGATGACCTGGACCTCCTACTTCCTGGTCATCCAGGAGCAGACCCAGAAGGCCCTCAAGGCCGGCCTCATCTATTTCCTGATGTGCGCGGCCGGCGCCTATGTCATGCATTTCGGCATCCTGGTGGTCCACGCCGAGATCGGCTCCTTCGAGTTCGCCGCCCTCGCGGAGAAGGCCGCCGACTTCCCGCTCCTGACCGGAGCGCTGGCCAGCGCCTGCTTCTTCGTCGGCTTCGCGGTCAAGGCCGGCCTCGTGCCCTTCCAGGCCTGGCTGCCCATCGCCCACCCGCAGGCTCCCTCCTCCGTCTCCGGCCCGCTCTCCGGCATCCTGACCAAGGCCGGCTTCTTCGGCATCGCCAAGGTTCTCTTCTCGGTCATCGGCCTGTCGGCGCTATCGCGCTTTGCCCTCAAAGGCATCGACCTTCCCACCGTCCTTCTCGTCCTTGGCTGCGCCACCCTCATCTATGGTGAGGTGCGCGCCCTCCTCGAGAAGGAGCTGAAGCGCATGCTCGCCTTCTCGACGCTCGCCCAAATCGGCGAGATCGCCGCCATTCTCGGCCTCGGAACGGCACTGGCCACCGACGCCGCCCTCCTGCACATCACCAACCATGCGGTGATGAAGACGCTGCTCTTCTACGCCGCCGGCGCCTTCATCCTCAGGACCGGCCTGCGCCGCATCGACGACCTCGCGGGGCTTGGCCGCAAGATGCCGGTGACGGCGGGCCTCTATGCCCTCGCCTCCGTCGCCATCATGGGCCTGCCGCCCTTCTCCGGTTTCGTCTCCAAGTTCCTCATGGTCTATGCCGCCGTCGAGGCCGGCAACTACCTCGTCGCCGCCCTGCTCCTTCTCGGCGGCATCATCGGCGTCGTCTACTACACCCGCGTCGTCTCGATCCTCTTCTACCGCTCCTACAAGGGACCGGAGACGGTCAAGGACGCGCCCCTCTCCATGCTCGTCGCCATGGGAGCGCTGGGACTCGCCATCGTTCTCGGCGGCCTCTTCCCCAACTGGCAGCTCGCCCTCGTCAATGAGGCCGGCTCACTCATCGCGGCGCGCGGCGGCCTCGAGCCGGCACTCCTGCCGAACCTCGTCACCGAGTGGCCGGCCAGCGCGGCTCTCGCCATGATCGGCGCCATCGCCGTGCTCTTCACCGGCCGCTGGTCGGTGAAGTGGGCCGGACGTCTCGCCGTCGCCGTCACCATCGCCGCCCTCGCCGCGCTGCTGCTCGACGCCGGGCGGATGGACCTTCTTTCCCTCTCCTTCGCGGTTCTCATCGCCGGCGTCGGCGCGCTCAACCTGATGCACGCCACCGCCTACCTCGCCCACAGCCATGCCCAGGGACGCTTCTTCGCCGCCTTCCTGGTGATGATCGCCGGCCTGCTCGGCATGACGACAGCCAGAAACCTCTTCACCTTCTTCGCCTTCTGGGAGCTCATGTCGAGCTGGGCGCTGTGGGCCGCCATCGTCCACGAGGAGACCGAGGAGGCCCGGCGCGAGGGCTTCAAATACTTCCTCTTCAACACCGTCGGCGCCTCCTTCCTCTTCCTCGGCGTCACGCTCCTTGCCGCCGAGACCGGCACCTTCGAGCTCGGAGCGCTGACCGGCGCCGTGGCGGCGCTTCCCGTTGCGAAGATCGCCCCCGCCGTCGGCCTCATCCTTCTCGGCTTCGTCATGAAGGCCGCGCAGCTGCCCATCCGCATCGACTGGCAGATGCACCCGGCCGCCGCTCCCACTCCGGTTTCCGGCTACATCTCCGCCGTCCTGCTCAAGGCCGGCCCCTGGGCGGTGCTCAAGTTCGCCGCGCTGCTCGGCGGAACGGCCGCTCTCGCGCGGCTCGGCGGCACCGTTCCCGGCACCTTCGGCGAGGCCGGCGCCCAGCCTGTCCTGCTCTACATCGTCTCCGTCATCGCGGGCGTGACCATCGTCTATGCCGGCGCGATGGCGGTGCTGCAGAACGGCATCAAGCTGCTGCTCATCTATTCCACCGTCTGCCAGCTCGGATATGTGCTCCTGGCGCTCTCGCTCGGCACATCGCTCGGCGTCGCCGGCGGGCTCATGCACCTCGTCAACCACATGCTGCTCAAGGACACCCTCTTCCTGGTGGCCGGCGCGGTGATGATGCGCAACCACGCCACCACTCTCGACGAGCTCGGCGGCCTTGGGCGCAGAATGCCCCTCACCTTCGGCTTTTTCCTCTTCGCCGGGTTATCGCTGGCCGGCATTCCGCCGCTCAACGGCTTCACCTCCAAGTGGCTGATCTTCGAGGCGGCCTTCCAGTCGGGCCACTGGCTGCTTGGCGCCGCCGCCATGTTCTCCAGCCTCCTGACGCTCGCCGCCGTCCTCAAGTTCGCCCATGCCGCCTTCATGGGCGCGCCCACGGCCCGCGCCCTGGAGGCCGAGGAGGCGCCGCTCGCCATGCTCCTGCCGATGGCTACGCTCTGCGGCGCCAGCCTCCTCGTCGGCCTGATGCCCGGCCTCCTCCTGGTGCCCATCGCGGCGATCCAGGCCGAGCTCGGCATGGCCCCCATCGCCGCCACCCTCACCGGCCCGCTGCCGGGTGTCGAGGGCTTCAACCCCGGGGCTCTGGCCATCCTCGCCCTCGTCCTCGGCCTTATCTCCCTCGCCTGGCTCAGCCTCGGGCGGCGCGGCCGGATCGTGAGGACAGCCATCCACACCAGCGGCGCCGATCTCGCCGCCGAGGACACGCGCCTACCCGCCGCCAGCCTCTACGACCTCTCCTCAACCACGTTGCGCCACGTCCGAGACCTTGGCGGTCTCATCCCCGCGAACACGCCCAAGGACCGGTGACACCCATGTCGAACCAGATCGCCATCCTCATCGCCGTCTTCCTCTTCCCCGGCGGCCTCTTCGCCCTCGCCCTCGGCCTCGGCCTCAAGGGCGCCGACCGGCGCGTCGCCGCTCGCCTCCAGGGCCGCGTCGGGCCGCCGCTGGCCCAGCCCTTCTTCGATCTCGTCAAGCTGTCCTTCAAGACGTCCATGGTGCCGACCACCGCCAACGAGACGGTGTTCTTCGGTGCCCCCGTCGTCGGCGCCGTCTCCATGCTCCTCGCCGTCGCTTTGGTGCCGATTGCCGGCGTCTACACGCCGCCGACCCTGCTCGGGAACCTCCTGGTCCTGCTCTATCTCCTGATGGTGCCGGGGGTCGCCCTGATGATCGCGGGATCGGCCTCCTCCTCCCCCTATGGCGCTCTCGGCTTCACCCGCGAGATGATGATCATGCTCGCCTATGAGGGGCCGATCGTCCTCGTCGTCGCCGCCGTAGCCCTCCACACCGGCGCCCTGCAGGGCGGCGTCGTCACCTTCTCCCTGACCGAGATCGTCGCCTATCAGCGCGCCAACGGCGCCTTCCTCTTCGACCCCGTCATGTGGCCGGCCATCGCCGCCTTCGCCCTCTTCTTCCCCGCCAATCTCGGCATCGTCCCCTTCGACATCCCTGAAGCGGAGACCGAGATCCTCGAGGGACCCCTGCTGGAGTATTCCGGGCCAGCCCTCGGCCTCTTCAAGGTCATGTCGGCCTTGAAGGCCGTCGTCGTCCTCGGCCTCGGCATCGCCCTCTTCGCTCCCTTCGGGCCGGACGGCATCCTCGGCCTTGTCACATGGCTCGTCGAAATCCTCGTGCTCATGCTTCTCGGCGTGACCGCCATTCGCCTCTCGTCGGGGCGCATGCGCATCGACCAGGCCTTCGGCTTCTTCCTGAAGTGGCCGCTGATGCTCGCCGCCGCCAGCCTCGTCGCCGTCGTCGCGGCCTGAGGAGATCGGCGATGAACATCCTCGCCTCCTTCAAGAACGTCGCGGTGAAGTCGCCCTGGATCTACCGGATCAACGCCGGCTCCTGTAACGGCTGCGACGTGGAGATGGCGACCTGCGCCCTCATCCCGCGCTACGACGTTGAGCGCCTCGGCTGCCAGTATTGCGGCAGCCCGCGCCACGCCGACATCGTCCTGATCTCGGGGCCGCTCACCCGGCGCGTGCTCGACGCGACGCGCCGCGTCTTCGACGAGGTTCCCGAGCCCAAGGTGACGGTGGCCGTCGGCGTCTGCCCAATCTCGGGCGGCATCTTCCGCGAGAGCTATGCCGTCCTCGCCCCCATCGACCAGTACTTCCCCGTCGACGTCAACGTGCCCGGCTGCCCGCCGCGCCCCCAGGCCATCATCGAGGGCGTCGCCAAGGCCATCGAGATCTGGCGAGAACGGCTGTAGGAAAAGATTGCCAATCACTCTGGCATAGGCCAGGGGCCGATAGACGGGCTGAGAATCCCCCGCGAACGCTAGCGACCAAGGCGGGAGAAGAATCAACCCAAGGACGCACCCGCAGATCAAGGAGAGCTGCCAGGAGTTGCCGCCGCGATGCATGCGACACTCTACCGCTTGCCACCGCCCCCGCTGGACCGCCCCAAAATAACGCATTTGGGCCCGTTTTGACGGCGATAAAGGAGGTTCCCACTTAGTGGATGGGAGCCTTCACATTTTGCTATGGCTCGACCCCGAGGCTGCTCCGATAACGGCTCGGCCCGCAAGTTTCGCTCCCCGGTGGCGGTAAGCGACCTTGCGGATCGGTCTGACGCGAGCCCTGTTTGCCCGTGCCATGCCCGAGGAGCGGCACCCAAGACCGCCAGGGCTTTCCGTCGACCGACGAGAACCGGCCTCCGCCTGCCGGCGACCGAATGGGAGATGGGTCGTCCGATGGTTCAGATGACCAATTGCGGCAGCGATTGCTGCCTTGTCGAAATGGACATGGCGACGCTTCTGATGAAGCAGTGCCTGAGCTGCCCCTCGCTGGACGCGATCGATCAGCCCTTGCCGACCAACCGGCAGATTGCCCCGACGAGGGCTCCGATCACCGACAGCAACGCTCTGATCTCCATCCGCCAGCGCTTCCTCAAGGAGGGAATGGCGCCGCGAGAGATCCCCCTGCCGATCCTCCGCTCCTGGCAGCGCAGCGCGGCCAGCGGCATCAACCTTGAAAAGAGACCCTCTCCCGCCTTTCCGCAGCGGGAGGATATTCTTCGCTTCCTCGACGAGAATGAGGATCTTGTCCAGGCTGCCTGGGGCGAGGTCGAGGCGCTGAGCCGCGAAATGCGCGAGTCCGGCGGTGCGGTGATCCTGACCGATGCGAACGGTGTGCTGCTCATGCGGGTCGGCAGCGCCGATTTCGCCGAGGAGGCGGATCGCATCGCCCTCCATCCCGGCGCGCATTGGGGCGAGACCTCCTTCGGCACCAACGCCATCGGCGCGGCGCTTGCCGAGGGACGCCCCATCTCCGTCATCGGCGGCGAGCACTTTCTCACCGCGCACAGCGCGGTCAGCTGTTCGGCAGCGCCAATCCTCGACCCTGCCGGCAAGATCGTTGGCGTCCTCGACCTTTCGACCGGCTCGCACGTGCCGCATTGCCATTCATTGGCGCTGCTCCAACGATCCGTGGATCAGATCGAGCGAAGGCTGTTCGAGCAACGGCACGCACAGTCGGAGAGGATGCACATCCATCCGAACCCCTACATTCTCGGCAGTCCGCACGAGGGCATCGTCGCCTTCGAAGATGACATTCTCGTCGGCGCCAACCGCAACGCCATGGATCTTCTCGGCCTGACTTGGCAGGACATCGGCGTCACGCGATTTTCGCAGATCTTCTCGCTTCAGCGCCCCAACATGGACGGCAGGGCCGGCGCGGACGACATCATCATTCAGACCGCGAGAGGCTCGACGCTCTTCGCGCGGATCGAGAAGCCGCTTCGCCCGCTCAACGAGCGCCCTAATCCGGCCGCAGCTCGGGCGGCGAAGATCTGCGCACACCGATACGACGAGCAGCCGCAGATCCAGGACACCGTGGAACGTCTTCTCGCCGGTGCGATGCCGGGCACATACAAGGTCCGCCGGTTCAAGAGCGGACATCTCATCTACGGCTCCGACGAAATCGACGATGGCGAAGAATCCATCCTCATCATGCGCAGCGGGCAGCTTCGCTGCTTCAGTTCCTTCGAGGGCCGCGAGCTCACGCTGTTCACGCTCAACGGCGGCGACGCCCTATCGCTCAGGGCCGAGACCTTGCTCGAGGTCAAGAAGGACTGCGAATTCCTCACTCTTCGCAACTCGAACTTCCGGCGGCTGGCCTACGAGGACCCCGATCTCGCCCTTGCGGTCATGCCGGTGATCGAGCGGATGCTGCAACGGTCGATCCGGATGAACGAGGCGATGGCCTTTCACAGCGTTCGCCACCGCCTGGTGCGGGCGCTCTGCGACGCGGTCGATCGGGAGGGGCGGCGCACCAGGCAGGGCGTCATCCTCGATACGGCGCCCAACGCCGAAGACCTGGCGATGCAGATCGGCGCCGTGCGCCAGTCCGTATCCACGGCGCTCGCCGACCTCATCCGAGGCGGCATCATTCAGCGTCTGGGCGCCAACGCCATGATCGTTCCCAATGTGAAGCGGCTTCGGGCCGAGCTCGACCTGATCAAATGACGGTCCGCTCTTTGGGAGGTCGCGTCAACGCCTCCCATCCACTGAAGCCGGTTCGAAGGCGATCAGCGTTCGACATTCGCCAAAAAAGGCGACACCGGCATCATACAGCCATGGCGAAAATAGCTTAGCGCCTGCTAGTCTGTTTCCGGCCGGCCTCGAGGGTTTTCCTCCTCGCGGCCGGTTTCGCATGAGTATCGACAGGGCTGGAGAGTTGCATTGCGGCGGCGCGAACGAATCGAAAGGCTGAGGCAGGACCGACCGTTCGACCTTTTGGTGATCGGCGGCGGGGCGACCGGCTGCGGTATCGCGGTCGACGCGGCGACGCGTGGCCTCGCCACGGCGCTGGTCGAGCGCTTCGACTTCTGCGAGGGCACGAGCAGCCGCTCGACCAAGCTCGTCCATGGCGGTGTCCGCTATCTCGAGGCGGCGGTGAAGCATTTCGACCGGGCGCAGTTCACGCTGGTGCGCGACGCGCTGCGCGAGCGTGGCGCGTTCCTCGCCAACGCGCCGCACCTGTCTCGCCCTCTGGCGATGGTCACGCCGATCTATTCCTGGTTGGAGGTTCCTTATCTCTATGCGGGATTGAAGCTCTACGATCTTCTTTCGGGCCGCATGAACATCGGTCACAGCCGGCTGATCGGCGCAAGCGAAGCCAAGAAACGCTTTCCACACCTCAAGACCCAAGGGCTCAAGGCCGCCGTGGTCTATTACGACGGTCAGTTCATCGACACCCGCATGGGGCTGGCGCTGGCCCTGACGGCCGAACATGCCGGCGCGGCAATTGCCAATCATGTCGCTGTCGTCCGCCTGATCCACGAGGGAAGCCGCCTCGCCGGGGCCGAATTGGAGGATCGCCTCACGGGAGAGCGGTGGGAGGTTCGCGCAAAAGCGATCATCAATGCCGCCGGCCCCTTTGCCGACGGAATCCGCCGCCTCGACGATCCGGCGGCGCGCCCCATCCTCAAGACCAGCGCCGGCGTCCACATTCTCCTGGACGGCCGCTTCGTACCCGGCGACGCAGGCCTTCTGGTGCCGAAGACCGACGACGGCCGCGTTCTCTTTATTCTGCCTTGGCAGGGTCATGCCCTGGTCGGCACGACAGACACGGAAAGCCCGCCACTGGAGCATCCGGTCGTGAGCGAGGCCGACATTGATTATCTGCTCGATTACGTTCGGCGCTATACCGACCTTCCCGTGTCGCGGCAGGATGTTCGCGCGGCCTGGGCCGGCGTGCGGCCGCTGGTCTTCGACCCCGATGCCAAGGATACTGCGGCGCTCGCGCGCGACCATGTCATCATCGAGGACCGGTCCGGTCTTCTCACCATCTCGGGCGGCAAGTGGACCACCTATCGTCTCATGGCCGAGCAGGCGGTGGACCGGGCCGCAGCGCAGGCGGGGCTTACCGCGATCCAGTCCCGCACCGCGCAGATGCAGGTCTGGGGCGCTACTGCCTTTAGCAAGGACGGCGCGCGCGAGCTCGCAGTGCGCTTCGGTCTCGCTTCCGATATCGCCGATCATCTCCACCGGACCTATGGCGACGTCGCCCCGGCGGTGGCGACCCTGGCCAACGAGGAAAGACGCGGAGAGCGACTGCACCCTGACCATCCCTATATCGAGGCGGAAGTCATCCACGCCTTGCGAAGCGAAGCGGCGGAACGAGCCGCCGACGTTCTATGCCGCCGCCTGACGCTGGCCCTTGTCGACACAGATGCCGCCATGGCCACCCTCCCCTGCGTCGTAAGCCTGATGGCCGAGGAACTCGGCTGGGACGAGGCGCGAAAGGAGCAGGAGGCGGACGCGGCGGCGGCCCGTCTGGCCGAGGCCCTCTAGAGCCGCCTTTGACCTATGAGCAATTCCGGACAAAACCGCTCCACATTTTTGCTGGAGTTGCTCTAAGGCACGCACGGTGCTGGAAAGTCGCATGACTTTTCGGCGCTGTTCCAGACCGGATTATCGGAGTGCAACAGCAGCGCGCCAAGTCGCGTATCACTTGAGATCCGATTGTGCGATTCTTCACAATTCGAGGCTGGCAATATGACGCTTCGCGGTGCGCCTTCGCCGATCACCGGCCATGCGGTATCCACCGCTGAGCCAGTTTGCCCCCATTAAAGTATAGACCCAAGCTTTCTTCAGAAAATCACGGCGGTCCCCGACAATAGATCAGCGCCCCTCTCGGCGCGATCTGTCTTGACCGAAGGCCGCGCTCAAACTAGCATTATTTTCACAGTCGGTGCTTGGCGGCGGTCTGGGAGGCACGGTCCGCAAACAGCCATGACGTTGAAGGGCCCATGCGAGGCCCGGCGCCGGCACGGGAGGACGGGTGCCAGCATGATGGCATTTTCTCGCATTCGCGCGGTGCGACGGTTTGCGCCGCTTGAGCGTGCGCGGGCAGCATTGGCCGCCCCCAGCGTGGACGGAGCGGCGCAATGACCGCGGCATTCTCGAAGGCGCTGCGCGAGATCCTGGCGCCGATGGACGCCTCCTTCGAAGCCTTCTCCCACGACTATCCGTTCCCCTATTCGGGCTGGCATTACCACCCGGAGTACGAGATCCATCTCATCACCAAAAGCAAGGGATCGTTCTATGTCGGCACCTTCGCCGGCGAGTTCGAACCTGGCAACCTGGTCATGACCGGGCCGCTCCTGCCGCATATGTGGGTGAGCACCGACAGCGGGGATGATTGGGATCCGATCCGAAAGCAAATTCCGGAGCGCGACGTGGTCGTGCATTTCTCCGAGCGCTTTGCCGCTTCCTGCCTTCAATCCTTCGAGGACTGCGCGTCGTTGAAGACGCTGCTCGACGAGGCTCACTCGGGCGTTCAGCTCTCATCCAAGACCTCGCGCCGTGCCGGCGTCATTCTCGAGGATCTCATGGAGGCGCGCGGCCTCGACCGTCTGGCACGCTTCTTCCGGCTCATCTCGGTGCTGGCCGACGATCCCGACCGCCGCTGCCTGTCCTTCGCCTTGCCGCAGGGCCCGATGAAGATGGCCGGGCGCCTCAACGCCGTTCTCGCCTACATCGCGGACAACTTCAGCCGCAGCGATCTGACCTGCGCCTCGATCGCCGCCGCGCACGACATGAGCCCATCGGCGCTCTCTCGCGCCTTCGAGAAACACGCCAACTGCCCCTGCGTCGAATATATCAACCGGCTGAGGGTCTATAAGGCCTGCCAGCTCCTCGCGGAGACCGAGGTGCCGGTGACGACCATCTGCTACGACGTCGGCTATGACGTCCTGTCGACGTTCAACCGCAATTTCCTGCGCTTCATCGGCACGACGCCCTCGGAGTTTCGTGCCCGGCGCGCCTTTGGCCCGGACGGCAAGCAACGCTTCGACCAAACCAATTCGCGGCTTGGCGGCGCATTGATGGCGGGAGACATCCGGGCAGCGAGCGGGCGACCCAATCTCGTGCCTGGCGCCTCGGCCCTTTATAAAAAAATCGATTAGCCCCGCGCCGGCCGACCTCTTCGCTTATCCGCCATGCGAGCACCCGCGTCGGTCCCAGCCGACGCGGGTGCCTTTGCGTTCGGCTATCCCCTTGGCACGTCGCGCGAATTGAACCATTGCGCACACTGCCATCTGGTCACCCGCCGCAATGCCGGGCGCGCGAGCGGCGAGCGGCGCGCGGCCAAAAGTCTTCCAGCGCTTTCAGCAAAACCTGCAATTACATTTCGAAAAAAATGCATAGCGAGGTTGTCCTGGATGAAGCAACACTCTGCAAGTATTCGAAAGTCACCATTCGACGAAGCAAGCAAGCGAGCATGGGAGGGTCGGCACAATGGAAGTGACCGGCGTCGTTCTGGAGCGTCCTCATAGCCTTTCGATCCGAAAAATCGAAGTACCTTGGACCTCAGAACCCGGACCGAACGAAGTTCTTATCGCGGTCAATACGGTGGGCATTTGCGGGAGCGACGTCCACTACTATGAATATGGCAATATCGGCGATTTCGTCGTTCGGGAGCCGATGATCCTCGGCCATGAGGCATCCGGCGTCGTCCGCAAGGTCGGCTCCGCCGTCAAGCACCTCAAGGAGGGTGATCGGGTGTGCATGGAGCCGGGGATTCCGGACTTCATGTCCCTTCAGACCCTGCGCGGCATGTACAATCTCGATCCTGCTGTGCGCTTCTGGGCAACGCCGCCGGTGCATGGCTGTCTGACGCCCGAGATCGTTCACCCGGCCTCTCTCACCTATCGCCTGCCGGACACTGTCAGCTTTGCTGAAGGCGCCCTGGTGGAGCCGCTGGCCATCGGCGTCTATGCCGCCAAGAAGGCGAAGATTCAGCCGGGCGATATCGCTGTCTTGGCCGGTGCCGGGACCATCGGCATGATGGTGGCCTATTCGGCGCTGGCGGCGGGTTGCGCGGAAGTCATCGTTTCCGATTTCGCCAAGGAGAAGCTGGCGATCCTCGGCAAGCGCCCGGAGATCACCACCGTCGATCTCGGCAGCCAGGACCTCATGGAGGTGGTAGCGGAACGCACCAATGGGCGCGGCGCCGACGTCTTCTTCGAGGCGAGCGGCAGCACCAAGCCCTTCGACACCATGTTCAAGGTGGTCGCACCCGGCGGGCGCATCGTTCTCGTCGGCATGCCGGCGGAAAAGCCGGCCTTCGACGTGGTGGCGCTGGAGGTTAAGGAAATCTCCCTCACCGGCACCTTCCGCTATGCCAATGTTTGGGATCGGACGCTCAACCTGCTCGGCAGCGGCAAGATCGACGTCAAGCCTCTGATCAGCGAGACCTACCCGTTCGAGAAGTCGATCGAGGCCTTCGAGAGGGCCGCCGAACACCGGCCATCGGACGTCAAGATCCAGATCAAGCTCTGAATTTCGCAGCATCCGGGCCGCGCCAACCACTGGCGCGGCCCGCTCAAACGATGGCGCGGTCTCGCGCCGTCGCATGGCAGGCATTGCCTGCCCTCAGCCGCCGGAACCAACCGGCGAGGCAACGGATGGGAGGAGGAAACCATGCCGGAACCGATGCTGTCGATGTCGCACATCAAGAAGAGCTTTGGCGGCGTCAAGGCTCTGGTGGATGGCAATCTCGACCTGGAAGCCGGGCGAATCCACGCCCTGTGCGGCGGCAATGGCGCCGGCAAGTCTACGATTCTGTCCATCCTGATGGGCTTCTATAAGCCCGACGCGGGCGAAATCCGCCTGAACGGCGAGCCCGTGCAGTTCCATTCGCCGCAGCAGGCGCTCGCCGCCGGGATCGCCATCGTTCAGCAGGAGCTGAGCGGCATCCCGCATCTCACCGTGGCCGAGAATATCTTCCTCGGCGAGGAACCTCGGCGCGGCGCCTTCGTCGATTTCCCCAAGCTCTACCGCCAGGCCGACGCGCTTCTGTCATCACTCGGCTTCGCGATCGACCCTCGGGCGCGGCTGGACACGCTGACGGTTGCCTCCCAGCAGCTCATCGAGATCGCCAAGGCCCTATCGCGCCACGACGCCCGGATCGTGATCTTCGACGAGCCGACATCGGCCATCGGCGAAAAGGATGCCGAGCGGCTGTTCGAGGTGCTGCGCGAACTCGCGGCGGCCGGCAAGGCGATCGTCTACGTCACCCACCGGCTGGCGGAGATTTTCCAGATCGCCGACGATTACACCGTCTTCCAGGATGGCGCGCGGGTGGCGACGGGACAGGTCGCGGACATCAACCGCGAGCGGCTGATCGAAATGATGATCGGCGGTGCCATCGAGGGCGAATTCGTCAAGGAAAACGCTCCGACGGCCGAACCGGTTCTCGAGCTTTCGGGCCTCGGCCGCGCCCCCTGGTTCGAGGGCGTCGACCTGACGCTTCATGCCGGCGAGATTCTCGGGGTGTACGGGCTGGTCGGCTCCGGGCGCACCGAGATGCTGGACACGATCTACGGTCTGGAGACGCCGGACGAGGGCGAGATCAAGGTGTTCGGCCGACCGCTGCCGCCGGGTGACGTCAAGGCGGCGCTCGCCACCGGCCTTTCCTATGTCACCGAAGACCGCAAGCGCACCGGCCTTATTCTGTCGGCCTCAGTGGGTTCTAATCTCTCGCTGGCCCATCTTCGCCATCTTCACAGCCTCGGCTTCGTCAAGCGACCGGCGGAGCGCGCCCTCATCGATCGCGCCATCGCCGGAATGCGCATCAAGACGCCGAGCCCGGCGCAGCTTGTGCGCAACCTGTCGGGCGGCAATCAGCAAAAGGTGGTCTTCGGCCGCTGCACGGCGGGCGAACCAAAGATCCTGCTGCTCGACGAGCCGACGCGCGGCGTCGATGTCGGCGCCAAGAAGGAAATCTACCGCTTCATCTCCAACTTCGCGCGCGCCGGCGGCGCGGTGCTCATGGTCTCCTCGGAGCTCGACGAGATCATCGGCATGAGCGACCGCGTGTTGGTCATCAAGCAGGGCCGGAACGTCGCGGAGCTGCCGCGCAGGGCGGCGGACCAAAAGTCCCTCATGATGGCGGCGCTGTGATGGAACGGAATCAGGCAGTTCGGGGAGGAACAACCATGCAGACAGGAAGCCGCGCCGGCACCAACCCCCTGGCGATGCGAGAATACGGCATCGTCTTCGCCTTCATCGGCCTTTGCATTCTCGTCGGCGCCCTGTGCCAGTTGAAGGTGGTGCAGGGAACCTGGCCGCAGAACGCCTTTCTGACGGTCAACAACCTGCTGCTCATCCTTCATCAGATCTCGGTGAACGGCGTGCTCGCGGTGGGAATGACCTTCGTCATCATCTCCGGCGGCATCGACCTCTCTGTCGGCTCGCTTCTCGCCTTTTCAGGCATGATGGCGGCGTCCTTCGCGACCCGATCGCCCGGCGTCACCGCCTGGGCGGGTAATTACGGCGCCTTCATTCCGATCGTCGTCGCACTGGCGGTCGGCTCGGCCAGCGGCGCACTCAACGGCTGGATCATCAGCCGGTTCAAGATCCAGGCCTTCATCGCCACGCTCGGCATGCTGATGGCGGGGCGCGGCTTCACCATGGCCGTGACCAACGGCAACCCAATCTCGGCACTGGGGCCGGAATTCCGCTGGTTCGGCACGGGCAAGCTCTTCGACGCGATCCCGATTCCGGCGGTCATCCTCGGCATCGTCTTCCTGCTCGCCTGGATCATCCTGAATAAGACGGTTTTCGGCCGCTACGTCTATGCCGTCGGCGGCAACGAGAAGAGCGCCCGCACCTCGGGCATCAACACCAAGGCCATCCTCATCTGGGTCTATGTCCTGTCCGGCTTCCTCGCCGGGGTCGCCGGCGTCATCCTGACCGCCAAGACCGGCTCGGCCCAGACGGCCGCCGGCACCTCCTACGAGCTCGATGCGATCGCCGCTGTCGTCATCGGCGGGGCCAGCCTTTCGGGAGGCATCGGCCGGCTCACTGGCACGTTCTTCGGCGCCCTAATCATCGGCGTCATGAACAACGGCCTCGATATTCTCGGCGTCCAGAGCTTCTACCAGCTCATCATCAAGGGAAGCCTCATCGTCTTCGCCGTCATCCTCGATCCATCGAGGAAGCTGACGGCCTGAACCGAACTTCATGTCAAGGGAGAGGAGCAAGACCATGAAGAAACTGATTGCATCACTGATGTTGTCGTCGCTGATGGTGGCGGGAGCAACCACCATGGCGAACGCCGCCCCGGTCCGCATCGCGTTCCTGATGTACGGCAACAAGGCGGAATTCGTGCAGCTCATGGAGCGCTATGCCAAGGAGCACCCTGCCGTGAAGCAGGGCTTGGCCGAGGTAACGCTCTTTGACGGGCGCTATGACGCGGCCGTCCAGAACGACCAGGGCCAGATGGCCGTCAACAGCAAGTACGACGCCATCATCATCAACCCGATGGACTTCGAGGCCAATATCGACGTCGTGACCGTGGCCAACGAGGCCGGCATCCCGATCGTCGTCACCAACGCCCGCCTCAACACCCAGGACATGTTGTCGGAGGTGGTTTCCGACGATGTCGAGGGCGGCTATCTCGAAGCCAAGGCGGTTCTGGAAAAGCTCGGCTGCAAGGGCAATGTCGTCATCATCGAGGGCCCGAAGGGCGGCTCGGGCGAGATCGAGCGCGGCAGGGGCAACGAGCGCGCCATCAGCGAATGCCCGGAAGGCGCGGTGAAGGTGCTTGAGCGCAAGACCGCCAACTGGTCCCGCGCCGAGGCCCTCGACCTCATGCAGAACTGGCTGACCGCCCATCCCAAGGAGATCGACGGCGTCATTGGCCAGAACGACGAGATGGCCCTCGGCGCCATCGAGGCGATCAAGTCCGCCGGCTATGACGTCAAGGACTTCGCCATCGCCGGCATCGACGGCGTCACCGACGCCTTGCGCGCGGTCAAGGCCGGCGAGATGACGTCGATCCTGCAGGATGCTCGCGGCCAGGCCCAGGGTTCGATCGACGTCGCCATGAAGGCGGTCGTCGGCGACGACTACAAGCCGATGTCCGACATTTGGGAGCAGTACAAGGGCAAGATGGAGTGGAACGACGGCAAGACCAAGCGCTACGACGTTCCCTGGACCATCGTCACGCCTGAAAACGTCGACGCACTGCTCAAGGATCGCGGCTACTGAGATTGCCGCGAAGGGGCCGGTCCACGGGCCGGCTCCTTCCGACGCATGATTTTTCTCCTGGATTGGGCCGGCCGTCCTCGGATGCCGGCCTTTTTTATCGCCCGCGACGAGGCCGCCGGATCAGTCTGTGAACCGATCCTCCAGCGCTGCGAGCCGGCGCGTCATGTCCAGAAGATCGTCCTTGATCTGGTCGTGAAGACGCAGGGCGATCTCGGGGTACTCCTGCAGCATGCGCAGAAACAGCGCGCGCGGAATGCGTATGAGGTCGCAGTCGCTTTCCGTGATGGCGGTGGCCGGCCTTCGGTTCTCGGTGATCAGCGCGAGTTCGCCAAGAAGCGTGCCAGGACCGAAGCGCCCGACATGCACGAGATTGCCGCCGCGCCTGCGGTAGAGCGAGACTTCGCCCAGCGCGATGACGAAGGCGGCGTCGGACCTCGCCTCCTCCCGGAAAAGGGTTTCTCCCGGGCGCAGCCGTCTGTGCTCCGCGCCAAAAGCCAGCAGCCTCAGTTGATCGATGGTCAAGCTTTCGAAGAGCGCAGCGCCCTGCAGAATGGCGATGTCGCTTTCGAGACTCATTCAGACACTTGCCCCCACCATTGGCGCGCCACCTCGAGAGAGGCGCCGGTCCCCTCGCCCCCGAAGCAGGACTCAGCCGCCGTTCATTACCATCTTATAGATCATGATCACGAGAAGTTGCAGACCCCTTTGGGCGCGGATCGTTGCCGCGACCAGGGATTCGCGCGTTCGCGAGCCACTATGCACTCGGTGGCTTGCGCCGGGCCGAGCCTTTGGCCGATCAGGGTACCAGCTTGTAGCCGCCGGCCTCCGTTACCACGATCCGGGCGTTGGAGGGATCAGGTTCGATCTTCTGGCGCAGGCGATAGACGTGGGTTTCCAACGTATGGGTCGTGACGCCGGAGTTATATCCCCACACCTCTTCCAGCAGCACGTCCCGTGTGATCACCCGGCGGTCGGCGCGGTAGAGATAGCGGATGATCGCGGTTTCCTTCTCGGTCAGCCGGATCTTCCCGCCCTTCTCGTCCAGGAGCATCTTCTGGCTCGGCTTGAAGATGTAGGGGCCGATCTGGAAGGTCGCGTCCTCGCTCTGTTCGTGCTGGCGCAGTTGTGCCCTAATGCGGGCGAGCAGCACGGCAAATCGAAAAGGCTTGGTGACATAGTCGTTGGCGCCAGCCTCGAGGCCAAGGATCGTATCGGAGTCCGTGTCCTGCCCGGTGAGGATGATGATCGGAGCCTTGAACCCCGACTTGCGCAGAACCTTGACCGCCTCGCGCCCGTCCATGTCCGGCAGGCCCACGTCCATGACCACCAGATCGATGATCTCCGAGCGCGCCGTGGCGATGCCCTTGGCGGCGCTCGCCTCCTGGATGACGGAGAACTCCTCGTGCAGCGACAACTGCTCGGCAAGGGTCTGTCTCAGGTCGTTGTCGTCGTCGACGATGAGGATGCTGCGTACGCTCATGGGACCCTTCCATCACGAAGGCCGGTTCGCTCCACGAGACTCGTCTTGCGGCGGCCGACCGGACCGGGTGATTCGTTGTCGTCACACTCGGTCCTTATCTAGGCAGAGCTCATGAAAAAAAACAGCGCGGGACTGGTTCTTGCCGTGCGGCGCGCACCGGGACGGCCAACGCAGGGAATTCTCTCGGCGGGGCCGCTCAGGCTGCGCTGCGCGCTCGGCCGCTCGGGCATCGGCAGCCTGAAGCGCGAGGGAGACGGAAAGACGCCGCGCGCGGCCCTGGAACTTCTCGGCGCCTGGTGGCGGGCCGACCGCCAACTGCCTCGCCCGCCACTGCCCATTCGCGTCATCCGCAAGGCGAGCGGCTGGTGCGACGCGCCGCGCGCCGCCGCCTATAACCGCCCCGTGCGCCTACCCTTTCCGCATAGCGCGGAAACCCTCTGGCGCGAGGACCATCTCTACGACCTTCTCTTCGTCCTCGATTGGAATGTCCGCTCGCGCGCTCGCGGACGAGGCAGCGCGATTTTCCTCCACATCGCCCGGCCGGGCCTCGCTCCCACCGAGGGATGCGTGGCGCTCGCCGCGCGTGACATGGCCCGCCTCACTCCTCATCTCAGGCGAGGGAGCCGCCTTTTGATCCTTTGATGAACACTTAGGGCCGACAGCGGTAGCGGCGCCCCTGTCCGGGAGTTTACCCGGCGAGGCAGGCCGCCGTGAGTGAGAAGGCCGAATTTGCAAGGTGTTCGCCATGTTCATGCAAAGGGACGCGATATAGCTCCTCAGAGAGGCTGGACAGGGCGAACGACTCCCCCTATAAGGCCACCCGACCGCGCGGCACGGCCCCGACCGAAGCGCCTTTACAAGGGCGACGGACGATGGCAGAAGCGCTAGCAGCGGCGCCCAGGTAGCTCAGTTGGTAGAGCATGCGACTGAAAATCGCAGTGTCGGTGGTTCGATTCCGCCCCTGGGCACCACTTTCCTCAAGTCACTGCTGAATTTCACGCGCCCAAGCAGAAGTTTCATTTGCTGCGTTCTCCGTCGCGCGCTCGCTTACGGCTTGCGCGCGATTTTGACGCGCAGGCGACGCGGCCGCGAGGGCGCCGAGTTCCCTCGGTGGCGGGGACTTCCTCCAGAAGGCCACCCGCAATCGTTCTGCCCAGCGGGAGCGAGGCGGTGCAGCGCATGTCCCATCATTTCGACGCCCCCTCGGGTACAGGGCCGCCAAGCGCGGCAGCACCATTCTGCACGAGGGTCCCAGAGCATCCGGGGATCGGCCTATCGCCTTTCAACGACACAACCCGCGACGCCTTGAGTTCGCGCCCCCGGCAATCCCAGCCGGTTCCCGTGCTCTGGCGGCTATGCTAGGAAAATCGGCATTCCGGCCGTTGCGAACGGCCGTCGATCCCTGGAGGACGCACCATGTCCACTGCGAACACCGCTCCGACCGGCGCGGATTTGGCCCGCTTTATCGACCACACGCTGCTGCGCGCCGACGCGACGCCCGCCGAGATCGAGAAGATCTGCGACGAGGCCCTGGCTCATTCCTTCAAGGCGGTTTGCGTCAACCCGATCTTCGTGCCGCTGGTGGCGAAAAAGCTCGCGGGATCGGACGTCGCGACCTGCTCGGTGATCTGCTTCCCGTTCGGCGCCGACCCCACGGCGGCCAAGGTGGCCGAGGCGGCGTGGGTGGTTTCGCATGGCGCTCAAGAAGTCGACATGGTCATTGCCATCGGCCTTCTCAAAGCGGGACAGACCAACGCCGTGCGCGACGACATCGCCGCGGTCAAGGAAGCCTGCGGCTCGGCCTTGCTCAAGGTCATCATTGAGACCTCCCTCTTGAGTGACGCCCAGAAAGAAACGGCCTGCCTTCTCGCGAAGGACGCCGGCGCCGACTTCGTCAAGACATCGACAGGCTTTGCCGGCGGCGGCGCCACGGAGGCGGACGTCGCTCTGATGCGCCGGACGGTTGGCCCAGAGATGGGCGTCAAGGCATCGGGGGGCGTGCGCACCAGACAAGACGCCCAGGCCATGATCGCCGCCGGCGCGAGCCGGATCGGCGCCAGCGCTAGCATCGCCATCGTCTCCGAGCGCTGACCCGCTTGCACCGTCGCATCTCGCCAGCTTAAGGCGGCGGACGCCGCCAACTTCAGCGAGGGGGGCCGGGGAAAGCCGTTCCCCCCATGGTTTCCCCGGCCCTGCCCTTGCGCCGACAGGGAGGTTTGGCGCAAATCTGTCGCGGCTCGCGCCGCGACAGCGTTCTTGCGGGGGCGGTGACACCGGGGCTTTCGGCGCGCCGGCCCAGGCTTGACCTACTTCTTGGGGTATCCCGCCTTTGACATCTCGCGCTCCACCGAGCTTTGCGAGGCCGAAAGAGCATCGTCAGCGGATTTCTGCTTGGCGAGAGCCGCAGAAATGTTCTGACCGACGGTGGTGCCGATTCCCTGGAACTCGGGGATCGAGACGTACTGGATGCCCGTATAAGGCACCTCCTCCGCCGTCGGATGCTCGGGATCAGCCGACTTGATCACCTTGAGTACGGTCTCGGCGAAGGGCGCGGCTTCCTTGTACTTCGGGTTTTCATAGGTCGAGATGCGTGTGCCCGGGGGCACGGCGACCCAGCCCTTCTCCTCGCCGACGAGATCGACATATTCCTTCGACGTCGCCCATTTCATGAAGTCCTTGGCGACATCGGCCTTGGCCGAGCTCTTGGGAATGGCGAGCGACCAGGCCCAGAACCAGGCATTACCATTGGGCACCTTGGCGGTCGGCGCGGCGGTGAAGCCCACGTCCTTGGCGACCTTGCTCTGGCTCGGATCGAAGACGCGGCCGGCCGCCGAGGTGGCGTCGATCCACATGGCGCATTTGCCGGTCTGGAACAGAGCCTGGTTCTCGTTGAAGCCGTTGGCCGTCGCTCCCGGCGGACCGTATTTGTGCATGATGTCGAGATAGTAGTTGAGCGCGTCGTGCCACGGCTGCGTGTCGATCTGCGGCTTCCAGTCCATGTCGAACCAGCGGCCGCCGAACGTGTTCACCAGCGTTCCGAAGAACGCCATGTTCTCGCCCCAGCCCGGCTTGCCGCGCAGGCAGATGCCGTACTGTTCCTTCGACTTGTCGGTGAGCTTTTCGGCGTATTCGGCGATCTGATCGTAGGTCGGCTGATCGGGCATCTTCAACCCGGCCTGCTCGAACAGATCCTTGCGGTACAGGGTGAACGAGCTCTCGGCGTAGAACGGCAGGGCGTAGAGCGTGCCGTCGTTGGAAAGGCCTGCGCGCACCGCCGGGATCAGGTCGTCGTAATCATAGCCCTCGATGTCGCCGACGGGCACCAGCCATCCCTGCTTGCCCCAGATCGGCGCCTCGTAGGAGCCGATCGTCATGATGTCGTACTGGCCACCGCCCGTTGCGATATCCGTGGTCACGCGCTGGCGTAGGACGTTCTCCTCCAGAACGACCCAGTTGATCTTGTTGCCGGTCTCCTTCTCCCAACGCGATGAGAGCTCCTGCATGATGATCATGTCGCCGTTGTTCACCGTGGCAACGGTGATCTCGGCCGCCATCGCCGTCGTCACAATGACGGCGCCGCCAATGAGAGCGGCGGCCGTCGTCAACAGCCTGCGTCTGATGGTCATATTATTCCTCCTCCTTCGCGTAGCCGTCGCAACGACTTTTACGCGCGTAAAGAGTTGTCGAAAGTTCGGAGGAAGTCAATCGAAGATCGCGCCCAGACGATCATTCCCTGCGAAGAGAAATTCTGTCAGGCCGATTCACGAATCTTGAGTGCCGCGGGGAAGGTTCGCTCCACCGTTTCTTCTCCAGGCTTGCCGGAGCGGATGCGCGACGCGAGAAGGCTCATCGCCGTCATGCCGATGGTGTCGATGTCCTGGGCGACGGTGGTCAGCGCGGGCGTCATGAAACGGCTTAGGGGGTGATCGTCATGTCCGGCGATGCGCACCCTGGTCCGCGCCCCGGGTCGGCTGTTGAAAAGCCCATGGCGATGGGCTGCCTGAAGCGCGCCCATCGCAAGCCGATCATTGGCGCACAGAATGGTGGCGTCGACGTAGAGCCCCTGACCGAAGAGCGCATCCATCGTCTGGTAGGCATAGGTTTCGAACGCCCAGCTCTGCGGCGCCAGGTCGTCGGGCAGAACCTCGGGCCTGAGATCGTGGCCCGCCATCCATCGCCGATAGGCGCTCTCGCGCTCCAGCCCGTTGGAGTTGAGACGCGGCATTCCAAGATAGACGGGCGGGGCGCCGGTCCGGCAGAGGTAGTCGGTGATCAAGCCGATGCTTTGTTCATTGTCCGTGCCGACGAAATCGATCGTCGTATAGGGTTCGGCCGGGCGGGAATCGACGAAGACGATCGGTAGCGAGCGGCCGAGCTGCCTCAGCGCGTCGGCCGAACCATATTCGCCTAGAGGCGCGACCACCACGCCCTCCGTGTTCATGGAGAGCAAACGCTCCACAGCATTGGCTTCCAGCTCGGCGGAGCCATGAGAACACTGGGTGATGACGGTGAAATCCATCTCGAGCGCGGCGAGCTCGACGGTCTGGAGGAGACTGGCGAAGAACGGGTCCGTCAGGAGCGGCACGATGACGCCGACCAGACCGCTCGCGCGCCGGTTCATCCGGGTGGCGAAGAAGTTGGGGACGTAATCGACATGGGCCAGACCCTGGCGGATCTTCTCCGCCGTCGCCGGGCGCACGCTCTCGGGGTCCTGAAAGAAGCGGGACAGCGTCGGCCGCGAAACGGCGATCGCCGATGCCAGCTCCTCCATGGTCCTGATCTTCGGCTTCTTCGTCGCCAAGCCCCTGCGCCTCCTGAACGCGCTGGATCGCTCCATCTGCGTTCCGCGGATATCAAATTCACAAGGAATTGGCGCGGGCAAAAGGTGATCGCCAGCCGGGATACGTCGCTGTCCTGGCTGGAGCCACGGTAAGCCGCTCATCATCTGGGCCCGGTGTCGGCGGCAAGCAGATCAGCGATTTCATTTGCGAGGCGCTCGACCGCGGCCGCGACAGGCGCCGACACCGGCGCGCCATAGTCCCATGCCGCGCCCTCGATGCCGAACACGCGCAGCGAGTTCGGCAGCCAGTCAAGAAGGCGCGCTGTCTCGATGGCTTCCGCCACGCTGAACTCGTGCGTCGAATAGTGGAAAATCCCCGTGGGCACGCTCTGGAGAGCCGCATCGAAGCGGATGATCGTTCCGGGTGCCGCGCCGGAGCGGGTCGCGTCGATCAGCACGACGTGGCTGCGCCCGCGCCACAGCTCCATCAGGGAAGCCCCCTCGCCCGCGTGCTCCTCCACCTCGAAGCCGCGCGCGGCAAGAGCTTCCCCCACCAGCGGCCCTGCGGCATCGTCGCCCCGGAACCGGTTTCCGACGCCGATGATGAGCTGCGCCAACCCCGATCCCAAATCCCTTCCGCGGACTTCATGGGCCGCAACGTCACTCCCGCTCAATCGTGAGCTCCAGGAAATGACAGGAGCATGAAATACATGGGTCGTAGTTGCGGATCGTCTGCTCGCACAGCCACTTCAGATCCTCATCCGCCATGTCGAGGTTCTTTTCCACGACGCCCCGGAGATCGCGCTCGATCTGCGGCTGGTTCTGCGAGGTCGGCGGCATGATCAGTGCCTTGGCGATCCGCCCATCCTCGCCGAGCTCGTAGCGATGGAAACAGATGCCGCGCGGCGCTTCGGTGCAGCCGCACCCCGTTCCGGCGCGTACGGCGACCGGCGCGGACGGAGCCGCCAGCCCCCGGTAGCCCTCGATAATCCGCCTGACCTCCTCAAGGGCGTGGATCGTCTCCACCATGCGCACCAGAAGGCTCTTGAATGGGTTGGTGACGATCGGGCCCAGGCCGGCGCGGCGGGCGGCATCGCGGGCGCGCGTGGAAAGCCTGTCGAAGTTGTTGTTATAGCGGGCGATCGGGCCGACCAGATACGGTCCCGAACCATCCTTGGGCCGGGCGTGCAGCGAGGTGGAGTGGGCGACCTGGAATTCCTCGTAGCGATCCATGAAGCCGTCGAGGGGAATGGCCTCGCCGCCGGAGACGACGATGTCTCCTTCCATGATCGGATAGGCAGTGGTGTTACCGAGCGAGACGCAGGTGTAATCGTAGTCGTAATCGGGGAAGTCGAACCCGGAAAAGGCGTCGAGCAAGGTCTCCGCCGCGCCGAGCCCCCACTCGACCTCCGGCAGCAAGACGCGCAGCGCCTCGATGCTCGGCGCCTTGTAGAAGCCGCCGACCTTGGTGTTCACCGGATGGACGGCTCGGCCACCGATGGTTGCCATCAGATCGTTGCCCAGCTTCTTCAGCCGAAGCGCCGCCTTGACGAGATCGGGATTGGCGGCCGCGATCTGCAGGGCGTCCTGCAATCCCAGAAAGTCCGGCGCGTGAAGCATGGCGGCATGAAGCACGTGGCTTTGAATCCACTCGCCGCAGTATATGAGCCGGCGCATCTCATGGATATCGCGCGGGACATCCACGCCGAGGGCCGCCTCCATGGCATGGCTGGCGCCCATGATATAGGCCACGGGGCAAATCCCGCAGATGCGCGCGGTGATATCCGGCGCGTCCGAATACATTCGCCCCCTGAGAAGCCCCTCGAAGAAGCGCGGAGGTTCGTAGATACGAAACTTCAGATCGCGGATCTCGTTGTTTCGAACGCGGACATAAAGCGCGCCCTCGCCCTCGACGCGGGCCAGCGCATCGACCTTGATGACGCGGGCCGGTCCGCCGCCCCTGGTGACGTCGCTCAGGCTCATCGGGTCACCTCCGCTACCGTTTCATCCGTCTTCTCGCCGATGGCGGCGAGCCCAACCTCGCAGAAGGCAGGCGCCCCGGCGTTGAAGGTTCGATAGAGATCGTGTGTCTGCCGTCCGCTGAGACCCAGACTGCCCTCGAACCAGCGCGCCAGGCTTTTCGCGTTCGCCTTCTCCTTCGGGCCGAAGCAGCCGTAGCAGCCGCGCTCGCATGACGGGCAGACATTGCCACAGCCGGCCTGTGTCACCGGACCGAGACAGGGCGTGCCATGGGCCACCATCACACAGACGGTGCCCGCCTGCTTGCATTCCATGCACTGCGAATAGTTGGGAATGTTGGGCTTGCGCCGGGTGAGGTAGGCCGACACGACCTCGATCAGTTGCTCCCTTGAGATGGGGCAGCCGCGCAGCTCGAAATCCACCTTCACGTGATCCTGAATGGCTGTGGATGTGGTCAGCGTCTGAAAATATTCGGGATTGGGATAGACCGCGCGGGCCAGCGCATCGATATCTGCGGTATTGCGCAACGCCTGGACGCCCCCCGCCGTCGCGCAAGAGCCAATGGCGATCAACATTTTCGACTGAGCGCGCACACGTCGAACACGTTCGATGTCATGCGCCGTCGTGATGGAGCCCTCCACCAGGGAGACGTCGTAGGGTCCACGGATTTCCTGGCGGGTTGCCTCCAGGAAATAGGCAATCTCGATCTCTCCCACCACGTCGAGCAACTGATCCTCGCAGTCCAGAAGCGTCAGCTGGCAGCCGTCGCACGAGGCGAATTTGTGGACTGCCAACCTTGGTTTGCGCGCGCCCGCCATGGCCGTTCAAAGCTCCCTGACCGCGAAAAGATGCTGGATGTCGCTGTAGCGGTAGACCGGCCCCTGACGGCACATGAAAGTCGGACCGCGTTGGCAATGCCCGCAGAACCCTACGGCGCATTTCATGTTGCGTTCCATGGTGGTGTAGAAGCGGTCCGGCGCCACGCCGCGCGCCTCAAGGGCCGCGAAAGCCGCCGGCAGCATCGCCTCCGACCGGCACACGAAGGCGACGGTGTTCGGCGGATCGAATTCAGCGCGCTCGATGAGGTGGGCGACGGAGCCGACCTGGCCGCGATAGCCGATGGGGGCCGAATGGGCTGTGACATAGACCGTCATGTCGAACCGCGCGCGCCAGGCATGGAGATCGTTCTCGTACAGGCAGTCGTGGATGCCGCGCGACCCATAGGCCAACACCACCTTGCCGAACTCTTCGCGCCGGGCGAGCGTTTCCAGGATGAGGCCGCGAAGGGGCGCGAGCCCCACCGTGGAAGTGACGAAGAAGACGTCCTGGCCGACGGCCGCATCCAGAGGCCAGCCGTTGCCGAAAGGTCCGCGCACGCCGATCGTATCACCGACTTTCAGCCGCCCCATCGCGTCGGTCACAGCCCCAACGCCGCGGATCGTATGCATCAGAAGCGAAGGGTCCGATGCATCTCCCGCGATGGAAATCGGGACTTCACCGACGCCATAGACATACAGCATGTTGAACTGGCCGACGCGGAAGTTGAAGGGCTGGCCCGTCGGGTCCCGCAGCCAGAGCGTAAAGCAGCCGCCGGCTTCCTTTCGACGCCGTTCGATCATGAAAGGCCGTGGCAGCATGGGCTCGGCGGCATCTTGCGCGCGGGTGTGCGTGTGTGCGTATGCCAAGGAGGGCTCCTGAAGGAGGACGTCATCCATCTGCGGATCCTTCGTTACGGTCGGCCACCGCGACCTCGTTGGGCCCGGCGGGCGATGGCATCAGCATGGCTGTTGGTGGGAGGGCCGAGGCGACCGCGACGGCCGCGCCGCCTCATTCAGCCGCCGGCTCCGTCACCAGTTCGACGATGCGCATCCGGGTTTCCGTCAGGCGACGGTCCATCACCGGGATGAAGCGCCTGAACATGTCGTAGGCAAAATCCTTGTCGGTCTCCATCTTGCCGCGCAGGCACACGGCATCGAAGCTGATGAGGCGCGTTAGCTCGGAGGCCCGCGCATCCAGCGCCCAGACGTAAGGCGGAACCATCCAGGACCAGCCGAGGGTGTCGCTGTCCCGCAGCGTATCGACCACCAGTCCCTCACGACCTGGAACATGCACCTCCACGGACAGAAGCCCCGTCCTCACCAGATAGAATTTGTCCGCCTTGTCGCCGGCCCTGAAGACGTATTCGCCGGCCTTGGCCACCTCGTGCTGTCCACAACCGGCGATCAACTGCCGATGCTCCTCGGACATCCCGTCGAAGAAACGGAAGGTCTCCAATTCGGTCTCGATGCCGCGAACCTCGACCATGTACCACCTCCTCCCTGTTCTCGCATTTGGTTCGGAAAGCGTTCCTCGCCAACGCGGCGAGAGTTGCTGGCTGCCTGCCGCGACCGCTCTATTCGGCGGCCTGCGTCAGATCGCCTTCGGCGATGGCGCGCGCCTCCTCGGTGATGTCGATACCCACGGGACACCACGTGATGCAGCGTCCGCAGCCGGTGCAGCCGGAAACGCCGAACTGGTCCCACCAGCTCGAAAGCTTGTGCGTCATCCACTGCCGATAGCGCGACATGCGGCTTTGCCGAAGCGCGCCGCCATGCACGTAGGAATGGTCCAGGGTGAAGCACGAATCCCAGGAGCGGACGCGGGTCGTCACGTCACCCGTCAGGCTCGTATGATCCTTCACGTCGGAGCAGAAGCATGTGGGACACACCATGGTGCAGTTGCCGCAGGAGAGGCAGCGCTCGGCCACGGTGGTCCAGCGGGGATGGGTGAAATTGCGCTTCAGCAGCGCATCGATCCCCGGGACCATCGACCGCTCCATCCGGGCGACAGCCTGCGTTACCACGGCCCTGGCGCGCTCTAAGTCGCTCTCGACCGACAGGCGGTGGGGAACTCGGGCCACGACCTTGGCGCCGGCCTCCGTTCCAATGCGGACCAGAAAGACGTGAGTGTCAGCATCCTCCAGTTCCGTCAGCGCGAGGTCGAACCCCGATGAGGAGCGGGGACCGGTGTTCATGGAAGCGCAAAAGCAGGTTGCTGCCGGCCTGGCACAGTCGACCGAGATGAAGATCGCGTTATCGCGGCGCTTCAAATAGGCGGGATCGGCGAAATCTCCGTTGTCGAAGGTGCGATCGTTGACGGCCATTGCCGCAAGATCGCAGGCTCTGACGCCGACGAAGGCGCGGCGCGGCGCCACCTTGGGGTCCGGCGGATCAATGGTGTAGCTGCCCCGTCCGCCGCGACGCGCCGTCCAGAGTGGCTGGCGCGGCGGCCAGAACCACTCCTTCAGCGATTTCGGCCCAACGACATAGTCGAAGACCCGCCGACCTGCTGTTTTGATGAGACGATAGCGGCCGCCCTCCTGCGAGTCCTCGTATCCAACCGGCAGGCTATCGGCCGGGCCGTACTCGCTAAAGACGATCGCGCCGTCGCGCGCCGTCGGACCGATGACCTCATAGCCTTCGTCGCGCAATGCCTGGATCAACGCCGGCAGAGCGGTCGCCTCAAGGACTGCGGAATCGCCGACAAGGGCGCCGGTTTCAGCCGACATGGCTCCTCCCAAGAGCAAATGCCCTGCTTTGTCGCGCGGCGACGGCAGGCGCCGCTCCTGCTCTGCATGACCGATCGCGCGAGGCTCCGCCGGTTGAGGCCTCCCCTCCTCCGATGCGCGATCTTCCTCAACCCGGCGCACTGACGGAGGAGCTGGCGACATTAGCGATACGTCGACAGGAGACGCCCCAATGACGCCACCTCCATTGCGGCTCGCCTCCATCGCGAAGAGCACTTCGCGCCGCTCCAGCGCCCGATACAACGCGCCTTTCCCGCCGCTTACGTTTCTCGATTAATCAAGGTGTGTCAATGATCTTTCAAGGGAAATTGGAACAGTTAGAGCCAACAGGACACACCATCCAAGCGCATATTTCCGTTTATGAAAGGGTTTTACATCGTTTCAGCGTCAAGTTGACGCACTATTTCTAATTCGGATAAAATAAGAAAGCTCATCTTCAAACGAAATCCAAAATTCTGATCAGATCAATCTGAATTTTATATCGAGCATGAGACGGCACGGCTCAAATCAGGGTGCCTCTAGCCGAGCCATTCGGATACCCCACTGCCTGTGACACGGATGCGAAGTCGCACAAATTCCGAACAGATCTCTGGAATGCTGAACCCGCAATCACTTTTGAGGTGAATATTTAGCCGGGAACGATAAGCGGAACTGCCCGATTCCGTCGCAGTTGAATCTCCAACAGGTCGAGAGCCGGCCGAGTGGCCGGCCCGCCGATTTATGATGGAGAATGACATGGCCGACGACTATCGTTACCGCGACCGCGATCATGAGAACCGTGGCTCCTGGCGAACCGATCGGGAAGACGAGCGCTACGGCCGCCGTCGCTCGGGAGTTACGGGCGAACGCGATAATCTGCCCGCCGACGACCTGGATCGGCGCGAGGCCAATCCCGAAGGCGTGGGCGAATTCCGCCGAGCACGCGAGCAGGGCTACGAGTGGGCGCCATATCACGTTTATGACGAAGATGGCGACCGCTCACGTCAGAGCATGAATTCCGACCGTCGGCCCTATGGTGAGCGAGGCAACCGCCGTTCCTACGCCGATCAACATTATGACCGCGATTATGGAGGCTACGGGCCCTATGGCGGTCGCAGCCGCGACTACGGGCCATATGGCGGCGGACAATATCCCGGCGATATCGACCGGTTCCGCGGACAGTATGCCCGGGATCGTGACACGCGACGCAGCGATGAAGGTCGGGATTTCTGGGACCGTGCGGGAGACGAGATTGCCTCCTGGTTCGGCGACGAGGACGCGACCCGTCGCCGGGAGGCGGATCATCGCGGCAAGGGACCACGCAATTACACCCGCTCCGATGATCGCATCCGCGAGGACGTCAACGACCGCCTGACCAACGACTACGCGGTGGATGCCTCCGACATCGAGGTCACGGTTTCCAACCGGGAGGTGACGCTCGATGGTCATGTCTCCAGCCGCGCCGAGAAGCGGCGCGCGGAAGACTGCGCGGACGCAGTCTCAGGCGTTACCCACGTTCAGAACAACCTCCGGGTCGGCGCGCCCGGCGCGGGCGCCAGAGACGATAGCCTGATGACACCTGTTGGAACGACGTCGAAGGCATAAGCCTTCTCGTCCCGAACCGGCCGGCCGGTGCGCCTTGGCGTGCCGGCTAGGTCATGTCGGAGGCGATAGCCATTCCGTGCTTCGCCACGACAGAATGCCGAAGGACAAGGTAACCAATGGCCGACCTCAAAGCCAAAGCTCCCGGCCCGCAACGCTCGCAGAGGCTCGCGGGGCACATCGCTCTCGTCACCGGCTCGGATTCCGGCATCGGGAGAGCCATCGCCGAAGAACTCGCCTCAGAGGGCGCCGACGTCGCCGTCACCTACCATTCCGATCAGGACGGTGCGGAAGAGACGCTGCGTGGGGTCAAGGGCCACGGCCGCCATGGGATCGTGGTGAAAATCGACGTGACCGACGAGAAGAGCGTCGCGGAAGCCTTCAACAAGATCACTTCAGAACTCGGCGTTCCCGATATCCTGATCAACAACGCTGGCCGACAGACGCCCGGCACGCCCGTCATCGATCTCGAAACGAAGGATTTCGACGCGGTTCTCAAGACCGATCTTTACGGCCCGTTCTTCTGCTGCCGCGAATTCATCCGCCTGCGCAAATCGGCCGATGGCGGTGGGAAGATCGTCAACGTGACCTCGGTCCACGAGCGGATTCCCAGCCCACAGAGCGCCGCCTATGGCGCCGCCAAGGGCGGCCTCCTCACCTTCACCCGCAGTTTGGCGCTCGAAGTGGCGCCGCTCCGGATCAACGTGAACGCCCTCGCGCCGGGCCAGATTCGCACGCCCATGACCATCGAGCGCATCGAAGACCCCGAGATTCACCGTGAGGAAATGGCTCAGATTCCCTGGCACCGGCCTGGCGAGCCCTGGGAGGTCGCACGGTTGGCCGCCTATCTCGTGTCCGATGAGGCCGACTACATCACGGGACAGAGTTTCACCATCGACGGCGGTCTGGAGATGAACTGGGGCCAGGGCGCCTAAACGCCAGTCAGCGGCTCCACAGGGAAGACCCCAGAAGGCGGCATCCAGGTCGCCCAGCCATGAGGCTTTGCAGAAAATCCGGCGCTCGCGCCCATCACCCGATGGCTGCGCCGGATATTTTGTGCCATTTTGTCGCATATGCCCATAATCTGCGCACAAAAATGCAAAAATAATTGACAATCTCCTGTTTTGGGAGTTTTTTATCAGCACTCTTGAGGCGGAGGCTGCTTCAGTGGTCACGTCCGAACAAGCCTGTAGGCCACCGTCGCGGATCGGGCAGGTTTCAGGACGTTCGCGGAGGGCCGTAAAGAATCTGAATCGCTCGCATTGGAGAGGAAGTCGCAGCGATCCAAAGAGAGCAGTCCCAGCAATACCGTGAAGCGGTTTTGCATCTGGAATTGCCGAAAATCAAAGATCCAAAGCATTGAACGTGTACGTAATGTCACCGAAATGCTCCAGGGGATGGCATCGCCGCAATAGGCTCTTCACAGAGCATCTGCGAGATGCGGAAACAAATACCAGAGGCGAGGACAAGTCTTCGCTTCCACTTCGTGATGAACTTGGGCAGCAAACAGCGAGCCGCGACAAGGCGGGTCTCGCAACGATCCAACTCGCTTTCGTTAAAGAGCGGATCGCGGAAACACCATGAGGGGGCAATGTCAGAGACGATCGCAAAATCGCAGGCGCCTGTGCAAAGCTACAGCGCGCCGCAAGGGATCACCTGGACCAAACAGGACACCGTTTGGTCCATCAGCCTGTTCGGAACGGCCGTGGGCGCCGGCATCCTGTTCCTGCCGATCAACGCCGGCATGGCGGGCTTTTGGCCGCTGGTGGCGATGGCCATCCTGATCGGCCCGATGACCTACCTTTCGCACCGCGCGCTCGCGCGGTTCGTGCTTTCTTCCAAGCATGAGAACGCGGACATCACCGAGGTCGTCGAGGAGCATTTCGGCGCGGGGGCCGGAAAGCTCATCACACTGCTTTATTTCTTCGCGATCTACCCGATCGTCCTGATCTACGGCGTCGGCATCACCAACACCGTCGACAGCTTCCTGGTCAACCAGATGCATGTGGCCTCGCCGCCGCGCTGGCTCCTGTCGATCGTGCTCATTCTCGGCATGATGGGCATCATGGTCGCCGGTGAAAAGCTGATGCTCAAGGTGACGGAGTGGCTGGTCTACCCGCTGATCATCATCCTGGCGGGTCTTTCGCTCTATCTCATCCCGAGCTGGAACGGCTCGGCCCTTTCAGTGGTGCCGTCCGCCAGCGACTTCTTCAAGACGCTGTGGCTCACCCTGCCGGTGCTGGTGTTTTCCTTCAACCATAGCCCGGCGATCTCCAGCTTCGCGCTGGTCCAGCGCCGCGCGCACGGCCCCAACGCCGTTGCCAAGAGCGACGCGATCCTGCGGCGCACTGCGGTCATGCTGCTGATCTTCGTGATGTTCTTCGTGCTGTCTTGCATCATGAGCCTGACGCCGGCCCAGCTCGCCGAGGCGAAATCGCAGAACATCGCCGTGCTGTCCTACCTCGCGAACCAGTTCGACAGCCCGGTGATCTCCTATTTCGGCCCGGCCGTCGCCTTCACCGCAATCGTCACGTCCTTCTTCGGCCACTATCTCGGGGCCCGCGAGGGACTGCGCGGCATCATCATGCAGCAGGCCCGCAGCTTCGGCAGCGAGCCGAACCCGAAGCGCCTCGAAGCCTTCATCATCGTCTTCTTCATCCTGACGCTGTGGCTGGTTGCCGTGATCAACCCCTCCATCCTCGGCCTCATCGAGACACTGGGCGGGCCGATCATCGCGGCGATCCTCTTCCTGATGCCGATGTACGCGATCCGCAAGGTGCCCGCGATGGCCAAGTACAAGGGACATCTGAGCAACGCGTTCGTGACGCTGATGGGCCTAATCGCCATCTCGGCCATCCTCTATAAGCTGGTGGCGTAATCCTCGGGCGAGCGGCAGCCGGTCTGCCGCTCGCCTCCTCGCCAACAGCCGCCGCGCTCCACCATCATCATCTTCATTGTCCTGGCCGAGGGTCGCCTTCGGCCAAGCGGAGAACGACTGTGATCAGTGTCTTCGACATGTTCTCGATCGGCATCGGCCCTTCCTCGTCCCACACGGTGGGGCCCATGCGCGCGGCGCGCGCCTTCGTGGAAGAGCTGCGGACCCGTGATCTCCTGCCCGGAACGAACCGCGTCGGCGCCGAGTGCTTCGGCTCACTGGCACAAACCGGCAAGGGGCACGCGACGGATCGAGCCATCGTTCTCGGGCTGGCCGGTTTCGAACCCGACACGGTCGAGATCGACGCGATCACCGAATTTCTCTCAACCGTCGAGAAAAGCGAGACGATCCGCCTCGGCGGCACCCATGCCGCTCGTTTGCCACGACAGGACGGGGTGGTTCTCAGCCGCCGCAAGCCGCTCGCTGCCCATCCGAACGCGATGACTTTCAATGCTTATGCGGACGACAATACGGTCTTCAGCCAGACCTATTACTCGATCGGCGGCGGCTTCATCGTCGAGGACAGCCAATGGGACGAATTCAAGCGCAATCGCGGCAGTGGCGAGCCTGAAGCCGATGTGCCCTATCCTTTCTCCACGGCGGCCGAACTCTTGGCACACTGCCAGAGAACCGGGCTCTCCATCTCCAGCCTCATGCTCGCCAATGAAAAGTGCTTGCGCAGCCACGACGAGATCATCGCCGGGCTGGAGCGGATCTGGCACACCATGCAAAGCTGCGTCGAACGGGGATGTCATACCGAGGGTTATCTCTCCTTCGGCGTGAGGCGCAGGGCTCCGGCGCTGTTTCGCCAGCTGACCTCGGAGCGCAAGTCCAACAAGGACCCTCTGGCCGTGATGGAGTGGATCGACCTCTTCGCGCTCGCGACCAGCGAGGAGAACGCGGCCGGCGGGCGCATCGTCACCGCGCCGACCAACGGCGCCGCCGGCGTCATCCCGGCCGTGCTGCACTATTACGACCGCTTCGTCTCCAAGGTGGACAGCGAGACGCTCGTGCGCTTCTTCCTGACGGCGGCGGCGATCGGCATTCTCTACAAGAAGAACGCCTCCATCTCGGGCGCCGAGGTTGGTTGCCAGGGCGAGATCGGCGTCGCCTGCTCGATGGCCGCCGGCGCGCTCGCCGAGATTTGCGGCGGCGGGCCGGCGAACGTGGAAAACGCCGCCGAGATCGGCATGGAGCACAATCTCGGCCTGACATGCGATCCCATTGGCGGGCGCGTCCAGGTGCCTTGCATCGAGCGCAACGCCATGGGCGCCGTCAAGGCGATCAATGCCGCCCGCCTCGCGCTGCGTGGCACAGGCGAACACCGCGTTTCCCTCGACACTGTGATCCGCACCATGTGGGAAACGGGCAAGGATATGAAGACGAAGTACAAGGAAACGTCGCGCGGCGGCCTCGCCGTCAACATCACCGAGTGCTGAGACACCCGGCATCAACGGCTGTCTCCCTCGATCGACAACAAAGCCCCGGAAGAGCGAGCGTGGAAACCACGCTCGCTCTTCCGGGGCTTCGCTTGTCAGTGTGCCGAAGCGCTGAACAATGCCTCAGCGCCGGCCGTCAAACATCGGCGCCTTCCGCCTCCGCCCCTTCGGTCAGGCGCTGGAGATAGCGGTAGATGGTGGTTTGCGAGCAGTTCAGCCGGTCGGCCACCAGCTTCACGCCGCCCTTCAGAAGAAAGAAGCCCTGATCGTTCAGCTGTTCGACCAGCCTGAACCTCTGACGGTGCGAGATTTTTCCACTTTTGAGATTCATCTTCTCGAGCGTCTCGTCGAGCACCTCGTCCGTGAGCTCGGTCAGGTTCTGCGGGAAACGCTCCATTTCGCCGCCGGGTGTCCGCTCCGGCAGGGAGGCCGACAGGTCACTCGACACAAAGGTATTTTCCGGCACCATGTCCGGGTTGCCGAGCTTGAGAACCAGCTCGCTGACCGCCCGATATCGGCTGTCATCAAAGTTGATACAGAGCAGCCCGACCAGATGGTCATTCTCCTTGATGAAGAAGGTCGAGGATCGCAGCAGCTTGTTGCCCAGGCCGAGCCCGGCATAGTTCATCTGATAGTCGTTGGTGTCGTAGCTGTGGCTCGCGATCGCCTGCAGCGCGACAGACGTTAGGGGCGCGCCGACCGTGCGGCCGCTGATATGGCTGTTGGCGATGGCAATGGTGGACCGGTCCGCCTGGCTGAGGTCGTGAAGCACGATTTCGTAGTCGGGTCCCAGCAGCAGACCGAGAAACTCGGTCAGCTTGATGTAGTGCTGTCTCCACGACGTCCCGCGCATCCTGCACCTCTTCTTCGCGACAACCGGCCGCGCGACATCCTGGCTCCAGGCTTTGGGAGAAGCCGGAAATGGCGACGGGAGCTTGCGGCAGACCACAAGAACGATCCTTCAGCGATCGCGTCCGCCCCGTTCGAACTCAGGATGATAGATGGCAGTGTCGGCCACCAGCCAGCGCTTCGCAAGATCAGAATGCGATAATTTCTCGCATTTTGATCCTGATTGGCGCTTCAAAATGGCGCAGCTGCTCCATCAACGGCTATAAACGCACCGAAACGAAAAATCCTGCGCAACTCATGCGACTTTCTTTCCAATTAGGCCATCCACACTGGCGCAAGAAAAAACGCCGGGGATGGACCGGCGCATTTTCCCGACGATGCGTTGACGGACGCATGCTCGGCCCTAAGCGGTCTGCCGCATCTGCTCGGCCCTGAGCCCCTCGGCGACCCACCGGTAATCGACCTTGCCCGTGCCCAGCACCGGCAGCTTTTCGACAACGCGCAGCTCGGCCGGCATCATCAATTCGTTGGCGCCCCGGCCACGAGCGAAGCTGGTGAAGCTCTCGCGCGTCGCTCCCTCGGCCTCGGTGAGGAGGACCAGGCGCTCTCCCTTCCTGTCGTCGGCCACGGTAGCGGCGACGGAAAGCGCATCGGGCCAAAGATCGGCAGCGAGCGCTTCGATGGCGGCGAGGGACACCATCTCGCCGGCGATCTTGGCGAAGCGCTTGGCGCGGCCCTTGATGGTGACAAAGCCGTCGGCATCGACAGAGACGATATCGCCGGTGTCGTGCCAGCCGTCCTCCGGCTCCTCGACCACGCCGGGCGCCGTTTCCCTGAGATAGCCGGCCATGACGTTCGGTCCGCGCACATGGAGCCGACCACCCTCCTCGACGCCCGGCACCGGCTCCAGACGGTGCTCGATCGCCGGCATCAGCTTGCCGACGGTGCCGGCGCGCGCATGCATCGGCGTGTTGAGGGCCACGACCGGCGCGGCTTCCGTCACGCCATAACCTTCGAGCACGCGGACCCCGAACTTGTCCATGAAGGTTGCCCGCGTCGATGCCCTCACCGGCTCGGCACCAGCGAAGCAGTAGCGGATAGAGCGGAAGTCATAAGGGTGCGCCGTGCGCGCATAACCGGCGAGAAACGTGTCCGTGCCGAAGATGATGGTGGCGTTGGAGGCATAAATCAGTTCCGGCACCAGCCGATAATGCAGCGGCGAAGGATAGAAATAGACCGGAACGCCGGCGGTCAGCGGCAGAATCGTGCCGGCGGTCAGGCCGAAGGCGTGGAACATCGGCAGCACATTGAAAAGCTTGTCGCCGGAATGGAAGTCGATGCGGGCTGCGGCCTGGGCGGCGTTGGCGAGAATGTTGCGATGGGTCAGGAGGACGCCCTTGGGCGCTCCCTCCGAGCCCGAGGTGAAGAGAACGACCGCAGGATCGTCAGCCTTGCGCTCGACCAGGGGGGACGCGCGCCGGACGAGCGCCACCATCTTGTCGAAAAGGCCAATGGATTCCCGAATGTCCTCCAGGTGGACGATGCGCACGTCGCTGCCGAGGGCTTCCACCAGAGGCGCGAGGCGCGCCTTCTCGATGAAGCTTCTCGATGTGAGAATAGTCGAGACCTTGGCGGCGCGGCAGGCGGAGCGAATGTTGGCGGCGCCGGAGGTGAAGTTGATCATCGCCGGGACCTTGCCGGCCGAAAGCGCGGCGAGCGTCGTCACACAGGCGCCATTGGCGCTCGGCAGCATGATGCCCAGCGTATCCTCGGCGGAAAAGCGCGCCTTGAACTGGCGGGCGAGCGCCGCCGTGGCGGTCAGCAGCCGACCGTAGGAGAGCTTTCCGGCGACCGGATCCTCGACCGCGAGCGCACCCATGCCGCGCATCCTCGCGGTTGCGATGGTCTTTTCAAGGATCGTCTTGTCGAGATCCTGCGTGCGGAACACAAGGTCGCTCATGATGTCGTAGAGCGCGGCCCCGGCAGCGGCGCGCCGCTTGCGACCCTTCAGCTCGTCCGGCACCGACAGGGTGCGCGCCGGCAGGATCGTGACCTTCACCTTGGGAAAAAGCGACTTTCTGACATGCAGGGGCGTCAGGCGCGAGAACATGCTGCGCTCGAGCCCGTCGATGCGGATGGGGACGATCTTCGCCCCTGTCTTGTCGGCGACCATGGCGGCCCCGTCATAAACCTTCATCAGGGCGCCGGTGACGGTGATCCGGCCTTCGGGGAAGATCACCAGCGGATCGCCGCCCTGCACCACCTTGATCAGGGTCCGGGTTGCCATCGGGCGTGCCGGATCGAGTGGCAGGGCGCGGGTAAACTTCAGAAACGGCTTCACCCACCAAGCGCTGGCGATGGTGTGATCGATGGCGAAGACGGGCTCCTCGTCGGTCAGCGTCAAGGCGAGCGGGCCATCCAGGAAGCTGACGTGGTTGAGCGCGAGGATCGGCGCGGGGCCCGCCGCCTTCAGGTTCTCCAGGCCCTCGACCTCCAGCCGGTGGAAGGCGCGAAAGAAGATGGAGACAAAATCGCGAAACGGGCTCGTCGGCAGATAGCGCAGCATGGCGACAGCCGCCGCCACGTTGAGGATGGCGAGGCCGAGCAGAATGACGGTGAGGCTGACGCCCGCCGCCTGGATGCCGGCAACGACGCCGCCGCCGACTGTCATGAAGCCGGCGCTGATGACGTTGGCGCCGGCAACGACGCGGGCGCGGTGGTCCTCCCTCGCCCAGCTCTGCAGAGCCGCGAAACTTGGCACGGCGAGGAACGCGCCAGCGATCGCCAGCCCCGCAAGATCGACAGCGACGCGGATCGTGCCGGCGCCGGCGAAGAAAGCGGTGAGCGAAGCGGCTTCGCTGGTGGCGTGAAGCGGCGCGACGGTCCAGGCGAGGTCGAGCCCGAAGAGCGCCATTAGCGCGGTGCCGAGCGGCGCGGGCAGAAGCACGATGCGCCCTTGCGACATCCAGGCGGCGAGCGCGGAGCCGATACCGACGGCGACGGCGAAGACAGCGAGATAAGCTGTGACTGCGATCTCAGCGCCACCCAGCCGGGCTTTCACCAATGTCGGCAGGATCGACAGCATGATGGCGCCCACCAGCCAGAACCAGGCGGCCATGATAGCGGTGCTCCACAGGCGCCTATCGTCGCGCAGTTCGCTAACAAGGCGGGCGGTGGAGCGCAGGATGTTGGGATCGATCCTGAGATCGGGCGCGGCCGAGCCGGTTCTTGGAATGGCGCGGCTGATCAGCCAGCAGCCGACAGCAAGCGCCAGCATCATCGGCCCGAAGATCGTGACGTCGGTGCCGCCAGTCGAGGCGAGGCCGCCGACAATAGTGCCGCCGAGAATGGCGGCGAAGGTGGCGCCCTCGATATAGGCGTTGGCCTTCGGCAGCTCGGATTTCGGCAGGTGGTCTGGCAGAATGCCGTATTTGATCGGTCCGAACAGCGCCGAAACCACACCGAAGATGAAGAGCGCCGTCATCAGCACGGGGATCGAATGGATGGCGATGCCGGCCACGGCGACAAGGGCACCGCCCACCTCGGCCAGCTTCAGCCGCTGCGCCATGACCGCCTTGTCAAAGCGGTCGGCGAGTTCGCCGCCCAGCGCCGAGAGCAGGAGAAAAGGCGCCATGAAGACTGCGCCGGCCAGCGTCACCAGCGAGGCGGCCTCCTCGCTGGAGAGCTGGAAAAGGATCAGGAAGACCAGAGTGTTCTTCAGGAAGTTGTCGTTGAACGCGGAGAGAAACTGCGTCCAGAACAGCGGCGCGAAGCGCTTCGACGTCATCAGGTGGTCATTCATCGGGACGGCCTCTTGATGGTGGGGCGCCGCCTCCGGCGTTTCGACCGGAGGCGGAACGAAGAACGCCGAAGCGCTAGTAGTTTTCCTCGCGGCCGATATTCATCAGCAGCTTTTCGGTCTTGGCGTCCTCGATGCGGTTCACCATCCGGCTGCTCTCCTCCTCGTCGCGAAGGACCTTGGTGAGGGTGATCGAGGTGTGGACGAGCATGATGGCGGCCATGGCATAGAAGCCCTTGGCGGCGAAGCTCGCCTCGAGGAAATAGATGCCTCCACCCATCATCGCGGCAGACAGAACAAAGCCGGCGACGGTGAAGTTTTTCCAGATGCTGGTGATCCTCGGCGCGTAGTTGATCTCGGACATGTCGGGTTTCCTGTTCTAGGGTGACGGGGATGAATGGGAAGCTCAGGCGTTGCTCGCCCGGCCCGGCTGATCCTCAGCGTCGATCTTGCGCCGCAGGCGGTCGAGCACGGCCTCGGCGCTCGGGCCCAACGGGCTTCCGCAACCGGCGGCGGCGAGCTTTTCGCTGATCGTCTCCGGGTCCTGCTCGCGGGCGAGGTCGTCCAGCGCGGCGGCTGTCGCCTCGGCCTCGTTTTGGCGCTGCCGAAGCCGGTCCAGCGTCCTTTCGGCATCGCGCAGGGTCGAGCGCGTTGAACCTGCGCCGGCGTCGTGCAGCCGCTGCGCCCGTTCCGCCGCCTCGGCAAGCCGCTGCCCGCGTCTCAGCTCGCGCAGTCGGGTTTCGGATTGACGCAATCGGCCACGCAGACGTCCGATCTCCCGCTCGTAGCGCTGTTGGGCCGCCTCGCCCGCCGCCTTCTCGCTCTCTAGGCCTGCGATCGCCTCGGCAGCTTCACGTGCCAGGTCCTCCTCACCCTTGCGCAGGGCCGCCGCTCCCCTCGCCTCAAGGTCGGCGATGGAGGCGAGAATGCGGGTATTCTGCCGGATTTCCTGCTGATGATGCACGGTCGCGGCAGCGAGCGCCCGCTGCGCTCCTTCGACCGCCCCCGCGCAATCGCGGATCTGCTGTCGCAGAATGATTGTCGCGTTTCGGTCAATCACGGTCTCCGCCTGATCGTAGCTTCTGCCCCGAACCAGCGCGACGAACTCTTTCAACATCGGCTTGCCTCCTATATGAACGATGTTCATGGGCGCAAGCTAGCAGATAATGAACGTTGTTCAAATCATTTTTTGAACGATGTTCATTTTTGTGTTTGAGGTGATCATGACAGAGAAGCGGCAGGAAAAGCGGCAGGAGCTCAGAACCCGGCTGATCGAGGCGGCGCGAGACCGTATTGCGGCGGGGGGACTGCGCGGGCTCAGGGCCCGCGACGTGACGGCGGATGCGGGCTGCGCGCTGGGGGGGCTCTACACCGCTTTCGCGGACCTCAACGAGTTGGTCATCCATGTCAATTCCGACACGCTGCGGCGGCTGGGCGAGGCCGTGGCCGAGGCGAGCGCAGGAATCGAGGAGCCGGGCACGAAGCTCAAGGCGATGGCACTGGCCTATCTGGCTTTTGCGCGGACGCACAACGCGCTTTGGCTGGCGTTGTTCGACACCACGATGCTGGCCGATGTCGAAATTCCGCAATGGCACAAGGACGATCAGGCGGGTCTTATCGATGGCATCGCGCGGACCTTGGCAGCCATCTCGCCCGACATGGACGAGGATGCGCGACAGCGCCGCGCGCGCACCCTTTTTGCCGCCGTTCACGGCATCGTCTCCATCAGCCTCGAAAAGCGCTTTATCGGCCTGTCGGGCGATCATCTCGAGGGAGAACTCGAAAGCTTCGTCGACTTGGTGGCGCGGGCGCCAACCCCGTTGAATCGCTGAGGCTGCACCGCTCCGGATAAAGATGTTGATCTATTGACAGAGCTCACGGGCTCGGATTGGCGATTCCATCGGCGACCGACAGGCATCCGCGACAAAGCGGCTGCATGGTCGCGGCGAAAGATCGTCAACGAACGAATGGATCGCGCGGATCACGATGGGACCGAGTGCGGTCGAGACCAGGATCTTTCCAATGACGGCGATCCTTTGGGCCGCCGGAAGCTCGCCCCGCGTCCGAAGAGATCGCCACACGGCGCCAAATCGATCGCTTGTCTGTCCGTCCAGCTAAAGCGTTTCACGGGCGCTTTCCATGAAGCGACCCAGTTGAGAGCGATCTGGTATTCCTGATCGCCCACCAGGTTGGAGGCATTTCAGCGCTGCGGTTGCCGATGCGAAGCGGATGGCCTTGCGCCCTCGCAAGCCTTCCGCAAGCGCGACGAGAAGCGCACCGTGGAAAACGTCGCCGGCTCCCGTCGTATCAACAACCTTCACCTTGAAGCCATCACAGTGGCATAGCCTACCCTCCTCCAGCCAGTAGCAACCCTTTTCGCCAACGGTGACATAGACCGTGCCACTCGTTTTATTGGCCGCGATTCCCAGCCCGACCCGTAGGTCATCAGTACCAGTGAAACGCTGAAGCCCCGGCTGCGAGAAAGCCACGTGATCGGCGAGCGCCACCAGCGGCGAGATGTCGTCCGGGCAAACATCCCCGTCGAGCAAAGTTGTGACACCCGCGCGGCGCGCCGCCGACAACGCACGTTCGGACCCGCGCGGCCAGCGAACATCGGCAAGGACAGCTGTAAAGACGGAAAAATCGATCTCCTCAATCCACTCCACAGTCGAATCGATCAAGGGATGACGGTGGTTGACGATAATCCGTTCCCCCTGAGCATCGACCAAAACGGCTGACGTCGATGATGTCGCGCCTGTCACCTTATGAACATCGCGCGTGATCACTCCCCACTGCGCAAGCTCGTTTATGATCGATATCGCTCCATCATCCTCACCTACTGGTGCGACAAGATGTGTCAGCCATCCCAGTCTGACAGCGGCCACCGCCGCTGTCGCCGCCGGCCCTCCCCCAACTTCCGCGTACCCTCGGGCAACATACTTGCCTGATTCAAAAGGGAATTCCTCAACTCGATAAATGCGATCAAGCACTGCGGATCCGACGCACGCCAACGCAGATCTTGCCATTGATTGTCTCCTGTTCCACGTCCGTGCCAGCATTCATATACGAAAGAAACGAAAGATCATATTGATTATCTCAGCGCCGTTTCGTACCAAAACGACCAGAAAGCGACAGAGGCGAAGTGAGCCGCCTATCCGTCGCTAGAGGGAGAGAGTTCATGCGCGTCGGCTTTGTCGGGCTCGGGCAAATGGGTAAGCCCATGGCCCTCAATCTTATCAAGGGCGGACACCAACTGCGCGTTTTCGATCTTTCGACGAACGCGGTCAGCGCGCTGGTCGATGCAGGCGCTGCGCCGGCATCAAGTCCGGCCGACTGCGCTCGGGATGTCGAGGCTGTCATCACGATGCTGCCCAACGGATCGATCGTCCGAAAGGCGCTGCTGGGTGATGACGGGGGCCTGACCTCTCTGCCCAAGGGTGCCTGGGTCATCGACATGTCGACCATTCATCCATTCGAAAGCGACGCGATCGCCGAGGAAATCGAGCGAAAGGGGTTTCCATTCGTCGATGCGCCTGTGGGTCGCACATCCGATCACGCCGTGCGCGGAGAGCTCCTGATCCTGGCCGGCGCGGATCAGGCGACGGTCGCCCGCCTGGCGCCGCTGTTCGACTGCATGGGGTCCGAAACCATCGTAACGGGAGCTCGGGGGCGCGGCATCCGGGTCAAGATTGTCAACAATTTCATGAGCATTGCCCTGAACGCCCTGTCCGCCGAGGCGGCGGTCTTGTGCGAAGCCATCGATCTTCCGCTCGAAGAGGCGCTGAAGGTGATGATGGGTACGCCGGCGGGTAAAGGTCACTTCACCACAACTTGGCCAGGTCGCGTGCTCAAAGGCGACCTTTCTCCGACCTTTATGATCGAACTCGCTCACAAGGACCTAGGCATCGCGCTCGATCTCGCCAACCAGGTGACTGTACCCATGCCCTTGGGCGCTGCAGCGCGGGAAGTCTACAGCGCTGCGCGCGCCGCCGGTCGTGGACGTCAGGACTGGTCCGCAATTCTCGAACATGTGCGCACGGTTGCAGCGCGCACCGACACCAAGTGAGGATCGTGCCGTGCGCAGTGAAATTGCCCATGTAGGAGCGATTGATGGACAGCCGGTGGCTGCCGTCACCCTATCCAACAGCCGTTCGATGAGCGTCACGGTGTTGACCTACGGCTGCATCATCCAATCGCTCAAGACACCCGACCGCCACGGCGGCGTCGGCGACATCGTACTCGGCTACCAGTCATTCGAACGCTATCTCGCCGGCCATCCCTTCTTCGGCGCGATCGCCGGCAGAGTCGCCAATCGGATTGCCGGCGGGCGCTTCACGCTCAATGGCCAAAATTATGTGCTCGAACGCAATGAGGCGTCGACAGGCCATCATCTTCATGGAGGGAGCCGCGGTTTCGACAAGGCGGTATGGGGCTATTCTGTCGAGAAAGACGACGTGGCCCTTTGGCTTCATCTTCACCATACGTCGCCTGATGGCGACTCTGGCTATCCCGGTCGTCTCGACGCAGTCCATTCGATAGGACTGACGGAGGACAACGAACTCTGGCTCAATTTTAGGGCCGTCAGCGACTCCGATACGGTCGTCAATCTCGTCAACCACAACTACTATAATCTCAGCGGCGTCGAGGGGTCGACGATCGAAGACCATGAATTGACGCTGGCGGCCGACTTCGTGTTGCCAGCCGACGAGTTCACTCTTCCGACCGGCGCGGTCGAACCGGTCGGGGATACGGCGTTCGACTTTAGCCGCCCGCGCTTAGTCGGCGAGGCAATGGATCGGCGGAACAACCGCGATTTCGATCATGCCTTCGCCTTGCGTCTGCCGCCGGTCGGCAGTTCAGACCACCTCAAGCCCTGTGCCGAACTCCATCATCCTGGCAGCGGCCGTGTTATGGAAGTGCGCACGACGCAGCCCAGCGTCCAGTTCTACAACGGCTACAAGCTAGGCAACCGCGAGTGGATAGGTCGATCCGGAAGTCGCGTTCCGGCCTTCGCGGGCTTGTGTCTTGAAACCCAGCACTTCCCGGATGCCGTTAACAAACCCCACTTCCCAAGCATAACCCTCAAGGCGAATGCGCTTTGGGAAGCGCAGACCGTCCATCGCTTTGCGGTGCGCTGAAAAAGAGGCGGTCGAATGATACCGGTCTTTCTCCTTATCTCGGCCATTCTTGCTTTGGGCAGCTTCGTCCAGGGATTGACCGGCTTCGGTCTGGCACTGACTTCGGTCCCGCTCCTCTCACTGGTGGTGGGCGTCAAGACCGCCGTTCCGCTGGCGGGACTCTTCGGATGGCTCGTGACGTTTCCCATTGTTTGGGCGATGCGCGAGCACATCCAATGGAAGGCGGCCCTCGTGCTCTTCGTGGGCTCGCTGCCCGGCTCCTGGCTTGGCGCCGAAATGCTGAAGCGCTTGCCGGGTGAGGCGATTCTCCTCGCCATGGGCGTGGTTTTGGTGCTTTCGTCCATCTATGCCTTGATCGCCAAGGGACCGGTGATCAAAAGGGCTCCAACCTCCGCTACGCTTCTGACAGGCTTCTTCTCCGGAGCCCTGGGGGCAAGCGTCGGCGAGCCAGGCCCCCCTGTCATCGCTTATGCGTCGCTGCTTCCGTGGTCAGCGGATCAGGCAAAATCGACCCTTGTCTGCTTTTTCATGCTGCAGATGGCAGGTGCGGTCTTCAGTTTCTATCAAAAGGATCTGCTGACGGCGGCGGTACTGACGCACTTCGTCCAGTCCATTCCTGCCTTCATCGTCGGTCTCGTGCTGGGCATGACCGGCTACGCAATGCTTCAGCGCTTCAAGATCAATTACCACCATCTCGTTCACGGCTGCCTCGTCGTCATCGGCGCAGTTCTGATCGTGAAGTCGATCTGAACGAGAAACAGTTTCGAGGAGAGCCCCAACATGTCGCTGACCGCCGGAAAATACTGGTCAATTCGCCGCCTGACCGATCGTAGCGGCTTCTTCAAAATGGTTGCGGTCGATCAACGCCCTCCCATCATGCAACTCGTTCAGAAGAAACGCGGGGTCGACCAGGCATCTTATGAAGACGTGGCGGCGGCCAAAATCTCGTTGACGAAGGTTCTCGCTCCGCATGCCAGCGCTGTTCTTCTCGACCCGATCTGGGCTTGGCCGAATGCCCATTCTCTCCTCGATCCGGCCAAGGGCGTCGTTATCACGCTTGAGGAGCATGCTTTCGCAGAAGACGAGAAAGGTCGTCGTTCTTCCAATATCGCCGACTGGAGCGTGGCTAAAATCAAGGCCATGGGCGGCGACGCGGTCAAGGCGCTGGCTTGGTACCGTCCCGACGGCGATCCGGAAACCTGCAAGATCCAGCAGGACTACGTCGAGGCGATCGGCGCGGCCTGTCGGCGCTATGATATCTGCTTCCTTCTGGAACTTCTGACGTATCCGCTGCCGGGGGAGCAGGGCCAGACAAAAGACTATATCGAGCATAATTCGAAGAACGCGCGCAACGTGCTCGATTCCGTCCGCGAGTTTGCGGATCCTCGTTATGGCGTCGACATCTTCAAGCTCGAGAGCCCCGTACCGGCCCCTCAGGTTCCTTCGCCTGGCGAAGCGGGCTCGGACAAGGTTCAGGCACTCTTCGACGAGATGGGACAACTCAGCCCGGTGCCATGGGTGATGCTCAGCGCCGGCGCGAACATGGGCGAATTCGAGCGCGTCATGCACTACGCCTATCGGGCCGGAGCTTCCGGTTATCTGGCAGGCCGTGCCATCTGGCTGAAGGCCATGCAGAACTTCCCGGATATGGCGGCCGTGGAGGCCGAACTGACGCGCGAGGCGCTGCCCTACATGGACCGCCTCAACCACATGACCGACGAGATGGGGACGCCCTGGTTCGCTCATCGCTCGATAGGCGGTACGCCGGTGATCGAGGGGGCTGGCCCGGATTTTCCCAAGAACTACGCGGTGGCTTTCTGAAATGGCCTCGTTCAAACCCAAGATCGGCCTTGCCGTCGTCGGCCGGGTCAATTTCGATGTCGCCTATGCCGAGGAGAAGCTCCAGAAGGCGCTGGAAACGCTGAAGCTCGTGGATGCCGACTTCATCGGCGAGCCGAAGATCCTCTTCGACGCCGATGCGGCCGCCGCTGCCGTACCCGCGCTGACCGCCGAGCCCCTCGACCTCCTTCTCATCCTCCAGGTCACGTTTGCCGACGCGACCATGACCCTCGGCCTGACCGAGGCGGTCGATGCGCCCGTCATGATGTGGTCCTTCCCCGAGCCGCGCACCGGCGGCCGGCTTCGGCTCAACTCCTTCTGCGGCGTCAATCTCGCCGCCCATGCCCTCAGCCGGCGCGGCAAATCCATCGACTATGTCCATGGCGAGCCCGACGACGCGAGCGCGGCCGGAAAGATTGCGACCGCCGCCAAGGCTGCGGCCCTCGTCCGCCGTTTCAAGAGCACCAAGCTTCTCGTCGTCGGCGAACACCCCGACGGCTTCGATCCGTGCGATTTCGATGCTGGCGAGCTTGCCTCCCGCTTCGGCATCACCGTCGATCAGCAGCCGGTCAAGGCCTTCATCGAGGAGGTCAAGGCCGCGCCCGAGGACCTCGCCGACAATGGCTGGGCGCGGCGCAGCCACGAGTTCGGCAATCTCGCCGAGATGGACGAGGTCGCCACCCGGAAGACGCTGAAGATCCACGGCTGCCTCTCGCAGCGCGCCAAGGACAAGGGCTATGCCGGCATCGCCGTGCG
>NZ_FUXL01000029.1 GCF_900167365.1 Consotaella salsifontis | reverse complement strand
CGCACGGCGATGCCGGCATAGCCCTTGTCCTTGGCGCGCTGCGAGAGGCAGCCGTGGATCTTCAGCGTCTTCCGGGTGGCGACCTCGTCCATCTCGGCGAGATTGCCGAACTCGTGGCTGCGCCGCGCCCAGCCATTGTCGGCGAGGTCCTCGGGCGCGGCCTTGACCTCCTCGATGAAGGCCTTGACCGGCTGCTGATCGACGGTGATGCCGAAGCGGGAGGCAAGCTCGCCAGCATCGAAATCGCACGGATCGAAGCCGTCGGGGTGTTCGCCGACGACGAGAAGCTTGGTGCTCTTGAAACGGCGGACGAGGGCCGCAGCCTTGGCGGCGGTCGCAATCTTTCCGGCCGCGCTCGCGTCGTCGGGCTCGCCATGGACATAGTCGATGGATTTGCCGCGCCGGCTGAGGGCATGGGCGGCGAGATTGACGCCGCAGAAGGAGTTGAGCCGAAGCCGGCCGCCGGTGCGCGGCTCGGGGAAGGACCACATCATGACGGGCGCATCGACCGCCTCGGTCAGGCCGAGGGTCATGGTCGCGTCGGCAAACGTGACCTGGAGGATGAGAAGGAGGTCGAGGGGCTCGGCGGTCAGCGCGGGTACGGCAGCGGCGGCCGCATCGGCGTCGAAGAGGATCTTCGGCTCGCCGATGAAGTCGGCATCCACGAGCTTCAGCGTTTCCAGCGCCTTCTGGAGCTTCTCCTCGGCATAGGCGACATCGAAATTGACCCGGCCGACGACGGCAAGGCCGATCTTGGGTTTGGAGTTGGCGTTCATCTTCTGCTGCGACACGAGGGATTGAAGGAGGACCTCGCGCCGGCGCGTCCCGGAGCGCCGGCGCGAGCTGCGAGCCATGGGACGGTCAGCGAATGGAGAAGCGGTGGACCGTCTTGTGCTCGTAGAGGGCGCCGGCCTTCAGCACGATCGTTGGAAACTGGGGCCGGTTGATGCTGTCGGGGAAATGCTGCGTCTCGAGACAAAGGCCCGCGAAGGCGGGATAATGGACGCCGGTGCGGCCGAACCACTCGCGCTTGGAGAGCTTGACGCCGTTGTAGAACTGGACGCTCGGCTGTGTCGTCTCGACCGTCATCAGGCGCCCGCTCGCCGGGTGATAGAGCTCGGCGCAAGGCTTCAGCCCCCCACCGGATCGCAGCGCGAAGGCATGGTCGAAATCGCGGTCCGGACGCCCGGCCATCGCCTCGCCGACCTTGCGCGGCCGCGTGAAGTCGAAGGGCGTGCCCGCCACGGAGAGAACCTCGCCCGTGGGCAGGATGCGTTCATCGACCGGAAGAACGTAGTCGGCCGCGAGGGTCAGCTCATGGTCCTCGATGGTGGCGCCCTCGACGCCGCTCAGATTGTAGTAGTTGTGATTGACGAGATTGACGATCGTATCGGCGTCACTGACCGCGCGGAAGTTCAGCCACAGCGCATTGTCCTCGGTGAGGGCCACCGTATGGGTCGCGTCGAGGCGGCCGGGATAGCCGGAGTCGCCATCGGGTGACGTGTGATGCAGGTGGAGAAGGACCGCATCGCCGCGCCTTTCTATGGAGTATCCCCACACGGCCTTGTTAAAGCCCTGACTGCCGCCGTGGAGATGGTGCCCCGTGGGCTCGTTGCATTCGAGCCGGTGGCTCTTCCCGTTCAACGTAAAGCGGCCGTGATCGATGCGATTGGCGACGCGTCCGGCGATGGCGCCGAAAAAGGGATGGCCCTCCAGATAGCGCTCGAACTTCTCATAGCCGAGCGTGATGTCGGCCATCGTGCCGTTCCGATCGGGCATCCTGAGCGACTGAACGATGCAGCCATAGGAAAGGACGGTGACGCTCGATCCCGCTTCGTTGCCGAGAGTGATGGCGTCGACGGGATGCCCGTCCACCTCTCCGACACGTTCGACCTTGTAGTGCATGACAACCTCATCAGACCTTTGGCGCCGTCAATGCCGCGCCGGAAATTGGAGAGCGTCCTGGTCAATGGCCTTTCCGCTAGCGGACGGTGACGCTGCGCTCGACCTTGCGGCAGTGCCGCTGCTCGAGCGCCTCGGCGGCCGCGCCGCGACCGGTCGTCCGCAGCCGGTCGAGATAGGCCGGCAGCTCGCCGCGCGTGTGGTATGGGCCGCCCTCGCGGATCACGGTGAAGAGCGGATCGACGTCACGCTCACTTCGCGCCATGGTCTCGGCCAGCCAGTTCTCCAGGATCGCTGCTCCCTTGGCCACGATCTCGGGCCGTGCCGCCGAAAGGTCGGTCGTCTCGTGGGGGTCTGTCGCAAGATCGTAGAGTTCGATCGGCCGGAAATCCTTGTAGCCGTCGTGATAGGTGCGCAGCATCAGCCATTCACCGTCTTCCGAGCGGAAGCGCACACCGCGCTGGCAGGTCCATGCCCCCTGCGAGACCACCAGCGCATCGCGCCCGCCGTCCGCGCCGGCATCGAGCGCCATCGAGAAGGATCGACCGTCCCAGACGCCGGGGACCTTTCCGCCGAGGCGCTCGACCAGCGTCGCGGCCCAATCGAAATGATAGTGGAGGCCGCGATTGACGCCCTGGACGGCTTCGTCGCCGGGCCAGCGGATAATGAGCGGCACGTTGCAGGTTGACCGGTCCGCCGTCTGATGATCGGCCCAGATGTTTCGCTCGCCGAGATTCTCGCCGTGGTCCGAACCGATGACGATGATCGTCTTGTTATAGAGGCCGTTCGCCTTCAGCGCCTCAATGAGCTTGCCGATGTAGAGATCGGCATAGAGGATGCCGGTGTCGTAGCCGTTGAACCACGCGGCGGCCTTCTCCATCGAGTCGATCGGATCGGGAGCGCGAGGCCAGGGGCTGTCGTTGCTGTCGAAGCCGGTCGGTTCCTGCGGGCTGTGTGGGCCATAGCCCTCGTAGCAGGATTGGAAGCGCTCGGGCGTCATCCATTCGGGAAGGGGCGTGTCGGCGAAGGGATCCCCGAAATCCTCCGGGGTGCGATAGGGCGTGTGCGGGTCCCAGACATTGACGTGAAGGAACCACTTCTCGGACGGGGCGCGCCGCTCGATCCAGTCGATCGCCTGCGGCATGACCTCGTCGGCCCGCTCCATGCCGCAGCCGCCGCTGTTGTGGATCTCGTTGAAGCCGGCATACCAGTGCCAGCAGCCGTGGCGCTCGCCGAAGGAGGAGAACGTGGCGGTGTGATAGCCGAGGTCGCGCAGCGACTTCATCCAGCCGTCCTCGAAAAACGTCCCGGCCCATGCCCGGTCCGCTCCCTCGCGAAAAGGCTCGCAGGCGAGGCCGCCATGGTTGACCACTCCGGTGCGCAGGCCGTGCCGGCCACTCCACAGCGCTGTCCGCGAGGGCAGGCACGGCGCATCCGAAACATAGAGGTCGGTGAAGCGCAGCCCCTCGGCGGCGAGGGCGTCGATGTTGGGAGAGGTCGCGCGGTGATAGCCGTAACAGCCGAGGTGATCCGCCCGCAGGCTATCGATGTCGATGTAGAGGATGTTCATGGCGCGCTCGGAGAAGGGGAGAAGGGTGCGGGGGGCGCTGCCCCCGCCTTGAGGCGTTATTGGGCGGCCTTGAGATAGGCGTCGGCCAGGAAGAACTCGGAGGCCGGCTGCGGGTCCTTGATCTTGCCGAACTGCTCATAGAGCGAGGCGAGCTTGTCCAGCCACTTGTCGACCGAGCCGTCCTTCACCAGAGCGTCGAATTCCTCGGCGGAAAGGATGCGCGCATTCTTCGACTCGGCCAGGAGCGGCGCGGGATCAACGCCCAGGAACTTGGCGGTGATCTGGACAGACTCTTCCGGATGCTCCTTGCGGTAGTCGATCGCCTCGCGGATGACCTTGATCATCTTGTCTACCGTCTCGGCATCCTTGACGGCGTCATTGCCGGCGACGAAGACGCTCGGGAAGGAGACTTCGGGGAAGAAGTCCGCATTGCCGGCCAGCTCGTTGATGTCGCCGAGATGGTCGCGGATGACCTGGACGAACGGATACCAGATGCCGGCGCCGTCGACCTGGCCCGAGCCAAAGGCGGTGACGACCGTGCTCGGGTCCATCGGCACCATCTTGACATCCTTGAGCGACATGCCGTTCTTCTCGAGGGCGAGACGCAGGACCATGTCTCCGGAGGTGCCCTCCGGCACGCCGATCTTCTTGCCCGCAAGGTCCTTGATCGTCTTGATCTCAGGCCGGGAGATGACGCGGTCCGTCTCGCCGAGGGCATTCATGGCGATGACCTTGGCCTTGCCCGTTGCCGGCAGCCAAAGCGCTCCAGGGCCGATATAGGCATAGTCCAGACTACCGGCGCCGAGCGCCTGGATCTGAATCGGTCCGTTGGTGAAGACCTTGAGCTCGGCGTCGAGGCCGTTCTTCTTGAACAGATCGAGATGCTTGGCTACCGCCACCATCGACGTGCCGAAGTAGTCGGCGATATAGCCGACCCGCACATGGGTGTCCGCTGCGAAGCTTGCCGAAGTCGCCATCAGCGTTCCTGCCGTGACGATGGATATCAAGACCTTGCTAATGATCTGCATGCTTTCCTCCTCTTGCATCACGTGGCTTTCTCAGCCGGCGTTCTTTGCGCTCAGGGCTGGAGCGCGGGGGCGGCGCGCGTATAGACCGCATGCCAAACGCGATTGCGGATCTCTGTGAATCTTGCCGACAGGCGCAGCTCCTCGTTGCGCGGGTAGGGCAGATCGACCTCGATGATTTCCTGAAGACGGCCGGGCTTGGCCGCCATGACGATCACCCGGTTGGCGAGGTAGACGGCCTCATCCACGTCGTGTGTGATGAACATCACCGTCTTTCTCTCGCGGGTCCACGTTCCCAGGAGCTGGTCCTGCATGCGCACCCGCGTCAGCGCGTCGAGCGCGCCGAACGGCTCGTCCATGAGCAGCACTTTCGGGTCCACGGCGTAGGCCCGGGCGATGGCACAGCGTTGCTTCATGCCACCCGAGAGCGTCTTCGGCAGGGCGTCGGCGAAATCGGCAAGGCCGACCAGCTCGATGTAGTGCATCGCCCGCTCGCGCCGCTCGCGCTCCTTCATGCCCTTGAGGCGCAGCCCGAACTCGACGTTCTTGCGCACCGTGAGCCAGGGAAAAAGCGCGTATTGCTGAAAGATGACGCCACGCTCCGGCCCCGGTCCGGAGACGGCCTCGCCGTCGATCGTGACGCTGCCCGAACTCGGCATCAGCAGGCCGGCTGCCATGTTCATGGCCGTCGACTTGCCGCACCCCGACGGGCCGACGATGGTGACGAACTCGCTGTCCATCACCTCGAGGTTCAGCTTTTCCAGCGCGACAAATGCGCCGAAGCAACGTGTGGCGTCGTTGAACCTGATCTTGACGCTGGCCGCCATCAGACGCGCTCCTGCCACTGGGTCAGACGGGATTCCGTCCACACGACGATACGGTCCATGACGAGGCCGAGAATGCCGATGGTGATGAGGCTGACGAAGATGGTCGGCAGATCGTAGTAGAGCTGCGCCTGCTGCATTCGGAAACCGAGGCCCGATTGCGCCGCGATCAGCTCGGCTGCGACGAGCGTCGCCCAGGCCGAGCCGAGGCCGATGCGGAAGCCCACCAGGACGAAGGGAATGGAGGCCGGCACGACGACCCTGGCAAAGATCACGCCATCGCTCGCGCCGAGGACGCGCGCGGCGTTGATGTAGGTGCGGTCGACGCTGATGACTCCCTGGTAGGTGGCGATCACCGAGGACAGGAAGGACGCGAGGAAGATGACGAAGATTTTCGGCGCCTCGTCGATGCCGAGGGTGACGATCGCCAGGGGAATGACCGCGAGCGGCGGGATCACCCTGAGAAACTGGATCCAAGGCTCGATCAACCCGCGTGCACGCTTGTACCAGCCCATCAGGAAGCCGACCGGCACGGCGGCACCGGCGCCCAGCACGAAGCCGATGAAGACACGTCGGAGAGACGAGAGGATGTCGGTGAAGATCTGGCCGTTGGCCATCATGTCGGCGCTTCGCGAGACGACCTGAAAGGGACCCGGCAGCTTGACGAGGCCAGCGCGGGTGACGGCATACCAAAAGAGAATGCCGATGACGAACGACGCGAAGCCGAGGATGACGTTCTCGGACCGGGCCAGCGCACCGGCCACTGTCGTTGTGGCTCCCGGTGATGATTGAATACTCAAGACATCCTTCCTCCAAGGCCGCAATAGACAAAGCGTTCCAGTGCCAGTGCCGAGGCACCGAGGGCGCTGGCATTTTCGCGAAAGCTGGTGCGCACGAGCTCCAGACGATCGCGCAATTCGGGCAGTACACGCGCCGGCAGGTCCCGCCGGATCGCCTCGAAGAAGGCATCGGGCGCAGTGCCGAAATGCCCGCCGAAGATGATGATGTCGGGAACGATGAGATTGACTGCGATGGTGAACGCCTGAAGCAGCTTGGCGTAACGCGGCGCCCAGAGGGCTTCGTTGTCCATCATCGCCGCGACCAGACCCTCTGGCGGCGTGCTTATCTTCCCCAGGGCCTCGAGCAGCGCGCCTTCCGAAAGCTCGGTCTCAAGGCATCCCCGGCCTCCGCAACGGCACTCCTTGCCGTCGAGGTCGAGAGAGATATGGCCGACCTCGACGGCCCTGATGCTCGTTGCCCTTTCCCTCGGGCGATGGATTGCCAGGCCGGCGCCGAGACCCGCCGCAAAGAAGGCGTAGAGCACCCGCTTCCGGCCCCGTCCCGCGCCGAAGTGGATTTCTCCGAGTGCGATGGACGCGGCATTGTGATCGTACTGGACGGGAATCCCGAGCCGCTGTTCAAGCAGGGCCGTGAAGGGGTGGTGATGACCGTCGGCCTCGTTGGTGTTGCCGATGCCGATCTCGCCGATGGGATTGAAACGGCCAGGCATGCCGATCCCGATGCCCGCGATCATCGTGCGCGGGGTTTTTTCGCGCGCGATCAGCTCTTCCACGCACGCGACGACGAGGTCGATGAGACCGTCCCTGTCGATCGGGGTTTCGCCATAGGAGACATCCGCGGCCTGCCGGGTCTCGAGGACCAGATTGGTCATCACCGCCGACAGGCGCTCGGGACCGAGGTGGAGGCCAATGACAAAGGAGGCGTCGGCGTTGAGCCCGAGATTGACCGGCGGACGCCCCACCGACGCTTCGGGTGCCTGAGTCGACTCCGCGACGAAACCGAGATCTATCAGCTCCGCCGTGATCTTGGTCAGGGCCGGCGCCGATAGTGACATGCGTCGCGCCAGGTCGGCGCGGGACATGCCACCGCTGTCACGCAACAGGCTCAGCACCTTTCCCTGGCTTGGGCGCACGATTCCTCCTGCTCATTCGCCCGCCGAGTCGCCTCGTGGGGTGGCCTCGGCTTCCGCGGATGGAAACATTCGCGCGGAAATCACGTTCGGGCTCTTATTTAATTAGGTTAAGAAATAAACCGATTCGACGACGACTGCAAGCTCTGGCGCATCTTGGGCAGGCGATTCCTGCAATGGCGAAGTTGGACATGAGGCTTGGCGCCGTGGCTCCCATTCCTGAGCACTATGGGCTGACGGCCGCGAAGGAGGTTCAAGTCGAACCGCAGGGCTTTCGCCCATTCAGTCACCAAAGGAGACCTGCCTAAAAGTGGTACAAGATCTCAGATCTTAATCGTTATTATTATACTTCTAGATTCGCCTTCTGTTGGATGCGTGGTTAGCGAAGAAATCTACATCTCTTCGTAGAGCAGGAAGAAATATTTGATCCTGATCAACTTTCGAGGATCTGACCATCGTAAAATTACATCGACGGTCGAGTACCGTCGGATTGGAGAACGACGATGAAGAGGCAACATTGGCAGGATTGGGTGGTCGCTCTTGCGGGAGTCTGGCTGATCGCTTCGCTTTGGGTTGTCACCTATTCCCTGCCTGAAGGCATGACGACGACCGCATTGACCTGGAACTTCGCGCTGAGCGGCGCGGCAGCGCTCATCCTCGGCGCGGCCGCCCTGTTCTCCTACAGATTCTGGGAAGAATGGGTGGATATCGTTCTGGGCGTTTGGATCGTCATTTCGCCATGGGTGCTGCAGTTCGCCAATTCCACCTCGGCTACATGGAACGCCGTGGTTTGCGGCGCCGTGATCATTGTCGCGGCCGGCTGGACCTTGTTCGAGGAGCGGCAAGCGGCACAGCACGCCTAGCGAAATGCCAGTCGATTGAGGTTTGTCGCCGCTCTGCCGGCGCGGTGTCCCGCGTCGTCGCGAGGGGCCGCGCTCCCTAGAGCATGATCCCGAAATGTGGGAACCAGCTTTCGGAAAAAGGTCATGCGCACAGAAGAAGATAGAGCGGGATGATGAGCGAAGCTCAACTCATCCCGCTAGTGTCAGTGCCGGACGAACCTCAGGGAAACCGGCATTCGTCACGGCCGCGATCAGCCGTCGTGGCGGATGCCGGGGCCCAGGCAGGCGTTCCTTTCGGAGGCTTGGAACGCCTGCCTGGAGCATCAGCATGGAAATGCGCGGCCGCGCCTAATGGGGGCGAGATCGCCCCGGCGGTTGAGCTCGATGATCCGTTCGGCGATGCGCAGCGAATTGGCGACGATCGTCAGCGACGGATTGACGCCGCCGGCCGTGGGAAAGAGCGAGCCGTCGCAGACGAACAGGTTGTCGATATCCCAGGATCGGCCCGAGGCATCGACGACGCTGGTCCGGGGATCGTCTCCCATGCGGCACCCGCCCATGAGATGTGCCGTGCTCGACGTTTCGTAGAGATCGGAGCCGCCTGCCGCCTGAAGCATCCGCTTCATGAAAGCGCGGGCGTGGGCGATCATGCGCTTGTCGTTGTCACAATAGGAGAACGTTACCCTCGGGATCGGCAGGCCGAGCGCATCCTTCTCGTCCGAGAGTTCGACGCGGTTTTCGTCCTGCGCCATCGTCTCGCCGACGATCTTGAGGCCGGCCATGTGGTTGTAGAGCGCCATCCATCGGCGCAGCTCGTGGCCGAACACCCCTTCGTTGGATACCAGGGATGTGGCGAAGTCGGTTGGGAGAGGCCCCTGACTCATGAAGGAGTAACCGCCGAAGAAGTCCTTGCCCTCGTCCTCATAGTTCCAGTGCTCGCACACGGCGAGGGAGGGCGGCCCCTTGTACCAGCGGATTTCCTCTTCCATCACGCCCCAGACCGCATCGTTGGAGTGCGCCATCAGCCCCTTGCCGACTAGGCCGGAGGAGTTGGCGAGGCCGTCTGGATGGCGCGGTGAGGCGGAATTGAGCAGCAGGCGCGGCGTCTCGATCGAATAGCCAGAAACCACGACGTTCCTGGCCTTCTGGAAATGCCATGCGCCGTTCCGGTAATAGTGAACGCCGGTAGCACGGCCGTCCGCTCCGGTCTCCACCCGCCCGACCATCGCAAGATCGCGGATCTCCGCGCCCGCCTTCAGGGCGCGGGGTATGAAGGTGACGAGCATGGATTGCTTGGCGTTGGTGGAGCAGCCGATCTTGCAGAAGCCGCGATAGACGCAAGGGTGTGCCTCACCCCTCGGCGCAGAGAGGGTGGCGGTCGGCGTCGGCGCCCAGGCGACGCCGAGAGCTTCCGCGCCCTTGGCGAGAACGAGCGCGGAGGCGGAGAGCTCGTGCTCGCGATAGGGATAGCGCCCGCGCTTCGGCCCCCAGGGATAGCGCACCGGCCCCGCGATCTTCATCGCATCCTCGGCGAGCGCGTAGTATCGCCACATCTCGCGCCAATCCATCGGCCAATCGTGGCCATAGCCGAGAAGAGTACGAGACTTGAACCACTCGGGGCGGAAGCGCAGCGTCACCATCTGGAAATGGACCGTCGAGCCGCCCACCGCCTTGCCGGAGTTGTTGGACCCGAATTCCAGCGGATCGTCGCCGCCGGAGATCCGCTCGTCCAGCCAATAGAGCTTTTCCTGTTCCTTCTCGTCCGAGGCGAAGTCCTCGAGCGGACGATAAAAGGCGCCGGCATCGAAGGCGACAACCGAAAATCCCGCCTCGGCTAGCCGCGCCGCAAGAACGCCGCCGCCTGCGCCGGTCCCGACGATTACGAAGTCGACCGCCTCGTTTTCCGCAAACTCGGCCATCGGCACCCATTCGCCGGGACGGAAGACGTTGGGTGCGCGGCCTTGAGTGGCGCGCGGCCGGAGCTCGGCATCCGAAACGATCCCGCTCGCGACAGCCTCTCCGTCTTCTGCGGGATGCGCTCCTCCCTTGCTTCCCAAGGATCGCGCATGTCTGACCCAAGCCGGACATAGCCACGGGGCGAGGCGGGGCCGCCGAAACCGATCTCGTTCCACGCATAGGGATGGGCGTAGTATATCTTCACGGACTCCTTGAGGAGCACGTGGCGAAAAAACCGCTGCGGCTTCAACCCTTCCCAGGCTTGTGGATCGACGTCGCCCTGATCTATCGCGTGCAACAGCGCCTGCTTCCGGTCGTTGGACAGAGACTCGAACCCTTTCCCGTGCCGTCGGCGGGCTTCCTGTTCGATGCCGGCGAGGCCGCGCCGCCAAGCTTCGCGCATGGGCGGCGCATCGGCGTAGCGGGTGCCCGAACCGCGGTTCGCAAACAGCATCTCATCGATGAATGCCTCGACCGGAATGCGGCGGTCCTCATCCCGCTCGGGCTGAGGCAGGATGACGTCGATCACCGCTCGCAGGAGAGCGAATTCCGCTTCTTCGAGAAAGCGCCGGGCTGGCGGGTTGGAGAGGCGATCGGCGACGACGCGGCGCGTCTGATCGTTGAACGAGGGCGAATCCCATTTCCCCAGAACGTCATAGGTCGGGTAGGGCGTCTCGAAGGGTTTATCCGACGGCTTTTCAGTCATGACGATGCTCCCGTGCCGACCGCTTCAGAAGATCGAGCGCCGCGAATCCCGTCAGCGCCATACCGGCGAGGCTCGGGGGCGCCGCGATCGGCGGCCCCTGGAAGAGCGTCTGCGTCCAATTGCCGAAGCCGCCCATGTTGCGGCTAACGCCATAGGCATGGACCAGAGGGCCAACGAGCCCAAGCGCAGTCGTCGCCCCCAGTAGACGGCGCGCCGTGGCATGCCGAGTGCCGGTCGGCTCGACGCTGGCTGCGAGGATGGCGGCCCCGGTCAGGGGAACGGCGGCAACTGGCGCATACATCAGAGGATTGTGGAAGGCGCCGCGGAAGTGGAGGAGCCCGACCTCCGCCGTCAGGCCGAACATTCCGCCGGCCGTCACCAGGCCGAGGATCCGGCCGGTGTCTTCCTCGATTGTGCCTTCGCTTGCCCGCCAGGCGGCGTTTTCGGCGGCGACCGCGCAAAGCCCGGATGCCCCCGCAAGCGCGAGCGCGCCGGGCGCCCCGAAGGGAGCGCGATAAAACAGGTTGTTGAAGGAGAGCCCTCCCGGCCGTTCCAGAATGTTCTTCAAATGAAAGCCGAGGCCGAAAAGCCCCGTGGTGAAACTGGCGCCGAAGATCGCGCTCTTGAGCGTCAGGGCGCGACGGGAGATGGCTGTCGCCAGGGCCGTGGCCAGCGTCGCCCCCGCTGCCAATGGGGCAATACCCATCGCGGGGCGGCGATAGTTGCCGCGATAGTGTTCCAGCGCGCTGTCGGCCAGAACGCTGCCGGCAAGCAGCGCCGCGCCGAGCGCCGCATAGCGCGCCGGCCGGGAAGGGGGATTGTCGCCGCCCGCGCCCAGCAGCCATCCCGCGGCGCTCGCGGCAATCAACCCGCCGCCGGCCAGCATCATGAGCGCGGACGGCGATACCGGCGGCTGCCTGGCGTCTGCGGCGGGGCGCGCGTCGAAGCGCGCCGCGCGGTTTTTGCGCGATGGCCGGGGAGAGAAGTGGGCGATGAGCGACAAGAGCGGTCCTCACAAGGTTCGGCATTGTCGCGTTGTCAATGCGCTCGCCCGACGCTGGGTTCTCCCCGGCTTCCTTAAACTTTGGAAAGGCGGGCTTTTTCTTGCTCCGGACACGAAGCGGCTTTCCCGGCGAAAGATTAATTCTCGGAAAGCTGAGGAACGGCGCCAAGGATCATGAATTGCATCCCTGAATGCCGCGGTGGCTGGCGGGTCTTTCGCCGCTTCCGCGACCCTTAACAACCGCCGGCTGGGGCCATCCCTTCGCCGGACGCGAGAGAGAAGGGACGTTTCCCATGGCCAAGACAGTCGGTGATTTCATCCTCGAACGCATGAAGGGATGGGGCGTCAAGCGCGTCTTCGGCTATCCCGGCGACGGCATCGGCGGACTGGTGGCGGCCGTCGGGCGGGACGACGGCGAGGACGCCATCGACTTCATCCAGACACGCCACGAGGAAAGCGCCGCCTTCATGGCCTGCGCCCATGCCAAGTTCACCGGCGAGCCCGGCGTCTGCGTGGCAACGTCCGGACCGGGGGCAATTCACCTTCTGAACGGTCTCTACGATGCCAAGCTCGATCATCAGCCGGTGGTCGCCATCGTCGGCCAGCAGGCGCGCGCCGCCATCGGCGGAAACTATCAGCAGGAGGTGGATCTCCAGGCGCTGTTCAAGGACGTCGCCAGCGACTTCGTCGAGACCTGCATGTCGCCGACACAGGTGCGCCATCTCATCGACCGCGCCTTCCGTATCGCGAAATCGCGGAAGACCGTCACCTGCGTCATTCTGCCGAACGACGTCCAGGAGGCGAAGGCCGTCGAGGAGGCGCCGCACGCTCACGGCACGGTTCACACCTCGCAGGCCTATACCCCGGCGGAGGTGGTGCCGGCGGCGGCCGATCTCCAGCGCGCGGCGGAAGTCCTGAACGCGGGCAAGAAGGTCGGCATTCTGATCGGCGCGGGGGCGCTCGGCGCGGCGAACGAGGTGACGGAGGTCGCCAACGTGCTCGGTGCCGGTGTCGCCAAGGCGCTGCTCGGCAAGGCCGCGCTGCCCGATGGTCTTCCTTTCGTCACCGGCTCCATCGGTCTTCTCGGCACCGAGCCGTCGGATTGGATGATGCAGCACTGCGACACGTTCCTGATGATCGGCTCGCGCTTTCCCTATTCGGAATTCCTGCCGAAGACCGATCAGGCGAGGGGCGTCCAGATTGATCTCGATCCGACGATGCTGTCGATACGCTTCCCGATGGAGGTGGCGCTGACGGGCGATTCCGCCTCGACATTGCGCGCCCTTCTGCCGCTTCTGAAGAAGAAGGGCGATCGCGGCTGGCGTGAGGATATCGAGAAGCGCATCGCGCGATGGTGGAAGGAGGAAGAGGAGCGCGCTATGAAGGACGCCGATCCGGTCAATCCGGAACGCGTCTTCTGGGAGTGCTCGTCGCGGCTGCCGGACAACGCCATCATCACCGCCGACTCCGGCTCGTCCGCCAACTGGTACGCCCGGGCGCTCAAATTCAAGCCGGGGATGATGGGCTCGCTGTCGGGCACCCTCGCCACCATGTGTCCCGGCATGCCCTATGCGGTTTCCGCGAAGTTTGCCTATCCCGATCGCGTTCCCATCGCCTTCGTCGGTGACGGCGCCATGCAGATGCTGGGCATCACCGACCTCATCACCGTTTCCAAGTATTGGCGCCGGTGGCAAGATCCGCGCCTTGTCGTCTGCGTCCTCTCCAACCGCGATCTCAATCAGGTGAGCTGGGAGCTGCGCGCCATGGCCAACTCTCCCAAGGTGCCCGAAACGCAGGACGTGCCGGCTTTCTCCTTCTCCGGCTATGCCGAAATGTTGGGTCTCAAGGGCATCAGGGTGGACCGGCCCGAGCAGGTCGCCTCTGCTTGGGACGCGGCCCTTGCCGCCGATCGGCCGTGCGTCATCGACGCGATTGTCGATCCCGATGTCGCCAGCCTGCCGCCTCACATCACCATCTCGCAGGCGACTTCCTATGCCGAGGCCATGCTGAAGGGCGACCCGGATGAGGGCGGCGTGATCAAGCAGACCATCAAGCGCGTGTTTTCCTAAGGCGCGTGCGATGCCCATCATCGACAGCCGCGCGCCGATCGAGACGGTCGGCGCGAGGGCTTTCACCATCCCGACAGACGCGCCGGAGTCAGACGGCACGCTCGAATGGAAAGAGACGACGCTGGTTCTCGCCAGCGTCGTGGCTGGGGGTAAGACAGGGATCGGCTACAGCTACACCGACGCCTCCGTCGTTCCGCTGATTGAGGAAAAGCTCGCGCCCGTCCTCAAGGGAAAGGATGCCCTCGGCATCGAGGCACTTTGGCAGGCGATGAGGGTGGAGGTTCGCAATCTCGGCCAGGTAGGCTTGGTGGCCACGGCGATTTCCGCCGTGGATAATGCTCTTTGGGACCTGAAGGGAAAGCTCCTTGGCCTTCCGGTCTCCCGGCTGCTGGGCGAGGCGCGCGCCTCGATCCCGACCTATGGTTCCGGCGGCTTTACCTCCTATGACGAGGAGCGGCTTGCCGAGCAGCTGGCAGGCTGGGCCTTGGATGGCCATTTCGCGGTCAAGATGAAGGTCGGACGCGATCCCGCCGCTGACCCGCATCGCATGGCCGTGGCGAGGGAGGCCATTGGTGCGGAGACGCAGCTGTTCGTTGATGCCAATGGAGCGCTTGCGCGGAAGGAGGCGCTTGCGTTCGCGGAAAAGGCGGCGGAGTTCGCGGTGTGCTGGTTCGAGGAGCCGGTATCCTCGAACGATCTTGAGGGGCTGCGGCTGCTTCGGGACCGGGCGCCGACAGGCATGGCCATCACCACGGGCGAATACGGATTTGCGCTGTGGACCTTCTGGGATCTTTTGGCGGCGGGCGCAGTCGACGTCATCCAAGCCGATGCGACGCGTTGCGGCGGCATCACCGGCTTCATGAAGGTCGCGGCGCTCGCCGAGGCCCACGAAATCCCGCTATCGTCCCATTGCGCGCCGGCGCTTCATCTTCATCCGTGCCTTGCCGCCTGCAGGGCGGCGCACATGGAATGGTTTCACGATCACGTCCGCATCGAGCGGATGCTCTTTGACGGCGCCCCGACGCCCAGCCATGGCTCGGTTTCGGCCAATGGCGAACCGGGACTCGGACTGCGACTGAAGGCGCCCGAGCGGTGACGGGACGAGGCTTTCCCGCCCTCAATCTCGTTTGAAGAGGACGCGGCCGAGCCATCCTGTGACGACGGCAAGGAAGACGGCGAAGAGGCCGTAGAGATAGCCGTAGTCGACGGCGAGGCCATGGATGGCGCTCTCGAACCCGGCCTTGACCACCCTCAGCGACAGTTGGCGCTGGCGCACCATCACGCCGTCGCGAAACAGGAACGCCCGCGCCACGTGCTCGCCCACCGGCAGGTCAGCCGGTAGCCGTAGATCCGCCCGAAACAGCGTCGGCCCGACAAACTCCACCGAGCCGTAGGTCTCGGCATAGAGCCCGCTGGCCGAGCGGATGCGCCGCAGCGCCGCGGCGAACTCGTCCCGCCGCTCGCTGCCTTCGCCCATCCCTTCGCCCGACCCAGGTGCTTGTGCTTCGGCCTCCGGGCGCGGCAGCGCCAGGCGGATATAATCCTCGCCCACCGAAAGCTGGCGCAACACCGGCGCCGGCGCCACGTCGTTCAGACGCCGCGTCGAGGCCAGCGAATAGGACGCCGGCGCGATCTCGAAGCTCTCTGACTCGCGGTTGATCCAAACGCCCGCGGTCCGTTCCTTCTTGCGCACCACCACCGGGCGGCGCGGTCCCTCCAGCGCCACCAGAATGTCGTAGCGACCCTGCCGGCGAAGCTGGTAGTCGCCCCCTTCCAGCGCCCCGAACACCGTCAGCCGCGCGCCGTTGAAATCCGCCCCAATGGCGATGACTTCCGTCGACAGCCCGATCTCGAAGCTTTCCGCACGCGGCTCCGCTGGCGCGGCCGGCGTCACCGCCTGTGCCTGGGCCTGGGTCTGGGTCTCCTGGGCTTGTGCCACTCCCGGTCCGGCCAGCGCCAGCAGCACACCGCAGATCAGGCTTCTTGCGCGATGCCTTGCCATCATTGCGCCTCCCCGGAGGGCGAGCTCAGCGAATAGGGATCGGCGGGCGTGATCACCAGTTCCATCCCCAGTCGCACGCAAACGGCAAGAACCAGAAGCGCCAGCAGCGCGCGGAGCTGATCGCCCCTGAGCTTGCGGCCCGCCTGCGCCCCGAACTGCGCCCCGATCACCCCGCCCACCATCAGAAGGAAGGCCAGAACCACGTCCACCGTAGTGTTCGTCCCCGCCTGGAGAACCGTGGTGATGGCCGAGGTGAAGATGATCTGGAACAGCGAGGTGCCGATGACCACGCTGGTGGGAACGCGCAGAAGGTAGATCATCGCCGGCACCATGATGAAGCCGCCGCCAACGCCCATGATCGCCGCGAGGATGCCGATGAACACCCCCAGCCCCAGCACCGGGATCACCGAGACGTAGAGCTTGGAGCGGCGAAAGCGCATCTTCAGCGGCAGGCGCTGGATGCGGCTGTGGTGCGTCTTGTGGCGAACCTCGCCCGTGCCGGCCCCGCCGCGCGACTGGCGCATGGTGTTGATGCTCTCCACCAGCATCAGGCCGCCGACGATGCCGAGAAACAGCAC